>NZ_JAULSQ010000013.1:0-178248 GCF_032452295.1 Paenibacillus sp. ClWae2A
CCAGTTGATTCAAGCCAAGGCTTGTTTCAAACTTTCGCGTTCATTCTGCAAGCAGAATGTTTACTCACTCGTTGTTCAGTTTTCAAAGATCAAACTTGTTTTGTTACCGAATGTTGTTCTCTTCAGCAACTCTTATATAATATCATGTCCGAACCAACTTTGCAAGCTCTTTTTTAAGTTTCTTTCGAAGCTAATTTCATTTGCTTGCCGCACCGTGTAAACCGTGTTTTCTTGGCCGGAATTAGAATATACCATGTAGAATCAGTACTTGTAAAGAGTTAATTTTAAAAAATATTAAATCCACATTTTAACCATAGTAAGGACTATTAATCTACGATGAAATCTCAGGTTCAATTGTATTATCCTGCAACTGGTCTTCTTTATTTAATCTGTCTTTCTTCTATATATAAGAAGGTAACCCTCTCAACTCTCATATTCGAGACGAAAGGGTTACCTTCTATAGTAATCTATATTTATTTACGTTCTACTTTATATCCTTTATCCTCAAGCAGTTTCACGATGCCGTGATCGCCCAGGTAGTGTGCCGCGCCAACAACAACGAAATACTCCTCGCCTTTGCCGTTTTTCAAGTAACCATCGATTTTGTCCGCCATACCAATGTTACGATCAACCAGCATTGCTTTGTTGTACTCCTCGTTAGTGGAGAAGCTGTTAGTCAGTTCAAGCAGTTGCTCGTCATTACCCGTTTTCCACATCTCAGCCATTTGATTCACACTGTTATCCAGCACGTCGAAGTTCTCGATTGTCGCTTTCAGTGTTTCCTCTTGTGTTTCTTTGGAAAAGTCGTTAAACATGCCAAGTTGAGATTGATAACTTTCCAACTCAATAACTGGGAGTTTGCGCTCGATCGCTTTCTGAATGAAATACAGATCCACTCCTGCTGACGCTTCGTATCCAGCCGTTGCGGACTTCAAACTTGCGAGTGTGCTCTCTACTACCCAAGGCTTAAATGTATCCAAAGCGTTAGGCTCCAGACCATTTTTCTTCAATACATCACCCAGATTAGTATACGTTTCACTGGAAATGTGATCTTTCAGTGTTGTTCCATCCTGATACGAACCCAGACTTAGAACCAGCTTTTGCTGCTCTTCGTCAGCGGCTTTGCTAATATCAATCTCTACCCCGAGATAATCAGCTTCGGCAAAAGCTTCTTCAAACTCCGGACGTAATGGATAGAAGCTCTCATCAGCAATATGCATGGACCCTACCAGATAGACCGTGTTGCCATTGCTTTCAACTTCCCACATGAAGCCACGTCCACCGGTTTGCGCAGTTTCAGTTGCTCCCCCTTTGGATACCAACAGCACGGTGCGCGTTGCAGCATCCCAGCGTACTTCATAACCCGCTGCATCACCAACGATGCGGATTGGCGCATACGTTACACCGTTGATCCGTGTAAGCTTGCTTTTGAGTGTAATCGTTCTGCCATCTACCACAGCCGTAATCGTATCATCTGTCGCAGTTGTTAGCTTCACATCCATAGCATCCAGCGTAGTCCGCAGTGGAACCAGTGTTGTGCCTTTATCCAGGATTGGTGCTCCTGTAGCATATTTCACAGCTTGGTCATTGACCTTGACGGAAGTTCCTTGTGGAGCAGCCATAGCTGGTACTGCAGATGCGAGCAAACCTACCGAGACTGTAAGAGATAAGAGCATGCGTTTCCAATTCTTCATATTATGTAATCTCCTTTAGTGAGTATAGTTGCCAACCCATTTTTAATAGAATGGACATTCTCAGATACTACGGATAAAGGTGGGAATAGGTGCCACTCCACAAACGGAGCAGCACGTTCTCCCTTCATTACTCTCATTAGTGTAGGAAACCATAAAAACGAAACTGTCGTATAGGTTCAATGCTAGATATTCGCAAAGTCTAAGCTATGCCAAGATAAATAGATACTGATCAGAGCCAGGAAATTGAAAGTAGTAGTGTAGTCAGGATCAATGCTTTAAACCACAGAGGTTCCCTCAAAAACTGTATATAGAACCCTTTTAACTGCTGCATGATCATCGACCCTCTCCTGAACTCGATTTAATATAACACCACCGACACAGCACACACCCACCAACCACCTTCAAACACTCAACCTAGATCTTATATGCCTTCATGGCCTTAAATAATTCTTTGAAGGTTGGACGTTTACCGTACATCAACACACCTGTGCGATAGATTTTAGCTGCAAGCCATCCAAAGATGATAATGGATACAATGAGAATCGCTAAGGACGTTAGAATCTCCCAAGTCGGTGCAACTCCTGCACCGATCCGTACCAGAATCGCGGTCGGCGACGTGAATGGAATGAAGCTTGCGATTTTCAACAACAGAATGTTCGGCGTAGAAATACTGAAGATCGCAATATAGAAGGAAACAAGCGACAACATCGTAATCGGCAGAACAGCCTGACCGAGTTCTTCAGTACGGCTTACCATTGAGCCAATCGCAGCGAACAACACCGCATACAGGAAGTAACCCAGAATGTAGAATATAAGTCCATATACAATAACCGCAATATTCACATCACTCAGATTCATTTTGAAATCACCTAATACTGCACGGTTATGCGGCAACAACATATTTCCGGCAACCACCGCTCCGAAGATCCCGATTTGCAGCATCCCCACCATGAAAATCCCGATGATTTTACCAAACATCTGACTGAGCGGTGATACACTCGTAATCAGAATCTCCATAATACGCGAGCTCTTCTCAGCTGTGATCTCGGAGGCAATCATGTTACCTGTCATCATGGTCGAGGTAAACAGCAGGATGATCAGCAAGTACACCACAATATAGTTAATTGGGCTCATCGCACCTTCAGACTCAGTACCTGCTCCGCTCTCATCTGTACTCAAGCTTTGCTCGGTGAGCTTCACAGGTGTTGTAATCAATTCCTTCTGCTCCGCTGTGAGTACATCCTTCACAACCACATCCAGCTTCACACTTTGCAACGCAGCTTCGATGGATGCAATGATCTGAGGTGATACGTCTTCTGCTGAATATAGAATGGGCTGCGGGAACTCTTGCCCGGAAACAGCTTCAAACTTCAGGTAGCCATCGGTTAGTCCTGCTTCCGCATCCGCTGCAAGAGCCGCCTCATCTTTGTCTCCACTGGCAATGAATCGATAGGCCTGATCTCCTTGAGCTGCAGAGAAGCTCTCCAGTTTCTCGGAAACTTCAGGCTGCCCCGTACTCAGAAGACCAATATTCACAGGGTTACTGCTTGAAGATTCGCCAATGGAACCCCCATTAAATAAGGTAATGAAATACGGAACATTGAGCCCGATTGAAATTAAAAGTGCAAGTACAATGGTCGTCACCATGAATGATTTCGTTTTAACTTTGTTTTTAAATGTAAAACCCGTAATCGTTCCCATTTTATTCATTCGACTCACCTACCTCACGAATAAAGATTTGGTTAAGCGTTGGTTCCTTCAGTTCAAAGTGTTCCACTGTCGTCTGAGTCATGGCTGTTCTCAGAATCTCTTGAGCCGCCTCCACCTGACTAATATGTATCAGGTAACCACGCTCATTCCGCTCGACTTTCTTCACACCAGACAATTGTTCAAGTCCTTCCACACTTCCAATCGTACCCAGGAATACCTGTTCACGCGGATACCGGCTCTTGATCTCCTTGATCTCTCCTTGTACCACCGTGTTGGAACGATGCAGAATGGTGATCTGACGACACAACTCTTCAACGTGCTCCATACGGTGTGTAGAGAACAGAATGGCCGTGCCTTCGTCACGCAATTCCTTGACGGTGGACTTGAGTAATTCCACGTTCACAGGATCCAGCCCACTGAACGCTTCATCCAAGATGAGAATCTGCGGTCTATGCACTACGGCCGCGATAAAGCCCATTTTCTGCTGATTACCTTTGGATAACTCTTCAATCTTCTTATCGTAATACTCAGGTACCTCAAACCGGTTCAGCCAATACTTGAGGCTCTGGTCTGCATCCTTGCCATTCATGCCACGAAGCCGTGCCAAGTAATTAATCTGTTCGCTGACTTTCACCTTCGGGTACAATCCGCGCTCTTCCGGAAGATAACCCATAATCTGTTGCAGCTCCGTATTGTAAGGCTTGCCGTTGTACAGGATATTGCCTCCGTCAGGGTGAATCAATCCGAGCACCATACGCATTGTTGTTGTTTTACCTGCACCATTGGCTCCGAGCAGTCCGTAAATCTCCCCCTCTTTTACATTGAGCGTGACTCCATTAACGGCTGTTTTGTCTGCATACTGCTTAACGACTTGCTTCAATTCCAATCGGTTCATCATTTATCGTCTCCCTTCGGTTATTTCCACTGTACGGGTGCATACCCGGCAATCCAGAACGCCAGCACTTCATCCAATTCCAAGTTGCGGATTTTCAATACTCGGTTATTCGAAAGTTCCAGCCTTTCCTGCGCTTCGCTGACCCGGGTTGTAATTACGCGAACCAGACCTCCCTCTTCTATAGAAGATTCCACAACACCAGGGATACTCTCTGGCCTTAAATCTCCTTCATACCAGACTTCTTTCCACTGATCGAGCACCATATCTTTCTCGGCCATCCCCAGCGACTGACCACGGTGCATCAATACGATGTAATCTGCAAGCCTTTTGACTTCGTCCGCAATATGTGTGGCAATCAGAATCGTGGTGTCTCCCCCCGCCATGAAAGTACGGAACTGCTCAACCATCACTTTCCAGGCAAAGGGGTCCAGTCCTGATGAAGGCTCATCCAAAAGCAATAGTTTTGGGCGAGCTGCAATTGCAGCTGCAATCTCAAATTTTCGCCGCTCTCCCTTGGACATATTGTTCAGCTTCACATCAACAGGCACTTCCATATCATGAATCAGCTGGTCGAACAACTTCATATCCCAACGTGGGTACCAGTACGCCCGGAAATGAGCTGCTTCCCGTGCTGTTATCCGGTTCTCTTCCGAACCAGCGTTATCTGCCACAAAACCAATCTGTTGTCTCAGTACAATAGGAAGTGGCCCATCATGTTCCTGACCAAACCATATAATCTGCCCGGCATCTGGCAGCACCACTTGCTGCAGCATGTTAAGAAGTGTGCTTTTGCCTGAACCGTTGTGACCGAGAATAGCAACCACATACCCTTCTGGGATGGAGAGATCAATCGGGCCAATAACTCTGCGTTTTCGCATTTTAGATACGCCGTTCAACTGGATTGCTATCGGTTCCATGTATGAATCACTCCCTCACTTCGCGTATATAGCCTTCAGGACTTCCCGGAACAGGCTCTCCATCTCTTCTTCCGTGCACCCTACCGATTTCCCGGACTGCACCGCAGCCTGCATCGCTTCCTGTGCGGCCTTCAATCTATAATTTTCTCTATCGCCGGCTTCTACCTGAGCCACAAATGTACCTGTCCCCTGCTTCGTACGAAGCAGACCTTCATTCTCCAAATCCTGATAGACCCGTCTAACCGTAATAACACTGCAATTCAGTGCTCCGGCGAACTCACGAATGGACGGCAAATGTGTTCCCTCCCCCAACTGACCCGTAATAATTAACGATCTTAACTGATTTTCAATTTGGTGGTATAAAGGTTCAGCGCTATTTTCATTAATTTGAATGGGTATTTTCACATCTTGCACCTCGCCCTCCGGTACACTCCAGTCTGTTACCTGACCGTGCCGGTTTCATCCTGTATTCGTACATAAGCTCAATTCTCATTTTAATTCAAATCCCGCTGAACCAGCTTCTTCAGCGTTAAACGACTAAACAGCCATAATCCCGCTACGCCAGCCACCAGAGCAATCCACATAATCGGGGAAAGCAATCCCCATGATTTACTTTCATCCAGTACAAGCCGTAATCCGTAACTGCCTGACATTCGAATCAGTAAGGACATGCCAATGGCGATTGGTACAAAAAGCGTACTGAGAAGCAAATATTTCTTCCCACTGTTCAGAAACTCTCCGTAAATATACAATCCTGTTACCACAAGTCCATAACCTGTACAGGTAAGGCTAAAGGCCAGATATTGATCCCATCGGAATCCTTCGGAATGAAGGTTAACCACATATAGCGATCCGTAGAAAAAGATACCGTTGTAAGCAAACGCCATCAGAGCCTGCTGTAATCTGGACCACATCACCGCTTGTTCGGGGATAGGAATTCTGCGATAGTAGGCCAGCATCTGCGTATAGGAATCCTCCTGTATGTAACGGAAGGAGCGCCTGCAGAACATAAACCCTTGAAATGGAAGCATAAGTAAAAAGAAGGCATCCACTACCGGATTAATGAAATCTGTCTGTTGTTGTCCTATTAACATCACACCGCTCATGCTGCCAGTGTATATCATGAATATTGCAGACCAGAGCCATTGGAGCTTATCTTTGCTCATCTGGTTGCGGGTCAACCACCACGCCTGCTTCCATTCGTTCATATGCATGCCTGCCTTTCACCTGTCATTCACTCATCTTGCTTACTGTGTTCACTGTGTTTACTGTATATATCAATATACACAGTATATAGACTGAATTCTCATCCCGTCAACCCCTAATTTTCCTGAATCAGGAAGACGGGATGGGACACAGTTCGAATTTACGTTAAAATAAATGATAGTAACGATTCAAGAAAGGAAGGTTACAGCTATGGATTGGCTGGTAGAGATCGGATTTGTACTCCTTTTCTTTATCGTTGTCATCTGGTTGATCCTCCGGGATGAACCTCATCGTCATTCTGCCAAAAAAGGCAGACACCGCATCCGTCGTAACAACGGTTATACCGACTCTGCTTCGGGATATCCGATCATTACAGGAGATGACTCCTACGATCGACATTCCAGACACACACCGGATCATTCATCAGACACACATTCTCATCACAACAGCGATAGTGGTAGCAGCAGCGACAGTGGTGGGGATTAAACATCCTTCCCCCATCACAAAAGAAGGACTGTACCCATTATTGTGTAAACACAATTCGGGTACAGCCCTTTGCCGTTCTCTAGCACCTGTTAGAAGAAGAGGCCTTACAATTAAACGAGGTTATAACCACTAGGCAGACTGCGGCTGGCGCGGATCGCACGAATCTCTTCCAAAGTCAACCGCTCATTCGTGGAGATCAGGGATTCCACATCATTGCCACGGATCAGATCATCCAAATCTCTCAAGTTGGTGTTGCCACGGAAGACACGGAATCCACCCTGAAAGTTAGGCCGCGTAAATACAACGAGTGTTGCATTGGAACTTGTCGAGAAGAAACGCAGGCTCTCTACCCCACCCGGGATGTTGTCCAAATTACGGAGACCTGTGTTACCACGGTAGATGCGGCTTCTCCCTCTGTAGTTCTCTTCTGAATACACGGTAAGACGTGGATACGTTTGACTGACACTGACTGTTTTTTTCAATTTTTTTCCCCCTCTCGAACTCATTCTATGAATGAATAAGAGAGGAAGCGTGGACCAATCATCTGCTAGATTCGTCCATTTTCATATTTTCAGAATATGATAGTGACACATACACGATTAACCTGAGGTTGTGTCCCCAGTTTTACACGCCGAGGATAGCTTCCCACACCGGACGTGTATGACCACCAGGATATAAGATATATAGAAGAACATACACAACAACACCTGTTAGCGCTGACCCGAACCAGATCATGGACGTGAACTTGCCCCAGCGACGATGTTTTCCAAACTTCTTTTTGAACCCCAGCACCAGTGTGGAAATGCCAAATATCGCTGCCACGGTAGCCAGGATAATATGAAAGATTAGAAAGATCCGGTAAAAGATCTCCAGATCCGGGTCCCCGCCCCAAGCTGTATTACCCACAAACACCGTGCGTGACATATAGATCACAAAGAAGATTAGAGCTGCAATCGCACCTGCTACCATAGCGGACTGATGGGCCTCACGTTTACCCCGAATAATCAGTACCCATCCAATCCCCACCAGTACTGCACTAATCACAATGAAAGAAGTACTGATCGTGGGTAGCCAAAAATACATATCCATCGTGTGTTCCCCCTCTTGTCAGAACATTACTTAATTATTTGGCAGCCGGATTGAGCGGCCCCCCTGCGCCCCCTGCAGGATACGAATCATCATCATCTTCCTGCTTCTCTTTCCGATACCATTGGAAAAAGACATAGGCTAACATCGAGGCGAAGATTCCTTCCTGAATAAACTTCATTACAATGCCACCGACCTGCTGATCTTCCTTCGCGGAAGACAAAAAGTTGAAGAACGCAGGCCCACCGAATGAGCGAAGTAACGCCGTAGAATCTCCTGACACACAATACCGCATTGCTTCAGCCCATACTGCAGGGTTGCTGTACGTCTGATACAACGGCTCGGACGCAAAAATAATCAATCCACACGCAGGCGTAAGCAGTACCATATTCAGAAAAATAAAACCGATCTTGGATAACCCCGATGCTTGTCTGCCTTCTGGCAACGGATTCAGCAATGTCCACCACATGAGCATCGAGGTGATGAACAGTGCAATATAATACAACCGGTGAACGGTAAAATTCAGCATGACGTAATCATGTACAATCGGTAGGTGATACAACGAGAACAGCCCGTTAAAGAGCACTGCCGCAACAATCGGATGAGCCAGAAATGATAGCTGGCGTGTAGGCAACCAGCGTACGATTCTGCGCCATACCCAGATCGGCAAACCTTTCATCATCAGCGGCGGGGCTACCAGATAGGATAACGCCATGCTCACCATGTGGAAGCTAAACATTACGTGACCAAGCAGATTAAATGGTCCAGCTTGAGCCAGATACAGGACAAACAGCCCTGTAATAAACATTATTTTCTGCGCAGCAGTCGCAGGCTCTGCATCCTTTATTTGCTCGCTTAACGGTCCCACAAGCACCAGATATGCCGCAGCAATGATCAGAAATAAAGCCAATATAAGTGGACTCCATAAGTCGTTAAAGCTAAAATATTGCAACCCGAGCATACGGGAAACCTCCCCGTGACCTAATTTGGTTGTTGCCTTCATTTCTTTGTGAAGATTCATTCGCCAAAAAGGGGAAAAGACGGCGGCAATGCGCCGCCGCCATCTCTTTTACCACCAGACCCAATAGAGTGCCATAATGATGCACGTAAAGGCTACGAAAAAGCCAAAGGCCATGAACAGAATCGGCATCAAGTGCCCTTTGTCCTTCAAGTGCATCCAATAACCCAACTGAACGAATACTTGAAGAATAGCCATGACGAGCAAAATAATAATTATAAAGGTTGTGTTGACTCCTCCGGCAGAAGCAGCCGCAAATGCAATCAGCGTGAGAATAATGGAAAAGATAAACACTACGACGTGTTTCTGTGGCCCTTCCGTACGGTGACGGTGTTTCACAGGCTGTTGATCTGTCTTATCCTGTGCCGACATGTGTTACCCCACCTTTCCGAGCAGGTACACGACCGTAAAGATGAACACCCAGACCACGTCAATAAAGTGCCAGTACATTGCGGAGACGTATACTTTAGGTGCAGTTACGACCGTCAATCCTTTTTTGAACAGCTGCCCGATAATGATTCCGATCCACACAATACCGAAAGCAACGTGGGCTCCGTGGAACCCGACCAGTGTATAGAATGCTGAACTGAAGGCACTGGTGGTCATGCCAAACTCTTTATGTTTCACATACTCATAGAACTCGTATATTTCCAGTGCGAGAAATCCCATACCCAGTACCACCGTGATACCAAGCCACAATGCCAGTGCATCTCGCTTGCCCTTATGCATGGCCTGAATGGCAAATACACTTGTCAAACTACTGACCAAGAGAATGAACGTTGCAGCGGCCACGAGTGGCAGGTGGAACAGTTCATTCGCCGTAGGTCCATCATTGGTTTGGCCACGAAGAGCCAGGAAGGTAGCAAAGAGTGTACCGAACAGTACCGTCTCGCCGCCAAGGAACAACCAGAAGGCGATAAGCTTGTTACGTCCCTCCAGCGTTGCTTTCTCCGGTTCATGCGGCAATTTGTCGTTCACCGGTTCGGCATGTGAGGTTGTCATGTTCTAGCCCCCTTCTCATCCTGATCCTCCGGTTCAATATGCCAGCCATGATCATCATAAAGTGAACGAAGTGCCATTGCACCGAATGTGATTACGAGACCAATAATAACTACAATATAATTGTTGAAAATGACATTCATAAACGCATTTCCGAATTCATCCTTGCTGAACATCAAGCCAAGTCCGGCGATAAATATCCCTACGGACATTACAAACGGCAACGGCGTTGCTGACGGCATATGAATCGAACCTACGGGTTCTGCTGGTGTCATCTCCGTATGTCCTGCCATCTTTTCCTTCCAGTACGCATCAATTCCACGTACCAGTGGAGTCTGCTTGAAATTGTATTCCGGTGGCGGTGAAGGAATGGACCATTCCAGGGTACGACCGTCTTCCCACGGATCGTTTGGCGCACCAGCCGGTTTTCTCATTGTGATTACGATGTTCACGAGGAATATGATAACCCCCACACCCATCAGAAATGCACCGACGGAGCTGACCAGATTGAGCAGATCAAAGTCCTGATTCGGCAAATATGTAACGATCCGGCGCTGCATTCCCATCAGACCGAGGAAATGCTGTACAAAGAACGTTAATTGGAAACCGATCATAAATGTCCAGAATGTCCATTTGCCCAGTGTTTCACTCAGAATACGTCCGAACATCTTCGGCCACCAGTAATGCAGTCCCGAGAACAAGCCGAGCACCAGTCCCCCTACAATAACGTAGTGAAAGTGAGCTACAACAAAGTACGTATCATGGAACTGAAAATCCGCTGGAGCAGATGCCAGCATGACACCGGTAACACCACCCATAACGAAGGTTGGAACGAATCCAACAGCAAACAGATTTGCCGCTGTAAAGCGGATCTGTCCACCCCACATCGTAAAGAGCCAGTTAAAGATTTTGATTCCGGTAGGTACGGCAATCAACATCGTGGAGATGGAGAAAAGCGCGTTGGCTACATTACCCAGACCTGTTGTAAACATGTGATGCGCCCATACCATGAAGCCCAGGAAGGCAATCAGGATGGTGGCAAATACCATGGAGCTGTATCCGAACAACCGTTTACGCGAGAAGGTTGGAATAACCTCCGAGATAATACCAAATGCCGGCAAAATCAGAATGTATACTTCCGGGTGCCCGAAGATCCAGAAGATGTGCTGCCAGAGTACAGGGTTACCGCCACCTGCGACATCGAAGAAATTCGCTCCCAGTATACGGTCAAACGTCAAAAGTACAAGCCCTACCGTGATGGCAGGAAAAGCAAAAAGGATAATGGCAGATGTAATAAATGTCGTCCATGTAAACATCGGCATCCGCATGTAGGACATGCCTGGAGCACGCATTGTAATAATCGTTGCAAGAAAGTTAATGCCCCCGATGAGCGTTCCCAGACCCGCGATCTGAAGGCCGATGGTGTAGAAATCCACACCATGCGTTCCACTGTACTCACTGCCCGAAAGCGGCGTATATGAGGTCCAGCCCGCATCCGGTGCTCCGCCCATAACCCAGCTCAGGTTCAGCAATAATCCACCAAACAGGAACGTCCAGAAACCAAGCGCGTTAAGAAACGGGAAAGCAACGTCCCGCGCCCCGATTTGCAAAGGCACGACAGCATTCATAATGGCAAAAA
This sequence comes from Paenibacillus sp. ClWae2A, assembly GCF_032452295.1. Lineage (NCBI taxonomy): Bacteria > Bacillati > Bacillota > Bacilli > Caryophanales > Paenibacillaceae > Paenibacillus > Paenibacillus sp. ClWae2A. The sequence continues at coordinate 11,651 of NZ_JAULSQ010000013.1, forward strand.
TAAGTGGCATGACACCAAGGAAAATCATCGTTGTTCCATGCATGGTAATCAGTTCGTTGAAGACCTGTGCCGATACAAAATCATTCATAGGCTTCATCAGTTGAATCCGAATCAAAATGGCTTCAATGCCGCCGATTCCAAAGAAAAATCCACCCGCAACCAAATAGAGAATGGCGATTTTTTTGTGATCGACGGTGGTGATCCAATCCATCAAGCCCCTGTACCTCTTGACGCTATGCGCATGAGCCAAGGTTGTGTACCCCCTTCTTCGTCCTTGCTGTTCTATTCATAGTCCAATTTGTAGTTGGCCAGATATTCGGCAATTCCGTCGATTTCTTCATCCGTCAACCCAAGATCTTTGGGATTCGGCATGGTATTGCCCGGCTTCACGGATTGTGGATCATGGAGCCATTCTTTCATGTTATCCAGTACCGGACTACCTTCTTCCTGTCCCTCACGAGAATTCAGCAGAATGCCTGCGACAGATTCCTTGCCACCTATTCCCGTCAGGTTAGGTGCAACCGGTCCACCTTGATCACCAACAGCGTGACAAGAAAGGCAGTTTGTTTTGAACTTTTCGGCTAATTTAGTGTCTTCAGGAAGGACCGCGGGTGCTTTCATCTGGTTCACCCATCTGTCAAAGGATTCCTGACTCACTGCTTTTACCTTAAACTCCATGAAAGCATGCGATCTGCCACATAATTCGGCACATTTACCGCGGTAAACGCCTTCATTCGGTGCAGAGAAACTGAACTTGTTAAGTGTTCCATCCGGGTTTGTGTCCATTTTGCCCGCAAGTGACGGCACCCAGAAGGAGTGAAGCACGTCAGCGGTTTTTAATTCGAATGCGATTTTTGTTCCGGTCGGGATGATGAGATCTTGAGCGGTGGTTACGTCATATTGAGGATAAGTGAATTCCCACCAGTACTGATGCGAGGTGACTTGGACCTTAAGTGCGTTTTTGTCATTGGACAGATCTTCGCCTTGGGCAAAAATCGTTTGGACCGTCGGTACTGCCAGCACAATAACCAGCAATAACGGAATGGCTGTCCATATTACTTCCAGCTTGAAATTACCTTCAACCTGTTCAGGCATCTCAGTCTGCCCGGCTCGTCTACGAAACCGGATCAGAACATAGGCCGCTATGGCAAATACAATGATGAGCACCACGATCATAATCGCGATGGATAACTTCATCAGATCATATTGGCCTTGCGCTACAGGACCCTGAGGTTTCATTACCGACAAGTCTTCCCGCCCGCATGCGGATAGCAGCAAAGAGAACACCGCCAGCAAGGGGAGAATTCGCTTTGCAACCTGCCACTGTTTCATCATTGATCTACCCCACTTTTTTACGTTTTCGTAGATTACCGTTGTCGTTCGGTAGAAAGGCAACAAAAGGTACGTTTCAACACGATACGCATAATCCTCTTCATCATACAGAACGCTTACAAAAATAACGCTTCCAGTACTCCCGTGATTTCCTGCTCAGGGCATGTCTGCGCATTCTTCCAATTCATTCTATATGCTTCAATCACTTATTAAATATAAGTTGAGGGTATGATTTTGTCAATCTTTGGACACATGTTCACAAATTGTTCACTTTATGTAAAAAACCGCTCTGCAACTTGATTTGCAAACGATTTCAGTTAAAAGTATTACACTCTATATTTGAAAATTTTTGCCAAATTTCGGTGATAAATCTCGATTTATTGGCGATTTTTCTCACATTGAAAACATGCGCTATTATGCAAAAGAAAGATCAGAATTTATGGAAAACCTCTTCCATATCCATTCAGAAAACATACCTATCGCTCCATACCGCTATATTTAAGCTCAAAACAGCATGGAGCATTCCTGAGAAAGTTCAACTTAAGTCCTCTTCTTCACTGACTTCTTCTCACGTGCCATCGGTCAGAATCAAGGGGCCACTCCCAGTAATCGCAACCGTATGCTCATACTGAACTCCCCAGCTGCCATCTACCGTCCTTACCGTCCATCCATCTTCATCCCACACAACGGCCCCGGAACTGCCTTTTGTAAAGATTGGTTCAATCGTAATAACCATACCCTCCGTGAGCATCGTGCCCGTTCTGCGTTTGCCGTAAGGCAACACATTTGGGGGTTCATGAATATATTGACCAATCCCATGACCGATGAGGGGCTTCACAATCCCGTACCGATACAGTCTGGCTGTTCTCTCAATGGCACTTCCAATATCTCCGAGTGTATTCCCTGGAACCGCCTGGGCAATCGCCTTCTCAAGTGCCTTCTCCGTGCGCCTCATCAGTTTGCGAATGGATCTGCTTGGTTCACCAATTCCATATGTCCAGGCCGAGTCAGCAAGCCAGCCGTCTTTGTTCACCACCATATCGATGGTCACTACATCCCCGTTCGCCAGCTTCTCTTCCCCCGGAAATCCGTGGCAGACCACTTCATTGACAGAGGCACACGTCGCGTACGGATATCCTTTATAACCTTTTTGCTCTGGTGTGGCTCCTCGTGCTGCCAGAAGCTCTTCCACCCGCTCATTAATCGCTGCTGTCGTGATACCGGGGATCATCCACTGCTCAATATGCTGGTGACAACTTCGCAAAATTCGTCCAGCTTCCCGCATGTAGCCAATCTCTTCTTTGGTTTTCAAAATAGGGTCCACATGCATTCATCCTTCCCGCTGTAGGTGTACTCCCATATATATGCAGCAGGAATGCAAAAAAAACCGCCTGCCGGAGCTTATCGCCCGAGAGACGGTTCTATTCATTATCGGAACAGTATAATCAGAGTTGTGTGTTGTTTCAGGACACGGAAGAATCCATCTTGACAAGCTCATGCTCAACCACAGAAGTCAATTCTTCCTCGTATCCACCCGTAATCCGGTATTTTCTCACGTACTCCTTCACGAATTTTTTTGGATCTTTAGGACGGAAAATCCGAGTCATTTCCCTCAAACTTTCTTTGACCTCATTGTGACCTTTCGTTGCCATTGTAATTCCCTCCCAAAACGTTGAAAGTGAATGCTCCGTTTAGAGAATGCCGAATAAGTCTTAAATGCCATCCATGAAGTTGTGTGCGCGGCTTAAAGCAAGCTTTAGGTCGGGAACCTCGCTAGAAAGCAAGTACCTGACACTATAAATACCCGATATGATTCGGAATGAATCATAATCTTATTGTAGCATATTCGGAAGTATCTTACGACTTGACGATTTCCTCTAATAAATATAACGGTTTTCATGCCCAAAAAGTTTAATTCCGAATCATATGTTATGAATGCCGCCATTCTATACGGAATTAATATATCCAGCATAACACTGAACTATTCGGGGGATATTATCACGGACAACCCAAACAGTTAAATTAATGGTATTTAAAGGAGGCGCCGTTTCATGGAACGCAAAGAACAGGATATGCTGCCCCTTTCACATGAAAAGGTGGAAGTCGACGGAGTATATATCAACGAAGCCGGACGTGAGGAACATTTGCACCGTGGGCAACACTTCCCGGCAGACCCCGTTCTCGGCAAGTCAGAATGGAAACTGACGGAGTATGCTTTTGATAATCACCACGAAGGACATACCGATGAACGTTTGGTTCCCAAAGAACACGATACCAACAAAAATGGGAAGATCACAAACCCTCGCAGACAGATCGAGGGCGGTCATCGTTAACAAAAAAAGACCTGTCTCAAAAGCCCTGAAAAGCGTATCGGCAAAAAGAAATAACACTCATAGGTTCAAAAAAGGACAAAGCAGAGGTTTATCCTGCTTTGTCCTTTTTGCGTTTTTCCGTCATTGCGGCTTTTTTAATTAGATTGTGGGCAAGGCAAAGCTACCTAACCTTATACCCATTTTTTCCAATTTGTGAAATCTTGAAAACCCAATTGTTCTTGATTTGCCCGAATACACTCTCCGGCTTGATCATGCGGTAAACTGAAAGGATTTATCCTTGCTCGCTGTGCAGTCGTGTCCCCCATGTCTTTTTTTTGCCGCATATAAGTCAGACTGACAGCGATCTCCCGATTGACTTTGGCTCTGGTACATGTTGCTTTCAGGGGAAATCGGCTACAATCTCACTTCGATAATGGCGTGTACGAATCACGTATCTACTCTTTGAATGTTTTGCTCTTCTAAATGCTGTAGTTTCTTCACTTCCATATCCTGCATCGACAATGATCTTCTCTGGTCGCCTACCGATGGTTTCTTCTAGATGCTCCAGATTCGGCTTCAGACATATTTGTTATCAGTAGGCCGCCGATGTACACTGTTGCCCAAAACGGATATATTTTTCGATTTTGCTTTGTGCTTCGGTAACCGTTCGGATATGATAAGGATAGAATCCTTCCGTCGCCAAACTCTGGCAGCATGTCATGATAAGCATGGGACGTATACTGTAATCCCTGATCGCTATGAATAATCAGTCCGGTTACGTCTTTTTGCTTTGCAAAGGCTTTGGTGAATGTACCAAGTACGAGTTCATTGTCGTTGCGTTCGCTCATTTCGTAACGTTATTAAACAGATCCTTTAATGGCTGAAAGATATACCCCGCGCTCCCCCACGTGATACTGGGTAATGTCCGTTACCCATTTCTGATTCGGTTTTTTCCGCACTGAAGTCTCGCTTCAAGCGGTTCTCTGCAACACACTGAGCAGGTGCATACGAGCTGCTGGAGCGTCGTTTACGGCGAATTTGAGATTGAATACCGAGCATTTGCATCAGGCGGAGCACCTTTTTGTGGTTCATCCATATCCCTTAATCTTGCCAAAGGAACAATTGGAGCTGTCGATAACCATATTTGCCTTCATATCGTTAATACGTTTGAAGCACCTGTTTCTTCGCCTTTGCATCGCGATCGATTCGTTTACGTTTTACATAGGCATAAAACCCACTCCGGGACACGCCAAACACATGGCAGAGTTTCTGGAGCTCACCGTATACCGCTACCTTTTCCATGATCTGAAATCTCTATTGTTTGCTTCCTCCTTCCAGGCTACCGAGCACTTTTTTAGCAACTAATTCTCCCGTTTCAGATTTTGCACATAGCGGTCTTGATCCATGTATTCTTTTCGGCGGCCTCGCTGATCCATCCGTCCGAACTCGCCCTGTTCCCGGTATTTTCGCAACCAACTCTTCATTCGTCCCAGGTCATTAATCCCCAAATGTTCATTAATCTTTCGGTAAGTCCACCCCTCAACAGTATGTAGACGAATGGCCTCTTTTTATATCTTCTCCGAATACGTTTTAAACTTTTGTCCCTTTATCGCCATAAAAAATGCACCCCCTAGAATTTCATCGGTTAAACCCAGTGGTTTTTCCAATGTCTATTCTAAGAGGTGCACTTCAACTGACACCGGGCTTTGTTTAATGCTTCGCTCTTCGGTTTTTCGTTCAGCTTTTCCTTCAGTTGTTGGACGATTTGCTCCAGCTTCTCAGCAGTGAGAGCTGATATTTGACCAAGTTCAGGCAAGTCGGTTCCTGTGTAGTTTGCCCCTTCCTCATTTTCGGCATCTTCACTGGCCTGAAAGAGAGTATGTACTTTTTCTTGCAGCTTGGCTTGTATTTTACGACGGCCTTTTTCCAAACGAAGGTGTACCGATTCGCATTCGTTTCAAGCCTAGTTCCGTATAGAAAATAGGACTCCAAGGACACATACTGTTCCTGAATAAGTAGCTCCAAAACATGGTAACCGCAGTTTCCAGCTCTCATCCGATCTGAACAGAAGCTGTTGATCGTACGGAAATCCGTCTGTTACCGCCAAGTTCGGGTGAAAGCAAACGATTAGAATTTTACGGTAATGATTAAGCCACGAATCCATCCATACCGTGATTGATTCGATAATGAATTCAGTTCGTTCCGAATTGACTAATGCGAGACAGATGAATATGACTTTTCAAAGATATTAATTATTAAAGCCGAAAATTATTATAATGACGGATTGTAATATGAAGTGCGACACCTACTGGAAATAAATAAAAAAGGGCCCATGGCCGGATTCGTGTAGAATGAAGTCACCACAACACCATTCACACAAGGAGAATCCAACCATGAGCTACAGACATCTTAGCATAATCGAACGTAGCAAGCTAGAAGTCCTCCACAGACAAGGTAGAAGCTCAAGAGCCATTGCGAAAGAACTGGGTAGGCATCCATCGACGATTTGTCGTGAGTTAGATCGGGTGACTTCATCACATCCTTATCAGGCAGAACAAGCTCAGAATGCTTATGAGGAGCGTCGTAAGGCTTCAGTCTCTCCCGGGAATTGGTCCGATGCCTTGGCTGCTTCACTGGAGGAAAAATTGGAGGCAACGTGGTCTCCGGAACAAATCACCGAACGTTACCGCATCGAAGGGCGGGATGCAGTCTCTTTCAAAACCATCTATCGCTGGATCTATGCAGGGCGCCTGGTTCGAGGCGTATTACAGGTTCTTCGGCATAAGGGGAAGCGTCAGAAACCCGCAGAAACGCGCGGTAAATTCGCTATTGGAAGGACTATTTCAGATCGCCCAAAAGAAGTCCGTTCCCGTGAAACATTTGGGCACTGGAAGCTGGATACCGTTGTATCGGGTCGTGGGAAAAGTAAAGGCTGTGTAGCGACGTTGATTGAACGCAAGACACGTTTATATACCGCTGTTCTCATGCCTGATCGCACCGCTTTGTCGATGGAGATTGCGCTCGGGTGTAGCGATCTCATAGTATCCCACAGGAACCTTTCTAACAGCCACGGCTGACCGAGGCAAGGAGTCTGCATGCTATGCCCATCTGGAAACCACCCATAACCTACACGTTTATTTCGCTGATCCGTATTCATCCTGGCAACGTGGTTCCAACGAGAATGCGAATGGATTGCTTCGAGAGTTTTTCCCTAAAGGTACCGATCTCTCGAGGGTTTATGATGATGATCTCGCCCATTCACTCGATCTAATAAATCACAGACCACGAAAATGCTTAGCTTGGAAGACCGCTCACGAATCTTTCGCAGAAGAACTGTCGCACTTGGTTTGACAATCCGTCTAATGTATTAGTTAAGATAATATCTTAATTAATAATTCAGAAGTCTTTTTTTCTTTTTTATAAACATCACTTAATAAAATTTTAATTTTGTCAATATAATTTAAATTAATATCATTTTTTTTCTTCTTTTCAAGGTAAATATAAATCAAGTTTCTAAACAATTCCCAATCTCTCAAAATTTCTTTATATAATAAAGTTAATTTTGCAGTTTTATCATTATTTAATTTCCCTAATTCATCTAGAAGTGAAATGGTTAATAAGTTTCGTTTTTGTAAATCAATTGGCATTTTTGAAACAGCCTGAAGGATAGGATAGTCTTCGATAAATGGAACAATATTATGAATTGAGTCAGCATATTCAAGGATTGTTATTATTCCATATGTATCGTAATAAATATCATCGTGTTCTACTATTTGATTTGTTAAATAATGCTGAAGGTTATTTATAATTCTACTCTCAACATTACTAGTTATAACAGATAAATCCTCCACTACGCTTTTTACTTTACAACATAATAGCTCTATCGAGCCTTCAGAGTGATCGAATGCCTCTAATGTTACTTTATTAAAATCTTCATATGATAAAATATAATGATCTGTGTATCCCAATCTAACACAGTCTTCTAATAAAAATAAACTTTTGTCGTTGTCATCATACCCATAAATTAACGTTCGATGGTATAGATGAGTCTTAAGATACTCAACTCCACCAGGAAAGTAATAACGATCCACTTCCATATAAATATAATATCCTTTATTTATTAACTCTTTGATAGTTTTTAGTGGATCTTCTTTCACATAAAATGTTTCAAAAGCAAGTAAATCGTCCAGTTTATTTTTGTCTAAATTAAAATGAGTTTGTAAAGTTAACCAACCATTTTTTTTATATTCGGTATAATGTTCTTCTAATGCCATATTTGATATTAATGACCTTTTGGCATAGTGTGCACTTGATATTGCGGGAAGATAACCCAACATTCTATTAGCTGACATAAGTATACTTAACATATTGTTTGTCCCACAATTAATCCAAATCGTATTAAAAGGCTCCATTCTTAATTTAACCACGTAACCCCCCCGTTTCTGAATATTTCAATAAACCAACTATTACCTCAAAAGTATATTTAAAGTACATATTAAAAAGTATATATTTTTGCAGAAAAATTTACAATATGATATTTTTTGATTTTATTTATACATCTTTCAATTCGGAACTGCGACTTTGATGAAACCGGTTCAGTTCTGTCCATCTCCTTCATAGCCTAATAAAAAAGGTTAAAGGAGGCTGGACCGGATGTCCCCCATGAAATCGTCTAGCGGTCTGGATGAAAATATTGCCGGTATGCTCTGTTATCTGTTTACCTTTGTAGGCGGGATTATTTTTCTCGCTGTAGAGAAGCGAAGCCGGTTTGTTCTTTTTCACGCTCTGCAATCCGTAACCGTCTTTGGCATCATTATGGTCGGGCATGTATTATCGGCTTTTCTTCCGTTGTTTGGGCCACTGGTGGCATCTTTGTTATCCCTGCTCGGTGTGGTGGTCTGGCTCATCATGGTGGTCACCAGCCTGCAGGGAAAATGGATAAAGCTGCCGTGGGTTGGCGATTTTGCAGAGAAACAGATGCGTCATCTGTAACTTCAGGAAGACAATGATCCAAAAGAAAAGACGATCCATCCCCTTTCAAACGGGTGTGGATCGTCTTTTGATTATATTGCCAGCTTCAACGGATCTTCGGTATTTCACATGTAAAGGCGACTTGTTCATGTGGTTGAACATTCACAGCATAAATGATGTATGTCATAAACCATTCATGCTGTATATCACCATATATTAACCTGCTTAAATATCCATCTTGTTAAAGGTGTATTCCAAACAGTTAACATAACAATCATGCTGGATGAAAAGCCTAGCCTAATTCAGTTAACTAAGCTGACTTGCCTGTTTCTCCAAGGATAGCGTCTGCCTGTTGTTCAGCCATCTTGGCAGCTGTTTCCTTGGTACCCAGACCGTTGAACAGCAGGTTCATGAAGATCGCCGTGAAGCTTCCTGCAATGATACCATTGCCGAGCATAATCTGAGCCCAGGCGGGTGCACCTGCGAACAACTCAGGTACTACGGTAACCCCAAGCCCCATACCTACAGAACAAGCGATGACAAACAGATTCTCATGTCGGTTCAGATCGACCTGACTGCCGATAATTCGAATGCCTGATGATACCACCATGCCAAACAAGGCCACCATGGCTCCGCCAAGAACTGCCCCTGGAACGAGCTGTGCGAGGGCTGCAATTTTTGGTACAAATCCGATGACCACCAGGATTCCACCAGCCACAACAATGACATCACGTGTCTTCACACGTGTCATCTGTACCAGTCCTACATTTTGCGAATACGTTGTATACGGGAACGAGTTAAAAATACCACCTAACACAATGGCCAGACCCTCTGCACGATAACCGCGTGCCAGATCCTTGGAAGACAGATCCTTGTCCAGGATTTTGCCCAGAGCCATAAATACGCCTGTAGACTCCGCCACGCTGACAATCGCCACCAGAATCATCGTGAGGATCGGTACAATCTCAAAGGTCGGTCTACCGAAGTAAAACGGCTGAACAACATGGAACCAACTTGCATCGCGAATAGGAGCAAAATTAACCTCGCCCATAAACCCTGCCGCAATCGTACCTACAAGCAGACCAATCAATACTGAGATGGAACGGATAAAACCGGTTGTAAAACGAGTCATCAGAATAATAAAGATCAACACACCGAAACCGAGTAACAAGTTCACTCCGCTGCCAAAATCTTCTGATCCCTGACCGCCGCCCAGATCGTGGAAAGCAACGGGAATCAAGGTTAAACCGATGATCGTAACCACCGAACCCGTAACCACTGGTGGAAAGAGCCGAATAAGCTTCCCGAAGAGTCCGGAGAAGATCAATACGAACAGTCCTGAAGCGATGATCGCTCCGTAAATGGCAGATATCCCACTGTTCATCCCGATGAGAATCATCGGAGACACAGCCTGGAATGCACAACCGAGCATGACAGGCAGCCCTACGCCGAAATATTTATTTCCCCATACCTGAAGCAGTGTAGCCACACCACATGCGAGCAAGTCAATGGCAATAAGATAGGTTAGTTGTTCCTGTGTAAAACCCAATGCGTTACTAACGATCAATGGGACAACGACGGCTCCTGCATACATCGCAAGCACATGCTGTAGTCCGAGGGAGAACGTTTTGATTGGATGACGATGCCGCTGAAAAATACGTTCGCGTGCCATATTAGTTCATGCCCTCCTCGTCCGCAAATGTAACCTGTCCATCCGACAGTGCCCCGATGCGAACCAGCGATTCCACACGGTATCCTGCTTCTTTCAGCAAGCGACCTCCCGGCTGGAATGCTTTTTCAATCACGATACCGATGCCAACCACTTCGGCTCCAACCTGCTCCACAATGCGAGCCAGACCAAATGCCGCTTCACCATTCGCCAGAAAATCATCAATGATCAACACGCGATCCCCAGGCTTCATAAACTTCTTGGCAACGGTAATTTCATTGGTCTCCTGCTTCGTGAAGGAGTAGACCTTCTCCACCAGAATGTCTTCCGTCAGTGTGAGCGACTTCTGCTTCCGTGCAAAGATCAGCGGTACGTTCAGCTCCAACGCGGTCATGATGCCTGGTGCGATTCCTGATGACTCAATTGTCAGCACACGTGTGATATTCTCCCCTTCAAAGCGGCGAATGAATTCCTTGCCCACTTCCTTCATCAAAACCGGGTCCATCTGGTGGTTCAGGAATGAATCCACTTTGAGTACTTGCTCGGACAGGACAATGCCTTCCTGTCTTACCTTGTCTTTTAACAATTGCATTGCAATTCTTCCCCCTGGATGCCCTCCGCACAGAAGCTCACATGCTCTTCCAATCGCATGGTAAAAAAGCAAAAAGCCCGCCTTTTCACACGCTGCGGAATAACCGGAGACGGGAAAGACGGACTTGTACGTATATGGACAAGCCGTATGGATGCTGCAAGTGTACTGGATGGACAGAATGACAGGAGTTCAATCCTGTTATGAGAAACTTCAAACAGTGTACTCGGAAACAGATAAAAGCCACTTGAACCTGCTCTTCAGTCAAACTGCCTGAGAATGATCTCATGCCAACCATACAAAACATTGCAACATCTTTCCCGTAGTCCGATCATTCCGGTGATCGGGTAGAGACATGCAGGCCTATTCCTGCACATATACGAGTAACGGCATATTTAATTTTTTGGCTCCATGATTCGTTACAATGTATGATCGCGAACCTGAATGTAAAAGGTTATACATAACTGACAATGTTAGAAGTATACCGAATCAGCGGCGTGAAATAAAGAAGTATTTTCATGGAAGTTGCGGAAACTTGTCTTAATTTGCAAACAGGGGGTGATAGGAATCTATTTTTTATGTACAATATGAGAACGGAAGCGCGGATCTGAACGGAGAATGGATGGAGACGCGGCCTATATTTTGAATCGAATGATCAAAGGAGATATGCAAACATGAAAGGCGTACTTAAAGAATTCAAGGAATTTGCCGTCCGCGGCAACGTCATCGATCTGGCGGTCGGTGTCATTATTGGGGCTGCTTTTGGTAAAATCGTCACATCCCTTGTGAATGATATCATCATGCCACCGGTGGGTAAACTGCTTGGAGGGGTAGATTTCAGTCAGAAAATCATCAATCTGGATTGGGATATGAAAACTGCCAGTGGGCAGGAAATCAAGACACTGGCCCAAGCCAACGAAGCTGGCGCAACCGTAATTGCTTACGGGCAGTTCATCAACGTCATGATTGATTTCATTATCGTTGCTTTCTGTATTTTCATGCTTGTGAAGGGCATAAACTATCTTAAAAGCAAAGAACACAAAAAGCCCGAGCCGCAAAAAACGACCAAGGCTTGCAAGTATTGCCTATCTGAAATTCCAGCCGCAGCTACCCGCTGCTCGCACTGTACTTCAGAGCTCGAAGCTGAAGGCACCGGCGCAACAGCGTAATTACAATGAGCGTTTAAAGACACACCGAGTTGAATTGCGGATATAAATCCCGATGCGGGGGACAACCTCATACTTGCTAGGGTTTATGTATGAGAAGCTAGCCATATGGGCTTCATTAACAATGGGTTGCGTAGTTTAAAGGTTCGAAGGTTCCACCGTAAAGGTGGGGCCTTTTTTTATGCCTAACATACATGTATTACACGTACTGCCCCATGATTTCATTCGCGGCCATGCTCATGAATTAGAAGCGCCGTGGCAGCAAATGCTCCAGAATCGACTTCAGATCTTTATCTTCCTTGTAAACTTCTTCCCCAGTGTCAAGCTCTGTCACACGAATATATTCAAAGTTTGCCGAAGCATCCACTGGCTTGAACAACAACTGTGCCTCATCTTCCAAACGTACATTAAATCCCATATCCTTAAACATGCTGCTTAACTGACTGTTAGCCGGTTCCTGACCTTGCCCTACAAATATAAGTCCTCTAAGACTTTTACGTTCCTGAGGTTGCGGATAAATCACCTGAAAGTGTACAATGCATTCCATACGATGGTTCCCCTTTCGTTTAATACATACTTTGTGAAATTTTGAACTTTAAAAACTGCTATATAAGGAGATACGTTTCATGACCCCAGAACGTTTCGACATTTATGATGATCAGCAACATTGGATCGGTACAGCGCTGCGCAGTGAGGTCCATGCCAAAGGATATTGGCACCGTTCATTCCACTGCTGGATTGTGCGTGACGAAGGTGAGCAGCGACGGGTTCTTTTTCAGCGGCGGCGTGATATTAAGGATACTTTCCCCGGATGTTACGACATTACAGCAGCTGGTCACCTCACTGCAGGAGAACAACTGCAAGACGCCAATCGTGAGCTGGAGGAAGAATTGGGTGTCCATGTATCGTTCGATGCACTAACCTATCTACTCACAGCTACACAGCAGCTTCAAGGAGAGGTCCGTGGTATCCCATTCATAGATCGGGAATTTAGCGCGGTCTATGGATTATGTCTGAACCAGCCGCTCGAAGCCTACGTTCTGCAGCCCAGCGAGGTGGACAGTCTGTATGAAGTGCCCCTGGATGATCTGCTCGCCTTGTTTCGTAATGAGATCGACGTCATTCAAGCTACCGGAGTTCAGACTCACCCGTCTAGCGATCATGCAGCTTATGAACCGGAACGTATCGTGCGCGAGATTCGGGCAACGGAATTTGTACCCCATGGCACAGCTTATTATACGGATGTGCTCGAAGCTCTGTATCACGTGCCAAAAGAGTGATCATGTACAATCCTGTTCAACCCGATCCAGTTCAATCGAATGTCATAGCTTCATTTTCTCAAAAATAGCATAACTTCATACCTTTACTATCGACTTGACTGGGAACAGATGCTGTGACGAACATCACTGTCATATCTCAAAACAGCACAAACAGGCGTCTGCCTTCGGGCAGCGCCTGCTTTATGTACACACGTATTCGTTTCATCAGGACAGGTACCTTTGTGCTGGTATGTTCACTCCATCAGAGGTGAATTAGTCGCCGATCTGTCTAGCTCTGGTCACCCTCTCCTGAAGGAGAAGACCAATAACGCGCAGAGAGTTCTTCGTACCGGTGCCCATAGCGGGACTCCAGTTCCTCGCCCATATCCTGTTCCAGTTCGTACAACACCAGCTCTTGAGCAAAATGATTCAGCAGCAGTCCGGTCATTACCGGATGCTCCGTCACCACTGCCTGTGTGGCGCATGATTCCCCGCGCATGCCCAGCATGCACCAGCGGCGGTCCACCACCAGGGAAAATTTCCGACCATTACCTGTACCGTACAAAGGTAGTCCCGGCAAAGGAACAGGCTGATCGAGCATGCCTTCGCCACCATCACACGACCATAACAGCCGCACACCGCGAGCTTCAGCCTGCTGTAAGTCATTTCGAAGCAGCTCTGCCTCTTCACGCCAGACGTCTACGACAATCTCATGCTGAGCCTCAGCCAATTCACGGCTCAGATTCTCAAACACATTTTTGTCACCCTCAATGTTATAGAAGACAGGCTTCTCCGGTTCACTCTTGGGCATGCTGCTCTGGACATAATCCAGAGAGGTGCGCATTTGATCGGAGATCATTCGTGTCATCTCCTCAGGCTTCAGCACACTATACTTTGCCGGTTCCCCTGGACTACACCGCAAGAAACCACGTTGTTCCAGCCGTTGCAGGGTCGCATATACATTGGAACGGGACACGCCCAGCCGCTTCGCAACCTCATATCCTGAAGCTGATCCCTGACGGGCGAGTTCCACCATAATTTTAGATTCCATCTCGGTAAATCCGAGATGACGCAAATGATGCAGCAGTTGGTCCATATTCCCGTCCCCCCATGCTGTCAGCAACCCGCACTGCCTCATACTGATGCGGCAGAGCTTCTACTGCATCAGATCTGTTCAGCACCACAGCGCGGGCACCATTTCGAACCTTTGGGCAGCTCGGCTGCACAAATCTGACAATTCACCATTTCGCGTGACACTTCGGTCTGTACGTCCACCGTGTTCACAATCGGGTTATTTTCTTTCCAGTAGCGGATGCGCTCGTCCAGCTCCTGCTGACGCTCACGTTCCCGTTGCATCTCTTCATCTCTGCGACGTTCCCACTCCGCATCAAACGCTTCCTTTTCTTCCTGGGTAAATTCCGTACTGTTATATTCCGATTCCGTTTCCAGATCCGCTATGGACGGAATGACCGTATGATACGGCTCGTCTTCCTCCAGTTCCAACTCAGGTGGCGCATCGTAAAAGTCCGGCTCTTCAGTTGGGGTCTGAGCTACAGCTGCCTCCTGTCTTGCGGCTGTGGTGGCTCCTGCGACTCCTGCTGCTCCTACTTTGGGCGCTGCTGTCTTGAGTTCGCCCAACTTCCGTCCGCATTTAGGGCAGAAGTTGGCATCCAGGGAAGCGACGTGTCCACACTCGCACAACCGTTCGTTCTTAAGTTGTGCAATCTTGTTGCGCAGACCATCAATCTCGTCCTGCAATTCGTCGCAGAGCTGCGACAGATCCACCATTTCTTTTTCCGCACGCGTCATATCCTGTGCCCGATAACCCTCATAGAAGATGCGACCCATATCTGTAAAATGGACTTCCTGTTCCTGTTGCAAGCCCACAATCTGGTTGTTCAGTTTCCCAATCTCAACGGCGTGCTGGGCACGCTCTGTTGCTTTGTTCGCTCCGTCTTTGATGCGCTGAAGCAGTTTCATGACCATTCCTCCTCTGTCCCGTCAAAACCAATATTATCATTTCTATTTAGTAGTAAATTAGCATATTACATCCTTCATGCAAAATGCTCAGGCATATAACTTATACGATATCATGCCAAAAAGTTGCGTAATCTCGTGCAGGTGCCCGTTTTATACCGATACTGGATGAAATCGGGGGCTTTCGTCAAGACCATACGTTCGGGTATAATGAAGCTTTGACCATACTTAACCGCCTGATTAGGCGACTAACTCTATCATACCAATTTACAATGCGATTGTGAAAAGGGCAAATGGTTTACTTTTAACCGGGATAGTCCTATCCCTGAATGCATACAGAGGTGGATGAAACATGTTAAGTCCGAACTCAACGTTCTACCCCCGTCCGCTCGGGGTTACCCCGGCGGCGTCCCTGCCCCAGTCCCCGTCTGCTCCGCTGGAGACCAGTCGGCAACTCGTGGGCAATGAGCAGCAGGATGCCTTTTATTTTCGTTCTCTTGAAGAGGCAGGCATCAAGTTAAACGCACCACAAATCTCGGCAGTCCGTCACGGCAAAGGACCGATTCTGACGCTCGCCGGAGCCGGTTGTGGCAAAACCACTGTGCTGGCTGCAAGAGCCGGTTACCTCATAGAGGTCAGCGGTGTACATGCTGGCAGTATCCTGTTGGTGACGTTCACGAACAAGGCCGCCACCGAGATGAAAGACCGGATCGCGGCTTTGCCAGGTATACGCCCGGCAGCCGCGAGAGCCGTGCAGGCTCGTACCTTTCACTCTTTTGCCCTGACATTATTGCGTCATTACGGTGTGCAGGAAGAGATCTTTGGCGAGTCGCGGGCTCAGCATACGGTGCTGAAGATGCTTCTTCGCCAAAATGGCATGAGTGAAGCCTTCCAGCCTGAAAGTCTGCTGGCCATGCTGTCCGCATGGAAGATGCAAGGATCGGAAACAACCGACCTGCCTGAAAAATCGCAGGAAGAACGCGATGCCAAGCGTGTTCTGCTTGGTTACGAAGCCTGGAAGCAGGATCGGGGCAAAATGGATTTTGATGATATTTTACTGCGGGCAGCCGCCCTGCTTCGTGACCCTGCTGTTCTGGGGCCGCTTCAGAAGCGTTTCCAGTATATTATGGTGGATGAGTTCCAGGATACCAACCACCTACAGTATGAAATTGTGCAAAAACTGGCTTCCGCTCACCGCAACCTGATGGTTGTGGGAGACGATGACCAGACGATCTATACCTTTAATGGCGCACGCCAGGAATCGATTTTGGAATTCGATAAAGTATACCCCGGTGCACGCATCGTGACGCTGGATATTAATTATCGTAGTGATGCACGCATTCTGGGACTCGGAAGTGAACTGGTCGCTCGTAATAAACGCAGACGTGACAAACGGCTACGTGCCGCCGGAAACCGTGGAGATGCGCCTCGCTTCGCCACACCTTCCAATGCAGAGGAAGAAGCAGCGTGGGTCGTGAATCAGCTGTGCCAACAGGTTGAAGAAGGACAACACACCTATCGTGATATTGCGATTCTTCACCGGACAGCCAGCAGCAGCCGGGCTGTATTCGAGCAGCTTGTGTTGAAAGATGTGCCTTTTGTACAGCATGGTGCTTCCCCGGTGTTCTATGACCAGTCTCTCATCAGACCCCTGATGGATCATTTGCGTCTGTCTCTTGATCCACGTGCCATGGATGCTCTCCCAAGTGCACTGGGACCGCTCTATGTATCACGGGATGCTGGCCTGGAATGGATTCAGCGCTGTGAACAACAACAGGCGAAGAAATATCCGCTCATTCATCTGGTGAAATGGGACAAGCTGAAACCGTTCCAGCAGGAACAGGTCAAAGAACGCATCAAGCTGATCAAATCACTGCACAAACTAAAGCCCATCATCGCCATTCAGGAGATGCGCAGGCAGTTCTACGACAAGTATATGGAAAGTGGTGACCCCAGCATCTTCACCCATTATAAGGAAACGATGCTGGAAACTCTGGATGAATTCGAAGCTGCCGTCAAAAAATTCGAAACAGTGGAAGAGTTCATTCAATTCGCGGATGAACTCTCCCGCAGACACCGCGAGATGGAATCTCTACGCCGCGCACAGGATAGTGATGCAGTGCAACTTATGACGATCCACCGGGCCAAAGGACTGGAGTTCCCTTGTGTGTACTGGATCGGAGCCAGTGAAGGCATTGTGCCTCACAGTACAGCACTGCGTCAGGATATCCCCGAGGATCAGAAAGCTGCGCTTGCTGTGCAGCAGACAGACGCGGAGCTGGACATGGCGCTCGAGGAAGAACGTAGACTCGCCTACGTTGCCATCACACGGGCCAAGCAGTACTTGTATGTCACCTCACCAGCGAGTCATCACGGAAAGCCAGCGGATGTGTCCCGTTTCCTGCTTGAAGCCTTCGGCATGGAAGTTCCGGACAAACGTAAACCTCGTGAGGAGAGCCGTACGAGTAGCCAACCTTCATATGGCAAAGGAAATGGACAGTATACCCGCTCGGGCTCGGGTGCCCGTTCTGAAGGTCGGGATGTGGCACAACGCCGAGCAATCAGCCACAGTGACCGTCGTGACTACGAGGTCCATAACGAACGTGATGAGGATCGCCTCGGTGAACGGCGTGGTAGTGGGGAGATTCGCAACCATAAGGCATTCAGTACCACAGGTGTGAGTCCAACAGCTGCGAGTTCCTCCAGTTCACATTCGCACACTTCAGGTTCAGGTAATGCTGAGCGTACGGAGACCGTTGCGGTATGGAAGTGCAGTTCATCCACCTGTAAAGCGTGGCTAAGACAGAAGCCGGCTGTGCCTTCTTCAAAAACAAACAAGAAGGCTTCATCAGGCCCTCCCGCCTGTCCCCTGTGTTCAGGATCGATGGAGGCCGGCACCCGCCAGGTTCCCGTAACGGGGAGATTTGGGAAATAAACGATACGGGATACAGTTATGGCTCGTTTCAGGGCGCTTTTTGCTGTTTATTAACAGTAGAAGCGTCTTTTTTCCATTTCAGAATGGGGGTTGGATTATGCAGGACGACAAACAACATCTGTATGTATCGGTAACTCATAACCTGATTGAACGAACAAAGAACGAATCTACACCCTTTGAAGTGTTGGTGGATGACGGGCAGTTGGGCCGATTGAAAGATCTGATGAAGGTGCTGGAGGATGACGATGCCTATACCTTGCAACGGGCGCCGGTACCCTACAAGTCGGCAGATCATGATGAGGCAACAGAGCAATTTTCGCATGGCATGACCTTGCTGTATACTTTTCTGTATGACCATGGCACGCCGGATACCCGGCAGGCGATTGAGAGCATGAACGTGCTTCCAAGGCTGCAGGATACGGATTACGATGACCCTGGGTACGAGAATTCACCACTGAATAAATGACCTGATGCCAAAAAGCATGCGTAGCCGCAGATCACGCGGAAGACGCATGCTTTTTAAATATGATGAAGGACAACCGCCATGTAAAATGGACTCAATCCAAACGAATCTCCTGCCCTTTCTCAGCGGATTCGTAGATTCCGCACAGCATGCGTGTGGAAGCCACCCCATCTGCAATTGGGCTGATCGGCTCTGTACCGTTCAGGCAGCAATCCACAAAGTGGTCGATCTGGTTCTGGAATGCACTATGAATATGGAGACCCGTATTGTCCGTCTGGGGTTCAATATTCAGGATGGTATTATTTTTCTCCGTGACGATCAATGTCTCAGGCTCCAGTTCGAATCCACCACGCTCCCCATATAATTTCACGGAAGATTCATCCCCGCGTGCATGCAGGGTAAAGCTCACATCCACCACCAGCGAAGCCCCGTTCTCAAACCGAATGAGTGCATTCGCCATATCTTCCACGTCATTCACAGCTGCGCTGTAGTCGGCTGCTTTGTAAAAAGAAAGATGTTCGATATGGGCACGATTGCCCAGCTTCCGATACGTATTACCACTGACTGAAACAGGCTTGGGCCTGCCCATGAGGTACCAACACTGGTCAATGATATGTACGCCCAGGTCAATCAGAGGACCACCGCCGGAACGGCTTTTGTCAGCGAACCAACCGCCTGGATTACCGTGACGCCGCAGAATAGAAGCTTTGGCATAATACAGTTCACCAAACTCCCCGGCATCAATGAATCTGCGCATCATCTGCATATTGTTATCATACCGACGCACAAATCCAACAATAAAGGTACGTCCGCTCTTCTTCACCGCTTCTTCAATCCGCAGTGCATCTTCCACATTGGTTGCCACCGGTTTCTCCAGCAATACATGCTTGCCTGCCTCCAGCGCAGCAATGGCAAATTCGGCGTGTGTATTGTTCCAGGTACAGATGCTGACGGCATCCACATGCGGGTCCTCTAGCATCTCCCGATAATCGGTGTATACGGATTGGGCATCGTACTTCTGTGCCGCAGCCTTAGCCCGCTCTTCGTTCAGATCACAGATGGCATAGATGACGGCATCCTCGTTTTTGGCATAACACCTCATATGAAGATCCGAGATTGATCCTGTACCGATCATTCCGATGTGTAACATTTGTTTCGTGCTCATCATCGTCCTCCCTTCCTTTTCCACAACTTCCACAACATCATTATCGTCTAGTCTGCCCGCAGCATGCCTTCGTAAATACCCGGCGTTGAATTTTCAATCTTCACGGCACCCAGCGTCCTGGCATAGAAATCCACAGGTCCGGCTGATCCGATAATCGCATACCCGTAACCGTCCGCCTTCATCGCATGCATACAGGCCAGTAACAGGGCTGTTCCTACACCTTTGCCCCGTGCATCCTGGCTCACACCTGTCGGTCCGAAGAAGTTGCGACATGTTGCTTCGTAACAGGCAAATCCAATCATTTTCCCATGCTCAACCGCAATATAACAGGACACCGGCTGACGTGCAAAAGCGACCTCACATTCATCCACCCAAGCCTGGCTAAAATGTGACCTCACCCAATCCAGTACAAGCTGTTTCTCTGGGGCAATGGCTCTTCGAATCACAATGGAGGATTCCTCCAGCGTTCTCAGTCCACTCTCTTGCTCCGGTAAACGATAGAGCGCTACTAACATATCACTCATCTAATCGGTTCCTCCTCGTACTTGAATGTGAAATAGGACAAAGGTTTGGCCACTTACCTGAAATTAACCTGATCCTGCTGCGGATAACCTGCAATACAAGCGATATTTCAAATCTAAACTACCATACCGCTTACATTCATTGCATTTTAACTGCAACACTGAGACGATTTGTCCCGTCTATTAACTTGGAGCGCGGCCCTAAGGAAGATTTTACCGCGACAGTACACAGATTAGAAGGGATGAATATTGATGAACAACAACATGAAAAAAGTAAGTGCACTGATGGCCCTATCCATGGCATTGGGTGGTGGAGCCGCTTATGCAGCAACACTGGACAACACACAACCAGTCCATCAAACATCCGTTTCAGCAGATAGTAACGCAGTGAGTGCAGTAAACGTATCCGTGAATGGTGCATCCATCTCCGATGGTTATTGGAACAAGGATGGCAAAGTAGCCATGATCCCGCTGCGTGATCTTACCGACGCACTAGGTATTGAACTGGAATGGAATAAAGAAACTAAAACTGCAGAGCTGACTCGTGGGGCTCTCTGGACACAAGTAATTACAGGCAAGGATCAATATTCCGTGAATAAAATGCTGCTCACGCTGGGCACAGCGCCCGAAATCACAGGCGGCAAATTGTATGTACCGGCTTCTTTTGCTGAAAAAGCACTGCATGGACAAGTGAACACAACAGGAAATCAGGTGACTATCTCTAGTGAAGAGGACGTGAAGACGGTTACTGAACGTGGTGTAATTACCAGAATCTCGAACCAAGATAAATATAAGTCCATCCAGATTGGCGGTGCAGGGTTGGATGGCATCGTGCTCAATCTGAGCGATGAGACGAAATTCATCTCAACAGAAGGGAAAGAGATTGCACTGACTGATCTGGCCATTGGCATGAACGTGGAAGCTGAGCATTCTCTGATCACCACCCGCAGTCTGCCACCACAAACGCCTACCTATAAAGTCACTGTGCTGGATGACGCTGCGGAATCACAATTGAAAGAGGTTCTGGGGACGGCTGGTACGATTGAAAATGTAACAACAGCTGAAGGCAGCATCTCACAGATTGAGATTACAGGTACACGGTTAACAGAAACAGCTCCCGACCATGTCGTGCTAAACATTGCTAAAGACACGCTGATCGTGAACCACGAAGGCGAGACGGTGAAAGCTGAAGAACTGACCAAAGGCGCTAAAGTCATTGGGTTCTACAGCCCTATGCTGACACGCAGCCTGCCTCCAATCGGAACAGCTTGGAAAGTGGTTGTTGAAACACCTGCAGCAGAGCTGGAAGCGAAATAAATCGACTAGAAAACGCGACGGGTTGAGACACATAGTATATGTGGGTGCAAACCGCTTGCATCTCTTGGCGCGGTGTCATGAGTGTGGCGCATCATAAATGACCAGCCATCCGCATGTATCTCCTGGAGCGCGGTGTAATGAGTTTGGCGCATCAAGAGCTCAGCCGTGCTTCTAGGCGACGACGTCAATTCAAAAAAACCTTATCCGCTTGTCTTCTGACAGGCATGGGTAAGGTTATTTTTTGGGTTTGTTGGTTTGTTGGTTTTTAGTTTTTTAGTTTTTTAGTTTTTTAGTTTTTTAGAGCGTGTCTTCAAACTTGCTCCAAAACGAAGCGTATCTGAATTTTTTCGGAGCAGACATGCGCGACATGAGTTGCATACGACATGTGGTTGCATACTGAATGTAAGAGCAATTGATTTAGCGCTAACGAATCTGAGGCGTCTTATTCAAGGCTTTGAAGCGCCAGAAATCTAAGGAATCTGAGAGACGCTATATCAGAATAAACAGCTGTTTACAGCGTTTTTATCAGAGGAATTCGAGAAATAACGGGTCTGGTGTTCTTTTCATTTTAAAAAGAGGACCTGAGGGCCAAATAAGACGTCATGAGTTCCTTAGAAAATTTTCTGGATACTCGCCAGATCACTCGGCTTGGACTTCATCTTCAACAATTGCTTCCACTTCAATCTCAACCATCAACAAGGGATCAATGAGTGCGCTAACTTCAACCATGGTGGCTACAGGCTGGATCTGTCCAAAATATTCACCGTGGGCCTTGCCAACTTCCTCCCACCTGGAGATATCGGTCACAAACATTCGGGTTCTAACCACATGCGACATGTTAGCCCCCAACTCTTTCAGTGCATTCTCGATTGTCTGCAAAATGAACCTTGTCTGTGCATACGGATCACCTGCCCCCACGACTACACCATCTTGCATCGCGGTTGTACCCGCCACTTCAATTCGGTTCCCTACACGAATGGCACGGCAATATCCCACCAACGGTTCCCATGGGGAGCCTGTAAATACCTGCTGTCTACTCATTCTCTCGTCCCTCGCTTTGGTTGAATTTATATCTAAATGGATTAAACATGAATTATATCAGTCCCCCATCATCTCAGACAATGGAATGAAGCTTAATTCTATCTTAATTCCATTACCATTTTGCACAGAAAAAAAATCCCCTGAATGACTGCCCATTGGTTAGATCAAGGACGGTTCATTCGGGGATTTTATGAGAATTAGTATCTTTTCTTTAAGGAGAAAGCATCCGCATTACAACTTGATATTAGCCTCATCGAAGTATTCTTCAAGAGTTAACCCACTCTTCGCCACATCCGGTGCCAAATCTGTACCGATGTACCGGATATGCCAAGGCTCATAGACGTAACCTGTGGTATCTTCTTCACCTTTCAGATAACGGATGACATATCCATATTCTGCAGCGTGTTCAGCCAACCACTCGCCTTCCTTCGAGGTGCCGAATACCTCTTCCAGCACATTGCCTACACTCGGGCTGGATACATCAATGGCAAGACCGGTCTGATGTTCGCTTCGGCCTGGAACAGAACTCACACGATCTGTGTATTCTTGACCTTTGGTTTTGACATTATTGTTATAGATAGATACCTGACGCTGATATGAACGATAACCGGACACCGCACGAAGCTCAATGCCATCCGCCTTTGCACCTGCAAACAACTTTTCCAGTGCCTCCGCCGCTTCCTTGCGCATATGCCGCTTCTCGTGAGGTTCGTCGAAGGAGAACGGTACATTCGGCTCTACCAGATCATCCGGCTCGTAACCGTCAGGCAGACTACGTTGTTTGTTCACAATGACGGTCATAGACTCCGCATTGGTCACCACAGATTGTGCATCAATTGTTGTTTGCAGGGCGCTGATACTGCGTTTCTCCAACAATGGATCTTCCGCTGTCGCCCCGTTACCATCGTCTGAAGAACCCTGCCCTTCGCCCGCTGAAGCATTCCCAGACTCGCTATCCGTCCCTTCACCGCTGTTGCCAGAAGATGATGTGTCCTCCCCGCCAGCATTGTCGCCGTTCGTTCCTTTATCCTCCGTAAAATGAACCGTTGTGCCGTCCGACTCCTGTTGTGTGTTACCTGTTCCATTCGGATTCTGGCTTTCCTCTGTGCCTGAACCGTTCTGGCACGCGGCAAGCAATGCTCCGCATATCATCAATGAGGACAGCATAACCACGATGCGGCGCTGTCTTCCTGTATGTGATTTCATGTAAAAACTCCTATCGCAATAATATAAATGTCATATAGTTCTCTGCGTGTAATGTTCCCTGCGACAGTATACCTTAATTGGGAGCGAAGCTCCACCGGTAAAGACGTCCTTTAGAAGAGATCCGAATGAACATATGCGGGCTGTACAGCTTGTATGATCGTTTTTTGGACTTTTAGAGTAACATCCTTGTTCTGTACACAATAGAGGTGAAAAGGATATTCCTTCATATATCCAACAAGTGATTATACCGAACTGCATTTTACTAACTAATGAGCATTTTTAGATAAAGGCAAAGAGCAGATTGTACCCGGAATAGAATTGAATAATGCAACATGCTGCAATAAAAACAAGCAGGGGTGATCTAAGATCTCCCCCGCTCTGATGGGTGCATCATTTGGTTGCCGGGCTGTCCGTCTTCTTCTGGACAGCCTGCCACATCCGCGCGGCTACACGCTCGCGGATCAAATCCAGCCCTGCGGTGGCCGGCACGCCCGGCAGCAGCGCCGTCAGCTCCGGCAAGGCCGGCGGCTTGCCCGGCTGCGCGAGGCGCACCTCAACGGCGCCAAACCCCGGCCCCGGCTGGTGCATGGCGCCGTCCGCGGCGGCCTCGGCGATCCACTCGCCGACGGCTGCGCCGCCTTCGCCGCCCCGCACCTGCGGGCGGCCAGCCGTTTCCGCTGCGCGGCCTGGGCCGCTGGGATCATGGGCGAGTTCCTCCGCCCATGCCCCCAGCACGCCGGCGAGCAGCGCTTCGCGCGGCAGGCCGGCGTGCGCCAGCTGCAGCAGCGGCTCGACCGCGAGGCGCGCGGCTACGGCGCGCTCAGCGGCCGCGGCATGCGCGCAGCCCGGGCGGCCGCAGGTGCACGCCACGGCCGCGCTGGTCGTGGCTGCGCCTGGGGAGCCCTCGGGCGCATGCGCAGCCGGCAGCAGCCCGGCGAGCTCCTCGGACGCCGGGACGCCGCGCAGCAGGGCGTACAGCGTCAGCGGGCGCTTGCGCAACTGAGCCAGCACAGCCTCGCGCTGCGCTTCGCTCAGTGGCGCCGGCGTTCCCGTGACCGTGAACATGCCTGCGGCTGATCCGGTCTTGCCCTCAGCAGCGGAAGTGGAAACGGAAACTTCCTGGTCCACATCCGCTGCTGTATTTACTTCTGCTGTCCATCTACCGGGGGACATATGCAGCTCGATCTTCCATTTTTCGCTCACAACAATCCCCCTTTCTCACCATCTATATTCCATTGAATGTTCAAGGTCACAGCCACGTCTCACCCTGAAGAGAAATCAGGCCACGCAACTCATCATCCGACATCTCGGTAAGCCAATTCTCACCCGAACCAACGACCTGCTCGGAGAGTGCCTTCTTGCTTTCGATCAGCTCATCAATCCGTTCCTCCAGCGTTCCCTGACAGATCAACTTATGCACCTGCACGTTGCGATTCTGCCCGATTCGGAATACACGGTCCGTCGCCTGGTTCTCAACCGCGGGATTCCACCACCGATCATAGTGAACAACATGACTCGCCCGTGTCAGATTCAGACCCACACCTCCGGCACGAAGAGATAGAACAAACATGGACGGACCCTCTCCCTTTTGGAAAGTCTCCACCATATCATCCCTTTGCGCCTTCGACACACCACCATGCAGGAAATAAGGTTCTTCCTCATATCGCTGTTTCAACCTCGATACCAGCAGATCCCCCATAGCAACATACTGCGTGAAGATCAGAGCCGATTCCCCGTTATCACGGATGGCGTCCAGCAGTTCAAGCAATCGTTCCATCTTACCGGATGCCTCTGCCTTGCCGTGGTCTTTCCGATTGCTGTCCGCCAGCACCGGATGATCACAGATCTGCTTGAGCTTGGTCAGGGAGGACAGAACAATCCCCTTCCGGGCAATGCCATTTCTGCCGTCCAAACCACCCATCAGATCATCCACCACACGCTGGTACAACACTGTCTGCTCCGGCGTCAGGGAACAATAGGATTTCAGTTCAAGCTTCTCTGGCAGATCCTTGCGAATATCCGGATCACTTTTCAGCCTGCGCAGCATGAATGGAGATACCAGTCGATGAAGCTCACGCAAGGATGCTGCATTTTCCTCGGATGGCCCCAGTCCCGTATACCGCTGACGGAACGATGAAGCTGTGCCCAGATACCCCGGATTGAGAAACTGGAAAATCGACCAAAGTTCGCTCAATCGGTTCTCTACAGGCGTTCCCGTCATCGCAATACGATGAAGTGTAGACAGGCGCATTACGCTTTGCGCTTGTTTGGTACGGTAGTTCTTAATATATTGAGCCTCATCCAGCACAATGGTGGACCAGTGCAGCGAAGCCAGATCCGGGCCATCTCTGCCTGCCAGATGATAGGTCGTCAGTACAATGTCATGCGTCTGCGCTTCTGCCTGAAAATCATTCCCGTGCAACCGTTGACCGCCATGATGAATATACAGCGACAGATCCGGGGCAAATCGCTTCAGCTCACGCTGCCAGTTTCCGAGCAGCGAGGTAGGACACACAATAAGTGCAGGCAGATGAACAGGCTGCTCATTCGTGTGCTGATCCGCCGGGAAAGAATCATCTGATCCATTCAACAGCTCATTCTCACGGGCTTCCTCTTCAGCCGCTTGGCGTTCCTCGTGTTTGCGGTCCAGCAGACAGGTAATTACCTGAATCGTCTTCCCAAGTCCCATATCGTCCGCAAGACATACGCCAAAGCCCAACTCACGCATCGCGGATAACCATTGGTAGCCTCGTTCCTGATAAGGTCTTAGTTCACCATGCAATTCTGCCGGAACCTGACGAGGCTCAATGCTGCGAAGCACCTGTCCATCGAGCAGAAAAGCAAGCATCCCATCAGATTCGGCACCAAAGACGGAGAGACCCTTCCATGCGGAATCCTCCCCTTCATCCGCTGCCAGATGCAGCCATTCGGAGAGAGGCATATATTGTTCTTCTTCTTTTTTCATATAACGCAGAACTTGGCGAATCTCTTTTGTATCCACTTCAATCCATTCACCACGGAACATAACATACGGAACTGTGGATTCAGCCAGTGCTGCCAGTTCCTCCGCTGTGACCGGTTTCCCATCCAACATAGGCTCCGCTTTGAAAGCAACCAATTGTTCCATGCCCAGTGCCGATGTGGCTCCAGGCAACCGCTCTGTTCCCCGATTCAACATCTGCAGACGCAGTCCCGCACGACGTTTCCCGGCACGACTCCACCTTGAAGGCATGAGAACGGTTATCCCGGCCTTCTGCAAACGTGGGACCGCATGCGTGAGAAATTCGAAGAACCCCTGCTGCTCCAGCTTAATTTCCTCCGGACGAGCGGTAAGCAGCGCCGTCTCCAGTTCAGGTGCCAGTTCTGCTGCTTGCCCGAGTGCCATCAATAATTGCTCTGCCGCCGAGGTATATAACACCTTCCCCCGGTCCAGATCTCGCTCTGGATGTGCCCAGATAGTCCGTGCAGGCAACCTCAGGCTTGGTTCCTGCTCACTGTCCACCCAAAAGCTTATTCCCCAGATCGTTTCATGTTCGCCCAGTGGAGGCTCCAAGCGAAGCACCAGCTTCAATTGGCCTTCAGCAGGCGCCATCTCTTCTGCTCCCACGATTGGCATTGACGTTCCACCAACTTCTTGCAGCGTATGAATAAACGCTGTCATATCGTCCGTCGGCCCTTGCACCGTCACAGGGCGGAACATCGAGATCAGACTGTTCCACCAGAGTTCGGCTACTGGCGAAGATCCGCGTCGATATGGGGTGCGATAACGGGACAGTTCACTGTCCATGCCCTCCAGTTCACTTGTCACTACAGCATGAATCATGCCACTCATGAATGAAAATAATACCGCAGCCCCTGCTTCTTCACGCGTTTCCGGTTCCAATGAAGCATAAGCTCCAGGAGCAGAAAGTCCAATCGGAGGCATCGCTTCAGCAAGATCGCGGAAGCGTTCGATGTCCTCCTCCTGCTGCAAGCGTGGCCGCCATACACCTGTCAATGTCTCTTGCCCGGTCCGTCGCCGTGCTCCGGTCTTTGCTGCGAATTCAGCTGATGGAGCAATTGCTCCCCGCAACAGCAGCTCCTGTGTGAACTGCGCTGCTTTGATCCAGTAACGCATCTCTTCTCCAACCTGAATTCCGGCTGCATTTAACAAACGGTCATCCCATTGCAGCAGCAACCTGAAGGCATCCTTAGGCGAGACTGCCAATCCTTCCAATGTGCGCCCCAGCAGTTGACGCCGCTTCGTGTTCTTCGCTTCAGCCGTGTTCCTCAGCGGATTCGGCCAGCGCAGCTCCGCAAGACGCAGAGCGGCAGGCTGAAACAGACGACCCCCGTCGCCAAAATTCAACCTTCTTACCACGTGGCTCCATGCATCCACACGCGGTTCCGATGTTTCACCGGAAAAACAAAAAAATACGTCACCAAGCCATACTCCATACAGCGATTGCATCATTAAAGTCTCCCGTCATCCCTTCGCATTGTTACTCTCCATCATATACGAAAATGACCGGATTTAAAAACCTTTGCCCACAAAAAGTGGTTATTTCGAGGGTTTGCGGCACAAAAAAATGTCCCTTCTCCCGAAAAGCGGATGAGGAACATTTGGATAAACCGAAGGATAATACTGAATATTGAAAGAATTACGGAGCGTTATACTACTATGATCTGATCAAGCTGCCCAGTAATACATCCAGGTTCAAAATGCCTGCACGATGATCTTCACAGAACCCGATTTTGTCAAAAACGCCAAGCATGAAACGGCGGTGTTCCTCAGCTGGTTCCTCGAAACGATCGTAACTTACGACAGAATCGACCATATCGACGATCAGCGGTACAAATCCACCTTTGTAAGGCACCACAATAATACGTGTAGAAGAGGTATCCTCCTGGTCTGGCATACCTAACAATACACGAAGACTCACCACCGAAACGACCTTACCGTACAGCGAAGCAAAACCTCGGATCTCCGGGCTTCCAAATGGAACTGTTGTCACCTGCACCATTCTGATGATCTCATGAACTTCATCAATTCGTAGTGCAAAGATCTGGTCTCCTACCGAAAAATTAATATATTGCATTCCCTCGTCCATAGTTATCCCCATATCCTCTCATTCCGTATAATCAGATCATTATAAAATATAAAAACAAAACCACAAGAAGAGCACTTTATTTGGCTAAGTGACCTGCTTGTGGTTCGCATTCACCAAGACACCACAGGTACTTTCGTCCCATTAGATGTTACTTTGGTGTATCGGTTATTTTTGATCAAATGTTTAGGCTTCATATCAATTTTGCCAACTTCAACAGACGCTGCATTACGGTTGCTGTCCCCGCTCTGCTCAATTGCCCTGTTGTGGAGGGTGGTGGAAGTCAGTCGTTTTAATATTAAGAGTAAGTAAACCTGACATTCGATTGATGATTTTAAATTCGAAAAAAGACCAAAAATCGGCATAACGCTGATCTTTGGTCTTTTTTATCCCCATATATTATGGATCTGTTTCTATGTTTTCAAATACTTGGAACAAAAAAACGATATTCCTGTGGATAACTTGTTTCATTACTCCAAAATGACTGTTTTATCGAATGAAAACATGAGTTATACCTGATTTGTGGATAAGTTGTGCACATATTGCACACATGCTGTGGATATGTTTGGCATTTCATGTGGATATTCATTATTTTAATGTGGACATGTTGTGTATTTGTTTGTAAATCTGACGTAAAATCTGAATTTCTACTCCAGTTATCCATTACTCTGGACACGTTGTGGACATGCCCAATCCCCGTCAATGCAGTTTATTCAGTTATTCGACCAATTCACCCTGACGCATGATCAGCTTGTCGTCGATATACACATCCGGTTTTTGCACAACTGCATCAATATGCACACCCGCGGCAATTGTTCCACCAAATGTGTTATTGCTGCCAAAGGCTATATGAATTGTGCCATACACCTTCTCATCTTCCAGCACTACACCCGTGATTCGTGCCTTGTTATTGGTACCAATACCGAATTCGCCGAGAAAGCGACCATCGCCTTCGCCAAGTGTTGTGAGTAATTGAGCCCCATCTGGTCCTTCAGCTGACACCAATCGTCCTTCCTTAACGGTTAATAACATCGGTTCACGGAGTGCCCCGATTCCAGCTACGGAACCATCTACAACAATACTGCCCTCGCCCTTGCCCTCAATGGGAGCAATATAAGCTTCTCCTGACGGCAAGTTGCCCGATTCACCGGGGTTCAAATACATGCCTGTGCTTGGTACACCGTTACGATGCTCTATAGAAAAGGAAAGACTATGGCCCTGCTTCTCTATTCGCACATGGCGACCTGTGGTTAATAGAGCCGTTACCTTCTCGGTCAACGCCTTTACTTGCGAATATTCAGCTGTAATGGCACCGTTCACAAACATATCCTCTGTCATGCCGGGCATTGTTGCCACTCGGGTCCCTGAAGCAGCGGCTTGTTTGCGTGCCTGGGTATGTGTTAATGAATATTTCGTTACACACACGGCTACATCTGCTCGAATCATTGCTTCTGCAATCGGCGCCGGTGGCTCTTCTCCAGATCTGCTGCGTTCCTCCATGATTAACAGGACCGACTCAGCACCAAGTGCTTTTCCTGCCTCATAGATGGATTCAGCCAAATCCCGTTTCATATCGTCTGCAACAACCACCAGATTCTCTCCGCTGCGCAGTCCCAGACACTCGATTAGCACATTTTTACTGATTTCCACACGTTGCTTGCTCATACATTCATCTCTCCTGTCTTGGTTTCAGCTCTTCACAACTCGACTTGACCCTTTCGACAATTGGCACGGGATTCCTGCATTTCCAAACCTGAACTCACCTCAAGGTATCGGCCCATTCGGTGAGGATTGCAGCTGTTTCCTTATATTGAAACGTCGGAAAGTAATGTCCATAGGGTACATCTATCCGTTTGACCTGTGAGTTCATATCCAGGGGATAGTGATATTCCGGATCTTCCTTGGCCCATACAACTAATACATTCTTGGCGCGGTCATCAGCCCACTCTTTTATCCAGGACAAGGAGTTGACGCTTCCCTGCTTGCCGGAGTGGATCCACCGCAACAAATCCGCATGCGCTCCTGCAATGCGAGGCGATTGGAGACTGGAGCGTATTCTTTTGGCAATCGTATGATCCATACCTCTTTTGTCTTCTCCGCTGCTGTATTCACTGAACATTCGGTTCCAACCTTTCTCCGACCGGAGGCGAAGTAACGATCTCATCACACCTCTTGGCAAACGGGAAATCCCACTCAGCACATTCGGATTTGAATTATTGGCAACTGGCTGAAGCAAACCTAACCGAATGTCTGTCCGCCCGCTGCGCATCTGTGCCGCAGCTGCAATAGCTGCCCCTATCGAATGCCCTACCAGCTTCACCGGACCTTCAAACTCACCAAGAGCCGTATGCAGGGCATCCGCCTGACCTTCAAATGCTTCATCTCCCTGATGCACTGGGGACCGTCCGAATCCAGCGAGATCGATTAACCATACCGGGTTCCCTGTCCGGTCTCTAAGCTGTTGTCCTAACGGTAACATCTCATCTGCAGATTGGAGCAAACCATGCACAATAATCCAAGGCTCTCCCTCACCCTCCCAACCAAGCATAGCCATATTTCCACTTCGCGACCGAATATAATCTGTCGGAAAACCCTCAGGTAACGGCGTATACCGAAGACGATAGTCCAGATCGGCTGTAACCAGCGGAAGCTGTTCCCGGATGTCCGACCAGGATTGCCCCATACGTGTAAACAGAGCCTCCGTCTCTTCAACCGGGAATGACCTGTTGGTAATAAAAGCAACCGACTCCGCTGGAACACCACTGATGCGTGAACCACCTAATTTCATGATCCATTGAATCCATGGTAGTGGCACAGCCCCTTTGGGCTTGGGTACGTCCAATTGCTGTGCCAGAAGTTGCAGCAGTTCCTTCATATTGGGACTGTCTTCCTTCCGCGCCAATAGTGGATAGGTTCCTCCGACTGGAGCAACTTCCCTGGATAGAAAAACAAGCGTCTGTGCAACAATGTCATTCTCCACAAGCGGTAACCAATAGGATGAACCTCCCGGCACTACCGGCATAAGTCCTTTCTGAATCGCCTGAATGAGCAGCCCAATCCCACCCGTTTGCTGAGTTTCACCTGTGGGACGTGGTCCAACCACTGTACTCGGATTCACAACGGATAAGGGATAGTGATGCTGCTCTGCATGCTCACGAATATGCAGATCGGCATGAAACTTCATCTCTTCATACGCACTTTCATTGTTATCCACATGCTCAACCTGTAGATAATTCCCCTGTTCATTCCGCTCTCCATAAGGACTCATATAACCAACAACGTGGATAAAGTGTCTCAATCCGCGGGTATGGTGAATTTCTTGTGCAAGCTGGGCCACTTCTCTGGCCCCGTTCATAAATATCTGCTCGGCTACTTTTCGTTCCAAAGTGACGTCCATCGTTCCACCCGCATGTATGATCACATTCGCTTCAAGAGCACACTCCCGATCCGCTGCGGTAAGGCCAAGACCCGACATGGACAAATCACCTTTAATAAAGGTAATTCGGTCGATATCCTTCACTCCATAAGCCTTCAGCACAGTTCTGGCTCGCTGTTCCGAACGAACCAGCAAGAGCAATTGTGCGTCTCCCTGCGTGAGTTGTTTGACCGTTTCTTTGCCGATAAAACCTGTACTTCCTGTCATAAAAATGGTCGTGGCTGCAATATCAGACTCGCTTATTACCTGATTCATGTTTGTTGTATGTACATTCATTCTGTTACGGCCCCTTTTAGTACTATATAGTACTAGTTATATTCAAAAAAAGAGCTTCGATTAACGAAGCATCTGACAAAACGTACGTGCCGATTGTTCAATAATCCCAACATCACGGGCAGTTCCCGCTAGGATTAGTGAACCTTCCAATGCGGCAATAAACAACAACGCAGCCGGTCCCGGTTCGATTTCTTTGCGAAATTCACCGCGATCCAAACCTTGCTGAAACAACTTCTCCACCATAGGTCTAAGCTCACGAAAGAATCTGGATATGCTTTCCTTCACTTGGGGTGCACTGTCCGGTGTCTGCATATATAACGTAACAAAGGGACAGCTCCCTTCGTAATTTCGGCCCTCAATACCTGCCGACAGCAATGCCATGAATGAGTAGATACGCTCCTCCACTCCTCGTTCACGCTGACTGAGCAGCAGATACAGCTCCGACTCATACTGGGCAATCCAGTATTGTACCACGGCCTGGAGCAGTTCCTCCTTGTTTTTAAAATGATAATAAATATTCGACTTGGATACCCCACTCACTCGCACGACTTCATCCATGCTGACGTAGCTGTACCCCTGACGCAGAAATAATTGTGCCGCCACTTCAACTGCCTTAGTCCGGTTCACCGGATTGGAACTCTTGGATTTGGCAGGCCCCGTGTTCATTTTTTGATTTGTCATATTTAGAACTATACAGTACTAGTAAGTTGAAAACAAGTTTTTCTGTTAACAAAAGATCCTCTTTCGCTCAAGCTACTCCTTACTTGTCCACATTTAGATTAGTATACACACAGGATATCCACATATAGTATTAACTCTGTGTTAAATACGTCATGGGATCGTTAACCTGCTTTCCGGTTATCCACATTTCAGGGGTATTAATAACTTTGAACTTTTCAGAGCGCTATTGGCTGCTCGGAAAAACAAAAACAGGCCAACCAGAATAAGATTTCTGGCTAACCTGTTTCGATTGACTTATTTACCTACTAGATAAACTTTTCTATCAGAAAATTTCTGAACAGTTTTTGGTAACCTGTGGATACCGTCCATGATCCGAATTATTTTTTCAGACTATCCCAGTTCTGCTGCAATGCGTCGAGCAATCCGGCTTTATCCGATTTGCCTGCAACGTAAGCTTGAATCGTGCTGCCATATTCTTGTGGAACCCCTTCAGGGAAACGGTTGAAGTTCCAGCTGAGTGTTTTGTTTTCCTGGCTATACTTCATGATCTCTGTGGCGAGGTCACCCAGATCCTCTTCGGATGCCGTGATGGAACTGAACGCCGGGATGAATTTGAATTCTTTCGTCATGTATTGTTTCCCTATATCCGAAGTTACGAGCCACTCCAAAAACTCTTTGGCTTCCGTTTTCACTTGGGAGTTCTTGTTTACAACCCAATAGTTCGGCACACCGACAAACAATTTGTCATTGGGTTCATTGTTAATTGGCATTGGCAGTATACCCAGATTCAGATCCGGATCGATTCCATCGATCTGTACTTGAGTCCAGTTCCCTTGTTGCATCATCGCCGCTTCTCCACTCGCAAACAACGTAACTTGAGTATTGTAGTCGGTTGTCAGCGGGTTTTTATTGCTATATTTCAGCGTTAAATCGAGCAAGTTAATCCAGTCGTTGAACACCTGATTGCCAGGGATTTTCTCCGTGCTTTCGTTCAAACCCTGGATGAATTTCACCGGATCTGCCTGATTCGCAAATGCCACGTTTACGTTATGATTGCCCAGCACCCACCACTCCTGATAACCGTTCGAGAATGGCGTAATGCCTGCGGCTTGAAGTTTCTGTGCAGCTTGATCCAATTGTTCCAGTGTCGTTGGAATTTCGGTAATACCAGCTTTTTGGAAGAGGTCTTTGTTATAAATGAAACCATAACCCTCCAGCGCGAGCGGCTGTCCGTAGAGTTTGCCGTCTTTGGTCATTGGCTCTTTGGCTACTTCGAGCGCATCCTTGGCCCATGATTCTCCAGACAGATCTTCCAGATATTCAAGCCATGTATCCAGTTCACGATAACCACCTACGTTGAAAATGTCCGGTTGTTCGCCAGCAGCAAACTTGGCTTTTAATGCAGCACCGTAGTCACTGCCGCCACCTACAGTCTGAATGTCCAGTTTGACGCCTGGATGGGAGGATTCATATTCCGCTTTGAGACGATTGAGCGCTTCCGCAATTTCGACTTTGAATTGGAAGATTTTAATAGTTTTATCTCCAGCAGCAGCCTCGCCACCACCTTGAGTATCCGTGTTGACCGGACTGCCACTCTTGTCCCCATTGCCACAACCCGCAAGCATTACCGAAAAAGCAATCAGCATAAGCAACGTCAACTTTGTCATTCTTTTCATACATACACTCTCCCTATAGTAGTTTCAGTATAACAGTTCCACTAATGAATATTTACACTGGCACTCTGATGACAGAATAACCTTCCGATCGCTGTTATCCCCAGATTTTTTTGATCCATTATTAATGGGAAAAATCCCGGGATAGCGTATGCTTCCGAAGTAGCTTTCTTCAAGAAAGCTTTTAGGCGAACGCTTCGCTTCTTCAAGTTATTTCTGCCCTCTCCGTTATCGTTGTAAATGTTTAGTTGAACTCGACTAGCCTTTATCAAGAGAAGGAGCCCAATCTATCTGGGCCTCCTTCTCCCCTTTGCACACCTCCATGCGAGGTGGGAGCAGAGGGATCAGGATGCGATGTAGGAGCGGAGCGTTCGCCTTTGATACTCGGTGGCTTCCTTGTCCCAATACATTCAGGCCACCGAGGAGCAACAGCGACCGAAAGCGCAACTTAATCCCGCAAGCGACCCTTCCCACGCACTCACCCTTTAACTGATCCAGCCGTAATCCCCTGAATGATATACTTCTGCATCAACAGGAAGAAGATAATGATCGGCATAATGCCAAGCACAAGTGCTGGCAAGGCCAGATCCCATTGCTTCGTATATTGACCGAAGAGTGCAAAGGTCGCAATTGGGATCGTACGCAGGTTGGAGCTTTGCAGGATCAGCGATGGGAGCAGATAATCATTCCAGATCCAGAGTGTGTTCAAAATAATGACGGTTACATACATCGGTTTCATCAGTGGAAATACGATCCGGAAAAACACCCCGTAGGCAGAGCTTCCATCAACCCGGGCCGCTTCCTCAATCTCCAGCGGGACGGATTTCACGAATCCGTGAAACAGGAAGACAGACATCGGTGCCCCGAAACCGAGATAACAGATGATGAGTCCGCCAAGGCTATCGATCAGTCCCAGATTACTGGTTACAGTAACGAGTGGAATCATGATAGACTGGAACGGAATCACCATGGCGGCAATGAACATGCCGAACAAAATCCGGTTGAACCGGGTATCGCTGCGGACCATTCGGTACGCGGCCATGGAACTGATCAGCACAAGCAACAGATTGCTGACTACCGTAACGATAAGCGAGTTCATCAGCGCAGACGGGAAGTTAATTTTCTCCCAGGCGTTCGCATAGTTGCCCCACTGAAATACTTCCGGCCATGCAGCCGAATTGGTGAGCAGGTCACCAAATGTTTTGACCGAATTCACAAACAGGAAGTAAAAAGGAACCAGGAATAAAAGTCCAATGAGCACCATGACAATCTCGGTTAAAATGGTACTGAAGCGGTAATTTTTCGTCGTCTCCATTAGGCTTCTACCTCCTTGCTCTTCGTCAGACGTACCTGAATCATGGTGATGATGGCAACGATTACGAAGAACACGAGTGCTTTGGCGGTTCCGATGCCATATCTGTTATTCACAAAGGCTTCATTGTAAATATTCAGTGCAACCGACTCTGTTGATCCGAATGGTCCACCTTTGGTTAGCGACAGATTGAGATCGAACATTTTGAACGACCAGGAGATCGCCAGGAACAGACAGATCGTTACACCCGGCATAATGAGCGGAAGAATGATGCTCCGCAGTACCTGCCAGCGACTTGCGCCATCAATCTCGGCGGCTTCCAGCAGATCAGGGGATACATTTGTCAGAGATGAGATGTAGATGACCATCAGATATCCTGCGGTCTGCCATACAAATACAATCACGATTCCCCAGAAGGCAGTCGGTTCGTCTCCCAGCCAAGGAAGGTTGAAGAAGGACCAGCCGGTCACATCGCCTACTGCTGAAAACCCTTTCACAAATATGAACTGCCAGATAAAGCCGAGCAACAACCCACCGATCACGTTAGGCATAAAAAAGATCGTACGCAGAATGTTTCTCGTCTTAAGCGGTTTGGTCAGGAAATACGCCAGGAAAAAGCCAATCACATTGGTTAGTACTACACCAACCACGGTGAAGCGCACCGTAAACCAAAACGCCGTTTGGAACTTGGGATCATTCGCAAAAACATGCACGAAGTTATCGAATCCTACCCAATTAATGTTCTCGGATACCCCGTTCCAATCCGTGAAGGAATACACCATGCCAAGCAGGAAAGGGACCACGATGATGAGAATAAAAAACACGATGGAGGGACCCACGAACACAAGCTGCTGTAACAGCTGTGAAGATTTGCGATGCTTCATATCGTTCTCCCCTTCTATAGATGGATGAAATTGGTCTCTTTTTCTATTAAACTCCAATATCGCCGAGGGAAACACCGACCCTCGTGAACAGTTGGGGGTAAAATATTGTCCTCTCTTAACCTGCAACCAGAAGGGGTGTTCCGATGTCCAAATACTATAGTATACGCACCAAATTGATTGCCTTTATGCTCATTGCTACCACCCTTCCGCTGCTCGCCTCAATCAGCATGACGTTTATCCAGACCAAGACAGCCTTGCGGGAACAGGCTGTTGAAGAGAACAAACGCCTGATCTACCAAGCGTCCACGAATCTCAATAACTATGTGGATAACGTGGCCAGAGCGTCGCTCGCTGTGTATAACGACCCGAACTTCCTGCGTAACCTGGCGAAGATTCCTGGTGATTATCGTGCGGTTGCCGAGGTGTACACCACTTTGCAGACAATCCGCGCTGCTGTGCCAGATGTATTCCAGCTGTATTTGCACTCTTTTGCCGCTGATCAATCCACTTTAATTACGAATCCCTTTCCGAAGCGGGAGGAACGCAAACAGGCATATTCGGACTCTCTTCATGGAAAAATGGGTGGTGACAACTCGGATATCTGGGTGGAATCGGCCCATATGAGTCACACGTACGGATTCAAGGCTGCCTCCCCTGATGATCCTGCAAGAACGGTCATCACCCTGCATCGGGTGATCAAGGATATTCCATCCACCGAGCGTCTGGGTGTACTCGCCATTGATCTGAACATGAATACCATTGCAGCAATCTGTGGCAGGCTGTATGATCCGGCTAAGGAACAGATCTATGTTGTGGATGGTCAGAACCAGATCATTTACCAGGGCCGTTCCGAGGTCAACCATACGGATGCACTGCGAGAGGAAACAGCCAGTGAACTGAATATCGCACGAACTAGCGCTGGTACAGCCCAGAATGTCGCAGGACATTTTGAACAGGATCGATCCATGTATGTTTACCAGCAGCTTGGCAGCACGTACGCTGACTGGACCATCGTCAAACAGATCCCGAATGAGACGTTATATGCCAGAGCGACCACACTTACGTGGAATAACGCGATGATTGCCATTGCGGCACTTGTATTGGTCATTGTTGCAACCTTGTTCATCTCCATCCGAATCACGGGTCCGCTCAAGCAACTCATGCGGTATATGAACCAGATTCAAGCCGGGCGTCTGCATGTGGATATCCATCTATCCAGCCGAGATGAATTCGGGGTGCTCGCTCGTCATTTCCGAGATATGATGGATACGGTAAATAATCTTATTTTGCGGGAATATCGACTCGAAATCGCCAATAAGACGAATCAACTCAAAGCATTGCAAGCGCAGATTCATCCGCATTTTCTATATAACACACTGCAATCGATCGGTACACTTGCCCTTCAACAGCAAGGACAACGGGCATATACACTACTCTCTAGCCTGTCCAAAATGCTGCGCTACAGCATGCGGGATCAGACCTGCGTGACCTTACGCGAAGAGGCGGAGCATGCCCGGTTATATCTGGAACTTCAGCAGGAGCGGTTCGGTGACCGCCTTGAGGTGGATTTGGATTTTGCCGAAGATACCTTATCTGTCGAAATGCCAAGAATGACGTTACAACCTTTAATTGAGAACTATTTCAAACATGGGGCAGATATTCAGCCTGGCAAAGGTCACATATCCCTATCCAGCCGCCGGATCGATGATCATTGGATTGAAATAGAACTGATTAATAACGGACCCTCCATACCTGATGATAAATTACTGGAGATTCGGGGATGGCTGCACCAAAATCACACATCAACCGGGTTAGCCACGCAAGAATCCGACGAGTCCGAGTCCATCGGTCTACGAAATGTGATACGCAGACTTCAATTGAACTCACATCCCGGTCACTCTGCCAGACTTGAGATCAGCAATCGGGAACCCAATGGTGTGAAGATCAGGGTTAAACTATACGCGGGAGAGTGAACAACATGAAGGCACTGCTTGTAGATGATGAAAAACATGTCCGCGATGCCATAAGGTTGCTTGGTCATTGGGAAGATTTTGGTATTGATACATTACTTGAAGCAGCAGACGGGGATGAAGCCATCGCCGCCATCACGGAACATCAACCTCAAATCATTCTTAGTGACATGCGTATGCCGGGTAAGGACGGTATGGCATTGCTTGAATGGATATCGGCTCATGCCCCGCACAGCAAGGTGCTGGTTATCAGCGGATATGATGATTTTGAACTTGTGAGGCATGCAATCAGGCATGGTGGCATGGACTACCTCCTGAAACCTGTGGAAGCAGATGAGCTGAGTGCATCTCTATTAAAGGCCGTTACAGCTTGGGAAGAGGAAGACGCCATTCGGATACAATCCACCCGGCAATCCATTGTCGTTAATCGAATGCGCCCCCACTACCAGGATCGTCTGCTCACTGAACTTGCCGTCGGAAGAGGTAGCAGTTCATCACACATGCAGCGATTGCAGGATGAGTTAAATCTCCCCTCTCTAATCCCTGTCTGTAGTGTCGCTGTCACCAGCCTGTCCCATCTGGATGCAGATTGTCTGGCAAAATATCGCAGTCAACCGGACCTGCTTGTGTTCTCGGTACTTAATATCTGTGCCGAGATGTTATCCACACCAGACGAAGGCGTAATGTTTCGTCAGTTGGATCAGCCCGATGAGATTGTTCTGCTGCATTGGGGTCCATCCACTTCATTGGAACATATTCTGGACAAGGTTGATCAGGGATTGGAGCAGACGATTCAGCGCCGGCTTCATTTTGGCATCTCCACTTGTGAGTCCTACCCTGGCGGAATCTCAGCAGCCTATCTGGAAGCAAGTTCAAGATTGTGGAGACGTAACGCTGTGC
Source organism: Paenibacillus sp. ClWae2A (assembly GCF_032452295.1). NCBI lineage: Bacteria > Bacillati > Bacillota > Bacilli > Caryophanales > Paenibacillaceae > Paenibacillus > Paenibacillus sp. ClWae2A. The sequence goes on from NZ_JAULSQ010000013.1 coordinate 51,793, forward strand.
AAATTAAACAGCGAATCCATGCTTCAGTGGAATCATCAAATGGGAAGAAAATCAGGCGTTTAACCGCCCATGAAGAACCCCTGCGTATGGCAGCTATGAGCTGCCGGGCTTCCAGTGTATCTGCTGCGGTTGCCGAGTGGCTTGACCCGATTACTGATCTTGAGGTTGTCAGTGCTGAGCAGATCCAGCAATGGATCGATGAGCTGGAATGGATGCTGAGCCGCTGGCTTGATGATACGGCAGGTTCGTCATTCACAGAGGAAGAAGTGACAGAGGAACAGTCTATTCCCTTTGCCGAGTTACCTTTGGACGCTGAAGGACTGTTATCCTTCCCCCTGCTTCGTTCATCGTTGGAACAACGACTGCTTGCGGCCGGAAAGGCGCTCACCACTCATCACCACGCCAATCCTGATCCCATGAGTGAGATTGCACGTTATATGGACGCCCATTATCAGGAAGACCTTTCCTTACAGCAGATTGCCGCGCGTTTCTACCTGAGCCGGGAGTATATCTCACGCAAATTCAAACAGAAATTTGGTCTGAACTGGTCGGAATATCTGGCGAAACTGCGGATCAACAACGCCAAGCTGTTACTGCAAAATCCTTCTCTGCGAGTCGCTAAAATCTCGGAGATGGTTGGATTTCAGGATGAAAAGTATTTCAGTAAAGTGTTCAAAAAAATGGAGGGCATCACGCCAGCAGAATATCGTAAAACATTATTGGAGGCTAGTACGTGACGAGTACCTGATCCGAATTAAAAAGAGTACTCCCGGCATGGGCCATCGGAAGTACTCTTTTTATTTTACTTTTACAGAAAATAGCATAGATCATGACGACTTGTTGGCTCTTTCTTTTCTCAGATAGAATACGATCCGAAAGATTGCAGCTACAGCTATACCCAAGTAGAGATAATAAATGTTATTTCCTGTTGTATGAGCCGCTATAGGAAAAAAGACAACGATGAACGGAACCAGTGCAATATCCAGGTAGAACATGATCTTCCGATAAGTAAGAACTCTCATCTCCCCCTTTTATTTACCAAAAATGGTTTTATTAATTATATTAGATCATAACATAGATACGCCTTAATACGCTCACCGATCCCGCAAAATCACCGCAGGTACAAGTCGAATGTAGATTAGCTCCCCAGCAAGCTCCACTATCGTCTGTGTAACGATGACTGCCGCAGCTATAGTTGCCCATTCTGGTGGGAGTGCTAGTGCTAGCGGCAGAACAACCAGCGAATTCCGTGTGGCTGAACTGAAAATTAACGCCCGCCCTGCACCTGGATTCAATCGAAATCCATTAGCAATGATCCGAGATAACCAGGGCATAATGATCAGAAAAGCAACGTAGATCGGGATCACGTTCACGATGATCGCCATATCATTGTAAACTTTGCCAATCTGGGAAGCGACAACCACGATCAGCGCGAGTGCCATCATCGGAACTGGCAGCCAGGCCGTCGCATTCATGACCCGCTCCCCGCTCGCTTTACCTCTGGAGAGAACTTGTGTAACAACAGCAAGCAGCAGTGGAATAACGATCAGGAACAAAAAAGCCTCCACAAACGGCCCTACCTGCATGACCTGCGCCACCCCAGCCCCCATCAATAGCCATAAATAAAACGGCAACAGGATCATTTGTATAACAAATAAAAGGGGTGTTGCGGCCAGCATCAGCTTCTCATTGCCCCTGCCGAGCTGTGTGAACACAATGACGTAATCAATACAGGGTGTTAACAGTACTAGATAGACTCCGATCAGAACGCCTGGTGATTGTGGAAAGACAAGTGTAAGCAACCATACAACTATAGGTACAACGATAAAATTAGCCACTAGTAACGCGCCCATAAATCGAAGATTCGACCAGGACTCTTTTAACTGTAAAAAGGGAATCTGTACAAACATGCTATATAACAGAACGGCAAGTATCGGAGACACGGTGTAGTGTAAAAGATTCCCCCATACCGGATTACTCAGCCCTATCGCTGCTCCTAAGAATAGTGCAACTACATAGAACCAGGTTTGCTGTTTCTCCATTGTTTCTCTTGTGAGCATTCTCTTCCCCCTCTTCTAGTGGGACATCGTGGGCATGGACATATTTCTGCTTCGTTTCGCGTACATTGGGACAGAGTACCGTTCCAACGTAGTAGCAGAGCACAAGGATCTGAAAGATCCAACTTGTGAATTTTTTGCGGCTGTTATTAGAATGTGCAAGAACTGGGTATATTCATTGTAGACTGACCCGTGGTTCATTCATTCGTTAAACCAAGGAGGAAACACAATGTCACGTAACAATCCGTACAAGTGGTTAAACGCCATTGGTTTTATCGCTGTAATTATCGTGAACTACCTCTCCAACGCTCTGCCAATCGGAGGCAAGACCAATAAAGAAGTATCGGATATGTATCCTGTGCTACTCACACCTTCTGGCTATGCCTTCTCTATATGGGGTTTGATCTACTTGCTGCTGGCAGGATTTGTGATCTATCAGTTCGTGCCCGCTTCTTGGAAAAGGGATTCGATTACCCGTCTCGGGTATTGGTTCTTGGCAAGCTGCGCTTTCAACGTAGCCTGGATTTTTGCTTTTCAAAACTTGCAGACCGGTCTCGCTTTACTGATTATTGTACTGCTTCTGTTGTGCCTGATCATGCTGTATGTAAAAACACGTACCATTACGGTTCCAACCACTGCTGAGATCTGGCTTGTGAAGCTACCATTCAGCATCTATCTCGGATGGATTAGCGTGGCAACGATTGTCAATGCAGCTGTACTGTTATATAAAATTGGCTGGGATGGTTTTGGTATCAGCGAACCAACCTGGACGATCATCATGCTGATTGTGGGTATGCTGTTGGCTGTACTCGTTAGCTTCCGTTATCGGGACAGTGTATATCCGCTGGTCTTCACATGGGCGTACATCGCCATTGCACTTAAACAAAAGGATGTCACTTCCGTATATTATACGGCAATCATCATTGCGATCGTACTGGCCATCTACGCGGTATGGTTGTTCTTCGCCCGTAATCAGGATCGCGATTGAGCGACCCACCTTCAATAATAATGCAAAAACGTAACGCAAACAGCCGATTCTGGTCTTCGACCTGAAATCGGCTGTTTATGTATACCGCAGCGATTGAAGCTTGTCCTATTTCAGGGCAATAACTTCAATCTCCACCAGTGCATCTTTTGGCAAACGAGCAACTTCCACTGCACTGCGTGCAGGATACGGCTGTTCGAAGAATGTGCTATACACTTCATTCACAGGAACAAAGTCATTCATGTCCTTCAGGAACACTGTCGTTTTTACGATTTTATCCATACTTGTGCCTGCTGCTTCAAGAATAGCCTTCACATTGCTCAAGGACAGACGTGTCTGCTCCTGTACATCTGCACCGAATTCTCCCGTTTGAGGATTCAGGCCAAGCTGTCCGGAAGTGTAGATGAAATCGCCTGCATCAACGGCTTGACTGTATGGACCAATGGCGCCTGGCGCCTGATCAGTAGAGATTGGTTTTTTCATGGACGAGTTCTCCTTCATGTTCGTTATCCTGCTGCCGCAAGGAGTCAGGGTTCGAACTCATTTTTGTTGCCTATTATACCACGATCTACCTCAAGCGAGAAACGTTCCTCACAGCCATATGAAGTAAACAGCACGTTCAAAGGTTTCTTAGCCGCCGTCCACACCAAGGACATGAATGACTTCATTCGAATACACATGGTTTCCCTTGGCTTGCACCAGCGCAATATTTGTCATGGCCTGTGCAATGGTTGCAGCGTGGACTGCCCGGTATTTGTCCGCTTTGCCTTTCATCCAGCGATCCAGAAACTTCATGGCATGGGCAGCCATCTGCTCACCGAACCGCTTCTCGTTTCGATCTCCCAGAATTAAGGATGGGCGGAAGATATGCAATGACGGAAAACCGATATCGGACAATGCGTCCTCCATTTCCCCTTTGGTCCGACTGTAAAAGACCCGGGAACCTGCACTCGCCCCCATGGAGGAGATCACCAGCATCTGTAATACACCATGTTGCTTCGCAATCGTAGCTGCTCGAACCGGGTAATGATAATCCACCTGACGGAAATTGTCCTGACTGCCTGCTTTTTTAATCGTGGTACCCAAACAACAGTACAGGTCATCGATTCCATCGAATAAATGGCCCTGGCTCTCCAGCTGTTCCCAGTCCACTACATGCTGTTCCAGTTTGGGATGTTGCAGCTCAAGCGGACGTCTAACCAGAACGCGAACCAGGCTGTATTCCGAGTGCTCCACCAGATGATGAACCAGTAATTCGCCTACAAGCCCCGTGGCTCCAATCACCATGGCTTTCCGTTCGAGACGATTCAAATACATCCCTCCACTTCGCCATCTTTTTTTGAAGTCATACCAGATATATATGATCGACCTAATCATTTACACGATAACGGAGAGGACAGAAATAACCTGAAGAAGCGAAGCGTTCGCCTTTATCCCCGGATTTTCCCTTTTCTAAAAGGAATCAAAAAAATCTGGGGATAACAGCGATCGGAAGGTTGTTCTGTCATCGAAGTGCCAGTGTAAATATTCATTAGTTGAAATTATATCATTTCTATTTTAACAGTACACGACGTCCAAGGGTAAATGTTAGAATCAGCATTACGACACCAACCCCCACCTGAAATCCATAGGCTGAGATCCAGGCCAGCGCATCGGACCAAGTCTCCATCTTTTCATACAACCAGCCACCCAACAGCGGCCCAAGAAATGAAGTTACTCCCGTCAGAGCCGAATACACGGCGACAAACATCGGTCTTTCACTTTTGGGTGTGTCTCCGATGGTAAAGTTAAACGCCAGCTGATTGAATCCACCTACACCAATCCCAAGGAAGATATGCGATAGAAATAGTGCGATCAGTACGGGCATGAACGACATTAACCCCCACGACAGACAGGAGAGTGCAATGACTGGCAATGTCCAGAATAGGAGGGTTTTGTTGCTGAATCTGGCATTCAGATTGCCCCAGACATAGAAACCGGCCATCATAACCAGCGTCTGGACTACCGTGATCAGGGATACGGTCTGATAATTAATATTCAATAGATCCAACATAACATAGGAATAGAGCGGAACAATCAAGGTCTGGATCAATAACCAGACAGCCAGGAACAGCGTTGCTTTCAGGAAAGAACGATCCTGGAACGGCTTGATGAACATCCGCCAGAAAACCTTTTCGGTAGAACGTTCAAATGGTACATCCGGGTAGAAGAAATAGATGACTGTATTGGCAATGGCACAGATCCAAACCGGAATAAACAGGATCAGAAATCCCATTTCTCCAGGGTAACGGTCCAAAACAATACCGCCTGCGAATAAGCATACGCTTCCAAGAGCATTCAGAATCGTATTTCGAATTCCAAAATAACGCCCTCTCACCTTCGCAGGTACGATGTCGCCAATCAGTGAAGTCCAGATCATGCCGCCAATGGTATTTGATATAAAAGCAACCGTATACACGCCAATATATACGCTTACCCACCACTCTTTGGGAAATATAAACGGAATCAGTCCCGTCGCACTCCACAAGATACGATGTGTACCCACAAATAATAGCAGCATGCGTTTTCGGCTACGAATACGCTGCATCCAGTAAGCTGCTCCGATCTGGGCAATGTTTACGAACGTCGTAATCGCGAGCACAAAGCCGATATGTCTCGACCCGGCCCCAAGGTACAGCAGAAATCCGGTTAAAAACGGGCCTCCCAGCAATGTCTGTAAAATAATTGCCGGTACACCCTCCCATGTTGCTATCGATAAATTAGTGCGTTGTGTCGAACCCTTGCGCCGTGGTTTGCTTGCTGACGGGGGAGGGTTAACGTTGACCGTCTTCTGTATGGGGATACACTCCTTAGACCGGGTCTCAAAAGCCGGTCGTTGCTAGTTGTCATCCCAAATTCTACTCACGGCGCGAAGGTTGTCAACTCATTTTTTCACGGTCCAACGGAAGATAGAGATGGAAGGTGCTTCCTTTACCTTCAGTGCTCTCAAGTTCAATTGATCCCCCCAGTAATCTCGCTAAATCCCGACTGATCGACAGGCCAAGTCCGGTACCGCCAAATTTTCGACTAATCGACCCGTCAGCCTGCTGAAATGCTTCAAATATGGAATGATGCTTGTCCTCAGCAATGCCAATGCCTGTGTCCTGAACGGAGAAAACGAGCCAGCGATTCTGAATACCTGCATTCTTAATCTGCTTGGTGCTTACGGTCAACGTGACCTTCCCCCGGGGAGTGAACTTGATGGCATTGGACATCAGATTCCGCAAAATCTGTTGTACCCGCTGGGGATCAGACCAGAGCGTGTCGGGCAGTCCCGGTTTCTTACCCATTTGCAACTGAATGCCTTTTTTCTCGGCAACCAGTTGAAAGTGATTCATGGCATCTTCTGTAAGTTGTGCCACACTGATGTCCTCCAGTACAATATCCAGCCGACCTGCTTCCACTTTGGACAGATCCAGAATATCGTTAATGAGCGTGAGTAGTTCCTGCCCGGAGTGGTCGATCATGGTGGCGAAACGTACAATATCCTCCTGATCCATCGTGTCAGCGTTCTCACTGATCATCTGGGCAAAGTTAATGACACTGTTCAGTGGTGTACGCAGCTCATGTGACATATTCGCAAGAAATTCGGATTTGTACTGTGAGGCAATCATCAATTGTTTCGCTCGATCCTCCAGTACAATCTGGGCTTTCTGTAACTCTTCCTTTTGCACAGACAATAGCCGGTTCGTACTCTGGATCAGCAAAATTCGATTCTGTTCATTCTGGAAATCACGTAAAATAAATGCAAAAATAAGACTCAGAAAAATGCCTGTAGGGAGTGTGTACGGCATAATATGTGAAAAGAAATATGTAGCTGGGATAACACCAACGATAGCGATGTTTATACTATTGACCACATTGACGATAACTGTAACAAGTATGCCTTTAATAATCAGCCTGTAGTTACTGCGTCTCATCCATATATTCAGACCTGCACATATCACGCCCAGAATAGACATGTTAAGCACTGCCGCCAATGTAGCATCCGTGATGCCAAAAGTCAGCCTCGACAGCCCAATTCCAATACCCACGATGATTACGCTATAGGGTTGTCTATACGTTAGAACGGCAACAATTAAAGGAACATATCGAAGATCAAAGACCACTTCATCGGTGAGTTGAAACCCAAAAACGGTGCTGATCCAACCTGCAAATATAAGGACAAGCACTGAACTGATCTGCTTCACTCGGGAAGAGGTACGTATTACGACATATTTATAGAACACACTAGCAAGATATGCAATGGTAATAAGCATCCCCATATTCAATACGAACATTTTTGAAAATTGCATTCACTCACTCCTGTTGTACTGACTTTACTGGCCAAAGTACCTTCGTCCGTATGTGTCTCTATCATATCATGCCCATTGAAGCTTCGACATTCCTTCTTCGTCAAAAAAATACACAAAAATACACAAATCAGGATTCAATTTGTGCGCTGAACGTAGTAAAATATATTGTTGTTTAAATTTGAATTAGTTATTTGCTGGGTCATGTTCCTCTGGAGCATGAATGAAAGGAGAAAGATGTTGTGCAATTGTTAAAAAGCAAATCCTATTGGCTGTCATTGAGTTTGATGCTGTCTTTGGCCGTCATGGGGCTCTTCTATGATATTCTTAATAGTCCAGAACGCGGGTTCGTAGTACTTGATTCGCCGCTCGACCGGATCATTCCCTACGTGCCTGCCATGTCCATTCCATATTTGGGCTGGTACCCGTTTGTATTCGGTGTGCTCGCTTACCTGTGTGCCAAGGATCGTCTGACGTATTATCGCGTCTTGTTATCCATGAATATCTGTGTCTGGATATGTTATCTCATCTACTTCAACTTTCAGACCATGGTACCGCGCCCGGAACTGACGGGTACAGGCCTGGGAGCATCTGTTCTCGGATGGCTGTATAGCCAGGACCGTCCTTATAATTGTTTTCCAAGTATTCATTCTCTTCACTCTTATCTGGTTATGCGTGCCGTTCTCTCGGTTCCAAGCATCCGCAAACCCATCAAGATTTTGGTGGCCGCTGGAGCAGCAACCATTATTGTATCCACGCTAATGATCAAACAACATGTGGTCTATGACGCCTTGGGTGCAGTCATACTTGGCGAATGCGTTCTCACCATCATAACAGGCCTCGCTCTACACCGAAGACGCAGAAAAGAATCGAAGTGGACAGAGGGGATCAACTGATCCCTCACTTCGATTGTTTCTGAAGATGCTGTTGTCTTCTCCATTCATCAATAAACAAACCTGCAAAATAGGGGTCCCATTGGGTCCCTTTTCCTTCTTCCAAAATCGTTAGCGCTTTCTCGTGACTCATCCCATTCCGATATGGTCGATCAGACGTCATGGCATCAAAGGCATCCGCTACCGCAATGATGCGGCCAAAAAGGGGAATATCATCACCAGCCATCCCATCCGGGTATCCTTTGCCATCATATCTCTCATGGTGAGATCGTACACCTGGCAGAAAGTCGGCCATGGCATCAATAGGCTCGATCTGTAACAAAATACTCTCTCCCTGCACGGGATGTGTGCGAATAATCGCGAATTCTTCATCGCTTAGTTTTCCATCCTTCAGCAGTACCTCATCAGGTATGCCGATTTTCCCGATATCATGAAGCAGGGCTGATTTGTACAATAAATCCGCCTGTTCCTCATTCATTCCGCTTAGCTTGCCAATCATCAGCGAATACTCTGCCACACGCATGGAATGCCCAGCCGTGTACTTATCTCGGGCGTCTAAAGCAGCAGCCAGTGTAGAAAAATAACTTTGCAACAGCTGTCGATTGCGTTCCTGTCTCATCTCCAGCCGATTAATCATCATATTGAATCCAGAAATCAGTGCCGAAAACTCATCCGCATATAGATCCGGAGCTCGTCTGCCAAGATCTCCCCCCTGAATTCGGTTCATCTCATGTGTCAGTTCAGCAACCGGATCACGAACATCACGAATCAACAGCCAGCTTCCCACCAGCGCAAACCCCGCGCCCAGAACCACGATGAGAATTCCCCACAGAATGTACTCTTTGGCAAATTCACTGTCCATATACTGAAGTCGGATATATGTAGCCAGGAAAAATAGAAATAGAGGGAATAATCCAATCAATGCCGTACTTAGCTGAAATTTACGCTGGATTGATACCAGAATGCGTCCTCCCAGTGAAGGCTCCATCCCGTATTGGACTTTGCCTCGATGACGAATCTCAAGTAACAGGGGTCTAATCGCCCGCACCGTTAGGTAATACTCAATCAGCGCATGCATGATAGCAATCAGAAAGGCGCATGCGGCGGCCACGACAATATACAAATAAGGGAATTCAAGCGACCCTGTGGATATCATCCACATTGTTAATCCGGCTGCCGGAAGGGAAAAACCAAGCATGTGCGGACCCATGATCCGATATATGGTCTGTCCCGGGAAACGATGAATTTTCTCATACATGTGGTTCAATTCGTCTCTCTCATGATGCTCGGAAGTGAAAAATTGTCTTATGGGGCCAAGCTGCACCCACAGCGTAATTAATTCTGCAACCAGCATGAACAAGAGTGAGATCAGTACAATGAAGATGAGTCGAACAAATTGAATATTGGGTATTTGCAGAGTAGATACCATAACTACTGTACCGACAACAAAAACAGCTGCCAGTGAACCGATCAGATAATTGCGAATCAGGCGAAAGATAAATGAACGGTATGCTTCCAACTGAACCCCTCACTCTCTATGTGCAACCAGTTCTCCCTTGAGACACGGGGAGATTAAGGGTATTGCCTTCTATTTGTTTATCGGTTGCTTCGACTAAAAAAATTAATAAATTCCAATGGGTGGGCACCAGAACTGGAAAACACAAAAAGGCCGCTCCACGACGGAGCAGCCTTTGGTGATATATCCTATATTTATCCTTTAATCTTGGCAGCCAGGATCATCGTCCCCCGCGGCTCATCCCCCATTGCATCCGGTTCAAGCGTGATGGCAACCGTATCATAGTCGTTGGCCGAATCCAATGTGTAGTATACCGCTCCCGTCCCGTCACGACTAAGGAACGTACCGGCATTGTGAGGGGTATCTCCTTTGATCAACCAGACCTGAAAAGCCTCGTTGCCTTCCAGATTCGGCAGGTTCTCAGCCTGCACAACCAGGTGAGTGCCTTTGCTGTCAATAACGATGGTTGCGAGACCCTGAGCTACAATGTCCTGCGTTGCAGGATTCAGCTTCACTGCCTCGCCCGTCTGCATGCCCTGTGCAGGTTCCAGAGCTGATGCCAGCTGCTCTTGCAGCTGTGCATTCTGCACCTGTGCCTGCACCAGTTGCTCTTGCGTAGCCGACGAGCCCGCCGCTTGCTGCGTCAGCGAGTCGATCTGACTCTGCAGCTGCGCCGTGTACACGCCCAGCAACAGTGCCGCTGCCGCAAGGCCGGCACTGGCTATGCGCCATGCGCTGCTGCTGCGCGCACGCGCGCGCGCTTGTGGCTGCCATGGCTGTGCCTGGGCAGCCTCTTCCACCCGGGCCGCAGGCACCGCCGTTACCGGCGGCAAGCCTGGCCCGGGCTGCGCCGCACGTTCGTGCTGCGGCGCAAGATCCTCCTGAAGCACCACGGGTGCTTCAGGCTCTGCAGGAACAGCCGCTGGCTTCGCCTCAGCGCTCTCCTGCACATGTCCGAGCACGTTGCCCAGCACACGTGCTCGCATGCCTGGCGGCGGTGCTACAGGTTCCGCCGCAAGTGGCAGGAAGCCAGTCACTTCCTGCAATTCCCTCACCTCCTGGCGACAAGGTTCGCAAGTTGCCATATGCGCTTCAAACGCAGCCACTTCCTCTGCTTCCAGTCCGCCCAGCACATACATCGGTGCCAGATCAGACCACTCCTCATGTCGTTCTATCATGGATGTATGCCCTCCCTTCCCGCGTCCGGATGCAATTCAGCATCGGCCAGCAACTTTTGGAGTTGTCGCATGGCAAGCCTGACACGGCTCTTTACTGTACCCAGCGGAATCCCGAATCGGCTGGATACTTCCTGCTGGGTTAATCCCGCATAATAAATCGATTCTATAACTTGTTGCTGATCACCGTTCAATTGGGACAACGCCTCTTTGATCCGGGTACCTTCCCATTTACGCTGCACTTCTTCTTCCGTGTTTGTATGCTCATCGGCATAGGCCGCCAGTGTCTCGTGTTCAACTGAAGTAACCGCTGCCCCTTTTGATTTCCGCCTCAGCATGTCCACTGCAATGTTACGCGTAATCGCAAACATCCATGTGGTCAGCTTCCCCTGTGAGGCATCGTAACGTTCAGCATTATTCCAGACCCGCATAAAAAGTTCTTGAACGGTCTCTTCTGCCGTCATGGGATCACCAACGATACGATAGGCGAAAGAATACACCGCTCGCTCATAACGGTCATATAAAAGCTCCAGTGCGGAGGCATCACGTTCCGCGATCTGCCGCATTAACCTGCTGTCCTCCATCGATTCAGTCATGCGAGGGCCCCTTTCTGTTTCTTCCCTCTTATTATAACCTACGCAGAATCTTTTGAAGAGGATTACCTCTATGAAGAAATAGTTTGAAAAATTTTCTGTATCTTTTCAAACTAACCTTTCACCTTCTAACTTAAAAACAACCCGAAAATATGTTGCTCTGGTCGCGCTTTCCTTTTTATTGCAGAAAATTACAACCTGTGGTATACTATAAAAGTTGTATTAAACAACCTCATATGATTTCTGTCTTCTTTAAACCCCGGAATATTTTCTTCATGCTGCGACCGCAGCGAATTTTAAGCACAATTAACCTATGAAGATTGAAGAACCTGAATCACAATAACCCGGTAGTACAGAGTTTCACAAGATGTTCCCATTCACACTGGCGCGGTCATCGGAGCCGCAAGGACAAAAGAGAGGTAGGGCTTTTGTTGTTTTGGATATCACTTATTCTTGAGAAGATTGAAAACATACACAAAACACCCGGAATTGGGTTCCGGGTGTTTATCCATGTCTACATACACATTTCAGCACCACCATCAGACTGTCGGACACCGTTCCTTCATTGAGAAGATTCTTCCTTACGCTTATCAGACGCTAACGAATCCTGCACACCTTATATTGAAGATTTCAGTGCTATGTAAAATCTAACGAATCTCAGCCACGTTAATTCATGTCACTTCATGAATATAGGCTCCAAACATGCCCAGATTCAGATAATAAGGTGTCTACAATTCGTTAAGCCTTCAATTTTTGCAGAAATGCATGGAATAGAGCCTGTGGAGTTCGTTAAAGAAAGTACTCCCGAAGTAAAAAAAGGACAGCGCAGGATGAAATCCTACGCTGTCCCTTTCTGAATCATAGATACGTTATGCCCCGATTTGGAACTCAGAGTTTATTTAGAGCACCTATCGTAACGATCCACGATCAGCAAAGTTTCCTTGCACTCACAAATACTTAGATAAACATCGTTTTGGAGATAATGACCAGCAGGATGAACAGTACGAGGATCGTGCCCATGGAACCCCAGCTTCCGCCGCCATGACCATAGGATACTCCACAACCCTGTTGATAACCGTGCATCATTGGAGCCTGATTGGCATGGTGTCCGTATCCATAGCCATATCCCATTGGCATTGTTCCACAACCATATCCATACCCATGCATTTCATGACCTGTGTATTGGTATCCTTGCATATACTCATAACCTCCCGTATGTCCGTATACGTGTCCCTGTCCGTTCGGTGAATTCGGTTTTACTTCGCTCATTGTTCATTCCTCCTTAACATTTGCCTACACCCCTAAGCTATGTATTCAGCCTACCTCTGGACCGGGCTATCGCCCTCATTTTGACAAAATGGGCGTTAAGCCATCAGGTACCTTCCCTATTTTCGAAGCATACGCCGTCCCTCCATTTCTTGAATTCCACCAATTCTTTCGTTCAACCACAAGCTATCTCATCTCCCTGGCTCTCCACCATGCTTGTCCTTTAGAAAAAAAACCCCACCGGTTGCCCGGCAGAGCTCGCCATATTATACCCAGAATGATTTAGTGATGATTACGAGAAGAATGAACAGAACCAGGATTGCTCCAGTCGATGTCCAGCCGCCGTATCCTACGCCTTCAACTACTTTGCTCATGCAGAACCCTCCTTCACGAATATATTAGGGTCCAAGCGGTTTATTAGATCAAGAATGCTTTAGAAATGATGACCAACAAGATAAAGAGAACCAAGATCGCGCCAGTTGATGTCCATGCTCCGCCGTATCCACCTACTACTCCACTCATGTAAACCCCTCCTTTGATTTGAGGTACAGTTCACTATATGCACCAATCACACATGGGACCGGGCTCAGGTCGAAAATGGGCTGTTTTTTTCCACCAACTATTCGCTAATTGCACCTAAATAAAGGGTTAGTTCTTAAGTCGGAATGTTATGTTTAGATATGTTTAAGTCATACATAAATCTCACACTTATATTAATCATCAAATGTATGTACTATCATTCAAAATGGATACCACTATGATCTATTATTAGATTTTAACTTGTTAAATACAGATAAATTCCCTTTTTAGTAATTATGAATACTGAAATCTTTATTTATGTTATTATTTTACTAATAAAGTAGAAAGGAGTGTCCATGCCCACCGTCTAAACTAGATTATCCCAAACGAAATGATGAACTTAGAAAAAATCCCAACCGATGGGAAGCACATTAGGAGAAATTAGACATAATGAAGAAACTTATTACGATTTTGGCATTAGCCACATTGCTTAGTGCTTGTGGTAATTCAGAAACAAACACAACAACCAATAGCCAAACGTCCGAAGCATCCAAGGCAACTGAAACTGTCTCAACAGAAGCAAAAGCTACGAAATACACTACATATAGTGGAGAAGGATTTTCTTTTGCATATCCTGAATCCTGGAAAAGCCTAGATACAAGTCAAATGAATGTGCCATCCATTAAAGCTGCTTTTTCAGACCAATCTTCATCAGCCACATTTGCAGATAATATGAATCTGGCGATTGAGGCCAGCTCAACCGGTTCAATTAATCCTGAAGAATACGCCAATAATATAGTTGATTATTACACACAAAACGGTTCAAGCATCGGCATTTCCGATTATAAAAAAACCAGCTATACGAACAAGCCTTATAAAGAATATAGCGCTGGTGTCTTGGAAGGAGCCTATAAACACACATCGGGTACAGATGTTGTCCTTGTCCAATATCTGATTCCAACCAATACAGAACTCTATAGCATGACATTAACCTATGCCAAAGATACATATAATCAGGACGAGGTCAAAGATATCCTGGATTCCCTAAGCATTACTGCTCCTCTGGAGCAAACAGCAACAACTGCCACGACTGGAAATACATCTGCCACAGCATCAGTTGCCGATTTCTTTAATGAGTTAACTCCGTACATTACGGAAGATACAGCCTTTATGGAGCAGGCTTCATATGATTTCTTTGGCAAGCATAGCGATGTATTCCCTGCCAGTACGGCAAAACTCCGCAAAAAGGCGAAGGATCTCGTAGACACCAATGTAACGACCCGACATCTGAATAAAAATGTGGCTAACTATTATGATCAATTCGTGCAAGTCAGCGGTGAAGTCATTTCAGTGGAGGAAGATAACTCTCTCGGAGCAACCTTCTCTGTCGTTCATGTCATGGATGAGAACGGAAACGATATTATAGCGCTATATCCTGCAACAACCGGAGATTTGCTTGACGGTGATTATGCCACGGTTATCGGTGCTCCAATTACCAACTTCTCTTTTGAAAATGTTGGCGGTGGTTACACCAACGCCACTTTGATTGGTGCCTCATTGGTAGTTGCAGATTAATTAAAATGTTAAATGAGTATACAAAAAGGCCAGCTCTTTAAAAGACTGGTCTTTTTGACATTCGATCTAGGGATGTAGAGTATTTACATTAGGAATTAATTGGGTCTTGCCTGAAGTGACGTCAGTTTATCCTGAACCGATTGTAACTTCTGTATACTTGAGGCATCCGGTTTATCACGACGGTCGTCAATTTTGACGGATGTGGACACACGCTGAGCTCCTGACAAAAACGGCGCTTCATGCAGAGCCGCAATTGCTGTAAAGATCTCGTTAAGCGGTCCCTCAATAATGGTGCTCATGGAAGTTAACTGATACGTAATGCCCCGTTGATGTTCCAATACCTTTTGCATGTCCGCCACATAACTGCTTAGACTCGTTGTACCCGTTCCGATTGGAATTACAGTCACTTCTGCTATTGCCATTCTGCTCCGCCTCCTCTGGGCCCCGTGAACAACCGCTGCCGCTAATTTTAGTCGATTTTTGACTATTTTTATTCTACCAGTTGAATGCGTTACAATTCAAACTGACGTGAAGACGTCATTCAAATTGGTCAAAATTTTTTTTTGATAAATCTTCAAATCTTCCAGTCCTTTTCCTTTGCGGATTCCTGGCTTAAATGGTATACTCGGAATTACGTTTTACTGGTTCCGCCCACTTTACAAACACAATATGTTGGGTTACAGTATGTTGACAGCTACAAAATGTAGTAACACTAGATTTCTCCGCTTCTAATAGTCACCTTCTGCAATCTCGCGAAAAACAGGATGAAATCACCTCCAAAGGCACGTCCCTGTAGGTGTAAATCGCTTTCTCGAAACAGAGTTGACACGGAGGTTAACGGGGCTGTTTGGACTGCATCCGGTATCCTCAAACTACAGGCACATCTGCATATAGACAAAAGCTTACATAAGCACTCTTTTCTGTCGATATCCTGAACCTCTAAGACAGTAAGGAAGCAGAGCATCCATGGGCATTTTCAGCCGCGAGGCGGGAGAATGCTTTTTATATGAGCATGTTCTGCATTGTGCTGCTTTGTGCACCTCAAGTTGAGCGATTTAAGACATGAACTTGTCACCGCCGTTTCAGTCCGCAAAACGTAACCTATTTCTTTTTCTCACCGTAAGAAGACACTCAATTCTTTATATAAAGAATTTCTCCAATTTATCTCTTAAACATGCGAAAGCGAGGAATATTCATGCCACAAGTTGTGACCAAGCCGAACAACCGCCAGCTTGCCTTTGATGATATGCGCATCTCGGTATATGCCGACCGTATTCTGGAAGGACTGGACATGCTCGACAAGGAACGTCTGGTACGTGGGGTAAACAGCAAGCTCCGCCGTGATGAAGTTACCGGAGACGAAATCAGCAACGCTTTTATCATGAGCGCACTGGAACTGGTAACTAAAGAGGAGCCTAATTGGAAATTTGCAGCGGCACGCTCCCTGCTCACTTCCCTTTACAAAAAAGCGGCTACCAACCGCAGATACAAGTCTTACCCGGACGAGCCCTATGGTGCATTCCATCCCCTTCTTGTAGATCTCGTGAAGAAAGGTATCTACCGCGAAGAATTGCTGGAATGTTACACCAAAGAACAGATCGACGAACTTGCTGAGTGCATTGACTACCGCAACGATCTGCTCTTCGATTACATCGGCTTGCTCACACTGGCAGAACGTTACCTCGCACACGATTTTGATGGAAAAGTAATGGAATTGCCGCAAGAGCGTTATATGGTTATCGCCATGTTCCTAATGCACCAAGAGCCTGCCGAGAGACGTATGGATCTCGTCAAGGAAGCATACTGGGCAATGAGCAACATGTACATGACTGCAGCTACGCCTACGATGTCCAATGCAGGTAAAAAAGTAGCCGGTCAACTTTCCAGCTGCTTCATTGATACGGTGGACGATTCACTCGAAGGTATCTTCGATTCCAACACGGATGTAGCACGTCTGAGCAAGATGGGTGGCGGCATCGGCGTTTACCTCGGCAAAGTCAGAGCTCGTGGTTCGGATATCCGTGGTCACCAAAATACAAGTTCCGGTGTAATCCCTTGGATTCGCCAACTAAACAATACAGCGGTCAGCGTAGACCAGCTCGGTACGCGTAAAGGGGCCATTGCCGTCTACCTGGATGTGTTCCACAAAGATATTCTGGCCTTCCTCGATCTGAAGCTGAACAACGGCGACGAGCGTATGCGTGCGCATGACGTATTCCACGGCATCTGTCTGCCTGACTTGTTCATGGAGCGGGTATCCACCCGTGGCGAATGGAGCCTGTTCTGTCCGCACGAAACAAAGAAAGTGATGGGCTGGAAGGACGAGAATGGTCGTGCACTCGGACTGGAAGATTTCTATGATGAGTCCTTTGGCGAAGGTGCGTTCCGTGATAAATACGAAGAAGCGGTGAATCACCCACTGCTGTCCCGGATTACAGTACAGGCGATTGACATCATGAAGCGCGTACTGAAATCCCAACTGGAGACAGGTACGCCATACATGTTCTACCGGGATACGGTTAACCGCTCGAATCCTAACCGTGCACACGGTATGGTATACTCCTCCAACCTGTGTACCGAAATTATGCAGAACCAGTCTGCCACTGTGATTGAAAAGGAAGAACTCGTAACCAAGGATGGACAGACTCGCATCGTGATTTCCAAAGTACCTGGCGACTTCGTTGTCTGCAACCTGAACTCCATTCACTTGGCACGTGCCGTGCCTCACAATGTATTGGAGCGTCTGGTACCGATTCAGGTACGTATGTTAGACAACGTTATCGACATTAACAACATTGAAGTGTTGCAAGCCCAATATACCAACAGCCAATATCGCGCAGTCGGTCTGGGAACGTTTGGACTTCACCACCTGCTTGCTCTCGAAGGCATTCATTGGGAGTCAGATGAAGCGGTAACGTATAACGATAATCTGTACGAAAAAATTAACTACCTGCTCGTGAAATCCAGTATGGAGCTGTCCAAAGAAAAAGGACATTATCCGAAATTCAAAGGTTCCGATTGGGAAAGTGGTCATTACTTCGACCAACGCGAGTACACATCAGGTGAGCGCGTAGGCGAGTTTGTGACAACCGAACAGTGGAAAGAACTTCAAGCCGAAGTACAGCAAAACGGTGTACGTAATGCCTGGTTGTTCGCCATTGCACCTAACGGTTCCACGTCCATTATTGCCGGTTCAACGGCTAGTATTGATCCGCTCTATGAGCTGTTATCTTATGAAGAGAAAACAACTTACAAAATTGCCAATCCGGCTCCGGATCTGTCCGAAAAAACAAGCCCTTATTACCAAACGGCGTTCCAGGTGGATCAACATGCTTCCATTAATATGGCGGCTGCCCGTCAGCGCCACGTCGATCAGGGACAAAGTTTCAACTTCTACGTTCGACCAGATATTAAAGCAACAGAATTCCTGGAATTGCATCTGCACGCCTGGAGAGCCGGCATGAAATCAACTTATTATGTCCGTAGCCGTGCATTAACGATTGAAGAATCTTGATTTTTGCGCAAGTTACGTATTATCCATGATAGAGAAGATTTACTAGATTCAAGGTGACCACCAGGGCATCCTGTTTTGATTGCAAAATGGCGTTGCCCTGGTTCTTTTTTGCCTAAAACACGATCACAGCATCGCAAGATGTTGATATAGATGCCACATTATACAACCCTAATATATATAAAAGAATTAATGATTACACGATAACGAAGAGGACAGAACAAAGCTGAAGAAGCGGAGCTAAAAGCTTTCTGTAAGAAAGCTACTTCGGAAGCATACACTTCGCCTTTATCACCGGATTTTCCCCTTTGAAAGAGGGAATCAAAAAAATCAGGGGATAACAGCGATCGGAA
This sequence comes from Paenibacillus sp. ClWae2A, assembly GCF_032452295.1. Taxonomy (NCBI): domain Bacteria; kingdom Bacillati; phylum Bacillota; class Bacilli; order Caryophanales; family Paenibacillaceae; genus Paenibacillus; species Paenibacillus sp. ClWae2A. The sequence goes on from NZ_JAULSQ010000013.1 coordinate 70,567, forward strand.
GGTTGTTCTGTCATCGTAGTTATACAGTGTAAATTCATTCAAGGAGTGAACGGAACAATGCAAGTACAGAAAATTTTCAACACCGAAGCCCCTAACCAATCAACCCGTATTATTGAAGGTGAATGCTCCGGTATCCTGAACTGGAACGACATTCGCATGCCTCATATGTACAAATTGTACAAAGTACTACTGCTCAACCACTGGATCGCAGACGAGATTCCAATGTCCAAAGATGCTTCCCAGTTTGCTCAACTGGATGAGGAAGAGCAACGTACATTCAAAATCAACATCTCCCTGCTCGCGGTTCTTGATTCCATGCAGACGATGTTTGTTGGTGATGTAAAACGTTACTTTACCGATTCTTCACTCGAAGCGATCTCGGCCATTATCGGACAACAGGAAGTCGTTCATAACCAATCGTACTCTTACGTCCTGTCTTCCATCGTATCTGATCGGGAGCAAAAGGAAATCTTCGAATACTGGAAACATGATCCAGTACTGCTTGACCGCAACCGTTTCATTGCTGATATCTATCAGAACTTCCGGGACGAGCCGTCTCCACAGACGTTCTTCCAGGCTATGGTAGCCGATCTGGTACTTGAAGGTATATTCTTCTATAGTACGTTTGCCTTCTTCTACAACCTGGCCCGTGACCAGAAAATGATGGCAACCAGCCAGATGATTTCGTATATCCAGCGGGATGAAAACCAACACTGTTACTTCTTCGCTGAAGTGTACAAACAGTTGCTGGTAGACTTCCCTGAACTGAACACACCTGAGAACATGGACTATGTATACAAAACAATCCATCGTGCTGTTGAGCTTGAAACGAACTGGGCACACTACACGCTCAGCAACGTACGCGGTATTGACCTGAACGAGTTGGAAGATTACATCAAGTACATCGCCAACAAACGTCTGCGTCTGATGGGTATGGAAAAAGCGTATGAAGGTGTGGATGTAAACTGCATGCCTTGGATCAAACCATTCTCCGATGAAGCACTGAATGCAACCAAAACAGACTTCTTCGAAGCTAAATCCCGTAACTACGGTAAAGTTGGCGACGATAATGGATTTGACGATTTGTAATAAAGAATAGACTACAAATAAAAACAACACTCCCTGAATGGTGGCTATAATGCCTAAGTTCAGGGAGTGTTGTTTAATTCGTATGTACAAACATCATATCAGCGTTGAACTATTATAATGTAATAGAGATATTTCTTAATCTAATAAATTCAAGAATCGTATATAATTCTTGAAATTTTTCATTATTCAATCTTCTCTCATTTGCCGTATGAATATGAAACGGGTCATACATCGTGATATTAGCAGGTGTTTCATCAGGATGATAATGAGCATGGAATTTCATAATCAACTCTTTTTGATCATCATACCAATATAACTCGATGAATCCCCCGTTTCGATCTATCTCCTCTACACAGTACATCTTCGATAGATCATTAAAGACAATTGTTTTACGAATAGTTCTAGCACTGCTTGGAAGACCCTGGGCACCATCTCGAATCTCCATAATAATATCTGAAAAATCATTCTCAATAAAACGAAAATTACTTTTCGGTATCTTTAAAGCCAAGACGCTGCCTCCCCAAATGGTGTTTCCAAACTTGTGCATCGGTTTCTTCTTCAGGTGTTAAGTTCAACTTAGTTCCGAGTGTCCGTTCGAATTCCCCTTTGTATTTATCTTCATATAAGGCAATTTGCCCTGTGTGGTAATCCAGGTCACTGACTTCTATTGTGGATTGGTGTTCTGCCTCTTCCTTTTTCCACATAGTCACAATCTCTTTAATCGTCGTTCTCTTACCTGATCCATACACATATGTAGTATCGTCTGGGATGAGATTATGTTTGTTGGACCCGGCTCTTTGAATCCCCATAAAACGGCCTTGATCAATCCAGTTGAAAATCGTCGTAATACTCACTCCAAAAAATACAGATAATTCTTTAGGAGTATAAGAATGGACATCTCTAGTAGAAGGAACACCACTGTCTGTAATTCCTGTCGGTACATCCACTGCTTGACTTAACGCATGTTTGAGAAGAGTAACATACTTTTCTCTAAAGATATCAGCATCTTCAAAGATAGATTCATCCAGGCTACGAACAAATTCAGCATTATTCTTGACTGCAAGTGCCAGCACTTTGAACAGTAAAATGCTATTATCTGCATTGCTCAAGCTCTGAACTAACTCAGAAGCAATCTCATCCGTGTTCTGACTAAATATATTCTTTTCAACTCTTGTGATTCCCATATCCATCTCACCTCACACTCCTAGTATAGGATAGTAAAGTTTAACTTTCAACATAATACTTAAACAAAGTTAAACATAACTTAAACTTTAAATTTTGAACTTAAAGTATACTTAAACATTATGCTACGAAGATACTGATTTATACATTCTCCAACCAACACACACTTATTATATAATGAAAGAGATTCATACCCCTCCTACGGAAGCGAGGCCTATTCATGGAAAGAGAACTGCTGGAACAAATCAACTTGTGGCATGAGCAGGACCAATTCAGTCTCATTATTGAACATATTGAACGTATCCCCGTCTCAGAGCGGGATTATGATCTGATTGGTCAACTCGCCAGAGCCTATAACAATGACGCACGTTACCGCGAAGCCGTCCAACATTTGTTGTCTGTCAAGGAGCAAGGGGTAAACGATCCGCTCTGGCAATACCGCTTGGGGTACGCCTACTGTTATATCGCCAACTATGAACAAGCACTTTTGGCTTTTGAGAGAGCGGACGAACTCATGCCGCACGATGAATCTACCTTGGAATTTCTTCGTCAGGTTCGTCCCGAAGCGGACAAGATGCGTCGAGACCGCCAGCGTCATGCAGAGGAGCTTGCTGCATTCGAGCAGAGCGGTATACAGAACCATCTAAGAGCCGCTTCAGGGACTTATAATCCCGCAACGTTCTGGGTACAGAGTGATTATGCGCAGGAAAATCATTTATCAGAACCTTTTGACGAAGAAGAAATTGTGTCTATTGAGCAAGAATTAGGTTACAAACTGCCCGCTTCCTATATTCAACTGATGAATACGCAGAACGGCGGTATGCCTGCGCTCACTATATTTCCCACCAAAGAAGCGACTTCCTGGGCTGAGGATCACATTGCCATTTCAAGCATTATGGGAATCGGACACGATAAAATATACGCACTCGCTGGTGAGCTGGGAAGTCGGTTCATGATCGAAGATTGGGGATACCCCGACCTGGGGATTGTGATCTGTGATTGTCCATCCGCTGGTCATGATGTCGTTATGCTGGATTATCGTTTCTGCGGTCCTGAAGGTGAACCCTGTGTAGTTCATGTGGATCAGGAAAATGATTATGAGATTACATATCTTGCGCCGAATTTTGAAACTTTCATCCGTGGATTGGTCGATGAGGATACGTATGACCTGTCTGACGAAGAAAATGAGGACTAAAATCCAGGAGGGTCCGGCCATATGACAACCCGTATATATTTTGGTTCCAATCAACTTGGCGAAGTGGCCGCAGTTTCATTGCAGGATGCGCTGAATGAGCTTGACCTGGGAACCCTTGAAGATTATCGACGAACGGATAAAGGGGTTATGGGTCAGACACTGATCATTCGCTCTTCCCGTGGAGAGTATATTCTGAAAGGCAATCCTTTATATGCAGGACAGTTACAGGAAGAAAAGTTCTTTGTAGAACAACTGGCGAAACATACGTCCATCCCTGTCCCTGATCCATATTTGTTACATGAAGATACCCATCTGCTAGGCTGGAGTTATGCCATAATGCCACGCCTGCCCGGGAATCACCTGTATGATCCAGCATTCCAGGCTTCACTGTCACAACAAGATCAGGAAGAGATCGCCTGTATGTTTGCCCATACTTTGGCTGAACTGCACCGCTGGAAGGTGCCTGATGCCGGGGAATATGATCCTGTAGCGCAGCAGATTGTTTCCTTTGCAGGCAATTATCTGGACTGGTTGTACGGAACCATTCGTCACTGGTTACATGATGCTGAACAGTACTCGGTGATTACGGATGAAGATGTTCAGTGGGTAGACGAGCAATTCAAGAATGCTGAACCGGCATTTCGGTCCAGAGCTGTTCCGTGTTTTGTTATGGGAGACTTCAAGGTCGAGAATATTCTGATTCAAAATCCGAATGACCGTTCTTCAGGGTGGCGGATTAGTGGTCTGTTCGATTTTACAACCGCCTATTTCGGAGACGGTACAGCCGACCTAACCAAAATATCCACCAGGTATGTTCGTGAGGGTCAACCAAAACTGGCCGCACAGTTCCTTCGCTGTTACCGGGATCTGGTCTGTGCAGCAGATGAGGAGAAATGCCAACACTTCCGCACACGTCTCAGCATGCATCTGCTCTATCAACGTATCTTGTGGTGGGGGGAAGCCAAAGCAACAGGACAAGTGACGTGGGCAGCCGACCTGCCTTTTGCACAGTGGGCGCAGCAGTCCATCAATTCGATTGTCGCATTGCTGGATTAGTAGATTAATTAGTAGATTTGGCAGGTCGATCAATGGATAGCGGCCTTCCAAACTAACGTATATTTCGTTCCATATATGTCGCCCAACATCCGGGCACACGCATAAAACCGCCAAAGATCAAGATGATCTCCGGCGGTTTTCTTCATACCACTATATATTTCGATCAACGATGGAATCTCTCAACTTAAGCTTGTGCGACGGGTGACTCCTGATGTTTCTGCAAAAACTCCAGCATCCGGCGGTATACGAGAATCTCGTTTGTTTTCCTGGAGAAACCATGGCCCTCATCATCCAGAACGATGTATTCCACATCAAGTCCCTTCGACTGGAGCGCAGCCACGATCTGATCGGATTCGGCCTTCACGACCCTTGGATCATTGGCACCCTGAATGACCAGCATTGGGTTAACCATCTGATCGAGATACGTAATCGGTGAATCCTTCGTTAAGCGTTCGCGGTCACGGACCGGATCACCCAGCCAGTTATCCATCATCGGCTTCCAGTCTTCCGGTACAGATTCCAGGAATGTAAACAGGTTACTTGGCCCAAAAATATCGACCGCAGCCCGGAACAGCTCCGGATGGCGACCTGCCAATAACAGGGTCATATATCCCCCATAACTACCCCCTACCACAAACAACCGCTCTGGTGAGGTAATTCCCTGATCGAACAGCCAGTTGATCCCGGCGACACAGTCCAGTCTTGGCCCTTCGCCCCAATCTCGCTCAACCAATTTGACAAATTCCGCACCGTATCCGGTACTGCCCCGGAAATTCGGTGCAAAGACATGATAGCCCTGAGCGAGCATCATCTGGAACATCGGCCGAAAAAACTTTGCTTCGGAAGATTGCGGCCCACCATGAGGCCAAAATACGGTGTAGCCATTGGCCTGCTCTGGTTTTGCTTTGAACAAGAGAGCTTCGATCTCCAGTCCGTCGTAGGAGTTATACCGAATAACGTCAGGGTACACGAGATCACTTGGGTCAAGTCCGGTTACCCGATTGGCGGTCAGCGGCTCCCAGGACTCAGCACCTGCCACTTTACGATAAATATTATGCGGTTGGATCGCTCCACGTCCGAGGATATACACATTGCCAGCCTTCGTAACGTTCACCTGCTCTATCGTATCCAGCGGCATCTCTATGCGCCGAGGCTCATCGGCATTTTTGCCCAATACGTACATGCGATTCTCCGGCCCTGTAAGTGTCCAGAAATATAAGGTCTCGGAAGCCTGATGCCAGCGGATGAACTCCACATCTTCCCCTTCGATTCTGCACAATAAACGGAATTCGCGGGTATCGATACGGTACTCAGCCACATAGGCGTATGCGGAGTCATCATTGGTAATGAACAGAAGACGATTATCATCTGCAAAAATCAAATCGGATACCTGACTATGGCGTTCTGAAGCTGGCAGAATCACCATTTCTTCATCATTACGATATAGATACGCCGTCTGATACGTATTGGAGTACATTTTTAAAATAACATAACTCTTCTCGTCAGAACTTACTGCAAACAGGCTGCTCGTAACCTCTTCTCCACTGTATAACAGTTCATCTTCCCCTGTCTCCAAATCGATGCGGCGTGAATTCAGATAATTCGGATTACCCGCGCTGGTAACATAATAGAGACGCTGTCCATCCTCGGACAACTCAGCGAAATAACAGCGATCATTTGGTTCTGCTGGAACCACAGGCAGTGGAACACCACCCTCGGGTGGAAGTGCATACAGATGATAGTTCTCATCTCCATCCCGATCAAATGCGGTAAGAAGATGACGTCCTTGCGGGTCTGCTTTGATAAATTGACTGCTCTGATTCAAGTACGTTAAAGGATACGGGTATCCTCCAGGCAAATCCATCGCCCAAATATTCGGCTGACCGTTCAGATTGCTGTCCATGAACAAACGTTTCTCATCGGCCGATACGGCAAAATGCGAAATACGGTACGTCTGAAAATATTGCTCGACATCCGGTTTAGGGAACTGAATCATGACAAACCTCCTTGGAATGAAACCAACGAATTTAATATTGGAAAATTAAGGTACCATTTGTCCATATTATAGGTAATGCCAATGTTTATTCAATAGATATGTAAGATTTAATTACCAATTCCCTCGTAGCTTCGCATATGATTATCCACATTCATCCAGCGTATCAGTGGCATCTCCCTCCCTGTCACGCATAATGATGCGGAGTAGCTTTTGCCCATTTTCAGAGACTGCAACACATACTTCTGTCCGGCCCATTCCAGCAAATGTTCATGATTCTTTATAGCTTGTACCATATTCAGATTTCTCCACTGTCCACATAAAGATTGACCGGAAGCCTTGATCCATGCCTCCTTGCCTGTAAGAAATTTCCACAGCAGGAAAGAAGAATCTTCCCCGGAACACACGGCTTCCAGTACATAATCCCGCTCCTCTTCCGTCAGGAAACGTTGGATGATGGCCTGCTCTCGCAACAGTGGGCGTACCCATTCCACATCTACGCCAAGCTCGTTGTTACTGGATGCAATCGCTAGTACACACAGCCCATTCGTATGCGAAAGGCTGAATTGTGGACCTCCCACGAGATAAGGCTTTCCGCCGGTACCATATTCAAATAAAATATCCCGTGCCTGAAGCTGCATGTACTGTGCCAGCACTCTTCGCAGAAAAGTTCTTGAAATCATCCAGCAATGAGCCTTTAGCAGTGAGTTTCTGCTGATTTTGCTCATACGTTCATGTTCTTCCATAGTCAGTGCACCGGAGTCCACGGCATCTGCTGTCTGCAGCTGATCCTCCCTTCTGGGCAAGGCCTGTGTCCAAATATGGACCTCCGGGTCCTCTACAACTGACGCAAACGCATCATTCCCTTGTTCCTTCATTGCTAGAAAGCTGTTGATTGTTCCGGTGCTAGAATCCATATAGCCCTCCTCCCTATGCGGGGTTACATGCTAACGTATAACAACCATCCGCAGACGAGCAGACGTTGCAATCGTTCTGAGACCACTCATAACCTCTTCTTCTGTCAATTCAAGTGCATACTTGCTGAGTTGCATATAATCCAATCCGATCACCTCATATTCGGAGACGTGCATGCATCGCTGTTTTAACGAATCGATGTCCGCATAATACTTGCTTAACCACTTCATCCGTGCATAGTTCAAGTTGGATAGGGACAACGTTCCGTTCTGAATATGTTCACATATCTCCTCAACCCGGTTATATAAAGAAACGGGATCTGCTGAATACCCACAAGCGTTCGAAAAGGCAAATTCCTTGCGATAATAGTGGTCCCATTCTGCACCCTTATGAAGCAGACCCAACTCCATACATTCGGCGTAGAAATCGGAGGTTTCACCCAGTAAAGCTTCAATACCGATCATGCAAGCAACCTGCTCTTTTAACTGCATCCTATCTTCGGCACGGAACCCATATCTAACAAGTGGCAAGGACAATCCGGATTCAATTTCCCGATAATGCATATTGGAATCCTCACCCAAATAGTTGAGTGTAACTTCTGGCAGGAAGGAAGCATGCAGTGATTCCATTGCAGGGAATTGTTCCAGCATGTCCACAATGAACTCCGCTTCAACCGGACCCGCTACCGCTACTGCCATTCTCCCTGTGGCATAGCGAGTATTGTAGGCATGATTCAGCTCATCCGTTGTCATTTGGTACAGACTATCCGGTGTGCCTGCAACATCCAACGTGATGGGGTGATTGCTGCCATACATCATCTGAGTCAACTGCTGCAAAGCCCGCCAGGAGGGCTGGTCTGCATACATGGACAGCTCCTGATGAATGGCGGCCCGTTCCTGTTCCATATGCATCGGGGTGAAATAGGGAGTAGCGAGCATGCCGGTGAACAAGTCCAGACTTCGTTTCAAATCACCTGTGCAAGCCATTTGATAGGTCGTTACATCGTAACGTGTTAATGCAGATGTCGAAGCTCCCAGAGTATGAAATAGCGGCTTGACGGGCCGTTTATCGGGATTGTAGAACATCATATGCTCAAGGAAATGTGCTCTGCCGGGCAGGGCTGCATCATGGATTGAGCCATAGGACACGGACCATGAAACAAAGGTATGGTGGAACTGAGGCTCGGGGAAAATGTGAACCGACAGACCGTTGGATAAGCGCCTGCGGACCGGTTCGATGTTCACAATACTATTCATGAGTCACCTCCTGTACTGGCGCGGAATATTCACTCTCAGGATACAAAATCCAGGTGACAGCCTTTTTCATGCCAGAGGCCACCTCGGCCACTTGTACTGCAGTAACGCAGGATATGGCTTCCAGGAATTGGGGTGTGGTCATCTGGACCCGGTTGAGCAACCGATCGATATGGAGGTTGACCACCTGCTCAGGCAGATCGTAACCCACCTGCACATAATGCATCACATTCTGAATCGCTCTATTCAGTTCCACTTCCTGAATATCTCCACTACATATCCTCAGCCATTCAGCGTCTATCGCTTCAAGTACCTCTGTCACATATCCACTGCTTGTTCCCGTTGTCACATGAAGCGTTCCCCGATAATCATCCAACGTGCTGTAGATCTGATACACCCATTGCTTTACTTCACGAAGCTCAGACTGCAGCCTGGACGCAGGGGTAGCGCCGAACAGGGAGTGAAGAAGAAACAGGGCAGGATAGTTCGACGATCCATACGTGACCCCGGTAGTGAAGGCCACATTAATCTTGCATTGCTGAACATCCATCAGTTCAAGCATGATCTCGCCTTCCTCCCGGCTCTCAGTAGGCTGATGATCATGCCCGATCACAGATGGAGTTCCTTCCCCCTCTGCCGTGATAACCGAAGGCAAAAAGGTCTCCATGACCTGAGCTATCATCACATCCGATTGGAAATCACCAATTACATGAATATGTAGTGGGCTGCAAAGCACCTCCCGGTACCATTCCAGCAATTCACCATCACGTGCACAATGTTGCAGTTGCTCCAAGTCGGAATCCCTGCTTCGTCCCGCATACCCAAGCCACTCCAGACTGCGCCCCCGTACCACCTTGTCCCAATCGGAAACATCATAGCCAGCATGATGTTCTGCCCAAGCAAGTTCCTCCTGGATCTGCGATTCATCAAAATCAAATCCGCCCTTAAGACTCGATCCAAACAGCATGTCTGCGAGCAGCTTCAGCGCATCCAGCGTCCGTGCCTTGGTTCCGGGCAGCAACCCTGCAGGGATACGCAACCGGATGCATGCGAGCTGAGTCTCCCCCTTCTGCTCCAATTCGCATCTTAGCTCATCGACATACATGGACCATAGTTGCTGCTGCAGCTTTCTTTTACCGAGCGAATCCTGCCTGAAAAGCAGCCGCACAATGACTGCAAACACCGCTGATGGAATTCTTCCCTGTTCATTAACGATACTCAGATGGAGATAACCGTTGGCGTATTGGCTTGTTGGCATCACATGGACCGATAGACGATTGTATTGCTCCGTAATGAAAGACTGCATCCTTGCCTCCCCCTTATCTGACGGTTAACCCAAATTGTAGATCATGCCACTCGCGGTGTTCAGTCCCAACTGACCGAATCCCTCAAGCGGCTTGGAGAACCAGTCCACCTGACTCTCGGCCTCAGCTGAATGAAGAGTAGGCTCATCTTCTTTCCAGTGAATCACTTGCTGATGATGACGGTCCCAGAATCTCCATAATGCAGGCTGCTTCAGCAGTTGATTGCGAAACGGCTCATATACACGCCCAGCTGACTCCTGGATATCGCCTTCTAATATAAAAGGCGGCAAAAAAACAATTTTGGAACGAAAATCTTCAGTCAACGTCATAAAATAGAGGCATACAGGCTTGCGCGTCTTAGCCAAAATTCGAAAAATACCGCTCCTCGTCCGGATGTGTGAACTAAGGAAAGGAAGCTCCACTGCGCGATTATCCGCGTTGAACCCCGTCTGTCCATCTACGAAAAGGTTAAACGAACCTCCCTTCCGCAAATGAGAGTATAATCGTATGCCAATCATCTCATCCTCGGCATTCAGCAGCTCAGCACCTGCAAACTGTCGTAGAGTGTTCCAGGACGACAGCTTCTGTTCCTGCTTTACGGTACCTTGTTCAGCCACCAGATAGAAGGGTAATCCGGACTTCATGTGGCCTGCGCGAATCTCCTGTCCGATGGTGATCATGTTATGCCGGACGAATCCGTAATGCCAGGTCAACAAGGCCCCACCTTCCTGCAGCGTCGCTTGCAGATGTTCAAGCCCCTCGACTTCATCCCAATCCATAAAGGAGTAAGGGTTTTTTTTATGTTCGTCAACCGTCCGCAAAAAAGCCAGGTAATCCATCCAGATCAACTCCGGTGACGTTTCCAACTGAAGAGGTGAAAGTTCTTTAACAATATTCATTAGCGCATAGAAGAATCCCAGTCGAATTCCATCTGTCTTTTCCCGATACAACTCCTCCCTGACCTGTTCCCGATGTAACGTATATAATGTACGAAAATCCTTCATACTCACACCTCCTTTAAGCCCTTATTCATGGATGCTCCGGCTCCCGACAGCATCTCTTCTCTGGCTACTCTAATACTGGAAGAATTTTTAAACCGACGACGATTCCGGTCGATGCCATCCACCATATAGGCCAGCATCCGAAGCGCCAGCTCATATTGTCCGGGAATGTGCCGATCTGATTGCACACCCTGTCCTTCTACCATATCCATCCCTTGATAAGCTATCGGTACTTCCAGTGCTGCAATAACACAGTCTCGAATGTTCTGCCACGTCGGCCCTGCTGCAATTGGAAAATCAACAAAGGGGAAGCTTCCCGGATCAAGAGAATCCAGATCAAACGTTAGATAAGCCGAGTCGACGTCGTACTTCTGCCTTACCTCGTTCAGAACATGGCTCACCCTCTCGGGTGTCATATGCTCTGCCGATATCTGAATCAAGCCGGGATGGCTGTACATCTGATCTGCTGAGCGAAGACCACGCAGGCCAATCTGTACAACAGCAGCAACCGTACCCTGCTCTAGCAGATGTCTTACAAAATTGGAGTGACTGGGATTCTCCTGATGAATGGCATCGATACCGCAATCATGATGGGCATCGAACTGTACCAGCATCCTTCGACTGCCCAGGGCCTTTGCCATCATGTGAAGCACTGCATGCGTAATGGAATGGTCTCCACCAATGCAGCACAATAGTGCCTGTTGATCCAGCGCATGATCCAGTGCGGCGTCAAGCCCCTTTTGATAAGGAACAGCTGTATCCGCCTCCGCTTCATTCATAAGGCAAGTACCCCAATCCTGCATGGCAACACGCTCAAGCAATCGTCTCCCACTTCCGATGTCATACAAGCTCGAATTCCCGGACTCTTGCAACGATGGATAGATGACCTTTTTCCATGATTCTACCCGTAACGCATGCGCGAGTCCGGCAACGCTGGAATTCAACATGCTTGTCCCACCCGAATACGGAATACCCAAGATACCCAGTTGGGGAGCCTGATGACCGATGAGAGGCTCATACAAAAAAAAAGGCGATTGCGCGGGTTCCACCCCCGGCAGATCCGGGGGGAGTTGTGGCTCCAGCTCTTTCGCAGGTTCCAGCTCATAAAACTGGCTGAACGTTTCATCCGCAGCGATCCACGCATCTGCAATGCGACGCACCAGATAAGCAGGTTCTGATGTTTTCATGCACAAGCCTCCTGTACGTAGTTAGAGTCAAGTCTGTGTGGAATAGCTCTTATTCGGCAACGTCGCTTCACCTTCTGTACTGATGTCCTTATCCGCAGAAGGTTCCACGTATTCCCGCCTCAGCATTCGCATGAAAGGCAGGAAGAATGACATGCCGACAACATTCATACCAGCAATCACCGCATAGAAGTAAGTAACTTCATTGAAGGCCCGAGTCAGTCCCCAGCCAAGTGCGATAATAATCAGAAAGTACACCGCATTCAGGAGTATGGCCTGGTATCCGCGCCCGCTCTGTTCCATCGTCAGCAAGGTTGTCATCATGGGACCCATGCCAATATAAGAAAGAGCTACGATGGACAGATACCGCGCTGCTTCGGCTCGGGTTGCCGCGTCTTCGATCAGGAATGCGATAAGCGGATCTCGCCAGATCCAGACGGCAACGGCAATGATTACGTACAGAGCAAAGGATTGCAGCAGTCCTTGGCGATAGCTTGCATAGGCCCTTGGCCGGTGTGGTGATTGCAAATTATGATTGATGATAATGCCGATGGCCGACCCAATGACGATACCCGGCAGGATCGCCATCGTCTGAATTCGATAACCAACGCCAAAGCCGGCAACCGCCCCTTCACCAAAGTGACTGACAATTTTATTGAAAAAGAATGTACTCAGAAAAATCATGCAGTACGAGATAAACACAGGAATACCGACATGCCTGAGGGCCATCAGATGTTTTTTTGCAAAAGCAAAGCGTTCAAAGACCATTTCCCGGCGAATGAACAGAATAAGCAGAGAGATGGCCAAGGACAAGACGGAAGTGATCAGGTTGGCATAGATGATGCCCTTCAAATCCAGACCGAAGACCGACACAAATGTGTACACGAGAGCAATATTTAGCATCGCTATCCCTACCGCGTTCCATGAAGCTGCCTGTGCCCGGCCCAGTCCTCGTAGCGCCGCGCTGCTCACTGCCGCCAGGACGGCCGGGATGCTCACTGCCATCATGCCCCCTACATACAGCATAAACATGGGCCCAATGTCGGCAGGCACACGGTAAAACCATGAAAGCACAGGGGTCAGTAACATCACAATTCCCCCGGTTAGAATGGCAAGCAGCATTGCACAGCCCATCATGTGCACGAATAGCTGGGTAAATGCACGAGAGCCCCCGGCACGACTGCGCGCCACCGCGACCTGAACAGACAGCTGCATCGCTTCGATGATGGCAATCATGACGAATGAGACAGGAATATACAATGAGAGCACATATAATACACTTTGACTCGTATGACCCAGGAAAAATACATTGGCCAGTTGTGTAATCACGTTAACCAGAGAAGCGAGCAGCATCGGAACGGCCGTACGGAATAACAAACGATGGATCGAGCCGGCCGTATAATCGATCCCCTGCATGGGGTTCACCTCCATAATTCATGAAGTCTTGATTTCTTGATTCATTGTAAGCCTGCTGAGTATCGGCAGATGTATCACATGCACGCAACAAGCAGATATCACCCGATCGTCATCCCATGAGACCAGCATGACCCGATCATCTGGCCTGATGATACCCCGCTCTAACTTATCTGCAAGCTGTATCCATACATCCCCGCTCTGATAGTCGGTTCGCGGTACGCAGATGGTCTTGGAAGGGGAAATATGCAGGACAGAACTGCCATTGAGCCGTAATCCCAGTCTCGACTGAAGAATGACGTGCTCAGCTGCATACCCATCCATCCATTCGCGGATCATACCGAGAGCCTCGGATGCAAAAGCCGTGGCTTCATCCGACCTGATGATTCGTTTTCCCGCATAGTGTACCTGCAACGCTCCTTGACCCAGGCCTGACTCAAGCGCAACCGCCATGTCGCCCAGATCACACTTAGGGTCGGATGGTTGACCATATCCAATCTGTCCATCTTCATGGAGAATTCGCTGTTCCACCAGCACAATCGCAGTCCGTTCGTTAGGAAACATACTCCAAAGAGCGACCTGAATGGCCTCGGTGCCTGCGAGCGCACCCATATGGGTAATACCAAGTGGATGATCCACTCGCCACGGAGCCGTTTCAAGCATTCGGGCAAGTGGAGCATTCAGCGCATGACGTTCCGGGCAGGTCTGGGCAAAGATCAACCAATCCCAATGTGCCTTTGTACACAACCGCTCTAGCACCATAAGCGCAAGATCACCGGCTGTAACCCGTATCCCATCTGCCATAAGGGAGCGAGTCAGCGTTCCCACGCGACCATAATAGTGATCCTCCATGTATATGTGCGGCGAAACGTAAACATAATCATCAGGTGTTGGCCAATCCAGTGTATACAGATGATCCTCCGCAGTGAGCCAGCAAATATGATCTACATAGATGGGCACGCCAATATCATCGTGAAGTGAATCAGACATGCTGCATCTTCCCGTTGGCATACGCCTGAAAAACGTTTATCTTCTGAATGGACGTTGTGCCTTCCATGAACTCAAAGGCCCTTGCATCGCGATACCATTTGTTCAGTAGAGGGTGCTCCAGAAGGGAACCGGGCCCCATCATCTCCAGTGCCCATTCCGTCGCTTCCTCGGCAACTGACGCAGCCCGTATTTTACTGAGGGAAGCCAAATATCCCTTATTCGCATCATGGTCAATCTCTGCTGCCGCATTACGAATCATGCTGCGCAGCGCGTGCAAACGCATCTCCAGTCGCTCCAGTTCTGTCTTTTCGCGTTCTGTGAAGATCGTTCTGTGCTCCACGACATAATCATACGCAGCCTGTGCAACTCCAAGCGCCAATGCCGCCACACTAGGGCGCATCCGGTGGAATGTACGCAATGCTCCCCACAGTCCGCGCTTGGTCGGGCTTAGATGACGGCCGAGAATATCTTTCTCTTCCAGTGGAAAGGCCTCGAATTGCAGATGACTGAGTTGCAGACCCCGAAGACCCATCGTGTCCAGCGGGGTTGCTGTGAAACCTTGCAGGGAAGGATCAACTATAGCGACCTGAATGCCCAGAGGCGTGCGATTGGTCTGGGCGAATACCAGTCCGATACTCGCCCGGTGTCCATTCCCAATATAGAATTTATGTCCGGTTAGCTCCATTCCCCCATCTGGATGTCTTGTAATTCTTGTGCTGATCTCGGTTGCATCCGAACCCTTCTCCGGCTCTGACAAAGCAAAAACAGCCCAGGCCGCACCTTTCAGAAAGTGGCTATAAAAGCGCTCCTTCTGATCCTCATCGCCCAAGTCAATCATGACGATGCTGGACATGGAAGGACCAGGTCCTCCCAGAAAAACGCCCGCATCTCCTGCGGACAACTGCTCAATCGTAATGACTCTTTCCAGAGAAGAGAGTCCATAATATCGTTCCTGACCTATGGTTACTATCGGCTGACCGCCATACTCCGGGGGAATCATCATATGATTGATGGCCTGCAGGGCTGACGTGTGCAAAAACTCGGTGAGCCGGTCTGGCTCCCGGTCGATGATCAGGCCGATCTCGCGAAGCTCCGCAGCATACTGTTTCATCTCATGCTCGAAAATCGCAATCGTTGATGGAGTAATCATCAATATTCCTCCTTAGCTGGCAACAGCATGTTCTTCACCAGTTGACCTGCATATGTATACGCAGATATGCCATGTCTCAAAAAACCGAAACCGCCGCCAAGACGTTGAATCTGTCTGAAGGCCTCATCTAACTCCTGATGTATCCACGCATGAACCCGGACCGATGGAAGGCCTGGATTCGCTGAGAGGAAACGGTCTTCTGGCAACGTTTCCGCCATGTAGAGCGTTGTAAGGATGTCAGCGACCATGCCTTTCACGAGCTGGTGCTGAAACGTGGATTGCCCACCCGATATTCGCACCGACAAATGCCTGCGAACCTGCTCCAGGCCAGCCTTGCACAGCTCTGCGCGAAACCCAAGCAGGCGTGTTCTCAGCTCATTCGAGGTCACTTTCTCGCCTGATGTCTCAGCCTTCTCCCCCTCGTTCGGCTGTACCCGATATAACAATAGTCCAGAAGGCTCCAGCATCCGATCCTGCACATAAACGGCATGTAGTTGGTTCCAACGATACAGCCCGGCTGATTCTTCATGCCAAAGTAAAGGATCTTGTTCCATGAGATGAGCGGTCGCGAGCACGTATGGACCTGTTGCCAAAAGCACTGGATGATTGCTCACTAGCAAGGTTTTTGCCTCCAACATTTCCGATATCGGAGCAACGGGGTTGCCTGCTGCCTTTGATCCGACGGGCTTTGCATCTGGGCCCTGGAATTCAATAACGTGCATTGTCATTCCTCCTGTTCATTCTTTTTCGCATCCTCCATGCTCCACCAGTGCAAAACCAAAAAAACTGCCGAGCCCGATACTGACCATGATGGAGCGCCCCTTCCTGCATACCCAGTCCTGCTCCAATCCCGAACTCAGATTAATGAACGGGTCGGTGGAGAAGGTATGTCCGATTCGCTGAATGTTATCCAGATATATCCGTTCAAGTCCAACTCCCGTACGTCGCGAGAATTCCTTCCAGGTAGTCCAGTTCACATTATGGGGAAAAATATGATCCACATCTTCGAAACTCAGGCTTTGCGTTGACAGCAGCTCTTCCATCCCTTGAATGATATGGTCCACATACAATCGGTTAAATGCCGAGATCTCATCGGCGGTTGCATGATAACCGGTGTGAAACCGGGTGTCTCGCAGCATATGCGTCGCCTGAATGACATGCTGACAGCTCTCTCTGCTCAATAGAACAGCTACGGCAGAATCACCCAGAATGGCCGATTTGCGCAGATAGCGCCATTCGGGAGGCAAAAAATTGAATTGATCTGCACAGATCAACAACACATTCCGAATGTGAGGTTGCGTTTGCGAGATTCGCTCAAGCCATTGAAGAGCGGCTATCGACGATGCACAGTTCATTTGGGATATACCATAGAACGGTACATGTTCCAGCCCGAAGCGCCGAAGGACACGCTGCACAAGCCTGTAATCGCTCGGTGTCTGCACCTGAAAGGAATGGACATAGAGAACAAGGTCGATTCCGGAAAGGGCAGGTCTGGTCTGGAGCCGTTCCACAGCCTGTGCGATCGTATCGTCAAGCATCTCGCCCGGTTCCGTTACAGGCACACCCTCGAGGCGGTGGTACTTGCGCAGAAACTGAAGCTCGCCCTTCCCAAGCTCCAGAGCAGCCAGCACCTCTTCCGGCTGCTGAATCTGTTCAGGCAAATAAACGCCAATATCCACAATACCGAACCCCAATGTTCTCCCTCCTTCTGCGATTAGTGTCCATTCATGCTCCATTCACAAGTCCGAATCAGCAAGGCGTGAATGAACGAATCCATCTGCTCCAGATGCATAAGACATATGTACTCTCCCCCGTCCTTCTCCTCCAGCATCTCCTGTAATGCGAAGAATGGTGCTGCACTCCAGCGCGATGGATCATAATTGCTCTTCGATCCACATTCGCTGTACCAGACAGCCTGATTGCACTGCTGCTCCAGATCAGGATGGATAAGCAGGTTAATCTGATTCCGGTGAATGGATGCCTGAGCACATAATCGATCCAGTACCATCTCCGCAGTATCGGCTATGGAATTCTCGGCATGTCGCATCTCTACCCCAAGCAGGGAGGGTCCAACGCCCGTCAATCGATCAAGGTATATTGCTGCAGCCGTGTCCGGCCCAGGTGGTGAATTAAGTTCCATCGTTTCATAGGGGAGAGCCGTCTGGTCCATGACCAGCAGCATGCCTTTCATGTAACCTTCTCTACCCAGATAGTGCTGAAGCATGTGGAGCGCCGCAAAAGGAGCACCAAAACCAAGATCATTTACAGCAAAACTGATAAAGCGAGCCTGATAACGATCCATCAAATAATTCACAATCGATATATCCGGGCGGGTATTCGGAAAATTGTATGCCAGCAGTAGCACATCCACATCCTGCATAACCTGATCAAGTCCCGTTTCCTCCAGCAGTTCCACACTCATCTCGTGATAGGCATTGTTGTTACGCCCCTGCAAAAGCTGAATGTCGTACTTGATCGGAGTACCCGCGAGCATGTCCTGATGAAATCGCAGCAGTTCCGGATGCTCGAACGGAGGCTTCTTCTCCGGGAACAACCTGACTCCCATCTCCCGTATGGCAACTGGCGAAGCCATCAGGCCGCAATGAGCTGCTTCTCAATATAAGCAGCCAGAGAGCCTACCGTATCGAATACATCGGGCTCCAGATCATCCGGGTCAATCTCCAGACCTTCAATCCGGTCTTCCAGCGTCATCAGCAGTTCCAGAACCGAGGTCGAATCCAGGTACAGCTCGTCAAATAAAGATGTGCTTAATTGAATATCCTGCCTGGCTTCCGTATTCAACACTTCAGCAAGGGCACCCTTGATCTCTTCAAGCAATACTGCAGTTGTCATGATCATCATCTCTCCTCATCAATTGGTTATTGCCGTGTGGGACACTTTAATCAAACGTTGCTTGGACAGTAGATCCTGCGGAGTATCTCGCTCACGGATCAAGTGAGCCTCCCCAGCGACAATCAGAACTTCCGCCGGACTTCCGTGACTCAAAAAGTGTGTGGGAGAAGCTGTTGGTCCATAGGCTCCGGAATGAAAAATGCCGATTAGATCGCCCCGTTCAACAGGTGGAAGTAGTACCCGCTTCCCAACAACATCGTTGGGCGTACATAAAGGACCCGTAATATTGTATTCGGCTACAGGGGACTCGCCATAACGCGTCAGGGAGGCAATCGGAAAGTTACGCTTCACGTAAGAACCTGTGCCCACCGCCGCCATATGGCAGTTCGTTCCACCATCAGTTACGACGAAGTGCTCTCCATACGATTGCTTGACGTACAGGGCACGACTGACCAGCATACCGCAGGTGCCTACCAGATAACGCCCAAGCTCCATAAACAGCCGGGTGTTGGCATGATTTCGCCGAAACGATTCGAACATTGGATTCAACTGTTCTGTCAGTGTGGCTATGGATAGAAACTGCTCACCTTCATGGTAGGGCACACCCAGTCCCCCACCTACATCGACCATACGTAGCGTGATATCCAGCTCGTTCTCCATTCGTTCAGCCAGTTCCAGAATATGACGGGTATTCTGAACGATCGGCTCTACATCCAACATGCGGGTTCCCATGTAGACGTGAAGTCCCATGATCTCCAGATGAGAGAAGCTCTCGAACTGTTCTTTCCCCTGGAGCACACTTTGTTCATCCATACCAAACTGACGTGGTTTGCCACCCATGGTCAGCCTAGAGCCTTTAACAGAAAAAGACGGGTTTACTCGCAGCGCTACCGACACGGTTCGCCCCTCACTTGCAGCGATGTTCTCAATGCGCTCCAGCTCCTGAAACGATTCACATACAATCGCATATATGCCCAGACTTATGCATGCAGTAATCTCATCATCACTTTTTCCCGGCCCCAGAAAAATAATGCTTTCTGGCGCTACTCCAGCCTGTACAGCCGTATGCAATTCGGCCAGGGAACACACCTCTGCCTGTGCTCCCATCTCCCGCAGCATGTTTACGATCGAAATATTGGGATTCGCCTTCAATGAATAGAACAGCTCCACTTGAGGCGTAAGCAATCCCCTGAGCTCCTGATACACCTGTTGCAACACATCCCCGTCATATACATACAGTGGGGTCCCGAATCTCTCGGCGATGTCCGAAACAGGCAACTGCTGAATCTGATATTCCGTAGACAATTACATCACCTCGTTCATGGAAGATAGGACGGCTTCTATCGCTTCATCGATTACTCCCAGCCGTTCAGGGGAGGACGCAATAATCACGCCATACAAACGTCCGGAGAACAAGGTCCCCTCACTTCTGAATGCCGCATTAACTGTGGCAAAATTATTGATCAATAATCCTTCACCACGTTTCGGTTCAAACATCAACTCACCCAGCCTGGAACGAAGTAGCCCGTATTCCAGCAGTTGATTAAGGCGGAGCGTATATTTTTTCGCCAGCCCAAATTTATTTTCGGGTAGCCATTGATGTTGAATGTTGGTCTGATAGGTAGACATATTAAACCTGGCATTAATCTCAAGATTGGGCCAGATTGTACCGTCCTCGTCCAGAATGGCGTCCATGCCGGCAATGCCATAATATCCATCTCGATATAGAGCTGCTCCAATTCGCATGGCCGCTTCGTCAATGACCTCAAGTTGAACATCGTTGAGCCGTGAAGGCATGAGATGCCCCTGATGCACGCCTTGCTCTACCAACGATTCCTTTACGCCAAGAAACTCTACTCCACCGGATCGATCGATGAGAATCTGGTAATTCAGGTCACAGATTTTATCAATCCATTGTTCAAGCACGTAGTTGATCTGCCGAATTCCCTTTTTGCTTGCTTGTTTCTCCAGCATGCTCATGCATTTGTGAAACCTGGCTTCATCGGTGATGACGGTAATTCCCTTGCCTGATACTCCCATGGAATCCTTCAGCACAAGCCGTCCACCCTGCTCTAGAACAGACTTTAGCTGATCGAAACCGGACACCAGTTCATCCAAAGACGTGCACTCAACGCCAGGAATCTGGCGAATCCCCAGCTCCGCGTTGAGACGGCGGGAATACCCCTTGTCATTCACCTTGCGGAAGATATCTGAGGATGGAACAGCCAGCGGAATTCCGGTCTGTCGTGAGAATTCCTCTTCCTGATCCGAGGTACCAAAGGGAACCAGATAAGCATTCGTTCCAGCAGCTTGTGACAGTTCTCGCAGCTTGTCCACAGTTCTTGGACAATTCAGAAGATTAGCGGTAATATTCATTGCCGGATCATTGTGCTCCACCGTTATGCATCGGGAGCGCCCAAACCCAAGAGCCTGTGCATCTGCCATGAATCCCTGATCCGGCGGACCCTTGAGCAGGATGATATCGTTCTCTCCAGCGAGGAAAACACCCAGTTCCTCCATCCGATTAACGACATCCGCAGCCGAGCCTATGCTTAATGAGGGTAGCTTGAGAATATCCGTTTCACTCCAGTACTCCTCCACCTCAAAATTGTTCAGATAGACAAAAGTAACGTCATACTGGCCCGTTAACGCCCACTTGAGCTTGCTCGAAAAATCCGTCAATACGGTGGTCACGGCTATTCCCTCCTATTCCTGCATATTGCATCACCGCTACGCTGAATGTAACTCCAAGTCCCACAGTTACAAGCAGATAATACTCCTCTGGTTGCAACAACTTCTGCTCCAGAATGGCTTGGAGATTAATATATGGGTCCGAGCAGAAGCAATGACCAATCTCCTGCACGTTGGATGTATATATGCGTTCAAGAGGATAGGATAAACGGATCGCCACCTTCTTCCACGAGGATAGATTCACATTGTGTGGCACGATGTATCGAATATCCTGCAACGTCAGACCCGCTTGCTCCACGGCTGCAACAATGGCTTCACATAACCGAGGAGTATAGATCTCCTGAAATTCCCTAAGAATCTGCGGGGTTCCCGTTAATACATTACAGAATTGGCCCAGTGTAATACTCGTAAGTCCAACAACACGGCTTCCATTGCCCTTGTTGCCCACCAGCACGGCGGCTGATGCCTCTCCCATTACGGTGGTATTGGGAATCAATTGCACAACAGGACTAAATGTTTTTTCACCTGTCAAAATTAAAATATGATCATCCGCTTCCAATGAAGGCAGCAATGTCTCGGCAACATTCAGGGCAATTAAGCCCGATGCACAGTTCTGCTGCGTAAGCGAAAACGCGATGGCATGCTGCAACCCGTAAGCCCGTTTCAGGGCTTGCAAAACTTTCATAGGAAAGGGAAAATTTTCCTGAATTGTGTGGCAATAAATGATATACTTAATCGAGTTGGGAGCGATCTCAGGAGTATTCACCACCTGGGTTAATACGCGCCCAAGCAACGAAGCCAGGTCTCCATCCCTGTCTTGCCGAACCTGTTTCAAGCCGTGAATTTTTTCCAGTACCTTTGTCTGGGCATTATTAAGTCCCAGCACCTCGTTCAGTTCCCTGATTGGCACAATGTGCTCCGGAATGTAAGACCATATTTGCTTGATATGCATCGGCTTCAGACACCTCGTTATCACTAACGTACGAATCTCACTGAACTATAGGGAGATAAAGAGCTTCCGCAGAAGCTCCCATCTATGAATCTAGCGTAATACGATAAGTAAGTAGGAAAAATCAGGCACGAGCCGCCGCTGCACGAGCTTCAACAGCACGAGCCGCTACAGCACGGGCTTCAACTGCGCGAGCGGAAGCCGCGCGTGCACTGACTTCACGTGCCTCGCCCAGTCCACTCGTTTCCAATTGTGCTGCTTCAATTTCTTTGCGTTTCAGTTGCTCCAGTGTAATGGGAGTCGCTTTAATGACCATTCATATCTCCTCCTTTCATCTTAGATACTCTGATTCTATAATCTCCCAAATTGGATTTAAACTGTAAATGGAGGTAAATGAACCTCTCACTCTCCTTACCCTGCTTCTGCACACGCGATGAACCCGACATACCAATCACATCTCCATTCCAATCAAACTATATTCAAGGGACGGTGAACGATCATGCTCGGACCCAAAATCCGGCAAATCCGGGAGCAGCTTGGACTGTCTCAGAAGCAACTGGCAGGTGAGGATATGACGCGTTCTTACATCAGCCTTATTGAAAAAGGCAGGGCCGTTCCCTCGCAGCGTATGTTGAAAATTATTGCCAGAAGGCTCAATACACCTATGGAGTTTTTTCTGGGAGGAAGTGCATCGACAGATACGGATATTGGGGGGGCTGTACTGGACAAGGCCAAATCCTATTATGCCGAGCAGAATGATTCTGCCTGTATCCGCATAGCTCATAAAGCGCTGACACTGACGGAGGATACATCGGATCAGTCAGAAGCCTACCTGCTCATTTTGCGAAGTTATAACAGGCTGGGGGATTATCGCCAAGCTCTGGATGAAGGGGAAAACGCAGCATTTACAGTCATCCGAACGGGTGACAGGGAACGTATTGTTGAATATTATCTTGAAATGGGGAGAGCAGCTTTTCATGCAGAGCTGTTTCATGCTGCCCGGAAACATTATGAACAGGCGTATACGTACAGCAGCAGACTCAAACATCTACAGGAAGAACATATCCAATCGCTGACCTTTCTTGGCACAACCCATTTAAGGCTAGGCAATGTGGATGAGGGGTTGAACTACTATCTCAAAGCGGAGAAGGAAGCCCAAATGGCGGGGCAACCGGAACTGTATGGCGAGATTACGCTGGGTTTGGGCAAAGCATATTATATGTCGGAACAGGACGGACACATGTTGTTAAGTTATGACTGGACCAAGAGATCCGTACAGGCCTATAAACAGGCGAGAAGTGAATCCTATGTTCTGGCACTTCACAACCTGGCCGTGATCCAGCTTCATATGGGGCAAAAAAAAGAAGCCCTCCCCTTGCTGGATGAATGCGCACGAATTTACGACAAACGCAATCTTCCCCACAAGAAGGCTTCCATATTGGAGGAAATCAGTAAAATTTATTTGGAGCAGCGTGAGCCAGAACAGGCAGAGGCCATCATCAAAGAAGCCCTTCAACTGCTCGATCAGCAAGATGAAGGGATGCTTCGTGCCAAACTGTATCGCTTGCTAGGTATTGTATTTCATGAGAAAAACAACAGTAATGAAGGCTATTATTTTCTAAGAATGAGTCACGATCTGCTTAAACGCATCTATGCAAACCGCGAGGCTGACATCAGCCATCAACTTCTTCTGCTAAGCCTTCAGGATCGTAAAATGAACTACGAGGATTATAAGTCATTTATCAAATAAAAGCAGATACCTTCTTCATCTAACAACTGAGGACATCGAGAAATGAACGGATGGATTTTTAGGGTCTCTGAACAGGGACCCTACTTCCGGGAATCCACGGTGAACGGGTACAGGATCAACCTCTCATCGAACAGGTACAGGATCATTCAGATCCAGCAGCGTTTGCATAGATACGGCATGTTTTGGTCCCTGCTGACCACTAGACTTAACTGACCCTGCATATGCCTCCGAAACATGAAGCTGTCCTGTAATAAAAGGCAGGAGCATGATGGTAATCATGCAGAGTTCACTTACCATTGTAACGAATTTGCTTCCTTTACTCTCCATGCTCATCTCTCCTCATGTTTATAATTGGGTAGCATCATCCACCAGGGATTCCTGGCAACCTAAGACGTATTGTACGGATAATTGCAATGACTTTAAATACGTTAATCACCATTTACCTCCACTTGCATATGAAACTCATGTATAAAAGGTCATATGAGCTTTGTCTTCGCGATAATAATCCAGCCTTTGCTTCATCGTACCTGTATGCAGTTCGAACAGATGTCCATCCGGATCGGTAAAATAAACGGATAATGCATCCCGCGGATCTCTCGGCCTTCCGGGAAGAATGTCAGCCCCCGCTGCTCGCAGCTGCTGCACAGACGCGTCGAACTCCTCTTCTTTGACGGTAAATGCAATATGGGTATAGGTTCGTTCCGTATAGTTGCGAATAACATCCTCCTTATTCAAGGCGATCCACAGACCGGCAAGCTCGAAATAAGCCAGTTTGCGTCCTTTCACCTGAATTCGGGCACCGAGAGCCTGCTCATAAAAGGTAATAGACCGCTCCAGATTGGATACGGAAAAGCACAAATGATTCATTCCCTGAATATTCATGTGGCTTCTGACACCTCCATCGATTTTAAGGATCTATCCTTATTATGGTATATCCTGTGCAAAAAACAACAGCCTGACTGCCTCCTCTCGCACCTTCTTCTGGGCGAATGCATAGGTTATCCGTATCAATGAACGTTCGAGGAGGATGTAAAGCGAATGAATCCTGTCTATCCTTTTTATGGTGAGAAAACGGTGTGCAAGGAGCAAAAGCTGGCATTTCCACCCCAGCATCAGGACCAGCAACCCGGTCTGGAAACCCTGATGGTGCCTGAACCGATTAGTGAAGATCCTGCTTACATCGGCAGCTGCAAACTCCAAGGCAAAGTTGCCATTATTACGGGTGGTGATAGTGGAATCGGACGGGCGGCCGCCATCGCTTTTGCCAAGGAAGGTGCAGATATCGTCATCGCTTATCTATATGAACGGACAGATGCCGAAAGGACTCGTGAACGGATCGAAGAATTGGGACAGCGCTGTCTCTTAATCGAGATTGACCTCCGCTTAAAGAAAAACTGCGAAACCGTCATACGCACGACGATGGAAACCTACGGGAAGATCGACATTCTGGTCAACAACCATGGCGTACAGTATGTGCAACCAAGCATTGTTGATATTACGGAAGAGCAGTTGTACCACACCTTTCAAACAAATGTGTTCGCCTATTTCTTTCTGATTCAGGCCGCTCTCCCCCATCTGTGCAAAGGTGCCTCCATCATCAATACGGCCTCCATTACGGCATACAAAGGCAACATCCAGTTAATCGATTATTCCTCCACCAAAGGAGCTGTCGTGTCGCTGACTCGAGTACTCGCCCAATCGCTCGCTGCACAGGGAATCCGTGTGAATTCCGTCGCCCCGGGACCCATCTGGACACCGCTCATCCCTGCCAGTTTCTCCGCGGAGGATGTACAGGTATTTGGAACAGATACACCCATGGGTCGAGCTGGTCAGCCTTACGAACTGGCGGCAGCCTACGTTTATCTCGCTTCCCGCGATTCATCCTACGTCACAGGTGAATGCATTCATGTCAATGGCGGCGATATGGTAACGACATAGGCTGATGTCAGGTTGGATTTGGCAGGTGTGGCAGGATATCGGTTGTCCAGTTGCGAAGAGGGTTAGGAGTATGATCCGGTTATGCCGGAGCCTGACATCTAGCGACAAGGAGCTGAACAACCTGATGAACTTCGATCCACTCTACCAACCGTACCCCTCTTACCGCGTGCCTGTGTATGCGAAACAAGGCATGGTCGCCACGTCTCAGCCACTGGCTGCACAAGCCGGTCTGGATGTATTGAAAAAAGGCGGCAATGCCATCGATGCCGCCATTGCAACTGCGGCAGCACTCACGGTGCTGGAGCCAACGTCCAATGGCATTGGCGGCGATGCTTTTGCCCTCGTCTGGACCGAGGGCAAACTGCATGGCCTCAATGCCAGCGGCCCTGCGCCTCAGGGCATATCCATTGAGGCGCTTCAAGCGGCAGGCTATACGGAGATGCCGAAGCTTGGGGTTGTTCCGGTGACGGTGCCTGGCGCACCGGCGGGTTGGGCTGAGCTGAGCCGCCGTTTTGGGCGACTCACGCTGGCGGAAGCGCTGGAACCGGCCATCCGCTATGCGGAGGAAGGTTATCCGCTTGCGCCTGGGCTGGCCCGCCACTGGGCAAGGGCAGCCGAGATCTATGCACGCCAGGGTGATGCGGAGGCAGGGCGTGCGTGGTTTGAGACATTTGCTCCAGGCGGGCGTGTTCCCGCAGCTGGAGAGATGTGGCGCTCGCCGGATCATGCGGCGACTTTGCGCCAGATTGGCGAGAGCGAAGCGCGAGACTTTTACGAAGGAGAACTGGCGGAACGCATTCATTCCTTTATGGATGAACACGGTGGTTATCTGACTCGCGAAGATCTGAAGGCTTTTCAGCCCGAGTGGGTTGATCCCATCTCCGTCTCCTATCGTGGTTACGATGTATGGGAGATTCCGCCGAATGGACAAGGATTGATTGCTCTCGCGGCGCTTAATCTGTTGAAAGGTTACGAGTTCGACGAGAAAGAATCCGTTCTGGCGTATCATCAACAACTTGAAGCCATGAAGCTGGCATTTGCCGACGGGGAGAAATATATTACCGAAGAACGCAAAATGGGTATCACGGTGGAGGAACTGCTGTCCGAAGCATACGCGGAAGAACGGCGCAAACTCATTGGTGATACCGCACGTGCACCTGAGGCAGGCGATCCACGAGCAAGTGGGACAGTCTATCTGGCTACGGCTGATGGTGAAGGCAACATGGTTTCGTTTATCCAGAGTAACTATATGGGCTTCGGCTCTGGATTGGTTGTTCCGGGGACAGGCATTGCTTTGCAGAATCGCGGACATAATTTCTCACTGGACCCTAATCATGCGAACGCCCTGGAGCCAGGTAAACGAACCTATCACACGATCATTCCGGGTTTCCTCACCCGTGGCAGTGAAGCGGTTGGGCCATTCGGTGTCATGGGCGGTTTCATGCAGCCGCAGGGTCATGTGCAGGTGGTCATGAATACGATCGATTATCACCTGAACCCACAGGCCGCCTTGGATTCTCCACGCTGGCAGTGGACGAAGGGCAAAACAATTCTCGTGGAACCGGGTTTCCCGCAGCACATTGCACAGGCACTCGCCCGCAAAGGACATGATATTCAAGTGGCACTCGATCCATCCCAGTTTGGACGCGGTCAGATCATCTGGCGCAACCCGGACAATGGCGTATTATGCGGGGGTACGGAAACCCGAGCGGATGGCTCGATTGCGGCTTGGTAAAACTCGCGTCATTTTATAATAGGATGATCACCTTATCATCCGTATAGGGTGCTATTCTATGGCACAAGAGAGATGATTCATGTCATCTCTCTTGTGCCTTTTTTCGACTTCTAACATCAGTAAACAACATACTGTAGATATTTATGTACCCTTTTAACCAGAGAAATGTAAAAATAATGTGTAATTCATGAAAAATACTTATTTTTTCGTAAATTTTCACTACATACCATAAATCACAGTGCCTTTCTGACCGATATAGATAGAGGGAAATCCTCACCATATGTGTCATCATGTACACGTCATTCCCTGGAGCTAAGGAACCATGCAAAACAGAAAAATGCGACTACAGAAATGAGGGTACCACACATGAAAACAAACAAGAACAGACGCGCAGGTCTAGGTCTCACCATAATGATGATCCTGACGGTACTGATCCTGGGGGCATGTTCAGCCAACAATACAACAACGGCAACAGACACAAGAACAAAGGTTGGGATCGTGCTTACGGAAGTGGGTCTGGGTGACCGTTCTTTTAATGATGCTGCTTTTGATGGACTGGTTCAGGCCAGAAATGAGAAAAGCATTGTCTTTGACTATCGTGAACCGGGCGACAATGCCGAAGCTGCATTTGAAGAGTTTGCAGAAGCCAAATTCGATCTGATTATCGGCCTAAGTGATACGGTCCAAGCGGATATGGAGAAAGTTGCATCCAAATATCCTGACCAGCAGTTCCTCATGATTGACAGTAAGTCCGAACTGCCTAACATTGCCTCCATTTCATTCCGGGCGGAAGAAGGAAGTTATCTGGCAGGCGTTATTGCTGCTATGGCTTCAACGGAAAATCATGTCGGCTTCCTTGGTGGAATGGAGATACCGGTCCTTCGTAATTTCGAGCAGGGTTTTAAGCAAGGTGTTCTGGCTGTCAAGCCGGATGCAACCGTTGATGCTGTCTACGCAGGGGACTTCGGTAATGCCGAGCTCGGTGAACAACTGGCTGCACAGATGATTCAGGAAAAGGGCGCTGACGTGATCTACGTAGCTGCCGGTCTCACAGGCGTAGGCGCACTGACGGAGATTCAGAAATTAGGGAAATACGCCATCGGTGTAGATACCGATCAATTCTTTTTGGCGGAAAAAGCCATTCTTACGTCCATGCTAAAAAATGTGGATGTCTCTATCTATAATGCCGTTAACACGTTTATTCAAAACAATCATACCTTCCCTCAAAAGGAAATCGTGGAGGGGCTGGCGGAGAACGCTGTGGGTCTGACTGCTCTACATAATATCACGCTCAGTGATGAACAACAGCAAACCTTCGAAGATCTGAAAGCAAAGATCTCTTCCGGTCAAATCAAAATTACGCTTGATCAATAACCCATCGGATACAAGGAGGTACGCCCATGAAACTACAGGGAAAACTGATACTTAATGCTCTAATCTCACTACTTCTATGCCTTGCGCTGGTCGCATATATCATCATGCAATTGCTCGGTATGAATGCCAAAAATCAAAATCTGGTACCCGCCATGCTCAAGGTTAGTGAACTGAATGCCAATCAGATTCAGACCCAGCAAGCGCTGGATGTCTATTCGTTCTCCATGACAGCAGGAAACCAGGACGCCGTGCTTCGATTGCTGGATGAAGGTCAGACGATGATTCAAGAACTTACGGACGGATTGCTGGAAACGGATCAGCAGTTACAACTTATTCAGTCCATCGAGACGAAGTTAACAACTCTCAACCAGGGAGCCACCGAAGCGATGAGCGCGATGAACAGTGCGGAAGCGAAACGTTATAGCACTCGGGTTCGGGGCATACAGAATGATATCTATTCGTTAGATGAGATGACTCGGGATCGTTATGATCAATACACCGTCGATTTGGAACATGATATCCAGCAAACGTGGGAAGTCGCTCTCGGTGGAGCCATCGTATTGCTTGTCGCCGTGATGCTGTTTAATATGTATACTTCACGTCAGATCGCCAAGCGTATTCGAACACTCAAAGACGCCGCGGGACAAATTGCGGACGGCGACCTGACCGGACAATTACCGGAAGCTCGGGGCAAAGATGAACTCGATGACCTGAGTCGCTCCTTCGGGATCATGACCCATAATATCCGCGGCATTATTCAATCGATTGGTGCGGCGGGTCATCGTGTCGATCTGATGGCGCAAGATATTGACCGCGGCAACGATACAGCCCAAGCGATTGTGCAGCAAGTATCCCGCACCACGGAGGAACTCTCGATTGGCAGTCAAAAGATTGCCGAGGATCTGAGTGAGACGGTGATGGTTGTGGACAAAATGCAGTCTACCTTCAATAGCAATCTGGAGGCCACTTCCCAATCGGTGATCGATGGTCGTGAAGTATTAACTACCGTTGAGGAAGGTAATAAGGCAGTAGCAGAGCAACTCCGCCTGGCCGAAGTGAATCGCATGGCGATGGCCGAGGTGGAACAAACGGTGCGGGAACTGGAAGAAAGCGCGGTTCGAATCACCACGATGACAGCATATGTATCGGAGATTGCCAAACAAACGACCATGCTCTCGTTAAATGCCTCCATAGAGGCTGCTCGTGCTGGAGAAGCCGGACGTGGCTTCGCTGTTGTTGCGGGCCAGGTGAATAAACTCGCCGAACAATCTGCTCAATCGGTCAAGCATATCTATGCGGCTGTGGGAGAGATCACAACCTCCATGGACAAGGTGAAGAACTCTGTAGCGCAAAGCAAGCAGTTATTCGGCGAACAGGAACAAGCCACCAGCCAGACTCGCGAATCTTTCTCTGCTATTCGTGAAAGTGTAGAGCGCATTAGTACGGGTATCCATCAGCTTGCTGAGGACATGCAACACTCCAATGAACTCAGTACACAGGTGCAACAGGCCATTGAAAATATCAGTGCCATCACCGAGCAGTCGGCTGCCAGCAGTGAAGAGATCACCGCCTCCACGTCGGAACAACAACGTTCCTTCGCTGATGCAAGTATCAAGGTGAAGTCATTGCGTGATATCAGCGCAGAGATGCATCAGGAACTACTTCGATTCCGACTGTAAGCAGGATACAGGGAGAATTCGGGACGGACGTAGGCCGGATGTCGTTTAGATGTCGTTTAGATGCAGATTATAGGCAGATTATGGGCAGGTTATGGGCAGGTTATAGGCGAGCCAGGATCAGCTATCGTGAACATACAAACAAATAAAGGGGAGCCTCCGTCATAAATCATGACAGGGCTCCCCTTTTCAGTAATTAATCGATGTTCTTCTAAAAATTAATTCGTTTCAAAGATATGAAAGTATATAAATTGAACTAAACATTTACACAAAACAGAGAGGACAGAAAGAACCTGAAGAAGCGGAGCTACAAGTTTTCTGTAAGAAAATTACTTTTAAAGCATACGCTACGCCTAAAAGCTTTCTGAAAGAAAGCTGCTTCGGAAGCATACGCAATCCCCGGATTTCCCCCTTTATAAAAGGAATAAAACACTGGAGATATCAGCGATCGGAAGGTTGTTCTGTCACCGGAGTGTCCAGTGTAAATATTCTTTAGTTCAAATTATATAGATAACAAGGCATCAGCGTTTCAGATCCAAACGTTTAACGAACTGAGCAAACCTTATTGTGCCACTAATTGCGGATTATAAAATCTAACGAATCTCAGGCACTCTATTCCCTAATTTAGCCTGGTTTTTCAGGTGTTTTATCTGAAATACGCAGAAATAACGTGGATGAGATTCGTTAGCTTTTACTCCTCGATGTAAACCATGGCATAAGGTGTGTCAGGTTCACTAGGGCATTGGGCATTGAATACTGATTACTGGGTACTCAACAATGGACAATGTACAATGAGCAACATGCACTCGTCTACTTTTGGTGCGCTGGTTTGTTGGTTCATTGGATCACTTGCAGTTTGGAAATGGGTCGTCATGGGCAGTAGCCCCAAACCGCGAGCTTCCCCCACTGCCCCATCCTCACAGTGCATCGATGATGTCTCCGGCCAGCAGGGACGATGGGTCACCGCGCAGCAGGGCTGCGCGTTCGGCGGCCTGTCCGTGAAGATATACGCCGAACGTGGCGGCTTGCTCCGCGCTGAACCCTTGGGCAAGCAGACCGGCGATGATGCCGGTCAATACGTCTCCGGCACCGCCAGTCGCCATGCCGGCGTGCCCGGTGGTGTTGATGTACGCCTCGCCGGACGGCGTTGCGATGACCGTTCGTGCTCCTTTGAGCACAAGGGTCACGCCCTGCTCGCGGGCGTATTTTGCAGCGTGTCCAAGGCGGTCACGCTGCACCTCCTGGGTCGACATGCCCAGCAGTCGGCCCATCTCGCCAGGGTGCGGCGTCAGGATTGTCGCCGCACTTCGCTGGCCCCAGTCGCGAGGCCCATGTGGGCCAGCGTCTGCCAGCATGTTGAGGGCGTCCGCGTCGATGACGAGCGGACGATCCGTATGTTGCCACAGACGGCGCAGCCAGTCTGTGTCGCCCTTGAAGCGGCCAAGGCCTGGGCCGGTCGCGAGCACGTCGCGGCTCTCCGCGAGACGCAGCACGGTGGAGGCGGAAGCCGCGTTCCATTCGCCGCTGTCGCCATCGGAGGCGGCAGCAAGCATGAGCTCGGGCACGGTGCCGATGACATGCGGCAGCAGTGCCGCGGGCAGCGCCCATGTGGCGAGCCCGCAGCCTGCGCGCAGCGCGGCCTTGGCCGAGAGCAGGCCAGCGCCGCTCATCGGCAGACTTCCTGCGGCCAGCAATACGTGGCCGTAGGTGCCCTTGTGGCCGTCCGGTGCCCGGAGACGGCCTGTGTCCACGCGCAGCGCACGGCGCAGCACCTCGTCCGTCAGCAGACGGACCGAGGGGCCATGCTCTGGCGCAAGCCGCGCGGGAATGCCGATGGCGCGCACCACAATGCGCCCCGCGGCAGAAGCGCCCGGGTACTGCACCAGCCCGCGCTTAAGCAGCGCGAGACATACGGTCACCCGGGCTTGAATGCAGGGCTCGTACACCTCTCCGGTGTCGGCGTCCAGCCCGCTTGGCACATCGGCGGACACGACCGGCTTGCCGCTGTCGTTTGCCGCCTTAATCAGCGCCGCGTAAGCTCCGCGCGGCGCCCCCCCGCGAGCCGGTGCCCAGCAGCGCATCCACGATGCCTGTGCACCGGCTGAAGTCCACGGCTTCGCGCCCGTGGACAAGAGCAGGGATGCCAAGCTTCGCGGCGGCATCCCGTTGCACTGCGGCTTCGCCCCGCAGTGCATCAGGGGCATCGGCGTAGACCAATGTCACGCCAAGCCCTGCTTCAACCAAATGGCGCGCGGCCACCAGCCCATCGCCGCCATTATTACCCTTGCCGATCACCGGACCCGGTGTGTGCCCGCCTCGCATCTGTCTTGCTGCTATAGCCCAGCTGCCCTGAATCCGCAAGCCAGCCTTCTGCCTGCACTTCCCGGCACAGCTTGATCACTTCCTCGGCTATGGCGCGGCCTGCATTCTCCATTAGACTTGCTGCCGGAATACCGAGCTGATGAATAGTATACTCGTCTACAGCCCGCATCTGTTCAGCGGTTACGATAAACAACGTTCATCCCTCCCCGTGACAAGCTCATCTCTTACCTAAAAGTAGCAACGTCGCACCTCAAAGCTACATCCTATATGTGTATCACTATATTCCCTTACCCCATCCAGTTACCACAATCCAATCGATACATCATCGGAAACTCTATCAATTCCGTGTACGAGACTTTCAGATTAAATTATCCATTCCAAAGCCTGTCTACGCTTAATAACCTACCGTAAACCGTGCTTGGATAAATTGCGGATCGTCCAGTTCGTCCACCAAAGCCGCTGCAAAATCGCCAACCGAAATCGAGCTTTCCCCGATATCATCCGTAATCACACGGTTCATGCCAACCCGGAACTGGCCTGTCCGACGTCCTGTTGTGATTGTCGCAGCAGGGCTCATGTAGGTCCAGTGAATACCCGATGCTTCAATCAGGTCATATGCTTCTGCATGGGCTTTCGCCAGTGGTTTGACTTCTTCCGGGAATCCTGGCGTATCCATCAGCATCTCACCGGAATCGGTCATCAAACTTCCCGCTCCACCAACCACAACCAGACGTCCTGTTTTTGCCCGGCGCACACCCTCGATCAACGAACGTGTCACTTCCAGCATCTCTTCTTCTCCACCAAACTTCGGTCCATATGCACTCACAACCGCTTCCTGACCCGCTGCAAAATCAGCCACCTGATCCGGGTTAAGCAGATCTCCCTGTTCTACACGCAAACGCTCATGAACCATCTCAATCTTCGAAGGGTCACGCACCACCGCTGTCACTTCATGCCCACGATCCATCAGCTCCCACAGTATCATCTTGCCAATCGCTCCGGTTGCTCCAAAAATGGCTACTTTCATATGAATTCCCTCTTTTCTGTAGATATCATTTCATCAACTTACCGTTATTTTAATACTTAATCCTATTGTTATATACCTTAAACGGCTCACGCCATCTTAAACCGGATGTGAACACTTGTAAACCTATCTCTTACAGCTTATATGTTGAAAAATAATTTTCACTCCACTACCGGATGAAACACCGACACTCAGAAGTATCCCCTCTCCCCACGATCAAGCAACACAGATCATGAAAAAAAGCCGCTAATGCGGCTATACTGAGATGATTTCATTATGATATGAAGTTTAGTCTCACACCAAAATTCAGTTTTCGTTCCGCTAGGTAGTCGGTCCTTCTTCTCCCTGCCTCCACCACATGCCCTCCGATTTCGGGCTGGTGTATTCAAATCCAAATTGAGCATACAGTCGATCAGCCGGAACATCCGCCAGCAGACTGACCAAACCACGGGCAGGTACTGCTTCACGCAGATAATTCATAATCTCGCTCATGATCAGTTTTCCATACCCCATTCCCTGAACATCCGGGTGTACAGCAATATCGACGACCTGAAAGAAACAACCTCCATCTCCAATCACTCGCCCCATACCTACCAGCACATCTTCTTCACGCAGACATACGGCAAACAGGCTATTCGGTAATCCAATCTCCGCTCCTTCCCTGCTCATCGGGCTAAGACCCGAAATCTGCCGTAAGGCAAGATACTCCACCGCTGCGGGTGGTGTGTGTTCAATACTCACATGATCCATGAATTGTGCCCCTTTCTGCTTGAATTCATCTACTTCCTGTGTAATAGTGAGAGAAAGCTTACGTGAAGCGTGTTTCATGATACGTGAAGTTGGTGCAAAGGAGGAACAAGTGTGTTTCAACGTTGGATTGAGGATCTGACATCACGCCCAGGTGCTGTGGCTGTGCTTCTTGGCGTCATGGCTTTGCTTCTGGGAATATACATATGGTCTGCCACTGAAGTTCGCCGCAGCCACGAAAGGCGAATGCAAAGGATACGAGATACATTATACATAAGTACAGCCCTCTTGGGACAACTTACCATCCAGGAAAATCGGAATTATGAACGGTCGGAACACGAAC
Organism: Paenibacillus sp. ClWae2A; assembly: GCF_032452295.1. Lineage (NCBI taxonomy): Bacteria > Bacillati > Bacillota > Bacilli > Caryophanales > Paenibacillaceae > Paenibacillus > Paenibacillus sp. ClWae2A. The sequence continues at coordinate 105,694 of NZ_JAULSQ010000013.1, forward strand.
ATAACGATCTGATAACGGCAATGTTAGCCTGCAAAGCTGCATCTTACCTATCCCCTCAGCTACAGGACCAGATCCGTGACTGTATTAAGGATCATGATCCTGCCAGAATCGGACTGATGCACAGAGCACTGGAACGGGAATGCACCGTATTATCGGATGAACTCAGCCGGGAGACTCATGCAGATCATTGGGGCACAGCGCTCTGGACCATCCTTCGGCCCGTAGCCGAACCAGCCGCACTGGCGGCTACAGGGTTTCTGGTTACAGATCTGGTATTTCGTCAGCAGATGTTGGACGTGCATGTGGACTCATGGGACAGCATCTTGCCATGGATTCGCGCAATTTCCCTAATGATCACCATAATATATGGTTACCTGCTCTGGGCCAGCCCACGCCGGGATATACCAGGTACAGTAACCAAAATGCTCTCCTTGCTGATCGCGCTATGCTCCTTGCTCCATCTGATTGGACCTGTTGCTGCGCCCTACGCCCTTGGATTACAGTTGATCTTGTTCACTTCAGGCTTTGGTCTGACCGGAACACGCTCTCGCAGTGATCGCCCCTACGCAGGACATACGGATCTGGAACCAACGAAGCAAGTCTCTACAGAGCTGGAAGGGAATACACGTCGTACATCTGGTACCAACACCGACGAATAACTAACGCATTGCTCCTTCCATAACATTGATCTTAGAGATCCACCTCGATGATACGAGACTCGGCCCTCCTTCGGCTGGATTTTCACAGATCAGGTCGTGTCTCCTTACTCGGCATGCTATACGATGATGAATGTCAGTGTCCCAAAATTATCGAGCTCTCGTCTGGCTGTTCCTATTGAGTAGCCAGTCGATTTTCTAAGGAACACAGGACGTCTTATATTACCTCTACAGCCTCTTTCAAAATTGTAAAGAACCTCAGACACGTTATTTCCCAAAATCGCTCGATAAAAACGCTCTAAAACGCCGTATATTTCGATATAACGTGTCTCAGATTCGTTGCTATGAACGTTTTTGTCAAGCCCATCACAAAAAGCTGCTTTTCCCCGAAGCCCTAAGCGCGGGAGTCCATATGCGAGCGACGGTTGGCACGCTGCTATCCGTGGGTTGGTTACCACATGGTATGCCTTCGTCAAGGAGAGCTTTTACAAGCTAGCCACGCACGTTCAGCCCATTAAAAGCCTAGTGCAAACGAACCTCGTACATTCTCTCCTGAACCTTCCATGAACTCCCGGGCCTAAGGCTCCGGAGTTTTCCCCTTCTTCCTTTTAAACCATCCGTCTCTTCAAGATGAATAACAGATTACTGAGCGTTCGGTAGCTCCAACGTTCGGGCGACCGCCCAAATGAACCCGGTCAGTTTCCTGGCCACCGCGGTGACCGCGACATTTTTGTGTTTGTTTAATCCATAAACTAAACGGCGGAATTTTCGGTGCAGCCGTTCCTGGGCTTTCCATGAAATGAGCTGTATGTCCGCAGGCAGACCTTCCAAACGGCGGGCCAAATCCCCTTTAATCGCAGGCCGATGGCGGTAACTCCATGCCGATTCAATCAAGGTGCGACGCAATCGTCCATTTCCCGCTTTGGTGAGCGAGCCTCGTTGGGTACGGACTCCAGACGAATGCTCACGCGGAACCAGGCCCAAGTAAGCCATGAGCTGAGCAGGGGAACGGAAACGGGCAAAGGAACCAATCTCCGCAGCAAGCGTGACGGCCGTGAGAAATCCAATGCCACGCAGAGACTGTAAAATTTGAATCAAATCGGCTTTAGAGCTGGTCGCCGCCTCTTCAATCAAGGCTTTTTCCAGTCGACCGATGCGTTGCTCGATCTCGTCCATGGCATGAAGGTACTCCGTAAACGCAATCTGCATAGGCGCAATTCGGGAAGGTCAGTTGTCCAAGCCATACGCGATATTTTTTCGTCCAGCGACGTTTGATTTGTTCAGGCGGATGGATCTGATGACGCAATAAAAATTTGAGCACGCGTTGACGAGCCCGGTGAGCATCTTCTTTTGCCGATTCGCGTGCCCGAACCAATTCACGAAGCGCCTCATCTTCACGTGCTGGAACGTAAATCGGCGTAAGCTCGCCTGCACGGAACAGACGTGCCAGTTGCTCGGCATCCCGTCGATCGGTTTTCACGTGATCGCCGGAGCGTTTGGGGATGAGGGAAGGGGCAATGACGACACAATGGGCCCCCATGGATTCGATCCAGCGGTAGGTTTCGTATCCTGTAGGACCGGCCTCATAACAAAACGAGAGGGAGCTTGCCGGACCCAATTCTTTGATGAGTTTGCGTAAGGCAGCAGGCGCATGAGCAATGGTGCCGTAATACCGCGGCTTGTCTTGACCCTCGTCAGCAATAGCGACAGAATTTTTTTCTTTGGATACATCTAAACCGATGAATTTTGTGGTAGACTTCATAGGGATAGCTCTCCTTTGCTGTGTAGCTCTGAAATGGTGGTCTTCTTACTGTCCATTTTAACCTACGATGTGCAGCAATATGGAGGGCTATTTTTTGTGGTTACGTTCATCATAGCTAGCGCTCAATCCCTGCTCATGCTCTGTTCCAAGAGCGACTGAGAGGACAAGCTCGTGTCCCTCCCTTACGAAAAGAAAATTTTCATTGGTAGAGGAAAATAGGAAAATCGCTTTTGCGACGTCCTGATCGCTAGCTCGTACATTCAGTATGCAGCACGCTTTCCAACTCTGGACTCGTTAATATACGTCTCGGCTTTCAGTAGATTTTGAAAGAACGCTCTAAATCCAACGTATCTGCACTCAAAAGGGGGCTGTCCCATAAGTCATAAAAATGGCTAGGGACCGCCCTGTTTTCAAAATTGTAACACAAAAAGAAACCGTTCCTTCGTAAAATGGAAGTGCGACCCACCATTTGAAAGGAGACGGTTTCTTTGTACATTCAATATACCATGGAACAACTTTTCTTGCCAATGGATTTGGAGACAGATATCCCTAAAAATCACCTCGTTCGTGTTGTGAATGACGCAATTAATCGCCTGAGCAACTCCATTTTTAACTCGGTGTATCCTGGCGGGGGCCGCCATAGCTATCATCCCAAAATGCTCACTAAAGTCATCATCTACGCCTACACTCAGCGCATCTACTCTTCCCGGCAAATCGCGAAGGCCGTTCGCGAAAATATCATGTTCATGTGGCTCGCCGGGCGGCAACAACCGGATTTCCGGACCATCAATCGCTTCCGCTGTGAGCGGATGAAAGAGGTCTTGGAAACCGTGTTTACCCATGTGCTGGAGCTGCTGGTTCAGGAGCAATACGTGTCCTTGGATCACTATTTTCTGGACGGAACCAAGCTCGAAGCGAATGCGAATCGCTACACCTTCGTCTGGAAAAAAGCCGTCGTCAAGCACCAGGCCAAGCTGCAAGAAAAAGTACATACCCTGTTTCAAGCCATCGAAGAGGCCGAAAACGAAGAAGATGCACACCAAATCGGAATGGATCTGTCCGAACTTGGTGAAGCATCCACGCTCACGGCGGAGAAACTGGAGCAAGCCGTCAAACAATTAGAGGAAAAGCTAAGCGAAAAACCGAAGAACCAAACCTTAAAAAAAGCCGTGCGCCAGTTACGGAAGGACTTGCTACCACGACTACAAAAATATGAACAACAGATTGAAACTGCCGGCGAGCGCAATAGTTACAGCAAAACCGATCCGGACGCAACGTTCATGCGAATGAAAGAAGATCATATGCGAAATGGTCAATTGAAGCCCGGATACAATGTGCAGATTGGAACAGAAAACCAATTTATTTTGGGTTACACGGTACACCAGCGACCCACAGACACGAAATGCCTGAAACCCCATCTCGATCATTTGGAAGAAACGCTCGGGAAAAGACCGAAGACCGTCATTGCGGATGCAGGATATGGAAGTGAAGAAAATTACAGCTATTTCGAAGAGCAAAACATCCAGGCAATCGTCAAATACGGGACGTACCACAAGGAGAAAACGAGGGCCTGGAAGCAAGCGATTGGCAAGGTGGACAACTGGAGCTACAACGAAACCGAAGATACATGGACTTGTGCGGCTGGGAAGACGTTACGCTTTCGGTACGAAAGCGAGACAGTCACGGAAAGTGGCTACACGATTCAGACCCGCCATTATCGAAGTGAAGATTGTAGTACATGTCCTCTGAAAGCAACGTGCACCAAAGCCAAAGGCAATCGGGAGATCGCGATCAGTCTGACTTATATGCGGCAAAAAAACGAGATGCGGGAACGACTGCGCAGCGAGGAAGGATACACCCTTTCTGTTCAGCGCATGACGGAGCCAGAGAGTGTGTTTGGACAAATCAAAAACAACCGGGGATTCCGAAGATTCCTGCTTCGCGGCTTGCAAAAAGTAAGCCTGGAGGTCGGGTGGCTTTGCCTTGCCCACAATCTGCTTAAAAAAGCCGCAATGACGGAAAAACGCAAAAAGGACAAAGCAGGATAAACCTCTGCATTGTCCTTTTTTGAACCTATGAGTGTTATTTCTTTTTGCCGATACGCTTTTAAGGGCTTTTGAGACAGCCCCCTTTTCTAGATTACTAATTTTGTCTTGCGAAGAATGATCGGAAGGTTATTCTGTCATCGAAGTCGCATGTGTAACATTCTTCGTCCATTTTATATCAAGCATAATTACTTCACTTATTTGGCTACAACATGTGCAATGACACGGCCATTTTCGTACGTGACAGTCACGTCATAACCATCTGCCGTTACACTGTCGAATTCACCTGTAATTCCATTTGCCGTGATTAACGTAATATCTTTGGAACCTTCGATCTTATAGTTGGACAAGTCCAGTTTGAGACTTCCGCCATCAATATAGAGCTTTCTTCCGACATTCAGTTGACTGTTGCCGTCAGCCACTACCAATTCCAAAGTACCATTATCCATGGTGAGGTTTCTATTCAAGTTCAATGCTCCATCGACATTCACAACAACAGTTCCATTTTCAACATACAGATCACCTGTACCAAAAGCAGATGCTGATTCGGCTACCAGTGTTCCTACTTGCAGTAAGGTTCCGCCTGTGTAGCTATTGTTGCCTGTCAGGGTAAGTGTTCCTGTTCCCTTTTTCGTAAGCATTCCACTACCCGTAATATCATTTCTCCACCAGTCTTCTGCATTAAACCGTCCTTTGGAAGCATCCATATCCACAGTTACATTGTTCAAGAATGCACCGTATCCATCCGCAGCCGTGACCAGATCAATTCTACCCCAGCCCTTGGATTCATCCAGTACTGGATATCCAGAGTCAATGGATGTTGTATACAATACTTGTCTGCGTTGCTCATCTGTTAAATACGGTTGACGCGTTTCCAACAGAGCTTCTGCTCCTTGCGGTACAACGGGAGCCAAGCCTTTGGTTCCTGTTTGTGGTAGACCATAAGTCATCTTCTCTCTATAGAAGGCTTTATTGGCATCATGATCTTCCCATTTGTGTTCATCGTAAGCACTCTTGAACGTATAATCTTCGGTTACGGTATGTGCATACTCATACAGACTCATATTTTTTTCCTTGGCTGCAGCTCCAAATACTTCTCCTGCATTCTCATAGCCTTTCTCTAACACATCTTTATTCTCAGGCTGATTAAGTGCATAGGCAGCCATGGCTGTCGATTGTATTCTTCCTCCTATAATATCAAGCGGTGAGTGCATCCCTGTTATGACTCGATTCTCGCCCAACTGAGCTGCTCTCGTTAACAATTCAGAGAATCGTTCTGGCGTAGCGTATGCCAAAGGAAATACGGATAAGTAAGCTGCACTGGTATGTCCGCTCGGAAATGCGCCATCTTTTCCTCTTCCATCCTCAGCGATTCGTTTGACATAAGTTAACGCAGGAATAAGCTTAACGTTGGTTTCGTATTGCTGGTAATGTTTTTCTCCGGTTGATTTGGTTCCGCCTGAAGCCAGAGGTACTTCTTTTTTCTCACCTTCACCCAAGGTTTCCCATACAGGCAGTCCCTTGCTGTCAACAACTTCTTTCACTTCTCCATTGGAATTCATTCTCCACGGTCTAGGGGAAGAGTAGAAATATTTAGAAGGATTAGATGAGGCAGGAATTTTGAATCGAACCAGATCAACTAAATTGACCAAGTCTGAAAGTTCCGTCTTTGCTTCCCAATCTCCAATGCCTTGGCTTTCATCTTCCACTGTTTCTTCGGTCAATACCACATTCATCTCGTCCACCGTTCGTTCAACGTTTGTCTTTGGCTTGATGATATCTACATACGTGTTAGCCAACGGACCAAAGCCCTCCATCACGCTATAGATCTTATCTCTTTGGTCATCATAATAGGCTGCCAATGTCTCTTCAGCCGTGCGATTTTGCGTGACCTTTTCTACATATTTGATATTGGCTTCCCAAGTCGCTTTGTTTCGGATCTCTTCATTTGCATATGTTTTCTGATCAGCGACAGCTACAGTTGGATCGTTTTTAAAGCCATCATAATATGGGGACGGTCCATCTCCATACTTTGCATTTTTGCCGTCAGCTCCAATTTTAGTTGCCGCTGTTCCATCTCTCCAATCCGCTTGGTTCATGGACCATACTTGATCAAAACCGTCCAAAATATCAATAAACGGATTGGTTTCCGCAATATTTTTCAAGGTGTCGTCTCCGGCATTGGCTCCGTGCTTCACGGCGGATAACCGAGCTTCATCTGCTGGGGGATTAACATTCAGTACGGTTGCCGTTCCTTTTGGCTTAGCTGGTTTGGCAGCTGTAGTAGCATCTGTTTCCACAGCCTTAACGAGCGCAGACACCGCTTCGGCACGCGTAATGGAATTAAGCGGTTTGAAGCTTCCATCTGCATAACCGGAGATAATTTGTGCTGCTGCCGCTCCACCTACAGCTCCCTTGCTCCACGCCGCAATAGACGATGAATCGCTAAATACATTCGCTGCTGTTTCATTTAACTCCAGATTCAAAATGCCAGCGATCACTTTAGCTGCTTCTTGACGGGTGATCGGATCTTGCGGCTTCATTGTGCCATCGGTGTATCCATCTATATATCCATTCGCATTTGCAATAGAAATTGCTTCGTAATACCATGCACTCTCAGACACATCGTTAAAGGTAATTTTAGCTTGTCCGGAATATCCAAAAGCACCGTTTACCAAATTCATAAATTCTGCTCTGGTAATATACGTATTCGGTTTGAATGAACGATCCAGGTAACCTCGAATTAATCCTTCATCACCCCATGCTTGAATATTCGCTTCCGCCCAGTGTCCCTTAATATCAGAGAACTGAATCTTCTGATCGGCTGCAAAACTCTTCTCTGCAAATGTCGGACCTACCATAGACAACATTAGAAGTAATGCCAGTGACTTTTTAAGTGGTTTTCTCATGGCTTGCAAATACACGCTCCCGTTATGGTAAATTATTTTTTTGCTTCTGCATCTGCAAATGAGTAAGAAAGACTCTATACAGATGTCTGATCTGCCGTTACTGTAGCATTAGGGAGCGTTTCGCATCTATAGAACAAATTCCGTTTTATATCAAAATCGTACGTTCCGGAGCTTATATGCCAACAAAAATGGAGTTAGATACTACATTTATCAATTAAAATACCTACTTTTGTAAACGCTTTATTAACTGAAAGTAAATTATTCAGTGGGAGTTTGTTAAATTTCGATCAACATGATTTCTAGTCCTCGGCCTGCTATATAATGATGAAGTTGTTTAGAAAAGAGAAATGAAGGGGGAAAAAGAATGCTTAAGCCATTTCAATCTGTGAGATCCAAAATGGTTCTTTCCTACCTTGTTGTCGTTCTTGTCATTGCGCTTCTTTTCGGCTCCATTCTGTACCTCTTCTTCTCCCATCAATACAGCAAAGAGATTCGAATCAATAATCAACTTTCGCTGAAAAGCACTGTCAATTATATTGAGAGCTCCGTTATCCAGAAGGTGAATCAGGTCTATCTGTCCCTGGCACTCGGTAACGCTGCAAGTATCGATCTAGATAGCTTAAAAGGAAACCATAGCAAAATCCTGGACATCGAACAGTCCCTCAAAAATATGGTGCAAAATTATTCCGATCTCATTGAAGCTATTCATGTGTACGATACAAAGAACCACTTCATCGTCTCATCTGTATATGGGCTGATGCTCTATGAGGATACGCCTTCGAGTGTGGATCATACGACGGATTGGATTGCTGCGATGAAAGAGACTCCAGACAGCTCCTTATGGATGAAGACTCGCATGGTGCCTAAGGATGCTTATATCGAATCACGGGAACAGAGCAACATGAGTCCCTTAATTTCCTATGTTCATAGTTACCCGTTTCAATCGTCTGGACAAGACAGTAAGGCCATGATTGCGATTGATATCAAAGAATCAGCGATAAGTCAGATCATTAAAAATATGCTCCCTGCTGACTATGCGAATACACTAATCATCGATCAGGATGGAACCGTCATTTCTGCCGCAGACAAAACGTTGCTAGGTACCTCCACGGAGGAGAATCTAACGCAGTCGCTCCTTTCCTATCATTCTTCAGATGAAAGTTTCACGCCTGTATTTAACCATGACTCTCATGTCGTTACCCAAGATCAATTTAAAGGAAATGCATGGCGGATTTACACAACCACACCTAATGAAAGCTTCTATTATAAATTGGATAGCTTGAAGGAGATTTCGGTTCTTCTCGGCTTATTGGCTGTTGCGGTTGGGATAGTGATGTCGTCCATCTTTACCAGGGCAAACTATAGTCCTCTTAAGCGAATCCTGAATAACATCAAGAGCCGGATGGATAGCCCAAACAGCTTAAAACAGGACGAATACCGGTTCATCGATACAACGTTTAACAGTCTGTCCAATAAAGTTGATAGTCTTGAAGAAACCTTACAGGCCAATCACAAGATGATTAAGCATAGTATCATGCTTAATATGTTAAATAACCGATTTACACCAGAGGAGCTTACGGAGCAACTGCAATCTATTCATATTTCGATGGCTTACTCCCGCTTCCGCTGTATTGTCATTGACCCCGTCAATGAGAAGTGGAAGGATCTGCAGCCACGACAGTTGCAGCATACGTTGTACACGATGATTCAGCAACTGGAGATCGCAGAAATGGATGGAACTCAACTGCTGGCAGAGGAATTGCAGGATCACAAAATTGCGGTCATCATCTGTACCAATCAACCCGAGGCACCTCTCTCTAATCACATTGTAGACTTTATTCACGCTGAAGCGAGCAGCAGATTTGGTCTGGAATTTGTACTATCGTTAGGCGGATGGGTAGAGCACTTCACGAAAATTCACACAAGCTATCATCAGGCTAATACCCTGATTCGATACAGCTACTTCTTCCCCGAGCAGTCTGCCATTGAGGATCTTGATCTTCTGAACAGGGAAGCGAGCAGCTTGGAAATTCCGGACTCATACCTCGTAAACTTTGAGAAGAAATTGCAGACTCGGGATGTGCAAGGTTCGGTTCAGGCCATTCAGGAATTGGTCGCAACATTAAAGGAAGGCCCCTATTCAGCCGAGTACAGTCGGATCATATTATTAAAAACGGTATCTATTTACGCTGAATGTATTAATCAGGTACGTTTACAACCTGCCGAGGCGACTTCATTGAATTTGTACAAGCAATTTTCATTGTTCTACAATATCAACCGCTATTCGGAATGGATGATTCATCTCGTGACCGAATTTGTGATGCATATGGAGAAGCGAAGCGAGGTACGGAGTGTGGATACCATCTCGGCTGTCAAAGCCTATATTCAAGAGCACTTATCGGGCGATCTCACACTGGATCATGTCTCAGAACAAGTATTCATCAGCCCCAAATATCTCAGTAAACTTTTCAAGGAAGAAACCGGGATTGTTTATTCCGAATATGTTACGAATCAGAGAATGGAACGCGCACGGGAACTCATGACACAGCGTGAAATTACGGTTGAGCAGGTCGCAAGTACGGTCGGTTACCGTACCCCTGCCTATTTCATTAAGAAGTTCAAAGAAATTCACGGCTGTACGCCAAAAAACTTCATGCGCAGTCTAATGGAACAAGGATCTATGTAGGTTCAATTAAAGAATATTTACACGGACACTCCGAATAGAATTTAAAATTAGAAAAGGAGCTGCTATGAACCTTAACCTTTCAAGAAAGCTATGTCTATATTCTGCAATGTCTCTTCTTCTCGTATTTACAAGCGGATGTACCGTTCTAAACAGAGAAACAGCACAAATACAGCAGGACCACCTAGCAAGCGCTGAGAAGGATACAACACCGCAGTATACGATATCCTGGACCATGCATCAAAATATTGCTGTTCCTGAGGACGCTGAGATGATTGCATATATTGAGGATCGGTTTGATGTCGATCTGCAGGTATGGAACCTTGAGAACAAGCGGTACGAGGAACTGCTGGATCTGGAGCTTGCTCAAGGCAAAATACCGGATCTGTTCCGGATCAGACAACCGCAAGATCTGCTTAAGTATCAAATGCAAGGGGTCTTAGCGGAAATTCCCCCGGATGTCCTTGAACAATATGCGCCAAATATCGTACAGCGAATTCGCGATTATAATTCACGTTACTTAGAGTACGGAAAAATAAACGGCTCCTTATATGGAATACCGGCCATCAATCAGACCAACATCTATCGAACCCCTGTCGTATACCGAGAGGACTGGCTTAAGAAGCTTGATCTGGACGTTCCGAAGACATTAGAGGAATTTGAAACGGTTATGTATGCTTTTTCCAAAGGTGATCCGGACGGGAATGGTAAACAGGATACGTATGGCCTATCCAGAGAGGGCTTAAATGTGGTATTTGGTGCTTTTGGACAGTCCGTTTTCACCGAGCAGCTGTATTTTAATGAAAAAAACAACCAACTCGTGATCGGTGCTTTGGAGCCTGAGATGAAAAAAGCCCTGACTTATATGCAAAAGTGGTATCGGGACGGGATTATCGATCCCGAGTTTATAACCGGCGAAAATAAAGGCGGCTATAAACATCTATCCCATGCTTTTATTAATGGAAAAATTGGGATGACCTCGATGGGCAACTATTATCATTGGAATCAAGAGGGAGACTACAGTGTCCTCAATGAAAATGGCCAAGCAACCCCTGTGGGAGCCTCGTTCAATGTTAATGAGCTGTTACAGAAGAACGCAGCTGCAGAGGTTGTATTTGGTTCTCCTGTTATTGGTCCTGATGGACATAGCGGTTCAAAAGGGAACAATCTGCTGATGAATTTTATTGCTATAGGTGCTGAGGCTGCGAAGGAGCCGGGGAAACTGGAGAAAATTTTGGAGATCCTCGATTATGTAAGTGCCAACCCCGATCCGGAGGAGCAGATCAAAATGGAGTATGGCCTTCCAGGAAAACACTGGAATTGGAGCGCTGAAGATTCAAACTCGTTCCATTTACTTTACCCATACAACAGAATGGAGAATTATATTAATATGATCGGCTCAAGTATCGGCATGACGGTTCCAGGTACACCCTCGGATAAACGTGAACAGTGGGCTGCATCTGCAGGGTTGACGGAGAATGGTATCTATAATCGCCTGGAGGTTGCAACCCCTGCCCTGATTCAATATTCATCTGAATTGATTCGCATGAGAGACAGAGCGTACATCTCCATCATCACTGGCGATCAGCCTGTGGGGTATTTCGATACTTTTGTGGAAGAATTCATGGATGCAGGTGGGCAACAGGTGCTGCTTGAAGCGAATCATTGGTATAACGAGCATAAGGAGACGAGTCACGCGCAATAGGTGGGACGATATGGAACATACATTTCCCATGAGTTTCTAGATTATACATGTGTTCCTATGCACCTATCTTCGCTTCCCTCAAGCCACGTCACTCTCTATCCCTTCGCACTCGCATTTGATCCGCGTAGTGAACGGGCTGAACTGCTTCGTGCCGTGCTTCCGGATTTGGAGGCGCTGCCTGAGGGCGTGTTTTCAAAACGCTTGCGTTCGGTCCGCTCCATCTGCACAATCTGACCTTCGTGCACCACGATATGCAAAGAACCAAACTCCATGTCATTCAGCTGTCCGGCAATTCGGTCCAACCATACCTCATCCACTTTTAACGGCTTAGCCATAGAGCCGCCTCCTCTTCTCGGGCTATTGCCCGCCATATTCCTAAGTACGCTGTCATCCAACGGATTTATAAATCATTCTTATCCAACCTATATACTTGGTTTATACATTAGCAGGGCTTCCAGTAGCTGTCAATCTGTATTTTCTTCTTCTCATCATCACTTTTCTGAAACGGCTTTGTGTCCAAGCCAGCTCTTGAGCAGCAACGTGGCGAGAGCCAGAATCAGGAGCAGGGATGCTACGGCAAACGAAGCCGAGAATTGATATTCGTTATACAAAATCTCCACATGAAGTGGTAACGTATTGGTCTCCCCGCGGATATGTCCGGACACCACAGATACGGCTCCGAACTCACCCATAGCACGAGCATTACACAGAATAATGCCGTACAGCAGCCCCCATTTGATGTTGGGCAAGGTTACACTCCAGAAGATTCGCCACCCGGAAGCACCCAGCGTAACCGCTGCTTCTTCTTCCCGGGTTCCCTGGTCCTCCATTAGTGGGATCAACTCCCTAGCTACGAACGGGAAGGTAATAAACAACGTTGCAATCACAATGCCTGGCAGCGCAAAAATGATTTTGATATCATGTTCGGACAGCCACGGCCCAAACCACCCATTCGAACCAAAGACCAGTACAAAGATCAACCCGCCCACCACAGGCGAAATGGAAAAGGGAAGATCAATCAGGGTGATCATGAGTCCCTTGCCCTTAAACTGGAACTTGGTAATGACCCATGCAGCGGCCACACCAAATATCGTATTCAACGGCACTGTAATCGCCGCAACCAATAACGTGAGTTTCAGTGCAGACATGGCATCCGGCTCGGTAAGAGCCGCGATGTACACACCCCAGCCCTGCTTCAACGCCTCCATGAGCACAATGGCCAGTGGCAAAATAAGCAGCCATATGAGTACCAGGCTTGCCAGTCCAATCAACAACCATTTGACCCATGGAGCTTCCGTTGTTGCACGGTTAGTTCCACGCCCGGTCTTTACGGGTGGAACAGGGCTTAGTGGGACAGAACCCGCCATATGCTGCACCTCCTTTGGTTTGGGTGAGTGACGTCTTTTAATATCCATATTCCATCATGCTTCATCGTCATGCTCTGCCCGCCTTCCGGCTCCAACGTTGCAAGGAATTAATGATCAGCAGCAGGATGAAAGAAACAAGAAGCAACAGCAAAGCTACAGCTGTAGCGCCTGCATAATCGAACTGCTCCAGCTTGGCCATGATCAGCAAGGGAGCAATCTCCGTTTTCATCGGCATATTACCTGAGATAAATACAACCGAGCCATATTCGCCAATGCCCCGGGCAAAAGCCAGAGCAAAACCCGTCAGCAACGGTGGAATCAGATCTGGCAACAGAATGGTGCGGAATATCCGCCATCTTCCTGCCCCCAGTGTGGCAGCCGCCTCTTCCACCTCAGCCTCCAGCTCCTCCAACACCGGTTGCACCGTGCGAACTACGAACGGAATTCCGATAAACATCAGCGCCAGCGTAATCCCGGCCTGTGAATAGGCGAGCTTGATGCCCAAAGGCTCTACAAACTGCCCAATCCAGCCATTGCCGGCATAGATCGCCGTAAGAGCAACCCCTGCTACCGCTGTCGGCAAGGCAAAAGGCAGATCAATGACCGCATCAAACAGCCTTTTGCCCGGAAATTCATACCGAACAAGCACCCATGCCAGGAGTAACCCCAGCACGAGATCAATCAGCGCCGCTGCACCTGCGGTCAGGAAGCTGACCTGGAAGGAAGCCAGCACCCTGGGATTGGTCGCAACCTCAATCATGGTTGCCCACGTCAGCCCTGTTGAGTTAAACAACAGCGCAGCCAGTGGAATAAGTACAACCAGGCTCAGGTAGAACACACTGTAACCCATCGTTAATCCAAATCCCGGCAATGTGCGTCTCCGCGCCACCATCACCTTGCTCATGCACGTTCATCCTCTCTGCCTTCAGCCGGTAAGGCTGGTTGGCCGCTCACAGCGCGATTGATCGGGTGTTCATTGAACAGAGCAACCTTAGCTGCCTGGAACATAGATCTGGTCGAAGATACCACCGTCATTGAAATGTTTGGCCTGAGTATCCCGCCATGTACCGAATACATCTTTCAACGTGAACAGTTCAAGCGCCGGGAACTGATCCTTGAATTTTTCCTCCACGCTGTCCAGCGTTGGGCGGTAATAATTTTCTGCGGCAATCGTCTGTCCTTCTTCACTGTACAAATATTTCAGATAGGCATCCGCCACGTCGCGGCTTCCTTTTTTGTCTGCATTTTTGTCCACAATCGCAACCGGTGGTTCGGCCAAGATACTAACCGATGGCACGACAATATCGAATTTGTCCGGACCCAACTCTTTTACCGATAGGAAAGCTTCATTTTCCCAAGCAAGAAGCACATCCCCAATGCCACGTTCAACAAAAGTTGTCGTAGACCCGCGGGCACCCGAATCCAGCACAGGCGCATGTTTGAACAACTCTCCAACGAATTCCTTCGCTTTCTCTTCATCATTGTTATTATGCTTAAGGGCATATCCCCATGCCGCCAGATAGTTCCAGCGCGCTCCGCCGGACGTTTTGGGATTCGGGGTGATGACTTGGGTATCCCCTTTGATCAGATCATCCCAGTCCTTGATACCTTTTGGATTGCCTTTACGTACAAGGAATACAATCGTAGAGGTATATGGAGAGCTGTTGTGCTCGTATTTGTCCTGCCAACCCTCGTTAATCAGACCTTTATCTTCAATCGCATCAATATCGTATCCCAATGCCAGCGTCACCACGTCTGCATCCAGTCCGTCAATAACAGAACGGCTCTGTTTGCCCGATCCCCCATGGGATTGCTTGATGGTCACTTCCTGGCCTTTCTCTTTCAACCAATGCGCCGCAAACGCTTTGTTATATTGTTCATAGAGTTCCCGCGTTGGATCATAGGAAACATTCAGCAGTTCGATGGCCTTGGCCCCTTCCTTACCACCCTCCGCTCCCCCCGATGTTCCTGCCGCACTGGACCCACCGCTATCCGATCCGCATGCTGCCAGTACCCCTGTTAACACCAGTGCCAGACCAACCAGAATACCCTTGTGAATTCTCTTTTTCATAGATAACACTCCCCCGATATAGATCTGCATGACTACCTCAGGCCGGCTGAACAGGATCGAACGCCCCGTAAAAAAAACAAGAAGACGGAGGAACCCCCGCGCATATCTCCCCATAAAGTCATGCCGGCTCTAGGCCGTGCATGCTCCATCTGAAAAGGATGCGCTGCGGTGTTCCTCCGTCTATACGGTGAGAACGTTATTCTGTTCAGGTTGCATGGTTGCATCTGTCTGTAAAATGACCATTTTCACAATGAAAACAGACCCATTTTTATTATTCCTACCTGTTTAGTAAGTTATATACGTATAATAAAGGCAGTCTATATACCTGTCAAACGTTTTTTCCGATTTTTACCGTATTTCTGGGCTATTGGCAAAAATCATGACCACCCGTCCAACGGGTGGTTTGCTCTTGGGGTATAACCCCTTGTTGCCAAACTGCGCCTAAAGACGCTAGCCTGACAGCAAACCTGTTCAGGCTCAGTGTTATTTGTCACTTTCACTTACCAGTTAAACTGGTTTTACTTCTTTTTGCTCTTGTTACTGTTAAATGGATCTTCGTATTCTTTTACACTCAATTTATCTAACGCTTGATCATGTGCTTCTTGTTCACGAATATACTTTCTTACCGTTGCTTCATTTAGACCCACTATACTCACATAGTACCCTTCTGCCCAAAACTTTCGATTGCCATATTTATACTTGAGCTGGGCATGCTTCTCGAAGATCATTAGCGAACTTTTTCCCTTTAGATATCCCATGAACGTTGAGACAGCCATTTTCGGGGAAATCGCTACCAACATGTGAACATGATCGGGCATCATGTGACCTTCTATAATTTCTACTCCCTTGTACTTACATAGACGTTTGAAAATTTCGATTAAATCTTTTCTCACTTGATTATAGATTTCTTTCCGTCTATACTTCGGAGTAAATACAATGTGGTATTTGCACATCCACTTTGTGTGAGCTAGGCTGTAGCTCTTGTTTGCCATCTAAGACCATTCCTTTCTTTGAGCCTGAACATCTCAATTTTATCGGAATGGTCTTGGTGGTCAAACCCTCGATCCCTCCACCCGCATAGCGGGTGGTTTTTTGTTTCGCGCGTTTCACGCACTCAACTGGCTAAAGCCATAAAAGAGGAACAACGAACCTGCATCCGTTGTTCCCTTCAGCGAATCCCATGCTTCGCTGGCTATTGTAAACATGAACGGAATTGGACGGCCACACCTTGTCCATTTCTCATCTGCCCGCATACCGGATATTCGGTACCGGTGGTGTGCTCATGCCTTCTCCCAGATAAAATCCGGTGTGCGGCGGTTGATTGTAGGCTACATTTTGCCAAGCGATGCTAAGTCTGTGTTGAAAAAGCTAATGCCGATTAACTACCGACGTTAGCTTTTCAAATGTAAACAAATGAAGGCTTAAAAAATAGATTTCCAGTTTTTTAAATTTAATTTCTGTGTTATGGATTAGAACTTAAAATCTATAACACAGTAATATTAGTCATAATTCAGTAATCTTTATGCTTTCAACCTTTTATCAATTCATTCTTTTTGGGCCTATTGCTGATACTGGTATCAAATGATATTAAATATTTATAGACATGAGTACAGATGCTGCAGAATAATTTTGAAAACACCTAGTTATTTTTGGATGCTTCAAAGATTATAGATTTAATAAATTTATCTTTTCCTTCAGTGTAGGACACCCGATCATTACTGAATTTAATTGATAGTTCCTTTTTTAGTTGCATATATTCATTAGCTGCATCTAAGTTAGATTGCATAAAATTACGAAACATTAAATTTTGTTGCCATTCCACACCATTGTGTTGATACACATGTAGGTGGTGCGTACCAGCCCTCCAAAGCCCTTTTCTAAAAAACCAGCGCGTTGGAAAATCGAGCTTCGGAACATACTCGTATCCAATCTGAGCCAAGGGTTCAATGAATGTCTCGACCCCTGTTAACTCATTTACAGATAACATTATATCAATTAATGGCTTAGCTGCCATACCTTTTATCGACGTACTTCCGAAATGTTCTATACCTATAATCTTACTTCCCAGTGCATCAATAATTTTTTCTTTCTCTGACTGATACTCTAGAGCCCAATGCTCCTTATATTCAGAAATCACAATTTTGGGATCCACATTTAGCACAACCTTTCTAATTTTAAGTTCCCGCACCTTCATACCTCACTAACCCTCTTTTAAATCCCCAAAGGGACAGTAAAAATAAAATTACTCCAACTGGAAATGTTAAAAAACTAATTATGGGGTAGGAATATGAATTGTTATTATTACCTATTAAATATGTCACTGGATAATAGTTTACCAGTGCATACGGTATAAGAAAAGTAAGGATTAACTGCACTGTTTTCCCAAAAATACTAATTGGATAATTAGCAAAATTCCTAACTGAAGAAGTAAACAAATCAACAAAGGAACTAGATTTAAAAATCCAGAATGCTGAAGAACCTGCTAGTATTATTATGCTCGATTGAATGAGTACTCCTCCAGCTAAAGAATACAAGAGGAAAAACACACTATTAATATTCCAATTAATATGTAAGTGATTTAAACACAAGAAAAACACAAAAATAGAAATAATAATATGTCCAAGAAAAGTATGCTGAAATTGACGGAATATCAATAATTTAAATGGAGACATTGGTTTAGTTAGAAAATTGTCAAAATCACCGTTTTTAATTGTTTGTTCTAAGTATTTCATTGGAGCCCAGAAAAAAAGCGAACTAAACGAATAAGTAAATAAATTTATATTAAACAAGAAAATCAATTGCCAGTATGTCCATCCGTTTAAATTATCAAAGGTATTAAACATTACCCAAAAGCTCAAATATACAGTGATAAATGTAAACATATTCACAAAAATATCGCCAATAAATGAAAACCGAAACTCCAGTTGTATTTTCATGTAGACCTTTAAAAAGTGGCCATATAATATAAACGAATTCAAGATTACCCTCCTTGTATAACTAGTTTTTTCATTGCCTTTGACCAAACATATGATATTAATATTGATAAAATAACGATCCACATATACCCTTTCATAAGCGCCCATGAGTATTCATAGATGTTACCCTTTTCCAGAAAGATAACTAGCGGATGATAATAAATCAGTTCAAAAGGTAGGAAACTAGAGACTACCTTTAGTGTGTGTGGGAAAAACCAAATAGGTACGAGAAGCCCAGAAAAAAAATTAAGCACTTGTGTAAGTATAAAATCTAAGTGAAATATACGATAGTACCAAAAGCTGCATAGTCCTAGCAAATATGTCAAGAGAAAATATATTATAAACCCATTAAATATAGACAGGGAAAAAAATAAAGTTGACCATCCAATCGGTAAGGAAACATTGAATAAGAAGACTCCTACAGTTAAAATTGGTATGAATTCTAAAATAACTGTTAATAATTTTGCACCAATCGTTTCAAACATTATTGTTTTAAATAAACCAATTGGTCTTATCAAATTCATTACGATACTACCAGAGCTTATTTTTTCGCTAATTATATAAATATTAGAATTCTGTATAAGTATCCCAATAAGAGTTGTTATAAGAATATAAATAATCATCTCACTTAAAGTTGCTTGCTGTATTGTGTGATTCATCAAATCTGCTCCATTATATAATGCAATCCATACAGATATGTATACAATCATGCTCAATAATCTATTTAATGTATTCGCCAAGGTGGAGAATCTATATGTAATGTTAGATTGAATAGCATTAAACATTATTTGCCAATATAATTTCATCGGGCCTCTCCTTAGTTAGAATAAATTCTTTGAATAACTTCATCGAGTTCACATGATTTCACTTGAAAATCCTTAATACCATCATTCTGAAGTAAATATTTAAGAATTTGTGTGGAACTTACTTCTCTTTTATCATAGTAAAAGTTTAGAATGTTACTATCATTCTCACATGTAATTTTTTTCACGCCGACTTCCAGAGAATAAGCATCCGTTAAAAAGCGTTCATTATTAAAACTATTCATTCGGACAATCAGTTTCTCATCCGAGCCATGTAATACTTTTAGTTGCTCCAAATCACCATCATAAATTTTTTTTCCATGATTGATTACAAGCACCCTCGAACATAATTTCTCGACATCCGACATATCATGAGTTGTAAGTAAAATCGTCGTTTTATAGTCCCTGTTTATTTGGATTAGAAATTCCCTGATTTTCTTCTTAACGACGACATCAAGTCCTATTGTCGGTTCATCCAAATAAATAACCTCTGGGTTATGCATCAAAGCAGCACATAGGTCAGCCCTCATTCGTTGTCCAAGACTTAATTGCCTAACAGCGACGTTTAGAAATTCATTAATACCCAGCACCTCTGAAAATAGTTCTATATTACGTTTAAACTGTGCATCAGATATTCCATACATATATTTATGTAATTTTAATGTCTCAATGACCGGAATATCCCACCATAATTGTGACCTCTGTCCAAAAACGACACCTATTCTTCTGGCATTCTCTTTTCTATTTTGATAAGGTACAATTCCATTTACTCTTACCTCACCATTAGTCGGCACAAGTATACCTACTAGCATTTTTATCGATGTCGATTTACCAGCTCCATTAGGCCCCAAAAAACCCACCATTTCACCTTGATTAATGGAGAATGACAGGTCATCAACTGCTTTCTTATTTTCATATTTACGATTGGTAAAATCCCTTAAAGCACCACGGAATCCTTTCTCCCTTATGGGTCTACGGAATACTTTAGAAATATTATTCACATTTATCATTGATACAGACACCACTCTCTCTAAACATTTTTTATATTTCATTTCTATTTTTCGAAATTTTATAGCAGATATTAGTGGAATTGATCAGCTACAAAAAATGTTACAAACTATTCTTCCGTACGCACTTTTGATTAGGACGTGCCTGAAAACTAAAGAAGTCTGTGGTAGGATTTGAGAAAAACGATTGGAGCATGAATCATGATTCAAAGACGTTATGAACAATCGGAACAAATTAAGGATGTTTTCCCTCCATATAAAATAGGACGTCCGTCAAAATTAAGTAATCGCACGTTGTTTACTGTTATACTTTGGATCGCTTGAAGTGGTGTTTCTTGGCGTAGAACTTGATTTTGAAAACTTCAAGCATTGGATTCTACATCGGTTAAAGCCCATCAACACAGTGACGGTGCTAAAAAACGCAGATGGAAACGAAGTAAATCAGCACATCGGCATCCATCGTGGCGGAAAGACAACCAAACTTCATACTTTAGTCGATGGATTAGGAAATCCCCTCGCGTTTCTTCTGACGGGTGGCCGAATCTATGATTCCGTTCCAGCGATAGATTTGCTTCAGGAGTTTGATATTACGGAAAGCCCTATTCTTGGTGATAAAGCTCATGGCTCAAAAGCTATTCGGAATTGGATTACGGCCAAACAGGAATCTTATATCATTCCACCTAAAGCTAACAGTCGAAATCCATGGAAAGTCGATTGGTATTTATACAAAGAACGCCCCTTAGTTGAGTGTTTTTTAAATAAAATCAAACACTTTCGCCGCGTAAGCTACTCGTTATGACAAACTAGCTAAGTCATTCTTATCATTTGTATACGTGGCTGCCATTTTTAAATTGACTTAATGATGAGTTTTCAGACACGTCCTAAATAAGTTCAATCATTCTAAATCTATCTTCCCATTCTCCAGTATTTTTTCTAAAAATAATAATGCTCCATCCTCGTCTACACTCCCAGCGATAATTGTCGCGATTTTCTTAAGTGACTCACTGGCATTAAACATAACTATTGAAATTGCAGCATTTTTTAACATGTCCCTATCATTTTCTCCATCCCCAAAAGCCAATACATCACTCATCGTAAAGCCATACTTATCTCCTAGATATTCTAACGCAGTACATTTAGTATGATTTTGCATTCTAATAACCGTCCAACCATTCCCTGTTACATATACTTCAGCACTATATTTTTTTGCGATTGAGTACAAATGACAATAATCCTCATCATTGTCCCTATGTTTAGGTTTTAGATACATGTAAATTGGATTGATTCCCGAAATGTTTTTAGATATAAATGAGCGCGGGATTCCAAAACTCATCACATAACTAATACCACTTTCTCTTGTATGTGGTATTAGTTCTGTACACTCTTCCACTATGTAGTGTGATGAACCGAACCTTAACTTAACTAAACTGACTAATTTAGATGGTAAACAATGACTAAGCAATAATATATCACCACTAGGTTGATATATTAATCTACCATCAAAGAAAATAACCGGAAATTTAGGTTGGAACTGATTTAATATGTCCCGACTTCCAATTAGAGTTCTCCCCGTGGCAATAATGATTGGCATCCTATTTTTTAGTACATTCAATTTTTCTAAGATATTCAAAGAAATTACATTACTTTTTCCAACTATTGTACCATCCAAGTCTATTGCAATCACAGACGGATTTCCCTTTTCAGTCATTTTACTCATTCATTTTTCCTTTTTTAGTATTTATTATCTCAGAAATTAATCCTACACCATTATCAAGATAATCATATGCGTTAATCCGTTCCTTCATTAAAACAATATTATCTTTATATACTTTACTAGCAAGCATCCTTTGAATTATTTCAATCAACATTTTCGAATCAACATGACTTATCCCATAACATTCTCCTATTTGATGATATTCAACTCGTGCTGCATTACCTGGTTGGTCATAAATGCAAGGGAAAATGACCATTGGAACAGAGAGTGCAATACATTCTTTGATAGTACCAAACCCACCATGTGAAAGAACTAGTGCGGATCTTCTAATAATGCTTAATTGGGGAATTTTATTTCCTATTATTACATTTTCAGGTATTTCCCCTAAACATTTTATATCTTGTATATTTCCAATATTCATTACCAATTTCCAGCCTTTCCTTTGACGAAAGGCTTCAATCACAGTACGAAAAAAACTAATGCTCTCCTCATACCTATTGCTCATTGTACCCAGCGAACAGTATATTATAGGCTTGTCATCCTCCAATCTCTCCCACTCAAAAAAGATCCCTGTTTCATCTCGATTTAAATCAACACAAAGTCCTGAATAACTTCTTCTATTCTCATTAGAATATAAAAATTCAAATTCATATGGACCGAAGATTATTTTAGGGCTTTCTAAGTAATATCCATCAAGACTATATCTCCATAGTAAGTTTCTGAATCTAGCCTCTCTTCTCAACTTAGAGAAAGGAAAGCAGTATTTATATAAATTGATTTTTGGCTTAAAAAACTCTCTGCGTATGTATCTCGTAACCCATAAACTTGTAGCGATTAAAGTGCCTTTAATCGAACCGTTGGGAATTTCAATTGAAGAATTAGGAGCAACTCTATGATTGAAATGAGTTTCACCGCTATTTGTCCAAAAACTAATAATAGGGATATCTGTTTCCAATGCAGGAAGATAGTAAAGATGAAATCTTGTGATGTCATAAAGAACAATCGTAACCCTTTCGCTTACAAGAACATCTTTTATTTCCTTAAATAAATCTTTATAGATTTTGGATAGTCTGAAATATTGAAATTCTAGTTTCATCCTAAGAAATACAGCTTCCCCTGTTCTTTTAATACTGTAATAATCAAATCCTTCTTGCCGAACTGTACACTCAAGGTTTTCAAATCCTAAATATAGGACGCGATAACCTTTAGTTACGAGCCTTCTAGCTAGTTCTAGCGTAGGAGGGAAATGGCTTTCAACAGAGCTCAAACAAAAAAGAATGGTTTCCTTCATAAATCTCACTTCTTCCATAACTACTTCATTACATTTCTATCAAAAAGATCTATTAATTCATATAAATTATTGATAATTAGGTCAGCTTCATTTTTTTTTTTTTGTGAGTTCGATCAATTAGAATAGATAACCAATTTGCGTTTTTCGAACCAATTACATCACTTTTTATAGAATCTCCAACGAAAGCAATTTCATAATTAGTCAATTGCAAATCCAATTGTACTTTCTCAAATATTTCGATATGTGGTTTTGCCACCCCCAACGTAAAAGAATAATAAGTACATGTACTTAAAAATTCAGGTAGTCCCAATTCAAAGATAGATTTACAATTCCATGGAAAGGCGTTTGAGATGATTCCTAATTTATATCCTCTCGAATACAAAATATTCAAAACCTTATTAGTATCCTTAAATAGATGGGGTATAGATTGATTATTCTTTATTATATCTACTATCTTGTGAGGGGAGTTATATTTAATCTCCCTTGAGAAATTTTCAACAAGTACATTTAATGTATTATTTTGTATTACAAAGTGTTTATTCATTGTTTCTTTAATATCTTCTTCACTACGCGATGTTAGTTCACATATTTCACTTACTAGACTCTTTCCTTTCTCTCTTTCAAAGTGAACAAGCGTTTCTCCTAAATCGAAAAAAATAGCTTTCACTTCCAAAAGTCGTGTTATTCCTCTCATAACGGTTTTGAAGAAACAAACAAGCCAGCTCTCTTTGTAATTACGATAGATTTATCTCTTTCTAATAAAAAATCAATCTTATTAATGAATGCATGCAACTTTTCCTCATCGAACGCTTTTCTAGCCTTGCTACTTGATAGCACATAATCAATTAGAGGTTGACTCTCTGTAACAATTAAGGCATCGTCATGATGTAACAGTGCAGTGTTTTGAAATATGTTATTAATATAATCAAAACCATTTTCTAATGTAAACTTATCCGATGTACGAGTATCAGGCAAAACAATAAACTGTCGGATTAACTCATCCATTTCTTTCAAATGCAACTTACTAAATGTAGAAGCGAAAAATAAGCCACCTTTTTTAAGTACTCTCCTTACCTCACGTATAGCCTTGGGAATATCCGAAACATGATATAGCATGTGATTAGCAATTACTACATCAAAAGACTCATCCTCAAAAGGTAATTCCTGTATATCCCCAACTTTGAAATTAAATTCATCGCTTCTAGATGCCACATTCTTTCGTGCATCATTAAGCATCCCTTCCGAGAGGTCCATTAGTGTGATATTAATTGGAGAAGCAATTTTATTTATATTTTTGTACCAAATGGCTGCTGGCCCACA
This sequence comes from Paenibacillus sp. ClWae2A, assembly GCF_032452295.1. NCBI lineage: Bacteria > Bacillati > Bacillota > Bacilli > Caryophanales > Paenibacillaceae > Paenibacillus > Paenibacillus sp. ClWae2A. The sequence goes on from NZ_JAULSQ010000013.1 coordinate 130,002, forward strand.
TCCACATTCCAATATATTCATGTTATGGGTAAGTTTCATTTGTTCAAACGCCCATTCGTGAAAGCCTAATTTGTTAGTGCTAAACCTTTCATGGAATTGAATCCTTTTACTAATATTGGAAGAATCTTTATATTGCTCAGAAATAGCATTATTCATTTTTATACGCTCCCTTTAATAACTACATTTTTGAAATACATATTTGATTCTGTTTTAATGCTTGATAAAGGCTTCTCACATTGGATATAGATAAATTAAAATTACTAAGATCACCATACACGTCCTTGCTAACGCCGTGATTATCAGATCCTCTAGTCAAAAATAGACCTAACTCCATTGCTTTATCAAAAATATCTTGTTCTAGTGCGTGTCTATTTGAAGAATTTAGTTCCAGTGCAGCCATCTTTCCTCCAATATTCAGACATTCATTCATCAAATGCAGTTTATCTCCATTGGGATGTGCAAAAACTGTGACTCCCTCATCCGTAAGCTCAGTAATATGAACTTGGCCATACTCATTAATTGACAGATTACCACTCGAAATGTGGTCAGGATAATCCGCATCATCTATACCAACTGTGGCGAATAGGGGCGCTAATAACCTGGACTTGTAGTCCCATCTATTTAACTGACTATTGTACTTGGCAATAAAGCGATTCAGTGCACGTATTTTTTTTTGTTTCCGATCCTCACATTTATCAAATAACGTAGCTTTATATAACTGTGATATTATTTTTTTTAACTTAATTTGATGTGGTTCCATTTTCAGAAATATATAATCAATTAAGGATGGGTATTCTGGTATAGGTACCTTTTGCATTTGTAAGTATATTTTATATTCTTCGAGTGAAAACAAAATATTATATTTTTCAGAAAAAAAACGAAGGGTCTGATTCTCAAAAATTCGCTTAAATTGTTTCGTAGCACGCATCCAACAGGCAGCCTCATTTTTTTTTATTATCAAATCTAATGAGGGACTAGCAGGATTAATTCCATACTTTAACACATGACACATACTACCATAGTCCTCATAATTCACAGTAAATTCAATACCCGTAATAATTATAGGAAGTTTAATATTTAAAACTGAATATTCTCTAATCAATACTGCTAACTCATCGTAGGCCCTCACAGAATCATGATCAGTAATTGAAATAATCTCAAAATCCATTTCAATAGCTTGATCAATAATATGTTTAACCGTCTGCTCTCCATCCACAGAATAGTCCGAGTGGTTATGAAGATCCACTCGAATATAATTTTTATTTAAAGTAAGCAAACGTTCTATCCTACTTATATTTTCTTTGTTATAATTATCCCAAAAGTCATAACTATTCATCTCAATGCTCCTATACAATGGAGTTACAATAATGATTTAATCTATTTTCGATTTCCGATTTACAAAAGTTGTATTCTTTCTTCGATATTTTCCCATTTTGTTTTAACCTTTCGATGATTTTAAAAGAAATTTGAAAATGACTGACTCCATTTTGAATAAGCTTATATAATTCAGGAGCTGAGGCATCACCTTTATCTGCATAACCAATAACATCAAAAATTTGATTTTTTGTACGCTCATACACTAATGCTTTAATTGTAGAAGGATACCCATGGAAATTAAAAAGAATTGGAGTATCGACTGGAAAAAGTCTGTTAAACTCGCAAATTGACAAAGAGTGAGTATAGATTTCCCTGTCACCTAAAATGGTGATATCTATTATAGAAACCAATTTTATATATATATGAGGTATTAGTTCATTAATCTGCTCAATACTACGCTTACTTTCTCTTAACGGATAATCACCTGCGGAAACCATGACAAAATCCGCTTTATTATCGCATGGCCACTCATAAAATCCCTGTTCAACAGCTACATTCGCCTCATCCATATTAGTCCATTGATACATTTCTCTCTTGGAGGTGACAATGACATTTATTTTGTTGTAGCTCTTCAACACTTTCTCCATACATTTCAACAAAGAGTTGGCATCAATGGGGAAGTAACACCTTACGAATGGGAATGTTTTACTCGTCAAAGTCGAAATGAATTCTGGATTTTGATGAGAGTATGTATTTGCCCAGCATAAACTCGTTAATAGATAATTCAGTGAAGGTGTTTCTTTTCTCCATGTGACTTGACTTGATTGATGTATAAATTTTGCATATTGGGTCATCATACTTCCAAAAATTGGAGCAAATGCTTCGTAGGTCGGTAATAATCCATATCCTCCGGATTGGAGATAACCTTGCAACCACCCATGACATGTATGCTCGCTCAAAATCTCCATCACCTTCCCCTCAGGACTAGTGTCCTCATCAGGAGAATTTCGATTAAAAGCCTTTTTTGTATACGTAAGAATTTTTCCCAAACCATTTGATACCAGTTCATCGGGTGACATGATCCGAATTTTTTTATTTTTTGAAAGTATTTCACCCAAATAATCATTAATAATCTCAATGTTTTTGTACTGTTTATTTCCATGATTAATAGAGTATATATTCTTATCCGGTAAAAAAAGTTCCTCATTCTCGTTTTTTCGCTCTAAACATAAACCTAGTTTATAATCATCTTTAGGAATAATCTCAGAAATCTCATCCTTCAAAAAACCATTGCTGTTAAATAACTCTCCCGGATTATAACTAAGTAACCATTCCTCTATAATTCCAACCGATGAATTCGTATCACTTATAGGATTTTTATGAGAAATCGCCCTGCCTTCGATACTGCTTACTCCTGTCCAACCCTTTTGTGTTTTTAAAATAATCATTGGCCAACGAATAGTATTATTTTTCTTACTCTCTTTTATACTTAAGATAAGTTCGTAGGAATTCTCAATAGCATTAAACATACTTTTATGATCGCCCAGTACAATATAGGGGGTATATCCCAAACCCTCAAAATAACTTCTTAATTCCTCATCCGTCATAGAAGCCATTATCGATGGCCCACCCATTCTGTGTCCATTTAGATGAAGTATCGGTAATACAACGCCTGAGGTAACCGGATCTAAATATTTATGGCTCTGCCATGCTGCTGCAGTTGGACCGGTTTCTGCTTCCCCATCGCCAACAATGCATACTGTTATAAGGTCTGGGTTATCCATAACATTACCGTGTGCTACAGCTAATGCATATCCCAGTTCACCACCTCCATAGATAGTACCCGGAATATGTGGGCTAATCTCCGTTCTAAACCCATTAATATCTCCGAAACTCCGAGATAAGTTCTCTATACCTTTAATACCAAAGGTTAATTCAGGATAATATCTTTGTAACGTCCCTTCAAGATATAAATTTGCTAAAAGTGCACATGCTCCATGCCCGGGGCCTATGATCAGCGACATATTTGCCTTCGTCCTTGTGATAAATCCATTCAGATGAGCATAAATGAAATTTATTCCCGGACTTGTTCCCCAATGACCAGGTACGATATTTTTAACATGATGCTCTTGCAAACGTTCCTGCAATAAATAATTATCCTGCAGATACATTTGAACAAGCGTTAAGTAATTGCTAGCTCGCCAATATTTATCGATGCTATTCAACTTATTATTGATTTCTTCTTCTGAACAAGTCACACTTCATTCCTCATTTTATTGACGATTTATTATTATCAGTATCTCTCTTTCAAGTATCAGCGACTCATCGTACTCCATTCCTAGACCACAATGTAAGTCAATTTGAATTTCCGAACCGCAAAGTCTAATGGGATTTTTATAGAAGCATTGTCTTCGTGGTTCAAAAGTCACATGATATTCTACCAGAGGAATCAGTTTGCAATCATTTGAAAAAGCTAACTGCAGTGCTGGCATAAGATGATGACCGTGGGGAACGATTATTTTATTATATGCTTTTGCCAAAGCTAGAATGTTTATAGCTTCCGTTATTCCTCCACAACGTCCTATATCCGGTTGTAGATAGACGATATTTTTATTTTCCACGTATCTAGTAAAGTCGAATATATTCGACCCATGTTCGCCTATAGCTACAGGTATATGGCTCAGTATTTCAAGTTGTTCATCTGGTGTGGGTTCCTCAATCCAAAAAACACTTATATCACGCATTTTATTACAAAAGTCCATATACTCGGATCTATTCCACTGACCAAAGACATCAAACATGAATATAGCAGATGGTACATCTTGTATCAGTGACTGGACTGCCCTAATTTGCTTTGCAAAATCAAGATCAGGATACCGACGAATGGGCCATTTTTGCATTACAAATCCTCTCTCAAGAAAGTGCTGAGAGGTTAATACCGCATCCAAAGATGTTTCATTATATTGAAGCAGACTTGCATAAGCCTGCACCGAATCTCTGGTTGCCCCTCCTAGTAATTCATAGACTGGACAATTGTAATACTTACCTTTGATATCCCATAAAGCACAATCTATTGCACTTATAAACTCCATAAACAGTCCAACTTGACCACCAATTTTTTGTTTCCAAAGCAAGTTCCATATTTTTTTTGTATCTAGAGGATTCAAACCAATGAGTAACTTGCTAAGTTCTAAGTAAACAGAAAGGTACGGTTTATAAAGAGGGCCAAAATAGCCTGTTATATTCTCCGAAGTTTGTATGATGAGGAAATATCCGTTCTCTTGTTGGGTATTATATAGGACTGATATTTTTTCAAATAACAATGAAGTTATTGTAATTGGTTTCATACGTTCCACCCCACGCTCATTTCTTACCAACCACTATAACTTAATGGATTACCATCAAAGGTGAAATACCACAAACTTCTATAACACTCCCAAGTAGTTGGTTCTAGATTATGTTTAAGTAGCAATCTTTCAATTTCTTGACGCATCATCAAGTACCATTCGATTGAATTAACACCATCTGCTGCGAACTCCTCCATGTACTCATTATGTGCCTGGAAAAGATTAATCGAAGGCATTCTCGAAGAAACAGATAATAACTGATCTAAACCGGAAATCGCATCCTCTTTTTGATCTAAACCCAAAATATAAGTAAATGTAGTATCTAATCCATTACTTCTGGCTCGTTTTAATAAATCAATCAAGAGCGGTACAGTAAGATCTGCTTTCGTACTCTTCAAAATTATCTCTCGGTTTGTAAAACACTCTGCCGTAAGCGTCAACTTGAAGTCACCTATATGTTCAATAATTTCTTCAAAAGCCTCGTCACTTCTAACGACAGAGCCTAAATAATTAATTTCACCTTGGAAATTGTATTTATTCAATGTGTTTTTCACCATTCGTAGGTGAGTTAGAGCCAACTCTTCGTGGTAGAAACATCCAGTCGAGAGGCACACTTGATCAAGTGATGAGAGATCCTTCCAATTGTTTTTCTCAATCATTATTGAAAAGTACTGATCCAAATCATCAAGCATCCTCAACCGTGGGTCCTCGGAAATTTCCAAAGTGTTATAACAAAAGACACAACCTGTACACAAACTCCTAGCATTAGAATTCAATGTTATTACCTTACCATTATTTCTAGAATAACTTACAACTACATCATCATTTTCAAAATCAAACACATTAGCAAAGTGTATTCCATCAAAAAATATTTTATTATTTTCTAAGTGAAAAGGGGAATCCGGTTGATGAACAGGTATAATTATTCTGAAGGTCGATTCAGGTCGGCTATTTACCGTCAGAAACATCCTCATCCTCGGATGTTTATATTTAGAGTTCACTCCGCAAAGGTTTAATGCAATCAAAAGGATGTCTTCTATGTTAATCTTATATTTTTGAGACAGGCTTTCCGCTTCAGCCATCGTTAATGAAATAATTTGAGTCAAATTCATTTTAATGCCTCCTGTTTTATAGATGCTAAACTTTTTTATTTTCAATCTGTGATACGTTCATCCGCGAATATTTTTTGAGACAGGAACTTATTAAAGCCTCAATTCTTTTCTCTCTTATTTCTAGTGATCTTGATTCATTGATTGAACTAAATAATTGCTGCTTCTCTGCAAAACTTAGTATACTCATAGGAATACCCCTATTATTTAATTCGACGAGCAATTCATCGGGAGCCTTCTGAGGAGGTAAGCTAATATCTTTGACTCTAGCCTCTACTTCAACCAAACCGTTAACTTTCAACCCATTATCTAGTATCCAATCATGAGAAAGGGAAATATAAAAGGAGCTATGGTGTTCTGTTAACCAACCTTTAAAATCGTAACCGTTAATCTTACCTTTGATAGGTCTAATCCTAATATCGTTTAACAATCCTTCAGGTAGTTTAATAAGATGTAAATTGTTTAAAGTTATTAATTCACTACTAAATGAAACTTTCATTTTCTTATTTCACCCCTAATTTATGTCGTATATACCTTGATATATCGTTCTCAATTTCAGAAATTTCCTTGTATTTTGCAATTATCAAATCAGTATCAGTATCTTTTGAGACTAATTTCCTTATCATGATAAAATGCATATTTTCCCAAAATCTGTTTGCTTGGCTGAGTAAATCCTCTAACTCAGCAAGTCCAATGATTCCATTTGTCCTAAGTATTTTAACCATTTGCAATCTACTCATTGCAAATGGAATCAATACAAATTTTATGTTAAAAAAAAGTCCCCTATTGATAAATTGAATTTCTTTAGATGCGTAGTATCCGGGTAAATCATATGCAAGTTTATGAATCTCCTCAGATAAAATAAAATTAATTAATTTTTTTTCACTTGCCTTCTGCTCAACAACATTTCTTTTATACCCGCAACATTGCAATGAAATATGACCCTTCTGGTAATATTGAAACGACTGTAATAGAGAATAAAAAGATATTTGGTATGATTGGTTAAAATCAATATCAATAACTTCAAAATATTCTTCATGCGTGTTAACTCCTTTTATAAGAACCGCATGTGTATTGTGCAACTTTTGGTGGTATTTCTTGTTGATCGGATTAAAAAATTCATCTATACTCACAATAACTAGAGAATCATTACAGACTCGATGAATAATTTGAGCTAGCATTTCTTCGTGTGAGTAATTATCATAGTCTAGTAACTCATAATCAATATTAAAATGATTCTTTAGAAATTGAAGTAATTTGTTTATTGTAAGTTTTGTAAACAATGCTGTATTACTTGAGTCAACTAACTGTATTGGTTGAAATCTCCAAGGGTTACTATTCTCTCTTTCTTTAACCACGTTAACATCAAGTTTCTTATATACGGGTTTACTTTCATTCAGGAAAAGCTGAATATCTTCAATATCACCTTGATTCGAAAAATATTTAAGTGCACTTATCAAGTAACTACCATAACAATTGATAAAAAAAAACTCTGGTTGACCCAACATGGGGAAATATTTATTCATTTCATTCTCCTTTAGTGAAAACTCCATCATTTTCAAAAAAATGTGTATATTCCCGAGTAAAGGCCAGTTCTTGTTATCATTATCGTATCGTTCTCTCCGAACGAATTCAGCTGGTCTTATCTAAGAGGGCGCTTTCATTAGAACTTCATGTACACTTTCTTTTAATACCTCACACCCTTTGCTTAGTAACTCCGTCTCTATATTTAGTGGAGGTAAAATCTTTATTACATTGTCTTGTCTTCCAACACATTCCACTATTAGTCCATTTATAAAACACCTGTCACGAACTTTTCTTGCAATATCCTTCGAAGGAATTTGACTAAAGTCAATCCCCCATATAAGCCCCTTTCCTCTGATTTTTATATTGAAATCTAGAGAGGAAATATCTCTAACCAGTATAGATTGAACTAAAGTTGACTTAGACTCTATTTCATTATTAAATTTTATCTCTTCCCATTGTTCGAGTGCAGCAGTCGCGCCAACAATTGCTAATTGGTTCCCTCGAAATGTACCATTGTGCTCCCCAGGAGACCAAATATCATGCTGCTTTTTCATAAGGAGTATTGACATTGGCATTCCATATCCACTAATCGATTTGGAAATAACAACTAAATCCGGAATAATTCCAGCATCCTCAAATGAAAAGAACGTACCTGTACGTCCACAGCCCACTTGAATATCATCACAAATCAGAAGAATATCATGTTCTTCACACAAGTTACTTAATGCTTGTAGCCATTCAATCGGAGCTATATTTATGCCTCCTTCTGCTTGAATTGTTTCTACAATTATAGCGGCAGGTTTTTCTATACCTGAATGGTCATCGATTAACACTTGTTCAATGTAATTTATCGAATCAATTTTATAATTATCTCCAGGGTAAGGAAAAAAGGTTACATTATTTAAAGGGACACCTGCAGCTTGTCTATGATAATGATTGCTTGTAACGGATAAACTACCTAATGACATCCCATGGTATCCGCCCATAAATGCAAAAATCCCGGTTCTTTTTGTCACTTTTCTTGCAAGTTTAATAGCAGCCTCAACTGCATTTGTTCCTGTTGGTCCACAAAACTGAATTTTATATGGATACTCTTTCTTATCTAATATTATTGAACGAAATGCTTGAAGAAACTTTTCTTTAGCCACCGTATACATATCTAAGGAATGTATAATGCCATCCTTTTCAAGGTATTCAATAAGCCTGCTTTTAATATTCTCATTATTATGACCGTAATTGAGTGCTCCAGATCCAGAGAAAAAATCAATATAAGACTTTCCTGTGGTAGAATACAACTTTGATCCTTTGGCACTTTGGAATACATCAGGGAATGTTCTACAATAATTTCTGATATTAGATTCTAATTCTTCGAATATATTCATAGTAGATCAACCCTTCTCCTATTATATTTCTTCATTATGCAGTAATATGGAGAGTGGTTTTACATCCATTTCCAATCGGATGTTATCATAAACTTCTTTGGCTAATTTCTGTGCTTCTCGGGTAGTATCAGCAACAGTTAGTATTCTTGCGAGTATATCAGTGTTTGAAGTAGCTTTCTTAATATATTGATTTTTCTCTTTAAGAAAAATTATATGAATATCATTACGTTCTAAATAATCTTGATCAACTTGTAAGCTTTTCAAATATCCCGAAACAGGACTTGTGACCTCTATACATGTTGAAAATTTTTGACCAAGTGCTGATAATTCACTGAGTTTTCCCGAAATGTATAATGAACAAATATGATCAAAAATTGAAATCTCCAGAGCTTGATCAATCATCCATGGATTTGGCGGTCCAACTAATCTCGGATTTACTTCTAAAATGTATATTCCCTTATCTGGAGTGACTATATATTCAATATGACATGGTCCAAAATCATATTGAAAATCAATTACAAATCTATTTGTCTCATAAATAATTTTCTGTTCTATAGAACCGTAGATTGGAAAAGTATAACCTAGTTCCACAAAGTATGGAGGATTACTCATTAATCGGTTAGTAACCCCTAACAGCTGAACTTCTCCATTTGATGTAATAAACTCACAGCTATAAATATCCCCTTCAATATACTCTTCTAATAGAAAATTCGGATACAATAGAGAACTAGTATATCTCGATAGATACTTCAGTTGTTTATAACACTCAATCAATTCTTTCTCAGATTGAATGAGTGATACAGCAACAGATTCATTTCCATTAACCGGCTTGAATATCCATTTTTTTCTCGTGGAAACATTATAAAATTGTACTGCATCAGATAACTCATCAAAAACATGAAATTCAGGATAGTTGTAATGAAGCTCTTTTTGCTTTTGCCTGAATTCATTTTTGTGATGAAAAATATAAGCAGCACTGGAACTTAGGAACGGATAACTATATTTTTCACAAATCAAACTCACTGGATACATAAAAAAATCACTTGTCGAGCAAACAGTTTTGATTGAATGGACGAAATGAAGATTTTGAATCTCTTCAGCAATTCTTTCATAATGAATGAAATTCTTATCGTAAATGACTTTAGTCGCTTGCTCTTGATATTTCTGATCACATGGAATGATACCTGTTGTGAGAAATATTACATCTAATCCCAATTTTTGGAACACGGGAATTTCGGCACCGAGATTACCTGACTCAACTAATATCACCGTCTGTTTCATTGCTTTACTCCGTATTTCCCTGATAGTAGGATAGCGATTTTATGTATGGTTGAAAAATTTTCAACCAACAAATCTTGATCGTCAATTTCAATATCAAATTCAATCTCTAGGTTAACAATCAACTCAATTGTTTTAACAGAGTCTAAGCCTTCATTTCTTAAATCCGTATCATAACTTATTTGGACTTCCCTATTAAAAACTTCACTAATCTTCTCAAATACTATTCTTTCCACTATAGATACCATTGGAATCGTCAAAGTCAGGTCTCCTTTCTTATGCTCATCCTAGGCCAATTCTTCATATCTCGCCCATGAAGATCAATGAATGCCTCCTTCCATCGCTCAATTCCAAATGCAATACATCCTGAAAATAGTGCTGATTCATTCTGATCTTTTATCTCATATTTGGAGCATAGTGTATCTTGACAGTAATTAAAGGAAGCAATTGAGCTCCTTTTACAGTTCAATGTTGTAACTATCAACTCATATTTGGCATTACTTATCAATTGATAGGTACCTTTTGTTTTCAAGTCCTGACTAAAAAAGAAAGGGTCTGTAGCATTCTCAATCTTCCCTTTTAGACCGATAGAATCAAAAAAACTCCATACTTCATCCATAATTCGATCACGAGTATTAACTACCCACTCCTTCTCGCCTACAAAAACTATCTCCCTCATCGTAAACTCACTATGCCTGTACTTATCCTTTCTCCATTCAATTTCGTTACGAAAACATTTCCCTTTACCCGTGAGTATCTTCCCTTGTGTTAATAATTTACCTTGAAGTTCTTCGTAACAATGGTAACATATGCATGGTTGCAAAATTTCCCCATGAAAAGCAATGCTCTCCTCATAAGATTCAATTAATGCCTTATTCCGAAATTTTTTTATAGCCCTGTAATTATGTGAAACCCTGGTTACACCATATATGTTTTGTGGGAAATGGATATGATATTGGTTTCGGATCATATTACTTTTACTTAGAACAGATGAATATTCCCTAAGTTCAGCTCCATACTTCTTCGCAATCTGGACAAAGACCTCATCTAAATTTCCAATTAGAATGATATCCGACTCATCCATATACGGCAGACTTTCAACATCTATATATTTAGCACTTATTCTATTGGAGTTATCTGAATCTAAATTACTTCTAATAACTCTCCGTTTAATAATGCGCGTTTTTTCAAGACTCGCACACAGATCTAGATATGATTCACTTAATTCAATAATTTCAGGTGAATTCATATCCAATTCAACAGTGGTCAACAATATAACTTTATCTATATCGTTATAACACATTCCCGTTATCACTTCTGAAAGGTAAGGAATTCTTTCTAATAAAATATCAACCTTATTGGTCAGCTCATGTGGTACTGGAAAAGAAATATTCATTTTTCAAAATTCCTTTCTATAACCAACGGGTTCGGTGAGTCAACACACCAAGTCTATGTTTGGCAATCATTTCATATGTCACATCAGATTGGGGGGGATGAAATAGACCTGCTTTAACATCTTGGTATAGTTTTGAAAGAATACTTGAATTTGAAATACTGCTAATTCCAACAACTTTCATTGCCAAATTAACAACTTGTTCAGCATTCTTCACTACTGTTTCTTTCGTTATTATACTTATTATATTTATATTTTCTGGAGTTGGAGTACCTACAAGGTGATCTTGAAGCAAACTACAATATCTAACTATCTGTGAACGACTCACTTCTAGTAAAATGGACATTTCTGCTATTGAGAATTGTACACCTGGGAAAAATGACAAGCTACGATTAGTGTGGGATACTTGTTTTTCTTTGCAGTAATTTACTACAAATTGATATGCTTTATTAGCGATTCCATAATACACAGATACAACACTTAATCGAAATAAATAAGCAAAGTCATTTGTTTTTTGCAATGCATCTTTATTCTGATATAAAACATCCAGATGGGGAACGAGAACACTGTCTAAGTATATACTATTACTGTTGCTTTCAGACATAGATATAGTATCCCAGTCTGATTGAGTTGTAATTCCTTTTGCACTTCGTCTTATCAACATAACTGCTATACGCCCCTCTTCATTTGTGGGGTTCTCAACATAACAATATACCGGTAGAAAATATACATAAGGTTCTAGCGAAACAAATTTCTTGACTCCGCTGATTAAATAACCATCATCTGTCTTTTTAGCATGAATTGAAAAATGCTCAGGCAGTAGTTGATCTTCCCGAACAAAATAGATTCCAGGCTCATTAAACGAACCAAACAATTTGTTTTGATCTGATTGATTAAAAATCTGAGCGAACCTTTCATTAGACAATATCCTGCACATTCCCCATTGCGTATATAAATGCATAGAGAAACTTAATGCAGTTGATGAGCAAGCTTCTGATAAGCCAGAAATTAAGTCAAAATAATCTATTGGGTTAATTTTACTATCTCGCATGAAATGGTGAGCATTCATTTTCAGCAAAAAATCTATTTTTTCTGTAAAGCTTCTTTCGGTCCCAGTAGTAAACTCGAAAAACCTTTCGACGTAATCAGTGCTTATCTTCATATTTTATGCTCCAAGTGGTATAATTTTCTACTGTTTCAATTTAAACATCATTTCATTATCTCCACAATATGATCTGTATATTTTAAAGACATGTAAAATGTAAAGATAGTGAGAAAAGAGGAAAACAGATGAGAATTAGATCAATTAAAGAGAAAATCATTTTATTCCCTGGAGAGTCAGAAAAATGGTTTACCATTAAGAATGATTACATCTACATAAAATCTAGTGGTCGCATTTCAATTTACTTCAACCGTATCAATTTTGAATTACCTAGTGAAGTATCAGGGATAATTCAATGCTGTTATGGCTCATTCTCCATTCAAAATATCGATAATCGTCCTGTATATTTACAAGGAATTCAATTTTCTTGTGCGATTAAAATGAATAACAACTTTTTCACAACCGTATTTGATCAAATTCCGTTTGAATTAATGCTAATGAGTGGGCAATCAACAGAGACTAACTGTAAGGACATCCTAAGTACTTTAGAAAATCTAAAAAATTCCCAAGTAATAAAACAAGTAAAGATAGATCGAAATAAAATTGATTCAAGACTAATTCAAATAAACAGATACATTAGAAAAAACTATTATTTGCAAATATCACTAACTGATTTAGCAGATCTTATAGGAGTTCATCCTACATATCTAAGCAATACTTATTCTAAAGTATTTAAGATCTCTCCTATCTATTATATAAATCAATTACGAATGAATATGGCAAGAGAATTATTAGCTCACCCTCAATTATCCGTAAATAAAATAGCAACAACTGTTGGTTACGGAAGCATATCGCAATTTAGCTCAATTTTTAAAAGATTTCATTCAATATCACCAACTCAGTTCCGTGAGGATGTTTTAAACATGATCGAACCAAGATTGTAGACATAATCAGAAAGTTTCTATATAACTGTACTTATCAACAATAACTCCAATATCTTGGAAATAAAAAACTGACAGTATCCCTATGCCGCTCTGAGCTGTGTTTTAATTTGGACTAATGTAGCCCCCAATTGAGCTTGGTTGTAGATATATTCAATCATGTGCTGCTTTTTCTGTAAGTGGTAGCAATGTAACCCCTCGATCAAGCTTCCATGGCCTTCATAGATACAGCACATCGAAGCAAACATCAGTAGGGTCAGGTCAATTGCCTGAGCGGATCGAAAGTACGTTTCAATGGCTCAGCGTTTGCTGTAGTAGCTTAATATTTCTTCATTGCTCAGGGAAACATCCGTACTTAGAAAAGCCTTCATTTGCTTGGGGTGAAAACCTTCCCCCTCTTTCCAACACAGCAGCAATACGGCGTTTTCCAAGAAATTGAGCTTTCCTTCATAGCGATATACCCGATAAGCGGAGGAGCCGATGGTCACCAGATGGGTATCCGATTTCGAGATGTAAGGAAGCAAAACGATTGCCGATTGCCTTGGGGATAGAAGATACGATTAGTTTTTAAACCACTAGGACGTGTCTGAAAACTCATTACTGAGTCAATTTAAAAATGGTAGCCACGTATACAAATGACAAGAATGACTTGGAAAGCTTGTCATAACGAGTGGCTACGCAAAATGTTTGATTTTATTGAAAAAGCAATCGACTTTCCATGGATTTCGACTGTTAGCTTTAGGTGGAATGATATAGGAGGCCTGTTTGGCCTTAATCCAATTCCGAATAGCTTCTGACTTTGTCTCCAAGAATATAGCTTTCCGTAATATCAAATTCCTGAAGTAAATCTATCGCAGGAACGGAATCAAAGACTTGGCCACCCGTCAGAAGAAACGCGAGAGGATTTCCTAATCCATCGACTAAAGTATGAAGTTTGGTTGTCTTTCCACCACGTTGGATGCCGATGTGCTGATTTACTTCGTGTCCTTCTGCGTTTTTTTAACACTGGCACTGTGTTAATGGGCTTTAAGAGATGTAGAATCAATACTCAAGTTTCCAAAATCAGGTTCTAGTCGAAGCGCTTGGAAGGTGGTGATAAGTAACTCTGTATCTCTCCATTTGCAGAAGCCACTGTAGGCCGTTTCCCATGAACCATAACGTTCTTCTGACAGGTCCCGCCAAGCAGCACCACTTCGAGCGATCCAAAGAATAGCATTATACATCGTGCGATTGCTTAATTTTGAAGGACGTCCTTTTGTATATGGAGGGAACATATCTTTAGATACCAGGAGTCCATCAGCACATAGATACACATGCTACCACAACTATTTGTATCAAACATTCTACTGTTTCTTACACTACTGGAGCAATGCACACCGGGCGAGACATCTCCAATTTAAATCCATTATGCTTCAGACGTCCGTCCTCTCCATTGATCTGGAATGCAACGAGGTTGTTGCTGTCCTGATTCGCCACCAGCAGAATACCACCTGGCAGCAGATTGAAGTTGCGCGGTGTCTGACCCATCGTCGATATCCACTCTACTGCTTCCAGTTCACCGGATTCCTGATCGATGTGATACAGTACAATGCTGTCATCGCCACGGTTGGATGCATATAAGAAACGTCCGCAAGGGGATACGCGAATATCGGCCGCCGTTCCTTCTCCGGTATGTCCTTCTGGAAATGCGGAACATGTACTTACCCGATTTACCGGCTTCTGCTTCACATCGCATAACCCAGAATTCCGAATCTGCTCTAACCCTGTTAACGCTTGCAGATATCGCATTGACTCCCTTATCCCCTCTCACCATAATACAAAGTATGAGACCTAACAACCGACCACCCCTACAGCGTAAATCTGACGGATTTCGTATGCAAAAACTCATTGTGCTTCCGGACTCCCTGCTGCAAGAAACCGCAGCTTATCCGGTCACGTCCGGATTATATGTTACCGATATCGGTTACTTTCACGAAGCGGAGCATCATTACCGAGACCGTCCCGATGGTTGTGAGTCACACATTCTGATGTACTGTGCCCAAGGCACAGGCTGGTATACAATGGATGGCAGCAAGACATATGATGTCCGCCCGGGAAACCTCGTCATATTGCCGGCACATGTTCCTCATGTGTATGGTGCCAACACAGCAGAACCATGGAGTATCTTCTGGATTCATCTGCGCGGGGAACACGCTTTAACTTACATAGAACCATTATTAGCCCATCATATTTCTACCATGCCACCGGCCAAGGCTCAAAAATGGCTTGAGCTGTTCCATGAATGTTACGGCGCGCTAGAGACAGGTTACTCCATGCAGACGATGACATATGCCTCCCAGATTATCGGTTATATGCTTGGTATGCTCGCTTATGGACCGGAGACAACCGGAACGGATGGCGGGATCGTGAGCAGCAAACGTGCGGCTGAACAATCCGTTCAATATATGTTGGAGCACCTGGAGAACGGAATCACCCTCAAGGAACTGGCGGCACACGCCCGGCTCTCTGTCCCTCATTATTCTCAGTTGTTCAAACAAGCTACCGGGCATTCGCCGATCGATTATTTCCTGCGGCTGAAGATTCAGCATTCCTGCCGTTATCTGGATTTTACCGATTGGACTGTGAAGCAGATCAGTTCCGAGCTTGGATTCAAGGACCCGTACTACTTCTCCCGTCTGTTCAGCAAAATGATGGGACGTTCACCCACGGATTATCGAAACAAATCCAAAGGATAGATGCCGTGTGCTTCACTTAAGCCTTTCAGAATCCTCATGAATTCAATTGGCAAATTCCAGCAACCTTTTGAACAGAAGGGTCGTCTATAGGGGCAAATAACTTTTATATAAAGGGATCATCCCTGGAAAAGTGAGGCGAACCTATCATGAAAAAAAATATACTTGCTACATTAACTGCGGGAGCTCTGCTCACGCTGTCTCTAAGTGCAGGCCCGATCAACGCTGCGCAGGCCCAATTCACGGATATTCAAGGTATCGCAGGAGCAGACAAAATCGAATCTCTCCATAAAGATGGATTCATCAAAGGCGTGAGTGACAGCTTGTTCAAACCTGAACTGGAGTTAAATACCGCTCAGGGCATTCAACTGATTGCGGACGGCCTGAATCTGAATCTGGACACGATTCGTTTTATCAAAATGCCGGTACCAAGTGACTACTTCTCTGCTGTAAAAGATGGCGTATGGTACAGTGATGCATTTATCCGCGCGCAATATAATGGCATTCAGATGTCACAGGATATCGATCCGTCTAAACCGCTTACTCGTGAACAATTCACACTGTTCCTGATGCAAGGCATCGAGGCCAAAGGCGGTCTGCCGATGATTAATATCAAACCTGTTGACATTACCGACGAACAGGAACTTACGCCAGAGTACCAAGGTGCCATTCAGCGTTCACTCGTTCTCAAAATCAATGAACTGGATGCGAGCGGAAACTTCAATCCCAAACAAACGATTACTCGCGCCGAAGCAGCAGTGATGATGTATAACGCAATCGAGTACATGGAATCGTTCCATGCACCACAAATCCCGGAAACACCTGAGAAGTAATCATTTGATGGTGGAAGCCGTATGCCAAACAGCCGCACCCTCCCTCAACAGGAAAGTGCGGCTGTTTGTATTATACCTATATCACTGATGCAATCATCAGATTTAACTTTCTAACTTAGAAAGAACCTTTAACAACAACCTCAGACAACGGCAAACGTCCTGACGGGCGAGCTGGCTGTGCCGCTTTACCTACAGTGATCAACAACGTTGGTACAAATCGTGCAGGAATGTTGAATGTTTCGATCAGTTTTTGTGGATTATATCCACCGATTGGACATGTATCGTAACCTAGGGAGCGTGCAGCAAGCATAATATTTTGGGAAGCAAAAGATGCATTGCGGATCGCTTCATCACGAGCGATTTGCGGGCTTTGGTAAGCACCGTTGATCTGTCCAACCAATGCGTCACGAACCTCAGCAGTCAGTGCGCCTGCTTCAACAGCTTGATCGTAGATTACGGTGTTACGGTTTGCTTCCAAATCTCCGAGAACAGCAATCGTAACTGAACTTTCCGCGATCTGACTTTGACCGTAAGCAACTGGCAGCAATTTCGCTTTATCTGCTTCGGATTCAATCACGAGGAATCTCCAGTGTTGCAGGTTCCATGAAGATGGTGCTTCAGCAGCTGCTGTCAAGATCGCATTGAGATCAGCTTCAGGCAATTCAAACCCTTTTTCGTACTTTTTGACAGCATGGCGTTCGCTAATAACGCGAAGTGTTTCATTTTTTTCAATGCCTGACATGTGTTCCACTCCCCAGAATCTAATTTGTTTATACTTCTTTTACTTTCGCAAGGTGATCTCGAAGTTTACTCTACCAGGGATTTTCCTTCCGAAAATAACATCAGCGCAGACAATCTCTCCCCATCTGTGTTCACGTTATGCCCGGAATCGCCTGAGAACATCAATGGATCTTTCACCGGAGCACACGTCAATACCATAACTTGTCCACCATACCTGACTAAACCAAGGCCATGTCATGAAGGACCATTCGTTGTGGACTCCGTCAGGACTTCTCCTTTGCACGCAATCCATTCAGCGACAAGGTTATCGCTTCCCCATGACCTATGCGCTCTTTTACATCCTGAATGGATATACGGTCAAAATAAGCGCTGAGCGCCTCTTCGCCTCCGTTATATATGTTCCCCATCACATCCTGCATATTGGAAGATACCACGCACGATGAACCGGACTCCCCTGAGCACCAGTTGGGACCGAGTGAACCACCAGCTACCAGTCTGTACAATTCTCCAAGCTTGATCTCTTCACTTGGACGGCTAAGCAAGTACCCACCATGAGCACCTTCCTTGGTCGTCAGGTAACCATGCTTGCGCAGAACACTAAGTACCTTACGGACTCTGGCCGGGTGTGTACCCACACTCTGGGACAAATCTTCACTATTGGCCATACACTCATCTCTCATCGACAGAAAAACAAGACAATGCACCGCTATGGTAAATTCGCTGTTCATAACTTACTCCCTTCCCGGCTTACAACACCGATGAACTCCAACCCAAGGTAAGTATAACTGTCATTATATGAATAACAGTTATGTTTGTCAACTTTCACCCAGGATGGAGATCAAACGTGATTTTTCCTGTTATACCAATACTTACAGCTCTTCAACACAATTAAGCTAGGATTAACATCCCGTCTTCATTTTAATCCAAAAAGAACAAAAAAGTGAGCCTTCCGCTACGCGAAGGGCTCCAATAAGATAGACATATGAAAGGGCTTACGTGATTATTATAATCGGTAATCTTCAATTTGAAAACGCTTTTTTTGTAAAGTGCATCATTATTTAAAAATTTTTTTATTTGAATAAAATGAACAACAGGCATTGCTAAAACTAATGGCATTAGTTATTATACTAATATCATTAGTTTTAAGGAGGGTTTATCGATGCGTATTACCCGAGAATTTGATGTCGTTCAAGTTACGTTTTTTCCAAGACTCTTCCCTGTGAACGTATACCTGGTTGAAGAGGAAGATGGATTAACCCTGATTGATACCGGAATACCGTTCAGTCTTAAGGGAATTTTGGGAACTGCCCAGTCCTTTGGGAAGCCCATTACCAAGATCATTCTGACTCACGCTCATAACGACCATATTGGTGCATTGGATCATCTCAAAGAGGCACTGCCCCAAGCCGAGGTCTTCATCTCCAGACGGGATGCCCTGCTATTGGCGGGTGATGCTTCCCTTCTTCCCGGTGAGCCACAAACCCCGGTACGCGGCGGCGTGCCTAAGCCCAATGCGGTGCGCACCCAGCCAAACCACTTGCTGGATGACGGTGATCAGATTGGTTCACTGGTCGCCATTGCCTCACCAGGCCATACGCCGGGGCATATGTCTTTCATGGATACGCGCAGCCGCGTGCTCATCGCTGGCGACGCGTACCAGCTGCACGGCGGCCTTGCCGTATCCGGCCGCATGCGCCCGCTCTTCCCGTTCCCCGCGCTGGCGACGTGGAACCGCGAAGCGGCTCTGACCAGCGCGAAGCGCCTGGCGGAGCTGGAACCGTCCGTGCTGGCTGTAGGCCACGGACGGATGCTGCGCCAGCCCGCGGCCGCCATGCGCGCGGCAACCGCTGATGCACAGCAGCGGTTCGGTCTTGCCGGGGGTCAACGATGAGCCCCCGCCAAGGGCTGGATCGCGGCGCTCTGCTCAGCGCCGCCACCCAGCTTGCTGACAGCGACGGCTTTCAGGCGCTGACGCTGGCCGCACTCGCCCAGCGGCTGGATGTGCGCTCGCCGTCGCTCTACAACCACATCAGCGGACTTCCCGGGCTTCGCCAGGAAATGGCGCTGATGTCCGTACAACAGCTCAGCCGCGCATTAACCGCGGCTGCAGCTGACCGCACAGGCGACGATGCCATTCAGGCCATCGCTGCGGCATACATTGGCTTCGTCCGCGAGCACCCCGGGCTGTACGAAGCCTCATTTCATGCCCCGGATCGCGAGGAGCCACAGCTCGCCGCGGCCAGCACAGCTACGCTGGAGTTGCTGCTGCACAGCTTGCAGCCCTACCCGCTAACCGAAGCGGAAGCATTGCACGCCGTTCGTGGTTTGCGCAGCCTCTGCCATGGATTTGCCTCCATTGAGGCACAAGGCGGCTTCGGCATGAACTTTGACCCGGACGAAAGTCTGCGTCTGACCGTATCTGCCTTCCTGCACGGACTCCGGCATCTTCACCAGGACTAGTATGGCACGCATTGCATCATCAAAAAGGACTGCAGATCCTCTGCAGTCCTTTTTGTCTTGCCGTATACTGGTACATCCCATAGATTTGACAGTAATAATGTTATAGTTGCGCCAATGACTTTTAACACATTAACATCCACTTTGAATTCATCTTTCATCGGCTTGTGTTCTTTATAATTTCTTTTAATACAGAAGAAAGAAGGGCGCCTCGGTTGCGTGATGCCATGATCGGTGCCCTCTGACCAAAATCTAACGAACCAAGGACACTCTATAACGGCAATTAGAGCGAATAACAACAATTAACGAACTCCACACGTCCTATTTCGCAGAAAACTGGCTGCGGGACAGGAATAATGAGTATATTCTGTCATTTAACGTGTCTGTGATTCGTTACATTTACCAACGTACCAAATTAGGCCAAATAAGATGTGCTGAGTTCGTTAGAACGTGCTACGTACGGTGCTTCAGATCACGATGCCATAGCGGCACACATCTAGACACACATTGTGTTAGGGTCCTAAATACGGAGTGTTCATGCTCCAAATTGTATTGATCAAGCGGATGCGGGTACATGACTAGATAAGGATGTTACCTTGCTCGTAATGCAGATGGTAGTACATGTTTTATTACTATTCATGTATAGATCACGCTATAGTTCAGTGCACACATTGGGGCGATTCTCGATACGGAGCTTACCCCGGTAGTGATGCACACTTTAGTACTTGTTTTAATACGTGTTTTAGTACGAATCATTTTATAAATCACACTACATATCATGTTCACACCGCAGTGGGATGATTCTTGTTACGGATCTAGCGACATACCCCATTGCTCATGGTGGTAAGGTTCGAAACGTATTCGAGCTACCCAGTCCCATTTCACCTGGCAATCTGATCCTTACTTGATCCGCCCTGTCTCTCAACAACACTTTTGCAACTAACAACGACGAAATTCTCTACTATGTAAATCTCCCGTTCCTCACTCCAGTAGAACGGCCTTTCGCTTGCTACTCTCCATCCGAACATTACTCTTTACAACCACCCTATGGCCATTGCTGCCGTCCATCCTGCACTTCATTCAAAATATGCTTCATCACTGGCACGTACACCTTCCAGTAGAACATGTCAGGAATATCTTTCTGATCTGGCGTAAGCTTGGAGCGGACGACCTCCCACCCCCGGATTCGGCGCCAGAAGGAATAATGCTTCATCTCTCCGAATGACCCTGCCATGTAATACGACCGATTATAGTCGTCGTAGCGGACAAGTGCCGCAAATTCCACAGGTATTCCTGCATTCCCCAGTTTCTGCTCGCCTGTCTCCGTCAAATCAGTCTTATACCAGGCCAATATGGAATCCTGCTGTTGTGGCAGAATGATATCGAACCAGCCACTGTAATGAATATCCTGGGTTATGCCGCTCCAATCCCTGCCTTCCTGCGTGAATGCAACCTGTACATTTCCTGTCTTCACATCCGAGCCTTTTTCCAGCACTATGACCTGCCCATCTACATGAACCAGCAGAATACCCGCTCCGGAATATGACCATTTCGTCTTCTCCCGTTGCTCATAATTCGCCCGAACCCACCGGGGGACTTCTTCCATACTTTGCAGATTAGATACCGATTTCCCTTGCCATCCACTGCTGTTCACTCCCAAGATGGGATACAGTTGCTCCTTGGTCATCTTCGAAGGCGTATTCGCCAGTGCACTATATTCGGCGACAATCGTTACCCCTTTATACGCAGCCTCGCGGATCTTCTGCACATCATATATCGTTAATCCTTCATAGATTCCGTCTTGTTTCCGTTCACTCTTCTGTGCAGACAGACTGCTCCGATTAGCCGTCAGATAGATCAGATCCGTGTCCGTCACCTCATCAGGCAGCAGTTGTTTCATCCGGGGAAGCCCGTTCTGAATATCATAGCCGTAATAATCCTCTTCATACGAGTAGTATTCCCCTGTGTGCTGTACAATCTTCTGTTGATTCAGAAGCCAGACCAATCCCTTGTGCCCCTGATAGGACAAGTCCGGTCTGCTCTTGTCAATAATCATGATGTTCAGTGGAACCGCAGCCTGGGATTGCCACATAATCCAGGGGACAACCAGCACCACCGATACCACTGTACAACAAGCCAGTGTCCACATCGTGGCTGGCCTGTAACTTTTTTTCATGAAGCGTCTTCCTCCTTGCTCTGTTCCAAGGTATTTCCAGGATTGCCGTTAGATTACCCCAATCCATTCCTGATCTCCTTCTCCTCTTCCTTCCTCAATCCCATAGCCTTCAAGATGCCAACCATACGGAATATATTATTCAGCGGTCTGAACCAGAACGTCTCCGAACAAGCATACAATAACAGACGCGTCACCACTCTGGACGTGTACGCTTTGCGTGAACACCATATTTCGAACATTACCATACCTGCGGACAACAGTGAACCATAGAGCGCCAGCAGTAGAGCAAGAATGATGCATAGGTTAATATCCACCAACTGTAGCCCTATGCCTGCAATGAACAGCAAAATCGCTCCCAGTTCCATCACAGGTCCCAGCAATTCGATCAGAATAAAATACGGGATGGATACCATCCCCATCCAGCCATAGGCTGGATTAAAAATCATGCTCCGTTGGGCCCATAAACTGCTCACAAGCTGCATATACCAGCGGGTACGCTGTGCACGCAGCTGACGCCATGTGCCCGGTACTTCTACTCTGCAGATCGGATCGGGAATATATATAATACGACCACGTTCCCGAGTTCGCTTCATATGTTTCTGCAACCGCATCACCAGTTCCATGTGAGCAACCTGGTCATTGCGCTTGTACCCACCAACTTCCATCACCCGGTTCTTTTTGAATACACCGAATACTTGGGCCGTAAATAAAAGCACATTAATATTGTAACGAACAAGTCCCACACCACCAATCAAAAAAGCACGCACGTATTCAATGGTCTGCATTACATACAACGTACTACCCGTAAGTCGTGTGCTGTTATCCGTTAAATCTGTATGATCCGTATTTCTGGGGGCCATGAGATCTACTCGTCCACTACAAGCAACGACCTCTTCTCCTGGGAGAGCATCCATAACGGGTTTCATAATCTTCACCAATGCATCCCGTTCCAGAACTGTCCAGGGGCCAACAGAGGCGATATAAGGATATTGCGAGATATTCAGACCTGCATTCAGGGAGTCCATTCGTCCTCCATACTCCTTGTCGATTACAATCAGACGATGATGCAACCTGGATTGGTAGACACATTTAATCTGAGCCGTCTCCTGACCGAGTCCCGAATAATGAACTTTACTCCGAATGGGCATCAGGTCATAGGTTTCCTTTAACCGTGACATTGTTCCATCCTCTGATCCATCATTAATGATAATAACTTCATAGCGTGCATATTGAATATCCAGCAGACAGCTAATTCGTTGTACGATCGTATTCTCGCTATTACGCATCGGGACAAGCAGGGATACCGCCGGAGCCAGTTCTTCATCCAACATCTCATGATATTGCAGCGGGTCCAGATCCCTCCGGCGGATCAATGTGCGAGCGGCAGCAACTACCAGAACACTACACATCACAATCGCTAACACCAGATAGATAAATATACCCTCGTAACATGCCAAAACAAAACTCCGCAGCAACTCAATCCATCTTTCGTCCATACTGCATCCTTTCCAGCGTTTCTTCCGCTATCTGCCTTGCATATCTATCCGGATGGTTTACAGCCGTCTCCCGGAGTTCTTCAAGTCCTTGCTCGTACCGGGATAGGGAGTTAGCCGCTTCCTGTCTGATCTGAAAAGAAGGATCACCCATCATTACCTTCAGGCGAGGAATAAAAGCATCCGCATGAACAGTACCCATGAGTTGGGTCACTGTTAGTCTTTCAGGGCGTTGCCTTTCCTCACCAGATTCGTTCCATACCAGCAATAACCTCTTCAGCAAATCTTCACGACCTCTGCCCACTTGAGCCAATGCCTGATAAGCGTGGGTACGCAGCAGCGCATCCTCTCCAAGAATGAGCTTCTCCAGTAGAACAACAGCACCATCCGTCTGGTCATCCCGGATACGAATGGCATGGACCATATTAGACTGGACCTGATAAGGTACATTCTTGAAATGGTCCTTCAGACGAGTCCAGGATGAATCGGTAAGCAACAGCAGAATCTGCAGAACCTGCGAATCGGACCATACATATTGCTCACGCATTAATTCCTTCACGATTCTGAAATAACCGGTTCTGGCATATATACGCAAAATGATGAAGCGTTCAAGCGGTGTACAGGAGGTAACCCGTAGCATATTCTCTAACTTGGGCAGAAGCTCCACCATATGAAACTGTTCAATATATAACAACGTGTTGACCCGTTCACTCCACTTTCCCGTCTTCAGAACCGACCGGTATGAACTTCCAAAGACTTGCCAGGATAACAGACGAATTCGCAGAATCTCGTGCTCTGCCGGACCTTGAGCAAGCCTTTGCAATAACAACTGCTGCAAAACGATCTGTTGATCTCCACTCATATTTAATAAGTCTACGCCAATTTCGCCCTCGTTCAGATACCGCTGTAGAAATGAACCTTCTGCAAGTAATTCCTGTGTCCGTGCTGTCTTAACTTGTTCCGTGCGTCTGCTGTTATATTTCAACCATACGATATAACCGTAGATAACCAGCAAAAGAATCAGTACACTTGCACATATGAGGCTAACTACATGTACCAACCATTCTGTATTACCTGCAAGCCATCCTGTATGATATGAACCGATGAGCCTAGTATACATCCATTGTTGTCCAATCATTGCATGATTTCCCCTTAATCGAATAAACGGCCTTACAACGGGCACAATAATACAAAATTTTCAAATACACCCTGTGAATACATATCAGGTATATGATACACTAAGCTTTCTATCGGCTTTCTGCGTTTGTGATATAATAGGAACTGAAAATTCCGGCAATTCGTACTGAGTTCCGGATCTCCGAATAACATATTATTCCAGAAAGAGGGAGTTCTACGTGGCTCAAATCAGTCCGTACTACCTGCAAATCGGAGCAACCGTGGGCATGCTCGTCATGGCACTGCTTGCCATCTTCATCCGCATGAAAGCCAGTCACAGACCGGTGACCATTCGCAAAATCCTTATTCCTCCGCTCGGCATGAGCACAGGATTTCTTATGTTTGTTGTACCGGAAACTCATGTTCCTCTACTCTGGGCATTCATTGCGTTTCTGGTGGGCTGGTTCCTCTTCTCCTATCCCCTCATTCGCAGTACACAATTTGAACGAGTAGGCGAAGAAATTTTTGCCACACGTTCTCGCAGCTTTGCTTTTATCTTGCTTGGATTGCTGGCCGTACGTCTGATCCTGCATGAAGTCATTCAGCGATATGTAAGCATTCCGCAAACGGGCGGATTGTTCTTCCTGCTGGCTTTTGGCATGATTGTACGCTGGCGTGTATATATGTACAAACACTACAAAGAAGTGCTGGTTGCCGAACACTAGTCACCATACGCAGACCACGCACAGATTTACAGATAAAAAGACACGTTCTGCTGCACCCTAGGTGTGCAGAACGTGTCTTTTCGTTTTCAACCTAATTTGTACATGTAAACCATTCGATATCTATTCAGGATCTGCAACCTTAACCAGTTGCTTGCCCAGATTATCTCCCGAGAAGAGGCCCATGAATGCTTCCGGTGTCTGTTCGAACCCATCCACAATGTTTTCTTCATACTGGATATGACCTTCCTTGATCCATTTCGCCAACTTGGCGCGGCCTTCCTTAAAGGATTTCGTATAGTCACCCAGCAGGAAACCTTTCATTAATGCTGTATTCGTTAACAGCAGCGTCTGTGGGCGCATCCCGATATCCGGTTTCTCCAGATTATAAGACGAGATCTGACCGCATAACGGAATACGTGCATTCCGATTGATGTGGCGCAAGACTGCATCCGAGATGTCACCGCCCACATTGTCAAAGTAGACATCTACACCATCCGGGCAAGCCCGTTCAATGGCCGCTGACATATCCTGCTCCTTCTTGTAGTTCAACACCACGTCGAAGCCCAGCTTTTCTTTCAAATAAGCGCATTTCTCATCAGAGCCTGCAATACCAACCACGCGTGCTCCCACAATTTTACCAATCTGACCTGCAATCATGCCTACCGCTCCGGCTGCTCCCGATACAACAACCGTTTCGCCGTCCTTCGGTTTGCCGATGTCTTCCATACCAAAATAAGCCGTCAGACCCGTCAGGCCCAGCGCACCCAGGTAAGCCGTGATTGGTGCTTCTTCCGTATCGATCAGCGACAGATCCCCCGTATTCACTGAGGCATATTGCTGCCAGCCCCACATACCGGATACGAGATCTCCTTTGCGCAGATTGGGTTCCGAAGATTCTACAACCTGTCCAATGGCTCCACCCTTGATCACTTCATTTAACGCGTACGGTGCAGCATAGGATTTTGTATCTTTCATGCGGCCCCGCATGTACGGATCGACCGACAAATATAATGTACGTACCAGAACTTGCCCAGCTTCCGGTTCAGGAAGAGGTGCATCAATGAAGTTGAAATTCTCTCTGGAAGGGGCACCTTCGGGACGAGACGCAAGTACGATCTGTTTATTTAAAGACACCAAAATTACCTCCTTGTTGCCAAGTGGACGCAAGGTTAACCCTTGTCAGCTGAGATCACTTACCACTGGCTCTGTGTTATCACTTCTTATTAGTTTAAACCGAAACAGGCGGATCACAAACGTGGGCCGCCTTGAAATATGCAAATATCGTCACATTGTAGCTGCTTTTGGCTATTATTGTGCTGTCAAAATCACAGGACCGTCTGCTGTGATGGCAATCGTATGTTCATACTGGGCAGACAGACTTCCATCCATAGTACGAGCAGTCCATCCATCCGAATCCAGCTTACTTCGGAAAGTACCAATATTCAGCATCGGTTCGATCGTAATAACCATACCTTCCTTGAGACGCGGACCCCGATGAGGCGGACCGTAGTGAGGGACTTGTGGTTCCTCATGCATCTTCTCACCAATGCCGTGTCCGATAAACTCACGCACAACCGATAGGCCTTCACCTTCTGCATACACTTGAATCGCATTGGAGATATCTCCGATCCGGTTGCCCACCACGGCAAATTCAATGCCTTTGTACAGAGAGTTTTTGGTTACATCCAGCAGATGTTGTGCTTCCGGAGTCACTTCACCTACGGCATATGACCAAGCCGAATCCGCCAGCCAGCCATTCAGATTAACTACCATGTCGATTGTGACGATATCGCCGTCTTTCAGTGCATATTTTCCCGGAAACCCGTGACAGATCACATCATTAACCGACGCACATGTCGCATATTGGTAGCCGTTGTATCCCTTTTGTTCCGGCGTAGCGCCATTTTTCTTCATAAAAGCTTCTGCAAACTGGTCAATCTCCTGTGTCGTAATGCCTGGACGAATCATCTTTGCAATTTCTCTATGGCATGCGGCGAGAATTTCTCCGGCTTTTTTCATATATTCAATCTGTTCTTTGGTCTTCAATGTAATCATAATAACTACTCCTGTCCGTTAAAATCTTTTCCTGTCCTCTATTGTAACGCTAAACGCTCAAAATAAAAAATTCCGTGCAATCAGCAACATCCTATTATACGCCAAGCTCCTGTCCAATGAATACAATTTTCCATAAAAAACTCGAAACCCCTTCATATCCGACCACGTATATGGTTAAAACAGTTGAAGTCGAAAGGGTGAAAGCTCATGTTCAAAAAGATTATCGGCAAACTTATCGATTCCAAATCTTCATCTCACCGCAAACGTTACAGCTCCTCGGACAGGCGCTCCTATAAACGTCACAGCAGTTCCTCAGGCAAGCGTTCCTACAAGCGCTATTCTTCTTCGGATGTGAAATACCGTGATAGCCGCAGTGGTTCCGGGTATTACAAAAGCAGAAAATACAGCTCCAGCTAAGCTGCTCTCACGACTGCTTTTAAAGAGTAATGATCGTGCCAGCTTATTAGATGCTACCATAAATGAATATGTAATAAAGGGGTGTTCGCTAGCCATACACACGGCTAACAGAACACCCCTTATTGTTTCTATATCAGTATGTATCAATTTTGCTAAGTAAAACGAACACTTCTGATTTGAGCGAGAGCCTTTCTTGCTGAAGGTGTCCACTGGATCAACATCTATAAATTCCCTTTTTCAATTGCGTCAATTATATCATCTGTAGAGTAGACCCTACCCGAAGAAATATCTTTTTTGGCTTGCATAATTAAAGTTTTGAGCTCCAGATCACTTTCTATTTCTTCCTGAACCACGTTTTCCAGCGGCTTGATTAAATAATGCTTACCTTCAATATCCACAATGGTGTCTTTTTTGCTATGAAACCATGTTTTGAATAATTCGGCATGATCGCCTTCCAGTTTTTTAAGCATAAGATGAATCGCCTCCTTCAACGTGTAATTGTTATCCATTATATCATTTAACCCACTGTTTTGATACGTTTTGCATTTTCAGCAAAAAGGAAAAGACCCCTGCAGATATCATACGAAGAGGTCACGGATAATAAATGTAGGTCCGCCTATAAAGCTTATTTCATTGTAACTTCAGCAACACATTCTCAATTTCTGCCTGTAACTCCATAGCCCCGCCTTCATAACCCGGACGAAGTCCAAGGAGTCGTTCGAGCATCTGGTGCAATTCCGGCGTAAGCTTAAGTTCCTCCTGCCAACTGGCGGGTTCACGGCCCTTCTCTGGCTCATAAGCCGAATACAGCATAAAGAGAAGAAAGTGGCCGATATCCTGCAGATCATGATCCGGTGTAGCCGGTTCATCTTCAGGCTCAGGGACTTCACGCATACGTCGCTTCAGCTCCGGCAACAACGGCTCCCCCAAGCGTCTCGCCAGGCCAAAGTCAATCAGATGTACCGTCCCTTCACGTAAAATAACATTGGGAATCCGCACATCTCCATGAATATATCCCTGCTCATGTACATGAGCCACCGGAGCCAGCAGTTGACCTGCCAGTTCCAGACATTCCCGCTCCGTATATCGAAGACCTTGCTCAAATATGCAATCTTCCAGCGTCTGTCCACGGATACACTCGGTAACGATATAACTTCGTCTCCCGGATGTGAACACATCCAATAGATCAGGGATCGCCGGATGATGAAGACGTCTCATCACGTCCGCCTCCCGCTCCAACAGCTTCACAGAGAGTCTGCCCTTGCTGGGCTTGGACTCCTTCAACGCCACTTCATAGCCAGTCCGGACATCTGTGCACAGGTATGTCAGCCCATAGCTCCCCATACCCAGCAATTCCTGTATTGTATAACGCTCAGCAATGGTCGTGCCTTCCCGCCGAGGACGGTCCGTCCATAATCCGAGCAATCTTTGAAAGCTTCGTCGCAGCTCCACAGATCCTCCCACACCAGCTTTCCGATCTCCCAGCCTGTATCTATACTGAGCAGTCCGTTGCCAGTCTTCATGTTGTATGGAGCTTATTATATCAGGCCGATCATGCAAAATCACGATGAGCAAAAGCCTCTCGCTCAAGCTTCCTTATGCTTCTTGGGCAACAGCCCAAACAACATGCGCAAGGATACTCCTTTTGGTTTGCGTTTTCTTCCCTGGAAGCTGCGCAAGTTGGTCACGAGTTCGCGATCTCGCTCTTCCTCCAACTTCTCATTCATCCACAGGCGCTGTTTCTCCATCTGTTCCTGGAGGGCCATATGTGTCTCTGCTAGATGCTGAAGGGTTAATTCCAGTTCATCGACCCGCTGTTGCAGCAGCTGTACCCGATCATCCTGTTGTTGTTCCACAGCACCGTAAGTTACCTCACTTACCAGTTGCCCCAGACCCTCATAGGATCTCAGATTACCCGTTAATTCGGGTTCTTCAGGGAATACGGATGACATGACTGTCGCTGCACATTCCGTCTCTGACAGACCTTCGATTCCCACCACCGGTACATCTACATGTACTGCAGCTACAGGTGCTTCTGGAGCCAATACAGTCACCACAGCATCAGCCAGGGGCAGATTATGCTCTCTGAGTTCGGTCATCAGACGTTCAATGCACTCGATGTCGTCGGACTTGAATAGTCTGGATTTGTTGGCGGACCGTTCGAACCGGTATCCCTGTTCTTCCAGTGCCGCCGCATATTTACGAAGAGTACTGGCACCTATGCCCAGGCTCTTGGCCGTTTCCGTCGTTGCTCCTGCTTCTTCAATCATCATTAATTCCCTCCCGGAATGAAGTCTTTTGGGAACCAATTTCATAATACCTTTAGTGAGTTATGAAATTGATTCTTGGATAAGAACATTATGGCTTCAGCGTTCCTTTTTGGAACCGTCATCGGATCGGGGCAACCTGTCTCATGGATCAAGTATGTTTATCTTTTGCTTGTCCGTATGTATTCGTCAGCTTCTCGGCAGATCCCTTTGGCGGTTTTGTTCTGTTTCTGCGGATTCCTAAGAAGTTTTGTCAGGTATATGATCCGCACAAATAACCCCCAATCCGACAACGAGCATGAATGCTGTCATGTCGAATGACACAGGTGCAAACGCCGTCAAATCATATGATTATGAATTATTCATGTCAATATTGTTAACTCCGTTACTCCAATACGCTCCCGCGATAGCGGATATCATTGCTGTACAGCTTTTTCGTGTGTTATCTTATGTAACGTAGAAGTACATTCCAGCATAAAATAAAGGACTATACTTAACATAGAACGCGTTAGTAACGGAAAATATCAATCTAATTGGGGGCTGAACGGCAGTGTTAGGCAAATCAGGCAAAGTAGCGGTGATCGGGGCGGGTCTTGTCGGTTCGAGTTGTGCGTATTCCATGATTAATCAATCGATATGCAGGGAAATTATGATGGTGGACCGGACGTATGACCGTGCTGTAGCACAGGCACTGGATTTTTCCCATTGCATGGACTTCACACATAACCGTACCAAAGTATATGCAGGCACGTACGCCGATTGTGGCAATATGGATGTGATTATCTTAACCGCCGGGGCGAATCCCAAGCCAGGACAGACAAGGCTGGATATTTTGGAGGAAGCGGAGTCCATTGCCAAAGACATCGTGGTCCCGATCATGAACAGTGGATTTAACGGGATTTTTGTCGTCGCTGCCAATCCGGTTGACATAGTAACTTATATGGTATGGAAATTATCTGGTCTTCCGCGGGAGCATGTCATCGGCACAGGCACGTCCATTGACTCTTCACGACTCAAAACGCTGCTATCTGAAGTCTTCTCCATCGATCCACGCAGTGTGCATGGTTATGCTCTCGGGGAGCATGGAGAATCCCAGTTCGTGGCCTGGTCCCATGTGACCATCGGCGGTAAACCGATTATGCACATTTTGGATCAGCACAAGGAGCGTTTCAAACATCTGGATCTGGACGATATTGCACGCAAAACGAAGGATGCCGGATGGGAAATCTTTACCCGTAAAGGCTCTACCCAATTCGGAATCGGCAATGCCCTCGCGCACATCACCCGTTCAATCCTCAATGATGAACACAAGATCATCGCTGTATCGGCTATTCTGGACGGGGAGTATGAGCAACACAACGTCTGCGTCGGTGTTCCTGCAATCATCGGTGGAGATGGCATTCAAGAGATTATCGAATTGAATCTGGATGCAACGGAACGCCAGAAATTCAATAACTCCTGTGAGATTCTATCCGGTAATATCAATCGCCTGTCATTGGCATAACTCATTCGTATATAGCTGTACTTTGTATGCTTGGGCTCAATTTCAAAAGCCTGTCAACACAAACACGCCAATAACACTCCATCTGAGGAGGATTATTGGCGTGTTTGTGTGTATTATTTTCACAGCCAGATGAATCAATTTCATAATACCTTCAGCTGCTTCAATCAAGGCTAGATATAGATCAAAACGGTTCATTTTGTCTATATTTAGTTACAGAAATCTATTTTAGTGAGTTATGAAATTAATTTGAGTGGTTGTTCAATTCGGTGCAAGTTGAGGTTCGTCCCTTGGCCCCCATTGCTGTAACACCCGCTTCAACTCACTCAGCATAACCGGTTTGCTAATAAAGTCACGCATACCAATCTCCAGACAAGCTTCCTTATCTTCACGTTTGGCATTGCCTGTAACTGCGATGATTGGAGGTATGCGATCCCGTGGAATTAGGCGGTGTAACAGGTCTGTCGCCTTCAGTCCATCCATCACCGGCATATGAATATCCATCAGGACAATATCATAAGCATTCTGAGAGATGGCATCAATCGCTTCTACGCCATTAGTACACACATCTGCATGGTATCCGAGCTTCTCCAGATATTCTCGCAAAATCTTACGGTTCACTGGATGATCCTCCGCCACCAGAATACGCATGGCGACCCTGTCACTCTGACGTGTACGATCATGATGGAACTGACTTGCTGTCTGTTCTGCTGAAGCATCTACACTCGCCGCTGGAACAGCAAACCGGAAGGTTGATCCTTCCCCTTCTATACTCTCGACACTGATACTGCCTCCCATGATCTCCACGAGTCGCTTGGAGATGACCAGTCCCAGTCCGGTACCACCATATTTGCGGTTAATCACCGGATGCAGTTGAGAGAAGGACTGGAACAACTGATCCAGCTTGTCAGCCGGGATGCCAATTCCCGTATCTTGCACCGCAAAATCAAGAACACTGTCTTCAGGCTTTCTGCCCTTGATAATATCCACGGCAACCTCAATGCTTCCCTGATCTGTGAACTTGAGCGCATTGCCAACCAAGTTCACCAGAATCTGCCGGATACGTATGGCGTCACCAACCATGAACTCAGGGATGCTCGGATTGAGACGATATCTGATCTCCAGATGTTTCTCATCTGCAAGCGGTTTAAACAGTTCGGCAACCTGTTCCAGCATCTTGCGTAATGCAAATGGTTCATAAGCCAGTGCCATTTTCCCGGATTCCAGCTTACTGAAGTCCAAAATATCATTAAGGATGTTCAGCAGAGCATCGCCGCTGTCTCGAATAATCTCGGCATATTCACGCTGCTCTTCCGATAAATCGGTACCGATCAACAATTCTGTCATCCCCACGATCCCGTTCATCGGTGTCCGGATCTCATGGCTAACCATTGACAGAAATTCTGACTTGGCCTGAGCTGCCAGCTCAGCTGTTTCTTTGGCACGTACAATTTCACGTTCGCCAGTCACATCATTAAATACAACCACAGCACCCTGAATCTGTCCCTGTTCAATAATCGGCGTCACCTGATACTGCACCAGAAAGCTGCTGCCATCTTTACGCCAGAACACATCTTCCTTGATTGAACGTATCTGTCCATCCAACACGGTCATGTGGATCGGGCATTCTTCTTGTGGCAAATGACTTCCGTCTGCACGGGTGTGATGGATGATGGGATGTGAGTTTTTTCCAATGAATTCTTTCGCCTCATAACCGAACATCGAAGCTGCTGCTGGATTCATAAACATGGTGATTCCATCCGCATCCAAACCAAATATTCCTTCCGTAACCGTGTTGAGAATCAGCTCATGTTGCTTGCTGAGCTCCTGAATCCGTTCCGTGTATTCCTTGCGCTCGGTAATATCGGACACGATCCCATAGACGCCCACCATTTCCTTATCCACAATAATGGGCACATTCGTAACAGATACTTCAATCTTCCGACCACTTGAATTAACGACTCGGGTCTCATAATATTGCGGTTCGCCTTGCTTCACCATGTCAAAATAATGTTTGCCATATTGCACTTCGCATTTATCCAGATTGGATAAAAAAGATTGGCCAATAAGCTTATTGCGCGAAATATCCAACATTTGCACCAGTTTGCTGTTCACTGCGCTGTATTTACCTTCCAGATTCAATGAATACACAGCTGCCGGGTTATGTTCGAACAACGATCTGTATCGCTGACGGCTTTCCCGAAGACGTCTTTCCGCATCTTTATGCTGGGTGATATCCCTGCTGATGCTTACAATCTGGGTAGTCTTCCCACGTTCTCCGGCCACAGGTTTCGCCAATGTCTCCATCCAGATATAATGTCCCTTCTTGTGCAACACACGCATCTTGCAGCCATTGCCGATCTTGGAAAGATCCATAGAGTCCGGATAATCTCCCGGATAACAATAATCCTTGAAGGACTTTCCTATGACTTCCTCCGGCTTATAACCCAGTAAGGTGTACACGGAAGGGGAAACGTATAATAACTCGCCATCCGTAGCACAAGTTGTAATCAGATCTTGTGCATGGTCAGCCAGCACCTGATATTTCTCCTGTGCCTCCTTAAGCTCACGTTGCACTTCCAGGATATCGGTAACATCTTTGGCAATGCCATAGATTCCTACAACTTCTTTTCCCTCCGTTATAGGCACATACGTTATCTCTGCCTGTTTCAGGGAACCATCTTTATGATAAAAAGTAATGGGATTACTGACTGAACGTCCAGCCAGTACCTCTTTAATGTATTGTTTGCGTGAATTTTCACTGTCCGGAGGACAGATCTCACTCTGATTCATACGAATCAAGTCATCCAGTGTATACCCAGATATCCGCTCTACCGAGGGATTAGCATCAATATAGTTTCCATGGATGTCCATTACATAAATGGCATCCGGATGGTTAAAAAACAGTGATTGGTAAGAACTTCCCTCAGAAATAATGCGCTTCAGGGTTTCCGTTTTATTAATATCCAAGGCTTACCCCTCTTTTCTCAGCCACTTTCTTCATCTAACAGCAGGGATTAATTATCCCTTACAAAAATGGGCCTACCCTCGAATAACCATGTAAGCCTGCCTAGAAACAGCTTTTTTTATTTTACCAGATTCTCGTCTCATTTTGCTTACAATCTATGATCCAATTCACATGATGTGTGATGTAATACTTGGAATTTTGATTTTACGTAGGAGGCGTCTTCAAAGGCAAGCAAGTTATACAAGGATCAATGTAAGCCTCTCACAAACTTGAAGTTCAAGGCAGCTGATTCTGGCGAAAAGAACATCAGACACGTTAATCCCCATAAATCTCCTGATATAAACGCTGCAAACGGTTGTTTCATTGGATATAACATGTCTCAAGTTCCTTAGATTTCTGGGATCACTTCAAATCCTTGAATAAGACTCCTCAAATTTGTTAGCACTCTTACGATGCCTCGATGTAAAAATAACGATACAATTTGTATCAAAAAGGCTATAATCGTTAAAAAACGTTTTTCGACTACGGAGAGGACGGATGAATCATGCTGCCCAACAGAGTTAAAATTGCTTACGGTAAACTAAGAGGCTTGGCCATCTTTGGTAAAATTCAGCCCGCTATGGGCCTGCTGCCACGAATTCGGGGTAAGGTTTATCTGAATAGATTGGGTGACTTGCAGGTGGGAAAGCGACTTAACATCATAGGCAAACCTTGGGGAACCCAGTTAACCGTGGTCAAGGGCGCGCGATTAACGATTGGCGATGACGTCATGATTAATGCCGGTGTGGGGATTGCCGCTAACGTTGAAGTGACCATCGGCAATAACGTCATGATTGGTCCTCGAACAAGCATATTTGACAGTGCCTATCACCGGATTGACTCTCTGGATGACGGGAGCCAGACTGCCAAGCGAATTGTGATTCAGGATAATGTCTGGATCGGTACAGGCGCGCTCATTCTGCCCGGAGTGACCATTGGCAGAAATGCAGTCGTGGCAGCAGGAAGTACGGTAACCAAAGATGTACCCGAAAATACACTTGTAGCCGGGGCACCAGCCAAAATCATTCGGGAGCTGACCATTCATGATGGGTGGGTAAGACATTAGAAAAAATCCTCCTGAAGCATACATACAATAGAGCTTTGCATGTTTTGCTTAAAGAGGATTTTGATCTACGATAACCAAGTGCGTAATGGATTATTCAGATTTCTTTTTTTGCAAAATACATCATGCCGATTCCAATAAAAATAACAGCACTGCCTCCGACAACTGCCAGCATTGTCATCAGTGGTACATTATAGGCTCCGAAACCTCCCCCATCCATTGGTGTCATCAGAATCATCGGTTGTGCCCATGGATAATACGGCCCATATGTAGCCGAGTTTACGATAAGAATATTCGGCACTGTCAGTGCAAAATTCAGCGCG
Organism: Paenibacillus sp. ClWae2A; assembly: GCF_032452295.1. Taxonomy (NCBI): domain Bacteria; kingdom Bacillati; phylum Bacillota; class Bacilli; order Caryophanales; family Paenibacillaceae; genus Paenibacillus; species Paenibacillus sp. ClWae2A. The sequence goes on from NZ_JAULSQ010000013.1 coordinate 166,304, forward strand.
AGCGGTGCGGCAAAGCTGCTCCACACCAGGGAAACAAACATCTGCAAGGCAGACAAGGGTACACAGGCCAGCAACCCAAGCAGCAGTTTGCTCGCCAAGAATCCCCAAGGTACCGGCATCGTAATGCCGTGAACCATGCCTGCCAGCAGAATGGACATCAGCAACAATACTTGCGTACCCGCCAGAAGCATGAGTACAATCGTCAGCTTACCTGCATATACACCTGAACGTGTGAGTGGCAAAACCAGCATCTGTTTCCACCCTCCCCCTGCATGTTCGAAACGGCAGACAAAGGACGTAAACACACCAGTCAGCATCGGTAACAATAACAATCCGTGCAGGAAAACCATCGTGGTCATCAATACCTGCCAATTCCCCGATGGCGTGGACAACAGTCCGATGAGCAGCGCAATGAGTGGACTCAGCAGAATCAGGAGCCATATGGGTGACTTGCCCATTTTCAATCGTTCAGCGGACAAAATTCGGAAGTACGTTGTCGCAAAGCTCATATCAGGCCACATCCTTCCGGCTAAAATGCACCATACCTATCAACAGGATCAATATCCCAAGACCTGCTCCCATGCCTGCATAGAGGTATGGATTGGGCCCATTCCAGGCCATCTGTGCCCATGCGAGCGGAAAGCTCGGTGAGATACTGAGCGAGAACATGCCCGTTATCGCGAGAACGATGCCCAGGGTGACGGGAAGCGCCTGATTTTTGTTAACCATCGTAAGCCACAACTCCAGTGACAACACCGGAAGTGCACCAGCCAAAGGCAATAGCCCCAGCTTGATCGCATGTGTCCAAGGGATCTCACTGGCATGGAATCCGAGGATCAGACCCAGACCTACAATTCCTGCGGTTAGCAGCAGGCAGGAGATCACCAGCAGCACACAAGCAAGCAAGAACTTGGCTAAATACACGGCTGGTCTGGAAATCGGCATCGCGAGCAACTGTTTCCACGATCCCTGTTCATGCTCAACATTAGCAATCATGGAGCTGAGAATGGTTGCTCCCAGCATCAGAGACAAGGGCACAAAGACAACCACATTGCCCAATAATCCGCCCCACAGGTTATCTGCATACTGCTCTTTCAGATAGTCCAACCGTAAGCCAAAATTAAGCGCCTGCATCGCTGTCAATCCAAGAGGGGCCAGAAAGACAAGAAACCAGATCCCTTTCCCCCGAATCTTGAGCCAGTCTGACGATAATGCACGCCCGGTCATATGGAAGCCCCCTCGCCAATGACCCGCATGAACAGATCTTCCAGCGACTGACGCTGTTCCTCTACACGATACACATCATGATCCTGCTCAATTAATCGGCGCACAAGCAGTGCCACTGAACTGTTATCCATATAAGGGAACGTTAACGCAGATCCTTGTCGCTGGCCAAATTGCCCCTGTTCTCTCGCCAGCTTCATAGCCTCTTCCGGCTCGGAAACCGTTAACCGGATAGAGCTACCCGTCTGACTATGCAGACTTGCGATGGTATCCTGAAGCACCATCTTGCCTTCACGGATAATACCAACGCGGCTTGCCATCTGTTCGACTTCACTCAGCAAGTGGCTGGAAACCAGAACGGTAATGCCATGTTCCAGAGGCATGCGTTTGATCAGTTCCCGAATCTCCTGAATGCCGGCAGGATCAAGCCCATTCGTTGGCTCGTCCAGAATCAGCAGCTCCGGTTCACCCAGTAAAGCGCTGGCAATCCCCAGACGTTGCTTCATCCCAAGGGAATACCCCTTCACTGAACGTTTGGCATCCTTAGTAAGATCTACAATGGATAGCACTTCAGCAATTCTTGATTTCGGGACATTGATAATGCGGCGCAAGGTTTCCAGATTCTCTACTGCGTTCAGATGTCCGTAATAGGACGGGTATTCGACCAATGAGCCCACACGGCGCAGAATATCCATGCGATCCTTGCGGATATCCTTGTCAAAGATACGGATCACGCCTTTGGTTGGTTTAATTAAGCCGAGAAGCATGCGAATCGTTGTTGTTTTGCCGGCACCGTTGGGACCGAGGAAGCCGTAAATATCTCCCTTTTTAATATGCAGATCAAGTTCACGGACCGCTGCACGGTCCCGGTATGTTTTCCATAAATTCGCCGTTTGAATAATATTTTCACTCACTGTATGATCACCTCGGAACTATCGTAACCTTCCAAGGTTAAAGCCAAAGTAGTCTCTAGTTTAAGTTTAGTTTAAAAAAGCTATCTCAGCGGTTGGTTGTTTCCACTGTTTCCCTTACCACTGTAGATATATGTCTGGACACCCGCATCGGAACTGTCTACCCGCTTGCGCAGTCCCATCTCACGAATCAACAGATCTACAATGGATAAGCCCAGACCTGTGCCTTTGGTGTCGGAATCCTGTTGCATTCCCGGACCCCGATCCTGAATAACGATGGCTGTCTCACCCTGAATCTCCTGGGTCGATATGCCAATATACTTCCCGCTGGCAGCATGTCGGATCACGTTCTGGAACAGATTATCGAGAATACGGCGCATGCCCTGTTCATCCATATGCCAGATCAGCGGTTCCTCTGGCAGGTCAATATCAATTTCAAATTGCTCTTTCTCCCAGACCGGGTACCAGGCCGCCGCCGTTTCCCTGACAATCCGCAGCATATCTTTCTCTTCCAGCTTCAGCGTATATTTCCCGCTTGTGAGCAAATTGTAGGATAACATGTTGTCAATGAGCCCACCGAGGTCCTCCATCTTCGATTCCATGCGATGTAATGAACGGTCACCTTGCTCGCTCAGCTCTTCCTTGTGCAAAGCATGCATATGTCCACGAATCACCGTTAGCGGGGTACGCAGATCATGGGAGAGCCCGGCAATGAGACGTTTGCGTAATTGTTCTTCCTCGCGTTCACGCTGGCGGCTGTTGGACAGTTGATACACCATCTGGTTAAATGATTCCTCCAGTTGACCAATTTCGTCTGACCGGCGGATATCTACCGGAAGCGGGATGCCCTCCTTGCCCGTGGTCATCATGGCCGTCTGCAAACGAATAAGTCGTTTGCGAATGCGTGCGAAGAAGAGAATCGACATCATGATGAAGCTCAGAAAGATGATGATCATGACAATGCCGAGATACAGGAGCTCCATCGGCCAGTTACTCTGTGTCATTTGCAGAAGTGATCGGGGCACTTCAATGATCATGAAGCCCTGTCCTTTGTCCTGTTCAGCCCCGCCAATATATGCAACTACAGTCAATGGATCGCGAAAGGAAGCTTCTTTCATGAATTGTATTGTGTTGTTCACATTCCATATGGCTGGAATTCGAGTCTCTGCCGTTTGCCCGGAGTCCAGTGACCATCTCAATGTTGTGTCTGTCCTGCCGTCCGGGGATGTGGATTTCTGAATGGTTACACCCTCACCACCGATAATGAAGAGGGTTTCACCGTTAGCATTCACACGATACATGGAAGATTTGGGATAAGATGCATGTAATTGCTCCAAACGGGCCTTAATTTCCTCATCTGAAGCACCATCTAGATTTTCTGCTTCACGCGACCAGAGGTTACTGATCCGGGTAACATCACCATAGGGTGCCGTTTGATTCGTATTTGTGTTATTCACCACGACCACATAAATGATGGATATGATCGGCAGAACGACGGGCACGAATAATACGGCCGCCAGAATCAGGATGATATATCTGGACATCAAGGACCGCCCAAAGCGTAGCTTGCCCTGCTTGGTTTGCTTATGCTTAGGATCTATGCGCGGTTCTCCTTTCCATTCTCCATTCATCGTCTTCCTTGCTCTGAACCGTCGGATCATGGCTTCTTCACACGATATCCCACACCGCGGACCGTCTGAATAACGACCGGATTGGCCGGATCAAGCTCCAGCTTTTCGCGTAGATGTCGAATATGTACCATCAAAGTCTTGTCTCCATCCAGATAGGGCTCGTTCCAGACGGCTTCATAGATCTGCTCTTTGGTTCGAATCATGCCCATATGTCGTAGCAGATAGGCGAAGATGTGGAACTGTTTTCCCGATAAAACAATCTCATCCCCCGTCTCCTCATTGACGATCCGGTTGTCCTTCTCATAGATGGAGAGATGATCCAGCTTCAGAGCTGAATCCGATGAGACCGCAGTTCCCGCCTTACGCAGTTGGACCTCAATTCGCGCTGCCAATTCATCGGGATGAAATGGTTTGGTGACATAGTCATCGGCAAAATCAAGACCATGCAATTTGTCGTCAATGGACGTTCTGGCCGAGAGCATGACAATGGGCACGGCGGGATGTTCTTTTTTCAGTCGCTGGCCCACCGTAAATCCATCCAGCCCGGGCAGCATGACATCCAGAATAATGAGTGAGCAACCAACAGCAGCCTCCGCTGCACCTTCGCCACTGCCCAGCCATACCACCTCATAACCGCGCTCCTCCAGATCGGCTCTGACCCAAGTCGCAATTTCCGTATCATCTTCAATATATAACAGTTTGGTTTTCATCCGAATATTCGTTTCCTTTCTGTCCCCATTGGGTTAATGATATATCTGAGCATCATCATAATAAAAGCTGTCTATAACATATGGATTCATGTCTTGTTGAAACAATGTTGAATTCCTATACGTGACCACACATGCTAATTATAACTTATCCATTAACGTGGAGGATTGTTATATCAATCAAGTCTACCAAGTACATATCAGTTCTACACCTGACGGGAGGAATTTCATTATGCTGCTGGAAGCCATCTATCATCAACCGAAACGAAACTGGGCCTATGCCTATGACCAAGATACAATCCACCTGCGCCTGCGTGCCAAAAAGAATGATCTGACCGAGGTACATGCCCTGACCGGGGATAAATATGCGTGGGATGCAACCAAAGCGCTGGTTCCCTTAACGAAGTTCACCTCTGACTCCATGTTCGATTATTACGAGGGTGAGGTGAAACCTCCCTACCACCGATTGAAGTACACTTTTCTGCTCAAAAACGGAGACGAACAGATCTGGATGACCGAGACGGACTTCCAGAAAGAAGAACCGGACGATCCGGGTCGTATGTTCCAGTTCCCTTATATTCATGCCGGAGCTGTATTCACACCCCCTGCATGGGTTAAGGATGCCGTGTTCTATCAAATTTTTCCAGAACGATTTGCCAACGGCAACCCGGATATTAGTCCAGAAAAGGTAGAGCCGTGGGGTGGCGAGCCGACACCTTTCAATTTCTTCGGCGGTGACCTTCAGGGCGTGATCGACCACCTGGATTACATCAGCGATCTTGGCATTAATGCGATCTACTTCACACCCATCTTCGAAGCCACCACCAATCACAAATACGATACCGAAGACTACCTGCGGGTAGATCGGCATTTTGGTGATGCAGATACCGTGAAACGACTTGTCGAGCTGTGCCATGCACGTGGAATTCGCGTACTTCTGGATGCTGTGTTCAACCATTCCGGGAAGACATTTGCGCCGTTTGTGGATGTGCAGAAGAACGGAGAACAATCCAAATACAAGGACTGGTTCCATGTACATGAATTCCCGCTGGACGTGAAGGAAGGCATTCCTACCTATGAGACCTTCGGATTCGAAGCGCACATGCCAAAGCTGAATACGGAGAATGCCGAGGTGAAGGCCTATCTGCTGGAGGTTGCCGAGTACTGGATCAAGGAAGTGGGTGCGGACGGATGGCGACTGGATGTGGCAGACGAAGTGGATGATGCATTCTGGCGTGATTTCCGCCGTGTAGTCAAAGCCGCTAATCCGGATGCCTATATTCTGGGGGAAGTATGGAACGAGTCTTCTTCCTGGCTGCAAGGCGACCAGTTCGATGCGTCTATGAACTATCCGTTTACCGATGCCGTGAATGCTTTCTTTGTGAAAAATACGATGCACGCCGAACAGTTCGCGAACTCCATCGGGCGACAGTTGTCCCGTTACCCGCTTCAGGCCAGCGAAGTGGCGTTTAATTTGCTGGACAGCCACGATACCCCGCGGCTGCTCACGCTGTGTGAAGGTGACCAGCGCAAGATGAAGCTGGCTGCGTTGTTCCAGTTCAGTTATATGGGTGCTCCGTGCATCTATTACGGAGACGAGATTGGCATGGACGGCGAACATGATCCGGGCTGCCGTAAATGCATGGAATGGGATGAAGCGAAGCAGGACCGAGAGCTGTTCGACTTTTATCAGAAACTGATCGCCCTGCGTCATGCTCATCCTGCCCTGCGTGCAGAAGGCACCGTTCGTTTCTTGCAGGCTCGTCCTGATGGCAGCCAACTGGTATTTGAGCGGCAAAATGAGGAGGAACGCATTCTGGTTCTGTTCAATCGATCAGAAGAGACGGCTATTGTCGAGCTGGAGGCTGGTGACGAGGAATGGACCGAGTTATTCGGCGGAAACCATCGTACCGCCAAGGAAGATGGCGTGCTCGCCATTGAACTGCCCGCGTATGGATATGCCGTACTGAGTACTAGTCTCACATAAACACCAAGATGTATTTGCTTTTATGCAAGACCGGACATGGGTGCACTTCATCGGAATATAAAAACCAAATAGGCGCTCACAGACCTGTTCCGGATCTGATGAGTGCCTATTTGATTTTGACGTTATTCATTATGACCATGGATTACTCTGGCTGAACCAGCTGTTCCTTGAGCAACTGGATGGTGGCCTCATATTGTACAAGCCCCACTTGCAGACACAGACGCTGTGCAGGCGAAATGTGTTCACCGAATTCTTCCATCTGGCGCTGAAGTTCAGCATATAACAATTCCTTGCGCTTCAACTGGGTCGAGATCCAACCCGTTACGGTATCTTCATCCGCCAACTCTCCGAAGTACAAACGCATCAGAAAATCAGAACGAAATACCTCAGCTTCCAAAGGACTCATTAAATAGGCGTGAAATTGCGCTGCTCCTTCAGGGGTCAATGAATACACGTTCTTATCAGGTTTCCCTTCCTGCTTCACCGATTCCTTAGTCAGCAATCCTGACTTTTCCATCTTCGCAAGTGTAGGATATATGGTGCCAAAGCTGGCATCAAAGAAAAATGAAAAATATTGTTCAAAGTACTGCTTGATCTCGTATCCGGAACTTGGCTGATTGTGCAGTATTCCGAGGATGACATGCTGCGTGTTCATCGGTGTACCGCTCCTTTCCATTCCCCTTAACGTATCACAATCAGTACCCCTTGTTCAATGATCAGATGACGAAACGGTTGCTTTCAGTGCAACAGGCACAGCAGCAGGCTGGTCCTCCCTACGAGCTTCAGAACGTACCGGGCCGGAGCGTCTGATCCAGGTGCAAAGCGCACCCAGAGTCAGTGTTACACCACCGATTACGGCGAGCAACATCGCATCCCGGCCGATTCCGTTTCCTCCGAGCACAAGGTTCATCATCCCTTCTACAGCATAAGTCGCTGGGAGATAATGACCGATAAATTGGTAGAACTCAGGCATTACATCTCGCGGAATCGTTGATCCCGAGGACAGCATAAGCAGAGGTAACAGCGCACTGTTTAACCAAGCTCCAGCATTGCCAAGCAACAGCAAACTCAATTGAGCCATGAATAGAAAAGATATGGTGATTAGTAACTGGAACAGCCATAACATGAACCAACCGTCTGCTGATGATACCCCCATAATGTGCATCATACCCGAGCCAACGAGCGAAACGATAAATGCCGCACCAAGATTAACGATGTTACGTGCCCAGAAGCGCTCCCATTTCCCTGCCCTGCCACTCAGTTCACCAGAAACCTTTTGCAGATTCATGGTTAGCAACATCGCTCCGGTAAACGTAGCCGTTACAATCAACATCGGTACCATCGAGGAAGCAAAATTATCAACAGGATTCTGCCGCTCCACCTCTGCCTCAACACGTGAAGATAACCCCAGCGCCAACGCATCGGCCTGATCAGCAGTCATACCGGATTGATTCAGCACTCCGTGAATAGCCTCCTGTTGTACTTCACGGTTCAATGTCGCTGTAACTTGTGCGGCTACGTTCTGCATCACACTTTTCACGGTAGCCACATTCGATTCGTTCATCACATACTTAACTGCCATCGGCTTCGACAAGTCTTCTGCCTGCTGCATGAAACCTGATGGAATCTCAATGATCATGTATACATCCCGGTCCGTTAACATCTGTCTCGCTTCTTGTATCGATTCAGATGGTTTGATCTCGAAATTCAGACCCGCTGCCAAAGACTCGGCCAAAGGCTCAGCTGCAGCCCCGTCTTCATTCACAATAGTTACAGCTAGCTCAGTCATTCTCTCATTAACGTGATCGTATCCACTAAGCCAGATGATGTTAAAAAACACCTGAAACAGCACGGCCGTAATTAAACCCACAATAGTAGCTCCATTTTTCAAAAACAGCAGACTCGTCTGGATAATTCCTTTCATTCTATCCATCTCCTTTAGTTTTGTTTCGCCTTATATATATCAAGTTGATATATAACATTTGTTAATATATCAACTTGATATATAGATCGTCAATATTTTTATTTTTCTTTGTTGGATAAAGACAAAAAAAGCCGATACCTCTCTTCACTAGGAAGATTGGTATCGGCTTTTCATATCACGCAGGGAGCTCTACTTCAACTGTAATAATCAAGGCTCAAGGTTCCACGGGTTAGCGTTAGATTTAATTCATATCAATCCCTGTTACACCTTAGGTTCTACATCATTTCCAGCAGGGGACTTTGGCTCAGGCTCGGCACGCTTTGCCTTTGGTTTAGCCAGCTTCTGCATCATTTTGCGGCCTGTTGGCGTTTGGGCCAACCCGCCCTGGGCTGTCTCCCGGTGGCGGCTCGGCATCGCACTGCCTACTTCCAGCATGACGTCGATGACTTCATCTGACGGAATGGCACTACGCACTCCGGCCAGGGCCATGTCAGCCGCAGCCAGCGCCGTAACTGCACCCAGTCCATTACGGACGATGCACGGAATTTCAACGAGGCCTGCGACCGGATCGCAGATCAGGCCCAGTGTATTTTTTAACGCCAAGCCTACGGCATGAACGACCTGCTCCGGTGTACCTCCACGCAGTTCAACCATGGCACCCGCAGCCATGCCAATCGCGGAACCCACTTCCGCCTGACAGCCACCTTCCGCACCTGAGATAAATGAATTGTTGGCAATAACATAACCAATTGCTCCCGCACAGAACAACCCGTTCACCAAATGTTCGTCCGTCCAGCCAAACCGCTCCTGTGAACTGATAAACACACCCGGGATAATGCCGCAGGAACCTGCCGTTGGTGTTGCCACAATCCGGCCCATGGAGGCATTCACTTCAGATACACACAGGGCATACGCCATGGCAAGTGCGGAAGCATCACCTGAGCAAGTCTCACCCTTGCGAATGTACTCGGCCATTTTTTTACCGTCTCCACCTGTTAATCCACTGCGTGATGTTGTATCTTCCGTTAACCCTTTGCGTACCGCTTCCTTCATCACCTGATAATATTCAGACATCTGCTTCACAACATCCGCTTCCGGTGTATTGGTCTCCTGAACCTGCTCCTCGATCATTAGCTGAGCGATGGTTTTGGATTCTGCTGTACAGATCGTATTCAGCTCGTGCAAATGTTTAAACCGCATCCGAATCAACTCCTCTCTTCAAATCGATAACACGAATGTCCAGCACATGGTCCAGCTCCTTTAGACGCTTGAGCATATCAGGATTAGGCACACCATCCATTTCCATCGCGGTAAGTGCTTCGCCATCACGGGCTTTCCGGTCCACCTGCATATAGCCGATGTTAACCCCGGATGAACTGATCGTGGACGTTACCGACGCAAGCACCCCTGCTTTGTCTGCATGCCGCAGAACAAGTGTCGGAAACTCACCACTAATCTGAACACGAAAATCATTCATCGAATGCACCGATACACTACCACCACCAATGGATGCACCGATCAAGGAGCAGGCACGTTCTCCATGCCACAACTCAATTTTGACCGTATTTGGATGAGGAGCAGGCAGGCCACTTGTATAAAACTCAACCTCCATGCCCGCTTCCTCTGCGTATCGCTCCGCATCCGGGATACGTGGATCGTCTGTGACATAGTCCAGCAGACCGCCGATCAGTGCCAGATCTGTTCCGTGCCCCTGATACGTATCAGCGAATGAACCGTATAACGTCAGCCGGGCACGTTCAGGCGTACACCCTAGCCACTGACGAGCAATTCTCCCTAACCTTGCTGCTCCAGCTGTATGTGAACTTGAAGGCCCCGTCATCGACGGACCAATAATTGAGAAAACATCTTTAAATCGCACCTTGTAACCCTCCATTAATAATCATGATTCATATTTGTAAAATGTATTCGTCATTTCGATCCAGGAGTTCCATCCACAATGTCCCTTATTTTGGATATGATGACATCAAAAAAGGACAGCAGAAGGCCTTAGGCCCTCTCTCTGTCCTCGATACCTGAGAGTTTCACGATCAGCAGTGTCTCACGACAAGGTGCACTGCCTGTGGTTACAGACAAGGTCACCGGAATGACTGATCATATACCCCTTGGGTGGCGCAGTTCGCGCACTCTCCAGAGTTGCGTCCAACGATGGTACATTTACCTGAGAGATTAACCACTGCACCGGGTGCGCAGCAGCTTGCTCCTTCGGTGCCTGAACACTAGCCATTTTGCTCAGCTAACTCAGGTCTCTCCCGCTCGTTATCATCCGCTGTATTATCTTAATTTGATTCTTAATCGGAATGGTACATTTCTAAATTTTTGATCGTGTATACCCATAGAGTAATGTACAATATCATATATGTCAACAAAAGTAACGTGTAATTACCATAAGTCCAATGTCTATTTTAACTGAAGCGAATAGCATTCACATTTCTCACTTCCGCTGAGGCACTCGTGACGTTGCTGGTTGTCGTAAATTCAATACTTATCGTATATGCGTTAGTCGTTGTCGCAGGAGAAGTATCCACGTAAGTGTTAGAAGAAAGAAACCTCAACGTTCCCGCAGCATTCCCGGTCCTTGAGAGTTGCAATTGATTAATTAGAACTCCGTTACGCCTCAGGTTAATGTTATACGCAATACTCCAGTTAGACCCTACAACTACTGCTACTTGTGTACTATTATCGATTTTAACGCGTTGACCTGCCACCACGGGTACATTGAGGGTCTGAATGGTTGTTTCACCGGTCAATGGAAGAGGCAACGCCGTTGTCTGACTATCAGCAAACAGGGAAGAATCTGCAGGAGCAGCTGCTGCTGTCGATCCGGTAGCTCCTGTTGCACCAGTGGCCCCGGTCGCTCCCGTTGCTCCCGTTACACCAGCTGTCCCGGCTGTTCCCGTCACGCCTGTCGCTCCTGTAGCCCCAGTGGTTCCGGTCGCTCCCGTTGCTCCGGTTACACCAGCCGTCCCGGTTGTTCCCGTCACGCCTGTCGCTCCTGTAACCCCAGTGGCTCCGGTCGCTCCCGTTGCTCCGGTTACACCAGCCGTCCCGGTTGTTCCCGTCACGCCTGTCGCTCCTGTAACCCCAGTGGCTCCGGTCGCTCCCGTTACGCCTGTCGGACCTGTAACTCCAGTGAATCCGGTTGCTCCCGTTACACCTGTATCGCCAGCGACTCCGGTCGTTCCCGTTGCACCTGTCACACCAGTGACTCCTGTCGTCCCTGTCACGCCCGTCGCACCTGTAACACCAGTGACTCCGGTCGTTCCCGTTACGCCTGTCGCACCTGTAACTCCAGTGAATCCGGTTGCTCCCGTTGCACCTGTCACACCAGTGACTCCGGTCGCTCCCGTTACGCCTGTCGGACCTGTAACTCCAGTGACTCCGGTCGCTCCCGTTACACCTGTCGAACCCGTAGCTCCTGTGAATCCGGTTGTTCCCGTTACACCTATCGCTCCTGTATCCCCAGTGACTCCAGTTGCTCCCGTTACACCCGTATCTCCTGTAATTCCAGTCGCTCCCGTGACACCTGTCACACCTGTATCT
>NZ_JAULSQ010000014.1:0-167363 GCF_032452295.1 Paenibacillus sp. ClWae2A
AGTCGTTCCCGTCAGTCCTGTTGCTCCCGTATCTCCAGTGACTCCTGTCGTTCCCGTTACTCCCGTTGCACCTGTAACTCCAGTGAATCCGGTCGCTCCCGTTACACCTGTCGCACCTGTATCTCCAGTCGTTCCCGTCAGTCCTGTTGCTCCCGTATCTCCAGTGACTCCTGTCGTTCCCGTTACTCCCGTTGCACCTGTAACTCCAGTGAATCCGGTCGCTCCCGTTACACCTGTTGCACCCGTATCCCCAGCGACTCCAGTCGCTCCAGTAACTCCCGTTGCACCTGTAACACCAGTATCTCCGGTCGTTCCTGTCACACCTGTTGCACCTGTAAAACCGGTGGCTCCAGTTACACCTGAAATACCACTGTATGCCCCCAGTAATTCCTCAGATACGAGACGGTGGGCGGTGACCAGTTCTCCATTCTGGTTTTTCCCCCAGACCGAAATCTGCACCTCCTCCACGGCACTATCCCCCGTTGTAAAAACAAATTCAAACCCGTCCAAATCCGCATAAAAATCTTTGGTTATTACCTGATTAGGCAGAACATTGAACAACTCTTCAATATATAATGAGCGTACGCCTACCAAATTATATCCTTGAACCAGGACCGTATAAATACTAATTGTATTCCGATTATCCAGTCTTACCGTAATTCTCTGGGTAGGGCGCCCACTTCCCGCGACAATATTATTTTCAATGGGTCCCGTTGATAAAACAGCCATACTTGGATGCCTCCTCCGCCAGCCTTCGCTGGGTAATGATCATCCTGTATGTATATGCAGTATACAAGTAGGCGTCACAGTTCGTAGAAGATGCTCTTGTTCTGTACATAGGGTCTGCAATACTTACTGCACAGCTTCGGCATGCGATCTTTCATCCATTCGTGCCTCGACTCATTCGCCATCTGAAAGGCATAATAACCCAGCGTAAAGATCAACATAAACCCTTCCATTAATCGGATATCACGATCCGTCAGTGGCGCGATCTGTTTTGTATAACCGGATAAGAATATGTCACGTTCCTCCCGATTGAACATAAGCGCTGCCCCTCCGGCATCAAAAAGATAATAACCATAACCGTGTAGACAAAAATCAATCATGGATATGCCCTGATCCGTTATCAGAAGATTGTTGCGAGTAATATCCCCATGAATGATCCCCCATGTCTCCCCGTGCTGCGGGTACGTTGCTAACTGCTCATTAATGTTCTCAAACGTCTCACGAAGCAGATCGAAGTCTTCCGTTGTAAAAATCCCAAGTCGGACGCCTTCTTCTAGCTGACCTAGCATGACCAAGTTCTCATGGATATTGCCATATGCCGGGCGTATCTTTGTCCGATCTGTCTGGCTCATCTCTCTTCCTGTCCGCTGATGATCGTTGCTATCCACCACTCCTCTGCCTTCAACCGTTCCCTTAGTGGCTTCGGGCGTCTCTTGTACACGTCCGTATTGATGAAGCATCTGTAGTTGTGCACCCAGGTCATAGATCTGCTCTGTTGTCAGGCGTTCTCCCTGCTGGATGTCCCTTCCCTCAATCCACTTCAGTACCGTACAACAGATCTCTTTCCCTTCCTCACTTATCCATACCGTTACCCATTCACCCGATACATTGCGTACCGGATGCTGCACGCGCAATGCTGTCGTTGCATTTAACTCATGAAGCAGGTTCATCTCTGCCTCCAGCGCAGGAGGCGTATGCTGAATGCCGGTCATACTTGCATATGCAGCTTGATGGATACGTAGCAGATACTTCTGCCCGCTTGCTTCATCAACGACATGATACGTCAGATTCTCATTGTGGCGAATATATGAAACGACAGGTTTTTCAATAGTGTAGTTCTGTATAATCTGAGCTGCCATATGGTCGTAAGACACCTGATCCGTAGTGATTATCAACATCTCCTTCAAAGTAATGTAAACGTTCTCTTATTACTAAATATCGTAGCATGATTGCTTTACATACAGCAAATTTTTCCAGAATTAAATTAAAAAAGCACAACCCCCGAACAACCGTCCAGGCATTGTGCTTCCTTTTGTCTCTATTTATTTCTTAATCTCTCTGTCTGTTGCTCTATGTGACACTCCATGATCCAATTAACCGAAACGTCCCATAATGTATTCTTGCGTCAGACGATTGTCCGGGTTCGTGAAAATATGTTCTGTATCCCCGTGCTCAATCATGCTTCCCAGATAGAAATAAGCTGTATAATCCGAGATGCGTGCCGCCTGCTGCATGTTATGGGTAACAATAACAATCCGCAGCTCCTTCTTGAGCTCGGTAATCAACTCTTCAACTTTACCCGTAGATACCGGGTCAAGTGCAGATGCCGGCTCATCGAGCAGCAGAATCTGTGGTTCAACAGACAAAGCGCGGGCGATACATAGACGCTGCTGTTGTCCACCCGAGAGAGACAGAGCTGACTCGTTCAGCCTGTCTTTCACTTCGTCCCAGAGCGCAGCACGACGCAAGCTTTTTTCCACAATTTCATCCAGTGCCTTCTTACTCTTCGTACCACGGTAGCGGGGGCCAAACGCGATATTGTTGTAGATGGACTTATGAAAAGGATTTGGCTTCTGCCACACCATGCCAATCTTCTGGCGAAGCTTGATTACATCGGTTCCAGGCTCATTCAGATCGTTACCGTCCATCCAGATATGCCCCTCTGTGCGGGAACCGGCAATCTCGTCGTTCATCCGATTGAGTGACCGGAGGAACGTGGATTTACCGCAACCAGACGGCCCGATAAGCGCCGTTACGCTCGCTTCGGGAAACGCCAGGCTGATCTGTTTGACCGCCTGAAAATGTCCATAATATATGCTTAACTGTTCCGTACCAAAAGGTATGGCCATGTTGGTTCCTCCTTATTTCGAAGCTGTCATGCGGCGGAATACAACCCGACCGATCCAGCGTGCACTTAGATTGAACGCCAGCACGAGAATGACAAGCACGGCGGATGCCCCAGCTGCCACTTCTTTGGAATCTGGCCCAATGCCTTCACTATTCACTTTCCAGATATGGACAGCAAGTGTCTCTGCCGGACGGAAAGGATTAAGCGGTGATCTTGGACTCGTCGGATTCCAATCTGTAAAGTCCAATGGTGGACTACTCATACCTGCGGTGAACATCAGCGCTGCTGCTTCACCGAAGATCCGGCCCGATGCCAGGATCGTACCCGTAATCAAACTCGGCAATGCCACAGGTAGCAGAATCGAAGTGATAATCTTCCACTTGGACAGTCCAAGCGCCAGACCTGCTTCCTTCTGTTCCTTCGGAACGGCACGGAAGGCCTGCTCCGTAGTACGCACCATCAGTGGCAAGTTAAAGATCGCCAGAGCCAAGGCACCCGAGATCAGGGAGAAACCAAGACCAAATTGATTTACTAGCAGCAAAAGACCAAACAAACCGATAACAATGGAAGGGAATGATGACAATACTTCAACGACCAGACGAATGAAGCTGGTAATCTTGCCTGGTTTGGCGTATTCCGCCATGTAAATCCCGCCGCCCCATCCGAGTGGAATGGTCACAATCAAGGTCAGAACAAGCAAGAATACGGAGTTGAAGAGCTGTGGACCAATCCCGCCGCCACCCTTAAGCAACTGTGGTGCGCTTGTCAGGAAGTTCCAGCTAATATGTCCAATGCCTCTATACATGATGAAGCCAAGCAGACCGAGCAATAGAATAACAATGAACAGGGCCAGTACAACGATAACGGATGTTGCAATTTTATCTACCGTCTTTGCCTTCATTTTCATACCCGGTTTCTCCTTTCAAGCAGGCGAACCAGAATGACGAAGACAAATGTCATCACCAGCAGGACAAGCGCCATACTCCACAGTGCATTGTTATGAACAGAACCCATCGTGGTGTTACCCATGCTGAGTGTAATTACACTTGTTAATGTTGAAGCTGATTCAAGCAAGGATGTTGGAACATGCGGTGCATTACCAATAACCATCTGCACAGCAAGTGCCTCACCAAAAGCACGGGCCATACCCAAAACGACACCTGTCAACAAAGCTGGCAAAGTCGTTGGAATAATGACACGGTAGATGGTTTGCCAGCGAGTGGCACCGAGTGCATAGGAGGATTCACGTAAACCTTTTGGCAATGCGGACAATGCATCTGCCATAATACTTGTCACCGTAGGAAGAATCATTACCGCCAGAACAAGACATCCGGCTGCAATCCCGACGCCTGTTCCACCAAAGATACTGCGCAGCAAAGGTACGATGACACTCAGACCGATAAATCCGTACACAACGGATGGAATTCCGGACAAGAGCTCAATCGCAGGCTGCAAGATCTTTTTCCCTTTCCCCGGGACAATCTCTGTCATGAAGAGCGCTGCA
Organism: Paenibacillus sp. ClWae2A; assembly: GCF_032452295.1. Classification (NCBI taxonomy): domain Bacteria; kingdom Bacillati; phylum Bacillota; class Bacilli; order Caryophanales; family Paenibacillaceae; genus Paenibacillus; species Paenibacillus sp. ClWae2A. The sequence continues at coordinate 4,359 of NZ_JAULSQ010000014.1, forward strand.
CACAGGCCAAGCGGACTTGCGATCAATGCCGCAAGCAAGGTTGTAATGAAAGAACCTGTGATGAACGGCAATGCCCCGTAGAACGCAGGCTCTCCAGTTGGATTCCACGTTTTCCCACCAAGGAATTCGCTTATGCTTATTCCGTTTTGGAAAAATGTGGACAGTCCCTTGGACGCTACAAAATAAACAATGGAAAACATGACAACGATCAGGAAAACGACACAAATCGACGTATAGATCCGTCCCGTCCACTCTTCCCAATAATGTTTCTCTTTTAAGGGCCGGCGCGGTTTCAACTTGTTATTCATTACCGTTCCCCCTTCGGTCTGTTCCATAACAACCATCCTTCTATAGTAGAATTAATGCAAAATATGGGATTATTTCAGAGCAAACCGCGTAAAGAGGCAGGACCTAAGTCCGCCTCTTTCGCTGTATGCGCAAGTTCAAAGATTATTGAACCACATTACCTGCTGCATCGCGTTTTACTTTCATGCCTGACATTGGAATGTATCCAAGCTCTGTCACGTCGTTTTGTTGAATTTCGTCACTCAGGATGTAGTCCAGGAAAGCTTTTGTTGCTGCATCCGGCTCACCTTTAGTGTACATGTGCTCGTAAGCCCACACTGGATAAGTTCCTGCTTCCACGTTCTCAACTGTTGCTTCTACACCTTCGTATTTCAACACTTGCAAGCTGTCATCCAAGTAAGACAGGGCAAGGTAACCAATAGCACCAGGTGTTTCAGCTACCAATTTTTTTACGTTACCAGAAGAATCTTCTTGAATCGAACCTTGAATATCATCCATTTTTGCACCCAATGCATACTTCTCGAACGTTGCACGAGTACCGGAACTACTTGGACGGTTTACAATAACGATTGCTTGATCCGCGCCACCAACGTCTTTCCAGTTCTTCACTTTACCGGAGAAAATGTCGACCAGTTGTTGCTTCGTCAAATCTTCTACACCTGCATCTTTGTTGCTAACTGGAGCCATAGCTACTACGGCTACTTGATGGTCAACCAGTTCTTTTACTTTGGCTTCGTCCTCCAGTTTCTCTTCTGCGAATACATCAGAGTTACCGATTGTAGCTTGTCCGTCAGATACTTGTGTCAAACCAGTACCACTACCGCCACCTTGAACTTGAACCGTTACGTTCTTATATTCATCAACTGCCATAAATTTCTGTCCAGCTTGTTCTACCAGAGGTAGCAATGCTGTCGATCCGACTGCCAGAATGTTACCGCTAAGCTCAGTAGCAGCTTCTCCTGATCCATTGCTTGCGGCACCCTCTGTACCAGCGTCATTTTTCGATCCGCATGCTGCGAGTACCAGTACGAACGTTAAGGTCATCAAAATAAACGGCAACTTTTTAAACATGTTTTGTTTTCCTCCCCCAATGTAGTGATGGCGTTTTGTGAATTTGTTTGTTCACCATCAACTCTTTACTCATTGTAGTTTCGGTATGTCATCTTAAAATCAGTGTTTTGTAAACGCAATGTTAAAAATATCGGCTGTATATTGAAATTTATCTGAGACAAATTGCGCTGAAGTGGCCGCTTCGGGAACGGACGTTGTTTCAATCCGTATTGTGTCCAGATTTCCATGAAAAAAATTTACTTATAGATACATTAAGTAGCTGATACCTTGAGTGGCCGTTCCGGTTACGGATCGTTCTTCTGATCGCTGTTGTCTCCAAATTTCTTTGATCAATAATTTTAATTGTTGTAATTAGGAGACAAAGGCGAACGCTTCGCTTCTTCAGAATCGATTCCGTCCCCTCCACTACGATCGCGGTTTCCCTGTACTGTGCTTGTCAGCGCTCGTTGGATCTCAGGCATTTCAATCTCCAGCCTGGGAAGTAGGCAAAGAAGGCCAGCCCTACAATGGGCTGGCCTTATGAAATGCTTAACTGCTTATTTGAAATAGAGAATTCATTTCTTCTATAGAAGGTACAGAAGCAGAAAAAAAAAACTGCCTCGCTGCCAGTGCGTAGCACCAGCCGTGAGAGCAGCCTTTTACATTACAACAGATATCTTATTAATACTTAATGTAAATCTAATTTTACTAACCTAAAATCCATAACCACAATGCCAACCCAGCTAGGGTAATTAGCAATGTCGGAATCGTCAGGATGATGCCTGCTTTGAAATAATACCCCCATGTGATCTTCACACCTTTACGGGATAACACGTGCAGCCACAGCAATGTGGCAAGTGATCCAATTGGGGTCATTTTGGGACCCAGGTCGGAACCGATGACATTGGCATAGATCAATGCTTCCTGAATGATACCTTCGGTATGTGCGCCTTGGATGGCTAGCAGGTTAATCAACACGGTCGGCAGGTTGTTCATCACCGATGATAATACAGCAGCGATGATGCCCATCCCGAGCGAAGCAGCCAGCAGACCATGCTCTGCTATAGCATCCAGCCAGCGGCTCAGATGATCCGTTAACCCTGCATTACGCAGTCCATATACGACGATATACATGCCCACCGAGAACACCACAATCGACCATGGCGCTTCCTTAATTACCCGTTTCAGATCAACAGCCTCGCTCTTGCGTGCCAGTAAAGCGAACAGCAGCGCAACGGAGCCAACGATAACCGACACGGGAATCGGCAGAAACTCACTGGATGCATAGGCAACCAATAACAGCCCAAGCATGAACCAGGCGATTCGGAACATCCGTGGATCACGTATCGCTTCCTTCGGGTCACGCGCCGCGGAGATGTCGTAGCGACGAGGTATGCTTTTGCGATAGAACAAGAACAACATCCCCGTACTCGCTACGATGGAGAACAGATTGGGTACAACCATGCGTACCGCATACTCCACAAATGTAATACCAAAGAAATCGGCCGATACAATGTTAACCAGATTGCTGACCACTAATGGCAACGACGTGGTATCGGCGATAAATCCACTCGCCATCACAAAAGCCAGCACCATGCGCTCATCAAACTTCAATGCACGCACCATCGCCAGCACAATTGGCGTCAGAATGAGTGCCGCACCGTCATTCGCGAACAGGGCAGACACCGCGGCCCCCAGTAAAATGGAGTAGAAGAACAGTCTGCGACCGTCTCCTCCAGCCAGCCTCGCCATATGCAGGGCAGCCCATTCGAAGAAACCCGTCTCGTCGAGAATGAGAGAAATCATAATAATGCCGACAAAAGCCAACGTTGCATTCCATACAATGGATGCCACATCCGAGGCATCATTTAAGCTAACAACTCCACACAACAGGGCAAGTAATGCCCCGCCCGAGGCAGTCCAACCGATACCCAACCCACGAGGTTGCCAGATCACCAAGGTGATCGTCACTACAAAAATCAGTATTGCTACGTATACCATAGAGCCTCCTGCTGTACCCTGTATCAATATATTATTTCGTTAATTCGATGTTATTTTGTAAGATTACACCGCTATATGCGCAGAATAACCAGACGATATATTTATACAGGGCTACAGGAGCAATGTCTATCTTTATTTTCTTCTATTATAAAATGTATGGTAAATTGTGGTGTTAAAATGCTAGGATTTATTCTTTGCCCTTATCCTTCGGTGTATCCTCTACCATCTTGAACATGCCAAGCAGTCCTTGCAATTGTTCTGCCATACTGTTCAGGTGTGCCGAGGATGATGCAATCTCTTCTACCGATGCCAGTTGTTCTTGGGAAGATGCAGACACGGATTCTGTATTTGCAGCCGATTCCTGGGTCACATTCGAAATATCGCTCATCGCTTTGGCAACGTGGGAAGCTCCACTCTCCAGTTGTTTCGTTGTTGCGGACAAGTCATCCAATGTATGAACCGCATCTTCCACCGCCTCCCGTATCTGAGCAAAGGATTGTCCAGACGTATTCACGGCCTGAATCCCTTCTCCTACCCGAGTCTGCGCCGCATTCATGGCGATTAGAGCGGCATCCATGTCCTGACGGATATTATGAACGACCTCACCGATCTGCGCTGCCGAGCTTCCAGATTCTTCTGCCAGTTTGCGTACCTCACCGGCTACAACTGCAAACCCACGACCCGCATCCCCTGCTCTTGCCGCTTCAATAGATGCATTCAATGCGAGCAAGTTCGTTTGTTTGGAGATGGATGCAATGACATCCACCATGCTACCAATCTCAACGGAACGGGCATTCAGAGATTGAACCACAGTTCCCAGCTGCTCCACCGTTTCCTGGATACTGTTCATCTGCTCCATAGCCTGTCCTGCTGCTTCATTACCAGAAGAGGCCGCGCCGGACGTATTCCGCATATTCGCCGTAATCGATTGAACACGCTCCGACATCATTCGAACATCTTCTGCCATTCGACTCATCTGTCCCGATCCGTCTTTCACGCTGTTTACCTGCTGCTCTGCACCTTCAGCCAGTTCCTGAATGGCCTGTGTTGAATGTTCAATCGCTTTGGTGGTTTGTTCTGCACTGGCAGACAATTCCTGTGAAGAAGCGGAAACCTGCTCTGTTGTTTCCTGTACACCAAGAATCATCATCCGCAGGTTATCAACCATACGTTCAAAATACTTCGCCAGTTCTCCGACTTCATCTTTACGCCCTGTTTCCAATTTCACAGTCAAGTCACCTTTGCTCACGGCTCTGGCAGATTCCTGCAGTCGTTTAATTGGACGCAGCATGGAGCGAGTAAACCAGATAATAAAGATGAGCGTAAGGAACGTAGCCGCCAGAATAACAATAAATGTGACCATGCGAATATCCTTACTCGCATTGGTTATTTCACTCTTGAACATCGTGCCGGCAATTTTCCAGCCGGTTGCTTCATTCGTTGAGAAAATCATCATTTTCGGCTGATTGTTGTACACGTAATCGAAATGACCTTCTTGACTCTGATACATCTCATCAAGGGTGCCGCTAGTTTCCTGTGTACCCGTATCTGCTACAGGGGAAACGACATAATTTTTGTTTGCATCCATAATAATGACGTAGCCTTCTTTACCCACCTTAATGGATGCCTGTTCTCGCAGGTCTGTCAGATCCAGAGACAAACCGATTACACCGGATTGATCCTTTAATGTTTTGGAGATAAATACAACGGCAACGCCATCGGTATTAACAGACACCGCTGATACAACGGCTGTACCTGGCTTTTCCATCGCTAGTTTGTACCACTCCCGCTCCCTGGGATCATATGCATCTCCACGTGTGCTGCTCGCTGTTGGTTTACCTCGAACCATGACTCCGTCAGTTGTTCCTACAAAAATGTTCATGGCATCGGGATGCAAGCCCAGATATTGCTCCAGCTTCAACTGAAGCTCGGGACTATCGTTCTCCCCTTTGACCAGGCTCGGATCAAGGGCATCCGCGAAATAGTTAATGTCATGAATTTTATACTTCACTTGGTTTTCTACAATGGTATTGGCAGTGCTCACACTTTGCATGGCACTATCCACTAATTGTCCTTGTACGCTATCTTCGGCTATCGTTAGTGTGATCAAGCCGATCGCCAAGCTTGGCAGGAGCAGAACGGCCAGGAAGGAGACCAATAGTTTGTTCCTTATATTCCAGACGAAACCTTTCTTTTTCTTCTTCTTTTTATTTTGATTATGTTTTGGTTTCGCAGGTTTCGCTGCTTTCATTGGTTTAGTATCCTGAGTTTGACTCATGTCTTTCTCCCCCTCTAAATGTAAAAATGCCCTCTTTCTTTGTATGTATGGAACACTCTAAAAGGCTTATCTTATATATCGGCTAAATGAGGGGATTTATTTGAGGGAAAAATGTGCAGGCACGCCAAACAAGCCACCTCTGATCAGAAGTGACTTATACAAGGTACGGGTTACTAATTATTCCATGAATTAGATGAAGTATTGCAGTACGGACCGCCAGGGGGTTGTGCCGAGGGTTTACCAAAATAGTAGCCCTGTGCAAGCTCAATACCTATGGAACGACAGAATTCAAACTCTTCCATCCGTTCGATCCCCTCGGCAAGGACTTGACCTCCAAATCGACTCGACATCTCAACAATATCAAGAATTTTCTGTTGTTTGGTCGAATCCTGATCACAACAGTCGATAAGACTTCGATCTATTTTGACAAAATCCGGTTCTAACCGATTCATCAACTCGATTGTCGAATATCCGGCACCCACATCATCCAGTGCAACCGACATTCCACGGGAACGATACACCTCAAATATTTGCTGCAAGATGGGCATATGCTGAATCTGCTCTGTTTCCACGACTTCAAACACAAAATCTTTAGGGTCAAGCGAAAGACGTTCAATCGCTTCAAACGTATGTGTCAGACAATATTCGGGATTATATATGGAGGAAGGCAGGAAATTTACGAAGCGTTTGACACCCTGCGGCAGAAAAAGGGCACTGGTCTCAATAGCAGTAATACGCGCCATTCGATCCAGAAAAGAATGTAGTCCGGTCTCACGCGCCACTTCGAATAATTCATAGGAACTGAAGGATTTTCCATTCTCAGCAGGACGAAGCAAAAACTCATATCCGATAATCTGCTCCGATGCATCAACGATGGGTTGCATATGACTGCTGAATTGATGCTCCAGAATAATGGAAACGAGCTCCGCATGCTTAAATCGGGACTCCTGCATGGTTAGACTAATCCAACTTTCTTCATTAGCCTGTTCGTATAAAGGCATAATCTGAACGGTTAGGGAATCACGTAATGTCAGATCAATTTCACCGATCTCTTCTATTAAGCTCTGAACCGCCTCAAGATTCGAAAAATGCATCCACATCATGTCATCCGACGTCTCGATAAGTCTTCCCGGCGTTTGCAGCGCTTCCAGCAAAACGGGGGAAATGGGACGCAGGTACAAGGTACCTTGGCCCTCTATAGGATAGATTGGACTGCAGCCACTGCAATTCATGTAGGACCCCCTTGCCAATTTATGATTCCATGTCCATTAATGTTTACTGGTATATACCCAAAGTTTGTAAATATTATATCATGGGTCTTAAAATTAATCTCTACTGTTTTGATGACTTCGTATATGACGGATATTAAAACAAATATATTCAAAATTGCAGAAAAAAGACCGACAGTCTGATGACTGTCGGTCTCCTCTTCACCGCTTATTAAACTTTAAGAAGCGGGAATCACGATTTTCTGTCCAACTTTCAGGTTATGCACATTTGAGATTTTGTTAGCTGTCGCAAGCTTACGCCAGTCCACACCATATTTTAAGCCGATACGGTACAAGTTATCGCCTTTTTTCACCACATATACCACTTTGCCGCCCGCTGGTTTCTCAGGCTGTGGCTTGATCGTTGGTTTGGTTGGAGTAGTCGGCTCCGTAGGTTTAGTTGGCTTTGTAGGCGTAGGAGCGGGCTCCGTACCTGGTTTCGGAGTTGTCGTTGCTTCACCTGTCAATTTCAAGCCATACTCTGCAAAACCTTCTTTGTTCGTACCGATGAACGACATCGCCGGGTTTGCTTCAACCAGACCTTTCGCATCCGGGGAAGAAGCAAACACAACTTCAAGATCGTTCAGCGCTGCTGCAGTTACACCAGCAGATGGTTTGATTGGTGCCAGGGACCAGTTGCCGTCAGCTGCCGGATTAATCGTTTTATTTTCACGGATGTAGTCGATGATCACTTGACGGTTCTCATCCGGTGCAGCCAGAACGATGCGTTTGCCGTCCGGGTTAGCCAGTTTGGATGAAGAAGCACGATAGTTATTCGTCGCTACAATGAATTTTTGCGCCGGGTCAACCGGTTTGCCGTTAAAGCTCAGATCCTTGATCCGGCTTGCGGATGCATTAACAATCGTAGCTTTGCCGTCATATTTGGCTGGTTGGGTCACATCAATCTGATACGTTACACCATCGATGACATCGAAGTTGTACGTCGGGAAATCCATGTTGATCAGTTGTTGTTGTCCACCTTTAGCCGGGTCGATCTGGTTGAACTGGCCTGCAGACCATTCCAGCCATTCTTTCAGTTCTGCGCCGTTCACCATTACAGCATGTACCGTATTTGGATACACGTACAGGTCAGCAACGTTTTTGATCGCAATGGTGCCTTTAGGGATATTCGTGTAATACGAAGCGCCTGAACGTCCACCGGCTTTGAATGGTGCACCTGCGGACAATACAGGGATTTTCTCATATTCCGTACCTTGCATATGTTTTTCGACATACCATTTCTGTGCATTCGTTACGATCTGAATGGATGGATCATCCTGAACCAGAGCGAAGAAGCTGTTGATAGGTGCAGTCGTTTCGCCCACCGGACCACGAACATACTCCAATGTACCTTCATGCTCTTCATGAACCGCATCAATGATGTCCTGATCCGCATCTACCAGTGGCTTTTTGTTGGCTGTGTCATAGATTGGGCGTGCTTCCGTTTTGGAATCTACCACTTTCCATTTGCCATCAACCAGCTCCAGATCCAGGTCGATGATACCAAGATGATCACCCCAGAACCCTGGCTCTACAGCAGGAACGCCATTGATTGTCCCTTTCTCAAGGTCTACCCCTTTTTTGCCGGCAAAATCAGCACTTGGGAACACTTTGTGGGCATGTCCAAACAGAATGGCATTAATGCCTTCTACCTGGCTCAGGTACAGGACGGAGTTCTCCATCAGATCCGTTTGAGGAATATCCTCAAATCCGGAGTGAGGGATGGCTACAATAATGTCGGCACCTTCGGCTTTCATTTTCGGAATGAATTTTTTCGCGGTAGCAATAATATCCTTGGCAATTACTTTGCCTTCAAGGTTAGCGCTATCCCACTGCATGATTTGAGGCGGCACAAATCCGATCACACCCACTTTGATCGTATGTTCTTTGCCAGTCTCATCCGTTACTTTTTTATCCAAAATCTCATACGGTGTGAAGTAGTTCTTGTCATTTGTCTCATCATCATCACCATCGTCTACATAAACATTGGCATTGATGTAAGGGAAGTTTGCTCCCTCCAGCGTCATGTCCAGGAAGTCCAGACCATAGTTGAATTCATGGTTACCGATGTTACCTGCATCATAATCGAGCAGATTCATGGCTTTATATACAGGGTGAGTCTCACCCTTTTTCAGTGGATCAATCTTCGCAACATAGTCTCCCAGCGGGTTACCCTGAATTAGATCACCATTGTCGAACAGCAAGCTGTTCTTGGCTTCATCACGCGCTTTTTTGATCAGTGTAGCTGTTTTGGCGAGTCCATACTGGTCTGTCTCTTTGTCGGAATAATAGTCGTAGTTAATCAGATTGTCATGAATATCTGTTGTCTCCATGATCCGCAGTTTAACTTTGGCAGCATCCGCAGCCGATACTGGTACAGGAAACACCGCAAGCACGTTTAATGCAACCAAAGCGGCAGTCAGGCTTGATAATACTTTTTTACTCGTTTTCAAAATAACCCCTCCCGGTTATGTACATTGAATCATGCATTAATGGGCAAACGAAGAGCGCAGAAAAAAGATAGATTTCATGGGTTGTGCGTACTGACGCTCTGATGACATGCATCGGAACTTCAGGTAAGTTTATCTCACATGAACATCTATTTATGTCTGTGCTTGTCGTTTACATTCCAAATCATAACGCAATGTTCAGCCATTGAAAAGCATTATTTTTTACATTACCCGCACATACCTAGGCAAGTTTACATTATCATGCGTGATTTCGACATTTTTTTCAACATTTTAGTAGGTATATAGTGCTTATTATCTTCAAAATACGTATATTACATGTTTATTACATGTATAACCAATTCAGCGTTATTCATCCATACCAAAAACCGTGAAACCTTAATGGCTTTCACGGTTGGATTAAATTCTGCGCGTATTTTCGCATAAGGACGCTACTTTGCAGAGGTTATGTTCATATTTGGATTATTGTTCCCACACATGATGTTCATGATCTTTACCCGTGTATTCAATACGAGCCGGGGTGATGTCCAGAATGACATAGTTCGGATCATTAGGTCCATCGAACCATGCTTTCAATTCGTCGTTCCACACTTGCTCACGCAAGCCTTCGTTCTTTGTCACTTCACAGGTTCCTTCGATCTCAACCACTTCCTTGGAACCACCAGCCTCATAACCAAGTAGCAGGCTAACATTCGGATTATTCTCCAGTTCCTCTACTTTGTGTGTACGGCGGTTCGTTGCCAGATGAATGTTCAGTCCATCGTTGAAAAGCGCCATATAGCGTGATTTCGGTTTACCATTCTCCACAGTGGAGAAGCTGCAAAAAGGGTTGTTTTCCAATGCTTTTACAATGTTTTGTTCCAATTCAGTCTGGTTCATGGGGAAGTGCTCCTTTCGGTTTTGGGGAATATTGGGAGGACTCTTGTAGAAGGTCGTTCCGGGTACGGATCGTTCTTTGGATCGCTGTTATCCCTCAATGATCCTGATCTCTTCCTCGTATACATTGGATTAAAGACGATTTACACTGACACTACGATGACAGAACAACCTTCCAATCGCTGTTATCCCCAGATTTTTTTGATTCCTTTTTCTCAAGGAAAAAATCCGGTGATAAAGGCGACCGCTTCGCTTTTTCAGGTCTCTTCTGTCCTCTCCGTTATCGTGTAAATGTTTAATTCAATGGATATACAAGTGAAAATCCAGGATACCAGCAGACACTCCGCTTCCTCGGAATCGATTCCGTCCCCTCCACTACGTCTACCGTTCTCCCAATTTGAGGAGTGGGTAAGCTAAAGTTCAAACAGAAACCTGAACTTAACTTCGCAGGTTTCGCTACTTTAGATTTTATCCGCTCCGTTACTGTGTATAAGTACAGTCAACTTACGTTAGGTGTAATAAGCCTGTACTTATAGTGTACCCACCTCACCTATGGTGAATCCATGAACCGATACGCAAACGTGACAAAATTGGAAAAGCTGATTATAAAAATGTTTACATAAAGGGGTTATCCCGTATTGTTCCTAGGATCATTTTAATTCAAATCTCCAAGATAGATTGAGGAAGAATCCGATTTAAGCAGCAACTCACCAATGGTTTTTGGATATAAACGAATCTGGGACAGCTCTTCAAGTGCAATCCATTCCACGGCAACTTGGTGATCGTCTGGATTGGAGCCTTCAAAAATAGTTGCCTCCGGATCGATCAGGCTGCACGCAAAATAGAACTCAACCTGGTGGATATCTGCATCCCACTCGGCGAATTCATGATTTTTTCCGATATACTCCCGGATATGTAACAGCTCTCCCACATTCACGGCCTGACCAATCTCCTCCAGACATTCGCGTGCGACCGCATCCTTGAGTTCTTCACCTTTCTCCTGTCCTCCACCCGGGAACACATAAGCGGTACCATATTGGTCTTCCAGCCGGATGACCAGCAATCGTCCATCCTGCACAATGACAGCTTTCGCCGAGTTGCGTATGGGTTTCATTCTGTTCATTCACTCCTTGTCATTCCAAAATTTCAAAGTTCAATCCGAACAACCTGATAACACTGTTGTTCTACTGAACAGGCGTATCATCCAGCTGTATGCGCGGATAACTTAATGCCTTCCGATTCCAGCACACGACGAATCTCTTGAGCAAATGCGAGAGCGTATGCTCCGTCACCGTGGATACAGACCGTCTCTGCCTTAATGGGAACCAACGTACCATCCGTGGATACAACCACGCGGTCTTTCACCATCCGAAGCACTTGAGCAATCGCTTGTCCCGACTCTTCAATGAGGGCTCCAGCTTGGCTACGAGGGATTAGTTTACCATCCGCTCCATAGGTTCGATCCGCAAACACTTCGCTCACACTACGCAGACCGATGCGATCCGCGGCGTGAATCAGCTCACTGCCCGCCAGACCATACAAATACAGATCAGGCTGTACTTGATAGATCGCCTCCACGATAGCTTCAGCAAGCCTCGCATCTTCTGCGGCCATATTGTATAAGGCTCCATGCGGTTTCACGTGATGCATTCGCCCTCTGCTTGCCCGGACAAAGGCATCCAGCGCACCAATCTGATACACCACCATGTCATATGCTTCCCGTGGCGTAATGTCCATACGTCTTCTGCCAAACCCTTGCAAATCCTGCAACCCGGGGTGAGCTCCAATCGCCACCTGATGCTCCAATGCCCTCTCCACCGTTATCCGCATCGTAGCCGGGTCCCCTGCATGAAACCCGCAGGCAATATTGGCTGACGTTATCAAGGGTAGAATGGCTTCGTCAGATAACGTGCGATATATACCATAACTTTCGCCCAGATCACAATTGATATCCAAGGTTTTCGAGGTATTCATTAAGCGCCCTCCATTCCTGCCATTCTTCTGCGTATCAGTTTACCCATGAGCTGCATATTGATTTCCTGTTCCATATACAACTGTCCGGCTTGATCATGCGTAATCTGTTCAAAAGAAATTTGAGTTCCTGGCCTAGCCTGAGCCAGGATTGGCATATCCACCTGAGCTACCTGTGCAATGACAGGATAACCTCCAATCGTCTGATGGTCCGCCATCAAGATGATGGGTTGACCATCAGGTGGCACCTGCACCGTGCCATAGGTAACGGCTTCAGACAGCCGATCCAGCGGCTGATCCAGCTCCAGTCTGGAGCCCTGTAAGCGATAGCCCATCCGATCGGATTGCGAAGAGATCACGTATTTTTCGGCATAGAATTGTCCAAGACTTGCCTCGCTGAACAGCGAACTATCCTTGCTCTCCATCACACGAATAACAGATTTCTCATAATAGTCAGGTCTCTCACGTTCAGATAAAAACCACGCAGGCGCCAATATTCGGTGGTCCCGCTCACTCTTCTCTATCTGCTGCTCCATACGATGCATCCAACCTTGCGCTTCACCAGAAGGCTTACCTGTAGATAACAGATCTGCCACACGCAGGGCTCTTCCTTCCAAACCGCCAAGACCTGTCTTGAGATCTGTACTTCGACTACCCATCACTTCAGGCACAGCTATTCCACCCGCAAACGCCAGATATCCACGCAAGCCATGACGACATGGGTCAAATTTCAGTACACTTCCAGCCCGCACCAGCACAGGACGCCACAAAGGTACAGGCAGATGATCCACCGTTGCCGTCAGATCGGCCCCACATAATGAGATAAGCTGGCTCTCCTGAAATCGAAGCTCCGGCCCCGTCATCGTCATCTCCAGCACTGCCGCATGTCGGGAGTTGCCCACAAGCATATTGGCTGCTCTGGCTGCAAAGGTGTCCATGACCCCGCCAGGATGAATACCATATCGACGATAGCCGGTTCTGCCTTCATCCTGAACGGTAGATAACAGACCAGGGCGAATCACTTCAATACTCATTGTTCGCCCTCCTTCCGCTTCAACGCCAGATAGTCCTGCATCGTAATCTGTTCAAATCGAACCCGATCCCCTGCTGCCAGCAAACTCGGCATGTTCTCACCCGGCCGAAACAACCGGAGTGGCGTTCGTCCAATACATTGCCATCCCCCGGGTGTGTCCACTGGATAGATTCCTGTCTGTTTGCCACCAATACCTACTGTGCCAGCCTCAACCCGAAGCCTTGGCGTTGCACGTCTGGGCGTAGCAATCTGTTCAGACAACCCGCCGAGATACGGAAAACCCGGTGCGAATCCTATCATATGTACGAGATAATCCCCGGATGTATGAATCGCAATAACGTCTTCTGGGGTCAGTCCATGTTCACTGGCAACGTAGTCCAGATCAGGCCCCCACTCGCCACCATAACATACGGGAATCGTGACCGTTCTGGGTTTGTCTTGGACGGATACCTTCATTTGATTCAACTGTTGAAGCAGGATTCGGCATAACTCGGGGTACGGGGAGATGAACGGATCATAAAATACTGTAACGGACGTATATGAAGGCACCCATTCGATCATGGCTGGCAAAGTGCTTTTTTCCAGCAAAGCACAGACAGACATCACTCTGCGCTGCACAGCGTCAGACAATTGATCTCCAAACTGGATGATAACCGCTGTCTCACCCAGCGGAGATAGGATCTCCTCCGTCCATGCATACGTCAATTCGGTCATGCGTCATCTCCCCCTTTGTCCACAAAGTTTGCTAGCGTTTTAACGTCAGAGCATCCATCTATTGTGAATCCCTGGACGAATCCAAATGCGCGCTGCAATTGTACAGTTCGCATTGCCACGTATCATCTTTCTTGGCGATCCGAGTAATGGATGTGTTGGACAGCTTTACGCTAATATCCAGTTCAGGCACCAGACCTCGAAGTGTGTTCCGCAGAACGGCTCCGTGACTGACAACAATCACTCTTCCATCGGGGTGCTGCTGTACAATATCCTCAAGCACCGCACTACCTCGAACAGTCCCTGCATCTGCAAGCTCCCGTCCAAGATCCAGAGTACCCCAGTCCGCTCCCCACTTGGCTATACGTTCCTCCTCCGTCGTTCCTTCGACCTGTCCTCCGCCCATCTCGCGAAGTCTAGGGTCCAGATGAATCTCCTGAATGCCCAAGCGATCACCGATGATGCGAGCCGTCTCACTTGCACGCTCCAAGTCACTTGCATAGATGGCATCCCAGGATTCCTCGGCCAATCTCGCAGCAAGTAATACCGCCTGATCCCTGCCATCCTGATCCAGCGGATTATCCGTCTGTCCCTGCGAACGTTTTTCCTTATTCCACGCTGTGCTTCCATGGCGAATCAATGCAATTTGAGTCATTGTTGTTCCTCACCTTTTTCTATATGAAGTTCATCTTCTGTAAAATGTTTGCGTGCCTTCGGCTTGGCAAATTTGCCGCCATTATATTGAGCAGACCCGTTTCTCGGAATGGAGAGACTGTCCCAAGCTGTTTCTTTTAGCATTTTCGCGGCAAATACAATCTGCCCGACATGATACGGATAATGCGCCAATTGCCGAATAATAGCCTCCATGACGGTGTGTCCTTCATTGCGAATGTATATGATATGAGACAATTGTTCCGGGGTAAACGAACGAATGGCTTCGAGTAGGCATGTCCAGCCTTCTTCCCATTTAGCGAGCAACTCTTCCCGGGATGTAAGATCATTCACGAATTCGGCATCTCGTTCACGCCAAGGTTTCTCACCATCTGTTGTCAGTACATCGGTCCAACGGGACAGCATATTGCCCCATAAATGTTTTACGATAACCGCAATGCTGTTCGCGTCTTCATTCCAGGATTGAAACAATTGCGCGGACTCCAGTTGTGCCATAGCTTTTTCCCCGAGCTGCTTGTAATACAAGAATTGCTTTTCGGCTGTCTCCAGAAAAACCTGATTCGTATCCATCCGTTAACCACCCTTCGGAAAAGTATGTTGTCCCCTGATCACGTCCAAACAGAAGCGTCACATGTTATTTATTCAGGAAATGAGAATGTGCCGTCTGCATTCGGTTCAAATGGAATGACTTTGCGCACAGCATCCAGATTGAGTTCTCCATAGATATGTGGATATAGTTCATTCAATTCGTAGAGATCCTCATACACCAACTCTGGCTTTAACGCCTTCTCATCAATACTGAGCAATAACAGATCCGTACGGCCTGCATAATATTGCCCGGCTACCCATGGAATCTGTTCCTTGGTGGAACAATGAATGAATCCGTCCGTCTCCAGGCTATCTGGTGCATACTCAGTCCCCTTTGACACTTGCTCCCACAACGAACGGGAAATAATACTATAGATCATGGTTCCGCCTCCTTCAATTTCTGCGATGTACCCTATGCGTCATTGGAAGTATTATAGATCATCCCGGATACGGGAGTACAATTTTTGATCCGTAAATACACCTTTGATCTTCAACTGTTTGCGTAGCAAACCTTCGTACGACATGCCCAACTTCTCCATTACGCGTGCAGAGCCTATGTTGCCTGCATTACATTTCCCCTCCAACCGATTGCAGTCCAGTTCCCGAAAGCAATAATCCACGATGGGCTGCATCGCCTCTGCTGCGAGGCCCTTACCCCATTGACTGGTGGCTATCGCGTACCCTAGTTCAGCACTCTGCATGGGTTCGTTGAGATCAAAAATGCCACCCCTCCCGATCAAGGTCCCTGTTTCCTTTAAAACAAAAGCCCAGATATGTACCGTTTTCCGTTCATAATTATCCAGTACCCGCTGAATATATTGAATTGAATCCTCCACCGTCTCATGGCAGTTCCACAAGCTTTGCTGACTCACTCGCGGATCAGAGGCAAACGCATAATATTCATCAAGATCATCCATCGTAAGCCGCCTCAGTTTTAACCGCTGTGTTTCGAATTCGGGTAATTCGGCAAAAAGTTTTTCTACATTCATTCAGCACACCTCCATGATTCACTTGATTTCATGATCCAGCCATCTTATTTCTCAGGAAATAACGATCTATCATCACCATGCATAGAATTCCGACCGTATATCGAATCAGATCAATCACCAGAAACCCATGTCCCAGAACAAGAGCACCCCATACGGTTGAGCGTATCTCAATCAGCCAAGGCGTCTGAATCAACTGTGAAAACTCAATCATCCAGCTGAATACACAGCTCAAACTCATCGCCCATACCAAGCTGTGACGAGGCCACACCATGCGCACTCCGAAATAAATCATGCCCGCCCATAATGCATCTCCGGAATGTTCATACACCCAATCCGGCAATCGATCACCAAAGTGTCTGGATGCGAGTCCTGCCGCCATGGTCATCATGACTGCGAGGAAATAGATCAGCCTTTCTCTGATATGTACGCTTTTCAATTGATCACAAGCCTTCATCAAGCACTTGTAAAATAAATTGCGTTTTGGCAGCGGTATACGATTCCCTGTCTTCCTTATTCTCATCAGCAAGCTTCGTCTTTAGGACGGCGTAAGCTTCCACCAGATCTGGGCGTTTTCTCAGCACATCCCGAAACCGAATTTGACGATCCCAACGGTCCTCTCCCGGGCGCATCAGATGCAGGTGTACAGCTCTCTTGCCATCCTTAACCCTGACCCAGAATCGTCTGTACTCCCGTCCATCCAGTTCAGGCGGAACGTAGTTCCAGCCCAACGGATTCAGCTGATTCGCAATCAGATCCATGTCGTCCCATGACTGTACCTCTGCCATCAGATCAATAATGGGCTTGGCGGGTAACCCGGGAATGGACGTGCTTCCGATATGTTCGAATTGATGGATATTAAACTGCTGTAGAAGACGTTTGAGTTGCCGGATTTCTTCCTGAGCCCGTGCGTCCCAGTTGGGGTTGGTAGGAGCAATCTCTACTGACTCTGTGGCCCAGGCAGGCCAGTTTTCCGGTTGCATTGGATCTTTCATTCAGGTATCTCCTCTTCACCATGACATTTTAAATGATAACCTTCTCTGTATTTTTCATAGGTGCGTTGCTTCATGCGCTTAATCGTAGTACTCCGTTGAAATGTAAGTGTGGAACTTGGGGATAAAAGAAGATATTTCAGGTAAGCCAGATCACTAGAGTTAGAGTCTGAGCTTATAATCGAAGCTTTCATATTCATCCCATCCAATCCCGTTATATTGTTGTTCTAGCAGAGGGCATCCCAGATACATATTTCTATATATCCAAAAAAGGAGCGTATGTCTACGCCCCTGGTTGTCTGTTACATTGATGATTTTAACGATGTCATGTACTGAAACTAATTTTTGATTCATGCAAGATGTTTCATTATATGAAGATTTATTTTACCGTAACAGGGATCGTCACTTTTTTGTTGCCCCACTTGGCCGTGATGGACGTTTTTCCTTTGCCTACAGCCACGATCTTGCCATTTGTCACTGTCGCTACGCCCGGCTTTGTGCTGCTCCACACCGCAATGTTGGTCACAACAGTGGTTTTGCCCGTATCATACTGGGCCATCACACTCAGTGTTGTACTTCCCTGCGGAGACAAGACCAGTTTTTTCTGGCCTGTAATCAGCTTTTTGAGCAAAGGTACAACGGTAACCTCTGCCTTTATTGTCTGATTTTGATAAGTTCCTGTCAAGGTGGCTTGTCCTTCTGTCAGCGTCTTGACTGCTCCATTTTTCACGATAGCTACATTTGTGTTGGAAGAGGTCCATACCATTTGTTTTGAAAGGTTAATGGTTTTGCCGTTTGCGTAGGTGCCGATAACCTTCAACGCTTTGGACTTCTTGATATTCAACTGCATTGAGGCAGGTGTGACCTCGACTTTGGTAATCTCGTCCGTCACAGCAACAGGGACTTTAACAATCGTTGTTCCATATTTGCCTTGCAGCAATACTCTGCCGGGTGTAACCCCTTTAATTTTACCGTTTTCCAGCACAGCCGAAGAAGTGGATACGGACCACACAATCTCAGACGTCACATCCTCTTCCTTACCATTCGCACGGGTAATGCTTACTTTGGGAAGTGTACTTTCACTACCTTTAACAAAATTGTAGGAATTCGGTGAAGCTTTGATGCTTTTAATCTTCTCCTGCACTTGGACAACCAACTGGGCTTTTGCCCCATCTACCTCTGCAAAAATCGTTGCTTCGCCCGCGGCCACAGCCTTGACTTTGCCTTTCACCATCGTCGCAACTGCTGCATTACTGGTGGACCATGTCACGCCTTCGGTAACATCCTGCTTGTTATCAAAACCTTCTACCGTTGCCATCACCTGAAGCGCAGCTGTTTCGGATACACTCATCTTCTGCGGGCTGCTATTGGTTATTTCAATCGATGTCACGTCACCGGTAGCCGCCAAGGCCAACGAAGGGACCAGTATTGTTAATGCCATAATTAGAGCAAGTGTGCCTCGAAGCGCCAGTTTGATTCTATTCATTTTTAATTCCCAACTCCCATAATCCAATATTTTACTTCTATTATATTATATCGGATACGAATTGCATAAAGTTGAATAACATAAGTGGGAGTCTTGGAACAATTCATGATTTTCATTGTATAATATGGGAAGGTCGCGTAATACTGTTTTAATAAACCTAAAAAATGGGGTGGGATATGTATGATCGAAAAGAATTTGCTTGATATGGTTTCACCTAAAAATAACCGTAAACGTATGAAAGCTATCGTCACTTCGACATCCACCAAGATTCGTCCTGAAGACGAAATGGTTCTATTGATGAAAACAGCCCGCAATCGTTTCAAAAAAGCCCTTGAATCTGGACAAATTGAAATTATTAACGAGCGTGAATGGAAGCTGCGTTGACATCTAAGAAATAATTTTATTTACTTACATATACGAAGAAATTTTAATCAAAGAAGTAGGCTATATCTTAGGTCCAAGCACTTACCGGATCAGTTCAGCACAACATAGTAGGAAATTGGTTCGTTAAATAGTGTTACCATTGAAAATGGGATGTCCATCGTCACATGCAACATGACGTTTGGAACATCCCCTTTTTGAATTACTAGACCGTTACCTAACCTCTTTACTTCACTTCATCGCTCTGGCAAAATCAAGTTCTCGGCCCCGCCCATATAGGGCCGCAGGGCTGCCGGAATGCGAATGCTTCCATCCTCCTGCTGATGATTCTCAAGCAACGGAATCAGGATACGCGGCGATGCCACCGCCGTATTATTCAGTGTGTGACAATACGCCAACTTGCCTTCGGCATCCAGGCAACGAATATTCGAACGGCGGGCCTGAAAATCATGCAGATTCGACGACGAATGCGTTTCTCCATATGCACCGCGGCTCGGCATCCAGGTCTCGATGTCATACTGTTTGTACGTTTTCTGCGACATATCTCCGGTACATACAGCGACAACACGATACGGCAGTTCAAGTAATTGCAGCAATTCTTCGGCGTGTCCCGTAATCTCTTGCAACATGCGCTCCGATTCTTCTGCATCAGGGGCACAGAGAATGACTTGCTCAACTTTGGCAAATTGGTGCACACGGTATAATCCGCGTACATCCCGTCCGCCGGAGCCAACCTCACTGCGGAAACACGTCGATACCGCGGCCAGCTTCACAGGCTCTTGAACATCAACAATCTCATCGGCATAATACGAGACCAGCGGCACTTCAGAAGTTCCCACCAGCCACTTGTTCTCCCCTTCGAGCTCATAGACCTGATCTCGACCAGTTGGGAAGAATCCGGTGTTCACCAGCGCATCCTCCCTGACCATCAGCGGAACCTCCATTGGTGTAAATCCGTGCTTCAGCAGCAGATCAAGCGCAAGTTGCTGTACTGCCCGATGTAATAACAGGCCAGCGCCTTTTAATACATAACTTCGCGTACCGCCAATCTTAACTCCACGGGGAATATCGATGAGATCATGCAACTCCCCAAGTTCCACGTGATCTTTGGTATTATACTCAAACGTTGGCACCTCTCCCACACGTCGCAGCTCTACATTGTCTGCGTCCGACGAGCCATTGGGGGTATCCGGGGATACAATATTGGGCACCAGCCATTGCAGCTTGGTTACTTCCTCCTGCACAGGGGCCAGCCTCGCTTCCACCTGTTCCAACTGTTCATTGATCTGTTTCACCTGAGCCCGCAAACCCTCGGCCTGTTCCCGATTCCCGGCTTGCATGAGTCTGCCAATGTCAGCAGATAACGTATTGCGCAATCTGCGTCCTTCTTCCGATTCCTGCAAAAGTGCTCTGCGTTCCTCATCCCGCTCTAACAATGTGCGAATGTTGATCTTGATTTTTTTCCCGTCTGCTGCGGCCTGAACCTCTTCTTCATGTGCCCGAATCCACTTCATTTCCAACATGGTCACCGTCTCCTTTGGCTATAAAAATACAAAGAGCGCCCTCATCCCTTGGGACGAGGAGCGCTCTGCTCGCGGTGCCACCCAACTTGCTGAATCAGGATATCCTGCTTCCAGCCTCTTGGTCCGCGATAACGGGCGGTTCCGGTTAACTTGGGGAAATATCGCTCCCCTGGCGAAAACGCCTCCGAGTTGGATGCTCTTCAACGGCATGGTCCGATCTGTAATTGTTGTGTCTCAGTATATACGAACGTTGGACCAAATTGCAACCTTCTGTATCGATCAGGAATTCATGGCACAACTTAACATGTCCTGTTATGATAGACTTTGTCTTCAAGATTGCGCTTTATTGTGATCCTCAATTTATGTATATAAGTAGAAGGAGTTCTTTATGAAAAAATTACTTTGGATCGGATGTCTATCCTATTTCCTGATTGGACTTGCCCACGTTGTGCTCGGTTCCATTCTACCGGTTGCACTTGAACATTACGGCAAAGATTATAGCCACGGCGGAACGCTGATCTTTGCTCAATTTGCCGGATTCCTCGGTGGTGTATTGTTATCTCCATGGCTGAACAGACGCTTTGGTAAACGGGGAGGCCTGTTAATCGCCACTGCGTTGCTCTGCATTGCAGAATTATCCTATATGCTGCTGCCACCATGGGGCTGGATGTTCGTCATTGCACCCGCTGCCGGCTTTGGATTCGGAATGGTTGAAGCTGTTATTGGCACCATTATCATCGCTGCAATCAAAGACAATACAGCCGTTGCCATGAGTCGACTGGAAGTGTTATTCGGGATCGGGGCGATGGTCATGCCGCTCATTGCCAGCGGTCTGATTGCTGCCGGATACTGGCGTCTCTCCTTTCTCGTTGTTGCGATCTGCGCAGCGCTGACCTTTGTGTTCTGGGCAAAAGGATCATTTGGAGAGCTCGATAAGTTTCTGGAGCGACGGGGTTCAAATCATGCTTCCGTAAATACGCACTCAGCTGGGACATCGGGTGAGATGCATCCCACATCTGCAAGTACACCCAGTCCAACCTATCGTGGCCGTAACAGGACTCTTCTGGTATTATTCGTCCTGTTCTTCTTCCTCTATGTTGGAACAGAGATGAGTCTTGCGAATTTCATGCCAGCGATTCTAATTGAGAAAATGAACATGAAGGAAGCCGGAGCAGCGCTTAGTGTCACCTGTTTCTGGATTGCCATGTCTGTGGGACGACTCTTCGCCGGATATATCGCAGAGAAATTCGAATACCGCGTCTATGTCCTGTACAGTTGTCTCGCATCTGTTCTCTTGTTAATGGTATTTCCATTTACAAACCAAATCTGGTCTGCATTTCTCATCATCTTGCTGCTTGGACTTGCGATGTCAGGCATTTTCTCCATTGCCCTTGTCTTCGCCAGTAAACTGCTGCCCGGAACAGAAGAATCCACACCCAGCATTTTGATTGCCTCAGGTGGGGTTGGCGGTGCCATTCTGCCTTTGACTACAGGATGGAGTCTTGATCATCTGGCGGTTAATCAATCTGCATGGATGCTTGCGATCTTTGCAGTTGGCCTGCTTGTCATTAGCGTGATCACGTATCAATGGCAGAACAAACATGTGGTCGATCCAGCGACTTAACAGTTATGTGTCGATGCAGTCCTGAGAAATAGAATTACCTATTAAAGAAACCGAGATGTCTACTGTCATGACCTGACGGTGGACATCTTTTTTGTGACGTTACTCTGTTCTAACAAACCTAGCATACGCTATTCCTATCCATTTCCGTATGTTTGAAATCTAACGAATCCTAGAGACGTTATTATAGGTAATTATCTAAAATTCAAGGTCTCGTTGCAGTTTTTCTGCATAATAACGCCGCTGAGATTCGTTAGATTTTTTATTCCCTAAAAACTAGCCTAATAAGATGTTCTCGATTCGTTAGCGCTGTAATATGGTGGCAAGTGCCCTATCTTTGCCTCTCTGATCACCTTAAATCAAGGGAAAGAATACGATCTATTCATTTGCACAAGATTGCCCAGGAAATACTTAGGGCGCGCCGAATCACACACTTTTGTTAACGACAGGCATTACGGGCCCGTCGTCCTTGATGAATTTACCGAATACATATCGGACGAGTGGTCCCAGAATGATTAACTGATACGGAAGCGCCAGACTGAAGTTACGAGCAATTGTATGAAGGTACGTACGGAGTACGGATGACCCACTTAATTGATCCGCAAGATATGCCGAGATCATTCCATACATGGACATGATCAGAACCATGCCAATCACCATAAAAAATGACATGGCGAGCACACCCAGAATCTTGTTGGACTTGTCAAAGGGCAAGGAGAATGCAATCTTTCTCGCTACAGGTCCAACAAGGAATGACTCCACCAGAAATGCGATGACAAAACATAGTATGAATTGAAGCAGTATCTTAAGCGGGGACATCTTGCCGAGTAACCCACTGTGCCAGAGATTGAAGAACATCATGACCACGACCATTCCTGTACACATCATTAATCCGAAAATAATTTGTTCCTTCTTGCTTGTTGGCAATTCTCTCATCCTCTCTGTTTACCTTCGTAATTATAGAGATGAGGAAACCCTCCACATAAGTGAACATTTTGTGAACAATTATGATTTTTCCAAATTAAAATCGAATTTGACAACCATGTAGTACAGCCCTATGATATCCCTTAAAATGGTAGAAAATTTCACTAGGAGGTTTTTGATTGTGAGTTTTCAAAAGCGCATTGACCACGTCGGCATTGCTGTTCGTGATCTGGAGACCACACTGCGTTTCTATACGGAGGTTGTTGGATTGGAGCTTAAAGACCGGGTGACCCATACCAACGGCGTCATTCAGCTTGCCTTTCTCGGCTTCAATGGAAGTAACGAGACTGAGGTTGAGTTAATTCAAGGGTACAGCGACAAGCTGCCTGCCGAAGGTACGGTGCACCATTTTGCCATCCACGTGCATGATCTTGATTCTGAGTACAAACGCATCCAATCCACCGAAGCCGAATTTATCGATGGAGAGATCATTACACTGCCTAACGGTTACCGCTATTTCTTCATCTATGGACCTGAAAAGGAATGGATTGAGTTCTTCCAGCGCTAAGAATTGGAGCTGATTTCATGAACATTTTAATTACCGGCGCAGCCGGAAAAATTGGACGTGACTTGTCCCAACACTTGTCAGAAGCATTTCACCTGCGACTAACAGATTTGAATATTGACAGACTGCATACGTATCAAGAGACCAGCCATGAGATCATGACACTGGATGTGACAGATCCCGAAGCCTGTCAGCACGCTTGCGAAGGCATGGATGTGGTTGTACATCTGGCGGGAGATCCTTCCCCGCATGCCGGATTCTATGAATCGTTGTTGGACATCAATATCAAAGGTACATTTAATGTATTCCGTGCAGCCAAGGACCAAGGTGTACGAAGAGTCATTCTGGCAAGCAGTGCACAGACGATCGAGGGGTATCCCATTGATGCTCAAGTCTATCCGGACATGCCAACACGCCCACGGAATTTGTACGGGGTTAGCAAATGTTTTGGAGAATCGCTTGCTTCTTATTTTGCGTATACCGAAGGTTTACAAAGTGTGGCGGTACGTATAGGTGCATATGATGATTTTCAACCAGACGGACCAGCGCTGGAGGCAAGGGATATGAGCGCGTATATTAGTCCGGCTGACATGTGTGATTTGATGTTCAAAGCAATTACAGCTACCAATCTGGAGCCCTTCACCATACTGCATGGGATCTCGAATAATCGGTTTAAACGATTGAATCTGGAAAGCACTCAGAAACAGGTAGGTTATGATCCAAAATCCGATGCTTTCGCACTCAGCCAGATTTCCTTATATGATTCGCCACGATAATTATTGAAAATAACACATCTAAACAGGCTGTTATACATATGTATAACGGCCTGTTTGATAAGTTCATACGTGTCCCCATCCAGTTCCTGACTAGACACGTTCCACCTCCTGGCCTATAATTACACCTAGTAATGCCCGTAACTTCATAGTTTCCCAGGGGAGTCGGAATTGGCCGGCTGAGAGTGTATCCCACCAAGATACTAACCCTTAGACCTGATCTGGATCATGCCAGCGTAGGAATCGGAGTATATCGAAATGGCACAGCCCTATGGCTGAACGCCACCTCTCTAACGCCTGCACGCGTCCCGGATTACGGGGCGCTTTTTTTGTTACTATCAGAAAGTATACGCTTTGAGCATCCCCTTCCTGATATTGCAAGAAAACTTCCGCTAAACGCGGTCTGGCTTCTTCGAATGACATCGATAGACGTTTTCTTATGTTATAAAATAACGTCATCCAGATCTCAACTGGTATAAATCTGTCGATTTATGCAAGATGATTGGATATGAAGCCAAGGAGTACCCCGTGCCAATCGGCCGGACATACCGAAGGAGAGAATTACAGATGAAATGGCGTAAAACGATGGGATTGTTGCTCTTATGCGTGCTTATGGTGACTGTAGCCGCATGTGGCGGCAAAGAAGCTGCCCCAGCTGGGCAGAACGGCAACACAAATACGGAAAGCAGCAACGAAGGTGACACTGCCGCCCTGAAAGATATTAAAGTGGTGCTCGACTGGACACCGAATACGAATCACACAGGCCTGTATGCGGCTGTAGATCAAGGTTTTTACAAGGCCGAAGGCTTGAACGTGGAGATTGTACAACCAGGTGCCGGTGGCGCAGATACGATGGTTGCATCGAATGAAGTGCCTTTTGGCGTAAGTTATCAGGAGAGTGTAACTCAAGCCCGCACACAGGGTGTTCCACTCGTCTCCATTGCAGCAGTTATTCAGCATAATACATCCGGGTTCGCTGCTCCGGCGGATCGGAATATTAAATCACCGAAAGATTTTGAAGGTAAAACCTATGGCGGTTGGGGCTCCCCTGTTGAAGAAGCCGTGATGCAATCCATTATGGAAGGCGAAGGCGCCGATGTATCCAAAGTGAAAAACATTAACATGGGTGATGCTGACTTTTTCACCGCAGTGAAACGGGACATTGATTTCGCGTGGATTTTCTACGCTTGGACGGGTATTGAAGCCGAACTGCGCGGGGAACCGATCGACATGTTATATGTGAAGGATTATTCAGAAGCATTGGATTACTACACACCTGTCCTTGTAACAAACGAGCAGACGATCCAAAACGACCCTGAGTTGGTGAAAGCATTCCTGAAAGCCACTTCCGCGGGGTATCAATATGCGATTGATCATCCCGAAGACGCAGCCAACATTCTGATCAAGGCCGTACCGGATCTGGACAAGGAATTGGTGCTGGCAAGCCAGAAATGGCTTAGTCCAAAGTACACGGATGACGCCCCGCGCTGGGGAGAACAAAAACAGGAAGTGTGGCAGAACTACACCGACTGGATGTTTAGCAAAAAACTGCTGGATGAACAAATCGATGTGAGCAAGGCATATACGAACGCGTTTTTACCCCAATAAAAATTGCTTAAGTTTAACTTTTTTACACAAGAACGAAGAGTGCAGAACCCATCTGAAGAAGCGAAGCGCTCACCTTTATCCCCGGATTTCCTCCATTAGAATTCATTAAAGAAATCCGGGGATAACAGTGATCGGAAGAGGGTACTGCAATCGGAGTGAAGTGTAAACCTGGTTCAATTCATGCAATTTATCACGAAAGGAGCCGTGATCTCTCATGGCAAGCACACTACTTAGCATTCAGGTTATTCCCAAAACGCCAAATGGCGAGAACTCTTATCCTTATGTAGATCGCGCCATTGAGGTTATTCAGCAATCTGGCCTGAAGTATCAGGTGAACGCGCTCGACACCACGATGGAGGGGGAACTGGAGGAACTGCTGGAGGTTGTCCGCAAGATGCACGAGGTACTTGTGGAGGCTGGCAGCCCAAGCATCATCTCCCAGATCAAAATCGCCCATAGCCCTACCGGCTTCAGCATGGACACCCTGACGGAGAAGTATCGCTAATGCATGCCTATTTCAAAAGTGTATGGCCGCCCTTAGTGGCGGTTATTCTCTTTATAGCGATATGGCAGGGAGCCGTCTCACTGTTCCATATTGAGAAATGGATGCTGCCTGCACCGTCCGACATCGCCCGCGAAGCGGCAACCCAGGCCGAGCGACTTGGAATGCACGCTTCCGCAACCATTCAGTTAACGCTGATCGGATTCGCGGCTGGCACCGCGGTTGGATTATTAATTGCGATGGTGCTGCATTTGGTCCCTTTTCTCAAGTCAGCCCTGTATCCTTTACTTATTCTTAGTCAAAATATCCCGACCATCGCGCTCGCGCCGCTCCTGTTAATCTGGTTCGGATTCGGGCTACTGCCCAAGCTGATTACGATCATTCTGGTCTGCTTCTTCCCCGTTGCAGTGGCGGCCATGGACGGCTTGACCCGTACTGACGCGGCGATGATGAACTATATGCGCATGGCTGGTGCGAAACGTCATCAGATCTTCTGGAAGCTGGAGCTTCCCCATGCGCTGCCATCCGTGTTCTCCGGTGTCAAAATCGCCGCTACCTATAGCGTGATGGGTGCCATCATCGCCGAATGGATTGGTGCAGACAAGGGTATTGGTTATTATATGATGCTGCAAAAGTCGGCTTATCGCACCGATCGCCTATTCGTGGCGATCATGATTATTGTCGCGCTCAGCTTGCTGCTCTTCCTGCTCATTGCCCTGCTGGAGAAGCTGCTCGTACGCTGGCGGCCACAGAAGCGATAGTAAAGAAGTAAACTGTATATTAGGAAGTGATGAGCATATGAATCAGCAACAGGGCGAACAAGTCCGGCCTGAACGGGGAGCACTCGCATTGGAACCAAAGCACGGTGAAAAACTCCACCCAAGTACGTCTGATCGACCTGCCAACACGACTCCTGCTCCGGTTCCACCTGCACTGGACGTTGTTACTGTTCATGCATCATTCCGTGAACGGCGGAGCAGGTTACCGGTTCTGAACGGCCTGTCCCTGACTGTGGAGCAAGGCGAGTTTGTTGCTATCGTTGGACCTTCTGGCTGTGGCAAAAGCACCCTGTTCCATATCATCGGCGGTCTGCTGAAGCCACAGGAAGGGCAAGTACTCATGAACGGTCATGATGTGACGGGCCAACGTGGCAAGATCAGTTATATGCCCCAACAGCCTGCTCTTTTCCCGTGGCGCACCATTGAAGACAATGTACTGCTTGCTGGTGAAGTAGCCTCAAGCGCTCCCCCTCGGGCCGAAGCACTTGCAGAAGCTCGTAAGTGGTTAAGCAGCGTGGGTCTTGCCGGATTCGAGCAAGCCTATCCTCATATGCTGTCGGGCGGAATGCAGCAGCGTGCTGCATTTCTGCGCGCCCTGCTCAGTCCGCAGGAACTCATGCTGCTGGACGAACCTTTCAGCGCGCTGGATGCACTGACACGTAGCGACATGCAGCGCTGGCTGCTCGATATCTGGGAACAGAACCGCCGCTCGGTGCTGTTCATCACCCACAATATCGAAGAAGCACTGCTGCTTGCGGATCGGGTCTATGTATTATCCAACCGACCTGCAACGGTGTTGCACGAGGTACATGTTCCTTTTGATCGCCCAAGACGAGAAGAAATTACGGATGAATTCGCTTTTCTGGAGCGTAAACGGCAGATTGCACAGTGGATGAGAGAAGAACAGCAGAAAGCCCGCCTATCATAATAGCGCGGGTTTTTGAGTTATTATTTTCCTTTAATGGGTGATCCAGCATAAGGAATTCTGCGTAACATAGTTAGAATATAAATGAACACAAGGAGGAATTCCCTCGTGCATTCTCAAGCTTTTGCACCATTAATTGATGCTCATATTCACTTCGATCAGTACACCTCTGAAGAACAACGCGAGATGCTGCTATCTTTCCCGTCTCAGCAGGTCGAAGCAGTCATTGCCGTGTCCATGAATCTCACTTCTGCCCAGGCCAACCTGGAGCTTGCAAAGCAACATCCACGCAATATCTATCCGGCCTTCGGTTTCCATCCGGAACAGGAATTGCCTTCCGCTGCAGAAATGGATCTGTTCTTCCAATGGATCGAGAAGCATATGGGACAAGCCACAGCCATAGGAGAGGTTGGTCTGCCCTATTACAACCGTCTGGAAGTGGAGCAGGCAGGGCAGCACTTCGATCAGAGCGGGTATATCGAACTGCTTGAACGTTTCATCCAGCTCGCCAAAAAACACAACAAACCGCTTGTCCTTCATGCGGTATACGATGATGCCGATATCGTCTGTGATCTGCTCGAGCAATATCAGTTCCGACGTGCTCATTTCCACTGGTTCAAAGGATCACGCGAAACCGTAAGGCGCATGGCGGACAACGGTTATTTCATCTCTTTCACGCCGGATATTCGGTATGAAGAAGAGATTCGTGAACTCGCCCGGCAATATCCATCCGAACAAGTGATGGCCGAGACCGACGGACCTTGGCCCTTCGAAGGGCCATTTCAGGGACGAATGACACACCCGGCCATGACCAGACAGGTCATTCAGGCATGGAGTGAGATCACCGGCATGGGAACCGAACGGGCCGCCCGTCTCTTTTATCAGAATACAAAGCGTTTCTACGGCTTAACTTGAGTACAATCTGCCAGCAGCAAGCACTCTCGCTTGCCCTACTAACACAGCACAAAGAAGCCAGTCGGTTTCGCTCCGACTGACTTCTAATTTACTATATATATATCAGTTGAACTAAATTTTTCACAGGAACGTAGAGGACAGAAATAACCTGAGGAAGCAGAGCGGTCGCCTAAAAGCTTTCTGAAGGAAAGCTACTTCGAAAGCATACGCTATCACCAGATTTTCACCTTCACAAAAATGGGATCAAAAAATCTGGGGATAACAGCGATCGGAAGGTTGTTCTGTCATCGGAGTGGCAAGTGTAACTACCTTCAGTTCAACTTAACGCTTCAAGAATCCTTTGCTTTCCAGGAACGGTCTCACCTGTAACCTTGTCGGCTCAGTCAGGCGCTTCGCCATCAGTTCGGACCATGGGGTCGTGCGCTCACCATTGGTCCGTTCTTTCATGTACGCTGTCGTTGTCTCATCATACTGCTCAACACCTTTGATGCTCTGATCGGCATTATAACGATTATGATGCAGGACTGCATCCAGCGGCAGGCGTGGCCGAATTCCCGTTTCCTGATCTGCAACGCCAATACACATGCCATACACCGGATATACCCCTTCCGGCAATCCCAATAACTCGGCTACTTCCTCAATCCGGGTACGAAGCCCGCCGATATATACAATTCCGAAACCAAGCGACTCAGCTGCAAGAGCGGCATTCTGGGAAGCCAGTGCAGCATCAATTGTGGCTACCATGAAATTCTCTGTTGAATCGGCGTACGATTCCTTCTCAGGAAGATGACGTTTCGCAGCATCACTCAGTCGATACAGATCAGCACACCATACGAGAAATACCGGACATTCATTGACATAGGCCTGATTGCCTGCCAATTCAGCCAGCTTGGCTTTTTGCTCTAAGTCAGTCACAGCAATTACGGTATATGCTTGCACACTACTTGAAGAGGAAGCCATCTGTCCAGCCGCTACGATGGCTTCAAGCTGCTCTTCACTTACCGGGTCTGGCTTGAATTTGCGTACAGAGCGGTGTTTCATCATCAACTCAATGGTTTCATTCATGGTGGTTCACTCCCAATCCTCGAAGTACGAACTCAATTGTCTGCTCAGCGAGCTCGTCTGTATTCATATCCTGATAATCAAAGCCAAATCGTGAATTCTTGGCCCGTTTGTGCGCCAAAGCCACACCCATAACCTGAAGCATCGCATAAGATACGGACTCGACCCGGAACAACCCCTGGTCTTTTCCTTCTTGCAGAAGTTCCCTCACTCGGGTCCATACAGGGTCCAGAAAACGAAATACGGTAGCTGTACGATGTGTACGCAGTGTAATTTCAAGCTGCACAATATCGCTCATCTCCCGATCCGTCATCGTGAACTTCACAACTTCACCAATAATTCGGCGGATACCTTCCACAGGCGAGGACACGGACTCTTCAGCCAGCGCGTTCATCATATGCCCAGGGAAAAAATGCTCAAATAACGCTTCGAACACCTTTTCTTTGCCGCCAAAATGATAAGACACCAGCGACACATTGGCACCTGCCTCATCACATATTTGACGAACACTCGTCCCGTCATACCCCTGCTGTGCAAAAAGCTTCTTGGCTGCAAGCAATATCCTCGTTTTGATATCCAACTCCGGTTCCGTCATTCCGTCCCGCTCCCTCTTGTCCGTTCATCTCATTCGCTCCAGCTCAAGGACTGCAGCCAGCGATTCATCTGTCTATTATATTACACCAAGCACCCCGATGAAAATCATCGGGGTGCTTGTCCTATCCTATGATGCAATGGTATGCATCTGCTGTATTAGTTGTTTGCTTGAGCAGGGCTTGGAGCCATAGCTGGCATGCGTTGTTTTTTCAACAACGTCACGACCAGTGACAACGCAACGGCAACCAACAGTACAATCACGATAGAGCCCGCAGCAGACTGAACTCCCGGGCCTCCCAACTGCACGCTCAGAATACCCTGAACAGCGTATGTTGCAGGCAGGTACTGCCCAATGCCGCTATAGAAGCTGTTCAGCAATTCACGCGGTACCATTGCACCGGAAGATACCAGTTGCAAGGACAGTGAGATGATGTTGAACAGACTTCCTGCAGGTCCGAAGCAGATCAGGAAGAACTGGGAGAAGAACATGAACGTGCACAGGAAGAGCGCCTGGAACAACCAGAATGCAACGAATCCTTGTGCAATCTGTCCTCCCAGTGCCACAATCAGTGAAGATCCCAGCAAGGAAACGACCAATGCAGAACCCACGTTAATGACTACTCTCGCGCCAAACAAAGTCAATCGGGAATAGGTAGATGACAGCATACCCATGGCTGTCTGGAGGTTCATCCCCATGATCATGGCACCTACATAGGAAGCCAGTACCATCATCATCGGTACCATCTGATTATTCATCCCGTTAACCGGGTTGATGGACGTTGTCGTTCCTTCCACTCGGGTAGTCAGGTTTGTAGCGGCTTCAGCAGCCTGATCGGCAGGTGCGCCTGAAGCGGTTAACACCGTCTGTACCCCTTGTGCTGTTGCTTGTTTGTTAATTGTGTTTGTTACACTTTGTGATACACCTTGCATCATGCTTTTAATCGTAACCGGGTTCGCTTCATTAATGGTGTATTTAATCTCGGCGGTTGAGCCAGCCGTCTGAAGCAATTCGTTAAACCCAGCCGGGATATCCAGCACCATGTGTACTTTGTGATGATTCAGCTGATCCAACGCTTCAGCCGCACTCAGATTGGATACAGTATGGAAAGGCAGTGTTCCTGCGAGCGAATCTGCGATTCCTTTGGACATTTCGCCGTCCTCATTCACAATCGCAACCGTCAATTCTTTCGTACGGTCATTTACTCCAGAATATGCGGTCATCCAGATCACGCTAAAGATCACTTGGAACATAAGTGCTGTTACGATCCCTACAATCACTGGCGGTTTTTTAAACAATGTACGTAAAGCCTGTAACATAAAAGGTGTCCTCCATTACTCAAATAGTTCAAATTTGATTTAAACAGTTGTTTGAATCAAACGATCGTTTAAATTTTATGTGAATATGTCCGTATTGTCAACTCATTTTTGAAAAATTCAGAAAATGTAAGCTATATTCATGAATGCAATTGAACCATTTTCACAAAAGAGCATTATTCTATCTTTTCTCCGTAGAAAAGAACATCTACACCAACGATTCAGGCTTACTTTTTGGCGACTCAACTGTATTTTTTCTCAACAAAAAACACGGTCCGCCGCAGCGAACCGCGCATTTATTCATCCTCACTTCATTTACAATAAAGCGTTGAATATATCTCCAAACAAAGGTCGGTCAGTCATTTCTCTTCAGCTTCATGCGTTGCAGACGTAGGGAATTCAGGACAACCGATACGGAGCTGAACGCCATCGCCGCCCCTGCCAGCCATGGAGCCAGGAAGCCAACTGCCGCAATGGGAATACCAATAACGTTGTATCCGAGTGCCCAGAACAAGTTTTGTTTGATGTTCCCCATCGTGCGCCGGCTCATCTCAATCGCATCTGCAATGCTGTTCAGATCACCACGCATCAACGTAATATCCGCCGCTTCCATCGCTACATCCGTTCCTGTTCCGATCGCCATCCCAATATCCGCCGTAGCGAGTGCCGGAGCATCATTAATGCCATCACCTACCATCGCAACTTTCAGGCCACTCTCCTGAAGTTTCTTCACTTCCGCAGCTTTACCCTCCGGCAGAACCTCAGCCAGAACTTTACCGATGCCTGCCTGTTCTGCTACAGCGCGAGCTGTTCGCTCATTGTCTCCCGTGATCATGATGACATCAATCCCCATCGCTTGAAGACGACCGATGGCTTCACGAGAGGTATCCTTGATGGTATCAGCCACAGCCACAATCCCTGCCCACTGACCATCCACCGCAACCAGCATCGCTGTACGTCCCTGCTCCTCCAGAGAGTTCATCTGCTGAACGGTTCCCTCAGAGACATTCACCTGTGCATCCGCAAGCAACCGCCGTGTGCCAACCAGAATTTCCTGCCCTTTTACTGAAGCTCGCACACCGTATCCCGGTATGTTCTCGAACTTCTCTGTTGGGGTTAGTTCCAGACCCTTGGCACGGATACCAGCAACAATCGCTTCTGCCAGCGGATGCTCGGAACTCTGTTCAGCCGCTCCTACACGCTCAAGCAGATCGGATTCCGTCCAATTCGGAGCCGTGACAACATCCGTAAGGACGGGTTTACCTTGGGTTACTGTACCTGTTTTGTCGAGCACCACGGTCTGAATCTGTTGTGCGGACTCCAGATGTTCGCCGCCCTTGAACAGAATGCCATATTCAGCAGCACGTCCTGATCCAGCCATGACGGAGGTTGGCGTTGCCAGCCCCAGTGCACATGGACAGGCAATAACGAGCACGGCAATCGCTTTTTCAAGGGAACCAGCGAAGTCACCCGGACTTGCAAACAGATACCAGATCAAGAATGTCAGCGCGGCAATACCCACGACAATGGGAACAAATATGCCTGAAATGACATCTGCGATCCGCTGGATCGGTGCTTTGGAGCCCTGAGCTTGCTCGACTACTTTAATAATCTGGGACAAAGCCGTGTCCGATCCCACTCGGGTTGCGCGCAGTCGTAATACCCCGTTTTTGTTCAGCGTAGCACCTGTAACGGGATCTCCCGGCTTTTTATCCACGGGAAGGCTCTCTCCACTTAGCATGGATTCGTCCACAGAGGATTGCCCCTCTTCAACGATACCATCTACCGGGATACTGTCCCCCGGCTTCACCAGAATCAGATCACCCACCGCAACATATGCGGCAGGAACCATCACTTCCTGTCCGTCCCGGATGACACGGGCTTCACGTGGAGCCAGTTCAATCAAGCTTTTGATTGCCTGTGAAGAGCGACCTTTGGCCACAGCTTCGAACCATTTTCCCAGTAAAATTAACGTAATCAGAATTGCACTTGTCTCATAATAGAGTTCTACCGAAGGCATGGCGGCTGTGCTCGTTCCCATTGCGCCATGATTCATGGTTGCAGAAGGTAAGTACCCGCTGGATAACGTCAGATACAGACTGTAGAAAAACGCTGCGCTGGTACCCAGTGCGACGAGAACATCCATATTCGCGCTGCGGTTGCGTAGTGCTTTGTACGCTCCCACATAGAATTGCCATCCAATCACGAACTGTACTGGCGTTGCCAGAATCAGCTGGAACCAAGGGTTCATGAACAGATCTGGGACATAGATTCCGGATGTGAACGAGAAATGCCCCACCATTGCCCACAGCAAAGGAATCGATAACAACGCAGAGATCATCCATTTCCACTTTTTGCGTTGCAGTTCACGTTCACGAACCGATGTGGTCTCTTCTTGCGTCAATTGCAGTTCAGCACCGTAGCCCATCTGCTTGATCTTGGCGGTAATATCCGAAGGTTTCAATGTGCCTGCGGCATATTCGATATGCCCTGTCTCCAGCGCCAGATTCACGTTCGCCTGAGATACCCCCGGTAGTCGGGAAAGACCTTTTTCAATCCGGGCAGAACAAGCAGCACACGTCATACCGGTGATGTTCAGATCAACCGATTCGGACACCGTACCGTAGCCAAGCGCCTCTACTTTATCCCGCAACGCATTCACGTTGGTTGTCTTCGGATCATAAGATACGGTTGCCTGTTCGATGGCAAGATTCACATTGGCCTGATGCACCCCTTCCATACGGGACAAGCCCTTCTCCACTCGTGTCGAACATGCAGCACAAGTCATTCCCGTGATGTGCAGTGTTGCCTTCAGTCCTGGTGCTTCTGCCATAGGTGGCATTGGTGTGGGTTCGGATGATCTATCCATTGGTTTATTCGTTGAGTTATCCATCATGTCAGCTCCTTTCATGTCGATTCAATTTTTATATGTTGCACCCATCATACCCCCAAGGGGTATATATCAGACAGAAAATTAGGCTTAAACCTGACTCTTGGGAAAAGGTACTCTGACCTCTTTTTCGCCCATGAGCATGTTCGGTTTAAGCCTGTGATCCCGTTAGACTACATCGTATCCCTGATCTTCAATCGCAGCTTTGATCTGATCCACGTTCACCGTCTGCTCATCATATTCCACCGCTACTGTTCCCGCTGCCAGATCAACCTTACCACTCGCACCGGTATTCTTCACAGCCTCTTCAACCGACTTCACACAGTGATTGCAAGACATTCCCGTAACGTTCAACGTAACATTAGACATTGTAAATTCCTCCTTGGGGTATATTAAAATGATAAAATTAATTAGGTGAATTGATTCAGCTTACTTCATTAACTTCCGCATCGTAACCAGCAGTTCATCCACAACCTCATGTTCGCCAGCCTGAATACGCTCAACGATACAGCTCTTCATATGACCTTCAAGCAAAAGTTTGCCTACGGAATTCAGAGCAGACTGAGCCGCCGCAATCTGCGTCAGCACATCATCACAGTACGTATCCTTCTCAATCAATCCCTTGATCCCGCGAATCTGACCCTCCACACGGTTCAAACGAGAAACAAGATTACTCTTCATCTCCTGCGAATGGTGACTCTTGCGCACATGCTTCCCATCACTGCCCTCGGCATGACAGGATACTGCTTCTTGGACTGTAGCCAAAGCTTCCGTTGAATCGGACTTGGAGGATTGCAAAGGTTCCTCGGGATGGCTCTGATGATCCATCATGAACACCCCTTTTCTTTCGTTCTTTTCTAAGAGTAACATACCCCACGGGGGTATTCAAGGGTATTCTGATATTTTATTAAAAACGGATGAATCCTTCCTAATTAAATAGAGCGATGCATCTTACAAGGTATATTCCATCCTACTGCTGCGGACGACCAGACCCATCTGTTCATAGAAAGCCTGTGCCCCAGAGTTAAACGTCGACACGGACAATTCCACGCTATCTGCCTGAAGCTCTCTCCCCAACTCGATGAATGCTTGTAGTAACTGTTTGCCTGTTCCTTGGCCCCGATGCTTGGTATCCACTACAAGTTCATGGATGTACAGCATCTTGCGATCCAACATCAATGGGTTATCTTGAATGACACTTAACTGCGCACTCCCGTAACCCAGAATCAAACCCGTTTCCGAAGACTCGGCAACATACAGGTAACGCTTGTCCGTTTCCAGCAGTTCGGTGAACTCTTTTTCTTCCATTCTGGTCTCTAACACTCTGTATAGATCGGGCCGCCCCTCGACATGCATCTGGTGCAGCTCATCCATCAACAATGACACGCCCGAGTAGTCCCTCAGTTCTGCCTTTCTGATGTTAATCTTACCTGCACTCATCCCCATCACTCTTTCGTCTACTGAATTTTACATTATTATACAACCAAAAAGCAGATACCATAAGGGTACCTGCTTCGCTAAATTCATTTTCATTCCACAAAGCGAATGAGATGCTCATGTTGTTTATTTTTTCGAAGAAGCATTTCCTTCATTAAAAGCAACAGGTGATGGCTTCGCGGCCCATTCATCCGCCTGCGGCTCAATGTCCACTCCGCTTAGAATCTTCTTTTTCTCCATCAAGGAATCCCCGTCTTCATCCAGCTTGTTGCGAATTTCCGCCTCATCCTGAGGTTGATTGTTCTGTGTCATCGTAGAGTCCTCCCTTTTTTCGTATTCATGTTCATGTTCCTTTATATAACGTGCCCATTTTCTGCATTATCATTCTTCGCGAAGGATAGACCGTCCCCAAGTTATGTGTTATTTGACGTAAATATTAACTTTATTAAGCTAAAGCCATCTCTAAACCCTTGCTCATACATTACTGACTCTGCTGTACCCTGAAGAAGGGTTATTACATTACAATAGTCCAAAAATAAAGCCATCCCTTCTGGCTTAACATAATCACACAGCTCCATAAATAAACGATCACTTTCTTGACTCAATCTTTTATACTCTTTTGAATTATAAATCACAAGATTTCCGATACTCTCCATACGAAGAGCTTTGAACTGGTTTTAATGATACAATATGAACATTACTTTTTGAGGAGATTTTATTTCATGGCTACAGATAAAAGAGTCTTTACACTTAGGCTGCGAGAAAAGAATTTTGAGAAAATTAAAGTGATTGCAGACAAAAACAAACGATCTATTGCAATGCAAATTGAGTATCTTATTGAACAACATATTGAAGAATTTGAGAAAGAACAAGGTGTTATTACCCCTGATACACATAATGACGTATAGATTTTGCGCCCTTAGTACATGCGCATTATCCATACGTCATTTTTCATGATATATCCTGTTCCCCGTTAATCGAAATCAACCTGTTTATCCAAAATGATTTCCTCTACTTTGTATTCCATCTCTGGTATTGAGGGAATCAAGGAGAATCGAACGTTTTCCAGAGAAGAAGGAAGGGCAGGGACCACTCTGAAACAAATTTGCGTCTCCCCGCCTCCTCCACGACTACCATGTCTCATGGTTATATGTCCCTGTTCGCTGAATATTTCCAGAGCCAAATGTGGAACCATTTGTATACGATCAGCTTCATTCCCCTTATATCGAATTTCCACGTAAACGAGGCTTTCGCCTTCATATTGCATTGAATGCGCAATCATATATTCACACGAATCTTTGATCATTTTCTTCATAATCGGCACCACACTTGTCAATTGGAGAGGTTCACTTGGATAGTAGTGCCTTTGCGGCATCGGCTGCACGCTACGGAGAACATATCGGATATCTTCCTCCTTCATATCCAGTAAGCTCACCCATTCATCGATGGTACTTTGAGGAGGCTGGTATTGGACAGCTCCGGTTATGTCCTTTCTGGCTGCAACCAGTTTCAAAAGTTGCTCATCAATCCGTTGTACCTCATCGCTGTATTCATTAGGAATTTCACGTAATTCACTCCAACCCATATTTAATCACTCTCCTAATTTAATGACATGCCCTGCAAATACAATTCGCTACTGTACCTGCATCCCCTCTTCTTTTTCAGTTTATTTAAAAGGCTACACTTTACCAAAAACGGAGAAATTAAAAAGGAAAGGACGCCCCTAGGTCATATTCGGACCTTGCGGGACGCCCTTTTATATTATCCAAATCCAATGGACAACTTCTACTATTTTGCTTTGTAACAATGAACACCAATCATCCTTGCCTTAACCAGCCTAAGCCTGATCCTGACGAGCAAGAGCGACTAGCGCATGTAGCGCTGCATTAATCTCGCGCTCCACCGCTTGTCCAACCGCATCCGTATGCGGATCATACTCGGCTGCCAGGTCGCTGTCCGCGAATCCATCGATCGCGACAATCGCTCCGGCGCGAGCGCCACGTAAGGTGCTGACGATGTAGAGCGCCGCAATTTCCATCTCGGCTGCAAGTGCTCCAGCCTGCTTGTACTTGCGGTGTGGAATCTCTTCCACGCCTGCAAAGAACGCATCCAGCGTTACGGTGATACCAACGCCAACTTTGCCTGCAAACGCTGCAGCATCAGCGCTTTCTTGCTCACGCGCAGCTTCGATCAACGCTTGTGTCACCCCAATGTCTGCTACCGCTGGGAAACCATCCGGCACCAGTTGGCGAGTCAACCCATCCGTACGAACGGCCGCCGTACTCACAATCACACTGCCTGCTGGATAATCGGCTGTATACGATCCCGCCGTACCTACACGAATCAGAGTTGTTACACCCGCGCGAATCAATTCCTCGAAGCAGACAGCTGCTCCAGGTGAACCTACACCATGGCTGACCACAGCAATCTGTACCCCTTCGTACAAACCAACAAACGTGCGATACTCCCGACTGAACGCCAGTTCTCTCGCCTGCTCCAGCTTGCGGGAAATCTTCTCCGCACGTGCCGGATCACCACAGACGATGGCATATGCCGGCATGTCTTCCGAATGAATCTGCAAAATAGGCATCAACATGTCAATCAAACTCCTTCTTCGTCCACTCGTCTTCCGGAATCGGCAGATCTTCACCCGAGAAGCGTTGTTCCTTGAACGGATCGGCAAAATGGTGGAAACCATTCACTTCCCAGAATCCGTTACGGTCTTCTGTCATAAACTCCAGACCTCGTATCCACTTCGCACTCTTCCAGAAGTACAGTTGTGGCACAACCATACGCAGCGGAAAACCATGCTTGGGCGTTAGTGGCTCACCGTTATATTTGAATGCAAGCAGTACATCATCATGCATCAATTCTTCAAGCGGTACATTTGTCTCATAATCATGATCTGCATGGATCATAACGTATTTTGCTTCCGGTTTAACCCCCAGAAGTTTCACAAAATCGGAGAAGCGAATACCTTCCCACGGCGTATCGAATTTCGACCAGCGTGTGACACAGTGAATATCACTCACCGTGTTCACCTGAGGCATCGCCTGTAACTCAGCCAGGGAGAACACCTTCTCCTCTTCCACTTCGCCGAATACCTTCAGGTCCCATGTGGACAGGTCATATTCCGGCACTTCCCCTTCATGCAGAATCGGGAATTTCTCCGTCAGCATCTGCCCTGGCGGCAGACGATCTCCGTGATCGTTACCTGTTTTGGGTGCCGGGGTTTTACTTTTTTTCAAACGTTCAGCCTTGTTATGCAAGTGGAATTCCTCCTTCTTTTACTGTCTCTAACGTAGACATTCAGGAATTAACGCGAGCTTCCGCCCGCTTTCAGTGCATCCTGTGCATAGGTACGGTCTTTGAAAAAGAACATCGCGACCAGCGTCACAATATACGGCAGCATCAATGTGAAATGGGTTGGCAAGGAGAATCCTTGCAGACGAATACTCAATGCTTCCATGAAGCCAAACAGCACACTGGAGCCCATGACGCCAAGCGGATTCGCTTGTCCTAACATCGTTGCCACCAGCGCGATAAAGCCACGACCAGCGGTCATGCCTTCGGTAAACATCGTTACCTGACCGAGCGATAACTGTGCTCCAGCCAGAGCACACAATACACCGCACATCAGAACGGCACCATACTGGATGCCGCGTACCTTGATCCCAATGCTCTGTGCTGCAATCGGGTTCTCACCGACGGAGCGCAGACGGAAGCCGGATACACTTTTGAACAGATAAAATTGCAGTGCAATCACGAGCACAATGCCGAGGTAAACCAGAGGACTATGTCCCGATAATACATCGCCCAACCACGGAATGTCCTTGATCAGCGGAATATCCCACTTGGGAAGTCCCACCATGTCTTTGTCGTAGTATGCACCCTTTACATCAAAAATCGCACGCAATGCAAAGGTCGTCACCCCCGCAGCCAGGAAGTTGAGCGAGATCCCGACCACGATGGCGTTGGCCTTGAGATTAATGCTTATAAAGGCAAAGAGCGCCGAGAATAACATCACTATAATAATGGAAAAAAGTACAGCAAGCAGCACATTGCCAAACAGATAATTGCCGACAATGGCGGAGAATGCACCGATCAAAACCAGTCCTTCAAGACCCACGTTAAACAGACCGACACGAGAACATAAAGCCCCACCGAGCGCTGCAAGCAGGATTGGAGTCATAATCCGCAAGGTTGAGCCAAACATGGCTGCATCAAACAGTTGTTGCATTGGACTTTTTCTCCTTTCTCCGCTTCAGGAATGAATAACCGATCTGAGCTGATACAAATAACGTCAATACAGCCTGGATGACACTGCCAACTTCCAACGGAACATCCGTGTTCCGTTCCATCCCCATGGCACCCGTCTGTAACGCAGCTAGCAAAATAGCTGCCACAGCTGTACCAAGTGGATGCGATCGGGCAAGCAACGTTGCCATAATGCCGCTCCATGCGTAACTTGCCGAAGACAATGAGCCATCAAGGAAACGGTACTGTGTACCGAGTACTTCCCCCGCACCCGCGAGTCCAGCAAGTCCGCCACTGATGACCATGGACAGCATCATCATGCGAATGCGACGAACACCGCCGTAGGTTGCAAAGGACGGGTTGCTGCCGAGCATGCGGATTTCGTAACCGGTCACCGTTTTATGTGTAAACCAGTAGATCAGAATGGCCGCTACAATGGCAATAATGAAGCCTGCATGCAGCCCCATGCCCTGGAACAACTTCGGCAACCAGATACTCTGATCAATCATGGGTGTCTGAGCCATCGCTGCAGATCCAGTCCGATCCTTGAATGGATAGGAGACCATGTAGCCGCCAAAATAAATAGCGATATAGTTAAGTAGTAAGGTTGTGATCAATAGATTCATGCCGAAACGAGCATCCAGCCAACCTGCAAACAGGGACCAGATTCCCCCGGCAACAATACCTGCGACAATCGCAGCAATACACACGAACCAGCCCGGGCCTGGCAGATAGAGCGCCGTGAGCGCGGCACTAAGCCCGCCAAGAATCATTTGGCCTTCGGCTCCCATATT
This sequence comes from Paenibacillus sp. ClWae2A, assembly GCF_032452295.1. Classification (NCBI taxonomy): domain Bacteria; kingdom Bacillati; phylum Bacillota; class Bacilli; order Caryophanales; family Paenibacillaceae; genus Paenibacillus; species Paenibacillus sp. ClWae2A. The sequence goes on from NZ_JAULSQ010000014.1 coordinate 45,909, forward strand.
GAAGAATCCGGCACGGAATGCCAATGCTACGCCAAGCCCCGCCAAGATGATTGGTGTGGAACGAGCCAACGTATTCGTGAAGAAGTAGAAGTTGCCGAAGGCCCCTTTCCACATCTCCGCATACGTATCCACCACATTACCGCCAACGATCAGAATCGCCACAGCCCCTGCAATCAGACCGATGAATACGGCAAGCAGCGGCTGTACGAGTCCGCGAAGTGTTTCTTTTACCCGATTCATATCCGCTCTTTCCCTCCTGCCATTAACAAGCTGATCTGTTCCTCAGTCGCTTCTTCTGCTCTCAATTCTCCGGCAATCTCACCTTCATACATAACAATAATCCGATCAGATAATTGCAAAATCTCCGACAACTCGGATGAAATGAGCAGAATGCCCGCGCCCTCACTGCGTTTACGCAGCAATTCGGCATGAATGGTCTCCATCGCTCCGATATCTACACCACGTGTTGGTTCGGCTGCAATTAGAAACGGTGTATCCTGTGCAAATTCACGAGCGGCAATCAGCTTCTGCAAGTTTCCTCCCGACAGAAACTGTGCCTTGGTTTCCGCAGAACCCGTCTTGATGCTGAACTGTTTGATCCAGCTCTCTACCATCGTTCTTGCTGCTTTGGCTTTGATAATACCTCGTGACTGCAAACGATGATGGTGTCCCATTAGCCCGTTCTCGCGAACACTCGCATCCTTGGCCGCTCCCCACATGTAACGATCTTCCGGGATATGTGCAAGTCCATGCTCCCGGATGCGCCGTACCGGCCAGTTCGTTGTATCCTGCCCGGAGAGCAAGACACGACCACTGTCAGCCTTACGAAGTCCCGCAATCACTTGAATCAATTCAGACTGGCCGTTACCTGAGATGCCTGCTATACCAACAACCTCACCTTTTCGAACCTCCATATGAATCTCCTTGAGCGCCGAACGATCCTTCGCTCCGGACAGATTAACCCCTTCCACCTGAAGCACGGCTTCCGCTGGAACCGATGGCTGCTTGTCCATACGCACAAGTTCACGACCAACCATCAGACGGGACAATTCCTCCACATGTGTATCCTTCGCTTCCAACGTACCTGTCACCTGACCATCCCGAAGCACCGTGATCCGGTCGGCTACATCCATGACTTCTTGCAGCTTGTGCGTGATCAGTACAAAGGTTTTGCCCAGCTTGGCGAGTGATTTCATGTTCGCCAGCAGTTCCTTTACTTCCAGCGGTGTCAGTACCGCCGAAGGTTCGTCCAATATAATGATGTCTGCGCCCTGATGCAGCACCTTGAGAATTTCAACACGCTGCTGCATGCCAAGCGGGCACTCGGACACTTTTTTCCACGGGTCAACCGGCATACCATATTGTCTGCCAAGCTCGTTCACCTGGGCTGCTGCCTTTTTACGGTCAAATACACCTGCCGCTGCCGGTTCGCGTCCGATCACGATGTTCTCCGCCACCGTAAAGGAAGGGAACAGCATGAAATGCTGGTGCACCATACCGATGCCACTTGCCATCGCCTGGGACGGCGTGGCAAAGCTCACCTCACGTCCACGGACTTTGATTGTGCCCGACGTAGGCTGTTCCATACCGTACAACATACGCATCAAGGTTGTTTTACCGGCCCCGTTCTCACCTACAAGGGCATGAATTTCTCCCTCACGCAAATTAAAACGGATGTCACGGTTAGCGGTGAAGCCGCCGTATTTCTTCGTAATGTGCTCCATCTCCAACAGCATATCTTGCGTTCGCTCCTCTCGGTCTCGGTCATTTAATAGCAGCAAAACCGGCTGCCTGATCGGGCAGCCGGCTGATCATTTCCATCACTCATTCATTGAAAAGAACATTCAAAACTATTGTTGCAATGGATCTTTGACTACGATTTTGCCGGATACGATATCATCCTTGATTGCTTTAACCTTGTCGATCACTTCTTGTCCGACGAAAGCATTCAATGGAGATTCGCTGTCACGTGTAACGTACGTCAGGCCTACACCGTCTTCTTTCAAACCGTAGTTAACAGCGCCTGCTTTGAAGTTGCCTTCTACGAAATCTTTCACAGTCTCATAAGCAACCGTATCGGTTGACTTCAATTGAGACAATACGATATGTTCCGGGTCTTCAACTGTACGATCCGTATCCTGACCGGAAGTGTAGAAGCCTTTTTCTTTGGCTGCTTCGAACACGCCAAGATCACCTACAGCGGATGCGCCAGCAATGAAGTCAGCGCCTTTGCCGAATTGTACCAGTGCCAATTCTTTTGCTTTGGCCGGGTCATTAAATCCACCTACATAGTTCACGAGGAATTCTGCATCCGGATTCACGGATTCCAATCCAGCTTTGAAACCTTCCGTATATTTCTTGATCAATGGTACATCCATTGCTGCGATCATGCCGACTTTATCTGTTTTGGTGGACAATCCAGCAGCTGCACCAAGCAGATACGCCCCTTCATATTCACGGAAACCAACGCTACGAACGTTAGGCAGATCAACGGTTGTATCTACAATCGCAAAGGACTTGTCTGGATTCTCTGCTGCCACTTTTTTCAATGCATCTTCTGCCTGGAAAGTTGCTGTAATAATCAGATCATAATTCTCGGCAACCGCAGCACGCAGATTTTGTTCAAATGCTGCCGGGTCTGTCGATTCAATCGTCTTGGTATCTACTTTGAATTCTTCGCCTGCTTTTTTGAAGCCTTCATCCATCTGTACAAAGAAAGGGTTAACCCCTATTTTTTCGGGAAGTACGAGGGCCATCCGAAGAGATTTCTCCGAATCACTGCCTTGGGCGGATTGTTCGTCTTTGGAAGCCGAATTCCCACAAGCTGCCAACAAAATAGCCAACATGATGATCGATAAGACGAACGATAAACCTCTTTTCATTTTGAAAATACCCCTTTTCAACATTCTTTTTTCTTATCCTAGCGGATACTGTCGATCCTTGTCAATAAATCTTTGAGCGTATACACTCAAATAGAATATAATTGACAATTCGCTTTCTACCAAGCTTTGGAAACCGTTCTGTATCAAGCTTTTTTTCGTTGACATCTAGCGCGTCTCCGTGCTAAAGTCAATCCAATTATTCTATTCTGATAGGAATTGTCAGAATTATAACCCAAAGCTAATTATTTTCCAACCCATTTTAAGGAGGCTATTCATTTGAAAAAAATCACCCAGATCACGTTGGCGGCCCTACTCGCCGCTCCGGTAACACTCGGCAGCCTTAGCTTGCCCGCTTCTGCTTCAGCAGCATCTGCAATTCCAGCTAAACCAACCACCTCACAAAGTGTCAAAGGACCGGTAGCTCAGGCTCCAGTTGTCTATACGGAAAGCGCAGCGGATTTTGCTCAATTCTTGCAAGCGAAATACAACATTCAATTGCCACAACAGATTACCAAAGGTGATTTCATTCAAGCCATTGCAGCCATCACTGAAGCAACTCAAGCAAGTGACAGTGCAGCCAAAGCTCCAGTCTTTACCGATCTGTCTTCTGGTGATTCTTCCTACGATGCTGCCGTATCCTTATACAATAATGGGGTTCTTACAGGTACAGAAGTACGTGCTAAGGATCAATTGAGCACTTATGCAGCGGTCTTCATCGCGGTGAAAGCAGCCGGGTTCAAGGAACTGGCTTATACATATCCTGCAGAAAAAACGGCCAAAGCGCTTGCCAAAGTTGGCATTAGTCCGAAACGTGTTCAGGGACAAGCCGCACAGGAACTGGCTGCGGCGATTGATACAGGCCTGATTCCCGAAAACCTGTACCCCACTCTCCTTAAGGGTGGCGTAGCAAGTAAAGATTTCGCTAATACTTTGCTTGGACGCGTATTGGTCAGTCAAGGGAAATACAAACATGAGATTGGGCGTTCCGGCGATGCGGACATCTATTCCAAACTGTATGCTGCATATCGCACAGCAGATCTGATCGAATCACCTGAACTGAGAAAGATTGTGGATCAGGCTCTGCGAGATGATCTCGTAACAGGTTACAATCTGAAGGATAGCCGCTTTGACTCCAACTTTATCGATGAACTGACACTTACCTACGGCCACGATAATATCCAACATGCTGTACAGTTGGTTGGTTTGCTGCGTAGCGAAGGCATTGACGCCGATGTACAATTCCAACCGAAGACATCTGCCTTCATTTATTTGAAGGAATGGGGCGAGCCGAAGGAAACGCCAGACTATAAAGTGACACAGATCGAGAACGGCAACTATATAGCTTCTGCGAAGGAATATGATATTCAGTTCGAGTTCAACAATGTGGCTGACAAAGTTCGCTTCAACGACATTGTGCTGAAATATGCTAAAAAGAACAGTGACAGTACATCGCCATTGATTCTCAGTTCCTGGTGGCAACCGCTGTATTATTCACCAACCGCATTGGCGAACTACCCTGTCATTTCCAATAATAAGATCGCGCTTGGCAATTACTATGCTCAGTCCTTCTCTCTGAAAGAGAATGCCAAATCCATTCGGGAAGGTTTCCTGAAGCTGGCTCCAGATGCGGACATTACGACGTATGACTTCTGGGTAGACCAGCCTTTCTTCAACTATCTGAACGGTGGATCCGAATAAAATAAATTCCGTCTCCAACCGAATTAAAGCTCGTATTTTGGCACCATAAGCAGCCGTCCTTTACCGAATTTTACAGGGGTTTCGACCCCAAGATTCGTAAAGGCGGTTTTTTGTTCAGCATTTTGCAAATTTCTTCTAAAAAATCATTTTTCACATGCAGGAATTACCAATATAAGGTCGAATCCTTTATGTACACAAACACGCAATCATATTGCATATCTCCGCACGAACAGGAGTTACTCCATGGTATATGACGGTATTCTACTAGGCTTGATCGTTGGATTTTTTCGAGGCGGGTTGCGGCATGGGCTCAACCAGTTTGCAGCACTCAAGCTGCGAAGTGGCTGGATTTTCCCTGTATTGTTGCTAGTCCAGTTCTTTATTTTCTATCTGCAGGAACGATTCGAATGGGTGGCATCCATTAATGGATATCTCTTTGCTGCCGTCTACATTACAGGACTCGCTTTCCTGTGGCTCAACAGACACCATACCGGTTTCATGCTCATCTGGATTGGGGTGTTTCTCAATTTTGCCGTCATGGCTGTCAACGGTGGGCGCATGCCAGTTTCTGTGGAAGCCTCCTCTGTATTGGGACCCTATTATGTAGACATGCTCAGGGAAGGCGGCGCCGTATCAAAGCATTTTATGATGGATGCGTCCACACGTTTGCCTTTTCTCGGTGATATCATCCCACTCTCCAGCCCTTATCCACGGACTCAGGTCATCAGCATCGGTGATGTGGTCATGAACGTGGGCATATTCCTTTTTATCCAGTACATGATGGTGAATCGGGTCAAAAAGGCTGTGCAACCTGCTAAAACTCATCAGGCTTGAAGAGAGCAGGTAGACTCCAAGGAAGGGAGGTCTTCTCCATGAAGAAATTTGAAGGTGTGAAATATTCCCGCATTGTCATCAACGCAATCATCGTGGCTTCTGTCGTTGTGGCATTAACTTCGGGATACAAGCTGGGCGGCTAGTATCCATACCGCCAAACAAGACAAACAGGCTGCCAGCGGCCTGTTTTTTCTTTCTGGATTTTTGGCAGGCAACTTGGTATGGTATATATCCATATAGTATATCCCTTTACAAGAACACCAATCATATATTGAACTGAACATTTACACGAGAACGGAGAGGACAGAAATAACCTGAAGAAGCGAAGTGTTCGCCTAAAAGCTTTCTACAAGAAAGCTACATCGGAAGCATATGCTATCCCGGGATTTTCCCTTCTGGAAAAGAAATCAAAAAATCTGGGGATAACAGCGATCGGAAGGTTGTTCTGTCATCGAAGTGTAAGTGTTAATACCCATCAGCTCAATTTATATACACATCAAGAGTAGACTAAACCAAGCAGGAGATTTTTTATGAACTTTATTCGTAACCTTATCCATAAGGCAGATCGAAGCAGTATGTATGTTATTTTGCTTAGTTGTACCGGGATCGGTGTTTTTCTGTACATGAACAAATGGTCTTACCTTCATCTAACCACGGCGGATTGGGTTATGGTCTACACCATGCTGGGTGCGGCGTTAATTCTGGATTATTTCACGTTCCAGATTCCACCCAAAGGTAATCAGCAATCCATGGATTCATCGGTATACCTTGCCTGTATATTCATGTTTGGCGGAGCTTTCAGTTTATCCGTACTGCTTCCTGTCTCCATCATCCTGTTAATCAAAGAGCGCAAGCTCACCTGGTGGAAACACATTGTCAATTTCAGCATCTACAGTATCATGATTACGGGAGCAGCTGCCGTGTTTCAGTGGACTGGCGGGCAATCGGGAACTCTTGACGGATATAACCTGATTCCTTATTTTGCAGCGCTCGCAGCCTACTTCATCATCAACACGATCACACTTGGCTTATTCTTTCATTTCTCGACGAAGGATGCATTACAGCAGATGAAGCGGGCATTCGTTACCGAATCCCTGCTGGTTTATTTATGTACGCTGATTCTGGCGCTTGTCCTGACGATTCTGGTTGTGCACAATGGCGTACTCGGCCTTTTGTTGTATCTGAGTCTGAGCATTCTGCTTTCCCATGCATTCAAGCAGTTGTTTGTGATGTATCAGAGCATCGAGGAGAAGGCTAACACGGATCAACGCACAGGCCTGTTCAACCATAGTTATTTTGAAAATATGTTGGAAAGTGAACTGACTAACGCTCGCACGCAAGGAACCCCGCTCTGTCTGGGACTTATTGATATCGATGATTTCAAAAAGTATAATGACCGGTTTGGTCACCTTCAAGGTGACAGTCTGCTGGCCCTGCTGGGAGATTTTCTGATGCGAAAGACGGAAGGTACACCTGTTACCGCCTTTCGTTATGGAGGCGAAGAGTTCACTCTGCTCATGCCAGGAATGGAACTGGACGAATCCTACAAGTTTATGAATAAGCTGCGCAAACAACTAAACGACACGCCGTTTGAAGGCGTTGAAGTGTTTCCGCACGGTTGTCTCTCTTTCTCGGGTGGCGTCGCCCCCTATCAGGTGGATATGTATAACAAATCCCAGCTCGTGGATCAGGCGGATAAAGCACTGTATTATGCGAAGAAACAGGGCAAGAACAACGTGCACCGCCACGGCAGCAATGATGGCATGGAACACGAGATTGACCTGGTACAGGACGTTCGTGACATCGAGCAGCAGCTTAATCTGTTCAGATACAAGGATATGGATACGTTTAAACATTCCAAACGGGTCTACAAATATGCACTCGATATCAGTGAATTGCTCACACTGGAGAATGCGGAAAAACGTCGTTTTGTGCTTGGAGCATTGATTCATGACATCGGCAAACTGGAGATTCCCTGGTCCATTCTGAACAAGAAGGACAAGCTCACCGCAGAAGAATGGGAAACGATCAAAGGACATGTCACCTGGGGCAAAAAAATGGTGATCACGAACGATCGCTTCGCCGATCTGATTCCGTATATTGAACTTCACCACGAGCGCTATGATGGCAAGGGCTATCCTTACGGCCTGAAGGGTAACGAGATTCCTCGGCTATGCCGGATGCTGACCGTGATTGACTCCTTTGATGCCATGACGACAGAGCGGCCGTATCAAGAGACCAAGAACGTGGAAGAAGCCATTCGGGAGTTACGCGCATGTTCGGGTTCACAGTTCGATCCGGAGCTTGCCGAGTTGTTCATTCAATATATTGAGAAAAGGACCGCTCAGCAACAGTTGCAGTAAGATGAACGGAGCTTCTTCTATATGCTCTTAAAAAGTCAAAGCGCTATCCCCGGTCTGATCGGAGATAGCGCCATTTTCATTTTCATGGAATGAATCGTACACCAGACAACTTCATTCTCGTGCAGATTCTACATTAAGATTTGGTATTCAGTTCATGTGAAGTCTGATGCAGCTCTTTAATCATCTGCTGCAAAAACATGTTGTCTTGGCGACTGATACCGTGCTGATTGTCTTGAACAAGCATCTGATGAATGTTCTTTTTGAGCAATTCACTGCGACGTTCCAATACTTCTTGACTCATGTTGTTGCGTCACTCCTTAACATGTTTTGTAATGAATTCACGTTCTATATTAAGTATAGAGGACCTTCTCCGATAGGGAAAACGGACTCAGCCTTCCTCAGCTGGTCACACCAACCCTCACCTAGCGTGACAACATTTCACCCCTTGTCGTTCTTAGATATCCTTCTAAATACTCCCTGATCCTCCCCAGCTTTCTCCAAAGGACACAGACTAGGGTCTTGGACAAGCTTGCGTTATAATGGTCCCATCCCTGTATAAATAAATTACCTAATTAAGCTAATCCTAGATCAAAGGAGTTCTGCATTCATGTCCTATAAACAAATTAAATGGATGATTCTGCTGATCCCCACATTCACGGTTGGCATCTGGGAATATATTCGCCATCAGTTTCTGATGCCGTACCTTTCGATGGATGCTGGAAACTGGTTAACACCGGTCATCGTTTACCTCGTCAGCGTGACACTGCTCAGCCGATTGTTCCGCATGCTCGAAGGCGCCAGGGCTGCTCTGGAGCAGGAACGTGCAGCGAAAGCAGCTCTGGAAGCTCGTGACCAATTGGCCCGGGAACTTCATGATGGCATATCCCAGTCTCTTTTCCTGCTGTCAGTGAAGACCGATAAAGCCGGCCGTAGTCTGGCAGGGAGCGGACATGAGCATGAAATCCAGGAGATTCAAAAAACCGTGCATGAAGTCAATACATATGTAAGGCAAGCTATTGCCCAGTTGCGTTATGTTCCCTCATCTACCGTGGCACCCGAGATTATTTCACTGCATGCGCAGGTCGAAGTGCTCGTCAAAGAAACGGTACCTGGTGCACAGATTCATTGGGATCTCGATGGTGTAACGTTCTCTGCCAAGGAGCAAGTGGAACTGCTCGCCTGTATCCGCGAGGGTTTACTGAATGTACGCAAACATGCACAGGCTACCCAAGTTCAGGTTCACGCGGAGGGTAACCCAATTGCCTGGTTCATTTATATTCAGGATAATGGGATTGGACTAACTGAAGATCCTCTTCATCTGAAGGATCGGTACGGACTGCGAATTACGAAGGAACGCGCTGCCGAGATGGGGTGGTCTTTTACCCTCGATTCAAGACCGGGGCATACACGAATGACGATTGGAAAGGAGCATGCTTAATATGGAACATGTACGTGTATTGGTTGTTGATGATCATGCGCATGCGCGTGAAGCGATCTGTAGCATTTTATCCGAGGACAGCCTGTTTGAAGTGATTGGTACAGCTTCGAATGGACAGGAAGCGCTGGAGCTCACCGGACAATGGATGCCTGACCTGATCCTGATGGACGTGCAGATGCCGGGCATGGATGGGCTGGAAGCCACCCGTCAGATCAAGCTGCGATTCCCTTATGTTATTGTTGTTATGGTCACGGTATCGGATGATGTGACCTTTCTGTTCGAAGCACTGAAACAAGGCGCTCAAGGCTATTTGCTCAAAAATCTAACGCCTTCCACCTGGCTGGAGTACCTGCGCGCCATCGTCAGTGACGATGCACCGCTCAGCAAGGAACTGGCCTACCGGATTTTGCAGGAGTTTCCCGCACCACGCAGTGAAGATGTGCAAGATAACCCGCTAACGGCGCGGGAGCTTGAGATTCTGCAATGGGTATCCGCAGGATATACCAATCGGGAGATCGCTGATCAACTCGGTATTTCAGACCAGACGGTGAAGAATCATCTAAAAAACATTTTGCAGAAACTCCAGCTTGAAAACCGGGTACAACTCACCCGCTACGCGCTAGAGAGCGGGCTTGCAGGACGTAAGCTTCGCAAATAAACATTGTTGTTTCGAATTCAATGATGCGTCCCACATAGGTGAGAAATGACATAGCATTCATGCTTTTGTCACAATTATGTAGACCAAATCGTTTTTTTATAGCCCAATGTAGTCATACGCAGTCATTTTGGACAAAGTTATAATGGGTTAGATTGTGTATAAAGGAACATGAATGACTACAAATCTTTAACCTGAGGGTGATGATTTTTTGATTTTTACACGCTTTACCCTGAAATGGGGCAAACGGCACTGGGCATTGGTCACCAGCCTGTTGCTTGTGTGCTGCCTTGTTATGCCACAGTGGGCATCTGCCCACGCTTATATTGTTAAGGCTTCGCCAGGAGAAAATGAGATCCTCGTAGCTGCTCCGGAGCGGCTGACGATGGAGTTCAACGAGTCCTTGCAGACGGCCTTTTATGATATCAAAGTTACCGGTCCTGACGGTACTCAGGCAGACGATGGAAATGTACAGATTGATGTGGATCGCCCTCATATTCTGGAGACTGGCCTGCAGGCTGGACTCGGGAACGGGACTTATGCCGTCAACTGGAAAGCTGTATCTGCCGATGGACACCCCATTCAAGGGGCATATGTTTTCCATATCGGTGAACCGTCCGGTTCTCCTGCCGGACTGAGTGATCTTACATCCGGTTCGGGTTCAACAGGTGGGCCACTGAAATGGATCGTATCCCTGACAGACTGGATTCAGTATCTCGGATTGTCTGTCATTCTGGGGACACTTGCATTCTTGCTGCTGCGAATCGCACCGACATCCATGACAAGAGAACCTATGGACGTTCCAGGTAGCTACAGATTGTTATGGATCAGCTATGCTGCTGCTTCCTTTGCCGCTCTGGTCAGCCTGCCACTGAATACGTTATATGAATCTGGTGTGGCTCTGGGTGAGCTAAGCTGGGGACTGATTGGAAGTGCGCTCAAACTGACGTCCTTTGGTCAGATCTGGATGTTACAGATACTCATTGTAATGCTGCTGGCCGTCACGATTCTCTCCGGATATGATCGCGATCGATCCATCCGTGCTCGCATCTGGTCTTCTTACGGGTCACTCGTGCTCGTGCTTGGATGGCTGTTCACTCATGCCATGACGGGACATCCGGCTGCGGCGGATCAACGTGCTCTCGCGATTGCCATGGACTTCGTTCATCTGATCGGTGCTGCTTTCTGGATTGGTGCATTGACGGCTATGGCGATATGTCTGCCTCCACTCGCCGACAAGCTGCCTTCGAAGGTGCGAGGAGAAGTCTACTGGGTTGCTATTCGCAGGTTTACCGCCTGGGGGATTGGCGCCGTAGCCGCTCTGGTCGCTACAGGAATATACAGCAGTCTGATTATTCTACCAGCACCTGTGCTGACTTCCTTGTTCACTACAGCCTATGGCCTTGTCCTGATCGGCAAGATCGTCCTGCTGATTGTGATGGTTCTCTTTGCATGGCGTCATGCCAGATTGGCAAGAGCAGCAACGGGAAGCAGATTATCCGGCAGCCTGAAAGCCGAGCTCGCTACTGGTGCTGTAATTCTCGCTCTTGCTGCCGTGTTGACACATTTGTCTCCGGGACAACCAGCAGCGGTCGGACCGTATCAGGAGACAAAGACTACAGACGATGGCTCGGCGATCACACTTCAGGTGAGTCCCAATGTGACGGGAGAGAACCAATTTGAAGTGGACGTCAAACGTGCAGACGGCAGTATCGTTAATGATCTGGAACAGATCACCCTGTCACTCACACATCTGGACATGGATATGGGGATCTATGAGATCACCATTCCGAAAAACGACACCGGTGTGTACAAGGCTGAAGATTACATCTCCATGCCTGGCCGTTGGAATATCAAGGTACATCTTCTGACCAAAACGTTGGATTCACTGGATACCGAATTTGAGATCGACACCGCCAAGCCATAGTTACACAACGTTTATATTGAAAAGTGACCCAATCTAAAATTAGTGTTTCTACAAACTGCAAATGTAGTGAAGGGAATGAAATTGATTCTGGAGAAGCGAAGCTAAAAGCTTTCTGAGTCTACACGAGAACGGAGAGGACAGAAATAGCGTGAAGAAGCGAAGCGTTAGCCTAAAAGCTTTCTGAAAGAAAGCTGCTTCGGAAGCATATGCTATCCCCGGATTTTACCCTTTAAGAAAAGGGAATCAAAAAATCTGGGGATAACAGCGATCGGAGGGTTATTCTGTCATCGAAGTAGCAAGTGTAACCTGCTTTTAATCACTCGAAAGAACCCTTCGTAACCGAACGGTGCCTTTGCAGAACGTAGACACTTATTTAAGAAAATGGGCCGCATCATATATGATAAGAACTGAGAGGGGTTATTTATTTTGAAGAAAACATCATGGATTTCCAAACTGACATCCACTATCGCAACAGGTACTGCAGCATTTATGCTATTCGCCGGATTCGCGAGCGCTCACGTTACCGTTAGCCCATCCGTTGCACAGACAAGCGCATGGCAGACATACACGATTAAGATTCCATCCGAGAAAGAACTGCCAACGACCAAAATCACGATGAAAGTTCCGGAAGGTGTTGCATTCAAGCAATATCAACCACTGGCTGGCTGGAAAATCTCCACAGAGAAGAACGCCTCCAATGAAGTCACATCGATCACATGGGAAATTGACGGCGATAACGAGGGTATTATCGCAGGACAATTCCAGCAGTTCAACTTCGTTGCACAGAATCCTAAGGCAGAAGCTGAAGTAGCTTGGGATGCGTTCCAATACTACAGTGATGGTAGTATCGTAGAATGGACAGGCCAACCAAGTGACGCCAACCCGCACAGTATCACGACGATTAGCGAAGATCCGGCTGCTGCTGGTAATGCTACGGCAGGTGGAGGACATGATAGTGCAGGTACAGAAGGCACCAATGGAGATAATGCAGCTACCGACGATAGCAAAGCAAATGATGACACCACGCTGGGCGATGCACTCAATGACACCGTTACAGGTGAGCCGAACAACACGGATACAGACCCGGGTACATTGAAACTTCAACAAGCGACGTTGATCGTATCCATCCTGGCTCTGGTTCTGTCCTTCCTGGGAATCGCTCTGGCTACACGTCGTAAAAAACGTTAAGGACTAACTTACAGTTCACGATAACTTGAGAAAAATTTAGATAACAAAGAAGCCTATGGCATACGGGATCAAACCCGATCTGTCATAGGCTTTTTTTCTGGTATTAATACTTTTTACTCCGTGGTTTATACTCTCAATCATTCTATTTGTACTCACAATTACATACAATCGCTCGACATTTCTCCACATTCACACTCTTATCCACGCTGATTACCATCCGCAATATGGCATCAGCCTTACCACTCGTTAGCGTTCCTGATCCGTCTGGATCATGATCTCAATGTATTGCAGCAAGCTTTTCTTCTGCTGTTCAATGGATTGAATACGTCTGGACAGGCCCGCAAAAAACTCTTCAATCTGCTGCCTTGTATGATCAGCAGCTTGCCCCTTCCAATCGTTCAGGCGACTGTATAGCGCCCGCGCTTCTTGCTCATCGGCTTGCAGACGGGCAAGCAGCTGTGTCAGTTCTTTTTCCGCAATCCGAAGATCATTCAATTCCACCAGCAATTGTCCACCCACTTGCGTTCCCCTCCCCCATGTACGTGATATCGACATCAACCAACCTGGTTCCTAATTAAAATGAACCGGACTCTCGTCCGCCTGCCGGAAGGCATCTGCTTTCTCATCAATAAAGTTCAGGAACTGGCTGGTATGTTTCATATGCCATGTGCTAAGTTCTTGAATCGATGCGTCCAGTTGGGTGACAATTGGCTCCAGCCTGCGACTGCGACTTGTATGCAGGTATTGAGCCATGCGGCTTCGTACCTGATTCAGCTCGGCATTACATTGCTGTGCATTTTGCTTCCACCGGGAAGCCACACTTTTCAGTTCTTCCGGCGTTACCTGAATCAGACCTGAAGCGGCAGCAGCCGAAGCCATACCTGCGCCGCCGGACTTGGAACGTAATGGACCGAAGTTCTTGCTGAACGGTCCCATGTGATCCATAAGGCGTGGCGAATAACGGATTCTCTCTCCAGTAATCGGATCGTACAGGTCATTGGATATGTAACCATTTTTGAAATCATATTGATCCAGACTGTGATAGTTTTCCCCGCCAAATGAGTTCTTCGCTTTATCGATAATACTCACGCCGTCATTCGCCGAGTCATAATCGGAGTTGATGTAATAGGTCGATCCCACATGCCGGTCATATCCTCCCAGCGTTCCGCTGGCTACCAGATCACTGGGATTGGCATAGTTCACAACCTGCCCGTCAAATGCACCCGCTTCAGCCCGGCGCCGCATTTCTGGCGTCAAATTACCCATTACCGATGGTGCACTGAACGTCACGGCTGGAATTCCTGTATAAGCAGATGCATATTGTGCATTTCCCCCGCCCAAGGAATGTCCGGTCATCGAGAAATTCAGATCCTTATGCTTGTTCTGCATGTGATTTGCGTAGTCTTCGGATTGATACATCTGATTGGCCCAGCCTGTAGGGGAAACGGTTTTTTCAATATCTTTTACGCGATCACCCGTCCAGTTCTCCACATCTCTTACCCTGTCACCAGCCCAATCTTCCACTTTGGATATACCCGTGAAGTCCTTAACGCCTTCGACCCCTTTGTCGAGCCAATCCGGCGTAAGATTATTAACAAAATTCCCGGCCTCCTGCTGACCCTTACGAATCAACTCTCCGCCCCCAATACGGCCATCCATGACAAAGTCAGGTACAGAGCGATCCAATGACGCACTTCCTTCTGTACCACGATAAGCAATGACCGCTTCCTTGGTCTCGGGATTATAAAATGTTACGGCATCAAAACCGGAGAATTTATTGCTTTCCGTCCCCTCAAGGACCTCCCATCCGGGAAGTTCCGTTAATTTGTCTCCAGCCTTTTGATCCTGGTAGGCTAGATCAGACATCGTTTTATACGTTTCATCATCAATATTGGACCCGTTACTCAATAACTACACCTCCCTTTATTTGACGTATGGATCGTGTCCCTTAGCCATCATCACTTCCTCAATTTCAGGGCTAATGACCAGGTTCTTGGTTACCTTCTTTTTGTAGTCGTACGAAATGCCAAAGCTCTGATCTTCATGATCTTTCACATGGCCTTTCAGCCCAATCTGGGACACTGCCATTTCCGGCAACAACTCTTTGCTTGTAATCACAACATCCAGTTCAAACTTCTGCTTGAAGTGCTGAATTACGGTTGCTTCAGCTTCTTCGTATAAAGCTTCTTTCTCACTTGCATTCATGTTCTGACAACCTCCCAGAAATATAGTAAACACCATCATTAGTGTGAATAAACCCTTCAACCATCCTGCACGTTTAATACGGATTCCTCCTCTTGGTAGAATCGAGGCATTCACTATATGTGAAGTACACCCTACTCATCTGTTACCTGCATCATAGTACAAAATCAACATGTGCCATATCGGCTAACAGGATCGTTTTCATGTAACTTTCTTCCTATATGATTCATTCAGAGTACTTTGGTGTACATTACCCATTTTCCTAATTCTTGCATCAGTTTAGCTTTTCGGCTTTACCATATATAACAAAAAAGCATTCTCTTCAACACATATTGTGTAGAAAAGAAAGCCTTTTGTCTTCCGTCAACATCATCCTCACTAGCCTTATCCATATTGTCTGGCCCCGGTTTCGTCCAGTTGTTCACACACGAGATCATTGTAGGATTTACACCGCCCAATCAATTCATCATGTGTTCCAGCATCAACGAGTTCACCTTGATCCAGTACATATATGGTGTCCGCGCTTCGGATCGTACTTAGCCTGTGGGCAATGATAATCTGGGTACATTTCAACATGTTTAGATTATGGGCAATGGTCGCCTCTGTAACAGTATCCAAAGCACTGGTTGCCTCATCCAACAAAAGAACTTTGGGTCTGCTCACCAATGCTCGTGCGAGAGCTACCCGTTGCTTCTGCCCTCCAGACAGATTCGATCCCGCCTCAGAGATCAGTGTATTATACTTCATTGGCATCTTCTCAATATCGGCATGAATATCAGCCAGCTTCGCTGCGATCATCACATCCTCTAGCGTTGAATCCGTTGCGTGCAGCCTAATATTGTCATGAACAGTATTGTTAAAAACAAAGTTATCCTGAAGCACGATACTGATCTGGCTGCGAATATCCTGTTGTTCCAGTTCTTCTACATTCATCCCGTCAAAATAGATATTGCCCTGGGTCGGCGTGTACAGCCCTACCAGCAATTTTGCCAAGGTGCTCTTTCCTGATCCTGATTTGCCAACCAGAGCGACCCTTTGCCCTGCTTTGATTGCAATATTGATATTTTTAAGAACATCTTCACCATAGTCCGTATACCTGAAGCTGATCTGATCAATCGTAATATCCCCATTCAGCTTCACCCCCTGAAGGGGTGGCGTTGATTTTTTCTTGAATTTATTACTTTCCTCGGCTTGAATGACATCATAGATTCGATCCAGTAGTGCATCCGCCATCACGAACTCATTGAGCATCAAAGCAAGCGAGTTCAACGGCCCCAGAAACAGCGCGGCAAGAGACTGGAATGAAACGAGCATGCCGAGGGTCATATTCCCCTGCATAATCTGATATAATCCCACCAGTAGAATGAGCATCGGAGTCATAAAGTTCAGCGTGTTGGTCACGGTATTCACTCTCGTCTGAAAAATCGCTTTTTCCTTGACTGTTGCGAGTTGACGCTTGAATAGCGCTCTCCATTTCTCCGCGGTACGCTCTTCAATCCCTAGTGATTTGATGGTCGAGATACCTTCCAACACTTCCGTCATGAATGATCCAGCCAGACTTTGGGCGACAATCTGAGTTTGTGTCAGCTTCTTGAATCTGCTGCGTGTGTATACAAAAACAAGAATTTGTATCAGCCCTACACCAAGCAGTGTGAAAGCGATCAAACGGGACTGGATTATAATATATGTGAAGGTAACAACAATTAAAAATAGATTGATCATCGTAGAGATCATCTTCTGGGATAATATCTCTCGAATGGTCGTATTGCTATTAATCCGCAACATCAAATCCCCACGCGAACGAATTTCAAAATATTGATAAGGCAGTCTGAGCATATGTGAGACAAAGTTTGTCGTCAGTTGGGAATCCAGCAATTCCTGAAGCCGTACAATGCACATATCCTTCATATAACTGAAGCCGATCTGAAACAGGGTTAACAGCACAATGCTGGTGATCAGGACAGGAAATAACGAGTAACCCTCACCGCTAGTGGCCGCATCAATTGAAACTTGCATCAGGAACGGAAAGGCCACCGAAACCAATTGCAACCCCAGAGCAAGTAGAATGGTCCAACCAAAATATTTTTTGTTACTGCGAATCAAATCCTTGAAGTACGCCACTTTACTAATCTTTTTCTCGGATAAAGGTACAAAGCCATCATCCGGATATACGAGCAAAAAAATACCTGAATATTTCTCAGCAAACTCCTGCGTACTGATAACCAGCCTGCCCAAAGCCGGATCGACAATAATGAACTGACCACCCGTCTTGATCCGCTCAAGCACGACAAAATGGCTGTCTTCCCAGAAACAAATGATTGGCAGAAAGTCATTGTTGAGTGATTCAACAGGCGCTTTTTTGGCTATCCCCTTCAAATGATAGGTCTGGGCAACCTCTTTCATTTTGAGCATGGAACTGCCATCCCGGCCGTTCCCCAGCATCGCAAAACGTTCCTTCAGATCCGTGAAATCCGCTTCGTAGCCGTGATATGCGAGTAACATATGTAAGCAACTAGGGCCACAATCATATTGATTCATTTGCAGTTTGACAGGAACTTTGCGTTGTCTCTTTCCGCGCAGACGGAATACAGGCCGTTCAGGCATAATGCTGCCCCATATGGGGTGACTGTTCCATAGTGTCCATCTGCTGCTGAGCGGATGCCGTTTCCATAGCGTATGTCTGCGCCATATCCCTTATTTCCTTGCCTTTTGGTCCCTCCATCATCAATACTGAAGGCAGGTCACGATTGTAAAGTCGGAGCAATTGATATCCAATGCCGGCAAGCCCTAGCATCAGTCCCGGGATTTGCTGACGACCCGGAATGCCGCATCTCCAATGATGATTATCATGTCTCACCTGTGTCACAATGTAATTTGCCATCTGAACTGAGTACTCCTTCAACTCTTCATCCTGCAAATATTCGGCTGCGAGCAGGAACAACTCCAGATTGCCCATATCCCCATGGCAGAGCGAATAGCTAACTTCTGTAAACCCTTCTTCCATCGTCTTGGCTAACGCTCTGCGGATATCCTTCTCAACCTTATCCATAGCTCCTAATGACCTCAATTGCTGCGCTAACCCTATACGGGCGATCCCTAGACCAGGTGCGCCATTACACCAGTACATGACATAATGTTCTTCCGGCATGCTGCCATCGGTGAACCGCAGATCTTTCCAATTGTTCACTTCAGGACTGTAGAGGGCTTCCTCATACTTCAGTCCTTCAATACAGGTTTCAAGATAGGCTTTGTTGCCTGTAGCACTGTATAGACGGGCCAAACTCAGACAGATGCCTGCGTTACCATGCGCAATGCCGCTAAGTGGCGTTTTATTAATCGCTGACGTCACCCAAGCCATACCTTGATCCATTGGCTGCGCAAGCTTCAGCAAACGATCTCCGCAACGCACAGCCACGTCCAGCGCTCTTTGCGATTGAAAGTTCATATACATGTCCACACAAGCCATCAATGTACCTGCACAACCTGAGATCACATCCAATTGCTGATCATTATCAATCATATCGTCCAGGATATCGAGCAATTCCAGCGTATCCGGGTTAATCCCCGGTTCGGAACATACGTCGGCTTTATGAACCAGTAAATAGAGAAGTGATCCATATCCAGTGAACAATGAGATGTTTTTATCGATTTTTTTGCGAATCATCTCCCAGGCTGTCTGAATACACAGATGAACCATCTGCATATATTTGTGGTCACCTGTCTCCTGACTCAGATACAAATAGAAATAGGCAATGCCCGTTACCCCGTTATATAACCCCAATTCCGAAGATTTGTAGATTAACTTCTCGTCCGCATCCATACCCATACTGATCCATGACACCGAAATACCTTCATCTCCCATAATGGCAATATCCTTTATGTAATCCCCGATCCTTACGGCTTCATGCAAATATTCTTCTTTCGTCATGGGTATTCGAAGTTCATTCAACTGTGCCGGTTGCACACTTGCGGTACTCTTCTCCATAGCGAATGAACGTTCCAGCACATACTTGGTCTGGAGTGTCCTTTCGGTAAATTCCCACTGCATGTCCATGTCTTTCGGGTTCATTGCCCGCACTTTATCCGCAGTCTGCGTTAAAATATCAGAGGAAAATACGCCGGCAATGGCTTGGTTGTCGTGGTGGTGAAACAACATGTCCTGGCCGATACAGGTCTGGAACATAGGTACGTCTCCGTGCAATAGATCGTAGCATTCATATTTCACGAGCTTTTCACGCATACGATCCTGTCGTACAATCATCCACATCATGTCGAACAACAAGCTCTTATCCAGCCCGTTTCTGAGATATTTGGGATGGGAGCTGGCTTCAATCAGCGTAAAGTATGTAACAGTCGGACGAACGATCGTGCGCACAGCACAACCATAAAAGTAATTGCAAACGATGGAGATAAATGACTCCTTTTGCTCCATGATGGCGTTGTATACACGATAGAAACCCTTCTTCAAACTTTGGATATATTGTTCAGGTTTGATCGGGGTCTGTTCATATGAAGGCAAATGACTGAACCGACTCACGCTTACTTTACTTCTTTGTATTCTCATGGTATCTGTATTCTTATCGTGAATCTCATACGTGTTGAGTACCTGATCTACGTCCCCCGCAAGCCCGCTTAGATCACTGTGATACAAGGCATTGGAGTCCAGCGTGGGCAGCATGCTCGTTTTTAACACGGAGTCATTCAATATCGAAAGGGTCTTCTCCAGCGCCGTATAGTATTCCTTCTCCTCCACATATTTGAAGGGCTGATTGTGCAGCAGTGATTCCAGATCGACAAAGAATGGATGCTCACCTTGAGCAACGATGTTCTCCATATGCATGTCCGTTGCGTTAACGGCATACAGAATAGCGAGATACTGCCCCTGCCGTTCAAAAAAACGTTCCGCTGCCTCCAGACTGGTGACTTCCTCATAGGGTATAAACTGCTGCCAGCCATATTCGGAGCGATCCAGCGATTTGGCAATACGGAACGGCAACCCCATTTGCTGATCGTTAAACCATTGCAACAGTCTGGCAAAAGCGGTGTCGATGGCCATGTTCCTTGGTTTGTACATGACATTGCCCCCTCCCGCAAACGCTAACCGCAATACACTGGCTCCACCATTATGCGAATCCCCCAGAAATACGATATCCTCCAGCTTATCCAGCTCGAAACCAAAAAAAGACTCCAGTTCACGACGATCTCTCGTCAGGCGCTCCAGAACACGCATCATATTGAGACTGATCCGAAGAGTGTGCTCAACAAGTCCTCGGGCAAGAACAGGATATTCCAGCAGTAAGGCGAGAATCTGTTCTCTGGACTGGATGTTCTGGCTCACAAAGTGCTGATACCGCTGCCGGGAATCCTCACCTCTCAATTCATCTTGTAATCTCGCTTTGTTTAACTCATAGATTAGTGTCTTGGCAGACATGTGGAAAACTTTATCCGAGACTGTCTTCAGAACAAGCCCTGTAACACGCCGTTTGTCCAACCAGTCATATCCTTCATTCAGGCCTTCGGTCATGATCTGAATGGATCGTTGCAGGAAGGGTTTGGAAAACTCAAAGAACGGAATTTCATCCGTATCGCCCTCAATAAAGTATTCGATCTCCAGATGTTCATTCTCCAGAAATGTCCTACGGAGTTCCTGATGCCAAGTCATTTCAGCAAAGTCGTACATAAAACCTGCATCATTAAACATAGCCTGCACCGTATCCACATTCATGGATTCAGCCTGGAAGCGATTGGACAATTGCTCCTGGTCCTGAAAAAACTTGTCAAGCCATTGCTGCATTCTTCCTGAATCCGTTTGCTCTACAGGCATGTCTACATTCGGAACGTTGGGAACTTGTGCAGTATATCGCTGCACAAACTGTTTGTATTTCTCTGTTAAGTAGAGTGCATCACTCCATCGGGAGTCATGTAATCGCTCCTGTATGCTCATCATTTCATTCCCCTTCTATTGGATAGTTTGGTGTCCAAAATCTCCCATAAAAAAATCAAGCACATAACTGAAATCAGCTATGTGCTTGAAGATGAGAGTAAAATTTAACAACAAGTAAGCCAGGAAGAAGGTGAAACCGAATTATAATGACATTCATGACTTACCGTACAGAATACACCGCCGCTAGCTTCAACATCAATTACAGATACCGCCCCTGTAATGACCATAAGCTCTTCATCACTGATGTCCTCGATTGCTCGCAATGCTTCGAGATTGAATTGTTTCATTGAAAAAACCTCCATTCGAATTTTTTTATATGTATAGCTTATAAAAAGCTAAACACCAATGTTGAACTCAACTGCAGGATATTGTAAAATATTTAAATTATGTAATTATTTTCTATATATTCATACTAGCATAATTTTCTAGTTTTTGTAAATCTATTTTCGGAATTTCACCATCATTTGACAAAATAAATTGCTTTTACTAGAATCACAACAAAATTGTGTTATTCCGTTGTTAAATGCACAAAATTTTAAACACCTGTCCAAGGCAGGTGTTTTTCTAAGGCAACTGCAAAGCAGCTCTAAGCCCTTCCCCACTATCACTCTCAAGAATAAGCTTTCCCCGATGAGCCTGCGCAATCCTTGATACCATTGGAAGCCCCAAGCCATGTCCCTGACGGGAAGGCCGTACGCGCCCTGCCGCATAGGGGAGAACCACCACATCGTCCAGATACTCTTTTGGAATTCCTTTTCCATCATCTGACACCACAAATTCACAACATACATCCTCTGCTGCACGCATCGTTTCCAACACAATTGCACACCCCTCCGGGTTATGCGTGATACTGTTTTGTACCAAATTCGTTACTGCACGATACAATAATCGTTCATCCCCCATAACATGAAGACTCTCGTCCTGAACATGAAGCGAGATTGGATAACGCTCATCCAATCCATTATTCAAAAAATCCGATACAACCTGCCTTGCTAGTACCGAGAGTCGAATCGACTTCAACTGTAAAGGCTGCATCTCATACTCCAGCATGGATACCAGGTTTAGATCACTGACCAGTGACCGCAGGCGTTCACCCTGGCGACGAATAATGGAGGCCTGCTGTTTGTGCTCAACTGGCAAATCCGATTGCTCCTCCAACTCACTCGCGTAACCCAGAATCATGGACAAGGGTGTCCGTATATCATGAGAAATGCCTGCGATCCAGTTGGATCGCGCTTCATCTCTCGCTTTTAGAGCATCATCCTTGTCCTGAAGCATACGGGATGTTGAATTGATGCTTTGTGACAGATCGTTAAATATACCTTTGGTCCCGACGTGAACAGGCTCTTCCTTTGCCAATGCGTGAATGCCATGGATTAACGGTCGAATACTACGGATCACCCGCGTTCCAATGAGTATGGATACTAGTAGAGCCAGAGCCACATTACACACCAACAATAGTATGATCCGAATAGGCAATGACTTGAGCCACTCTGCCAGAAAGTCGAACTGGTATTTTCCGTACGTATTCTTAGGGTAGCCTACGACCAATAATCCATCTTCACGTTCCCATACGTACACCGGGTATTCCTTAAGATAGTATCGCGAGAACTTCGCAACATCCGTCACGTTATAAGAGCGCGGGATTTCAGCCGGAAGCCGTTCGCTCCACTGTACCTTACCTTGGGGATCGAGCAGCATCGCCCAAGCCTGATATGTATCCAGCAGTTGCATTCCATCGCTGTTTAGCGCATAGTCCCCCTGCTCGCCCTTACTCAGGCCACTGGCCATCTGTTTCACAACCGCACCGGGGGAAGGACCCTCATGAATTTCCTTGAAGATCAGCGAACCTAGCAGAATTAGATTGAACAATAACAGCACCACAGATACCAGAATGGTAGATCCGACAAACTTTCTGAGAATTCGAACAACGCCATCCATCACCTAGACTCCTGAGCCATCAGTTTGTAACCAAGTCCCCGAACGGTTAGCAAAAATACCGGTTTGGATGGGTCTTCCTCAATCTTCTCCCGGATTCGCCGAACATGCACCATCAGTGTATTTTCATAACCATAACTCTCGTCTCCCCATACGGCTTGACACAGGGCATCACTGGTTACAATCCGGCCTTGATTCTCATACAACTTGATCAGTATGGCGTGCTCCTTAGCTGTCAATGGAAGCTCCCTGTCTGTCCCCTGTACAACAGCACTCTCCAGATCAATGGTTTGTTCGCCTAAACGGAATACAGGCAATCTCTCCACCGTATTGGAGGCATATACCCGCTTCAGAATAGCCATCAGCCTGAGAATCAACTCTCTTGGCAGAAAGGGCTTGACCATATAATCATCCGCTCCCAGCCCCAAACCGAGCAATCGATCCTCATCTTCACCACGTGCCGACAGAAACAGAACAGGCATGTCCGAGAATGAGCGGATCGAAGAGAGCAGAGAGAACCCATCTCCATCTGGAAGCATCACGTCCAGGATTGCTGCATCCGGCTTTTCAAGCCTGCATACTGCCAAGGCATTCACGAAGTTATCAGCCGTATAGACTCGAAAAAAACCTTCTTTACGTAAAAAACGTTCAATCATTTCCCGTATCTCAGGTTCATCATCTACGATCAATATTTTCTTATTCTTCAATAATTCCATTGATATCACCCTTTTTATTATACATCATAAAGGCATTCATCCGATATTTTCCATTTCCATTTAAGGTAATTGTAAGGTTATCTTCAGCCACGAGCAAGAAGCCTGATCTATATTTAGAGCAACAGAGATATTAGTGAAATGGAGTTGAGATCAATGATAAATTCTTCCCCCATCGTAGAAACGCATAACCTGTCCAAATCTTATGGCGGTACTAACCGCGTACACCAGGTTAATCTGGCAGTTGAGACGGGACAGATTTTTGGCTTCCTGGGTCCGAACGGAGCAGGCAAAACAACCACATTAAAAATGCTGTTGGGTTTGATCAAACCCACCGAAGGCACTGTGAAGGTGTTCGGCAAAGATCTGAATAAACATCGCCCTTCCATTCTGAATCAGACAGGTTCACTGATCGAATCCCCATCTTATTACGGCCACTTGACTGGACTTGAGAATATGAAAGTCATGCAGCGATTGCGGAACGTACCGAACAAAAATATTGATGAAGCTCTCAAAATTGTCCGGCTCGAAAATCAAAAACATAAGCAAGCCGATCAGTATTCCCTAGGGATGAAGCAACGACTCGGTATTGCCATGGCCCTGCTTGCCTTCCCAAGCCTGCTTATTCTGGATGAACCTACAAACGGACTTGATCCGGCCGGGATCGGTGAGATCCGGGAATTAATCAAGTCCCTTCCGGGTCAATATGGCATAACAGTCCTGTTATCCAGCCACCTGTTGTCGGAGATCGAACAGATTGCTACCTCGGTCGGGATTATCAGTGATGGCAAACTTCTGTTTCAGGGAAGCATGCAGAGTCTTCAGGCCAATAACAAGGCTACCATTCGTTTTCAGACGACGGATACGGCAAGGGCAGAGAAAATCCTTTTGACTCAAGGCTACATGCCTACAGTCCAGGGCAAACAACTGGTGTTCGACTACCTTCGTGACGAAGAAGTCTCGCAGATGAATAAAGTGCTGGTACAACACGATATTCCTGTGATTCGTATCGAGGAATACAAGAAAAGTCTGGAAGGTATATTCCTGGATCTGACCGGAAAGGAGCGGAGCCTGTAATGAAAGCTCTATCCCTGGAGTATTATAAAATCCGCCGCAAAAGGATCTGGGTCATGCTTTCCCTGTTTCTGGCCGCAGAAATGATCTGGGCCTCCATGTCTATGAGCATCTCCATCTCCCGAAGTGCAGCCAATGCGAGTTGGGAAGCCTTGATCTTCAGCATCGCTTCCATGAACGGACTGTTCCTGCCCATTATATCGGCTATCGTTGTATCCCGTATCTGTGACATGGAGCATAAGGGGAACACATGGAAGATGCTGATGACGACCAACATCGGACGTAATCATGTCTACACAGCCAAGTACATATGTGCGAACAGCCTGATCCTGTATGGTATTCTTGCGCAAGCTGTGTTCATTGTCGGTTTCGGTCTATCCAAAAACATTTCCGGCCCGCTACCATTCTCCCTGCTGGTGCAGTTCGTTATAGGCACACTGCTAACTACACTCGCGATAACCGCTCTTCAGCAATGGTTGTCTCTTACGGTACGCAATCAGGCTTTTGCATTATGTCTGGGTATGCTGGGCGGATTCATTGGAACAACATCGGGTTTGTTTCCTGCGGGTGTACGTCACCTTTTCATATGGTCTTACTACATGGATCTGAATCCAGTCACTTACATTTACAGCGCAACTTCGGGTACCTATGTATCGGGTATGCTGCCTGTTGGTCTTTTCTTAGCCGCCTTGTTGATGGCTGCCATCTTCTATTTTGCAGGGAATATTCATGCTTCAAGACAAGAGATTTGAGGAGGGAAACACATGCTGAGGAGCATTTCCGCCGAATGGCTTAAACTTCGGCATTCCCGGATCAGTCTGGTACTGGCCATTCTGCCTATTATCAGCCTGCTTATCGGATGCTTTAACTTTTATTTCAATCAAGCGGCTTTACAAAACGGGTGGTACAGCCTGTGGACACAGGTCAGTTTGTTTTACGGAGAATTCTTCCTGCCCATCCTAATCGCTATCTGTTGTGCCTTTGTATGCCGCCTGGAACACAGCAATCGCAACTGGAATATGATTCTGGCTTCTCCAGTGTCAGTCACCAGCCTATTTGTTGCCAAGTTGGTCATTGTTGGCATATTGATCTTCTCGGCTCAAGCCTTCTTCATGCTCATGTACTGGGCAGCAGGCAAACTGTTCGTCATTCCGGGTCCGTTCCCGATGGAGACCGTCGTATGGAGCCTGCGAGGATGGTTTGCCTCTATCTCTATTGCTGCGCTGCAACTAGGGTTGTCGATCCGGATAAGAAGCTTTGCGACGCCAATTGGCATCAGCCTTTGTGCAGTCTTTCTGGGACTGGGCATGTACGTGCTGAAAATCGGCATGTTATTCCCCTACTCTTTGTTAACTATAGGCATGGGCGTTCTGAGTCAAAAGGGACTGACATCCTCGGAGAATATCGTCTTTCTTTTCATGAACAGTCTCTTTATCCTTCTGTTTGCTACCTGGTCGATCCGCCGCCTGAAATATAAAGACATCGCATCGTCCTAAATTTACCGAGATCAAAGGAGGACAAGAACATGAAAAAAGCATTCACTATTCTCGCATTGGTACTCGTTATTCTGACTTGCCTGTGGCTCTTCTTCATGGACCCTGCTAAATTGACTCCCGATAACCCTGCCGGCAAAACAACCTACTATACCACTGTGAATCAGACTACAGTCAACAAGGATGACAATGGCAGATATGCTTATGAACTGATCGGCTATACAGACGAAGGAAAATCCAAAACACTCAGCTTCTCCACCAGTAAGCTACTCAAAAATGGAGCCTATCTGAAACTATATGTATCCACGCTGCGTGGTGTTACACACTGGGAAGAGGTCACAGCGGACGATCTGCCAGGGCAAGCCAAGCAGTTAACCTCTAAATAGAAAAAAGATGCGTATCTATATCTCCATTGATATTTGCATAACAAAAAGAGCCTTGCCCCACTACTTCAAGGGTGGCTCTTTTAGGTTATGCCAATGCCATCTGCAGCGCAGTCAGCGCAATCCCGATAACAAATCCGGTAACGGCTCCGTTGATTCGGATCCATTGCAGATCCTGTCCAACCTTATCCTCAATCATCGAAACCAAAGTGGCATTGTCCATTTTGTCCACATTTTCGCGTACCAGTTTACCGATTTTGGAATGGTTTTTCTCCAGCAGTGTTGTGACGCCATTTACGATCTTGGCATTCATGCCTGTCATCAACTCGTCATCTGCCCGCAGATCAACCAATACCCGCTCAATGGCTGGCAGTGCATACGTATCTACATACTGTCCATCTTCCATCGCGGAGAGCGCCTTGTCTCTCAGTTCGGTGAGTTTGTTCAGCACCGTTTCCTCTGCGTTCCAGCCCTCCAGCATATTGTTCTTCCAGCTGTTGATTCCATCTTGCATAGCCTCGCTCATTGCCAAACGCACTGCTTGGGTACGCACCACATCAAGCACCTTGTACCTTAGAGCACTGCCCTCACGTTTCATATCCTCTACCCGATCAAAGAGATATCCTTGCAAAATGCCACCTAGACGCTCCTCATTCATATAACCAAGGAACGCATTCATCGCAAACTGCATCAATCCGTTCATTTGAATGCCGCTGATCGCTCTCATGCCGCTTTCACCCAAAAACATCACAGTCTCGGGTTTAACCAGCCACTCCTCAGCTTGCTTCAGTCCATAGTCCAGCGCTTTGGCATCGTAACCCCGCTCTGTCATCTGATGGGCAGCCCGTTCCAGAATTGGACCCAGATCAAAGGCACCCGCCTGTGACTTGATCTCACGTGCTACGAGTGGAGCAATCTGCTCTAACGGCAGACCCGCCAGAATTCGTTTGCAGAGCGTATCAATCATGATCTTAATCCCGTCACTGTGAAGCTCACGGGTCAACGTATCGAGCACCGTCTCTGCTGCTTTGAAATCTGCAATTTTCTCAGTAATGCTGTCTTTGTTGAGCAAGTTATTCTCTACTGCGGAGACCAGACCCTCCGTCATTTTATCCCGATTTTTCGGCAACAATGCCGTATGCGGAATTGGAATGCCGAGCGGATGACGGAATAGTGCAGTAACTGCGAACCAGTCCGCAAGTCCACCCACGAGTCCCGCTTCAAATGATCCTACCAGCAACTTGCCCACGGGAACGCCCTGAAACGGCAAGGATGCAGCAAATCCCGCTCCCATCACTACGAGAGACCAGGCAGCTGCTTTTTTGGTTTGTTTAGGTTTAGCCATTGTATTCTTGCTCCTTTATCGTTAATCGTACGGTCCAGTCTGTACCCGATTCCGTACTTCGTCTGTTCTTATGTAAACTCTCCAATAACAAAGTCTCGACTTCCATATTTCGTATACTTCATCTTATCACCCACAAGCGTCAAAACCAAACCTCTGGTTGAAGAAAAAGGATAATAGCGGCGTTTATTTTGCAAGCTGGATCGTGTTCTTTTCCAATACAAGGAAGTTTTTAGTATAATCAATCAAGATGGCCCTTCGATATCGATTGGCTGCTGAACAGCAGGGTAATTACATAGTGGAACAATGAATCAATAATGAGGAGGAATTTCGGACCATGAAACATGTGCAGGACACAACCACGCTCTATAACGGAGTCAAAATGCCATGGCTGGGTTTTGGGGTATTCAAAGTTAAAGACGGAGACGAAGTCGTTCATGCTGTCAAAACAGCTATTCAAGCTGGTTATCGCAGCATCGACACAGCCAAAGCGTATAACAACGAAACAGGTGTCGCTCAGGGTATTCGTGAATCTGGAGTAGCTCGTGAGGATCTGTTCATTACCACTAAAGTATGGAATAGCGATCAAGGATATGAATCCACGCTAGCTGCCTTCGAAGCCAGCATGGAACGACTCGAACTGGAGTATCTGGATCTCTATCTCATCCACTGGCCGGTCAAAGGCAAGTACAAAGATACATGGCGAGCGCTGGAGAAACTCCATAAAGAAGGACGCATCCGGGCGATCGGTGTGAGCAACTTCCAGATTCACCATCTGGAAGACTTGATGATTGATGCCACGATCAAACCAGCGGTTAATCAGGTGGAGCTTCATCCACTACTGATTCAGTCAGAGCTTCGTGAGTACTGCAACAAACATCAGATTCAGATCGAAGCCTGGTCTCCGCTCGGACAAGGTCATCTGATGGATCATCCGTTGCTGAAGGACATCGCCGCCAAATACAGCAAGTCCCCCGCACAAGTGATTCTGCGCTGGGATCTGCAGAACGGCATCGTGACCATACCCAAATCCGTCACCCCTGAGCGTATTCGCGCGAACGCCGATCTCTACGATTTTGGGTTAACTTCGGAAGAAATAGAGCAGATTAACGGCCTGAACGAGAACAAACGCTTTGGTTCCGATCCTGACAACTTTAACTTCTAATATAAGCAGATTAATTCGATTACACCCGCCTTCGATCTTAGAAGAGCGGGTGTTTTGGTATGTGATGTTATAGGCAAACTATTCGTTGTTAAGAATGTAGGCGAGGCTCGCTATCCTATTCAGAACCGAAAGAAAAAAGTTTTTTTGACCGTATAGAACTATTTCTTCTCCTCACCAGTCTAACGAGTGTCAAGCGAACTCAAGCACTTATATAGAATCCAGGCCTGGAACGAGCGGTGACTTGAATATTTAGGTTTATCAGGGGGGATCAGGAGTGATTAGACTGAACCATAGAAAGACAAAAGAAGAACAGTTCAGCGAAAAAATAACAGAGATTCAAAATAAATTATATCGACTGGCATACTGCTATGTTAAAAATGAACAAGAAGCACTGGATATCGTATCCGAAGCGGTCTATAAAGGGTACATCGCTTATGGAAAGATGGAGTCCATGACTTATTTTGATTCCTGGATGTCACGAATTGTGATTAACACAGCGATAGATCATATACGACGCAACCAGCGAGTGACCTATATGGAGGATCATGTACAGGAGTTTGTAGCTCCAGAACGAGGGGCATCCGTGGAAGAGAAAATGGATCTGTATGATGCACTGGATCGACTCGTACCCGAAGATAGAGCCTATATTATATTAAAGTTCTTTGGTAATATGCGTTTCCGGGAGATCGCTGAAGTGCTCTCCCTGTCGGAGAATACCGTTAAGTCAAGATTCTATCGGATTATCAACAAATTAAAAATGGATTTAATCGAAGGAGAGGTTGAAGATCTATGACAGGTAAAGAACGTTACGAAAATATTGAGATTCCAGCTCAACTTCCAGATGTTATTCTTCGCGCCCAGCAAAAGGCTGCCGCTCGCAAAAGCTCATCCCGTGTCATTCGCTACGCTTCAAGTCTGGCAGCATGTGCCGCTTTGCTGCTCATTATCAACATTCCTACTGTCGCAAACGCCATGGTCAAAATACCTGTGGTGGGAACGATTGTTCAGGTGCTTCAATTCGGTGATGGCGGCAAAATTACGGATGGGGTAACCGTAGGTTCAGAAGCAACTGAAAATACGCTTAAAATTAATTTTAGCACCGACGAACAGGATCAGGCCAATGATGCCCCTTCTTATAATGTCGAACACAAAGAAGCACCGAATCGTGTGCTCTTCACTTTTAGTGGTGCACGTTACATGGATGTAGAGAAAGTCAAAGCCGACTTTATGACCCAGCCTTTAGTGAAAGATGTGTATGGTTCCATGATTTTAGACGACTCTTCCGTCGGATTCGTAGTTGTTTTAAAAGAAGGGGTACAGTATGCCGTAACGGAATTCAAGAACCCTGGATACCTGGAAGTGAAACTGACTTCCGACGGCAAACCGGTCACACCTCGGAAGGTATACTCTCTCCGCACAGAATCAATGCCTTTTGGAGAATCGATGGGTATAATTAAAGAATCCTATCCGGATGAGGACATCTCTTTCCTCAAAACGTCCACCGGTGAGTTCACAGCAGTTATTGGAGAATATCCTACCGCTGAAGAAGCCGAACAGAAGCTCAAAGAACTCGCTCAGCAACCGGATTATCATGAGGAGTTTTATGTGGACAGCTGGATGAGTAACGAGAATCCCAAGTGATCCGTCATCGCCAAAAGTGATGCTGATTCGAAAGGGAATCCTACATCGCTGAACTGGGCATAGACCTCAGCATATTTAATACGCTCGATCCAAAAAAATCCCGATTCGGATGCACTGAGCATCTCCGATCGGGATTTTCACATATTAAAACCTATTCGCTTTTGGATACAAGCTTGAAATCATCAAAGTGGAAACCTGGCGCTACTACGCAAGTTACCAGTACAGGCTCATCGCCCAGCGGGCGCGCTGTCTGCCATACGCCGGCAGGAACGAGCACCTGTGGTGATTGCCCCGCAGCAATATCCATCCCCAGAACAAGAACTTCCTCGTTCTCCGGGTTCTCCCCGTTGCCGCCCAGCTTCAGTTCAACCGGACTGCCGCTGTGCCACAGCCAAAGTTCATCGGACAGAACGGTATGCCACTCGGAGATTTCATGTGCGTGCAGCAGGAAATACGTGGAACTTGCCGAGAATCTTGGGCCGGAGTATGTATCCGGCAGAACGGACTGTGGAATCTGATAAGATGCCTTCCATTCTTCCTTATACCAACCGCCTTCAACGTGAGGTTGCATATTGAGCGCAGCAACCAATGGCGATAATTCATGTGTCGTCATAACCTGTTTCCTTCCTTCCAAATCATAGTCGAGACACTCCTTAACCAGAGTTTCGCCTCTCTCTCCCTACTCTAAAACATCATTCGAGTTTTGTCACCTTGACAGCGCATATGGGCCATGCCAGATTCGTTCTCTCGGTATTTATCGCTATGATTAAAGAGAAATATTTCATTTCCAATGATAGCGTTTACAAAAAGATGGATTTTCCGTTATGATATGGATATCGTTGTTAATCCGTGAAGCAGAGGGGAGCTGTACCATGAGTCTCATAGAGGATCGGATTGGACCCAAATATCGAATCGGTGAACATTCATTTACCATTGAACATATGCGAAGACATGATGGGAACGGTATGCCACAACCTCACGCTCATCCATTCTACGAACTGTATTACTTACTTGAAGGTGAACGAGTGTATTCCATGAATGGTCAGATTCTGTCCGCCCGCAAGGGTGATTTTATCCTGATTAATCCACACGATGTACATACCACTTCCAAAGGAAGCATTCCCGGCTTCGAACGAATTTTAATCGGTTTTTCGCCTGCTTTTGCAACGGGGATGGAACTTGGCATATGTGGTCTGCTGCCTTTTAATTGTTCAAGACTCCTTCGCCTGCCTGAAGCGGAACAACCCGAGATGGAGCGTATATTGTGGCAGATGCTGCAAGAATGCAAAGAGCGACGCCCTCACTATGAGATCGCCGTAAGAAGTCTGCTTGCCCAACTTTTGATCCGTATTCACCGGGTAGAGGAGAACATCCGGCAGTCATGCCCCGTTCCCTTGCATCCGATGCAGGACAAAATCAGTGAAATCGTCACTTATGTGAATAACAACTATACCGAACCCCTTACGTTGGAGGGTGCAGCCAATCGTTTTTATATCAGTCCATCCTATCTGAGCCGAATGTTCAGCCGGTTTACCGGGTTTCGATTTAGCGAATATTTGCGTGTTGTTCGTGTCCGGGAGGCACAACGAAGATTGCTGTCCACACAAGAGCGTGTCCAAATGATCGCAGAGAAGGTAGGATTTGAACATACGGCTCATTTTAACAAAACATTCAAACAGGTTACCGGTACAACACCGCTGCGCTATCGCAAGGAACACCGGTAGATCATCAGATGATTTCATATAAAAGCCGAGTGGGTAGCCTTGCTCCAGATATTACGTATTCCTTATATCAAAAGGCATCACGATTACTGAATCTATGGCTACGCCACTACGGCTGAATTGGACCAATTTGTATAAATCTTACTACATACCTTTTACCTGCGAATGATCACGCCACTTCGTACTTCAGGACCCACAGAGATCTGACGACCGTCTGTGTCGGCATCGCCTTCACGACATACAATGCCTGCGGACTCGTGTCCGGTCACCATCAGAAGTCGGCCATCTGCACCTTTGCCCTGAATGCTCTCTAATTCTGCCCCTTTGCACTGGTGCAAATGAACCAGCGGACCTTCGGTGATCTGCGCCTGCAATTCAGCGATATGCAGATGTTTTGCATGAGCACATTGGATACCACTGCGAGCTTGCACGTTGTAACGCTGGATGATCACCCCATCCAAAGGCAGTTCCGGCAATCCACTTACGAGCAACGCAGTGTCGGCACCGGCACAGACCACATCCGATATTCGAATATCCCGGAACACTGGCGTCTCTTCGCTAATCTCCTGAGATAGATCACTGCCCCGGGCAGACCCTTCCTGATTTGCATAGAAAAAGGAAAACGAGATCGCTTCCATAATGATATCTTTCATATATATGCGCTCGATCTGAATATCCTCAACCACCCCGCCGCGCCCACGTGCGCTTTTGAATCGAAGTCCAATGTCCGTGCCGATAAACGTACAATCCGACACACGCACATGCCGCACACCACCGGACATTTCACTGCCAATTACAAAACCGCCATGACCGTGATACACCGTGCAATCCCGAATGGTGATGTACTCCGATGCAAGACCCAGTTCACGGCCTTCGGCATCCTTGCCTGATTTCAGACAGATCGCATCATCACCGACATCGAATACACTATTCTCCACCACCACATGACGGCAGGATTCAACGTCCAGCCCATCTCCATTCTGAGAAAACCACGGATTCCGCACACTCACGTTACGAATGGTGACATGCTCAGATGCCCAGGGATGCAGATTCCATGCAGGCGAGTTCTGGAACGTTGGACCGTCCAGCAGTACCCGTTTGCATCTCCGTAAACTGACCATGTTGGGACGTAAAAAGTCTCTGACTTCTTCATAGGCAGCGACATCACGTACCTGCTCCTGATGCAATCGATTCGCGATGGTGCCGCCCTCAAGTGCAGCTGTGGTAGGCCACCAGATTTCTTCATCCCCACCGGATTGCTCTACAACACCACCGGAAGCGACCAATCGTTTCCATTGTGAAGTGGTCATTTTGGAGCGTTTCACCGGACGCCACGCTTCCCCGCGACCATCCCATATCCCCTCACCCGTAATCGCAATATCCTCCAGTTGATCACCATCGATCGGGGATTGGCAGCGTACCACCTGCCAGCCTTCGAAGCTTGATGCAATTAATGGGTATTGATCAAAATCTCGGCTAAATGTAACCAGTGCCCCTGCTTCCACATGTAGTTCAATACGGCTGCGCATTACAATCGGACCTGTGAGCCATACTCCGGCAGGAATTACGATTCTGCCACCTCCTGCTTCAGCACATGAAGCGATGGCAAGTCGGAACATCTCCGTATTATCTGTTACGCCGTCTCCAACAGCTCCATAGTCTGTAAGCTGAAAATCCTGAGCAGGAATGACAGGCAAATTAGCTTCATAAGCTCGAACATCGGACTGAGCACCTGCTCCTGTCGACATTGGGGAGTGATATGTATTCATCGTGCAAAATCATCCTCTCTATCTGTAATGGAATTGTTATGGGGTCAGACGGGTGCTCTCTTGCTCCATCATATCAATGGCAAGAAGTGCAAGGTTAAGCTTTTTTGCCATGTATGGTTAGAACTTGATGGTATTTGTTTTAT
The DNA here is from genome assembly GCF_032452295.1 of Paenibacillus sp. ClWae2A. Taxonomy (NCBI): domain Bacteria; kingdom Bacillati; phylum Bacillota; class Bacilli; order Caryophanales; family Paenibacillaceae; genus Paenibacillus; species Paenibacillus sp. ClWae2A. Next base: position 80,422 of record NZ_JAULSQ010000014.1, read on the forward strand.
AATTCAAAGTCATAAATCAAACATCATTTTCAGTATACTCTATACAACTATTCCAAAGGTTGGAAAATAACTAGGAGAATAGATTCATTTTTCTGTCAAGATTCGTCACAAGGTATTGAATAACATGACAGATATATAACACAATTTCTGGCTATAGCCCTAGAAAACCCATTACTTATGTCATGTTTTATCACAAACCAATTGCCATAAGCAGGATGACTATGTATGATTAAATAACTAGTTTCAATTTATTCCTTATTATTCCTTTTACACACAGACGTTGCAGAAAGGATGGGGTGTACTCTTGATTGAATTTAGGGGTGTCCAGAAGCATTTCGGTCATTTTCATGTCCTCAAGGATATCCATCTTCACATTGAAGAAGGAGAGGTCGTTGTCATCATCGGACCTTCCGGCTCCGGCAAAAGCACATTACTCCGCTGTATTAACCGCCTGGAGACCATTACCGAAGGTGAACTTGTCGTCAGTGGGATTCCTCTGCATCAGAAAAAGGTGGACATTAACCTCTTCCGCCGTGACATCGGCATGGTATTTCAACACTTCAATCTTTATCCTCACAAAAAAGTCATCGATAACATTACCCTTGCACCCATGAAGGTGCGCAAACAACCCAAAGAACAGGCAGCCGCAACAGCAATGAAGTATCTGACCCGGGTGGGCATTGCCGACAAAGCAGACAGTTACCCCTCCCAGTTGTCCGGTGGACAGCAACAACGGGTAGCCATCGCCAGAGGACTCGCCATGGAGCCCAAAATCATGCTTTTTGACGAACCAACCTCTGCTCTCGATCCCGAGATGATCGGGGAAGTCCTCGATGTTATGCGTTCCCTTGCCCATAATGGCATGACCATGGTCGTTGTTACCCATGAGATGGGATTCGCCCGCGAAGTTGCGGACCGGGTCATCTTCATGGACGAAGGCCGAATTGTAGAAGAGGCCAACGCTGCTGAATTTTTTGACAACCCCAGAGAAGAACGAGCACAGCAATTCCTGAGCCGTCTGATTCATCATTGAGAATAATCCACTATTCCATTTTGAAAGGGGTCTTTATTCATGAAGAAATTATTGAAATGGCCATCATTTATGCTTGTCCTCATTCTCTCCCTTGTTTTGTCAGGTTGTAGTACAGGTACTGATACACCTTCAGCGAGCGGTGTTGGCGACGCCGAGGCGAAAGGCACGATTGAGCGGATTAAGGAACGTGGCAAGCTCATTGCCGGTGTGAAATACGATACGAAGCTGTTTGGCTTGAAAGATCCCGCAAGTGGCAACGTTGAAGGGTTCGATATTGATATCGCCAAAGCACTCGCCAAACAGATCCTTGGAGATGAGACAAAGGTTGAACTGAAAGAGGTCACTTCCAAGACGCGTATTCCCATGCTGCAAAATGGAGATATCGACATCATCATCGCCACAATGACAATTACGGATGAGCGTAAGGAACAGGTAGATTTCAGTGATGTTTATTTTGAAGCAGGCCAATCCCTGCTGGTGAAAAACGACAGTGCGATTACCGGCCTGGAAAGCCTCAGCGGGGTGAAAGTACTCGCGGTGAAAGGCTCCACATCCGCTCAGAATATTCGCGAGAAAGCCCCGGATGCTGAGGTGCTTGAATTCGATAACTATCAGGATGCATTCACTGCTCTCAAAGCAGGTAAAGGCGAGGCGCTGACCACAGATAACATCATCCTCATCGGCATGCAACAGACGGATAACAGCTTCCAATTGGTTGGTGGCAATTTCACTAGCGAACCTTATGGTATGGCCATTCGCAAAGGTGACACTGCCTTCGTGGAGGAAGTCAACGCGCTGCTCAAAAGCATGAAAGACAGTGGGGAATATGACACATTACATGAGAAATGGCTGGGCGCGAAGCCCGAGTAACCCGAATTAAGATAGGTAAGCGGCGAATTCGTCTGCTGGATGCGAAGCATGAGCAGACGTAATCGCCGTTTCTATATCTGGAGAACGGAGGCTTCGCCTATATGGGCACATTGGATTTCAGCGTACTAATGCGACACTCGGATCGTTTTCTGGAAGGGTTCCTGAATACCATTCAAGTGAGCATTATGGCTCTCATTGGCAGCTTTATCCTTGGCGCGATCCTGGCTATCTTTCGGATATCCCCTGTGAAACCCCTGAATTGGATCGGCACGGCTTTTGTGGAATTTATCCGAAACATCCCATTGCTGCTGGTTGTGTTTTTCTTCTATCTTGGACTGCCTGCACTAGGCATCTCGCTGGATGGATTTGTCTCCGGTACTCTGGGTCTGACCATCTACACCGCCGCTTTCATTGCCGAAGCGATCCGAGCGGGCATTCAAACGGTGCCGCGTGGACAACTGGAAGCAGCACGGTCTTCCGGCTTGTCCTATGTACAGGCCATGAACCTGATCATTCTGCCCCAGGCCATCAAGATTGTATTGCCGTCCATCGGCAACCAGTTTATCAATTTGGTCAAAAACTCATCCATTCTTGCCGTTGTCGCCGGTATGGATCTTATGTATTTTGCCGACCTGGTTAACTCGGATACGTTCCAACCGCTAAGTGTGTACACCATTGTTGCGCTGTTCTATCTGGTGCTGACGCTACCACTCAGCTTCCTGGTGCATTATATGGAGCGCAGGTTTGGACAGAGCGATGCAGAGGCACGCAGCACCAGGGGCAAACCGAAAAAGAACAAACCAGCAGGTCAGGTCACCATGTAACTGATCGACTTGTACCTCCGCAGATTTTTAGGGAAATATATCGGCTTGTCCATGTGGTTTAAATGAGTACTGGATCGTCTGTGTTTTACTGGCATTGGTGATCATGTCACAGTGCATATTGTAATTCACTGCTACGGTGCTTGAGTTGCTTTATACACAGTCCATGCCCCATCTATTGATCTTCGATATTCCATTCCTGCATACAGAAGGAGGCTAATAAAATATGGACTTTAGCGGGGCCTATGCGTGGCCCAACCTTCGTTTCCTGCTTCAAGGATTCCTGATTACCCTGCAGGTAGCAGGGCTATCTATTATATTCAGCTTTGTGCTCGGCACTGTGCTGGGTACGATCCGGTTTACCCGTATCCCTGTTCTGTCACAGATCGTGGCAGTGATCGTGGATACGATCCGGAATCTGCCGCTGCTGCTTATCATTTTCTTCATCCATATGGTGCTTCCACAGCTTGGGATTAAAATGTCCGTCTTCTGGTCCACAGTTGTTGGACTGAGTCTGTTTGAAGGCGCGATGATTGCCGAGATCGTCCGTAGCGGTCTGAAATCCGTTGAGCGCGGTCAGGTGGAAGCTGCCCGCTCCTCGGGCCTGAGCTACATGCAGACTCTCGGTGGCATCATCATGCCACAGGCGCTACGCCGCATGTCTCCGCCGATGGTCAGCCAATTCATCTCACTCCTGAAGGATACTTCACTGGCGATCATCATCTCTCTGCCAGAGCTGATGCACAACGTGCAGATCCTTGGCGGTCAAAGTTTCGATTACATTATCCCGGCCCTGCTGCTCGCAGCCGTATTGTATTTTGTCATCAACTACGCGCTGTCCATTGTCGCAAGACGACTTGAGGCACGGATGAATTGATAATCAGAGAGAATAACGCATGAAAGAATACGACACATGAAGGAACATCAAGGAACATGAAGGAACCGAGACCCCGTGATTGATCAGATATGAAGAAATGAACTTGAAGGAAAGAACCTAATAGATGAAAAGAATGAGAACGCCCTAAAAACTCTAAATTCACCTATGCTATGCAGTGGATTTGGAGTCTTTGGGGCTACAGTTATGCTCATCAATTCACAAGCTTCCCACCAATTTCTAACGAACTGAGGGAAGCTTATTTAGCTATTTGTGGGATAGTTTCTAATCTAACGAATCGTAGACGCTCTATTCTTCCGATTCACCCCGCTTTTACCCCCTATTTCAGGGTTTTTAGTAAAATAACTTCACTGAGATTCGTTACATTTTTCATTTCAGCTTATATCCCCGAATTAGACGCCTCAGGTTCGTTAAAACTTACGCCACCACCGCGAATTAAATAAACACCCACTCCCACTATTAATGATTCGCCCAATTCGTCCACAATCAGCTCATCCGCTAGATCGCCGCTCCGTTGTGACGTAATTCCGCCTGTAACAGCTCGATCGGAAGTTCCACCGGGTCCACCTTCATCTTCACTGTGAGTGCAGCAGCTGTTCCTGCGGCCTCCCCGGTAGCCATACAGCTTGGAGTCAACCTTGTCGTTGCATGCGCCTCATGTGTGGTGGAGATGCAGCGTCCTGCCGCCAGCAGGTTGCGGATATTGCGAGAGATCAGACAGCGATACGGAATATCATATGCCCCATCCCCCTCTATAAAGGCAGCCACAACACCTTGACCCGAAGGGTCATGGATATCAATCGGATAACCACTTCTGGCAATCACATCATCAAATTTCCGTCCTGCAACCACGTCCGCCTGGGTCAAGGCATACTGCCCAATGATCCGTCTCGATTCACGAATACCAATCTGCGGCGCTACTGCCGAGATCGAAGCCCCTTCGAACCCTGGGACATCATGCTGCAAAAATTCAGCGATCATCAGCACCTGCTTCCGGCCTTCCTGTTCCGCAGAGGTCAGATCCTCGGCATCCGTCGCATCAAGTCCCTGCACCCGGGTACAATTAATCAGTACTTCATCCTCAGCGGGTCCGGTAAAAAACAACACCTGGTCGCGATTAATCGGCACACCTGCTTTTTTCCACTGGGAATAGAAACCACTCACCCCGGTTAACGGAATGCTGTCCAATTCAGCAAAGGGAGTTTTCACATAGAAATCCTCCGGGTGCTCCAGCATATATTGTTTCACTCGTCCAAGGTCGACACCACGCATGCGGAATTTCATGGTCATCGGCTGTGACTGATGGTCGCCGTCTCGTCCCTTTGCTACAGAAGCACCCGCAAGATAAGCCAGATCCGCATCCCCGCTTGCATCCACGAATACGTTCGCCTGGAACTCCTTTCGTCCAGACTTGTTTGTCACTCGCACGGCTTCCACCCGATCCTCTACAACGACCACCTCGTCCACAAAGCTGTGCAATAACAGCCGGACGCCGGCCTCCTGCAACATCTCTGCCGCAACCACCTGAAAGATGGCTGGATGATACGGCGTTACGGTATGTACGAATCCAACCGTATCACGCAAATGCCCCGGGGAGCCGCCACGCGTCTGCAATCGTTCAACGATCTCCTGCGCAATGCCTTTAATGACCTGCTCCCCACGCTCCGTATGAAAAGTCATCCAGGGATAGACCATAGCAGCAGTTGACATCCCTCCAACGAATCCATATCGCTCCACCAGTACTGTTCGTATACCCTGCCGTCCAGCCGCAATGGCTGCCGCTATACCCGCAGGGCCTCCTCCCACAATAACGACATCTGCTTCTTCCTTCTCCATGCTCATCCGTTCACGCAAATGTTGTCCCTCCTTCCGTTCTATTGCACGTATTGCACGAATTTCATGGCTTACTCTTTCAGTCCCGTCATGGCAACCCCCTCAATGAAGCGCCGTTGTGCCAGGAAAAAGACAATTAACAGCGGCAAGGTCGCCATGACGGTGGCGCTCATCAGATATTGCCAGGCTGTACCCACTTCATCTGTAAACAGGGATAATCCAAGCGGCAGCGTCATTAGATCACGCGAGTTAATGAAGATCAACGGATCAAAAAACTCATTCCAGATCGTCACAAACGTAAAGATCGTCAGCGTAGCCATACCCGGCTTGGCAATGGGCAGCATAATTCGCGCATATATTCGGAATCGGTTGCAACCGTCAATCATCGCCGCTTCCTCTAGTTCCGTTGGCACCGTAATGAAGAACTGCCGCATCACAAAGATGCCAAATACGCCCTCCGCACCAAAGATCGGCAATAATATCAGCGGAAGATGGGTATCAATCCACCCCAGTTGTCGCATGAATAGAAACATCGGAATCGCCGTCACCTCATGGGGAATCATCATCGCACTTAGCAGGATGAGAAATACCACATTACGTCCTTTGAACGGAATTTTGGCAAATGCATACCCGGCGAGGGAGGAAAAAAATACCGTTCCCAACACAACCAACACAGAAATGTAGATACTGTTCCAATAAAAACGGTGAAACGGAATCAATCGAAAGACATCGATGTAGTTCTGAAATCGGAATGTTTCCGGTATCCACTGCGGTGGATAGGTGAATATGCTCTGGGGTTCCTTGAATGATGTCGATATCATCCAGATAAATGGCACAATCATAATGAGGGAAATCAGGGTCAGCAACAAGTACGTCCCCAGAGTACTTCCTATCTTCCGCCCCGAGGGACTAGGCATCGCCTTCATTGAATACCCACCTCTTTCGGAGCTGCCATTGCAGCAGAGTCAGAATTAGCACGATAAAGAACAGTACATACGCAAGAGCAGAAGCGTAGCCAAACTGAAATAATTTGAATGCTTTTTCCCAGATATAATAAACCAATACCTTTGTACTGTTGCTCGGCCCGCCCTGTGTCATCACGTAGATCTGCCCAAATACTTTGAGTGAACCAATCACGGTCATAACTACGGTCAAAAACACGGTTGGCGTGATCATGGGCAGCGTGACGTGAAAGAAGGTTCCCCTTTTGCCCGCCCCGTCTAATGTTGCTGCTTCGTACAGTGAACGCGGTACCTGCTGAATCGCTGCAATGAACAGCACCATATTCAGACCGACATTTTTCAGCACACTTGTCACAATAACCGCTGGCATTGCCAAATCCTGATTGTAAAGCCAGGCCGGACCTTTGATGCCCAGCATCAACAGAAGCTGATTAATCAATCCAGACTCTGTCGCATACATCAGCTTCCACACGATGGCCCATACGATCAGCGAAGTCATGACCGGAACAAAGATCGCTGTTCGGAAAATTCCGATACCCCGCAGATTTCTGGATAGCAGCAATGCGAGCAGCAGGGCGAGCACAATATTAAGCGGTACCAGCCCCGCTGTGAAATAGACCGTATTGGCAAGCACTTTCCAGAACATGGCGTCTGTCATAATATTCCGGTAATTATCCAATCCAATAAAATGATGATCCCCCAGCAGCGGCCAATCGGTCAGGCTCATGTATAACGCGAGACCCATGGGAAATAACAGCAGCAGGGTAAACCCAAGCACCATCGGCGATACAAACAGCCAACCTGCGATCTGGGCCTCTCTGGCAAGTGGCCCCCCTCTTTTGCGCTTGCGTGAATGGGTCACAATCAGGCCCCCTTTTAATCAAATTACCTCCTGAAGCTGAACTCTGCGACGATTCTATATAAGGTTCTGTCTCAAAAGGAATGATCCCCCTCGCTCCAAGCGCCGACAGAACCTTGGAAATCGACCAAATGGACGAAATAACGTCTCTCTGATTCCTTAAATTTCAGATCCGTTCAAATGGACGCGAATAACATGTTCTCGATTCGTTAGAACGAATGAATGCTAACATGGGGTGTCCCCCGTGATTCACGTGACTTTCAACGGATTAATTCGGACGATTCAGACGATCCACCGCATTGCGAAACCCATTTACAGCCCTCCGCAACTGTTCCTCCGTGTTGCCTGTCACGACCGCCCCAAGCATGATCGCTTTGACCCCGGTATGGCATAACACCCGAACATCCTCCGGCACCAGCCTTCGCTGAGAAGGAACCAATACCGGTACCTGGGCTTGCAAGACCAGACGGCGATACTTAAGCACATCCGCGAAGCTGAGCGGTGTACCATATTCTTTTCCAGGTACAATGGATGCCTCCAGAGCGGTGAAGCCGAAGTGCGCTGCCGATGTTACGAGGGAAGCATCATATTCCTCATTGATCGCAAACGTTGGGTCCAACCCCAAGTCACTCAGCATGAAAGATGGCAAGTGATGTGCATAGATGGAATAGAAATCAAAGCCCAGCCCACCAAGACGCTCCACATCCTCCCTTTGTGCTCCATCTATACTGCCAGAAGGTACGACCCCAAGTGGACCACCAAACTCACTGCGGATCGCCCGAAACACCTCGGCGTACATGTCCAATGGACCAAAATGATTCCCGCTGGCGCGATGACCGACATTATAATGCACCTTCAGTGCATCAGCGCCCTCTTCCATAGCTGCCCGAGCCAAAGCAATATCATTCTCAGGCAGACTGACCACCAGCGACAGCGGTTTCCGTTCAAGTAATTCTTTGAATTTGCCCATCATTCTCACCTCCGGTTTCAATCAAATTATTTAGGGTTGCAACACGCTTTGGATCTCTTCCTGCATTTGTTTCAGGTTATCCTCAGCTGTCGCTGTCTTTGCAAACAGTCGGTCAAATCCCTGCAATACCGCATTGTCGATATCCTGCCAACGGATATGACCGGGAATTAAGCGCGCTTTTGGCATTTCATCTATGACGGCCTGCACGATATGCTCTTTGCTTGGGTTATTCGGCTGAAGAATGAATGCATCTGAGTTCAGAACAGAGGTACGCGGAGGCACAAAGTAGGTGGCTGTCGCCTGAATCCCCTGCTCACTGGCAAAATACTTCAACAGCCTCTTCGTTTCCTCTGGATGTTTGCTATCGTTGAACATGGCATATCCGGCCTGCCCCAGCATCGGTACACTGCCTTGTGAACCGGAAGGCATAGGCGCGATGCTCCATTCAAAACCCGTAATTTCTCTTGCTTTGGAAACATAGCTGTAATTATCGAAGAACATGCCCACATTACCCGCATCGAAGCTGACTTGCTCACCCGCCTTCGGGTGTGATTCATCGGTGAACATCATGCGCTCCAGTAATTCAAAGGTCTGTATGCCGTAGGCATCGTTCCAGGTGAACTTCGTCATACCTTCGTCGAATGGACCGCTTCCATTGGACCAAGAGTAGGAGGAGAGCACCGCCCAGGTCTTCCAGTCGCGAAAAAAGTTGGCTCCATAGATTCGGTTGGTCGCCTCCTTACTTGTAATCGCCTTGGCAGACTCTTCGAACTGTTCCCATGTCCATTGTCCTTGGGTGGCAAGTGTGTTTGGATCAGTCAGGTCGGCCTTGTCGAACAGCGTTTTATTGTAAAACATGACCACAGGAGGTGTAGAGAAAGGTAGCCCCAGCAGCTGGTCGCCATCACGGAACAAATCCAATGTACTTGGAATATAATCATCCAGCTTAAACTGTGCATCATCCTTGAACTCGGATACATCGGCCAGAATGTGATTGGACTTGAATTGTGGCACCATTCGCTCCGATACCCAGGCGAGATCAGGAAGAGAGCCTCCGGCAGCAAGCACCGAATTTTTTTGTTGGTATTCTGCGAAAGGTACGGATTCCATCGTAACTTTGATGCCTGGATTTTCCTTGGTGAAGCCATCGATCAGCTTGTTGTATACATCCATATGTGCCTGGTTGCCCCACATCATGAACTTCAGCTCTACCTCTCCATTCTCCCCGCCTGCACTGCCAGGCTCACTGCTGGAATTTGCGCTTGTGCACGCGATTGAAGCCACCATCATGAGTATAAACACCAGTATCAGTCCTGCTTTTTTCATGGAAATCCCCCTTATGGACGTCGTGGTATACATGTGCAACCAAAGTATAACGAAAGCTTCGTTCCCTCATAAATCACGTCAACTACAGAAATGGTATGGTTTTTCAAGAGATACTGAATCGGTCTCGATATTCTCCTGCGGTCCATCCCACCTGCTGCTTGAACACCAGCATGAAGTGTTTGGGGCTCTGATGCCCGGATAACCGTGCCACATCATAGATTTTGAGACCCGTGTTGATCAGTAACCACTTGGCCCGCTCCATACGTGCCTCTGTGATGTATTCGGAATAATTGATGCCTATTTCGTTCTTGAACAACTGGCTCAAATAAGTAGGGTTCAAGTTAACAAGATCTGCTATCGTCTGAAGTCGCAGATCTCCATCGGGATGTTGCTTGATGTGCTCCTTCACATCTCGGATAATCTTCCGTGTATCTCCACCAGCGTGTTCTGCTTTCCCAGATGGCTCCGGGATGGAAAGGGTTGAAATACCGTATCTGCGATCCAGCAGCAATTGAATCTTTTGTATGCATAATGCCAGTTCATAACGATCGATTGGCTTCAACAGGTAGTTCAACACCCCAAACTCCATCGCTCTGCGTGCATATTCAAACTCACCGTAGCCGCTAATGATGAGCATTAGCAATTCAGGGTACATGTCTCTTGCTTTGCTTACCAAAGTTAATCCGTCCATTTCACGCATGCGGATATCCGTGATTAACACATCCGGCACCTCACATCTCAGAAAATCCAGCGCCTCGGTACCGCTCGACGCTTCGCCCGTTACCTGAAACTGAGAAGACACTTGTACGATCAGCTCCCTCAGTCCCTGACGGATGACTGGCTCATCCTCTACAAGCAATACTTTATACATGCGCTTCAATCCCCTTTCGGTAGAAGTTGAATGGATATCGTGACCACCAGGCCCTGCCCGGGACTTCCATCAATGCTTAGGCTGCCGCCCTCTCCATACATGAGGCGAAGCCTCTGAGCGATATTGTTAAGCCCCAGACTGTCCCCGGCATGGCAACGTAATGCCTCATTGGAAGGCTGTTTTGATATGGACTCATTTAACTCGTCAATCTTTGCCTGAGCCATCCCCTTACCGTTGTCTCGTACACTAATCAGCAGTTCATGGTCGAATTTCAAGGCAGATATCCAGATTACTCCTCCATTTTCCTGCCCTTCAATGCCGTGGTAGACTGCATTCTCCACCAGCGGTTGCAGTACCAGCTTGGGAATCAAATACTCCGTTATCGCTTCTTCGATGTCATAGATAATCTCTAACTTGCCATCGTAACGTACCTGTTGAATGCGTACATAGGATTGTACAAAAGCCAGTTCTTCCCCAAGGGGAACCATCCGGTCCACCTTATCAATCGTGTAACGCAGCAGCTTGCCAAGCGCCGTCACCATGTCCGATACCTCAGCATGCCTCTGGCGAATGGCCATCATGTTAATGGACTCCAGCGTGTTGTATATAAAATGGGGATTCATCTGACTTTGCAACGCTGACAACTCTGCCTCCCGCTCTTGAATGCCCAGCAGAAACACCTCATTGAACAGTCGATGAATCTCTTCCATCATTCGGTTAAAGCCCCGGCTAATCTGTCCGAATTCATCACTGCTGAAGTGTGCTACCCGCTGGCTAAAATCTCCCTGCTCTACCCGAATCATATGGTGCTTCAATCGAATCAGTGGCTGGGTGATACGATAGGATAACAGAACCGCCAGAATCGCTATACCCGCCATACACAATACAGCGAACCATATTGTGAAGGTGAGCATCTCACCCGATTCCTTTTGAATCACAGCAATAGGTGTAAGACTGCTCACCGAAAGACCGGAATAGCTGGAATGGTGTTGTACATAGAGATAGGACTGCCCAGCCAGAACAACTTTTTGGTTTCCTGCATAGTTTTGAAGCTGTCCATTCATTAACAACTGGTCGTACGCAGACATCCCTCCAGTTGAGGTCCGTTCGAACAGAAGACGCTGCTTGCTGTCTACAATCATCAGACTTGCATCTTGCTCAACATTCAGATTGGATAACAGTTGGCCGAAGGCTTCCAGACGGATGTCAATCAGAATGTACCCCAATCGCTGGAGCGTACCCGGATCTCGAAGCACTCTGCCCACCGATATATACGATTCTTGCTGACCACCCGTGTAATAGCCGGGTTGATGCGGAGGAAGCAGGCGCCATGTCCCTTCCGAGTCTTCAAGCTCTGCAAACCAGTCATCCTGCCTGCTGTCCCATACCGGCTTGACCGCCAGCGAATCGAGATTGGAGAACAAAATACCGCTGTTGCTAATCAGGTGAATCCCCCGAATCTCGGGCCGATCATAAGCTTGACCCGATGTGTAGAGCTTCATTTTCAGATAATCCTCAGACCTCGCCCATGTACCCGACCCCATTGGAGCGTTGTATTTCCCTAGAATGCCAAGCACCATCTGATCGTAAAGCGGCAAGAGCGACAACCGCTCAAAGTCCTTCAGCAGCCGATTCAGATTGGCGTTAATCTGGCGAACCAGTTCAATGGTGAACTGCTCGGTCTTGCGATCCATCGTCTGCGAGAAATGCTTGTAGTTCATCATTCCCTGCAAACTTAGCGGCAGCAACGTCAGTGCCAAGAACAACAGGAGCAACTTGGTGCGCAGGTTTACGTTTTTTCCGAGAAAAATGCGTACCTTGTCCATCATTTCCGTTCATCCCTCCCTCTCCCGATCATTGTATGAGTCCCCTCCACAGATCAATCTGGATATAACTGGGGTCATCATATCCAGTTTTAATGATCATTCGCTATCCTGCCAATCCTGGAATTGGTACGGAATTTCAAGTTATCCGCATAGGTTTCAGGGTGAACGCCAAAAAGCCGACTGTATCGCTACAGTCGACTACGCTATTCTATAGAACACTAATTAGACAAAAAAACCGACTGCATTATGCAATCGGTTGTCTGTTCCTAAGATGGCTTTTATATTTGAATCGATTATATTCATTAATAAGTTCGTCCAGTACCATGGACTGTCGGAGGACTTGGTTGTCCTGCATGCCATGATTCTCCGCCAAACGACTTAACTCTTGCCTGTTCCGTTCGATTTTATCTTTGATCTGCCTCGGTTCATTCATAGCATGCACCCCCTCTTTGTATAACATTTTAGGATACATTGCCAAAAAATTTATATTATATTCCTTTGCAGAATAAAATGTTTATTTACATCGAGATACTTTCAACATCAAGCATTTTGCATAGAGATATGAAAACCTCTCATCACTACAAGATGTGCGCAAATATATTGAGAGCATGTCTACATATCGTGTTCAAGAATGGTCGAAACAACAAACGCAAAAGTAAATCATGGACATATTATCATTTTTGGTCCCACTTACTTTCTGCCTTTCTTTTCAAAAAAGTTAATACATCTATTGGAAAGTAATCTCTTCGTATAGATAATTATCATCACCGTTCTGCATGCCAAAATAACGAAGTCTGTAGCCCTCTCGATAACGAGCACGCAACAGATGAATAGAAGAGTCATTCTCAAACTCAATGTAACCTGTTAAATAGAGTAGGATCAGATATTCCTCAAAACGTGGATTACCCAGAGTCATTTCACTCTCTTCCATTCCGTAAAATACTTCGATTTCAAGAACTAATAGAAGAGAAAATCCTCGCACAGTGGAATTGATGATCCATGCAAACTCCAATGGCTCATGGATATCCTCATCCTTATTCAGGCTAATTAATTGCTTGGTTCCCCTCTCATCCTTAAATACATAAGCTGCAATCGCCTGATCAAATTCCGCATGAGGATCGTTACGTAAGTCGGAAAACTCCTCTAAATCTACCTTATCAGCGTAGTATTTCTTGGTTAGTCGGTCATGAATCTGCTCTAACGTGAATGGATTAGGAATGTCCAAAGTTATATATTTGTCGTAAAGCTTCTGAATATCAATCTGCAATGATAAATCCTCTTTTCGTTATGGATAAACTAATGGATAGTACAAATAAGCGCCCCATCTCCATATCCCGGAAATAAGACGCATGTTAATGAAAGACTTTAATATCAATAATCCTAATATCCACCTGCACCATGATTAAAAACCAGATTTATAATATGGCTTATACCACCAGTAATACTAGAAAATATTATGAAAGAGCTAAACAGCGTTAATACCAACTTTGCTTTTTTTCTCATACCGACCATAAACCTCCTTGATAATACTTTTATATTGAGACTCTATTAATTCAGAAGCCTGTGTTCTGTATTCCTCAAATAAACTCACACAATAAATTATGGTGGAGTCATCCTTGATCTTGTGAGCAGAGCTTAAACAAGTAAGCAGATCCCTGAAACCTTCATGATGCCTGGCTTTAGACAACTGGTAGAATGCTAATTCAGCCCAAAATTTAGTATATCGATCATCTTTTATCTGAGTGGTATAACTACTCTCATAGTTAGGATCATTAACTAACATACGGATAAACAAATCAAATCTTTTGAGAACGTGGTCAACATTCAGTTGATACTGATTAGCCGCTTCCATAATTTTGACAAGTCCAAGCAGAGTTTCATTTTCATTCGCTTCTATAAAGTCGAGATAGGAGTTAAGCGCATCATAGTCACCCGTCATCAACTTATATAAATAGGTATTAACTTCAGCCCAATCTTTAAATCGATTTATAAAGAGTTGATCTTCTGTAGTAGGGTCTTCAATAACAATATTTGAATAGAAAGAAGTATACTCTAGTGCCTTTTCATACTCTTTACGTTCTCCCCATACTGTTGCTATTAATAAGTAAGCATAAAATTTATAAGTAAATAATGGGTGTTTTGAAGTTCGAATAAACTCCAATCCCTTTTTTTTATTTTTGTATTGTTCCAAAAATTTGACCCGTTGCAACAGTTCATCAGCTAACTGGAATACTTTATCCCAATGACATAACCCATTGTATGTATTCGCCAACTCCCTAATCGCATCCAGTTGCCGTTCCTCATCCAGCCGATTAATATATGGTTCAAAATGTACGGCCGCACGAAGATTCTCATGCTGGTCCTGACCTAGAGATAACGTGAAGATGCGATACTGGCACAAAGCCAGACGTTCCGAGTGTTGATATTTCTCACACTCCGCCACACATTCGTACAACATCCGTGCAGCCTTCGTCTGTCCACGTTCAAGCATGCCTTCCGCCATCTCGAACAACTCCGAGATATACGAACGATCATCCGTCACTTCCTGGATAACCTTATGAATACATTCGAGCTTGTCCAATTCAGCACAGCGTTGCAGGAATGGTTCCAGTCTCCTCCAATGAGGTGCCGATTCCACGAAACATTCAGCCCCATAAATCTCGTAGAAATACCCCTCTTCCAGCTTCATGCCTTGGGTAATCAGATCCAGTTGCGCCATAGCGATGGGCCGAGTCCCCTTAATAATTGCGCTAAGCGTTCCAGCGTTAACTCCCGATATATCGGCAAAATACTGCAGGGTGTACCCCTGTTTCCTGATGTAGTCCTCAATATATGAGCGTATCGTAGTTGTAGGTTCCATGTATCCCACCTCCACAATGAAAATCCATAATTTTGAATTTATATGATAAGCACAATTTTAATCCTAAATTTTACAGCGGTCAATAAAAATCGTGGCAATTCCCTTCACATTTATGCAATGAAGCCTGGCTGCTCCTGCTTATAGAAAAAATCCATTAGAAGAATCCGTGAGAACATGATACATTTAATTCAACTTACATATCCTACTATTTCAATAGGATTATACAACACAGAAATTATCAATTCAGTTCGAGGAGAAGGTCAGATGAAATTTGCCTTGTTTAGTCTCATGATGAATCTGCCTAATGCTGTAACCGGGGAAGCTCTAACGACACAACAGAAATTCCACAATATATTAGAGCAAGCGAAGCTGGCTGAACGACTAGGTTTCGATGCTTATGGAATCGGTGAACGACACGGTGCGCCTTTTTTATCTTCCTCGCCACCTGTCGTATTAACCGCAATAGCCGCAGCAACCACACGCATTCGGTTACTAACCACCGTCACTGTTCTTAGTATACTTGATCCAGTCCGGGTTGCCGAGGATTATGCCACGCTGGATCAATTATCGGGCGGACGGCTGGAGATGATCATCGGGAAAGGCAATGACCCTCGGCACTATCCGCTGTTTGGCATCCGCGAAGAGGAACAATGGGATTCACTCGATGAACGCTACCATCTGCTAAAACGGCTGTGGTCTGAAGAGAATGTAACCTGGCAGGGAACGTATCGCCCTCCGCTTGAGGGAGTGACCACGTGGCCCAGGCCGCTTCAGCAGTCCATCCCAATCTGGCATGGTAGCGCGTCCAGCACGGTCTCGACCGAACTCGCTGCCAAATATGGCGAGCCGCTCTTCACGTCGAACTCTTTTCACCCTCAGGTCAAATATAAAGCGTTAATTGATCTTTATCGGGAGCGCCTCGATTATTATGGTCATGATCCGCAGCAAGCAGTGATTGGTTCTGGTGCCGGCAGTCTCTATCTGGCGGATACGGGTGAAGAAGCCATTCGCCGCTATAAGCCATATTATGAAGCGTTCCATGCCACCGCCGCCGCACAGCATAATCAGTCGCCCTTTACCGATCTGGAGGATAACATTGCACGAGGTCCTGCGTTAATCGGCAGTCCGGAGCAGGTCATTGAGAAAATTCTGGACTATCATGCCGCTTACGGACATCAGGTGCTGAGTATCAGCGTAGATGGACTGACGCATAGTGAGCAGCTGGAGCAAGTGGAGCGTTTTGCCAAGGAAGTCGCCCCTGTGCTACGCCGCGAACTGCCAAGTTCGGTATGGAACGCATCCCCGGTGTTAAGCGAGCACTCATCCTCCCTTTCCTCTAACGCTACAGACTCATGGCCCTCAGCCATCTCACCTATATTCCAGGTCTAACAATCTCCAACGTACAATACACGCGCGCCCCTTCCAGGGTGATTCCTACGAATCACCCTCTTCCCTCTTCCTCCAACTTGTATCGCCGCTTTCCCTCTACTTACTTGGACTGAATACCTTCAAACAATGAACGGAGCAACAGATCTACAAACGCATCCTCCATCGCTTCCCCCGTCACTAACATACGATAGAACACCGGCCCATAGATCAGATCAATGTACAGTCCAATGTCCACCCCTGCCTTCAATTCGCCACGTTCCACACCCTTCTCCAGAATTCCCCGAGCTTCACGCCGACGTGGTTGAATGTATCTTGTACGGTATTCTTCGGCAAGCCCTGCATCCGACTGCCCTTCCCCAATAATCTGTGTAATCACTTTTCCTTCCCGACTGGTCAAAAAACGAACCAGATTACTCGCATGTATGCGTATATCCTCCAATACCGAGCCTGTATCCGGTACTGGTAATCTTGCCGTTGCGGCAGACATATATCCGTCCATGATGACAGCGCCTTTGTTCGGCCACCATTTGTAGATGGTGGCTTTGCTCACCTGTGCACGTTCAGCAATCTTCTCGATTGTAACCGCCCCGAATCCGTGCTCCAACAACAACTCATACGATGCTGTAAGAATGGCATTCTGGGTTTCCATGTTACGCGGACGTCCTCTTTTGGCAGTCATCTTGAGCCCTCCTGGATGCAAAAAATATATTTTATCATCAGTAATATTCATAAAAACGATACGTTCATTATACTAAAATGCATTGCGTACACACAATTCATTCTCCGCTCATTTTTATATCCTCATTTAAATTTCTATCTAAAATATGTCGAGCCTATTTACAATACTAAACGTTTAGTTTATTATATGTTGTAATTAGTGAACACAACGTTTAGTAATTAATATTAAACACACCCATTTATCTGGAATATCGAACTTTCAATACGAATATGAAATCTGTGGAGGATGATTATGATGGATATGAGACAACAAGTGAAGAAGGCACCTGTACCTACCTGGATTATTTTTTTGCTGGCATCCGCTTGTGGATTGATCGTGGCAAACCTGTATTATGCTCAGACCGTTATCGGACCGATCAGCATCACAACGGGGCTGTCTTCTGCCGCTGCCGGATTGATCGTAACGTTGACTCAGATTGGTTATGTCATTGGTTTGCTGTTCATCGTGCCGCTCAGTGACATTACCGAGAATCGGCGCCTGGTCGTGCTTTTCCTCATCGTACTGGTCGTTGCTCTCCTTGCTGCGGCTTTCTCACCCACTGCTGTTGTATTTCTGACTGCCTCCCTGTTCATTGGCATAGGTTCTGTTGTCGCTCAGATTCTGGTGCCCTATGCAACGTATCTTACCTCCGAAGAGCAGCGCGGTCGGGTTGTAGGCAATGTAATGAGTGGTCTGCTGCTGGGTATCATGCTCGCTCGTCCTGTCGCAAGTTTCATCACCAGTCTCTTCGGATGGCAGACGGTCTTTGTATTCTCCGCCATTGTCATAACACTTCTAATGCTGCTCCTGTCACGTGCTCTTCCTGCTCGCCAGCCTGAACCCACCTTGAAATACGGGCAATTAATCGTGTCCTTGGGCACACTGTTCAGAACGATGCCGCTGCTGCGCCGCCGGGCGTTCTATCAGGCCAGTCTGTTTGGTGCCTTCAGCTTGTTCTGGACCACGGTTCCGCTCAGACTGGCTAACGATTTTGATATGTCACAGCAAGGAATTGCCTGGTTCGCACTAGCTGGTGTCGGAGGTGCTATTGCCGCTCCCATTGCCGGGAGACTGGCTGATCGCGGACTAACACGTATTCTGACGGGTGCTGCCATGGTGATCGCTGCTGCTTCGTTCGGTCTTGCTTATGTGTTCCAGAGCCACTCCACGTTGGCATTGATCCTGCTTGTGATCGTGGCGATCACACTGGATATGGCTGTCTCGGGAAATCTGGTGCTGGGTCAACGCATTATCTATTCGTTAGGAAGTGAAGCGAGAGGGCGTGTGAATGGTATATTCATGTCGATTTTTTTTGTCGGCGGTGCGATTGGTTCATCCCTTGGAAGCTGGTCTTATGCTAACGGAGGCTGGAGTCTCACAACGCTGATTGGCCTGATTATGCCGCTGCTCGCTTTGGTGTATTACTTTACGGAAAAGAAAGCAGCCGTCGCCAGCAATCATCTATAAGTGTGTCTATAACAATTCTTTCATATATAAAGAAGGGCAGAGTGATCTCTAAGATCAGCTTCTGCCCTTTTCCCTTATTTCATGACACTGAATTTTTTGGTCGCTGCCCTAACTTGATCATCCTCGCCCCATACAATGACACCTACCACTTTGGTAGCTTCCAATTCCATCGAAGCAATCTCAACTGCATATTGTTCAAAGGCATTGTTGAGCGACTGGCCTGTCTGTGAAAAAACAACATGGCTCAGTTCCCCGCTATCATCTGAGCAGAGTTTGGCCAGATTGATCAGCTGATTCTCCCCAGCCTTCAGAATGACAGTGCTATATCGGATGCCCGCATGCTGAACGCCGCTCTGATCCAGCACAGGTTGATCAGAATATAACCCCGGCTCATTCAGAGCCGCTTGTCCCATTAACAGGGCAGCCACATTAGCAGCGGCGCCAGGTTCCAGATTTTTATCCAGTATAATAGCAATTCTTTTCATATGACTGCATTCACCCTCTGTGTATTTTGTGTAAAACATACCCATGGCATATTGATTCCCTCGCGCAACACCTTGTAGGTCACAAGCCCGTAATGATCAGCGCATAGCTGATTGGTGAGCGCAATGGAATTCTCCGTGTTGTGCAGAACCTTTCTACACGCTTCGGGGTTGGACGATACGGTGCTGTTCTCTCTATAGGTTGTATCAAGTTCAGATAACAAGTATGTGGTTGCTGGATGATGATAGATAATGTCGATCTGATCGGGACATACCGCATGGCAGCCGGATAGAACCAGCGCAGGAATCTTCTCCACAAAGCTCTCAGACACCACTAGTTCAGAATCCATGATGAAGCTGTTGAGCTTGGGATACGCCCCGGGGACCAGTAGGCAGGAAATGATCCCTGATCTCAAGTCTTCCGCAGCCGCTTCAAATTCGGGGTATGGCTTGATTCGTTCCGAGTTGCCTAACTTCTTCGCGATATGCATGCTGCAAGTGAGGAATCCTTCATCGTCTCCTAGCGTTCCCAGTATGGCATATTTCTCTTTAACGATCTCCATTTATTTCTATTTCCTCCTTTTTATTTCTGATCCGCTAAAGATCGTATACCAAAAAATTCCTATTGTCAATTAACACTTTAACGCAACATAAATATGTATTTTAGTTCATATTTTTAACTAAAAGGTGTATTCAAAATGGAAAATATTGAGCTATAATGTTATGAAATGAATTTTTACTATTTTTAGTATTTTGTTGAAAGGGGATATACGAGAACGTATGAAAACCATTGTATACATATCTGATTTCAGGCTACCTACTGGATTAAACTTCGTTAGACCTTTGCAGAAATTAGCGGATCACAAGAAAATTCTGATTATTGAACGGCATAATTTGCATCATGATGAGGTGCTCAGAGACTTCTTTGATGAAATTAGGTATGTTGATCATCTTGAATCTGTGGATGCCATTCGGGAGCATATGATGCAGATCCGAGAATCCCATTCCATCTCTGCTTTGTTAACGCCGGGTGAGAATGCGATTGAGATTGGTGGTCAGCTCCGTTCCGAGTTCGGTATCCCCGGTATGCAGCGCAATCAGGCTGAAGCTGTTCGCAACAAATGGATCATGAAACAAATGCTGCATCAACGCGGAATTCGGACATCCGAAATTGCCATTGCTCTACATGAACAGGACTATATTCGTTTCACTGCTGTACACGGCTTCCCGATTATTGTGAAGCCACTCAGCGGATATGGAAGTATCAATACGTTCAAATTATCCAGCATGGATGAACTGATACATTATCTACACCATACAAGACAAGCACAGCAAAGGGATTTGCTGGAGGAATTCATCCACGGTACGGAGTTTCATTGTGATTCCATTGTGTCTAAGGGCAAGGTTGTATTTGCATCCGTTTCCCAATACTTGTATAACTGCCTGGATATTGCGACGAAGCAGAAACCTCCGGCCAGTATTACGTTCCCTGAAGGCACGGAAGCTGATTTTATCCATCACATCAAAGAAATTAATGAGCAGGTGATTGCTGCCTTGGGTATCAATCAATCCGTAACACATGCCGAACTTTTTCTAACTCCGGAAGGAGAAGTGGTTTTTGGAGAAATTGGTGCAAGAATCGGGGGATCACATGTTATGCCTCCTTGTATCAAGAACACCCATGGCGTTGATTTCTTCGAAGCCGTTACTGATCTGGAAGTTGGAATATATGAATTTAAGCAACAGGAGACAAGCCAGAAATTCACAGGCATGATCTGCTTCCCTTCACGCGCCGGGATAATTCAACACATATCCGGGATAGAGGATTATGCGGATATCCCCGGCATCGTTGAGTTCAATGTATCCTATCAAGTGGGGCAGTGCGCCGGGGACGTCAACGATACCATGACCCGATCAGGCTATGCTATCGTGGAGGGTGATTCGTTCGAGGAATTGCGTCAAACCCTGCTGGATATGTACGATCGTTTCAAGATTGAAGTGACAGTTGCTGAAACCGTATAAGTTGTACGGATGAACCTTACCGTTTTAGGTCTGGAGTGACGGTTATCTTGGGGAGGGCTGGAATTATTGTCGTTATTCAAAACCTACGCGGGTCTGAGCCGCGATATCTATTATCTCTGTTTAGCCAGAACGATTAACAGCACGGGAGATTTTGTATTCTCCCTGATTACCTTGGTGCTTACGTTGCAGATGGGCATGAATGTGGTCAGTGCAGGAATCTTTGTGTCCATGGCAGCCCTGATTAGCGGACCCGGTGTACTTCTCGGCGGCTATTTAAGCGATCTTATGGGCAAAAAAACAATTATTGTCATCGGGCAACTGTTGTCTGCCATCATGATTATAAGCTGCTCTTTTTGGTCAGGAACCATTACTGTTGGTTATCTTCTGATTGCAGTCATGTTCTTCATCAGTATTACCCGGCCTGCTTATAATGCATTGATTATTCAACTGTGTACGGAGGAGAAAGAGCGAAAGTCCGCCTTTTCCCTCATGTATCTGGGGGCCAATCTGGGTATAGCCATCGGACCACTGGTCGCCGGTTTTTTTATCAAGGATCACGTCAACATTGTCTTTATAAGTATCGGTACCGTGTTTCTGATATCTACCTTTATCATCATCAACCAGGTTAAGATCGGCACACGCAAGGAATTGGCATCAACAAGCAGCGAACATGCTGGACAACAACAAGAACAACAACGATTGAGCCAACCGCCTTCACCGTTATTCAGACTACTGCTGAAAAATCCACTCGTTGCCTTCTTCATCGTTGTGTCATTTCTTAACTATTTTATCTATATGCAATACTCATTTAGCCTCCCACTCCAGATGAATCACTCGTTTGGCGAGAACGGGGCAGCCTATTACGGCTCTGTCATGACCATCAATGCCATTAGCGTCATTATTCTTACCACCGTGATCCTGTCCGCTACACGCAAATTAACTGCCCTGAACTCCATAGCTACAGGCGCACTCTTCTATGGAATCGGATTTGGAGCCTTGAACCTGCTCGGAACCTTCCCCCATTTTTCCATCGTCGCCTTATCCACGGTGCTGTGGACCATTGGTGAGATTCTTGTGCAGACCAACATCAATCTGTATATTGCTTCGCGTGTACCCGATACACATCAGGGACGGTTTAACGGCTTGCTGTTATTCGTAGGTTGCCTGGGTTATACACTTAGTCCATATTTGACAGGCATTTTCATCAAAAGCATGGACATGGAAAGTGTATGGATCATTATTCTGGCTTTCAGTCTGTTCTATGCGTTGTCTATGATTATTCTTTGGTATATCGAAAAAAGCTCAACTAGAAAAAGCGAAATGAATCCGCTGGATCACTCAAAAAGTATCTGAACCTCAGGGCAGCCTATTCTGCCCTTTTTTCACTTTATTTTCACACCAACACGGGCAGATGCGTAGCAGCATCATACTCGACCAAACGCTCACCAGCATTCAATTTACGCACCAGATCTGGATTGGCGATAAACGGTCTGCCGAACGCAGCCAGATCTATGCTTCCCTTACCAATCGCCTGCTCTGCGGTCTGAACATCCAAATCCCCCACACCAATGATGATTCCATCCCACTGACTTCGAATCCGCTCGTGAAAGGTCCGCTCCCCTTCCCATGCTTTCGCATAATGGTCTGTTGAGGGATGCAAGATTGTTACTCCCGTCTCGCGGAACAAATTCAGATATGCATCGATCATTTCAGCTTTATCTACCCATGCATAGGATGCATCATCATCCTTTTTCTCAGAGAATCGTACAGATATGCGATCTACACTGATCTCTTTTTTCACAGCCACAATAATATCCCGCAAGAACCGCAATCTACCCGCAGTGTCTCCTCCGTATTCATCTGTTCTGTGGTTGGTCTTCTCATTGATAAACTGGTCGATCAGATACCCATGCGCAGCATGCAGCTCGATCCCGTCAAACCCCGCCAGAACTGCATTACGGGCAGCAGCCTGAAAATGCTGAATCGTATCCGCTATATCCTGTGTACTCATCGCTTGGGGAACCTGATACGGCTTATGCAGCTTATGCACTCTTCCCTCTGCCGCAAGGCTGGAAGGTGCCAGTGGAGCGGTTCCGATCAGATCGGAGTGGGACAACCTGCCGACATGCCACAGTTGAGCAATAATGGTGCCGCCATGTCTGTGAACAGCATCCGTTACCCTTTTCCAAGAAGTCGTCTGTTCATCTGTATATAAACCGGGGATGCCGTAGGTGCCTTTGCCTGCCAGATTCGGGTTAATGCCCTCGGTAATGATCAGTCCCACGCCATCCCGCGCACGCTGCTCATAATAGGCGACCATCTCATCCGTCACGGTCCCCTCCTGATCATCAGCAAATCCCCGGGTCAACGGCGCCATCACAATTCGGTTCCTTAATTGCCACTGATGAATCGTCACCGGGCTTAATAGTGTTGAACGTGTATTCATGTTATCCATGTCATATCCCTACTCTCTTCGTCTTTAAGGATATTGTAAGGCGACCCTGATATATCGTAAAATGATTGAAATATATACTTGTATCTCTCAGAGAGATACCTAACATTAGCATCTGCGGAAGCAATTGAAGTTAATCAATGTTCAGGAGGGTACAGCATGGAACTTTCCGATATCGATATTGTTCTCGCGGTGGCGCGTTCAGGCAAAATCTCACAGGCCGCCAAAGAACTGAATTACGCACAATCCAATGTCACTACACGTATCAAAAAACTGGAGCAAGAATATCAGATCCAGTTGTTCAACCGATTTCCCAAAGGCGTTGTACTGACCTCCAAAGGAGAACAGTTCGTCCAGTACGCCACACAGATTCACAACCTTTTGCATGATCTGAAGCAGGATATGACCGATCCCGGTGAGCCTTCCGGCACACTGAAAATCGGCATTGTGGAAACGGCGGCATCCAGCCGTTTTATGGAGATCCTGAATGAATATCAGATAACCTACCCGAAGGTGTCCATCTCACTCGTTAACGCCACTTCACCCAAAGTACTGCGCAAGAAAATACAGGACGATGAGATTGATGGTGCTTTTATCAGCGGGGCTTGTGTGAAAGAAGGTTTGAAGGTGGAATACGAGATGCAGGACACCGTTCATATCATCTCCAAGCAGATGGATACACCACCCGAAAGTCTGTGCCAAGTATCATGGGTTGTTTTCCCCGAGGGCTGTCCGTATCGTGAAATGACCGAAGAATTTTTGCAGGAAGAAGGATTGTCCGCACGTAATATCATCGAAGTGAGTACGATGGAAAACCTGCTTAGCTGTGTAGAGTCAGGAATCGCATTTACCATTATGCCGTGCAGCGTTATTCACAAGAAACCGGATAATTTCTCCGTATTTGATCTGGCTGATCGCTATACTCATACCACGACAACCTTTGTCCGCGGTGAGGATCGGTATGTCAGTAGTGCGTTGGATCAATTCATGAAGCTGCTGAACCAGAAGTGCATCACGTTTTGATATAGATAACTTTTATAAGCAGCAGTATAGTATGTACATTCACAGCAGTCAGGAGAAGATCAGATGAAACTCACGAATCTTTTATATAGGCTCATTGACGCTCGGCGTGTCGACAACAATGCAGAACAAGTGTCCTTTCCATCCCGTCCACATCATACGCTGCTTGTTGTGATCAAAGGGGGCTTAACTGTCAAAGTCGAAGACAAAGTCATCTCCCTATGCGCCCCTCAAGTCCTCTCCGTCCCGCCTTCTCACACCTGTATCGCAACTACTGAGGTACAGCATGATTTTGAATGTGTCACCTTAACCTACAATGTCTACAACGAAGAACTGGAAGGCAACATGCAGCGAGTTATTGATCCACATCTTGAATGCATTGCAGCTGTTGTTCCCTCAGCTCCCGTGCTTGCCATTCAAATCCATGAAGGTGGGCAGAAGGAAGATCCATGGGCTGGAATGGCACGTCAGATCCTCTTTCAGGAACTGTGTCTTGTCCTATTGAAGCAGAAGAAGCAAAAATCTCAGGAAGATACAGCAATTGAAGCGGTAAGGCAGAGCCAAAAATATATCCATACACATTATCAGGAGAACTTCACACGCGAAAAACTGGCTGAAATGGCTGGACTGAGTGTCAACCGTTATTCCAGATTGTTCAAAAAAATGATCGGACAAGGCCCCATCGAATATCTGAACGCCGTACGCATCCGGGAAGCCGGTGATCTGCTACTGGCCTCGGACAACACGATCAAACAAACAGCCCGCCAGGTCGGGTATGAAGATGAATTCTATTTTAGCCGAAAATTCAAAGCAACCACCGGATTGTCTCCCATGGTCTATATTAAAAAGCATCGCTCCGTA
Organism: Paenibacillus sp. ClWae2A; assembly: GCF_032452295.1. Classification (NCBI taxonomy): domain Bacteria; kingdom Bacillati; phylum Bacillota; class Bacilli; order Caryophanales; family Paenibacillaceae; genus Paenibacillus; species Paenibacillus sp. ClWae2A. Next base: position 105,959 of record NZ_JAULSQ010000014.1, read on the forward strand.
ACACGTATCGCTTCACTTGCCCATCCCTATACGGGGCATCTGCTTGCCCTTGGTATTGAGCCTTATGCGGCACTGATTAATCCGGTCCATAGAACCTCATATGAATTCAAAAATGTGATTCAAGTGGGCAGAGATCAGCCTGATCTGGAACTATTAATGAATGCACACCCGGAACTGATCATTGGGTATGAAGGAACCGATTATGAAGAGCCCAAAAAAGCCGAATTATTTCGGCATATTGCCTCCACTTGCACCGTATCTTTTGCAGGAGATTGGCGTAAACAGATGTACTCCATTGCACAATCCGTGGGCAAAATAACAGCTGGTGAAGAATGGCTGGAACGTTATGATCTATCGGTCAAACAAAAAATCTCCAGTATACAGCATGCCATCGATGACCGCCCTGTGGCTGTTGCGCAATACGAAGATGGACAGTTCCGGGTCTACGGCAACCGTAATCTGGGGACGGTACTCTATGATGATTTGCAGTTATCCGTACCCCAAGCTCTACACCACGTATCCCATTCCCGTTTAATGTCGCTGGAACAGCTGGTTCAGTCGGATATTGAACACTTCATTCTGTTTACAAGTGGTCACGCAGAAGAGCGTACGCACACTGTAGCGTCGCTTATGCAAAATTCAATCTGGCAGCAATGGGAGGCGGTTCGTATGAATCAAGTCTATGAATTGGGCGATTCCTCCCCCTACTCCTGTTATACTTCCTTGGCCCATAGTCTGTTTCTGAATCGGGTTAGTCAATTGTTCCTGAGCCAAACGTCCATGCATTAAACAGGAATATCCATGGATTACGATTTGGAATGCACCTATAATTATTTTTGATAATGATAATCAAAATCAGTTAAAGGGTGTGTACAACGTGTCTTTACCTAACAACCAACGCTTCTCTACCTTTTTCAAATCAGGACGATTCCTTATAACCGTTCTTGTTCTATGCAGCATGCTTGCAGGCTGTGGGACTTCCCAGAACAGCGGGAACTCCGCTTCACCCGACTCCAATGGGGTAGAGCCATCAACCGCTGAACAGGGAAGTGAAAATACACGCACTATTTCTACGATCAAAGGGGATATCGAAATTCCTGCTGAACCCAAGAAAATTGCGGGTATGCTCTACGTCTTTGCTGACCAATTACTCGCTCTCGGCATTGAACCGACAGCCATGGTAACGTATAACGATCTCGGATTCCCTGAATATCTGGCAGATCAGATGAAAGATACCACTGCCGTAGGTTCCGGCGAGTCTCCCAATTTTGAAGCATTGCTCCAGGCTGATCCGGATCTCATTCTGGCCTCCAAAACGTTAAATGAAGCAAACTATGAGCAACTCTCCAAGATTGCTCCAACGATCCTTTTTGATAATGAAGAAAAAGGAGACTGGGAGCGATTCATGGAAACGGCAACCGTTCTTGGCAAAGAAAAAGAAGCCCAAGCGGTCAAAGACGCCTATGATGCCAAAGTGACCCAAACCCATGATGAGCTTGCCGTAAAAGCCAAAGACGAAACGGTGGCTTACATGCGCGTACAGGATAAACAGCTTCAGTTGATTAAACCTGATGATAACTTCACTCTGTTTGGTGCTCTGGGATTAACCCCTGCTTCAGTAGACAGTGTAGATTTTCAGGGATCATGGAATGTGGCAATCTCCGAGGAAATTCTGCCTGAGTTGAACCCGGATCGGCTGTTTATCATTCTTCGTCCAGGTGAAGAAAACAAGGTTGTGCTTAACAACATCATGGATACATCCATCTGGTCCAATCTGAATGCAGTCCAGAACGATCATGTATATATCGGTGATGCCAACCTGTGGTTTGCAGGATACGGTCCCCTCGGTCTTAGCAAAATTATTGATGAGATCGCTGCTTCCTTCGAGTTATAGAGGGACATGATGAAACCCAAAACAAGCCTTAGGCAGACCGTGATCGAACGACGCACGATTCAGGAATTTAATGGCCTACCCATTCCCTTGGAAACGATTCATGAGATTCTGGAGGACGCGATATGGGCACCTTTTCATTCCAAAAAGGAACCTTGGCGCTTCATTCTGTTTATGAATGAGGGCAGAGAGAAATTCGCGAGCGCTGTATTGAGTACACGCAATCCTGAATTTGTAGCAAAGTACGGACAACAAATCAGAGCAGCCTATTGTGAACAGACACCTGTGCATCTGGTTGTGGTTATGACAGCCAACCTGCCCTCCAAAGCGTGGGAAGAGGCTTTTGCTGCAACCTCGGCACTGATTCAGAACATACAGTTGCTCGCCTGGGAACAACACATCGGGGTCGTATGGAAGACAAGTCCTTTCAACGAAAATCCACTATTCTGTGAAGCCATTGGTGTGACACCGGAGGAAAAAATAGTAGGCACACTTCACATGGGGTATTTTAACGCTGAAGATCAGCCTATGCCCAAGCCTCGCACACCTCTCCCTCAACTGTTGCATCTCATTGATCACTAAATGGACTAGAGCACATTGATCGAGACCATAAAAAAGAAGGGGATGTCCTATAAGTCATGAATATGACAGGGGACATCCCTTGTTCATGTTATTTTGTTTTAATGAACCTGAGGCACGCTATTCGCTCCCATTTGCCCAGATCCGAGATCTAACGAATCACAGAGACGTTATTTCGTAGAATCGCTCGATTTTTTAGGGTTTGACAACGTTTTTTGACGAAATAGCGTTACTGAGATTCTTTAAATCTTGCAAGCGTGATGATCCGCCTTTTAAGGTGCGGTAGGTTCGTTAGCGCTTGGAGCGAGGCGGAATTCCTTTTGAGACAGCCCCTTACTCCACCTTGAATCGCGCAGCCGATTCAGCCAGCTTTTGTGTCAATTGATCGATCGTATCAACCATGTTTGCCAACTGCTGCACCGTGGAAGACTGCTCCATCATGGTTGCTGTTACCTCTTCAACCGAAGCAGATACCTGCTCTCCTGAAGCCGACAAACTATGAGCTGACTCCAGTACAACATCCTTGTTCTGCAACATCTCTTGCATCTGTCCTGCCATTGTGGCGATCTGTTGATTAATGACCGTCACCTTCTCTAGAATCACATCAAACGCCTGACGAGTCTGCAAGACAAGCTCATCCTGTCTGGACGAGATGGTGTGAATTTCTGCAACACTTTGGTTGTTCTCGGCGACATCGGCCAGATTCTGCTCGATAATGCTGGAGATTTCCTTGGACTGGCGGGAACTCTGCTCTGCCAGATTGCGAATCTCCTCGGCCACAACCGCAAATCCTCGGCCATGCTCCCCCGCCCGTGATGCTTCAATTGAAGCATTCAATGCAAGCAGATTGGTCTGCTTCGCAATCTGGCTGATGGCTTCCGTGATCTGACTAATACTGCCCGAACTCGTTTGAAGTTTGACGGTAATCTCAGAGATTTTCTCCACTTCCCGTTCGTTCACCTCATTAATACGCATCAGTTCATTCACGACTTCATTCCCGTTGTGGAATACCGTTTCGATCTCATCCGCTCTTGCCTTCACATCCTGTGCACTGCTGTTCATCGCAGCCACTTTATCGCCAAAGCTGTTGAATTTGCCTGCAATCTGCTCGGTATCTTCCGATTGGGCCTCCATCGCTTTTGCAATCCCCATGGACGTCGCCGATGTCTCATCAATGGATCTTGCCGTCTGTCTGGATGTTTCCTCCAATTCCTGAGTGCTGTCTTGGAGAACATGAATGGAATTATTCATATCGGTAATAAGGTTCCTGTTTTGTTCCACCATAACATTAAAGCTCTCAGCCAGATCCTTGAATTCACTGTTATATCTGCCATTGGCCTTAACGGTCAGATTGCCTTGAGCAAGCTGTTGGAACAGCCCGATCAGACGAATGATAGGTCTTGTAATACTACGAGAAATCAACAATCCTACGCCAATAGCCAGAGCAATTCCAATCAAGGTCACGATAAACATCTGGCGCTGTATATCATCTATTGGGCGCTTAATATCGTCATAATCGTCAATAATGACCACAGAGAGATCTGCACCCGGAATTTGATCAATACGATAGTAGGTATCCTCTTGATCCATCGAAGTGATTTTCACTTTGTCGGTGGCTCTGGCCTCGATAATTCCCATCGCGTCCTTATCCTCTTCCAACGTTTGTCCCACAAGGGAAGGGTCCAGTGAATCATACATAATGATGCCGCTCCGGCTCAGCACTTCAACTTTGCCTTGACCATTGATTTTAATGTCTCCGAGTTGCCCCAGGAAAAAGTTGCTGTCCACCGACATAGCAAGCACACCCAGGATATTCCCCTCTTCATCGATGATGGGCTCCGAAAATGCAATAATGAGCTTCTTGCTAGTCTTAGAGACGACGGCATCACTGATGAAGGATTTCCCCTGTATGGACTCCTTGAAATATTCCCGATCTCCCCGTGACTGACCAATCACTTCCGGCATGGTTCCCGCCACCATGATTCCTTCCTTATCAAACACGAAAAGATCTGGCTTACTTCCTTCCGTTTCCGATATACTGTCGGTCAAGATCGTATTGGCCTTATTGAAATACGGGTTCTCATCCGAGAAAAATTCTTCATCCGTCATGTCAGTTGTATTACGCAGCTCCAAGAGTTCCTTGAAGGTATTATGTACGGATATCGCATGACTCAATTGTTGCTGAAGTTGCATCGCTGTCCAAAGCCCTTCCCCAAGGCGGTCAGCCATCACATTAATCTCATCCTTGCTTTTCCTGACCACAACATCAGATGAAATCATATAACTTGTGGTCGTTGCACCAAGCAGAACCAAAACAACCAATACACTGATCATGAAAGGCAATTTGATTTTAAGCGACATATTTTTGATCCTATGCCCTAACCCTTTTCTTTTCCCCATTTCCCACTTCTCCCCACTTCCCTGAACCATCTGCATCTGAACGATGTACATACATTATCGGAAAAATCCATAGTAAAATTGATCAATTAGGGAGATATTGCCACTGTTTTCTTTTTTTATTACGGATAGCAACATAAAAAAATGGCCTGTCAGATCGACTATCCATCTTGGGAATGGATGTTGCCGTTATCTAACAGACCCTTTTAAATTTGGTTATGATTCTATTACGTTTACTTTCGCAATCTCCGGGAACTCAATGCGTGATGACCATTCTGCAAGAATGTACTGCGCGTATTCTTCATCTGTTCGATCCGACGCTCAGCCAGACGATCCGCGGCAACATAGGTAGCGATGCCCTCAGTACGTGAGCTTTCGAATATTTTCTCCAGATTGGAATAGATCTCTCCGATCTTGCTCCATGCCCGATCCGCATTATACCCGTTCAGCTCATCCGCAATATTAATGACACCACCTGCATTGATAACATAGTCAGGCGCGTATACGATGCCCATATCATATAATTGATCCCCATGACGGGTCTCCAGTAGCTGATTATTGGCACAGCCCGCTACTACCTTCGCCTTGAGCGTTTTGAGCGTATCGTCATTAATCGTGCCGCCCAGCGCACATGGTGCATAGATATCGCAATCCACACTAGTGATGTCTGCGGGATCAACTGCTGTCGCACCGAAGCGGTCCACAGCCTGTTTCACCAAGTCCTTATGGATATCCGTAACGATCAGATATGCACCTTCCTCATACAGATATTTGCACAGATGCATCGCCACATTGCCGACACCTTGGACCGCTATCGTTTTACCCTCCAGCAGATCGGTACCAAATGCTTCTTTGGCTGCTGCCTTGATCCCCCGATATACACCCCAAGCCGTTGCGGGTGATGGGTTACCGGATGAACCATAGCTCGCCGAGATGCCTGTCACATAGTCGGTTTCCTGATAGATCAGGTTCATGTCCTCTTCCGTTGTTCCCACATCTTCGGCTGTAATATAACGTCCGTTCAACCCTTGAATATATCGTCCAAACGCCCGAAACATCGCTTCATTTTTGTCACGCCGCGGATCTCCGATAATAACGGTTTTGCCCCCGCCCAGATTCAGGCCAGATACCGCATTCTTATATGTCATACCACGGGCAAGGCGCAGGGCATCTTCAATGGCTGCTTCTTCTGAAGCGTAAGTCCACATCCGCGTCCCTCCCAGCGCAGGGCCGAGTGTTGTGTCGTGTATGGCGATAATTGCTTTTAACCCTGAATTTCGATCCTGGCACAGAACCAGTTCCTCATAATCGTGATGCTCCATTGCTTCAAACCAACTCATGTGCTAACCGTCTCCTCCAACCATTTTTGCGATCCAGTCGCATTGTTCTCTATTCATTGACCATTCTCTATTGTACCCATGAATACCCAGTTTGTGCAAAATCACATCGCAATGTCAGAGAAGCATCGATCGATGTTTCTCATATGCGGGAGCATATCTGTCGAATTTCAGATTATAATTTTATCGTCTATCAATAGAAAAACCTCTCTCCCTTACAGGAGAAAGGTACAATTCACTTAACTGCATCAACTTATTCGCCTCAAGTAGGCCACTTGATCGTTCACACTTATGGGAGCGTTTCAACCACATTAATGGGATGCAAATCGCCATCAACAGCAAATGAAGCCTGTCCCGTCTCCTCGGAGACGACCAACACAACCGCATCCGTCAATTCACTGAGTCCCAGTGCTGCCCGATGACGAGTGCCTATTTTTCGTTCATGCACTTCCGCTTGCGACAACGGCAGCACATTACCAGCGGAAACAATTTGATTGCCACGAATCAACACAGCCCCATCATGCAGAGGTGCACCGGGAATAAACAGCGATTCCAGCAACGCATGGGTCACTCTTGCATCCACAGCCACGCCTGAGTGAATGATCGTCTCCAACGGAACTTCCCGTTCAATCACAATCAACGCCCCATATCTCCGGTCAGATAGATGCTGTACGCTCGATGTTAACTCGGCAAACTTCTCGGTAAAGGGTGACAGATAACAATCCAGATAAAACGAAGAGGCAAGCACCTCGATCTGCTTGATCTCCGCTCGAATCTCTGCAAACTGCCCCAACAGACAGACACTGTCATTGTCAAAGCGGGATAACGTCATGTTCATTCGATCCGCCACACGATGCAGATCTGCCTTGAGCTTCTGCCTCATCGAGGAACTGTCACAGTCTGCTTGCTGAGTCATCATTCGCCGCCTCCTCTGGTTGGGTTGGGCTTCACGCCGTATCATTAGTACCCATACCTTCCCCTCTGGAGCAGATATTTATGCAATGACAGGGCTGTAGGAGACAATCATGGGCTTCATTGAAACTTTTATAACAAGCAAAAAAGAGCATGTCCGCGAACAAACTTTCACGGTCAGGCCCTATTCGCATGATGATTTGATGTCTATTTCACTTATTGTGCTTTTCCGTATGAACCTGCTTTAAATGTAGCTGGGTCATACCATTTGTACCCTGCCGCGGGTGCAGCCCATGGCTCAAGTTGCGGCTCGGTTGATGCAGCCGGAACTTCCATCGAAAGCAGGCTTGTGGCCGTATCCAATGTCAGTCCTGGCACTTGTGCCAGACTGGTATAACTCTCTTTGACCGCAAGCCATTTCACGGTATTCACAAGGAACGTGGCATCGTCCACTTCTTTGAATCCATCATAGGTCTTCTTGGTAGCACCGGTCTCTTCACGCAAATATTTCGGAGTAGCGTCTTCCACAGGTGAAGAGTCGCCGATAAATGCGGCTTTGCCCGCACCAACCTTTGCAATGGCTGCATACGCTCCTTCAGCTCGTCCACCACCATTGTATACGCCCTGATCCACCGCATTGCCCCACTTGGACACACCACTTGGTACATACACCAAGCCTTTGGCCTTGTTCGGGTCTATAATCGCAACGGTCGATCCCGCATGCATGGCTACAGAATTAACACCAGCCGTAATGCCGAAGGATTGAGCAGGTGCAACGATATCCGATGCATTAACATCTCCAAGGGCATTGTAGCGGAAACGGACACCAAAGTTCGTCGCTAGCCAGTCTGAACTAGTCACACTCTGCATCGCTGGTGATTCGGCTTCAGCCGAAGACATGCCTTTGGCCGGATTCAGGAAGGCACCTCGGCGATAACCGTTGAATACTTCGGAAGAATCCCAGCGGTTTTTGTTGCGGTCTGCATTGTAATGGTCGGAGATGAAGAAAATACTTCCTCCGTTCTGCACGTACTGCACCAGCGCAGCCTGCTCTGTCGCTTTGAACGGCACGTTGGCTTCGCCAATGACAAAGACGTCATAATCTTTCAATTTATTATAGGTGATGGCTTGCTCACCGAATGTATACGGGATGCTGCGTTCCAGCTGATCCACGACAAAGCCTGCGTTTCGCAAACCGTTGGCAAAATCCGAAAATGCCCCGTCAATAATCCAGTCCGCAACACCTGCTGTCTGGGCGTGGGTATTATCAAACAATACTTTCTTGCCGGTACCGTCCGGCAGTGTTGTGCCCGGGTTCGGTTCTGGATCAGGATTGGTTGTTCCGGAGGAAAGTGTGATGGACGTTGGGTTTTTGACTCCTGCATAGCTGTTGTAGGCACCGAGGGTTCCGGTTACGATGATCTTTTTGCCTACAAGACTCGGATTGGAAGCTAGTCCATATTGCGAACGGAACGATGCGGGAACTTGTACATCCAATAATCTGGCGTTGGTCCGCTCTGACGCTGAATCTGCAATCAGAACATTAAAATCATTGGCTTACGGAGATGTAAACTTCGCGGTAAGCGACCCGGTAGCATGTCCAACAATGATTCCTTCAACCGTCGCTGTTCCTCCACCGCTCTGGGCAGCGATGGCCTGAGATACCGTAAGTGGTGCTGCAGCTTGTACCGGACTCTGCGAACCCGGCCCCAGCAGTGCAGTTGCCATCATGATAAAGACCAGGAATGCCCCGATCCAGTGCTGCCATAACGCCTTCTTCATATTCCCTTTCTCCTCCTCCAAATTACCTGATAATGGGTTATCCTCCTTTAATTTAATTGTTCATATGCTGAATTCCTCTTTCTTTTTGTAAAATTGTTGAAAAAGTTTAGAAGTTGAGTCTATTTGCCCATACTGATTATCATTAGAATTCCATTTACCGAAGGAGTAAATCGATGATGAAATTGGTATTTTTGTTGCTCTTGTTAATTGTTCCGCTAATTATGGTTTATGTTGCTCTTCGTTCCCGAATGGTTACCCGAGTATTCCATATTCTTGCGCTACTCTGCTTCTACAGTGCGGCAACCGTCATCGCTGGTGATGTGTATGCGACCAATGCTCATATGACTACGTTCACCACCGAGATTCACCATTTCCTGCTGAATGGCTGGTTCCTGTATCCGTCTGCATATCTCGGTGTATACATTCCCTACGTGCTGTGGAGGAGCCTATTTTCAGAAAAAAGTTGAATTCGATGCGGACTTGGGATTGCATTTTGCCAGCGTTCATTGCATAATGAGTATATAAACGTGATAATGATTATCATTCTTGAACTTGTCTCAATGTAATTTTCTACTGCATATGATATTACGATTTTATAGATAAAGGGGAACGAACATCGAATGAATACAACTCTGCAAAAGGCTGATCTGCAGCTTGACGATTATTTGGATCTTCTGAACCTGGCAACCAATCTGGGTGATACGAGATGGCAAAAGGAAATTATCCGCAAGCTGGCTTATACTTATCCCGCAGTTCAATGTAAACAACCACAATAACATGCCTTATACTTACATAGCTCATAACCCATTCTTTACACGAATCGGTTATTGGGCTATTTTTGTTTTATTAGGAGGGGATAGCTATGCAATTGGAGACCGAACGACTCATCATCAGGGATATTCTGGAGACAGACTGGAAAAGTATACATAGCTACACATCCATGACAGAAGTTACTCAGCATACGGCATGGGGACCGAATACGGAAGAAGATACGCGAGCTTATGTGGAATTTGTGCTGAATTCACAGCAAACACAACCACGAGAGGGCTTCGAACTGGCAATATGCTTGAAAAAAGAGGGCATTCTGATCGGCGGTGTTGGCCTTCACATCGAAAAGACGAACGCTGAGATCGGTTATGTGCTCAATCCCGTATATCAGGGAAAAGGGTATGCTGCCGAAGCAGCCCGAGCCATGCTTGGCTTTGGCTTCAATACACTTGGCGTACACCGCATTTATGCGAAATGTCGCCCAAACAACAAGGCTTCCGAGAACGTTATGCAGAAGATAGGTATGCAGCGTGAAGGTCTGATGCGAGAGCATTGGTTCTACAAAGGGGAGTATCATGATTCGTGTCTATATTCGATTCTTGCAAAGGAATATGCACATGAACAATTTCACGGAAACACAAAAAGCTGACTCCCATATATGGGACGCCAGCTTTTCTTTTTCTCCGTAACGACCCCAATCGCCAATGGAGGTGAAGCCTCTGAACAAGCTATTTTACAGTCGGCACAGCTCTACCGGGCAGCTCGGGAATGTCGGACATCCACACATACAGCGCAGGGCTGCCAGATCCCGAATCATCAGTTTGCCGTCCATCATATCCAGCGTACCTTGTTCCTTCCATGCCCCCAGCATCCGCGTTACACTCTCCCGGGTAGCTCCAATCATCTCGGCAAGATCGGTATGGTTCAGCTTCATCTCCAGCACAATGCCATCCGGTGTAACCCTGCCATACGAATTGCTGGCACGGATCAGTGTCGAAGCGAGGGCACCCGCCTTGCCATAGAGCAGCAAATCACGGAATCTCGACTGGGTAATCCGCTGCGACAGCGCCATCCATTGCAAAAATTTCAAGGCAAGGTCGCCATGTTTGCTGAGTATGCTTTCCAGATCGCTAAGCGAGATAATGGCCAGTTCCCCTTTTTCCGCCATCTCTGCACTGTAGCTATGATTCAATCCGCCGATGCCGCCGAATTCACCGATGAGATCGCCGCTTTGCTGAATGGATAAAATAATTTCCTTGCCATCCTCCGTCGACTTGGTCATTTTCACTCGTCCCGAACGAATGTAGTACAGATATCCGGCTTCATCGCCTTCGAGAAAGAGACTATACCCCGACTTCACCCGTTTAGGCTGCATTTTTGCTTCAATCAGGCCCCATTGCTCAGATGTAACAAACGAAAGGATTCCGCCTGTTTCTCGTGTCATTTTGCCCGCCTCCGTTTGTTTCTGCTCTGTTCTTCGGGTTGTTCTTTCTACAAATACTGTACCCATAACCTTCGTCCCCCTCGGTGATTCCTTATGTATCCATCATACCGCGAAAGAAGCGTCAGGGTTATCGGGGGATTACCTGATCCTTAACGAGAAACTCCCTGAATTTGCTGTGAGAAAAGTCACATTTCACCGATATGCCTCATCCTTCGCATTTCTTCAATCCCTTGGTGCACCTGATTCAGGAGTCCTTCACTGCCCAGGTTCAGTAGATTATGGAACGGAAATAGGGGTTTTCCCTGAATTACAATGTACGAGAAAGGGTCTACAATAGAATTAACATTGTAATACCCTTACTTTAAGATGATCCTGTTCAAAGGTTAATGATAATAATTACACGTCACGTACGTTATAATTTCGAAAAAGGAAGTGTCCTCTCATGCATGATGAACTGCCATCTGGCATTCAGGAGATGATCGACGGCCTGCGCCTGAACACATCCAGCGACTTCTGTGGACTTGCCTGTCTGAACGGGACGATGCTACGCTGGAAGTATACCTCTGGGGCTAGTAATGAACGGGTGAAACGCATGGAAATGCGCCCCGGACAAGATCTGGTGGGCACAGCCCTTCGGACTGGACGCACAGCTCGATCTGATGCACAATCCACCGGGGAGCATACACCCGGTCGTTGCCCGTTAATGCTTGCTGAGCGCCTGGTAAGTGCCATAGCAGTACCTGTGTTCCAGGAAGGAAGTGTGCCTGGTGCCGTGCTGCTTGTTGGCAGCAGACTGCCCTGCACCTTCTCATCGGACATGATCCGGCAGACGGAGCAAATCGCTCTACATCTTCAGCCAAAGGTGTTTGGATAAAAGTTTGAACTAGAGAGTAAGAGAAGCTATTCGGAGATTAAAGCTCTGAATGGCTTCTTTTTTTGTTATGATATAGATAGAACTAAGGAAGCGGACAGGGGGAAATCATGTGATTCAACTATTAGTTGTAGACGACCATGTTGTGGTGCGTTCCGGGCTGATCGCCTTACTTGAAGGAAAGAATGATATACATATCGTTGGAGATGCCGCAGATGGCGATGAAGCCATTGCCAAGGCTCAAGAGTTGAAACCAGATGTGGTCTTGATGGATTTCAGCATGCCACCAGGCAAAGACGGTCTGACCGCTACCGCTGAATTGAAGAAATTGATGCCAGATGTCTCCATTTTGATACTAACCATGCATGACGATGAAGAATATCTGTTCCGCGCCATCCATGCGGGAGCATCCGGATATATACTCAAAAGTGCGCCGCATGAAGAATTGCTTGCTGCGATTCGTTCCGTAGCAGAGGGTAGCGCCTATCTGTACCCCAGTGCAACCAAGCGGCTAATGAGTGAATACCTGGACAAAGCCAAACAGGAAAACGCCGGACCGTATGACACGTTATCCGAGCGGGAGAAAGAGATTTTGTCCTGGATTGCCAAGGGATACGCCAACAAGGAAATCGCCGAACATCTGATCATCAGTGTCAAAACGGTCGAATCCCACAAAAGCAATCTGATGGAGAAACTTGGCCTGCGTACACGCCCGGAACTGGTGAAGTTCGCCATGAAAAAGGGGTTGCTGAACTTTGAGTAGTGCACGCAAGAACAGACTAAGTGGACTCGCAGACCAGCCCGTACGCCTCCTGCTGAACGAAATCGATAATCACATTACGGATAATGAATTTCGCAGCAGGTTGAAGGGTTCCCTGCATCAACTGAGCGATCTGAAATTTGCTCTGGATGAATCCTCCATTGTAGCCCTGACAGACCGCAAGGGTAAAATCCAGTATGTGAATGATAAATTCTGTGAAATCTCGCAGTATGAGCGCGAGGATCTGATCGGTAAGGATCATCGAATCATTAATTCCGGATACCATGGCAAAGGCTTTATGAAAAACCTGTGGGAGACGATATCATCAGGTAAAGTATGGAACGGGGAGATTCGCAATCGTGCCAGAGACGGCAGTTATTATTGGGTCAACACCACCATCGTGCCTTTCCTCGATAACGACGGCGAGCCATATCAATACCTGGCTGTACGTAGTGAGGTCACCAAGCTGAAATCCGTCGAAGCCGAACTGCAAAAGATGATGTCCCAGGTCATGAATATTCAGGAAGAGGAACGACGGCGGATCTCGCGTGAACTGCATGACGGGATTGGACAGAGTCTCTTCTCTCTGGTGATTCAGATGGACCGACTGCTGGCAGACCAGCCTCAACCGGGGGTTGAAGCACTTCGTAAACAGGTCACGGGTATCATGGAAGATGTACGCGGTATGGCATGGGAGCTGAGACCATCCGTTCTGGATGATCTGGGTGTTGTTCCGGCGATTCGTACGTATATCGAGAATTACACCCGTCACTACGGGATCGAAGTTGATCTGGAATGTAATTTGCGCAAACGACTGGAGATGAACCGGGAGATAGCCATCTACCGGATTATTCAGGAAGCCTTAACCAATGTCGCGAAGTATGCCGATGTTGCCGAGGCACGTGTTACTATAGAAGACGCTGAGGACATGACGATGGTTATTATTGAAGACCAGGGTGCCGGATTCAGCGAAGTAACCGCTGGCAATGGCGTTGGATTGTTCAGTATGGAAGAGCGTGCCCGTGGTGCAGGAGGAACGTTAAGAGTATCTTCCGAGCCTGGCGAAGGGACTACCGTTACCCTTTTACTGCCCAAGACAGCCCAAGCATAACCGGACATGCTTCGTATCACACTTTGCGCTTCACTCCAGCTTATCTATTATTTAACGGCTGCTCGCTATTGGACTGTGCGAGTGGTCTTTTTATTTTCCGATTGGTCGAAATGACAAAATGAAGGCTCAAAATCGGTTAAATTCAATAATTACGATAAATAGATTGACTCCAATTACGATTCGTCATTAAACTATGAATGCCACATACACATTGTATGTTCAGTAAAATTTCATTGTTCATTTCATATAGCGAAAGAAAAGGATGGTCAACATGTCAGAGAAACGCTCCTCCAAAGGAGGAGAAATTCCACAAATGTACAATCTGGACGAGATGGATCGCAAAATTATCGCCGCGCTTCACCAGAACAGCCGGATATCCTATACGGACCTGGGTACACAGATTGGGTTGTCCCGTGTAGCCGTTCAGGCACGCATTAATGCGTTATCCGAAAAAGGAATCATCGAACGCTTCACCGTTGTAATCAACCCTGGCAAGGTTGGGCTTCAAGTCTCGGCTTTTTTCAATGTCGATGTCGAACCGCCCTTCCTGGATGAAGTCGCTGAGAAACTGGATGAAGAGCCAGCCGTCACCAGCCTTTATCATATGACAGGCCCGAGTACCCTGCACATGCACGGTATTTTTGCGGATATGGAAGAGATGGAGCAGTTCTTGCTGGAGAAGCTCTATAAGATGCCGGGTATCGTCAAAGTGGAATCACAGCTATTGTTGAAACGTTATAAAAGCCGGATGGGCATGAGACTCTAGGAGGAAATCAGCATGGGTTGGAAAGATTACAACGGTCTCGTGATCGGAATGGTACGGACCGGAATTCTCGGATATGGCGGTGGCCCTTCGGTGATCCCGTTAATCCGTTACGAAGCCGTCACGCGTTACAAATGGGTCAGTGATGAGGAGTTCGGCGAGATTTTGGCTATCGCCAACGCCTTGCCGGGTCCCATCGCGACCAAGATGGCCGCATATCTTGGTTATAAAACCAAAGGCGTGCTCGGCGCGATAGTGTCCGTACTCGCTCATATTTTGCCGACAAGTATCGCCATTATTGCTCTGCTCGGTTCCATGTACGCGCTACGCGAGTCAAAAGTGGTTGCAGGCATGGTAGCCGCTGTTCGGCCGGTTATTTTTGTCATGCTGGGTATGATGGCTTATGAATTTGCCATGAAAGCCTGGAAGGGACTCGGCAAAGTTTTTGCCGCCCTATTCGGCGTAATTGCCTTTGTACTATTGCAGCTGCTGGATATCCATCCGGGGATTGTGATCGCCGTTTTCCTTGGATATGGTGTCTTCCATCTGGATCTGGTTCAGCGCTTCAAGTCCAAAAGCGAGTCCGATAAGGGGGTGTCCTAAGGATGCTCCAGACATGGTGGGAATTATTTTGGGGATTTTTCGTAGCAAACATCTTGGGATATGGGGGCGGCCCGGCATCCATTCCGCTCATGCAGGAAGAGATTGTGAACCATTATCAATGGATGACCACGGAGCAATTCGGGGATGTACTGGCGATTGGTAACGCCCTTCCCGGTCCCATTGCAACCAAAATTGCTGCATTTGTCGGGTATCACGTGGCAGGCTGGTTCGGGGCATTTATCGCAAGTTTTGCCACAATCGTGCCTTCCGCAACCGCATTAATTTTATTACTTCGTCTATTGAACAAACATCGCACGTCACCCAAAGTCAAAGGCATGACCCTACTCGTACAGCCTGTTATCGCTGTACTCATGATTCTGCTTACGTGGGAATTCGGGCAGCTATCCACCGATTCTATCGGCATCTGGCAGACGTTAATCATTGCAGGCATCTCGCTCTGGGTCATGACCAAGACCAAGCTGCATCCAGCCATTCTAATCGTGATCGCTTTTGCCTATGGTGCACTGGTACTGTCTCACACGATGTAGTTATAGAACATTCAGGGAACGATCCCTGAATAAGACGTTTCAGATTCGTCAGCGCTTGAAGACACACCTAGTTTATAGACAAAAAAAACGGTGATACCAGCTATTAGCTGGCATCACCGTTTTTATTTGTGCGTTTCAAGCTCACATTTGGAAAAGCAATTACTTCGCTTCAACCACTACGGTCACTTTGGTTTTCACGCCTGCAAATGTTACTGTAATCGTTGCTTTACCTTTGCCGTTCGCCTGAATAATTCCATCTTTCACCGATGCTGTTGCAATACGGGAAGATTTCCAGAGAGCCGGTTTGGATACATTGGCTTCACTGCCATCCGCATACGTTGCAGTTGCTGCCACAGTTACCTTTTCACCAGGTTTCATGGTCAACGTTACTTTATCCGTCTGCAAATATTTCAGTGTATCCACATCTAGAGCAATCGTTACAGACTTGCTACCGTATTTGGCTGTGATTTTGGCTTTACCTGAACCTGTAGCTTTGACTTTACCTTTGGTCACTTGAGCTACTTTGTAGCTGTTCGTTTTCCATTCAGCTTTGTCCGTAACATCACGCTCGCTACCGTCGCTCAAGAAGGCAGTTACCGTCAGATCAGCTGTATCGCCTGATTTCAGGGAAAGAACCGGCTCGGAAGCTTCAATACGTGTGATGACATCCACTTCAACTTGGATCGTCACTTTTTTGGAGCCGTATTCTGCTGTGATGTTGGCTTTACCACTGCTGTTACCTGTGATCACGCCTTTTTTCACATCCGCTACACGTGAGTTGCTGGATTTCCAGGTTGCTTCGGATGTAACATCCAGCGTGTTTCCATCTTCATCCGTACCTGTCAAAAGAATGGTTTGTGTTTCTTTGGCGGACAGAACAACGAAGTTCACATCTGCTTCCAGTCCACTAGCCATACCTACTTCAACAGGCAGAGTCAGTGTTTTGCCTTCAATCTTCGCTGTGATGGTTACTTTACCTGTAGCAACACCTGTGATAACCCCTTTGCTATCTACCTCAGCGATTTTGTCGCTGCTGCTGCTCCAGGTTGCATCTTCGGATACATCTTTGGATGTTTCACCATACAACGCCAGCACTTTGGCCGAAGTCGTTCCACCAACGGCTACTGATGCTTTTTTCTTATCCATCTCATACTTGTCTGCTACGTCTACATTCACTGTGAATTTAACCGTTTTACCGCCATAAGCTACAGTAATCGTAGCCGTACCGGATTTGTATGCGATCAGATCACCGTTTGATACATATACGACATCTGGATTGCTTGAAGTCCATGTTGCTTTGGAAGTTACATTTTCTGTACTGGCATCAATATACTCTGCATTGGCTACCAATGTCTTAGACTTGTTATCACCCGTAACACTCATGGCGATTTTGTCATTTACATCTTTGATATCCAAATATCTTGCCGTATCTACATCCACAGCAATTTCTACGGTTTTGCCACTATAGGTTGCCTTGATCGTTGTTGAACCTGCGCTAATGGCTGTGATCTGTCCCTTAAACACCGTTGCAACCTTCTCGTTGCTGGATGTCCATGTTGCCTGATCCGTTACATTCACATCGCTGCTGTTTGGATAAGAAGCCGTTACAACGACATTAGCCGTTTTGGTTGTCTCACTCAAACGGAAGAAAATACTTTGTTTCTCCACACTCAACTTGCTAGTCAGATCCACATCCACGTCAACGGAAACTGATTTCGTACCATATTTGGCTGTGATCTTGGCAGAACCTGCCGAGTATCCTGTAATTTCGCCTTTAAGAACGTCTGCGACCTTCTCATTGCTGGATGTCCACTCCGCCAGATCGGTTACATCCTTGGTTGTGCCATCTGGATACGTAGCCGTCACTTTCACACTTTCACTTTTGTTCAACAACAGGTTAACCTGCTGTTTATCTACATCTACACGTTTAACCACTTCAACGTTAACATCCACCGTTACGCTTTGGCTGCCAACTTTGGCTGTGATGACGGCCGTACCCGCGCTTTGTCCAGTTACTTTACCATTCACAACGGTTGCAACCTTCTCATCACTGGTAGACCACTCTGCAGTACTTGCTGCTGCATTATTTGTTTCATTGTCACTATACGTTGCTGTCAAAATAATTTCTTTCGTATCTCCCGTGCGCAAATCCAGACTTTGCACGTTCTTCGAAAGCGCTTTGACCTTCTTTGTCACTTTCACTTGAACAGTTTGACTTTGACCCTGGTAAGCTGCGGTAATCGTCGCTGTACCTTCCTTTTTGGCTGTAATTGCGCCATTATATACAGTTGCTATCGAAGCATCACTGGTACTCCAGGATGAACTGATCGTTACGTTTGCCGATGTATTATCAGAATATACACCTGTCACCGTAACGGAACTGGAATCACCAACTTCGAGCGACATCTCATTCTTGGAAACCACAATTTTGGACAGTTCTTTATCTGCCGCAGCGGCCAAGCCTACGTTGGAAATACTCAGCATCAACACCAGCATCATCACCATGTACTTGGTCAATCTTGGCTTTAACATCATTTCCCCCCGATAATCATCATTTTTTTCCTTATGTTTTATGTCGGCAAGTCCTTTCCAGATGTTTAGACTTTCAGGAAATTTTCAGGGAATTCTATGGAAATTAATTCATCTTCTATTCCTGTTTCAACCGATCATACCTGCGGATATTGCGCATAACCTATGTATATTGACTATCTTGAACTTCTTTTAACAGGATTGGAGGAAACATATGCGTCAGCCTTTTGATTACATCGGATATTGGGAGAAAACATATCGTTCGGGTGAAACTTCTGGGAGGGGTTCATACGGGGTATTGGCTGAATTCAAGGCCGAGGTCGTGAACGGACTGATTCAACGTGAAGGTATTCATCGTGTCATTGAGTTTGGATGCGGGGATGGCAACCAGTTGCAATACATGAATTATGAGGACTACCTGGGCGTTGATGTCGCCGCATCTTCGATAAAACGTTGTGCTTCCCAGTTTGCCAAAGATTCGTCCAAGAGCTTCATGCTGTATACACCCGGGCTGTGGATTAACCGAGGTTTCCTGCAAGCAGATCTAACGGTTTGTCTGGATGTGTTATATCACATCACGGATGAAACAGATTTTTGCAATACCCTCTATGATGTTCTGCACTCTTCAAAAGCATGGGTGGTGCTTTACACCCGTTTGAAAGAAAAAGGCAACCCGGGGATTGATACAATCCAGGATCGGAATCTGTTCGATTATCTCTTCGACTACCCTGATTTCAAAGTTCATGAGATTATTCCACAGCGCTATCCAGATCAATCTTCTGCCGACTTTGTTATCCTGAGACGTACGCCTTCGAAGTGAAAAGCGATTCTTTCAGTAAAGCATAGCCATGTCTGCACCCCAACTGGAACCGTAAGAATGCGATATTCATATGTTAGGTTCTTCTTTCGTCTTCCTTCACTTATGTACATCATCTGCCTGTCCGCCGCGCTTGACTCGTCTATTTCAAGATTACCCTTAGGTGTGCTCTGCCTCCAATAGAAGGGATATTGTTCCTAATACTGGAGACAGCCGCACGCGGACAGGTGATGATGGTTTGCTACTGATCAGTTCTCACCTTCAGTTCCTCCAGCCCGCAGTTCTCAATTCTTCCTTTAAAATAACCCCTCACGTCCACGCAGCTTCGCCAGCGCTTCCATATAGAAATAATCGCCGTATATAATCGGCACATTCAGCCCTCGCCCTTCCGGGTAATGCACCGTTCCCTGCATGATCAGACCTTCTTCCGCTGCCGAGTCGCCGGAGCTATAGTGCTCATGCAAGCCGCGCACGATACGTTCTCCCGCGGCGGCATAGGTCTCCCCGCGTGGCGACAGCTTCGCCAGCTCGAGTAACCCGCTCGCGGCAATCGCCGCAGCGGACGAGTCCCACGCCACCTGATGCTCCGCAGGTGCGCGGAAATCCCACACCGGCACGATCTCTTCGCCAAGCATGGCGAGGAAGAAATCGGCCGCACGCTCCGCTGTCTCCAGATATCGGGCTTCGCCCGTATACCGGAAAGACAGCACAAACCCGTGCAACGCCCAGGCGGTGCCCCGCGCCCAGGCGGAACCTGGAGCATGGCCCTGTCCGCCATGCTCTCGCAGCTTCTGCCCCGTGTGTGGATCGAACTCCACCACGTGGCAGATGGACCCGTCAGCGCGGATGAATTCGCGCGCCACGGTGTCCGCATGTGCTTCCGCCAGCCAGCGGAAGCGAGGATCGCCGCTCTGCTCGGATGCCCAGTAGAGCAGCGGCAGGTTCATCATGCTGTCAATGATGGCTACGCCGCGCGTATCCATTGCTGACGAGCTGAAGTTCCATGCGCGGATGAACTCACCGCGCACGTGGAAGCGGGCAGCGAGCAGGTTGGCGGCAAGCATGCCGCGCCGCCGTCCATCCATGCTGCCCGTCTGGCGGTAGTTGGCTACGCCACTAAGCAGCCAGATGAACCCCAGATCGTGATCCACCGATTCGGGATCACGCAGACACCCTTCCAGTTGCCGCTCACAGCTTTCGGCAATGCGATGTAGCGGAGCGACCGCTTCACTTTCCGGCGCATCCCCATAGACCAGCCATAACAATCCAGGCCAGAAACCAGCTGTCCACCATTCCGGATCATTCCGGTCATATGTCCCCTGAGGGGCAATGTGTGGAAATGTATCCTTGATTCGCTTTGCATTCCGAATCGTTTTGGCAGCCCCCTGTTGCCACGCTTCCTCGAGCCATTTTACCGACGTTGATGTGTTCATGAACATATCCCTCCTCGATTCAATACCAGACACCTATGCTTGATGCTCCAGCTCATCCTCAACTTATCTATAGCGTCGTATGCAGCAACTGCAATATCTATCAGTTAATATCGCTAACCTCGCCCAATCGGATCGCAAATGACAGACTTCGTGCTCCACTCACTTCAATCCGCGCTTCTTTCAGCAATCCATTACGGGAGGCCACGGCCTGTTCCTCCAGATGAATAATGGCTTCCTGATCCAACGCTGTAGATTCTACATAGGCCCCCCGATACTCCGTTCGTACACTATGATCCGTGTGGGTAATCACCGCCTGTTCACGGCCATCATGGAACATCAACGGAATGAGTGCACCTGCCGCCGCGATCTCACCTTGGAATTCATACGTTATGGTCAGCAAGTCTGCCTGTTGCACATAATGAGTACACAATGTTTCAATTCCGGGTAATGGACCGACCCATGTCACGGCAAAAGCATTCTCCAAGGCAGTTATGCCATCTTCTTCCGCTCTTGCCGCCAGTTGCTGCTCCACTTGATTCCGCGTATCATGGTCCACCTTCTCGTACACTATTGACCCTCCTCCCTGTGCTGGGTCCAATCCAACGTCACGATCATATGCACCACCGGATGGAATTCCCTCTGCAAGACTGTGCCATACCCCATCTGGTGTCTTCCAGGCAGGACAGTAGCTGAGCGGACGGACCGCCCCTTCGGCAAATTCCGTAAATCCGGCCTGCATATGGCTGGCAGCGGACGGACCAATCAGACCAGGTAACCCCATCTGCTGAATCCGTACCAAACCAGGGATCGTATACGGATCATTCATCGCCGTGTGTAACACCAGTTGCTGACCAGGTACGGATGCAATGACGGTTTCGAACCACCCATCAGTCTGCAAAACCCTGCTGCCTAACTCGGAAGGAAGGTACACTTCGCTCACATCGTCTCCCGGATCACTGAGACAAGCATGGGCCAGCGCCGCTGCCGTCCACAGATTGTAACAGGTATGGTTGGTATAGATCTCATACCCGTGCCGATCTTCTGGCTTGTATTCATTGCGTACAATTTTCAAGCGTCCATCTTCCATCTTCCAGCGCTCAACAGCAGCAAAACACCGATTAGCCGCACGTGAAAAAGCACCCGCCATCACCCGATCTCCCGCCTGCAAAGCTAGTGTTGCATGTGTAGAACATACATAAGCCGCCGCTGCTTCATTCCACTGGTGCTGGGAGCTGCGACCACGCGGTGGAATCTCACCTAACGGCGAGAGCGTCAGTAGCGAGCTGAAGGCACCATGGCGCAGCTGCTCACGTAACGTATCGGCAGTGGCTCCTTCGTAACCAGCTTCAAGCATCACCCCAAGGTGATAACGGGTGGCAATATCATAGGAAAATGGACAATTCGGACGGTCCAGCGGTCCATCCTGATACAACCCAAGGGCCGTAAATCGGGGCACATGATAGGCTTCCAGATAACGATCCATCCACGCTGTACCCTCATTCGCCAGCTGTTCATGCCACCGTAGATATTCGCCAGAGATCATAATGGCGTTCCAGTTAATCATGCGATTGGGATTGTTCATCTTGCTCATCGTAAATACATAATCTTGTTCAGGACTGATCTTCTTGAGTGCCTCAGCCCAGATCTGTGCTTGTTCAGGCAGGTGTGATTTCAACAACATATAGGCTCTCATCATGAGCACCGGAAAAAAATCAGGGTGATTGTCTGGTGCGCTACCATTGACTACGGCATCAATGCTCTGTGACAGGGCTATTGCTGCCGATTGGAGCAAATCTGTACGCCCTGCATCAACCAGAACTGCCGCCGCCATCGCATAGGCCGGTGTAGAATAATATCTCTCCACACCCGAGAACGGGTCGATAATTGCCCCCTGGCTGTCCTGATATGGTGTGTAAGCGCGAACAACACTTTCAACAAGTGCCAACTTGCGATCCCTATTCCAGCCGTCTGCCGGAGGGGAGCCCGCTTGTTCTGCCAATGTACGGTATTGTTCGAGTTCATCTTTCCATGAATACGTGGACGCGGATGTATATTTACTCACGCATGCTCACCTCGGTTTCTTCCATTTTCGGTTCAGGTTCAATAATGAAGCGCACCTCACATACCGTTTCAAGCGGATTAGGACTTTCTGTCCGAACATCCGTCTCATTAATCACACCT
The DNA here is from genome assembly GCF_032452295.1 of Paenibacillus sp. ClWae2A. Taxonomy (NCBI): domain Bacteria; kingdom Bacillati; phylum Bacillota; class Bacilli; order Caryophanales; family Paenibacillaceae; genus Paenibacillus; species Paenibacillus sp. ClWae2A. The sequence continues at coordinate 128,685 of NZ_JAULSQ010000014.1, forward strand.
GTCCATGATAGTGACGTCCGATAGAATGTGACCGGAACATTGTCATGATCAACTGTGTTCATAGCCTCCGTAAATACCTGCCACTGGTTCGCATCATACGTCATATGGACCGTTCCATGTACACCTTGCCAGCGAAGATTACCACTCTTCACCACCTCAGGTTGTACTCTGCTCATCCATCGCTCCACAACGCTCGAACACCCTGCATTTGAATCGCCCACAGAAGAGAACCGTTCAGCCGAAGGCACAATCCTGCTCTTCCATTGAAAACGGTCAATCAGACGCAATTCTGCTCCATTCCTGCTACCTCCAGAAACCATCTTCCAATGGAATTGGCGCGTATAACGAGCCAGTGAAGCAGCTCCAGAGTAAGCGGATGTCAGATCCAATGTTGTATTCAGCTCACCGCCACCCTCTGCCAGCTTTGCCTCTAACACATGGGCTTGCGCTTGCCGACCCGAGTTTTGCTCCTGGCCTTCAATGAGCGGAACGTTATGCCCGGATGACGAGATGTGGAACAGCTGCTCTCTGCCAGGCGCAAAATACGCTTGGGTATACAACCCCGCTCCTGGATCACACAGAATATTCTCACCACCGCAATGGATAATGAACTGCCCGAGATCATTATGGTTGTGAGGTTCATCGTTATGTCCGCCTTTGACGGAAATCGCCACCTGAAGAGGTTCGCCGTTTGAACGTTTTGTATCCGGAGTATCGAGTGATCCTTTTGCAATCATCCAGCCCAGATTTTGAAAAATAAATCCACGTTCAGCCTGCCTAAAGGCTCCTTCATCACCGTACACCGCCGGATCGCTCCACATCACGTTCCGCAATAGATGGGCCCAGCGATGACAGGGATCATCGGTAAACAGCGGAATATGAAGCGGCAGATCCACCTGTAACCCGAAACGGGATGCGAGCAAGGAGAGTAATCCGGAAGGAATCTCTTCCTGCTCGGCACTGTCCGAATAATTCACATATGTGCCGCCCGACAGATGAACTCGCAGCGGGAAGGCTGCGATGGCTGCTATTTTGGAACCCGTCAGCAGATTTAATTCACCGTTACTATACTCACGAAGCATTTCGGCATAATAGGTGTAATAACCAAAGCCATATACCCAATAGCCAATACCTTCGGCACAGCCGCCATCCTGGCCATATCCGATCAAGAATGCGTTCATACAGCTGACCGTATGGGAGATCGATTCCTGTAATGTGGACTCATCCTCAAGCAGCAGCAATGCGGCCATGCCGCAGCACCCACCACAGACCGCCGACCAGTTGTGATCCGCTGTCTGCCAGTGGAACTTCCGTTGCTCCCGATAAAGCGGGGTGAAGATTCGCCGTTCTGCTTCAGACCTGATCCGTTCTATGACAAGGCGATCCAGCCGCTCGGTGTGAATGTTCACAATCTCGGCCAGCATATGTACCGTCTCTGCGGCGAACAGATCGATGTTTCCATCCACCTGGTTGATCTCGCCCGTACCCAGATGCGCGGGCAAACACCACGTATACTCACCACACACGTCCCACAACATTTCTTCCAGCGCTTGCAGTGCATCCGGCCTAGCCGTGTCCAAGGCGAGCATCGCCACAGCAGCAAGTCTGCCTCTTCGATCGAAATAAGCCTCTTCATAGGTTTTCCGCTCCCCCGTCTCACCGAACTGGCGATATAAACGGAACGATAAGGTGGGCAAGGGTTCGTTCAAGGCGCGTTCACCATAAGCCTTCAGGTCCGTGTATAACGAAGCCAATTCAGGCCGGAACAACTTCTCTCGAAGTCCGTCGGCACTTAGATAGCTCAATGCTTTGCTCTCATTTTCACATTGGTTTATATTTTCATTTTCGACTTCGTGAATGGAATCTTCCACTGGATTCACCACTCTTCGTTAATGGATTGTCATACCAAAATTATAATGTAATCGATTTCATTTTACCGGATATGATAGCACTTTTGAAGAATTATCCATTAGAACCCTTTCCACGACGTTACTTCCTTTTCCTTCCCAACACAAAAAAACGAAGAACCTTCGTCAGGTCCTCCGTTGTATTCAGCCTGTCACCACAGGTTTTTTATGGCTATCTCATATTCTTAACTATCTTATGTCCTCAACTGATCCTGAACACCTTTAATGCTGCTGCTCATATCGCAACTGTCCGCTGTTGTTATTACACAATCGCAAGCGGAGAATTCTGTACCACAGACAACCATTGGCGTGCAATCAGCTCATGACCTGCTGCGGTTGGATGTACACCATCCCATAACCAGTACGCTGCATCCGCCTGTTTCAGAGCGTCATTAAACGTCTGTTGTAATGGCACCCACACAGCTCCAAATTCTTCAGCAAGACCTTGAGCCAGTTTCTGATATTGACCGATATACTCTTCCCAGGCTTCCCATTTCTCCGCGGTCGCTCCGGTTCTCAGAATAAACGGCTCCATCAGAATCAGCCCCGTATGTGGCATCACTTCCCGTGTTTCTTCGAGCAAATGGCGATACGCCCGTCCGAAACGATCCGTTACCCCGCTAGGTTCACCATTCATCGTGCGCCAGGCATCATTAACCCCAATCAGGATGCTGATCAGGTCCGGTTTCAGACTAATTGTATCCTCATTCCAGCGGGCGTACAGATCCGATGCCCGATCCCCGCTAATGCCTCTGTTATAAAACGTCTTATCCTTGCCCGCCAGTTCCATACCCAGTTTGCTGGAGATCAGATACGCATATCCGTGTCCGAGAAAATGATTCGGATCATCATTGCGAGATCTTCCCCCATCTGTAATCGAGTCTCCCTGAAACAATATAACGGATGGACTAGTACTCATGATTGAAATCGTTCCTTCCTCTTGTGCAAAATGGAAACACTGAACACCTCAGTCTCCATTTTATCCCTTTCGGTCGCAATAGAAAATAGCGTTTTCATCACTGAGTGTCGCCATCTTATGAGTCTCCTAGCAATTATCCAATCCAGTATCGCAGTATCATCATAGCCACAATACCGACCAATACGGTTCCCAGTAGACTGCGTGTCCAGATCGCTACTGCAATCGTAGGTAGGGATGCCCACAGAGCTGCATTATGCGTAATCGGCACTAACTGGTTGTCCGACATGAACAGTTCCTGACCAATCAGCGCTGCCATGACCGCTACGGGCACATACTCCAGCCAGCGTAACAACCACATTGGAATCTGTATCTTGCTGAACAGCATCAGTGGCAGTACACGCGGGATAAATGTTAACAGCGCCGATCCCATAATAATCCAGAATACATCCCATCTTACTTCCATCGTTCCATGAACACTCCCATCGTTGCCGCAATGACCGCAGCCACAATGACACTCATGCTGCCAAGTGAAGCCATGCTGGCGAAGATTACACAGACAACGGCGATAATAGCCACATTAATGTGTATTTTTTTGTTTTTGCGATGCACCAACTGGAGTACAACCAGTCCAATAAACATCGCTGGCAGGGCATAATCCAGACCCAGCCGTTCCGGGTTGGTAATCCAGCGTCCAAAGTACGCTCCCGCCATATTAGCCACGAACCAGTTCAGGTACGCCGTAATATTCAGACCGTGCATCCACCGTTCACTGAGTCTTTCCCTGCCAATCGCACGTGTCATCGCTACGCCAAAAGACTCATCCGTAAGCAATGAACCAATCCACATATTTTTAAGCGGGGTCAGATGCCGAAAATAAGGTGATACAGCTGCACTGAGCAACAAATGACGAAGATTCACGAAAAATATGGTGAACATGATCGCTACTGCTGATCCATTCGATGCGAGCATGCCTGCTGCAATGAACTGAGCCGATCCTGCATATAAAATCAGGCTGAGCAGGGCCGTTTCCGCCAGACTCAGACCTGCGGTCATTTCAATGACACCCGCCGCAAAGCCAATACTCAAATAACCAAGCAGGGTTGGGATACAATCTTTGACCCCCTGCATGAATGTAGCCTGATCCTGGACCTCTTTCATGTTCTCCTGTCCAGATATCTGTAGTGTACTTTGGTCCAACTGCGGTACAACCCCTCTCCAATTTCTGTCTCCATAAACCGATATATATGGATGTAGATCCATCCAGGTACATTCTCCATGAAAACAACTTCTGTATGTATTCAACATGAACAGGTACATGCCTTATGGATTTCGCAATCTGCAAAATTCACTTCACATTAATTCAGAAATATACCACAAGATGTGCACTAATGGAGTGACAGATTAATTTTTATAGAACAGATGTAATCCTAAATACCTATAAAATCGAAAAATATTTTCGTAAAACTCATAAATTGTGTTGAATAAACGCGAAATTTGTCATACGATAGCACCAGAAACTTCTGGAAAGGATGGAATGAAATATCTTTTACCAGATGGACTTGTCCACTAGACATGGGGATGAGTTACACAGAGGGGGAATGTGTATGAAAAAGATTCGTAAACAAGGGGCCAAGAGAACGATGCAGATGAGAGAGAAACTGATTTTGTCATTTGCCATCGTGCTACTCATTCCAACAATCAGTCTGGGCATTATCTCATTCCAAACAGCCGAAGCCAAGGTTGAAGAGAAAATGTATGAGAACGCGATTAGCAGTGTTACTGTGCTCAACCAGACCATTGACCAGATCATTGGTGCAACACGCAAAAATGTTGATTTCCTGGCAAGTCAGCTGGACGCAGGCAATGTCGGACCTAATCAGGGTGACGAAACGGAGACCATCCGTACCTTGCTCGACGCGTATAAGGAAACCCATGATGACGTGGAACTTGCCTCCATCGGCACTGATCAGGGCGTGTATATTAACTCCCCTGTAACTGCGGTGAACAAAGAAGGATATGACCCGCGCGAACGCCCGTGGTATCAGGCTGCTACACAGAACAAAGATGTCCCTACCGTAATCACCCCCTACATATCAAGCAATACCGGCAATGTTGTTGCTTCGGTAGCTCAGACCTCAGCGGATGGCCATGGTGTCGTCTCTGTCAGCCTATCGCTTGAAGCCCTCTCGAAGACGGTTAATTCCACCAAGATTGGCGAGAAGGGTTATATCTATATCATTGATAATGCGAATAAAATCATTGTACATCCTACCGAAAAACCGGGGACCGAAGGAACCATGGCACCCTATAAAGATATTTTTGCACAGAAAAATGGAAGTCTGACTTATACGCTAAATGGAAACCAGGAACACGCCTTTTTCTCCACCAATGAAACGACGGGTTGGACCGTGGTTGGTGTCATTGACAGTGGGGAAGTGACGGCTTCTGTCCGTCCAATCCTATACACCACACTTATTGTTGTAGCGATTGCAATTGCGGTAAGCTCCATCATTATTTTCTGGATTGTGCAATCCATCACCAAACCACTGAACCGCTTGGTGAAGGCATCTGACGAAATTAGTAATGGTAATCTGACCATCGAGGTTGCTGTATTGGGACAGGATGAATTCGGCAAGCTGAGCACCAGCTTCAATAAAATGAGTGAATCCTTGCGAACCGTTATTCAGGACGTGCGGCACACAGCTGACGAGTTAACCGCCTCTTCCACACAATTGGCAGTCAACTCATCGGAGACAACCAAAGCAACAGAGCAAGTCGCCCTGATCACAGAAGAGTCTGCGGCTGGACTTGAGAAACAAACGACCAGCCTGAAGCATACAGCGCAGCAGATGAATGAACTGGCTGGAGGTGTGGGACAGGTAACAAACAGCACACAGCAAGTATCCGAAGCCGCCATGCAAGCAAGTGAGCTAGCGGATAAAGGGAATGCTACCATGCAGACGGCTGTATCCGAGATGAGTTCCGTCAGTCGCTTTGTGCAAGGTATGGCAGATACTGCTGGACGACTTGAACAGCATTCCACATCCATTGGTGAGATGGTATCTGTCATTACAGATATCGCTGCACAGACCAATTTGCTTGCTCTCAATGCTTCCATTGAAGCAGCACGTGCAGGTGAGCATGGACGTGGCTTCTCCGTTGTTGCCAGCGAAGTCCGCAAGCTCGCGGAACAATCCAGCCTTTCAGGCCAGAAGATTGTAGAGATGGTCGGAGCGATCCAACAGGAGATTTCAATGGCCAACCAGAATGTACAGATCGGGCAACAGGATGTGAGCAACGGCATTCGTGCCGTGCAGTTTGCAGATGAAGCTTTTGCCCAGATTAGTGAGGCTGTCGGGGTCGTCAATCATCAGCTTGAGAACATTGCAGCCGCCTCACAACAGATGTCTGCAAGTACAGCCGAAGTGGTGCAATCCATTGATCAGATCCACGCCATATCGGAAACCAATGCCGATGGAACAGAGAACATCTCTGCTGCTACGGAGGAGCAAGTGGCTTCCATGCAGGAGATATCATCCTCTGCTGACTCACTCGCACATCTGGCTCACAAGCTGCAAAAGCTGGTGGAACAATTCAAGCTGTAATCGTTGAACTAAAGATTAGTTACACTGACACTACGATGACAGAACAACCTTCCAATCGCTGTTATCCCCAGATTTTTCGATTCCCTTTTCCATAGGGGGAAATCCGGGGATAAAGGCGCACGCTTCGCTTTTTCAGGTTTTTTCTGTCCTCTCCGTTTATCGTGTAAAAGACTGGTTCAACTTATATAACAAGAAGTCTCTACACACCCAAAGCCCCTTTGCCATCATATTGGCAAAGGGGCTTTGGGGTTATATTTGAGTTATAAGGAACAGGCTTCTTATAAAGGAGATGACTCTCCTATTCAGCAGATTGCTTTTTATCTCCGTGGTAACCTTGATCTCCGTAGGGCTCTAACTGTTCAAACCAGCGATTCAGACATTTGGCGAGTGCATCTTTGGAATCGTAATACGGGTTATCGTCTTGTTTCAATGTCTCCAGCACCTCGATCACAAACGCAGTCTCTCCATATTCATTCCATTCAGCCTGCAATCTTCGATTCAGATGGCTACCCATCTGTAACATAAACCGTTGTCCGTTAATGGTTTTCAGGTTCAGTGTGCTGTCGATATAAACTTTGCCGTTACGTTCATTCCGAATCTGGTAGACGCCCGCTTCCGTTTTAACTTCTTTGGCCTGTTCCTGCAATTCTTTGCGACGATTCATCTTATCCTGCTCCCCCTTTTCTTTGCGTTCCTGTTTTCCATCTCCGGCGATCTGTTGATCTGCGCTGCTTGCCAGCCAATACTGACTGCCGTCTGGCTCACGTTCCAGCAAACCATAGTCGATGAGATACCTCCGTATTTCCACGTAATCATCATTAACTTCATTCAGCAGCTCATTGACCTGTTTTTCGGTATATTTGCGCTCCGTCTCGAATCGTTTGGCAATCTCGGTGAGCACAATATATTTATGCTTTTGCTGCATATGAAACGTCGTCAGTGGACCGCCGGTACCCTCTGGAAAATACTTATTCAGCACCTTCTCCCGATCCTGTTCTGTAATATCAAATGAATCACGACGGATCGTATGTCCATGCCTTGTCACCGGTGACACCCATTCGGCTGGAGCCTGGGTATCCTTACTTTTGAGCAGTTCCATTAATGCCAGGAATATCTTGGCCTGCCTTTCCTTCTCCTTCAATACAAACCGATGATTCCGGATTGTGGAGGCACTCCCGATGCCAAGAGCCTTCTGTACTTCAGCATCTTTCTTGCCTTCATGGAATTGGGCCAGCAAGCCCCGCTGGACATCGGACAATCCGGTTACGCTTTTATCCAGCTCCAGCAAATATTCAAATACCGATCCATGAACCTTCTCAATATGCACACGCATATAGCGGGCTGCCTCATAGAGCACCCCTTCTTCAGGATAGATAATCCCCGTTTCCGTCCTGTATCCGCAGCAGACGCATATATAGGCGGGACCCTCCTCTATATAACCACGCTTGATCTCTTCCAATGAAGCTGTTTGCAACCAGGATTCCGATGATTTCATGGTAAAGCTCCTTTTTATCATTGTTATGGTCATTCCACCGAACACTAATCAAATATTTTATATTTATGTTTGTTTATTTATAGACATAATATAATTTTGTTTATTATATGTCAACTTAACGGAAAAGGACTGTGTTTGAAGACATAACGGATACCCCTTGTTCAACAGAAAAAGACCGCAGGGTCGCAACCCTGCAGTCTCATCGCAGAAAGGGCATTTCAGCTCCTTCCATAAACGTTTATCCTCACTCATTGTCCCATTTCGATCACTGTTACAACTTAAACCGTTCAATCATGCTTTGCAGATCTTCAGCCATACGTGACAATGCTGCCGAAGAAGCTGCAACCTCTTCCATTGTAGCCAACTGCTCTTGAGCCGCCGCTGATCCATCTTCCGTTCCAGAGGCAATCCTGTCCGACAGAACCATTGTATCACTTACTGCCTTGTTGATATGACTCATGCCGCCATCAATCTGACGGGAAGCCGCGGATACTTCTCCAGCTTGTGCAGCCACCAATTGTACCGCAGTACGAATGTTCTGGAAGGCTTCGCCCGCCTCCGTAACCATCTGCGAACTCTTGATCATACCTTCTCCTGTACGGGCAAAGGTTGATTGCACCGCATTGGTTCTCTCCTGCATCTCATGCATAAGCTCATTAATCCGCTCGGCTGAAGCGCCTGAACTGTGAGCCAGTGTCTTCACTTCGTTGGCTACGACCGCGAATCCGCGCCCTTGCTCGCCAGCTCTTGAAGCTTCAATAGATGCATTCAAAGCCAGAATGTTCGTCTGCTTGGCAATGGCCGTAATCTCGGCCACAATCACAAGAATCTCTTCATTTTTCGCGCGCAGATCCTCAATGACTACAGACATGGCTTTGCTCTCGTCATTCACCTGCTGAATATGGGTAACCGCTTCTTCCACTGTAACCATACCCGCTTGCGACTTGGTGGAAGCATCAAGAGCGATACGAGCGGTGTCTTCAGCACTTGATGAGATTCCTTTCACTCCAATGGACATTTCGCCCAAGAGTTGGCCTGTAGCAGCAAGACTATTGTTTTGCAAAGTCGTTCCCGCAGCTGCATCCTGCATCAGTTCGGCCACCTGTTCTGTGGCTTTGGATGTCTGCTCGGAACTTGCCATCAACTCTTCAGAAGATGCCGCCAGCTGGCTGGACGTATCATGCACCTCTCCAAGCACACTACGTAGTGAAGTCGTCATCGTGTCGAAGCTTTCCCCGAGCTGTCCGAACTCATCACGGCGCTGTAAACCTACCCGAACGGTGAGATCACCAGCACTTACTTTGGATGCTGCCTGTGTTAGTTGTAGCAATGGCCGGTGAATGCTGCGGATAATGAAAATAAGCAGAATTAACCCAATAACCAATGAAGATGCCACAATTGTAATTGCACGGATCCAAATAGGCCTTACGGCTTCACTTGCTTCGGAAGGAACCATCTCGCCAACAATCTTCCAACCTGTCACCGGATTGGTGAAATACACAGCTTCCACTTCGTGACCATCATATGTATATTTCACTGTTCCACTTTCCTTTGTATACATCTCATTAATGTAGCTTTCATCCGACTGTGTACCGGATTCAATATTGTAGTGGAACAGGAATTTACCCCCGTTATCCAGCATGTACAGTTTGCCTTCTTTACCAATACGTATCTGATCAACGGATTCTTTCAGATGATTGAGACTGACATTGGCCCCGAATACCCCTTTGCCATCAGCCAGCTTGACAGCCGCCGTTACAACCCATTCACCTGTCGTGACCGACTGGAACGTATCCGAGATTACAGGTTCGTCCTGGGACATACCCATCGTATACCATGAACGTTCACGTGGATCATAGATCTGTTCCCCGGGATCAGGAGATTTCATCCAGCTGCCATCTTCCGCTCCTGCGGTGAGTACACCCAGTTCCTTATGGTTCTGAGACATCCGATCCATCTGCCTTTGCAGTGCAGGGGATTTATTAATAATATCGTTTGAAGTAATACCCGCGGCCATCTGCGCTGCGTTATCCTTCTCCATATCCAGCATTTGATTTATCTGCAGACTAAGCATTTCTGTTTTGGCCTGTGCGGAACTAATAATTTCTAGCTTAACTTGGTCAGCAGCTTTTTGATAAGACAACCAACCAACGGTAATGCTCGGTACTATCAGGAACAGGAGCAATGCAGCGATCAGGCGTTTTTTTACGGTTAAAGTAAACCAATTTCGAATCCTTTTCTTCATTTAACTATCCCCCATCATAATCTTCACCCATCCTTTTATCGGACAATCGCTGTAAAAATATTATGTATCAATACTAAATTAATACAAATTTAATTTACTTTATCTGATCAGATGATATGGATTATATCCGCTTAATCGTTTTGACCCTCTACGCGAGATCGTTTACAATGCTCATAAGCTGGCTATTCATGAAACGATTGGAAGGAGAGGATTCAAATCTTACGTAAGTCACACGTGCAACAACCTGTTTCCACGGTATATTCATCCATGTTCCGTATCCTGTTAGCGCTCATCCTGTGCGCAGGCCCGATTCTGGGACAAGCCGGTATCACGGCATCCGCAGCGCAGGCAACGCAAGCAGTTCACATTGAAGTGAATGGTGAGCAGCAATCCTGGAAGAACGCTCCACTTATAATCAAAGGCTCAACGTTTGTCCCACTGAGGGATGTGGTCACATCGGTTAAAGGCACGTTGAAATGGGATAATCACACCAAGACGGCTACCATTACTGTTGGCAGAGACAAACTGATCCATCAGGCTGGCAGCAACTCCATTAAGGTAAACCAGGTCGATCTGGCTACTGGTGTGAATTCACGTACCGTTAACGGTACGTTGATGGTCCCTGTCCGGGCCATGGCTAATGCAATCAAGGCAGACATCAAGGTCCAACGCACAGCCACGGGTCAGATGAGTGTAAATATGGTCACTGATCAGGTCAGCCTGCTGAACAGCGAAGTTGCCAGCGTAGATACGTATCTGCGCGAGATTAACTATCCAGGTATGGCGCTGATTGCCCGGGATGGTGAAGTTCTGCTAAGACAAGGCTACGGACTTGCCGATGAACAGACGCTAAATCGCCCGGATCAGAAGACCCGGATCGCATCGCTGAGCAAATCCTTCACGGCCGCGTCCATTCTGAGTCTCGTGGAGGAGGGTAAGATTACTGTGCAAGATCCAATCTCCAAGTATATCTCAGGTATACCGAAGGGAGATCAGATCACACTGCACATGCTCTTATCTCAGACTTCAGGTCTGCCATCCGCATTTGGTCGGGGTGAAGGAACTTCTATGGAAGAGACTGTAGAGGAGATTCGCCACAAAATGCTGAAATTTGAACCGGGGAGTGCCTATCTGTACAGCAACAGCGGGTATGTTTTACTTGCATACGTCGTTGAACAGGTATCCGGCATGAGTTATGCCGACTACGTACAGCAGACTATACTGAAACCACTTGGTATGAAGAATTCGGGAGAGGCCTCCCGTAAAGTGCATACGATTAGTGGTTTTGTTCAACAAGATGACGCCTGGGTAACTGCGCCTTATTATGTGTCTCAATCCGGGTCAGGAACCATCTATTCCACGGTGGACGATATGCTGAAATGGGATCGTGCGCTCTATACAGACAAGATTCTAAGCCAAGATACGATTGAACAGATGTATGAGCCTTACTCCGATAAAAACTACGGCTACGCCTGGATTCTCAAAGAGAATGGCACAAACCGTACCGTCTTCCACAACGGTAGTGGTGGCGGGTTTGCTACAGCCTTTTCACGTAATCTGTCCGATGATATCACCATTATCCTGCTCGGCAACCATGCAGGTATGGACATGACTTCACTTTTGGATGAAGTTGAGGCACAGACAGCCAAAGCACTGCAATTGCAATAATCTATAATTAATAGCTTATAATGAGCAAAGAGACGGTCCTTTAAAGGATCGTCTCTTTGTGTTGTATATGTTCTCATTTTAACGACTCACACTTCCGTTTCGCTCAACCCACAATCCATCTCTTCTTCATCCTGCAAAAGGCAGATTAACTCATATTCTTATCACTGCCTAGGAGACATCCGCTCTTTCATCATCTGTCTGCTTTAATGTTACAGGAAGTTTCCCCGCAAAAGGAATGCTCCCCATCAGCGCCTGAGCGACGCTATCCATGGCAAGTGGCCGGCTCTCGTAAGCCGCTACATAGACTTGGGCATCCGGAATCGCGAGCAGATCATAGGGGCTTCGCAGTGCCACAACTGTCAATGGCTTGCCCAGTTGCTGCAACCAGCCAATCAGTCGGCACTGTGGATCGCCGGACGGGCTTCCTGCATTGTAGGTTCCCACCACAATCTGCCGAATGTCATCTGCTTCCGCTGCCTGAAGCAGACGGGCGGAACGAATAGCGACTTCCTCAGGCGTGACCGTCAGATCGACAACATCCAGACCATAATTGGATAAGGCTAAGCCCAAGGTGAACGTATGAGTCAGCTGTTCGTCTGCAATCGTTGTTACGGATGTGGCAACCGTTATGACCAGCGTGCGTTCAGGCTTCAAAGGCAGCATATTTAGCTGATCCCGTACGAGTGTGATACTGTTCTCGCTAATACGGCGGGCAACCTTCTGATGAAGCAAACTGTTGCGTTCAGGCCCACTGGAATGAGCAGGATCGTTTGATGCCTTTGACGAAGGTACATTCGATACTACAATATTCACTTCCTCATCACTTGCGCCGCCCATTCCACTCTCCAGTAAACCACGTTTTGCCTTGTACATCAGCAAGCGACTCACCGACTCATCAATACGTCTCTCGCTAATCCGCCCGCTCTTCACAGCCGCTAACAACGCTTCAAATGCTTCTGCCTGAAGCTTAGCCGTATGGCTAATTAACACCAGATCTGCCCCGGCCTCTACCGCCATTACGGCTGCATCGACAGTGCCATAATTCACGGCAATGGCATCCATCTCCATGCAATCTGTCACGATCATGCCCCCATAACCCAGTTCCTGGCGAAGCAGACCGCTTAATACGGTTTGCGATAGCGTTACGGGCAGACGCTCTGGCTCCAGTGCAGGGAAATAAATATGCGCCGACATCATGGCATCTACACCTTCGGCGATAGCCGCTCGGAATGGAATCAACTCCAGGCGCTCTACCCGTTCCCGATCATGAGTGATGATCGGGAGGTCCAGATGGGAATCAGTATCCGTATCCCCATGCCCCGGGAAATGCTTGGCTGTGGCTGCAATCCCAGCGTCCTGTATTCCCGCAATGGTTCTGGCTCCATATTCTGCAACGGATTGTGGAGATTCGCCGAATGATCGTACACCGATGACCGGATTGGCTGCGTTATTGTTCACATCCAATACCGGAGCAAAGTTCATGTTAATGCCCATGGACTTCAGCTCCAACCCACTGATATATGCCGCCTGATACGCATCGTCAATGGAACCCGCAGCGGCAATAGCCATTTGTCCAGGCATCAAGGCGATTCCTTCGGTAATTCGAGCAACCATGCCGCCCTCCTGATCAATGGAGATCCAGAGCGGCACATTACCGCTGCTTTTGGCAATCTGCTGTAGCCCTGACGATAACCGCTCTACCTGCTCTGGCGACTCAACGTTGCGAGCAAAGTAGATTACGCCACCGATTGGATACTTTCGGAGAAAGGGTTCCACATCGCCAGCAGCTTCGGTGCCATGAAAGCCACAAAGCAGCATTTGCCCGATTTTCTCACGCAAGGTCATCTGTTTCAGCTTCGACTGGTATAACTCTTTTGGCCCACTCATTTCATGCCTCCCTCCGATAACAAACATCCATTCATGGATATAACAAAAACGGCTTTCGCCGCTCCTTCCATTCCGCTGCCTGTACATTCCACGCTTCCATTAAACGAACGAATTCCGCGCGGTCATGAATTGTTTCCCTGACTTCCTTACCCCCTGCCAGCAGGTCGATGAAGTACCTTGAACCCGGCTCTGGTGGTTCCAGCCAGAAGAATTGCTCCGGATAGAGTGAAACCAGTTCATGCAAAAGCACCAACCCTGTCTCTACCGCCCGGAATTTCCTGCTGTCCGTTACAAAAATCCTTACACCACCACACAGCTCACCTGCATGTTTGGAGAATGTTGGCGACATGTACACTGGATGCACATGCACACCTTCCAGCTTGTATTCCCGAAATCGTTCCGCCAAACGTTCACCCTCAACCCAGGGGGCCCCAATCCACTCGAATGGGCGGGTCGTGCCCCTGCCCTCCGATACATTAGTGCCTTCGAACAGGCACGTACCCGCATACACTCGCACACTGTCCAGCGTGGGCATATTGGGAGAGGGCAACATCCAGGGAAGCCCACAATCCGCAAACTCCATGGAGCGCTGCCATCCTTCCATGGCAACCACGTCCAATTCGCAAGGTACATCCATCTCGCTGTTTACCATCAGGGCGAGTTCACCTACCGTCAATCCGGTACGTACAGGTACACGCCAAGCGCCAACGAGTGATTCATACCCCGCGTTCAGCACACCGCCTTCCACAACGTTTCCACCCAGCGGATTGGGACGGTCCAGAATCAGCATGCGTTTGCCTGCTCCAGCACAGGCATCCATCATATGGAACAAGGTTGAGGCGTACGTGTAATAACGGATGCCCACATCCTGAATGTCAAACAGCACCGTATCCACTCCAGCCAGCATTGCAGGCGTAGGTCTCTTGTAATCTCCATACAGGCTCAACACCGGAATGTCCAGACGTGGATGAAGCATGTCTCCGAATCTGACACCCGCCTGAAGCTCTCCATCCAGTCCGTGCTCACAAGCATAGAGCGCTGTAAGCTCGGCATTAGCCAGTCCGGCGCATACATCTATTGTCGATACAAAATCCGCTGTAATACCAGTCGGGTTTGTAATTAGACCGATTCGATTACCCGTTATCCATGGATGCGACAGCCCTCCGGACAGAAGATCAACTCCCGTTTTTACAGCAGGGATCTGCTCGGTCCCATTTAACTGACCCATCACACATTCCCTTGGCTGATCCAGCCTGTATGCTGGTGATCATTACCACCTGTTACGACAGGCTCTTCTTCAGGCTCCAGCACATTAAGAGCAACCTTATGCTGATAGATGGCAAACATACCTCCAAACAGCGCTCCGAAACCAACGACAGTCAGCATCAGCAAAGCAGTTAAGCACATGGCCTGAAAACAAGCGCCCATCGTGTACCCCGGGTGACGGAAGAACAACTTTACACTTTCCCCCATTGCCTGAACGATGCCCATGTTTTTTTGTAAAACAAGCTGCCAGGTATAGAACTGTGACATCAGCGCCATGAGAACAAAGAACGTCTGGAATGCGCTCACTGCCGTACCTGTAATTCCACCCTGTCCGCCGTAATACCACCAGGTTGACCATAAAATGAAGCCAAGCACCGCGAAAAGCACACCCACCGACACTCCAGGGATTATTCCCTTCAACGTTCCGATCCAGATATCCTTAAGTCCATTGCGCCGTTCCTTACGTTCCAATCTGTGATGCACGGCATAACAGACCCCGAACAGGATGGGCATATACATCAAGGCCAGAAGCAGTATAGCGATCGGCAGCGGAGCAAACATCAGAATGGGAACCAATACGATGGAGCTAACGACACTGTACAAGGCCACCGGAATAATATCCCGATAGATTTCCGCGCCCGACTTGATCAACACTTCACTCAACTTACGCATTTTCAACCTCCCCTTTCTCACCGTTCCTTCTTCACCAGGCCTCGTCTTTTACTCTCGTCCAATCGCAAGCTCCGTCTCTGGATCGAAAAAGTGAGCCTTACGCAGGTCCAGTACAAAATTCTTGTCCATACCTACATAAGCATGTGTTTCCGGATGAACCTTGGCCGTAACGGTACGAGCACCAGAATGGAAATACACCAAATTCTCGGAGCCCAGATGTTCTACAACCTGAACTCGCGCCTGCAGCATGTGGTCTGTCGGGATATTCGGAGCGACATCCTCACCAAAAATATGCTCTGGACGCAGACCCATAATCACCGGCTTCCCTTGATAACTCTGAAGACGAGCGAGTACATCCTCTGACAAGGTGAATGATGCACCGTCCACGACAACCTGCGTGCCTTCAATCCGGGCATCAATAAAGTTCATCGCCGGGGAACCGATAAATCCGGCAACAAACATATTCCGCGGACTCGCATACAGTTCTTTCGGTGAAGCCACCTGCTGAATATCTCCATGATTCATGACCACGATGCGTTCCCCAAGTGTCATGGCTTCTACCTGATCATGCGTCACGTACACAATCGTGGCACCGAGACGTTTATGCAGCTCTCCCAACTCCACCCGCATCTGTACCCGCAACTTGGCATCCAGATTGGACAGTGGTTCGTCGAATAAAAACACCTGCGGATCACGGACGATCGCCCGTCCTACCGCAACACGCTGGCGCTGACCACCAGACAGCTCGCGTGGTTTGCGCTCCAGCATCGCTTCCAGTCCCAGAATGGAGGCCGCATTCTGTACCTGTTCATCAATATAGGGCTTTGGCTTTTTCAGATTTTTCAGGCCAAAGGACAGATTTTCACGTATCGTCATATGCGGATAAAGCGCATAATCCTGAAATACCATCGCTATATCGCGATCCTTCGGATGCAGATCGTTAACGAGTCGATCCCCGATCACAATATCACCGCTCGTTTGCTTTTCAAGTCCGGCAATCATCCGCAGTGACGTTGTCTTGCCACAGCCCGAAGGACCCACAAACACTACGAATTCCTTATCTTCTATAACAAAGTCCGAGCCGGCCACAGCCGTGAACGTTCCTTTATGATCGTCTTTGAATTCTTTGCGCACTTGGCGAAACTCCACGCGTGCCATAGGTAGATCCCCCTTTACGTTGTCACTTGTCCTGAACTATATAAGCTCCACTAACGAATATTTACACGGGCACTCCGATGACAGAACAACCTTCCGATCGCTGTTATCCCCAGATTTCTTTGATTCCTTTATAAAAAGGGGAAATCCGGTGATAGCGTATGCTTCCGATGTAGCTTTCTTTTAGAAAGCTTTAGGCGAACGCCTTCGCTTCTTCAGGTTATTTCTGTCCTCTCCGTTATGGTGTAAATGTTTAGTTGAACATGTATAGGAATTAACCTTTAACTGCACCAATCGTAATGCCCTGTAGGAAATAACGTTGCAGTGAGAAAAACAGAATGATCATGGGCAGCGCACCTATTGTCGCCCCCGCCATCATTGCGCCGAAATCAGTTGATTCGGCAAATACAAACGAGGCCAGCCCCACCTGGATGGTACGCATCTCGTTGGAATTGGTAATGAGGAACGGCCAGAAGAATTCATTCCACGAAGCTACAAACGTGAATATTGCCAGCACCGCGATTCCTGGCTTCGCCATCGGCAAAATAACTTTCCAGAAGATGCCGAACTCACTGCATGCATCAATACGTGCCGCATGAATCAGCGATGTGGGCAGCGTGGACATGAACTGTTTCATCAAGAATATGTTCCCTACGCTAACGGCAGCAGGCAGAATAATGGCCGTATATGTATCCCCCAGATCAAATACATTGACCATCAGAATATACAAAGGAATTAGCGTCACCTGTGCCGGAATCATCATTGTCCCAAGCAAAGTCCAGAATACCGCCTGACTACCCGGAAACTTTAGTTTGGCGAACGCATATCCCGCCAGGGAGGCGAAGAATACATTCGTGACGGTCAGAATAATCGAGATGAGCAGCGAATTGTATAACCAACGCCAGGCATCGGTTTTGGCAAAAAAGCGCTCATATGGTGATAACGACAATTGCTCCGGGATCATCTGCGGTTTGAAGGAAGCCGACATCGCGCTATCCTGCACCGAACCAACGAGCATCCAATACATCGGAATGACCGTCACCAGCGCCCAGACCACCAACAGAATCGATGCAACAACGAGCAGTATCTTTTTCTGTGTTGATTTCATGGATTTCATTCACCCCCGGATGCTTAATGCAACGTGCTCTAATCGTACGTGTTTTGAACTACCTCTAATACTCAATATCGCTGGAGAAATATTTGAACTGTATGACGGAGATGACAATGATGATAATCGCCAGTACGAACGACTGAGCCGAAGCCAAACCGAACTCATAGAACTTAAATGCCGTCTCATAGATCAGATAAGCGATTGTAGTTGTCGCAAAGTTTGGTCCACCCTGTGTCATCAGATATACCGAGATGAACACCTGGAAAGACGTGATCACACCTGTAACGAGCAGATACAGCGTCGTTGGTTTGAGCAGCGGCCATGTAATCTTGCTGAACTGGGTCCAGCCGCTGGCATGATCAATATCCGCCGCTTCGTACAGCGATTTCGGAATACCACCCATGGCTGCCAGATACAGAATAATGCCCGCTCCGTGTGATCCGAGCCAGTTCATTAGAATGAGGGAAAAGAGTGCCGTTCCCGACTGACCCAGCCAGATTACCGGGTCAAGGCCGAACAGACCGAGGAAACGGTTGAGCAGTCCTGAATCCGTCGGGTCAAAGATCGCCAGCCATACAATGGAGATGGTCACCCCGGAGGCTACCGCAGGCAGATACATGGTAGCTTTGAAAAATGTCTGCCATTTGCTTTTCATTTGATAGATGAAATAGGACAGTACAAATGTAATGAGAATATTGACCGGGACTGTGCCTACGGTGAAGATGACCGTATTTTTAATCGACTTCCAGAACGTCTCATCCTTCACCAGTCGCTCGTAGTTATCCAATCCAACCCACGTTGAGTTCATAATGTTGTATTTCTGGAAGCTCATCACAAGAGCCGTCAGAACAGGATACAGTGTGAAAATGAGAAACAGCAGGACAGGCGCCAAAATAAACAAATACGCCCACCCGTAGTCTCGCCAAAACCGGGCAACCCGGGAAGTCCGGGGCACTGACGGTTTTGGCGCAAGGGCGGTCTGCATGGCGAATCCTCCTCTCCTAATCAGTGTGGTTTTACGTTATGTTTGATGGTCCGAGTTATTGTCCAAACATCTGCTGGCCTTTGCTCTTGAAGTCTTCTGCGATCTGCTCCGGTGTTTTCTCACCCGAGAACAGCGCCTGGATGTTTGGCTTCACAACCTGTTCCTTGAATTGTTTTTGCTGGGATGCTTTGTCGATATCCAGTTCCAGTACAACCGGCATCGCGATATTCTCTGCCATGACTTTTGCAGCAGCCAGATTATCCGCTTGCCCAAGTTCTTTCCCTTTAAACAGATCCACCTGGGACTGTCTTACGAATGGAAGCGCCAGTTCATTGGCCGAGTTCCCTGCTTTGGCACCACTAAGTGCCTCCATTACCAGGAACGTATTTTTGGCATGTTGTTCGCCCTTGTCCTTCTTCTGTTTGAAGGCTACATACCCTTCGCCGCCCATCGTTGTGGCCGCAGGTTGAGCATCATTATGCGGTACAGGCAACAAGACAAAATCAATCTTCTCTCCCTGCACCTTGCCATCGTCGATGTCCTTGTTACGGTTCTGAATCATCACATCATAATAAGGAATTGCTTTGGAGATAATCGCCGTTTCCCCCGCGTAGAACATATCCGTCCGTTTTGCTGGAGCAAGAGCCGCCGTTTCCTTCGGCATATACCCTTGATCCATCAGGTTTTTGATAAAAGAGAGGGTATCCAGAATGCGACCATCATTCCATTGGAACGTGCCGTCTTTATCAAGAACATCGATCATCCCGTTGTTCCGGGACAGCATTTCAATGAAGTCAAGCGAGGTTCCGTCGGTAACCAGTGCATATTGCTTGGCCCCGCCATCCAGCGTTTTGGTCAGCTTGGCAGCAGCATCGTTGAATTCGGACCAGGTCCAGCCATTTTGCTGAATGGACTTCCAATCAATGCCTGCTTCCTCCAGAATGCGTTTGTTACCACCCCAAGCCCATTGGAATTGATACAACGGCAGTCCGTACTGTTTCCCCTGAATCTGGCCCAAATCCAGCGTACCCGGCAGGTAGTCGTCCTTGATCTCAGGTGTCAGGTAGCTGTCGAGCTCAAGTGCCAATCCCGTATTCACATATGTGCCGTCTACACTATGAAAGTAAAGATCCGGCGGGTTGCCCGCGTTCAGAGCGACATCGAATTTTTTGGGCCCTTCCGCCCAGGAGAGCATTTCCGTCTTCACGGTAATGTTCGGGTGTTCTTTATTGAAATCAGAGATTAGATCCTTCAGTTCATCTTCATATGTGCCATGTACAGGATAGGTCCATACCGTTACCGTATCATCGGCATTCGGATCATCCGAAGCAGCACCTCCGCTATTCCCACAGGCAGTAACCAAGACCATCATCAACAACATCGTCCATACCAGACCCTTCTTTTTCATCCCTTCATCTCCTTTGCATGTCATCATCCGATTCTTTCATTGCCTAACCATGCTACCCCTTTGTGATCGTTCGGCCTTCAAACGCCATCCACCTATACCGCGGCAGTAAGGAAAAGCACCTCCCCTGTAGATTGGGCCTGCCAGTCGCAGGCAAAATCTCTTAAATGCAATATTAACGTCAACTTAATTGACATTAACAGTATTAATTCCTTCCAAAATTGTAGATTGAATTCATTATATGAGTTGTAAAATAAAAATTCAACATTATTTTTTATTATAAAATTTAATTTTACTTTTTCTTTTCATGCAACTATACTATGTAAAAAGAAAACCCAAGCAAGCGAGGTGAGCCACTTTGCGAGTGTATGTAGGCGTAGATGGAGGCGGTACCAATACTGATGCAGCAATCATTTCTGAATCTGGTGAAATTCTCGCCCGACTCAGCGGCGGTCCCACGAATCCTCACAGCGTATCAACTGAACAGGCCATTTCCGAACTGCAACGAGTGCTGGAACAGCTATTTAATCTAATAAGTGATTTATCGACAAATTGTGAGGGTATATGCCTTGGTATGTCAGGTGTAGATACGATCCAAGAACGGCAACTTATAACCGAAGCAGTAAATAACTATATGAAGAGTCGTAATCGACATGCATCAGAAGGTTTTCCAGTCTGGGTTGTATCCGAAGGAGAGATTGCTCTGATGGCCTCTCTCGGACATACGCACGGTGTGTTGTGTATCTCTGGAACAGGGTCCATCGTGTACGGATTTACGCAGAAAGGCGAGCGATACCGTGCAGGTGGCTGGGGTCACCTGCTCGGAGATGAGGGGAGCGGCTATCGTATTGGGCAGCGTGCACTCCAAGTGGTTATGCAGAGTTATGACGGTGTTCTTCTTCCAACCTGTTTAACCCCGCTTCTTCTAAAGAATCTGAGCCTTCGGGATATATCGGAGCTAAAGACGCGAGTGTATCAGACGGATTGGGGCAAAACCGAGACCGCATCCATCGCCCGCTTAGCTATAGAAGCAGCTGAACTCGGAGATGAGGCCGCCCGGGCACTGATCATTGACGAAGCCTCACAATTGGCGGATACCGCCAAGGCGCTGATTGCCCGTCATCCCGAATTTGCATCCACTCCGGTTGTCCTGTCCGGATCAATGTTTCGATACGCTACACTTTTCCGAAATACATTTATTCAGAAGTTATCGGGATATTATGGAGAGTTGGACTTTGTATATCGTGAAGATGCCCCCGCTCCAGCGGTTGGTGCAGCACAACTGGCAAGAAAACGCCGTTCCCTGAATGAATCATTTTAAAAGAGAGAAGGAGGCCATACGGATGAATCACATGCTGAATTCACTAATAACAGAACAACCCCATCCACTAACGGATCATATAGATGAATTGCCTTCGGCAGAAATTATGGAGCTCATTAATAAGGAAGATCAACGGATTGCGGAGCTCATTCAGCCCCTAATTCCGGTCATTGCTCAGGCTGCAGATCGGATCTTGGAGGCCTTTCAGTCTGGCGGCAGGCTTTTTTATGTAGGCGCAGGTACCAGTGGACGATTAGGAATACTTGACGCTTCGGAATGCCCGCCTACCTACGGAACCCCGCCCTCCATGGTGCAGGGTATTATTGCAGGGGGATTCCGGGCAGTGAAGGACCCGGTTGAAGGTGCTGAAGATAGTGAGGAGTTGGGAGCTGCGGACCTTGATGAACATGGCTTAGACAAAAACGATGTCGTGGTTGGCATTGCAGCCAGTGGACGAACGCCGTATGTGCTGGGTGCGATGAGACACGCCAAGGAGATCGGGGCTACGGTGATCAGCCTGAGCAATAATGCAGGCACGCCGATGACCCTGTTGGCTGATGTAAGCATTGAGGCTGTTGTCGGCCCAGAGGTTGTCATGGGTTCAACACGTATGAAGGCAGGCAGCGCCCAGAAAATGATTCTGAACATGCTCACCACTACCGCAATGATTCGTCTGGGCAAGGTTTACCGTAATTTCATGGTCGATCTGAACCCTTCGAACGAGAAGCTTGTCCATCGGGCCAAACGCATGATCCATCTGGCAACCGGAGCAAATGAAGCGGATATTGAAGAGGCTTTTACCGGTGCAGACGGTCATGTAAAAACGGCAATCGTCATGCTGATGGCAGGCGTGGACGTAACAGAAGCCCAGCACAGGCTTGATTTGGCTGACGGATTTGTCCGCAGCGCCATTGCGGGGCCTTCCTGAGCCGTACAGGGATATCATTATAGGTGGTAAGAGAGGAGCCCAACATTAGTATGGGCTCTTTTTTTATTTTTTTTATTCTAAAAGCGGATATAATCCGTCAAAAAATCCCCTCCTGTATAAAAGAAAGGGATTCATATGGTTCTACTTCACTTGTGCTCCAGAATAGCCTGTCGGCTCTTCTCCAAATACTCCACCGACTGGTTGTAATCCCGACTGGCAATCGCCAGATACAAAATGTCGATCACGTTCAACTGAGCAATCCGTGACGATGTGGCTCCGCTCCGAATATCACTTTCGGTGGAAGTAATCATCAGGGGCACATCCGCCATACTACTGAGTGTGTTGTTGCCCCACTTGGTAATGCTGATTGTCGCTGCACCACCATCATGAGCATGCTTGAGACAGGAGATTACGTTTGACGTCTCCCCTGAATACGAGATACATACCACCGCATCATCTTCACGAAGCGTCGTTGCGGACGAAATCTGCATATGCGGATCGGCGAACGAAAAGCTTGTACGATTGATTCGCATGAACTTGTAATGTGCATCCAGCGCAATCAGGTTGGAGGCCCCTACTCCATAGAAAAAGATCCGGTTCGCCTGATGAAGCACGTCCACGGCTTTTTCTACCAGACGTGGGTCCAGAATATGAACCGTATCCTTCACCGACTGAATATTGTTTGCGGACACATGCTGAATAATGCTCTCCATGGAGTCCTGGGGACGAATCTCCGTATATTGATATGGCTCACTCGTCTGCAAATCTCCGGCAATCTTCAGCTTCAGCTCCTGAAAACCTGTTACACCCAGGGATTTGCAGAGACGGATAATGGCAGCTGGGCTGCCTCCACTCCGTTCAGACAACTGGGCCACCGAGGATTGAACAGTTTCTTGCGGGTGATCGAGAATATAAGCTCCGATCTTCCGTTCGGACGGGGTCAAGTCATCCATTAATGCGCGTAAACGTACAAGTCCACCTTTCATGCCTTCCATTCGCTCCTCCTTTCCATACTGCATTCATGTACAAGCATTTTATCTTATAATTCCACTCGCGTCTAATCGAATTCCTCGCCCTTCCATAACTGAACTCATATTAAAGTCAGGTCTCACTAAAGTGTGAGATTGCCAGAGATTACGGCGTGTTTCGCGCCGGTTACGGCCGGAAGTGTATTGGTTCTTCCCATAAGTGCCTCATGGCCAAGTAAAGCAAATCCAATGGCTTCCCGAGCATCATCGGGTATACCATAATCTTCCGTTCGCTCCAAACGGATATCCTTCGGTAGTCTCTGACGGATCATCTCCATTAACGTGGCATTGGATGTGCCACCACCGCACGCGAGCATGGCCGATATTTGCACCTTGGGCAGAATAAAATCCTTCACTGCACGCACGATAGTTTCCGCGGTCAGACAGGTGGCAGTAGCCAGCGTATCTTCAAGCGTTAAGGAACGCGCTGCGGCCATCTCCATCAGTCTCACTGCATACGCGGCTCCATATACTTCTCGCCCGGTACTTTTCGGTGGAAGTCTTTTGAAATACTCATCCTCCAAACACAGTTCTACCAGACGCTGATCGACCTTCCCCTGTGCGGCAATACTTCCATTCGGATCATAATGCTGCCGCCCATCCGTTGCCTGTCGCACAATGGCGTCCATCACCATATTACCCGGTCCCGTATCAAATGCCGAAATACTTTCGGTAGATGACTCGGAGGGAAGCACCGTCACATTGCCAATGCCACCGATATTCTGCACCAGCCGCCCTTCCGTCGGGCTTCGGAACATCAGAGCATCCGCATAAGGCGTAAGCGGGGCACCTTCCCCACCAGCGGCCATATCCCTTGCCCGCAGGTTGCCAATCACTGGCAGTCCTGTCCGTTCTCGAACGACAGCACATTCACCGATCTGCAATGTCGATACCACATCAATACTTGCTCCCGTTGGCCCTGGAAATGCAGATGCTACAGGCGCATGCCATACCGTCTGCCCATGCATGCTAATCACATCCACCTGCTGCGTTGAGATACCGGCAGACTGCATCAGTTCCGTAACACTATGCGCATACCACTCTGATACACCAAAATGCGCGGCTGTCAGCTCGTCGACACGCGCCGTACCCGGTGAACATAACCGGATCAGTACGTCTCTCAATCCATTCGAATACGGCACACAGACGAAATCAACCAGCTCGATCTGCTGTAATGCCCCGCTCTCATCCGTTTGGATATGCACCAGTGCCGCGTCAGTTCCATCAAGTGACGTTCCTGACATTAGTCCGATGACCAGATGCTCCTGCTTCAAGCGATACTTCTCCCACATCGGATAGCTGCCTGTATCCATCCACTTCCAACCTCCTGCAAGACCCGATGAACACGTCATCCTGCCATAATTTCACCCAGTATATGATATTAAATTTCACAAGTCAAACATTATATGAAATTTAATTACATCATTGAAAATAAAAAGAGATATATTCATCGCATTTGCGATCACACATCATGTTTTCTTCCATCAATTGATAATTAGATATCAGAAGAGAAACATTTTTACATTTTTACCGTTTATACTATGTAGGTATATTTTGGAAGCGAGATATAGATCTAATACTAGTCGAGGTGCATAATGAAGAAAACCATTTTACTACTGTTTTTGAGCCTGTTCTTACTCTTTTTGCTCCCTAATCAGGGAAATGCCGCTGCAAGTACGTCGAAAATCTTTATGGATGGAGAGGAATTAGTCCTCCCAAGTGATGTACAGGTGAAGATTATCAATAAAAACGTGATGATTCCGATTCGTGTCGTTGCCGAAAATTTGAAATTCAAAGTCGATTGGAACCAACAAGCACGCACTGTAAAAATTCAGCAAGATCAACAGACGATTTCCCTAACCGTGGATCAAAAGCAAGCCATGGTTGCTGACAAACAAGTCACTTTGAACACAGCACCGCAGATTTTGAATAAAACGCTGGTGGTGCCCATTCGATTTGTCAGTGAACAAATGGGGCTTAAGGTAAGATGGAACAATCAAGACAAGATCGTTTACTTAACAAACACCAGTAAGGAACCTGTTATCGATCCAGGCAACAGTTCTGGAAAAGGGGATTCAACGTCTAACGCCCAGGTTACCGATATCCAATTTGCGAATAATCAGCTCGTTTTATCCACCGACGGGGCCGTTCAGCCGGTAGTAACGACCCTCAAGTACCCTGATCGTCTGGTTGTGGACTTGCCCGGAGCCACCTTTGGTGACATCTCCCAACCGCTGGATCAAGGACTCAATGGCAAGTTGGATGTGAGCGGTTATCCCAATGTGACAGAAGTGAGATATTCGCTGTTCAAACGAGAACCGGCACAAGTTCGCATTGTCGTAGAATTGAATAATGTGAAGAATGTCCAGTATAGCCACAATGTGATTGCCGACAAACTGATTATTGATCTGAATGTTGCGGGAGACAATGTCACACCTGCTCCAGTCACTCCAGTAGGCGGTTCAGGACGCAAGGTCGTGGTCATCGATCCAGGACACGGTGGCAGTGATCCAGGGACGATCAGCATCACGAACAAACCCGAAAAGGAATACAATCTGGCATTAGCTCACAAAGTACAAGCCCTGCTGCTTAATGAACCTAATATCGAATTGGTGATGACTCGTGAAGGTGATACCTATCCGACCCGCCCTGAGCGTGTTCAACTCGCCAATCAATTAAATGCGGATGTATTCGTATCTATCCATGGTAATAGTGTGAAGTCCGCCCCCCAAGCCACAGGTACGGAGACATATTATTACCAACGCAGTAACAGTAAGGAATTAGCTAATATCATTCATCAACGTTTGTTGAAAGCCATGGGGCTTAGAGATCGTGGTGTGAAAAATGGCAACTTGGAAGTGATCCGAGACACGACCATGCCTGCGGTGCTTTTGGAAGTGGGATTCCTGAGTAATGTGCTTGATGAAGAACTGATGTCGTCCGATGACGTTCAGATGAGAGCCGCTCAAGCGATAGCCGATGGAATCAAGGAGTATTTGGGCCTGTAAATCATCAAATAAATCAGATGAAGGAAGTGATTCTTTGAATAAGAAGCTAGGTTGCGCACTGATATTATCATGCTTGATCCTTATCGGAGTTGGATGCGCTCAGAAGCCAGTGAGCCAATCCGGTTCAAATGAACCTGCTGTTCAGGGAGGACAGACGCAGGCGCCAAACCCAGCCAAAACGGAGGTGGATCTGGGCACAATGAATACACAAGTCGTCGATGTATATTTGGCAGATTCTCAGGTCCTTAAGCTGGAGAAAACAGAGCAGGAAATTGAATACAAGGATGATTCCGAAAAATATGAAAAAACATTTGCAGCGTTGCAAACGAACACCGATTCGGAGCTTGTTTCCCTCTGGGAGCAGGTGGAACTGCTCTCTATCCAATATGCTGAGGGCACGGTGACTTTGGATGTTCATATCCCCGCTGAAGCCAATCTCGGTACCAGTGGAGAATTGCTCGCATTGGAAGCTTTAACAACAACGATGTTTCAATTTGATGAAGTGAACAGCCTGGATATATTGGTGGATGGTGAAGCCGTTGATAGTTTGATGGGTCATGCCGAACTGGAGCACCCCATTCATCGCGAACCCTAAATGATCAGACAACAATGGAAAAAGAACGTCCCCATGGACGTTCTCAGATAACGAACGCAACACTTCGTTTCTTGCACAATTCACACATACAGCTCGTCACCAGCAGACAGTGAATGTATAACTGTTCCCGGTGACGGGCTATTTATGAGCAAACCTTCTTTTAATCGGTCCGTCTCTGCCTGGTCAGCATGCACAAGGACCGTATGCCTTGCTGGAATCTGATGCAGCATCCGTTCAACATCCTTCCAGCCCTGATGCACTTTATAACGTATTTTCCGCACCACACACACTCCACACTTGTCAGGAACCCGTAGCAACTTATCAGCAAATGTGCCGTGAGCAACATGCCCGGTGAGCAGTATCAGATTCTCCTCCCTGTCCGATAATTGACTATAGTACCAACGAGCAAGCGATGACTGCATCATGCCGTCCGGAATAAACCATAGCGAAGCAGCATGATGTTCCAACAGTTGTTCCCGCTCTAGGGTGGTCGTAGGCAGATCCCATCCTCGTCCGGTCAGAAAGCCATCAATTTTGTCTCTCAACGAACTTCCGATGACATGCTCTCCCTTCTCCCTCAACCAATATGGAACATGCATAAGCTGCTGCATGCCGTCCACAAGTCCTTGTTCCACTACAATTGGGATATCCGGGAATTGTTGCTGTGCCCACAATATGATCTCCTGTCCACGCCCTACGACAGGCATGGGTAAGAGCACCTTTCCACCTTGAGCCATCGTCTGGCGAATGGCTCGTTCAAGCTGTTCCAGTTTGTCGGCCTGTGTATCCTGGTCCGTACCATAGGCCGCATCAACAATTGCCAGATCCACCAGCCCGACGGAAGATATTGGCGCAGCGTCTGCTACGTTTGCTCTGCCTACTCTGACTGCTCCATCTGCTCCGTTGGATGTGAAATTTCCCTGCTTTATGGGTATCTCCATGGATACAAGTGTTCTTGACGATGCTTCTGATGCAACAGATGTCTGATCTTGTGACGTTATGATTTCTCCAGCCTTTTGCCCACTGTTCATAACAATTAATTCCTCCGCGCCCCACTGTTCACTGCTCAGAGCATCTGACACAGGATTCTCACGAAGCATGCTTATCTGCCAGAACCCCTCCGCTGGACAATCCTCCTGTAAAAGCATCGATTCGGACGTATAGTCCCCGGAGTAGAAAATCCGCTTACCTTCCATTTCAACCCCAAACCACACCGATCCAGCCAGATGTCCACTCCGGCCCCACATCACTTTTACTTCGGGAATCGGTTCGAACCAAGTTTGGGATACGACCTCATCCTCCAGATACCGATAACGAATAGCCTGCTCATCTGCTTCATCATAAGGGAGCTTCTCTCCGACACGTTCTGCAAATCTTCGCCAGTTGGCAAAATACGTACGCAGCTGCGCCCTCGTCTCCCTCGTCGTCCAAACTTCACCCTGGTAGCCCATCTTATACAGCAAAGGGATGGCGACCGAATGATCCTCATGGGCATGGGACAAAAACACCGCATCCAGTTGCGGGACAATCTCCGGGTCAATCAGCGGATACTGGCCCGTGCCTTCTTTTTTGATACCACAATCCAGCAAAAGGCGAAACTGGCTCCCGCTCAGGAGATAGGCGGAACGCCCATGTTCCCCTGCACCGCCCCATACGTTCAGTTTGATCATGATGCATTCCACTTTCTCTTTGAATTCAGCAGTTCGATTCCCAGCAGCATCAGTACCGTCATACCTACAGTCACCACGGCCATCGCCATTCCCAGTGATACCTGACCTTGTTCAAACTGGGCAAAAATATACGTAGCCGACGTCTGCATCGACGGCGGAAGAATCAACAACGATCCGACCAGTTCCCTTGTTGCAATCGTAAAGGTCATCATCCAACCCGCCAACATGCCGCGTAGGATCAGCGGGATCAGGATACGCCGCAGAATATACAGCGGCTTCCCGCCAAATACTTGCCCAGCCTGGAACAATGTTCCGTCAATCTGGGTAAAGCTCGATTTTACATACTGCACGGTGTAAGGCAAGAAGAGAACAACGTACGTGAGAACAACCATGCCGTAGGTGTTATACAACGTGACTGGCATCCAGGGTGAGTTCCAGAACAGAATCAGACCCACGACCATCACGATACCCGGCACCGTATTAGGCAACAAACTGAACAAGTCAATCACACGCTGCATGAATGAAGATGATCTGCCGATCGCGAGCGCAAAACCCGTACCGATAATAACAGCAACGGTTGAAGCCGCGAGGGATAATCCCAGACTGTTACCGATCGCCTTCATACTCACTGATCCCCATGATAACAGCTCCTTGTAATGATCCAAGGTCAGATTATCAAAAGCAATTCCCGATCCCCGTAACTTCATGGTCGAAGCGGCGATGATGGAGAAATACGGAATACCTATCGACAGGATCAACAGGATTGCAAGATACACCCCGCACAACCATCCTGCTCCGCCACGAAGAGAATATCGCTTCGAACGTTGCCCTTTGCCACCAACCAAACGATACGTGAACTTTCGACTCATGGCAGACTGCATATACCACATCACCAGACAGACGGACAACAGCACCGATGCCAGCGAAGTCGCCTTGCCGAAGTCAATCGGCCAACTGGAGATGTACTTATGGATCTCGGAGGTCATGACATAATAGCCAATCTTGCGCCCAAAGGTCGCCGGTGTTCCGAATTCCGCAATCGTTTTGACAAAGACCAGCATGATCCCCATGCCGTAGGACGACAACAATAAGGGTAAAATAATACGTCTGAAACGATACCCCGCACGTGCACCGTGCACAGCTCCCGCTTCTTCCAGATTGCCACCGATTCGGATCAATGCATCCCGAAGCAGCAGATACAGGAATGGGAACAGGTGCAAGCTCATAATGAGCACCATGCCCCAGAAGCTGAAGAACAGCTCACTCCAGCCCGCAGATGATGGCACCCATTGCTGAAGGTATCCCCCTTTTTGCATAAACAGAATCCAGCCCATCGATCCGATATACGGCGGGGTCATGAACGGAATCATCAGGATTACATCCACCCAGCGATGCTCGCCCATCCGAGTCTTCGCCATCATCCAGGCCAGCGGTAGCGCCAGCAGCGTGGTTACTGCTACAACGCAGATACCAAGCCAGACGGAATTCAGCAACACACCCGATAGATGATGACCTGTAATCGTGCGAATCGGAGCCATCCAGTCCCATTGTCCGTCCGGATACACACTTTGCCAGAAGATCAGCAAGAGCGGCACGCCAATGCTTATGGTCAGCAGAAAGAGGGCCAGAATCACGCCCACTCTCCGAAAAATTCGGTTGTTGTCCAATACAACAGGTTTCACTACGTTCACCTCACATGACTTTCCACAGACAGCAGGTATTCCTTTTGCCTAGTTGTCTCTATACTTGTTCTTCTTACTTAAAAGTCTCGGAAAAACGTGCTGCTGTCTCTTCGCCATGTTCGCTCATCCAGTTCCAATCCACTTTAAGCTGTGGAATATCCTTCACATTGGCACGGTTAGTCGCTTCAATGTCTTCGCGGCCCGGGATCAGATAAGCATCTGCAACGAGTTTCTGTGCTTCATCGGATAACAGGTAGTCAATGAACGCTTTGGCGTTCTCTACATTTGGACTGGATTTCAGAATCGCTGCCGGTCTTGGGCTGATTACCGTGCCTTCCTCAGGATATACGATATCCAGTGGCTCACCTTTTGCTTTTGAGGAATACGCCATGTAATCCACACCTGCTGCTACGATGCTTTTGGCACCCGTAATGACAGGATCAAGTGCTTCCTGATTGGCGCCTGCCATCGCTACACCATTGGCTTTGTAGGCACTCAGCATATCCCATTTTTCACCTTTCGCACTCAGGTATCCTGTGATGAAGTCGAGTGCTGAACCTGATAATGTAGGGTCGGGAATGTTCACTGCATCTTTCCACGCAGGCGTAGCCAGCTCTGCCCAACTTGTTGGTGGTGTAGATACCAGTTTGGTGTTATACACAATACCCAGTGCGGAAGCACTGCTGCTAAAATAGTTGCCCTCTGCATCCGACCAATCCTTGTTCAGCTTGTCTGCATTGGCTGCTTCAGGGTAAGGCATGGTCAGTCCGTCTGCTTTCAAAGCCTGTGCTGAAGGCAGCGAGGCTAGAATTACAACGTCTGCAACCGGATTGGACTTCTCTGCTTCCATACGAGCCAGAATTTTGCCTGTCGTTCCCTGGAACATCTCGACTTCAATCCCCGTTTTGTCCGTAAATCCGCTCACGATGTTATCCGCCAGCTTCTGTGGGCCAGCACTGTACAAAACCAGCTTGCCGCCAGCCGGTTTCGTTGTTTCCGCCGCTGCTGCTGTGTTTCCTTCACCTGCGGGTTGTGCCGCATTGCCTGTGGTTGTGTTCCCTGTACTACATCCGAACAAACTGATACTCATGACCGCTGTTAATAACAGCATTGCGCTCTTTTTCCGTGTTTTCATACCCAACATATTCGTCCATCTCCCCTGGTTTCTTATAAAATGTGTACTCCTGCTTTCAACTGCGTGCTCGTTTAACAATTTAATATGCCACTGCGATCGCTTCGTTCTGCTTCATACTCGGGTGGTCATACCCGTCCATTCGGCATATCCGCTCAGGTGTTACATAGAGCTGCACCCGCTCCCCTACGCGCACTCTTTGGTTCATATAGGCTGTCCATACGCCAAGCCCTTCCATCTGCACTCGTACTTCATAGCGCTCACCTACATAGCTGACACTAAGTACCGTCCCTGGATAACACAGATCGTCATGACCTGTTTTGTTCCAGGTGACATGCTCTGGACGCACCATCGATTGATTAGGCGTGAGCCAGTTGGACTTTCCGATAAACGAAGCGACATACGGATCACTTGGCGCCGAGTAGATCGTTTCCGGACTTCCTTTTTGCAATATCCGCCCCTTCTGCATCACCACAATCTCATCCGACATCGACATCGCCTCAATCTGATCATGTGTGACATACAGCGCAGTCAGTCCCATATCCCGTACCAAGGACATCATCTCAATCCGCATCTCTTCCCGGAGTACAGCATCCAATGCACTTAGTGGCTCATCGAACAGGATCACACCAGGTCTGACCGCTACGGCTCTGGCAAAAGCAACCCTTTGCTGCTGTCCACCAGACAGCTGATGAGGATATCGATCTTCCATGCCTTGCAGGCGAACCATACCAAGCGCCTCGTTCACCTTTTGCCGGAGATCAGATTTCTGTTTTCCGGCCTTCAGGCCAAACGCTACATTTTCGTATACGGTCATATGCGGCCATAATGCAAAATCCTGAAACACCATGCCCAGATTACGCTTGTGTGTTGGTATATCAATCCGCTTCGCCGCAGAGTAGATACACTGACCATCTGCACGAATCTCCCCCGCGTCCGGCTGTTCCAGCCCGGCCAACATACGGAGCAGTGTTGTTTTGCCACAGCCCGATGGGCCGAGCAGTGTCGTGAACTTTCCATGTTCAAGCGTTAGATCTGTTGGCAGCAGTGCGGGTGTTTGATTAAATGATTTTTGAATTCCTGTTATCTCTAATTTCATAAGCATCCCTGCCTGTCTTCTGTTACTTGATCTCTTGCACTGTTCTCAGTTTAACGTCCGCTTTCGCGAGTTGTATGTCTTGTATGTAAAATTGGAATTAACTTTTTAGATGAATTCTGTTGATGTTCATAGATTAAATCTATAGTAGGTGAACTAAATTAATTTTCATGTTGTCGCTCCGATTACAGCACCATCTTCCGATCGCTGTTATCCCCAGATTTCTTATATTCCCTTTATAAAGGGAGAAATCCGGGGATAAAGGCGAACGCTCCGCTTCTTCAGATTGGTTCTGTACTCTCCGTCTTTATGAAAAATATTAGATCATCTTATATATTGGGCTAGTAGAAATGAGAGGAGTGTTGGGTCATTGAATCTGATCAAACTGCAAATTGTTGAGCTGATCGACAAGCATCATCACATGACCAGTGTGGCCGAGTTACTGGGGATCAAACAACCAACCGTTACATTTCATATGAAGTCATTGGAGGAAGAGATGGGCGTGCGATTATTCGAATCGCGCAGTGGAAAGACCTTTCTAACCGAGGCGGGACAAGCTCTGCTGCACTATTCTGTCAAAATTAATGCTCTTACCCAAGAGGCAAGGCGGGTAGTGAAGGAATATGACAGTCTCTATCGGGGCACCCTGCACATTGGGGCAAGCTATGTACCGGCTACATATCTGCTGCCCGCCATACTCAACACCTTTTCTCAGGAATTTCCAGGCATTCGAATCGTCTTATCCGTCAAACCATCACCTGTTATTCGCGAGATGTTAATTCGGCATC
The DNA here is from genome assembly GCF_032452295.1 of Paenibacillus sp. ClWae2A. Classification (NCBI taxonomy): domain Bacteria; kingdom Bacillati; phylum Bacillota; class Bacilli; order Caryophanales; family Paenibacillaceae; genus Paenibacillus; species Paenibacillus sp. ClWae2A. The sequence goes on from NZ_JAULSQ010000014.1 coordinate 162,253, forward strand.
AGATTGATCTGGGTGTGATCTCTTCTGAGCCATTTGTTGGACCCGCGCTGCAAGCTGAGACGTTATGTGAAGACGACCTGGTACTGATCTGTTCTCCGCAGCATGGGTTGGCCCAGAAGGATACATTAACACCCGATCATATCGCGCAAATTCCTTTTGCCTTACATGGCAATGAATCCAGTACTCGGCGGCTAACCAACCAATGGCTCGCGCAACATGACATTCGTTTGCGAAGCACGGTGGAGATGGATTCTCTGGAAGCGATCAAACAGCTCGTGTTAATCGGGGGGCATGTCTCATTCATGTCTCGGATGGCAGTACAGTGGGAGGAACAGCACGGGCTCATTCAAGTTCTTCCCATTCCGGGAGAGCAGGCACCGCGCCATATCTATACGGTACATAACAAGGACCGCCACCCTTCAGTTCAGGTAAACCGCTTCAAAGAAGTGCTGCGAGAGGTGAGTCACGGCTTCCCCATTTCCCATGGCTGATTGCCCTCATCCTCTATAAACTATCGTTTGCCATTCATCAAATCTATGCAGGGTTAACGCAATGTGCGCTCCCCGTTAATCGCTTTCAGATACTCGGGCGATAAAGTGAGATCTGTACGTTAATCCAGATTAGGAGAGTGATTGGTTTTGAAAAAGTGGAAAAAGGTAACCGCCTCATTCATGCTGAGCATCGTAACATTGGGAAGTGGACTGACGTTTCTGGGAGCACCCCAGGCTTCAGCAGCTGCCAATGCCGTTCCTGCTTATGAAGTAAAGTTTCTGGCCAAACCGGAACTGGTATTGAATACAGATGGGACACCACGCAGTGAAGTGATTCAGACCCTCGGCCTAAGTTCCACGCCAAAAAACATTAACGTAGAGTACTTTGACACCAATGCGCTCGGACTGGATGAGCAAGGATGGAATGTTCGTTTTCGCAAAAAGGATGACAAAAATAATTATGAACTGACCTATAAAAAACGGTACTCTGTCATCAATGGTGACATCAATGCAGCGCTGACACTGGCTAACCAAGAAGGATTTGATAAGTCTGATGATAATTACGAGGCTGAGATTGATTGGGGATACGAAAAACAGACCCTGAGCTTCTCCAACACCAAAAAAGTCGATACCAAAACGACAGGTGTTGAACTTCCTTCGGAGCAAGAAGCCTTGAACATGTTACTGGACAAGCTCCCTGGCAAATTGAAAAACTGGTCTGCCTCCAACTGGGGCAAGCAGCAACTGACTCAATCCCGTGCATATGGCCCTATCACATTCCAACGATATGAAGGTACATGGAATGGTCAAGAGCTTACACTCGAAGTATGGCCGATCCGTGACGCAGCAGGTACAGGTATTGGGAATATCGTAGAGGTTTCTTTCAAAACCGATGATACTGTAGCCGTATCCGGACTGCGTACCCAACTGCTGCAATTGCTGGAGAACAACAACTGGCTGATTCCGGCTGATGGCTTGAAGACACAGACGATTCTTGAAAGATACTAATCGCTGGCTCTTAATAAAAAGGCAAGCTCCTCTTCCTGCGGACATCGTAGGAGAGGGCTTGTCTTTTTTTGCGTAGTGAATTAAATGATCTGTTATTTGAGTAATTCTACGATTAACATCGGTTGCGATTTTACTGGTTATTCGCTCAATGGTTTAGATGATGGGAACTATGTATTGGCTATTTTCCAACTCGTAACCTATTTCAATTCAATTTATAGTGGAGAGTTACGCGGTTCAATGATCAGAGTTTCTAAAGTCTTACAATTCCATCACTTGAGTTTCGCGCGAATAGCTGGCCCTCGATTTCCCATAGAAATGCTTTAGCGTGCGCAGGCTTCATAAATCTTAATACTATCGGACGTACCCTACCATTCATCTCGTAGTGTATTACGAGATAATTTCTCGAATTTGAGCTACCTGTTCTTTTTGGATATCCTGCACTCCCAATTTTTCTTAATGAGAGTTCAAACGTTTGCTGACCACTTTGAATATATAAGTTCCCATTACCTAACAGCACATCCACCCGCCTGCCTTCCGCAACTTGTGGAAGCCCTGACTGATGAATCCCTACTGCATGTAACCTTGATTGGAACTGCTGTTTTAGTTTATTAGATCGACCCGTCGTGCGAATACCAAATATCGAAACTAAGATAATAAAACCAAGTATAAACCACATTCTATATCCCCCCCTCGCTTTCTCTTCTGTATATCATTTCATATTATCATATGGACTTCTTATTTGTATGACAATATGTGATAATTGATAATGATTCTCAAATACATCATATGTAATGTTACTATTGCAAGTTAAGGAGGGATTCTGGTGACTTTGCAAGTCTTTCCACTGATATCTAACGGTGACCATACCCGTGACCTATATGCAAGATTCAAGACATCTGAAATGATCGATCAAGCGTCGTTTTTTCCACCATTTGTATTAACGGATACACATCTTCTGCTCATTTGCACTGGCGGTGAAGCCGATATCCGTATTGGGCATAGGCATAATCATGCCGCACTCGGCAAAATGTATCTGATCCTGCCACGAACAGCGATAGAATATACACCGGATGAGGTTAATCCTTTACTAGAGCTTTTGCCTGAAATCAAAGCAGACTATCTGTTTATCGTGTCCATTAGCTCAGATGGGTCAGCTGAAGCATTGCAAAAAAACAAAAGATGAACTCAACGAAATCCAGCAACTCCAAGTGTGGAAAAGCCTGCCCGCTGTCCAAAATGGTCATGTCTATGTCCTCAATGCTAAGAAATGGCTCATTGACGGCCCCATTGCCGAATCGCTCAAACGTAAAGAAATGCTCGAAGTTCTTGGAGCATCTGCTCCCTAATTCCACACACCAGTCCGTTTCATGGAAAACAAAAGGAGAACAACAGGATTATTCTGTTGTTCTCCTTTAATTTTATATTTCAGATGGCTTCATTCAGCAGTTCTTCATTCACATCAGGCTTTTAATAAATCTTAAAGTTCTGGGCTGTTTCGATCCCAAGTGCACTCTGGATAAACGTATTAGCTACTTTCTCTACAGGTACGGGATTAAATCCAATAAAGAAATCCTTATATTTTTCCGCCGACTCTACAAACAGATTAGGACTAACCGAATTCAAACGAATGCCTCTTGGTAACTCAAACGCTGCCGCTCTGGCAAACGAATCAATAGCCCCATTGACCATAGCACTTGATGCACCTTGCTCAATAGGGTGGTCTTGTATAATGCCACTGACCAGCGTGAAACTCCCCTTGTCGTTAATATAGTGCTGTCCAATCAATACGATATTGACCTGTCCAAGCAGTTTACCCTGCACACTAATCATATTGTTCTCAGGTGTCAGTTCTTCGAGTTTCGCATAATGGGTCTGGCCCGCCGCCACAATGACGTAATCAATATTTTTCACCGTTTCGAAGAGGGTAGTAATACTCTCTGTCGACGTCATATCCACCTGGACATCCCCGGATTGTCTACCTGCTGTAATAACCTCAACGGAATAATCTCTCAGTTTCGCAACAACGGCTTTACCTAATGTTCCGTTTCCACCAATGACCAGAGCTCTTTTCATTACTGTTTGTCCTCCTTTATAAATAAATGCGGTTAATCAGATACGAATTGTTCTATTTATTTAAACAAAGATTTCATCCTTAATCAAATGACAATTGACCCTATTTTAAATAGAATATACATATTCTTTTTAACGCAAAAAAAAAGCCATTGCTATAAGCAAAGACTTTTCTGTATGTTACTCGGAAGCGGGTGATGGGAATCGAACCCACGCTATTAGCTTGGAAGGCTAAAGTTCTACCATTGAACTACACCCGCAAAATAAGAAAATCGGGATGACACGATTTGAACATGCGACCCCCTGGTCCCAAACCAGGTGCTCTACCAAGCTGAGCTACATCCCGATACTTATGAAAATAATGGCGCGCCCTGAGAGATTCGAACTCCCGGCCTTTTGATTCGTAGTCAAACGCTCTATCCAGCTGAGCTAAGGGCGCAAATATTGGAGCGGAAGACGGGAATCGAACCCGCGACCCTCGCCTTGGCAAGGCGATGCTCTACCGCTGAGCCACTTCCGCAAAACATATGGTGCGGTCGAGAGGACTCGAACCTCCACGGGGGGTTAGCCCACACGGACCTGAACCGTGCGCGTCTGCCAATTCCGCCACGACCGCAAAATATAATGGTGAGTCATGAAGGGCTCGAACCTTCGACACCCTGATTAAAAGTCAGGTGCTCTACCAACTGAGCTAATGACTCGTAATGAAATGGCTGGGGATATAGGATTTGAACCTATGCATGACGGAGTCAAAGTCCGTTGCCTTACCGCTTGGCTAATCCCCATTAAAAAATCATGGGGCGATCGAGGGGAATTGAACCCCCGAATGCCGGATCCACAAACCGGTGCGTTAACCACTTCGCCACGATCGCCATAGAGTAAGCCATTCATCCACTAAGAGTATCTTAGTATTAGCAACTGCATCTATAATATACATTCTATCACAAATCCAGATGTAAATACTAAAAATGGTGCCGGCGAGAGGACTTGAACCCCCAACCTACTGATTACAAGTCAGTTGCTCTACCAGTTGAGCTACACCGGCACGGTGTATATTTAATTAAAAATGGCGGAACCGACGGGATTCGAACCCGCGATCTCCTGCGTGACAGGCAGGCATGTTAGGCCAACTACACCACGGTTCCATAGTACTTTCTCAAGGAAAGTTAATTGCGGGGGCAGGATTTGAACCTGCGGCCTTCGGGTTATGAGCCCGACGAGCTACCGGGCTGCTCCACCCCGCGTCGTTATAAAGTTATATGGTGGAGGCTGAGGGGATCGAACCCCCGACCCTCTGCTTGTAAGGCAGATGCTCTCCCAGCTGAGCTAAGCCTCCATATTATGACCCGTAGGGGATTCGAACCCCTGTTACCTCCGTGAAAGGGAGGTGTCTTAACCCCTTGACCAACGGGCCTTGCTAAAAAAATTATCTGGCGGAGAGAGAGGGATTCGAACCCTCGAGACGCTTGTGACGCCTACACGATTTCCAATCGTGCTCCTTCGGCCAGCTCGGACACCTCTCCATATGGCTCCCCGAACAGG
>NZ_JAULSQ010000015.1:0-103046 GCF_032452295.1 Paenibacillus sp. ClWae2A
AAGTGTTTTTTTGACATTCGCTTGACCACCGCTCGTTTTTTTATTCATTGTACACAAAAAGACCCTACAAGATGACCTTTTTTAAAGTGTCCATCTTATAGGGTACATTTTATTCTGGGGTAAGTCCTTCTTTATTTGTTCCCGGGCAAGTGGGGGGAAAGTGAACAAGGATACGGTAATTGTGCAATAGGGTTTACAATAGTGGATCGCTTTTACACAACAGGAAAGGCTGATATTACGCGTTATCGCGGAATATCAGCCCCTTAGAGTCATTAAAATTAATGATCGAATGATTAATTTTCTTTAGATGCCAGCCGGTACATCACTGCCCAGATCCAGCCATGTTATTTCAGCAGGAGTCAGCGTGATGCGGGAACCTTCGTCACAGGACAGCAGCTCCGCCTGATTCTGAGCACCGATCAGGGCACAGGTTGGGAACGTCTGATTCAATACATAAGCGAGTGCAATCTGAATGGGTGATGTTTTCTTCGAATTAGCCAATTGTTCAGCCCGACGCAACCGTTCCCAGTTGCCATCACTGTAGAATACACGCACCAGATCTTCGTTATCCAGAACTTCAGGTGTGAATCTTCCAGTGAAGAAACCACGCGCTTGGGAGGACCAGGATAGCAATGGTAGTTTGGTTTGCTCATGCCATGCGAGCGTCTCTGCATCTGCTGACACACAGCCTTCCCAGAAAGGTTCGTTTGCCTTGGCGAGACTGAGATTTGGGCTGCTGAATGTGAAGCCCTTCAGGCCATTTGCCGCAGCATATGCATTGGCTTCCTCGAGCCGCTGCCAGGTCCAGTTGGAGGCGCCAATTGCGCCGATTTTACCGGATTCAATATGTTCGTTCAGTGCTTCAAGAATAACACTGACAGGGGTATTGGGATCATCGCGGTGCAAGGCATACATCTCTACGTGATCTGTCTGAAGACGTTCCAGACTTTCCATCAAGTCACTGCGGATGGCATCAGCGTTCACACGTGGTCCATTCTGGTCATGATGCGCGCCTTTGGTGAGAATGACGATCTGGTCGCGGTTACCACGTTCTTTCATGTAACGACCAAGGACTTCCTCACTCTGTCCACCACAATAGATATGTGCTGTATCTACAGTGTTACCGCCAATCGACAGAAAAGCATCCATGTTCGTAGCTGCTTTATCGTAGGCATTATGCACGAAATAATCGGTTCCTTTAATCAATCTGGAGATACGTTTACCTGCACCAGCAATTTCGATATATTCCATAAGTCAGTTCATCCTCTCAATTATAGTGTAATTCGTGTACGTTCTTCCGCTGAACGAAGGCAAGCTTCCAGTACTTTCATATTAGCTACCGCATCGGAAGGGGCGAAGCGCAGATCCTTGCCCTGAAGTACAGCACGTGCCATATCATCTCCCTGTAGAGAGTAGTGGTTCACTTGCGGGACTTCAATCTCTCTGCGTTCACCACCAGCCGTTACATAGAAGTTGGAACTGCGGTCCTGTCCGCTGATAAATGCCGAAGGGACTTCAATAATCCCGTCGGATCCCAATACCTCCAGCGTGTTGCGGAAAGCTGCCCACATGCTGCTGTCAAACGTCACGCCAACGTGATTATCGAATTCCAGCAGTCCGGAAGCCATCATATCGACCTGATCATGCTGTGGGGAGAACATGCCAATAACGGTAACTGCACTTGGTTCTTGACCAAGCAGCAGACGTGCTACGCTGATGGAATAACATCCGATATCATACAGTGCACCTCCGCCCCAATCCCGCCGAAAGCGGACATTGCCGGATGCATTGGAGTTATTAAATGAAAATGTGCTGTGCATACCACGGATCTCACCAATCTCACCGCTGGCAATGATATCTCGGATCTGCTCATATCGTGGATGATGGCGGTACATGAATGCTTCAGCCAGATGCACACCTGCATCTGCACAAGCTTGAACCATCTCCTGAGCTTCCTGTTCTGTCAGAGCCAGTGGTTTTTCGCACAAAATATGTTTGCCTGCTTCAGCAGCCCGGATCGTCCATTCCCGATGTAGATGATTCGGCAGTGGGATATATACGGCATCAATGGAATCATCAGCGAGCAAAGCTTCATAACTGCCATAAGCCTTGTCGATCCCAAGTTGTTCGGCCGTCTGTTTGGCTTTATCTTCGTCTCGACTGGCAATCGCGGTTACTTCATTCAAATCGGATTGCTGCAGGCCTGGAATGACGGATTCCACAGCAATGCTAGCGCTACCAAGAATGCCCCAACGCAATTTTTGAACTGAATTCATGTGTTGTATCCTCCTGTGTATAAATGTATATTGTGATTATAAAGAATAGACCAATGAATTAAAATGATAATATATTGAAGTTAGTTAACACAATATTGTTGATCAAGGAGAACCGGCTATGATGAGACAAACCGTATTGCTTACCCTGCAGGATATTCCATATTTTTGTTATCCCGAATCCGTTGGACATTATATGGACCACGTCCAGCATTCCGTGTTGCGGGAGGCAGGTGCACTGAACAATTTTAATATTCACTATGTCGCTTCGGGCAAGGGATATGTGGAGGTGGACGGGGTGGTGCATGAGCTTCGCGCAGGTCAGGCCGTACTCTATTTCCCGCAGCAGCGACAGCATTATTATAGTAGTGAAGATGATCCGTGGGATGTACGATGGGTTCATTTTTACGGTGAACGTCTGCATGATTATATGATCGAGCGGGGGTTACATCGCAATCTATTATGGACACTGCGGCAACGCAGCTCTTGGGAAGAGGCTCATCTGGCCTTGCTGACTGAAGCGGAACAGAACACGATGCTGCGTCCGGCTCAGCTATCCACACTGACCTATGCTGTACTCGCCGAGTTCGTGCAGCATGCGGTACCTTTAAAGAGCACACGTACTACAAGTAAGGCGGAGAGTCGGGTTCTTGCACTTCTTCCACAGATGCAGCAAGAGGCCTGTCAACCTTTCCTGTTACAGGACTGGGCGGATCTTGCAGGGGTGAGTTCGTATTACTTTTGTAAAATGTTCAAGAGTGCTGTGGAGATGACGCCTATGGAGTTTATCACTCGTTCACGACTACAGATGGCGAAGCAATGGTTACTCGAACGGCCTACGGCCAACATTGGACAAATCGCGGAGGAAGCGGGGTATCCCAATGCCAGTTATTTTAACCGCCAGTTTATGGCTCATGAGGGGATGACCCCTACGGATTACCGCGGATTGTATCACAATTAACCCCGTATCCTTTCGATGTTGCCAGCACTTGAGGTATAGTGGTTTGACAGAGAGCTTAATCAAGTCTATTATGGATAAATTAAATCCGTATATAATGAGGTGCCCTCATGAAATATTCAAAAGCGACAAATTATGCTTTGCATACGATGCTTCATCTTGTAAGTACTGCCCCCGAACAGCTGGTTAGTGTACACCAACTTGCAGAATTGCAGAAGGTGTCACCAACGTATCTGTCCAAAATTTTGACCAAATTGGTTAAGGCGGGCATGATCGAATCGACTTCTGGTGCCAATGGTGGCTACCGGCTTAGTCGTAAAAATCCTGATCCTTCTTTCCTGGAGATCATTCATGCGATTGAAGGTCAGGCGTCCCTGTTCGAATGTAGTCAGAATCATAACGCAGGCTGTTTGATCCAGCAGGTGATGGTGCAGGCGGAAGAAGAGATGGAAAGTTTTTTGAACAATAAAAAAATGTCAGAACTGGCTTCCCAGATGAAGGGTGCACATTCCCTGTAACTTGCACTAGAAGTGAAGTTTCGATGGACGTGGTTAACTCGTCTGCCACATAGGTATATCCAGATCTTTCCCCAACCTCGCGAGAGGTAAGGAAAGATTTTTTTGTATCGTTGTACCTAATAGAAGCCGAATGGTACAATAAGGAAGGTATAGTATGCATACATACATGATCCAAATCTTACATCACATTTTACATCTCTGGAGGGACAACACATGAGCCAATCAACGATCACAGGACTGGAACAATTGCTCGCGCTGGAAAACATTCGGAACACCAAGGCGCGCTATTGCCGCTATATTGATACAAAACAGTGGGATACCTTGGGTGATGTGTTTGCTCCGGATGCAGTGGCCGATTTCAGCACAGAAGGTAATCCAATTCCGGTATTAACAGGCCGTGATACAATCGTACAAGTATTCCGTGATCTGGTGGATGTTGCCGTAACCGTGCATCATGTTCATAGCGCCGAAGTTGAATTTGTATCTGAGAACGAAGCAAAGGTCATCTCCCCAATGGAAGATTGGGTAACGTTCCCGGAGGGCAATGAAAACAAATCCTTCCACGGATTTGGACACTACCATGAGACTTTTGTCAAAATCGAAGGCCAGTGGTACATCAAACATACAAGTCTGAAACGTCTTCGTTTGGACCTGTTTGAATAGTATAATCAGTGTAGAAGAATAGAGAAGTTGGTCAACCATAAAATAATAGCCCCGAGGAGCGTGATGAACGCGTCCTTGGGGCTGTTTGGTGTTTGTGGGAGAGGGGAGCTGACACATGTACAGAAAAATGGGATAGAAAAAAAGTCAGGTCCAGAACCCGAAGGTCCCTTCCTGACTTCTTTTGGTTAAATATGATGTTAGATCCGGCTACTTGTTTCCGTGACTTTCCGTGACTGCATTCTCAGATACACCTGAGAGAAAATAACGGATGCCAGTGCAACTACGGTCATACCCCAGAAAATATTGGTGTACGCTGAGGACAGTGGCATGTTTTGCATCGCAGTCAACGCTACGCCAGTAACAGCAACACTGAAGGCACCGCTGAAGAACTGACTGAGTTGGAACAGCCCCATACCTGCGCCCACCTGATCCATGGTCAGATTGCCAGACAATTCATTGGACACGCTGGTGGTTAGGGAAGAGAAGCCTACGCTGAGCAGGACATACACGGCCATGATGGCGTAGATGTTATTGTCTGCAAATAAGGCGAACAATCCGGCAGCAGCAAGTAGCAACCATGGTGCAAATTTCAACAGCAACGTATTGCCATGTCGGTCAATCATACGGCCGATTCGGTTGGACAGCAGCATGGATACGACTGCACCCGGGAAGATGACGAGTCCGGATTGAGCAGGTGTCAGTCCATATAAATGCGCCAAAATTTGAGGTAACAGGAACAACGTTGAGAAGTTATTAATGTACGATACAATACCTAGCGAGCTGAGCATCATATATTTTTTGTTTTTGAACAAAGCAGGTTGAACAAATGGATCTGCCGCGCGCCGAATTCGGAGCCAGAACAGAAGTAGTGCCGCAACACCGATAACAAGCGTGAACCACTGACGGGAAGTCAGAAATAACAGCACACCTGTAGTACCGATAGCAAGAAGCACAGCACCCAGCAGGTCAAATGAACCTTTTTGCGTTGTTTCCCGAGGAAGCAGTTTGAAGAATACAGGAATCAAGAATAACGTTAATCCCGTAACGATAAACAGATCATGCCATCCCAGAAACTGAGTAATACTTCCGCCGATGACGGGACCAAGTCCAAGCCCCAGTGAACTTGCTGACATGATGACCGCCATCGATTTACCCCGGCGATCATGTGGAATGTACCGGGTAATCAGCACGATGGCTAGCCCCGGAACCGAAGCAGCACCCGCAGCCTGAATCAGACGTGCAATAAGCAAAATGATGAAATGATTACTGAAGAACCCGAGAACGGATGCTGCACCAAGTAACGTAAGCCCGGTCGTGAATAATGTACGAATAGGTATGAAATCCGATAGACGTGAGAACGTAATCGAGGAAATGGCAAATACAATGGAATACCCTGTAACAATCCAAGAGGAAGCGACGGATGTAAGCATAAATTCGGCTGCAATTTTGGGCAGGGCCAGATTAAACATCATTGTATTCATAACAACGAGTACAACGGTAAAGCCAAGTAAGCCTACGATTAATCCTTCCTGTATTCCGGTCCGTTCCCCTGATGATGCGGTTGCGGTGTTGTTCATAAAAACCTCCTAAAGTGATGTGTATTTCGCAACATTTCAGAAACGGTGTGTAACATTTGCAAAATGTAGTATGATGTCAATCCCGTGCCTAACAGCAGGGGTTACATAACGAAATCATTAAAGTTCGATTGGTATCGAACATTAGAAATATATCATGGATCTGTGTTAAAATACAATGGATAGTCTGAAAAAAGGAGACTACAGTATGAAGATTTTACACCATCCACAAGTATCAGATATTGAACTTTCCTCCGTATTGTATGCACTAAGCGACCCGACCCGTCTTGGGATTGTTGCCGAGGCTGCCAGAAGTGGGGAGCAGCCATGCAGTCATTTTCATGCACCTGTTGTGAAGTCAACGATGTCGCACCACATTCGGACCCTGCGGGAAGCCGGAGTTATTCGGGTCAGAGTGCAGGGTACACAGCATTTTCTCACCCTGCGGTCCGAAGATCTGGAAACACGATTTCCAGGACTCTTGCAACCATTATTGCAGGCTGCCGCTCGGACGAGCACAGATCTTTCCTAAATGTTGTCCTTTCTTCAGGTCGAAGAGGGGACATTTTTATTTTCTAATACTTCGTGATCAATTGGGGACTTTTTGAAATACTTCTAATACTGATGCGACATTCTGTGTCGTACCAGGCCCTATATAATAACGGTGAACACACAAACCATATCGAAAAGAGGTTCACAACCATTGGCAAAAACTAAAAGAGGACGCGTCTTGTGGAGTCTTCCTTCCAGGGGCCGGGGAACATGCCCGGTGTGTAGCAGTACCCGAATTAAATTGTTGTATACGCAAACAAAAACAGACGGTACAAGTCTGAAAGTATGCAAGAAATGCTTCAAAGCCGTGCAATCCAGAGTGGATAAGGCACACGTATAACATAACCGGCCTGTTCTTCGGAACGGGCCATGTCTTTTGATATAATCGAATATATTAGGGATGGATGAGATGGGGGCGGGAAGATGAGTAACATGCATCGGATTCACTGGTTTGACGAACAGATTCGGGGTGGACGTTTTCCGAATAGCAGCTGGCTTGCCCGTGAGTTTGAAATCTCCCGTCGTCAGGCTCAGCGTGATATTGAATATATGGCAAGTTCCCTGCGAGCCCCTTTGATGTATATGGCAAAATATCGGGGCTATTGTTATGAAGATCAGACTTTTCGATTGCCCATTTGTATATGACCGAAGAAGAGCAACGTGTACTGAAATATCTTGCGCATCGATATCGACATTACGATTATGATCAAGCAGACGCGGTGAAACGTGTAGCACATTTGCTGGAGCGTTTTACGTTGGAGGAACAACAAATGGGAAGTAGCGAGCTTCCGGTATTTTCGGCGCAACCGAAGCAGCTGCAATTCTTTGAATTGTTGTCCCATGCCATAACTGAATTGTGCAGAGTACATATTCATTACAGGGATCACGATGGAGAACGGCAGTTTTCCTTGTGTCCATTGAAGATGATATCCCAGTTTAACGCCGATTACGTGGTGGGTTATGAAGCAGATCCTGTGCAGCAAGTGGCCATTCGCTTGGAAGGCATTGTTCATGTATCGATCTTGGATGAGAGATTTGAGTACAGGCCAGATGCTCTCCTAGGTGGATGGGAAGAACCACTGCCTGTGCGTAAACCGTTTGTAGCTGAGATTCGCTTGAAAGAATTGCAGCAAATGGACCTATGGCAAGGGTATCGTATCCAGGCTAGGCAAGATCAGATTTATTCAATTGAATTTTATGACACGGATGCTTTCTTGCAGCATTTGTTTATTAGCGAATGGGAGGAACTTTTGTCTCCTGAGTGGCTTAGACGCAAGCTTCAGCAAAGCGCAGAAGGGTTGATCCACAGGCTCGCGATACAACATAAGCAAAACGTGGAATAAACCGATGTAGAGAGGAGAAGGTACGTTCTTGGCTGAGAATATGTTAAATAACCTCATCATGAAGCGGGAGTCCAAATCGTACGTGGATAGTCTGCATGCGATACTCACCCATACGGGCCAGTTTCAAGATTCCAAGGTTGTACTTGCCGGATATACGGGCATGGCTTTCAAGCTGTCGGTGCATCGCCGACTACTTCCCATGTCGGTTACAGCGTATGGACAATGGGGGGAAGCACATCGTCCCGGAGTTGATAACGTGGGGATATTCACGATCTGGGATGGGGGACGTACACGTCATTCCACGTTTGGTTATTACCAGCAGGATGCAGTGAATTGGGTGAGACGTAGTATTGATGAAGGCACTGGTGTGATCTACTGGATTCCTGAGTTCGGTGTTATTCATGGATATGATGACAGTGACCGCATCTTTTATGTGCAAGACGGATGGAGCAAGAAACCGCAGATTTTGTTGTATGACAATTTCGGCTTAAACTTTACCGGATTTTGGTATTGTCAGGTGTTTGGTGAGCAGGTCCGTATCCCTGAACAACAGATGCTGCTGGAATCCCTGCGACTGGCGATTGAGGATTGGGATATTCCCTATCGTCTGCTGCCTGATCAGAATATTGCTTCAGGTAGAAAGGCATATGATGTGTGGGTGGAGGCCCTGCGGAGTGGGGATTTTGATGAGTCGGGTGCGGGTTATATTTTGGAATCTTTCTGCCATGCTAGAACGGAAATAAGGATGTATTTGCAGGATGTTCGAGGGATATGGAACGAACTGGACCAGGCTTATGCATGTTATGAACAGCTTGGGACGTTAATTGACCAAATGAAAGGATATATGGTTCAGCAGGAAAATAGACGTGTCTTGCGACCAGATACGACAGAAGATCTAGCACAGGTACTAGTGAAGGCAAAAGCATTGGAAGAGCAGGCTATTGATTATTTTCGAGTGATATCGAGGAAGTATCCTGACCGTAAACGGTCCACTGTACCACGGTGGGGGGCACATTCAGCACGATAGAATGAGGGAGGAAGGAGTGACGGATGATGGCAGCCAAAGTATTGCAGGACTTGATTCGCTTCCCGCAAGCCCCAACCTCTGCGGATGCACACCTATCATGGAACGGTGTGGGTTCGTATACAGATGCGATGTACCGCATTTTATTGCACACACAGTGGATGGATTTCCCGCGCCACATGATTGCAGGCATGACAGCAAGTGCATTCAGATTAGTGGTGGATCGGCGTCTGACCGCCGAATCTATCTCGGCATACAACTGGATGGCAGAGAACTTTGTGGCGGCTGATTTTCTTGGCGTAACAACGGGACAACATGGTGGATTCTCATTTGAACCGACTTTTCCGCTCTATCAGAAGCAGGCCGTGCTGGATATCAAAGCTTCCATTGACCGGGGCGTAGGTGCGATTCTCTGGCATGATCAATTTGTCATTGCTGCCGGATATGATGATGAGGAGCAGGTGCTGTTTATTGGAGAAAGTGAAGGACATGAAGTCATTCGTCTGCCCTATGATTCATTTGGCAGGAACAGTACGCCATACTGGTACTATCAGGTGCTGGAATCTCATGAATCTGTTGATCTATGGGAAGTTTGCAAGGAATCATTAATTCAGGCTGTATACAAATGGGAAACCCATGACTATATGCTGCCGTCCCAGGACTATGCCTGTGGAGCGGCTGCGTATACGGTTATGGCTGCTACTTTGCAGTCTGGAACATATGACACAGAACAAGCGGCAACTGTACTGCGCTATTATGCCAGATCAAGACTGGACATTGCCTCTTATGTTGCAGGGCTTGAGTACCTAACAGCTCGGATGGTTCATGTCATGCATGAGTATGCATTGCTCGCAGAACTGTATTCGGAGATTGTTGATGTAGTTAATGATTCAATCTCATGGAATACGAAGGAACCAGATTGTGTGCAAAGCGTGATTGAGCTTATCCGGAAGGCAGGCGCAACGGAACAACATGCCATTGATGCCATTAAACATGCATTTCCCGAGACAATAGCCAATCGGTTTGATAACGTCGGTTTAAGATAAATGGAGCATGATAGAGAAAATTGAAAAGTACAGCATGAATAAAACCGGAAGGGCCATGAGAGCCTACCCGGTTTTATTTGCTTGTCGGAATGTTGAACCGAGAAGATGTGTATATTTCATGTTTTACAAGAAAAAATAACCAAAATTTTAATTTTGGGGTAATCCAAACCCCCTATTGTTCCGAATATTATATTAGATGGTCTTTTTTGGATGATGGATATTTAAGGACAACAGGGGGCGGGAGTATGGTACATAATCCGGAAACCATTCAGGAATGTATCGAACATGCACGGCAAAGGCTCTACCAGATTGCAGCTCAATACCCGGAACTATGGCATCCAGAGGTTATTCGCCAATCCATGGTGCTGGATGAGTTAATTAATGAATATAACAACGCAACTCGCGGGAGCGCGAGCTCGAATCAACTGAAATCTTGACCTTATAGAATGAAGAAGAATCCCATGAAGGGATTCCGTGTGTTTGCCTTACTCTTTTACCGCCCCGAGCACAATTCCCTTTACGAAGAAACGCTGCAAGAACGGATATACGAGCAGGATTGGCAGAGCGCCAATAAAGATCTGGGCCGCGTTCACCGTACGTTGAGACATGTTCTGGAGCTGCGTTGCATCCACGTTCATGTTGGAGAAATCTTGCTGTACAATTATGGTCTGCATTAACGTAGCAAGTGGATATTTGGAAGCATCATTCATATAGATCAACCCGTCAAACCAGGAATTCCATTGACCTACCATGGTGAATAAGGAGATCGTGGCAATGGCGGGCATGGATACAGGCAGATAGATTTTGAACAGAGTTGTGATATGGTTGGCTCCATCAATGAATGCAGCTTCTTCCAGCTCTTTTGGCACGTTGCGGAAAAAGTTCATCATCAGAATCAGGTTCCAGACAGCCACCGCTCCTGGCAAAATGAGAGCCCACATTGTATTAATCAGCCCAAGCTTCTGGATCAAGATATAAGACGGAATTAATCCCCCGCTGAACAGCATGGTAAAGATGAAAAACCACGCGTATAACGAGCGCCCCTTGAAATGCAGACTCTCCTTGGATAAAGGATAAGCCGTCAGGAAGACAAGTGTCATACTGAGCAGTGTACCCAGTACCGTACGTTGGACTGAAATCCAGAGTGCACTCAGAAAGTTACTGTTACCAAATGTTTTGGTATAGGCGTCCACCGTAAAATCAATCGGCCAAAGTGTCACCAGATTGGCGGATGCTGCCGCTTTACCACTGAAGGAAACCGCCAGAATATGGACCAGCGGCAGGATGCACAGGATGGAGACGGCCGCGATGAATATCAGGTTGAAGCCATTGAATATACGGTACCCGGTTGTTTTGTGATACACCTTGATTCCTCCTTAATGCATTATGCTAACGCTTTAGAAAATACGATAATTGGCGATTTTGTACGCCATCCGGTACGCAGAGATGACCAAGAACATTGCGACAAATGATTTGAATAGTCCAACGGCGGTCGCAAAGCTCATTTTGCCATTCAGAATTCCCATCCGGTAGACAAAGGTATCGATAATATCGCCTTTCTCATATACCAGCGGATTGTACAGGTTAAAGATCTGGTCAAAGCCTGCATTCAGGATATTGCCCAGTGATAACGTACCTACCACGATAATCATCGGCACAAGTGCAGGCAGGGTAATATGTAGTGTCTGTCTGAGTCGTGTTGCCCCGTCCACCTCGGAAGCCTCATACAATGCCGGGTTAATGCCCGCAAGTGCTGCCAGAAATACAATTGTTCCGAATCCAAATTCCTTCCACACATCACTGACAACCACCGTTACACGGAACCAGTCACCATCTCCCAGAAAGAAGATCGGTTCAACACCAGCCGCGGCTAACACCTGGTTTACCAGCCCACCTTCCGGTGATAACATATCGAGCAGAATGCCGCCCAGGACAACCCAGGACAGGAAGTGGGGTAGGTATACCAAGGTCTGTGAGAAACGTTTGAACGTGGAGTTCCGAACTTCATTCAGCAAAATGGCAAACACCACGGGGGCCACAAGTCCGGCCACAATTTTCATCGAAGCGATCAGAACCGTATTCCAGATGACCTGAACGCTGTCGGGATATTCGAACATGAACCGGAAGTTGTCCCAGCCCACCCATTTGGAGCCAGTGAACCCCAGCCACGGTTTGAAGTCTTGAAAAGCAATAATAATGCCGCCCATGGGCACATAGGCGAACAGTAAAGTGAGCAGTACAGCAGGCAGCAGCATCAGATGCAGCGGCCATGTGCGTTTGAAATTCCAGCGGGTACGTTTGCGTGGATGGGGTGTCATTTTTCGCACCGGCGTATTGGTTGTTAACGGTTGTTCGATAGCCATCAGGGTCCCTCCTTTTTTCTCGTCCAGCACCGGCAACATGAGGCAAGCTAGCCTCTGCACAGAGTGGAGCAACTGAATTATAGCAATGGAAAAGGGCGGACTATAGAACAACATTTCAATGCGGATGTTGAAATATTAACTTGTTGATGGAAACGGCAAAAAGGAGCATCCGACTGTAAAGTCCAATGCCCCTGTCTTCAGGTTGTGCTCCTGCCATATGCTCTCTGCTTCCGATATGTCCTTCATGCTGAACGTGCCTATATCATTTCACAATGGACCCATCATACTGCGCATCAACGGTACGAAGCGCTGACTGCACCTCGGCCACCAGACGTTCCCGTTCTTCATAGAGAGGGGCTTCCTCTTCCTCAAAATCAAACTGAATCGCCCGAACACTGCCTGGAGATAAGGTTAATTCATGAAACTGTAACTCAAACAGGAACGAAGCATCAAATGCCATCCCATCCCGATCCCGATAACAATACATCGTGGAGATATCTTCCTCTTCAATGTGCAAAATGCCTTGTTCTGTCAGTTTCATCATAGGGCCCCCTCACGAAATGTTGATTCACTCCCAGTATAAGAGGATTTCCAGTCACAGGAAAGCGGGAGAACAAAAAATCATATAGAATTGTAAGGGCTTTCAATATAAAATAGGACTTCGGTGTAGAACGACTTCAAATTCAGGGACAGGGTGAAACGATGAAATTCACAGTATTTGCGAAGACGGTCATTCTTTTAATTTGCCTGCTGGTACCCATTCTGCTGCTCTATACATATGCGAATCAGGCTAATGTGGATATGGTCGTTGAAGAGAAACAACAGTCGAGTCTGAACCAGTTCAATTATTTCAGTTCCCAGGTGGATAAAAATATCGAGCAGCTCTCACTGTATGGCCTGACATTGCTGCGAGATCCCAGTATCCTGCATTATCGTTACATGACGGACTCCACCAGCCAATATGAGAAAAACAGCATCTATCTGGATATCCTCGACAAATTATCATTGTACCAGTCCACCAGCCGCTGGAAGAATGATATTACCATTGTGCTGCCACAAGCGGAACTTGTGTTGTCCACCATGTCCAGCCGGACGGTCTACGATGAGAAGATGTTGACGTTTCCGCAACCGGGCCAATGGCAGCTGGAGCAGGGGAGTTTCACTTACTTTTTCACGGATAACTATGAGTGGAATGAAAAACCGATGAACACAGGCGTGCGAACGGTGATGGAGATTAATTTTGACCCGATGAACGTGGTTGCCATGTTGGATGATTTCAAAGAAACGCAGGGAGGAGATCCTTTCTTGCTCGTACCAGGTAAAGATCCGTTGCTGAACCGTACGGCGGACCCCGAACTGGTCGAAGCGATTATGCGAGATATCCCTTTTGACGGACCGGAGCGGGAAGGTAATCATCAGCTGGAGGTGGGTGACAAACAATATTTGGTCAGTTACGTGCACTCCAAACAACTGCAAGCGGTATACGTGAACCCGGTGGTATTGGATGATTTACTAACCCCAATGGACAAGAGCCGGAATATGTTCATTACCTCCATTCTGTTACTGCTCGTGCTGAGTATCGGGGCTGCACTGCTTTTGTATCGAAAAGTCCAGGTGCCCATCCATCGTTTGATGAGAGGGCTGCAACAGATTCGCAAAGGCCAGTTGTCCACTCGGATTCCAGTCGATCACTCCCGTGATGAATTCGCGTACCTGACCCAGAGCTTCAACCATATGGCGGAACAGATTCAGGAATTGATCGAGAAGGTATACGAGGAACGTATCCGCTCACGGGAAGCCACACTGAAACATCTGCAATCACAGATCAATCCGCATTTCCTGTACAACTGCCTGTTTTATATCAAAAATATGACCCAGCTTGGCAACCGTGAAGCGGTTATTGCCATGTCGCTAAGTCTGGGAGACTACTATCGCTACATTACGCGGGGCGAGAATGACATGACGACAGTAGAAGAAGAGATTCGGCTGCTGGACCATTATCTGTCTATTCAGCAGATGCGGACCAACCGACTGACCTATGAGATCGCCGTACCGCAGCAACTGATGCAGCTCCACATTCCACGGCTTCTCATTCAGCCGATCGTTGAGAATGCGGTGATCCACGGCATCGAGCCGATGGAAGGCAGTGGGCATGTCGTCGTAACGGGAATGGCGGTACCCGAACATATTGAGGGACGAAAATATACAAGATACAGCCTGTTTGTAGACAATGATGGTGTCACGCTGACAGCGGAAGAGATTGCAGAATTGGAACGGGAGATCAATGAACCAATGGGTGAGGAGATTGGAACAGGAACATGGAATGTGCACCAGCGTCTCGTTACGCGATATGGGCTGTCGTCCGGGCTTCATTTTGGAGCGATTCCCTATGGTGGGCTTAGTGTAGAAATTCGATGGTTTGAGGAGGATCAGACGTATGATGAATCTGATGGTCGTGGATGATGAACATTCCGCAGTAGAGTCGATCGCTGTCTCCATACCGTGGAGGGAACACGGGATTGGTCAGGTATTCAAAGCCTATTCTGTCAAAGAAGCCTTGGAACATATGGCATCACATCAGGTCCATATTATTATCACGGATATTCGCATGCCGGGTATGTCCGGTCTGGACTTGGTCAGTCACATCCGCCAAAAGTGGGAACAGACCAAATGTATTATTTTATCGGGGCATGCTTCCTTCGATTATGCGAAGCAGGCGCTCAAACATGGGACCGTCAGTTATCTGCTCAAACCAGTTCGGGATGAAGAACTGATCGAATCCGTGCAGCAGGCCGCCGTGCAGATTCGCCTGGAGGGTGAGAAACAAATGCTGCATCAGCAGGCAATGTATTCAGTGAGGGAACATCTGCCCGAGAAGCGGGCAGAGCTGATGAAGGATGTACTGTTAGGGCATAAATTTGCGGATGCTGAACTCGAAGGTAAGCTGGAGCAATTGGAGATCGGGTTCCGTCCACAGGATAAAATGCAACTGCTGCTCATCCGTTATGATGACCATCAACCTACACATAAAGCGTTTCGATTGATGAAGTACGCCATCTCGAATGTGGTGGAAGAGATCTACGGGAGTACCTATCATCTCTGTCATACGGATGACGCCTACGATGACCTGGTCTTCATGGCCAGTCCCAAACAAACTCAGGCTGAACCTGAAATGTTAATGGGTCGGCTTGGAGAACGGTTGATCCACAGTGTGAGGCAGTATCTGAAGGCGACCATTTCCCTGTCTGTTAGTCGTATGGGACGTTTTCCAGATCAGGTGCCGCAGCTATATCATCAAGCCGTGAGTGCGCTTCGAAAGCGAGCAGAGGCAGGCAAAGGATTACATCTGAATGCGGCAACAGGCTCTAATGGGGCTACGTTGAAGTCTCTTGCAGCACTGTATGAACCGCCGGGTCTGACGACGTTACTGGAAGCCGGGCGTATGGAGGATGCACACCGTAAGATTGATCAGATCTTTGCCGAACTGTCGAACAGTGTGTTCCCGGAGCATGTGTATGTGGCTTTTCATTATCTGGCGGCAGCATTCTCCTATATGGCTCATCGGGAAGGAAGGCAGTTAGCCGAAGTGCTTGGGGAGCAGTACCAGCAGTTGCTCAAGGATGGTTATGGTATCTCGCTGCGTAGTCTGGAAACGTGGACCAGATGTGTGATGCAGCAGTGGCAAGAGAGCACCAGCGATGCGGGACAGGATGCGGGATCAACGCTGATCCGGCAGGTGCAACAATGGATCGACCATCATCTGGGTGAGGATCTATCGTTGCAGGTCATTGCCGGAGAGGTGCATCTTCACCCGGTATATCTATCGAAAATGTACAAACAATCCACCGGTGAAGGCATTAGTGATTATATTATCCGTTCCAGAATGGAACGTGCGGTTCATTTGCTCAAGCATACGGCGATGAAGATCTATGAAGTCGGTCAGGAAGTGGGGTACAATAACACGCCTTATTTCATTCAGGTGTTCCGCAAACATTATGGATTGACCCCGCAGGATTTTCGGAACGGTTAACAAATCAATATGAACATTGAAATTGTGATATATGTTTGCCTCCCCGGCTGCACTATCCTTTTCATGTAAGGTGCATAATGCCACATGCAGAGGTGCATTTGGCACATAAGGGTATCCAAGTTACCTGAGGAGGGGTTAGTTCATGTATAGAAAAATGATGACGGCATTACTCGCAATAACGATGGTTGCTGTAACGGCATGCAGTTCGGGGGCCAAGGAAGAACCGGCCAAGGAAGCCGCTGCACCACTTGCTCTGCAAGACGGGAAGTATGAACCGACGGTACAGATGAGTTATTTGCGGGCCTGGAATGATGATACGAAATTCAAGAATGGGGAAACGGCACAGAACAATGTGCATACCAAATGGGCCAAGGAACGACTTGGCATCGATCTGACCACACCATGGGCTGTATCGGTGACCAATGATGCATTTTACACGAAATTACGCTTGTCGCTGTCCGCTAACGAAGAACTGCCGGATATCGTATCCATTCGGGGAGACTACAATCTGGTCCGGGAATTAATTGAGTCCGGTAAATTTGCCAATGCAGGCGAGCTGTTTGACAAGTATGCTTCGGACACATGGAAACAGGCATCTGAATCGGCGCCGGAGGAATGGTATCCGTACATGTATGAGGGCGAGCGTTATGGCATTCCAATCTTCGATTATGCCTACAACGGCGATTCAGTCATGTTTATCCGTGAAGACTGGCTGAAGAAGCTGGGACTGGAAGAACCAAAAACCATGGATGAGCTGGTTACGGTCATGGATGCTTTTACGAATCAAGACCCCGATGGGAACGGCAAAAAAGATACGTATGGTCTGACCGTGGGCATGAAAAATGCGCTCAATACCTGGATGACGGAATCCGGCTGGATCTTCGGCATGTACAACACGATGCCAGGACAGTGGAATGATGCCGGAGACGGAACACTGCAATATGGTTCCATTCAGCCAGGTGTGAAGGAAGGCCTTGCAACGATGAAAGATTGGTTGTCCAAAGGTTATCTGCCCAAAGAAGCAGGCGTATATGACGAGATCAAGGCAGCAGAATTGTTCACCGCAGGTAAAGCAGGCATTATTGTGGGGCCACACTGGATGCCAAACTGGCCGATTGATGATGTGAAGAAAAATGTGGACGGTGCCACGTACAAGGCTATTGCCTTACCTACAGGGCCAACAGGCGAGAGCCACCAACATGGATCTGGTGCAAGTAACGGCGTTGTACTGATTAACAAGGATATGGTGAACCCAGAGATTTTCTTCACGTACCAAAATTATCTGTTCGACAACTTTGCTAATCCGGAAGTGGGCAGCGAGTTCGAACATGGCTTCGCGCAAGGATACGACTATGACATCGTGGACGGCAAAGTGGTTGGTGAAGCCGAAGTGAAGGATGGCGTATCACCACTCAAATATACAATTACGTATGATGGTGCACGAATTCCGAATCTGATGATGGATACGCTGGCGGAACTTGCGAAGGGCAAGGAACCGGAGACTCCTTTTGAGAAAAATACGAAGATTGCCAACAAACCGGAAGTATTTGTAGCCGCTGAGGTGGTCGTTGCAAATAAAGATAACGCGATCAAGAACAAGTTCACCGGGGCACCAACCGAGACGATGAAAATGAAGAAGGACGCAATCGACAAGTTGGAGAAAGATACTTTCAGCAAGATCATCTATGGTCAGGTAGGCATTGAGGAATTTGATGCGTTTGTGACGAAGTGGAAATCCATGGGCGGCGATGATATTACCGCCGAAGTGAACGAGTGGTATAAGACAGTAAATTAATTTACAAAGCAGGGGAGAACTGATGAATTCATCAGTCTACCCTGCTTTTTTAGTAGGCATCTTCCATATTATAAAAACAACAAGGATAAGAAAAATAGAGCCTTGAAGTGGATACCAATAATCTATATAAATTGAACTAAAACATTCACACGAGAACGGAGAGGGCAGAAATAACCTGAAGAAGCGAAGCTAAAAGCTTTCTGAAAGAAAGCTGCATCGGAAGCATAGTCTCGCCTTTATCCCTAGATTGTCACCTTTGTAAGAGTGAATGAAAAAAAATCTGGGGATAACAGCGATCGGAAGGTTGTTCTGTCATTGGAGTTTTAAGTGTGAATAATCTTTAGTTCAATCTATATCGTACAGATCGATTATGACTCGCAGCGGACAAAGGTAACGTTTTTTCCTAAAATCACATTCTCCACTTTCCATCCGGCATTTAACCAAGATAGTGCCTGTGTATGATTCATGGAATTATTCACCCACCATTGTTCGCGATTATACGCTGTAGGGGGTAACGTAAATCCGAGAATCTCCTCAAGCTCTGCGTATGTAAGGGTGATTGAAACCTGATTCAAATAGTTTTCCAAGGGGAAGTATTTGCTGTAGCTCATTTATTCGAACCTCCTGAAAAGGAATACAATAATTATACAACGTAGGGATGATGATAGCGAGGGCATACCGAGAGCCTACATAGATGTGAAAGGCATCTGTAGATCTCTTTGACTAGGGCATGTCTTAAATACCACTTAAGGGCATCTTTCACCATCTTTTCTCCCCCTGCTGCCTTATTGTTCCGGGTGTGCTGGAGAGAGTAAAATAATAGGTAGTATACAAACATCAATACGTATTTATAACATAGATGCCCCGGAATGTTCCGGGATTCATAGAGGTTCAAGTGTGGTTGGTGAACATCATTAGATGTATAGGAAGGCAGGAGATTAGATGAGTACACTTTATGACCAGGCAATGGAAGAGATGATGACGACAATTCATGAATGGTTTGATGAACAGGAAAAGCGGGATGACTTGGAAAATGTTACGAAGCGAACTACGCTGCAAGTAGGCATCTTCAATGATATTTTGCTGGATTATAGACCTGGACGGACTACAGTAGACAGTGTGGATCTGGGTTTGGATGATGGTCTGAAATCGAAGCAGGCAGGAGCCTTTACCGAGGAGCAGGTGCGGAATGAGATCGGGCCTAAGCTTGTAGAGGTTGTTCAGGGAAGATTGGACAAGCTGGCTAACACACCGTTGATTGACTACCACTTCACCTTCCGTGGTAAATTCCCTACAACAGAAGGGAAACTGCAATTGACGTTACTGGAATATATCAATGAAGAGAAAAAGCAGCAGTTGCTTGAGCGCATTCATACATATATTGATAAGAAGCTGGAGAACAGTACATATCCAACAAAGCCATTGGAATCCTTCTTTTTGACGAGTCATCTGCTCGATCCAAAGCTGTTCCCGGAGTTGGATGTAGCATGGACGATCAGGCAGTATGACCGGATTCAAGAGTTGAATCAGGGGCGTCCGGATGCACTTGCGGAACATCGTCGTGAGATTACTCATGCAGTGACGGCATGGGTGGAGAATCAGTTTTTGCCACAGTATTATGATGTGCAGTCTTCGGCTTATCGTACCAATGAATATTCGCTTAAGCCCGGAGCAACGCTTCAATCCAACATTGAAACACAGACAGGTCAACGTTCGGACGAGCATGGGAAGCAGCAAACATCCGAGACTCAACCAATCGATCTGCTGTTA
Organism: Paenibacillus sp. ClWae2A; assembly: GCF_032452295.1. NCBI lineage: Bacteria > Bacillati > Bacillota > Bacilli > Caryophanales > Paenibacillaceae > Paenibacillus > Paenibacillus sp. ClWae2A. The sequence goes on from NZ_JAULSQ010000015.1 coordinate 19,910, forward strand.
TACGCGGCGGTCATGATTCTACGTTTTGAGCCAAGTTATAGCAAACCCAAAGGTGTGACTTTCTTGGAACTCGCGAAGCAACTCGGTAGCAAACGTGCGGCACGTATGATGACAGAAGGTAGCGGGACGTATGCGAAGGACGATATTCATGTGAAAACGGAAGAAGTAGAATGCAAAGCAAATGATGTATTTGCTCTGATGACCATTCACATACGTAAGGAAGAGCCGGGTGCCTATCAACAGGCACTTACCTTTATCACTCATTTAATGAAACAGGGCTTTCCGAAAAGTTATAAGATCAAGCTCAAGTCCAGCATAAAACAGTATTTGCCGATCAAAGGACTCGCGAAGTCGGATACCCACCGATTTTTTGCCAATGCACTGGAGTACCCGGAGTTGCATCCACTCCTGGAAGAGTATGCACGTGAGGCTATCCAAGAGTTCGAGTTTTATGAGGATACCGAGGGAGAGAAAAGCTGTATGCCGGGCAGTTATGCAACCTTTGGGCTGGGGCTTGTGGATGAGCGGTATTTCCCGTTGGTTGAATATTACATGGGTGAAGTGGATGATGAGCATCAGTTAATTCAGGATAAGTTCATTGCGGCATTTGTGGAAAAACAGGGTGTAACGGCCCAATCCATACCTGCGTTAGTCGCCAGCTTGCGTCGTTCGACGGACAGTCTGAAGCTGAAGATTCAGCTTGAGCTGGAGAATGAGGAAATACTCGAACTGTTGGTTAGACAGATTCAAGAACTTGAGCATTATGAAGCGGAACATGTACTCTATCCGATCTTCGGCAAGGTGGAGAAGCTCACAACGCTCGCTCGCAAAGCGGAGGGAAGACGGAAGGAATTATTGCTGGAACTGTTACAGGCCGCAGGGAAATAGAATGCAAACAAGGCAAGTCAGATTGTGCTGTACCAGCCAGTAAAGCATTTTAGAGAAGTGGAAGTGTATAAGTAAAGGTGGGGAGAGTTATGGAAGCATTAAGACGAGACATGTGGCAGGGGTTGAATGCCCAGGACAAAGAGGCTTGGATGCGTAAGCTGGTTCATCAGTTACCGGAAGGTATGGTATATGAGGGTCTCGAGACATTTGAACGATTCGGTCAGCGAATCGAGACAGGAGTGTTTAGGCATGAGGAGGAGAGGTTTGTATTTGTACCTGGGGACCGCATAACCCTCGGCTGGGATCGTTGGCAGCATGGTATGAACGAAGAAACCTCAGCCGACCTGCATGAAACGGTCAGTGAGTATGGTGTGGAGGACGTGGATTCGTTTCTGGTGAGTCAAATGTCACCTGTAAGAACGGTCAACATTGCGCCGATGCTTGTTGAATGCGAACTGATCTCGCTAGGCTGGATTGAAGTGTCCGAGGAGGAAGCATTTGCACAGGAAGATCCTGATTTCCCGTCAGCACTGGAGCAGTTTAAGCAATCGGAGATACGTGAATACGAATTGCATCAACAATTTCGTCTGATTCGCCAAAGTGAGAATGAAGTCCGAATCCTATGGTTCAACGAAGGAATAGAGTTGGAAGACGTTGTGAGGGAGGAAGCTGCGGCGGGTTTTGGTTTGCTGACCGAAGACGAATGGGAGTATATCTATGGCGGCGGTTGTCGCACGTTATTTCCCTGGGGTGACAGCTTCGACTATACGATGAGATTGAAGCACTTTGGAAGTCTGGAAGGCGTGGATGAGATTGTGAATGGATCGGCAGAGACGGCCTCGTCACGGGTTAAAAAAAAGGATGATTGTCCCTATGATCTGGAAATGCCGAATTTCTTCGGGGTGCAATTTGCTGGTGATCCCTACAAATATGAGCTTACGCTCGATTCGGCTGGGGATGTGATGCCCAAAGGCGGAGACGGCGGTAGCCTGATATGTGGTGGTACAGGGCCGCTGGTTGGTTTCTTGCCTGCTGCTGCGGTGTATTATCGAGACGTTAATGCCAGTGAACTCGATTGGGAGGATTTGATGGATGCGATGGTGTATCGCAGGGTTGTTCGTTTGGCTGAACTGGCATTGTAATCATGACGAAACGAATCTATCAAGGAAGAGCTATAATGGTGAATAATAAACGTTTGAAACCGTATGAAGATTCACCTTATGTCATCTATGCGGTAGATGGTATTCGGTTGAGTGCAGGCATACTTGTCCTGTTTTTTCTTAACGTATTTCTGCTTATTCCCGTGTTCAGTGTCCCGTTCCAATCGCTGTATGCGTATATTCTCGTGCCACCACTAGCCTTTATGAATATATGGGCGATTGCCCTGATTGCTGCCCCACGCAGACTTCAACTGAATTATGTATTGTTCCGAGGCGTATTTGGCATCGTTTGTTCTGTGGGATTTATGGTGATTATACAGAAGTTTGCCTACGGGACACTTGGTCTGTCGACACCTTGGTACGCCATTGGATCATTTGCGGTATATGGTTTTGCTTTGTTCCAGTACGTGAAGTTTCGTTTGCGTAAGCAGCAGCAGCCCCCTCAGCGTAAAAAAGGGGATAAAAGCACGGGTGTGCCTGTTGCCACAATAACGATGATTACGGGCGGAGCATATCTTCTGGCCAATATTTCACTGGTCTTTGTTACACAGCAGACTGCGGCTGTTGTGCTAATGTGTGTATACATTATGCTGGCTTTTGTGGTATTTCATTTTATCATGGATTTGCATCGGTATTACTGGCTTCGCCAGGTCATGAACAAGGTAGAGAGTTAATTGCAGGATAGGGACAGACGAACAGGAAGAAGTCTTTGCAGCAGAGCTTGAGCATACGTAACACACATCAAATCAGCCCCAGCTCATAGAGCGGGACCGAAATGAAGTGTGTTTATTTTTGTTTATTTCACTTTTTGTACAGATACCGCCATTTGCTCCAGTTGAGTATGAGTCAATTGGTTATTCGGTGAGCTGATGGTTACATAACGATCATCCAGCTTGAATGTGAGCATATCCGTTTGATCTGGTGTGTACCATTTGGCTGATACGCCATTAGGCAGTTTTACCGTTTTGCCATCATAGCTGAACGAGTAGTCTTTAGGGGATACCGTGACATTCATACGATTGAAAACAAAGTTTACACCATCACCGCCTGCACCTACGCTTTTGAACGTATCTCCAGCAGCCATATGTTGTGGGGCATAGGCTGTTGTGAACCCGTCAAACTTCGCAAATGCTTTGCGAATGTTATCCAATTGTTGTTTGCTATAGTTTACATCTGCGAATGCAGTGATCCCTTGATCGTTGTTGCCAGTTGCTTTCTGAACAGAGACAGCGACTTGTTGCAACTGAGCTTGACTCAGCTTATGATCCGGTGATCTTAGGGTAACGTAGCGATCATCCAGTTGGAATGTGAGCATGCCCGTTTGATCGAGTGTGTACCATTTGGCGATAACCCCATTGGATAGTTTCACGTCTTTGCTCGTATAGCCGTCCGAATAATCTCTTGGAGATACATCCACTTTCATATGGCTAAAAATAAAGCTTACGCCGTCGCCACCCGCACCTACACTTTTGAACGTGTCACCTGCGATCATCTGCTGAGGGGCATAAGCGGTCTCAAACCCATCGAATTGTGCAAAAGCCTTTTGAATGGCCTCTTTTTGTGCTGCACTATACGTTACATTCGTCAGAGCTGATGGATTGCTCGTAGCTTGGCCGATAATAACCTGCCCTTTTTTGCCGTCATAGGATACGGGTACATGCAACGCATCGGCCAGCGCACGTACAGGCAGATAAGTGGAGTTGTTATAGGTAATTGGAGCAAGTTTGTTGCCATTGCTATCCGTTGGTGAGTAAGCCGCCCCATCAACATTAAAGCTGATTCCATGATTAAGGTATGCGGAGATTTTCTCCAGCTGTGTTCCGGCGAATACGCCCGTTGCTCCTGTTAAAGTCATGCCCAGTACCATCATCGTTGCTACGGATTTCTTCACGTTTTTTTTCATCATATATCTCTCCTTCAAGTTGGGGTTTAGTTTTGTTTAATGGGCTCGCTGTCCCTTATGGCTTTATATTAAACCCCGAACATATCCAGAATAATTCTGAGTTATCTCCAACTTGTAAACATGTGTATATATACAGGAGACTAGCATCTGTTTGTTGAATAGATCGCTTAGGATCAGAAAACGAGGTGAAGGCGTGACCATTTTTCATTATGTGGCAGTTCATTATAATATTGGGAATATTGTAGGATTTAATGCCATAGAACACGGTAATAGTTCTAAAGCGATGCTGATCGAGTCTACACAAGGTAAGTTCGTTTTACGTAAGCTGAGGAACGAACAACAGGCGTGGATTGAGTATGAAATGGTTCAGGCATTGGCATCCGTAAACATTTCACCATCCATGGTACAGACAAAATATAAGATTCCGTATATCACATATAATTATGAGATTTATAATTTGCAGATCTACATAGAGGATTTGCTTCCGCGTTCCCAAAGTAACATTGACTTTGTTCGGTTAGGTCAGGTGGTCGGCCTTTTTCATCGTATGACGAATCATCTTAAGGTTGCTGGTATGGATGATCGTTTCGAGTTATCTCAATTATGGCGTGAGGTTTCCAATGTAGTGTTAGCCTCGTCATCTGAACAAATTCGTACGTTAGCCCAACTTACAGAGGAGTGTCTGGAATTTCGCAAGACGAACCATTCAGTCATTCATGGGGATCTGGGCATGTGGAATTTGTTGTTTACAAAAGAGTCCATCTACATTATTGATTTCGGTGAAGTAAGAATGGACAATCGTCATTTCGATCTGGCAGCTGTACTGACTTCTACAATTCCCTCGTCAACACATCGGCAAGAACTTGGAAAGATTATGGCTAACTTTGAAGATGGTTATGTGCAGGAGAATGCTGATTTTAACAGGAGGCAGCTTTATGAACAGTTACAAGTATGGATGTTACGCGGATTTTTGGCAGTAATCAGGGAGAGGGGAGATGGCCCCTCAACCATTGGATATGTAGAACGAAAACTGAAGATGCTTGGCATGTTTGAACGTATTCTTTGCCGAATCGAAACATTTTAGTTAAACAGATAAAGGATTAATCCGCCAAAACCAAGTACAATCGCACCAACATATACATAGGAAAGTTTGCTTAGGTTTTGCTTTGTGCGGCGGTCATATTCGGGGTTGCTGGTCTGATTGGCTTTGGAATTTCCGATGATCATGGTAGCAATACCTCCAAACAAGGCGATACCCACAATTAAAACATAAGGCAACCAGGTCATGAATGGGCCTCCTTCGCGAATGATATGATATGTCTTTATTGTACTTCAAGTTAACCTTTGATGTAAGCTTCATTTGAGAAAATAAGGGAAATGAAGTATCTGTCTTACAGAATCCCCGAACGAGAAAGCCCAATTCTTTAGATGTGGGATGAAAGTGAGGTCGGATACGGAGTATCACTATTGTGATGCTTCAAGTATCCGAAATGTGTGCGTTCTTAATTTTTTCAGCTTGTTTCAATTCATCTATTAAACTGATACAATATAGATATGAATGATTATAGAAGAACAAACACAACCGTATCTTTGTTGAACTATCATTTTGTGTTCTGCCCACGATACAGAAGAAAGATATTTCTCAAATTAGAGGTAGAACAGCGCTTCAAGGAACTGGTGCATGAGGTATGTGCAGAGCTTAAAATTGTGATTGTTGCCATGGAGTGCGACAAAGACCATACACATATGTTTCTCAATGCACTTCCAACATTAAGCCCTGCTGATATCATGGCAAAAATAAAAGGAGTCACATCAAAAAAACTACGAGAAGAGTTTCCACACCTTCTGCATTTGCCCAGTTTGTGGACACGTTCCTATTTTGTTTCTACCGCTGGAAATGTATCAAGTGAGACCATCAAGCGTTATGTTGAACAACAAAAGACAAGGGGGTGAAGTAACTGTCTCAGACCATAACGGTTAAGGTAAAGCTGCTGCTGACTAAAGAGCAGATCCAACTATTGCAACAAAGTAGTCATGAATATATCCGAGTTGTTAATACACTCGTAGCCGAGATGGTAGAAGAAAAGAAAAGGTTGAAGAAGACAACAAAAGACATTCCTGCTAATTTACCAAGTGCAGTAAAAAATCAAGCGATTAAAGATGCGAATAGTGTCTTCTCTACCAAAGTTAAGAAAAGTAAATACGCAATCATACCGATCCTAAAGAAACCGATTTGCGTATGGAATAACCAAAACTATTCTCTTGACTTCACGCACATTTCCATTCCATTCATGGTAGAGGGAAAATCTAAGCGTTTAAAAATTCGTGCATTGTTCATCGACAAAGACCATCGAAACGTTGACCTTTTGAAGCATAAACTTGGTACACTCCGTGTCACAAAAAGCTCAGGTAAGTGGATAGCCCAAATTGCTGTCACCATGCCAACAACTGAAAAAACGGGTATGCGAATTTTGGGCGTTGATTTAGGGTTGAAAGTCCCTGCCGTAGCCATCACAGATAATGATCACGCTCGCTTCTTTGGGAATGGGCGAGAAAACAAATACAAGAAACGGAAGTTTCGTAGTGTTCGTCAAAAGCTAGGAAAACAAAAGAAAGTGAACGCTATTCGCAAGTTAGATGATAAAGAACAACGATGGATGAAAGACAAAGACCACAAAGTCAGTCGTGAAATCGTTAATTTCGCAGTCGAAAATAAGACTTCTGTCATTCGCTTAGAGAAACTAACGAATATTAGGCAGACGACAAGAACAAGTCGTAAAAACGAAAAGAATCTACACAGTTGGTCATTCTACCGTTTGGCACAATTTATTGAATACAAAGCAAATATGGCAGGGCTCAAAGTGGAATATGTGAACCCTGCATATTCAAGTCAAACCTGTCCAGAATGTTCAAAAAAGAACAAGGCGCAAGATAGAAGATATACGTGCCCATGTGGATTCAAGAAACATCGTGATATCGTTGGGGCGATGAATATTCGCTACGCAACTGTGATTGGCGGTAACAGTCAATCAGCCTAAGGTGCTATATGCACTGTCTTAGGAGGGGTAATGGCATATCCTAATCTTAGCATCTGTCCAAAGCAGAAATGAAATGAGGACGTTAAGCTTAGCTAAGAATCCCAATCACTTTAGTGATCTTGCCCCTTTAGGGGTGGGAGTGTCAAAGTATGTATGTAGTCTTGGATCGGAAAGATCACTATAGTTTTATTATTTTTTAATATTAAAAAACCTTGATACAACAGGCATTCGCAGCTTTCTTCACTGAAGGTTGCGAATTTTTTTTGCCGACAGAGTGATCCAGAATAGAGAACCCTGCGTTACACCCTATGAAGACGACGACGAGGAAAGAAATTATACACAAAACATAATCGAGGAGTGAACACGTAATGAAAATGAAAATGAAGAAGTTTATCGCACCTGTACTTAGTTTGACACTGTTGATGCCGGGGATCGCTGGAGCAGCTTATGCACCACAGACACCAATGACAATGATGAAAGCATCCGTGAACACACCGGCGGCTGACCTGAGAGCGAACCTGGACCACCTGTTGTCCGAGCACTTTGCACTCGCAGTAACAGCAATGGCCAAAGCATATGACGGAGCAAAAGATGCAGATGCAGCCTACAAAGCACTCGACCAGAATGCATTGGATATGCAACCAGCCATCGCTTCCCTATACGGTGAGGCAGGTGCCAAAGAATTCGAACGCATCTTCCGCGCTCATAACAAATACACAGATGATCTGGTGAAAGCAACCAAAATGGGCAACCAGGCTGGAATCAAACAAGCACAAGCAAACATCAACGGTTTTGTGGATGAGTTCTCCACATTCCTGAGCACAGCTACCGAAGGCAAGTTGCCAAAAGCAGCAGCCAAACAGGCACTGAAAGTACATGAAGATCTTGTGCAAAAAGTATTCGATGAGTATGTAGCTGGAGATTACGCTGATGCATACAAGGCTTACCGTGAAGGTTTCAAAGAAATGTTCGACGTAAGTAAGGCACTCTCCACAGCAATTACTACACAAATGCCTGAGAAATTTGAAAATACCAAAGCGGATACCAAAGCAGCCGATCTGAGATCTGCACTTAACCACTTGGCTTCCGAGCATTTTGCACTTTCGGCTCTGCAAATGCAAGAGGAATTTGATGGACGTACAGCCGCTTCCAACGCACTGATTACAGCTGAAGCTGGAAACACAGCTGACTTCAAAGCAGCGATTGCTTCCGTTTACGGTAACGATGGTGCCAATGCTTTCGAGAAAATTTGGGTAACCAATCACGTTAATGCACAAAGTGACTATGTAAAAGCTGTTAAAAACAACGATGCTTCGGCTCGTGCAGCAGTAGAGAAACGTATTGACGGATTTACAACAGAGTTTGCTACATTCCTGGATTCAGCAACAGCTGGCAATCTGCCAAAAGCAGCAGGACAACAAGCGTTGACAACGCATGAGAATCAAGTGCAAAACGTATTGAATCAATATGCAGCAGGTAACTACGATGCTTCTTACACAACAAATCGTGAAGGCTTCAAAGTGATGTTTGGTGTAGGTCAAGCCCTGGGTAACGCCATTGTGACTCAATTCAATGACAAATTCCAAGAGCCAGCAACACCTGCACCAGCGCCAGAAATGACAACGGTGTGGATGAAACTGAACAGCAAACTGTTGAAAATTAACGACAAAACAACCAACATGGACACTACACCAGTGCTTTGGAAAAACACAACATACATTCCATTGCGTTTCTTGAGTGAAGGTATTGGCGCAACGGTGAAATGGGACAAAAAAGCACAGCAAGTAACGGTAATGGCTGGCGATGATACTCTTGAATTCTGGGTGAACAACAACGTTATGGAAGTGAACGGCGTGAAGAAAAACGTAGGTGCAACTGTATTTGTAAACAAAGATGGACGTACGCAAGTACCTCTGCGCTTCATTGCTGAACTTCTGAACTGGGACGTGAAATGGGCACAAAAAGATGGTTCCATTACGCTGACTAAATCGATGTAATACAACGTTTTATATATGAATCAAACAAAAGAGCTGCCCCATACGGCAGCTTTTTTGTATTCACCCAAAAGTTCCAGATATTTGGTATAATCATCGAGTAATGACCTACATAACAGCTTGAATAGCCGATGGAGTCTAGAATGATGTATGATAATTTGGTATAAGCAAAATGAAGAGGGGGACAGAGGAATGAGTACATCATCAAAATCGGAGCGCCCAGCGAGAAATGTGGATACCCGGTTATTTGTTGCTTGGGCCGTTTCCGTTATTGCAACAGGGGGGAGTCTCTATTTCAGTGAGATCAAGGGATATCTTCCATGTGATCTATGCTGGTACCAGCGTATATTCATGTATCCACTAACCATCTTGCTGGGTATTGCCTACTTTAAGGATGACGTGGGCATCACCAAATACGTACTCCCACTTAGTTTCGTCGGTGGCGGCATTTCGTTATATCATGTAACAATCCAGCGTATTTTTTCGGCTACAGGTAATGCCGTTGCGTGCGGTAAGGTTCCATGTTATACCGACTATTTGAACTGGTTTGGTTTCATCACGATTCCATTACTGGCACTGATCGCCTTTATTATCATCATCGTGATGCTGTGGGGTATCGGCAAAACACCAAAATCTTCTTAATAAGAAAGGATAGATGGTGATGAGCGGACAAGCTCGTTGGTTCATGCCCTTCATTATTCTGCTCCTCCTGACGGTGGGATGCTCTTATGAGGAACAGTCACAATCAGGCGAGATGCCGGAGATGATCAAAGTGAAACTTGACGTTCCAGAGAAGACTTCTCTTCATAAACCAACACGGTTGCAGGTGAATCTTACACAGGGAGATGCACCGTTAAGTCATGCTGACCATGTGCAATTCCAGATCTGGAATGAGCTTGATGATCCGCCTTCTGTATCTCCGGAACAAGGTATGATGACAGCCGACGAACTGGAGAATCAGGGGGCCATTACTGCTACTGAGGCAGAGGAAGGGCTGTATGAAATCCAGCATACCTTTGAAGAACCAGGTACGTATGTGGTACAGGTCCATGTTACGCACGGAGCTATGCATAGCATGCCGAGAGCGAGAATTGTAGCGGAATGAAGCAGCGGGCGGGTACCAAGGGTTTGGTTCAGGGTTAGCAGTAGGTTTATAATGTTAAAGGTATGAAGAATGTTGTAGGAAAAGAGGCTGTTATGGCAACTATTCATGATGTTGCACTCAGGGCAGGAGTTTCTGTAACTACCGTCTCGCGTGTATTAAACAACCGGGGATATATCAGTCAGAAGACTCGGGACAAAGTGTATCAAACCATGGACGAACTGAACTATCGACCCAACGAAATTGCCCGTTCTCTTCTGCGTAAGCAATCCAATGTGATAGGCTTGATTATTCCCGATGTATCCCATCCGTTTTTTGGAGAATTGGCTAGCTATGTTGAGTATCATGCTTACCAGAATGGATTTAAAATTATGTTATGCAATTCCCACATGGACCCTTCCAAAGAGCGTGAATATGTGGAAATGCTCAAGGGTAATCGCGTGGATGGCATTATTATGGGAAGTCATACACTGGAAGTTGATGAGTATATGAATCTGCATTCCCCAATCGTGACCTTTGATCGTAAGATCGGTGAAGACATCCCGTTTATCTCATCTGATAACTATCAGGGAGGGGTTATGGCTGCTGAATTGTTGCTCTCGAAGAACAGACGACATCTGGCACATATCTGCGGTAATTTGGAATTGCAAATGCTGTCCAATCGCCGGACGACAGGTTTCGTTGATACCTTGCAGGCTCATGGAGTCAAACCGGTCATGATTCATGAAACCGATCTGAATGTGTTTGATCAGCATCAGTATACGGAATTGGTGGATAAGCTGCTTGCACAACACCCCGAGGTGGATGGGCTCTTTGTAACGAGTGATCTGATGGCGGTGCATGCGCTGAAGCAGATCGTGTTAGGTGGGCGCAAGGTACCCGACGATATTGCTATTATAGGTTATGATGACAGTCGTGCGGCAGCGTATACGGTGCCTGGCATTACAACGATCAGGCAACCGGTGGAGGCCATGGCTAAGCTGGCGATTGATCTGATTCGGCGCCAGTTCGCGGAAGAGAAGATCGGAATGGAGCATATTTTGCCAGTTAACATCGTGGAGAGAGAGACGACCTGATACAGGTCGTTTTTTCCTATTCGTCCTTTTGCCACGAAGAAATGAAGTAAAGAAAAATTTTTTTGAATGGTATGTCAAACGATTGACATGTCAAACCTTTGACATTATAATTCGATTTGTAAGCGTTTCCTTTTAAACTATTGATCGGGGGCCATAACAAGATGAAAAGAGAACAGAGATGGATGAAATTATCGGTATTGTCATTGATTATGATGCTTGTATTGTCGGCATGTGGAAGTAAAGCAGCGACGGAGTCCAACTCCTCCTCAGAGGGTAGCAGCAGTGGGAGTGTCAAAATCACCTTGCTTAATTCCAAGTCGGAAATTAACAGTCAGTTGGAACAAGCAGCTAAAGACTTCCATGCCGAAAATCCAAATATAACACTCGAAATTGTACCTGTAGGCAGTGGACAGTCTCCGTTTGAAAAAGCGTCTGCTCTGTATGCCTCCGGCAGCCCTACAACGATGATGATGCTGGATACAGGAGATGTCGAGAAATTCAAGGATCGCGTTCTGGATCTCACATCCGAGTCTTGGATGAAGGATGCAGTGGAGAACAGTACAGCGGCTACAACGTTTGATGGCAAAAATTATGCCTTCCCGTTCTCTATTGAAGGATATGGATTCATCTATAACCAGAATGTCTTGGATCAGGCGGTAGGTGGGACATTCGATCCAAAGTCTGTACAGACCACTGCACAGCTTGATGAGTTGTTCCAAAAGATCGCTGCTACTGGAAAATCACCTTTGATTGTATCTCCGATGGATTGGTCGCTTGGTGCGCATTATCTGGGGCTTGCATATGGTGGGCAGTCGCAGGACCGCGCGAAGGTGGACCAATTCATTACTGATTTGAAGGCAGGTCAAGTGAACCTTGCTTCCAACGCCGTGTTTAATGGCTTGTTAGATACATTTGATCTGATGAAAACCTACAATATTGACAAGGCTTCTCCACTGTCTGGAACCTATGAGCGTGGACCTGAGGTGCTTGGCAAGGGTGAGGTTGGGATCTGGTTCCAGGGCAACTGGGCATGGCCGCAAATTTCAAGCTTTGATACAGCAGATGGAAAGTACGGTTTCCTCCCGGTACCTGTGAGCAATAATCCAGATGATTTCGGTAATACGCAAATCTCTGCTGCTGTATCCAAACGAATATTGCTGGATAAGGAAAAGAGCACACCAGCGCAGCAGGAAGCAGCGAAGAAATTTTTGGACTGGATCGTTTATAACGAAAAAGGTCAGGATTTCCTGGTGAATCAAGCCAGTATTATTCCGGCATTCAGCAACATTAAATTGGAGCCAACCGATCCACTTGGCAAATCCATTAGTGAATACATCAAGGCAGGCAAAATCGAGGAATCAATGAGCACACTTCCCGCGGATCACTGGTCCAAACTGGGTGCATCCATGCAGAAATATTTGGCTGACGTCATTGACCGTGCCGGACTTGCCAGTGAAATTCAGGCATACTGGAGCAACATGAAATAAAGGAATTAATCATAGCCCTGTGCAGCACATAGAGAGAGACTTGCGGTAGCCGGAGATGATGAATGTACAGCTTCCATATGAGGTCTGTTCAACTTGTTTCCGGCATAACCGTTAGGCTAATCATTTGGATAGAGTGGAGGATGACAATGCTGACCGAAAAAGGATTATGGACACGTCTGCGCACTCGCCTGATCTTTACTGGCCCGACATTATTTGCGTTTGCTACGGTGATGATTATTCCATTTTTGTATGGTATTTATTTGACGTTTACGAACTGGGATGGCATTGCCATCGATCAAAACTTTGTTGGCTGGGATAATTACATCGGTGTGTTCAAGGACACGGTGTTCTGGAAATCATTCGGGATGACGCTGGAGTACGTATTTATTACCGTTGTGCTGACCAATGCGGTTGCCTTCCTGCTCGCTTACGCTGTAACTCGGGGAATGAAGGCACAGGGCTGGTTTCGGGCCGGATTTTTCCTGCCGAATCTGGTGGGCGGAATCGTGCTTGGTTTCATCTGGCAGTTTATTTTTAATCAGGTACTCGTTTTTGCAGGACAAAAAATGAACCTTACTCTGTTTTCCACCTCCTGGCTGGCTGACCCTGATAAAGCGTTCTGGGCACTCATTGTGGTGACCGTTTGGCAGTATGCCGGCTATATGATGGTTATCTACATTGCAGGACTGATGAATGTGCCGAAGGATGTTATGGAAGCAGCCAGCATTGATGGGGCAAGTAATCGCAAAATGTTGGCGCGCATTGTATTGCCACTGATGGTTCCTTCGTTTATTGTTTGCATCTTTTTGTCACTGCAACGGGGATTCATGGTGTATGATCTGAACGTCTCCCTGACCAGTGGTGGGCCCTTCAAGAGCACAGAGATGGTATCCATGCATGTTTATGAGCAGGCCTTTCTTGCTCGTGACTACGGATTGGGTCAGGCAGAAGCCTTTGTTCTGTTTATCCTTGTAGCCGCCATTACATTGCTCCAGGTCTATTTCAGCAAAAAACTGGAGGTCGAGGCATGATGGCTGGACAATCGCGCATTCTCAACTGGATGAAGTTTATTGCATTAATCGTTGTGATGATTTTGTTTGTATTTCCGTTTGTACTTCTAATCGTCAATTCGTTCAAGGCTAACCAGGCAATTACCTCCGATCCGCTGGGCTTGCCAAGCTCCTTTCAATTCGATAATTACGTCAATGCGTTTGACAAAATGGGATATGTATCCGCCTTCAGCAATTCGTTGCTTATTACCATTGCAGGTGTTTTACTGATTGCTCTTTTTGCGGCGATGACAGCCCATTACTTTGTTCGTCACAAAAGCAAGCTGAATCAGTATCTCTTTTTCCTGATGGTAGCTGCGATGATTATTCCGTTCCAGGCCATTATGATTCCGCTGGTTAAAATATACGGCTCGCTTAGCCTGCTGGATAACAAGTGGTCGCTGATCTACATGTATATTGGCTTTGGCAGTCCGCTCGCCGTATTTATCTACCATGGCTTTATTAAAAGTATTCCCCTGGAGCTTGAAGAAGCGGCTTTAATGGATGGTTGCGGCAGAGTGCAGACCTTTTTCCGTATCGTACTGCCGGTTTTGCTGCCAACAACCGTAACAATTAGCGTACTGAATGTATTGTGGATATGGAATGATTTTTTGCTGCCATCCCTGGTGCTGACTTCATCCGAGCAGCGAACGCTGCCGCTGTCCACGTTTTATTTTTATGGGACATACACAGTGGATTACGGTCCATTGATGGCTGGTCTGGTGTTGACCCTGCTGCCTGTCCTGATCGTTTATCTGTTTGCGCAGAAGTACATTATTCAGGGGGTCATGCAAGGGGCTATCAAATAAGTTCAGTTGGGTGATATAGAGAGAGACAGGAGTGAAGGACATATGAACCAGGAACGATGCGAGAAGCAGGAAATAGACACAAGGCAAGAGACAGACCTTGGACTGATGAGTTCTTCGGCTCAAACGAAGGAGAGTTATACACTCGCCCGGGCCAACGCATATATCAAGGCGCATCGACATCAGGTTGATCCAACCTATCGAATGGCCTATCATTTGATGCCAGAGGTGGGCTGGATGAATGATCCCAACGGCTTCATATACTTCGATGGGATGTATCATATGTTCTATCAGCATTATCCCTACGAACCGGTATGGGGACCGATGCACTGGGGCCATGCGGTGAGCCGTGATTTGGTTACGTGGTCTTATCTGCCTGTTGCACTGGCGCCCGATCAGAGCTACGACAGTGGAGGCTGTTTCTCTGGAAGTGCAATCGTGCAGGATGGCAAATTGGTGCTGATGTACACGGGACATGTCGTGACTGGACCCGACAAGGATAACGATTACTTGCAGACACAGAATATCGCTGTCTCGGACAATGGGATTGATTTTGTCAAAAGCGCGATGAATCCGGTCATTCGGCTGGATCAAATCCCAGAGCATACCAGTCCGAAGGACTTCCGTGATCCAAAAGTGTTTGAACGAAACGATGTGTACTATTGCGTCCTTGGATCGAATGATGCTGCGGGCAAAGGTGTCATTCTGTTATACCGCTCAATGGACTTGCTGGATTGGAGTTATGTCAACATTATGGCCCAGAGTGACGGGACGCTTGGTGACAATTGGGAATGTCCGGATCTGTTCACACTGGATGGCCGAGATGTGCTGATCATGTCTCCGCAACGCATGCCTGCTCAGGGAGATAACTATCGCAACTTGCATTCGACCGTTTATATGATGGGAACGCTGGATGAAGACCAGGGTGTGCTGAAGTATGAGCAGTACATTCCGCTGGACTGTGGCTTTGATTTTTACGCACCTCAGACGATGGAGGATGCACAGGGACGACGAATCATGGTGGCCTGGATGGATACGTGGGAAACGGAAATCCCGACACAACAGTCCCATGCCTGGGCTGGAGCGATGACGTTGCCAAGACAATTGATTCGTAGGGGAGAACGATTGATATTCCAGCCTCTTCCCGAACTTATACAGTACAGGTCAGAAGGCACCGAGCAGTATGGTATTCATTTAAACGGTGACGAACATGATTTTGATCTTGGAATCAGCGGAGAACGTTACGAACTATATGCTGTATTCGAAGCGGAACAGGCACGACACTTCGGGTTGAAGCTGCGAACGGGTGAGGATGAAGAAACCGTGATTTCCTATGATGTAGAGCAGCGTCGTTTATGCTTGAATCGCCAGCAGGCTGGACAAGGGCCGGGCGGAGAACGAGCTGCAACAGTGGAACTGCTTGACGGGAAGCTGGAACTTCATATTTTTATGGATGTCAGCTCCGTTGAGGTGTTCATTCAGCAGGGGGAGCAAGTGATGACAGGGCGGATCTATCCTGGGCCGAACTCAACAGGTATCAAGGCTTTCTCGTCCGGAACGTGTACGTTGACCGAACTTCGCAAATGGAATTTACGAATTCGCCGATAAAATTCTATCTAAAATTCAGCCTTGACCTTGAAGTATACTTCAAGGTTTATTCTTTTTTTATCAAGAAATATTGGAGGCTGAATAATG
The DNA here is from genome assembly GCF_032452295.1 of Paenibacillus sp. ClWae2A. Taxonomy (NCBI): domain Bacteria; kingdom Bacillati; phylum Bacillota; class Bacilli; order Caryophanales; family Paenibacillaceae; genus Paenibacillus; species Paenibacillus sp. ClWae2A. The sequence continues at coordinate 36,108 of NZ_JAULSQ010000015.1, forward strand.
AGAATTTTAGAATGGATTTTGGTATTGGTAACCGTAGCTGCTACGGTACTTATGCTGGTGTTTCCGAAGCGCCGGGCAATGACAGTGGGGACACTCACAGCTTTGGTTCTGGCAGTGCTTCTGCATGGCTTGATCAATTCATTTCGCGTGCAGATGATCGCAACCTATCTTGTTAGTCTAGTATTATTCATTACGTTAATCATTCAACTCATGAAATCATACCGCGGTGATCGTTATGTTCAGAGCGCGCGGAGACCCAACCGTCTTTCAAAAATCAAGATGACACTGGTATCGATTCTGGTTCTGGCCTTCAGTGCAGGTTCAATCATACTGACCTGGCTGTTACCTGCCTTTACGATGCCTGAACCAACCGGCACATATGCTATTGGCACGTTCTCTGAGCACCTGGTGGATGAATCTCGTGAAGAGACCAAAACACTCGAGGCGGGGGACAAGCGTGAACTTATGATTAATGTATGGTACCCGGTGGATCAGAAGTCCGCCCAAGGGCTGCCGCTGGAGCATTACCCTAGTGAATTGGGAGAAGCGATCAGCCTGGTGTTTGGCATCCCGTCTCAGGTATTCAGTTATCTGGATACCATTCCAACACATGTGGTAAAAGGAGCTGAGATGTCCGCCACCCAGAGCAAGTATCCGGTACTGCTATTCTCGCCGGGTATCCGCTCAGCCCGTTTTCAGAGCATGACGATGATTGAGGAACTGGTTAGCCATGGTTACATTGTCGTGGGGATAGATCACCCTTATACGTCAGCACAAGTGACATTCCCCGATGGACGTGCAGTTTCCTATCAGGCTGACCCTGAATTTGCAACGTCAGCGGAATTATATCAATATAATGTAGAAGGCATTGGCATACGTGCAGATGATGCAAGCTTTGTTCTCGATACGCTTACCCAGTGGAATTCACATGATCCGAATAAACTGCTCGAAGGCAAGCTTGATCTCGATCACGTCGGCATCATGGGACATTCGTATGGTGGGGCAACAACAGCGGAAGCACTGGCGCAGGATGAACGTTTCCAGGCAGGAATGAGTTTGGAAGGCGGATTCTGGGGATCGGTATCCACGACAGCCCTGAAACAGCCGTTTATGTATATCATGTCGGGTGGAACCGCCAAAAGTCTGGAACCCGATGCCACCGAAACGGAAAAAGTAGCCTATCCAGAGTTTAAGCCAGATCTGGATCGAGTGATGACGAATAGCCTTAATGATACCTATTATCTGACGGTGGAGGACTTCTTCCATCAAAGCTTTACGGATATTTCATTAATTTCACCGAAACTGTTTGCCAGAGGCATGACGCCAGAACATAATGTGGATATAACCAGATCCTATGCGCTGGCATTCTTTGACCGTTATCTGAAAGGGGAAGAGCAGCCATTGCTGCAAGGATCTTCAGCACAATTTCCCGAGGCCACCTATGATGCCACATATACTAAGATACGCAACAAACAAACACAATAAATCCGCAGAAGGGTGGAGGAGTAGGCATGGAAACCATGACAAGAGGAATGTTGGCTAAGCGTACCGGTGTGAGTATGGCAACCCTACGTTATTACGAAGATAGTGGAATTCTGCCTGCTCCCCGTCGTTCCTCCAACGGATATCGGGTGTATACCGAGGATTATCTGGTCAAAATCAAGTTCATTAAGGATGCCCAGCTGCTGGGTTACTCCTTAAAGGAGATACAAGAGACCCTGCAACTGCTCAGCCAGGAAGACATGGAAAAGGATACGTTAAAAACCCTTGTACGCGAACGCATCGCTGACATTCAGAAACATATTGACCATCTGGAACAGATGCAGATTCATCTGGCACGATTGTTGCATACACCGGAGGACGATATCGACAATTATATTCAATCGTTCAGGGTGCAAAAGAAAGAGCCGTAAATGCGGCTCTTTTCCTGTTTAGCAGAAAACAGGCATTGGCTAACGAGCAGGGAATCGGAGATTTAAAACGAATACATAGTGTAGTTTGCCAATACATAGTGGTGGTTAACGTAATTTCAATATTCCAATAATGAGATCCACACCATAAAAGGAGTAACATTTTCTATGAGAGATTTACAAGGTTTTGTATCCGATTACATCAAAGGAAAGAAACATCTGCATCTTGAGATTGGCGTTATTACGAAGGAAGATATCGAATATCATTCATTAGGCAATCCCCAAAAGAAGAGCGTGGCTGCTCCCGAACACAGATTGTTCGAAATCGGCTCTGTAACCAAACTTTTTACATCGATCCTTCTATTAGAATTGGAACGTCAAGAGCAACTTTCCACGGATGACACGGTTGGCAAGTACATACACAATGGCAAAAACGATTATTTGAATAAGGTTACCTTAAAAAGTCTTGCGACGCATACCTCTGGATTACCCGGAGTTGCCACAAACCTGTCCTCGAAGAAAAATCGATACAATCCGTATTCAAATTATACGGAGGATGATTTACTTGCTTTTTTATCCGATGCTGACTTTACGGATCAGATGGGTTCATTTGAGTATTCCAATACCGGCGTGGGCTTACTGGGTTATATCCTATGTAAAGTATCAGGCAGTACATATGACGATCTGCTGAAAAAATATATCACAGGTCCATTAAACATGACGGAGACAGCAGCTATGCTGAATGCAGAACAGAATGGCAGATTTGTGGATGGACATACGTCAACGGGGAAAAAGATGCCTCACTGGGATACGGGTGTACATGAAGGGGCAGGAGCGATCAAGTCATCTCTTCACGATATGAGTTTATTTGTACAGGCCAATCTGAATGAAGATCATCCGCCCGCCTCTGCAATACAACAAAGTCACATGCCTATAATGATTGGAGATTCGACTCATCATTACGCTTGGTTTAGTGATAACATCTCAGATCAGAATATACTCTGGCATAACGGGGGTACATTTGGTTTTAACAGTTATTTAGCATTAAACAAGGAACAGGGTATAGGCATCGTATTATTATCTAATTATTGTTTTGGATCAGCCTCCATTGTGGATGAGTATCTGGATGCAATATTCAAGTTTATAACTAAAAAAGACCTTTATCCACTCATGCCGTTGGACCCTGTAGGAAATAAAATACTGGAAGCAATGATGCAGAGATAAAAAAACACCTCTAATAGAGAGCACCTAAAGATGTACTTCGGACGCTCTCTGTTCGAGGTTTCTTTTAGTTCTATCTTAATGATCTCAATCATGACATACCCGCTTCACGCAGAAAATGGTGCACAATCTCCGTCTGATACTTGATACGGGTCGAGCGTTTCAGACTCCAACAGGTCTCTACCGTGACGGAACGGGCTTGTAATAGTCTTGAAGCCGCTGTACGGGCAGATCCCGGCAATTCATGCTGCTTGAGGTTAAAATGACGATCACGAATGGCAATCGACCGATTCATCCGTTCGATAACTCTTCTGCAAGTTGGAATCGTCCGACTGCCGGGATTGGTGATCAACGTCTGTCCAAGCACTCGTGAACTCAGTTGAGACAGGCCGTTGGCTTCATGCAGATCGAGCCACCAGTTGGCCTGATGTTTACGCGCCAGTTGAAAAACCGCCGCAGCGAGCGGATGCTTGGCCTTGCCTGACATCCGGCGTGGAAAGGTACGATTCAGATCTGGCTTGCCTCTGATTTTTTTGGCGTGGGCTTTCTGGTTCACACGTGGCACGATAATTAACAGCCCTCGCTGAATGACGTGACGACCTGTCGCAATATCATCTGCGAGTTTTTGCGCAGCAGCCATGCTGGCCGTTTCGTTCCCGTGAACCCCAGATGTAATGAACATCACCGGTCCCGGCATCATGCCACGTACGATGAAATAGGGAGTGGCGTGTACGCTGGATGCTGCAAGGACATGTTTGGTCACAAGCATGTCGCTTCACCTCCGTTATTACAGTACGCCATGTCCCTCTTTCATGTAACGGCGTAAGAACAGGTCTTCATCCTATTTCCTCACAAAATTGGTCGACTAATACACCCGATGAATAATATCTTCGAAATCGGGTTCTTTCATCTCTACATCTTCAATCTCACCCCAGTGCTCCAACTGTTTCAGAATGTCCATTGTGCTCCATTCCTTCCGGTTCACTTCGAAGGTGACAATCTGCCCTTCCACTCCTGTAATATGTATCGCGGACGACACAACATCCGGGATGTGAAACGCTCCTCGGAACGTTACCCGAATCAGCGTAGGTAGTCCGATGGTTTCGCGAAGTGACGAGATCGTGCCGTCATATGTCAGTTGACCATGGTTAATCACCATGACCCGGCTGCATAACTGCTCGATGTCGTCCATGTCATGTGTGGTCAGCAAAATTGTTTTGCCAAACACTTCATTTAATGTACGTAGAAATTGACGAATATTCCGCTTTGCGTTCACATCCAGTCCGATCGTTGGTTCATCGAGAAAAAGCAGTTCGGGATCATGCAGCATGGAAGCTGCGAGATCCGCACGCATGCGTTGTCCAAGCGAGAGCTTCCGGACAGGCGTGGCCCAGAACGATTCGAGGTCCAGCAGCTCGGCGAACTGGGACAGCCGTCTCTTTTTGTCCTCGGCACGGACGCCGTACATCTCGGCCAGAATATCATATGAATCTTTCACGGGTAGATCCCACCAGAGCTGACTGCGCTGTCCAAACACAACGCCCAGTCGACCAACGGTCCTGCGCCTGTCCTGATGCGGGTTCATACCGTCAAGCCTTACCTCACCCGAGGTTGGGTGCAGGATACCTGTCAGCATTTTGATCGTGGTAGACTTGCCAGCCCCGTTCGGACCGATGTAACCCACAAACTCACCTGGGCCGATATCAAAACTGATATCGCGTACCGCTTCCTTGGACACATATTCACGTGAAAATAACGTACGTAATCCAGAGAAACGCCCTTCGCGAATAACAGGAGTTTTGAATTCCTTTTGCAGATGCCTTGCTGTGATCATGTTCATGATTCGTTTCGCCTCCTTAGCTACCTGTACTTTGATATTTGGTCATGCCGAATTGCCAGAAACGCAGACTTACAGCCAAGCTCAGCACGGCAACCACCGCAACAGCAACAAGAATCCACGCTCCTCCTTCACCCCGTAGCAGATAAAGTGACGGAATATAGTTGACGAATCCCACCGGAATCACCGTTAACAGAATGCCAGACATCCATTTGGGATATAACGTTAGCGGATATTGGGCAGCCGTTCGTGCTGCATCTTCAGTGATCGTCTGTAATTCCTCGATACGTGTGGTCCAGAATCCGAGTGTGGCGGTAGCAAGTCCGATGGAAAACAGAATGACTGCGCCCGACAGGATAATGAGCAGGGAGAAGGGAATGGCTATCCAGCCAATCTGTCCGCTGTGCATCATACCTGCCAAAGACCAGCAGAGAATGAACCCGCCTTGCAAAACTTCCCCAGCCATGATGCGGAAGTTTTGCGGCAGCAGTGCCAGCAATACGGGCATGGGACGAGTTAACAGTTGATCAAGCTCACCATTAACCAGATATTTTTCCAAATGATGAACCTCATTGCCGAATGTCCGGTACAGTGTTTTGGATAACGTCATGATGGCAAAGAGATAGCCGATTTCATGGAGGGACCAGCCTTTAATGGCTCCGAATTTGTGCAGCACCAGAGCAACCATTAGAAACTCGGAGATCTGAATTAAAGCGGCCAGTACGGACGCCATGATGAAATTGAACTTGTATTGCATCCGGCTGCGGATGCTTGTTCGAATCAGCATTTTATATAAATTGAACCAGGAAGTTCGCTTCATCCGCCTTGTACCTCCACTTTACGACGTAACACTTGGGTAATCGCAAGACAGATCAACGTCATAAAGACACACCAAAGCAAGGTTCCCCATAACAAGGAGCCATCTTCGAAACCAAGATAGATTCGGGTCGGTACATAGAGCAGGAAAGGGTAGGGTGATATCCAGGCAAGTTGTTCAAGCCAGTCCGGTAGCCATTCCAGCGGAATGAAAAAACCAGCCAGCAGATTCATCATCGCGTGATTGCCCCAGTGAAGCCAAGAGGACTCCGTGGTCCACATCGACGTGGCACCAATGATGTAGTTCATGCAGATGGACAAGTATGCGGCGCCGGCAAGACCAAGTGCGGCATAGAATAGTGTTGAAACGTCTGAGGGCCAATGCAGGGAAAAGACAATGGAGAAGAGCAGGTAGATCGGAATACTTTTGTACACGAACTGGTAGGCAATCTGCCCCCATTCGCGTGCCATCAGGTGGGTGAACAGATGAACAGGCCTCATCAGATCCAGTGCGATCTGCCCTGTCCTGACGGATAAGGGAATACCCAATCCATTCGTGAGAAAACCCGAGATCCAGAGAGAGGATTGCGTGAACGCAATGTAACTGATCATCCCCTGTGTCCCGTATTCTCCGAGATTATGGTCGGCCCCGATGCCGATCCAGAGGCAGGCATACATGTAACCAAACATGGCGCTTGCCAAGTTATGTACCATGTGTGCCCCACGGTATTGCAGATTCCGGGAGTAGGCTTTGGAAGCCAGAGTGAAATAAAGCATGTGACACCTCCGATAAGTGGATTGAACGGCGTTTCCGTTCACTTCAGTCAAGGCGAAAAAGAGAGAAGGACAACAGCATACCAATTTATTCCTTCACAGGCAAGACATTTTTTTAGCTAATAATGGTATTAACAGGGGTGTTCATGATTGCGCCACAAGACAACGGTCTGTCCGTTCATTTATAATTGAGAGGTAGTATCGCAAACGTTTACAATGTGAAATATTCAAATTTTAAATAAACCGCCGGGCTTGTGCTTGACGATTGAGGATACAGAACGAACAATCCGGCAAGAGAGAAGGATGTCATGAAGAAAATTGCATGGGTCACCGATAGTACCAGTACACTGGATCCCGTTTTTGCGGAGCAAAATCATATCTACATCGTACCGCTGCGCATCGTATTTGGAGAGGAATGTTACCGGGAAACCGATGACATCACATCTGAAATGTTCTATGAGAAACTTGCGGAGGCTTCACGTGCGAGCAGTTCGCAGCCACCGATTGGCGAGTTCATTGAACTGTATGAATCGCTCAAAGACAAGTATGATGAGATTATTACGATTCATTGCTCTACTGCACTTAGCGGAACGCTGCATACTTCTATCCAGGCTGCAGAGATTGCAGGTGTGACGGTGACCGCAATTGATTCAAAGGCAGGTGCCTATCCTCTTCGTGAGATGGTTATGCAAGGATTGGAATGGCAGAAGCAGGGATGCTCGGCTTCCGAGATCAAAGTAAATATTGAACAGATGATTGATAACATGTCCTTTTACCTCATACCAGCGAGCCTTCAGAATCTTCATCGCAGTGGCAGGGTGTCCGGCACACAGCTGATCATCAGTCAACTGCTCAAGATCCATCTGCTGCTCCGATTTGAGGAGGGCAAAGTGGTTGTGAATGAGAAGATCCGCACGTTCAAGCGAACGAAAGATCGTATGCTAGATATGCTTAAGCTGGATATGGAGAAAGTAAAGCATGTATGCATTATGCACGCGAACAATCAGGAAGAAGCCGTTACAATCAAGAAGCAGATTGCTAATCTCCTGCCCAGATTAAAGACAGAAATCATGCCGTTCATCCCTGTCGTAAGTATCCATGCAGGTGCAGGAACCATTGGATTGTGCTGGATACACAGTGAGAACGGATATAGGAATTAGAAGCATAAATACTCATCTATAGACCGCATAGACCTGACAGGAAGCACACTTTATCCCAAGTGATGATTCTGTCAGGTTTTTTCGTATGTCATTGCCAATTCATACAAACTGTGAGGTAATAAAGAAAAATGTTCGTGTTGGAGGGAAACTTGTGTCAAGTCAGCGCTTATTGCTTGTTGAAGATGATCGTTCAATTAGTGAAATGGTTGGACCTTATCTGGAAAAAGAGGGATACGACGTCACGTATGCATATGACGGCTTAGAGGCAGAGCGTCAGTTCAGCCAATCACAACCTGGGTATGACCTGGTTATTTTGGATTTGATGCTGCCCCGCAAGAGTGGGATGGATGTGCTGCAAACCATTCGGGCAGTCAGTCTGGTACCTGTACTCATTCTGTCTGCGAAGGATGGGGAGGTGGACAAAGCGTTAGGTCTGGGCTTCGGCGCAGACGATTACTTGAGCAAACCGTTCTCGTTAATCGAACTGACTGCCCGTATTAAAGCTGCGATTCGCCGCGCCAATTATACCACCCCGCCTGTGGCTGAAGTGGCTAAAGATCAGCGTATTCGCATTGGCGGACTTCTGGTCGATATGGAGACGTACGAGGTGGAGCGTGAAGGTACAACCGTCAAGCTGACGTCCAAGGAATTTGGCATCCTGAAGTTATTGGTTACTCATCCCGGCAAAGTGTTCACCAAGGCTCAGATCTACGCTTCGGTCTGGAACGATCATTATTATGGAGACGAAAATATCATTAACGTACATATGCGTCGGCTGCGTGAGAAACTGGAGGCGGACCCTTCGGCTCCCCAATATATCAAGACGCTCTGGGGCATCGGATATAAGTTGGAGGCAGAGCAGACATGACACTGATTTTTACTATTTCAACAGGTATTCTAACCATTGTAGTCATTGGGTTGTGGATGAGATTGCGGAAACGCAGTCAACACCTGTCCTATATTCATCACAAAATATCCGATATCCTGGATCAAGGCACCTTTGAGCGCTTACTCGTATTCAACAGTGATGATCAAGTTAGCCAGCTTCTGAAAGATATGAACCAGCTGCTGGACTATGCGCACCGCGCTAAGGCCGGTTATGCGAACCAGGAGAAGGAGATGCGTAATATGCTCTCCAACATTTCGCATGATCTGAAAACGCCGCTCACCGTTGTGCTGGGTTATAGTGAGACCTTGCTGCACAGCCCATCACTGACCGATCAGGAACGGAAGGTTATGACGGGAAAAATACAAGATAAGGCGCAGGAAGTGCTGCGTTTGATCCATTCTTTTTTTGATCTGGCGAAGCTGGAATCTGGAGACAGGGAGTTAGTGCTTAGTCGAGTAAATATAAGCGAATTATGCCGGTTAAAGATGCTTTCCTTTTATGAAATGTTGACGAATCTGGGGTTGCACGTGGAGCTGGAGATACCTGATGGTGATATTTTCGTGCAAGCGAATGAAGAAGCATTGGACCGTGTGCTGGATAATCTCATTACCAATGGAATGAAATACGGGGTAGATGGTAAGGTACTGGGACTTTCACTTGATCATTCGATAGATGGACCTGTGACGCTACAGATCTGGGATCAGGGAAAAGGGATTCCTGAGAGCGAGCATAGTCGTGTGTTTGAACGCATGTATACATTGGAGGATTCCCGTAATCGACTTTATCAAGGCAGCGGCCTGGGACTGACCATTACGAAACGGCTAGTTGAACGGATGGGTGGAAGTATTCACTTGCATAGTGTGCCACATCAACGGACTGCATTCTCAGTTACCTTAAAGGCTTGGTAGACCCTGCGTTGGTGTGTCCGGTCAGACTTAAGGTTTTTGTAAGATTTGATTAATAAAAAAGAAGACTTTTCTCTTTACAATATAGATATAGGAACCCGGACAGGGGACGTAAAGGAGAACAAGGACGATGAATTATATCGCACGAACAATAGATGTGACCAAAGTATATGAAGGGGTGGAGGTTGTATCTAACGTCAATATGAATATTAAGCAAGGTGAGATCTATGGATTCCTCGGTCCGAATGGTGCTGGTAAAACAACCATCATGAAGATGCTCACCAATCTCGTCAAACCAACCACAGGGGAGATAGAACTGTTTGGGGAGAAGCTTACGCCGACCTCTTATGAAGTGCTGAAGCGAATGGGGAGTATTATTGAATATCCTTTTTTCTACGATAGACTGTCTGCTCGCGAGAATCTGGAGCTTCACTGTGAATACATGGGGTTTCACAACAAAAAGATCATCGACAATACGATGGAAATGGTAGGGCTGAAGGATACGGGCAAGAAACCGGTCAAGGACTTCTCCTTGGGCATGAAGCAAAGGCTGGGACTGGCTCGTGCACTTATAACCACACCTGAACTGCTCATTCTGGATGAACCGATCAACGGATTGGACCCTGTAGGGATCCGGGAGATGCGAGATTTGTTCAAGCGCCTTAGCAATGAGTATCGCATTACCCTGTTGGTCTCCAGTCACATCCTTGGTGAGATAGAGCAGATTGCTGACACAGTTGGTGTCATTCGCGGCGGTCGCTTGGTGGAGGAAGTATCGATGGAGAGCATTCGCGGAAGTCAAAATGAGTACATCGAGTTACAGGCGGTGGATATCCGCAAAGCGACCTATGTCATTGAACACCAGCTTGGTTTGAGTAATTATAAACTGGTCGATGACCAAACGTTACGCATCTATGATCCGGGAATCATTCCATCGGAACTTAACACCAAGCTGATCCAACACGGCATAGAGATTGAATCGATATCCAAACGGGCTCATTCCCTGGAAGAACACTTCATGAAGCTTGTGAAAGGGGATGAAGACGTTGCTTAAACTAATCAGACTTGAGATGCGGAAGCATCGTTTTGCACGTAATTTTGCAGGTGCAGGTATTGCCAATATAGCCGTTCTTCTTTTCCTGATCATGATTGGATTCGTGGATGTGGGAGCAGAAGATTATGCTTATGCCGATTACCAGACTGCCTTTATGATTATTGATACGTTTGTGAGAGCGACCTTTATCATATTTGCAGGAGCTTTATTATCCAAGCTGGTGATCAGTGAGTATAGAAATAAAACGATGAACGTCATGTTCACCTATCCCATCCAGCGTCATAAAATCATTGCTGCCAAATTGATTATCGTGTTTGGTTTTACATTTGTGATGATTATGGTTACCGACCTGTTGATGGGTTCACTGCTGTTGATTGTTAATCATTTCTACTTCTTCATTCCCGGATCATTGACGAATCAGGATATTTTGGGACTTCTGGTGATGTACAGTATGAGTTCTTTATCGGCTGCGTGTATGGCACTCATTCCCCTATTCTTCGGTATGCGTAAGCATTCTGTCACAATTACAATGGTCTCGTCCATTTTGCTGGTTTTGATTGTCTGCTCCGGATTCAACGGGTCGGAAGTTTCCATTCATTCGCTTATTATTATCCCTCTGACCCTTGGAGCAATAGGGATATGGATTGCTTCGATGTCCATGGTTCGTCTGGAGACAAAAGATGTGAACTGAATCATTCGGAAAACCATGCTCTGTATGGCTTCAGATGCCATTGACATCCGCTCGTACAAGGGATAGGATAATGTCAACTGAGACACGAAGGAGAATGCAACTACCATGACGATTCCAAAAACATTAACAATAGCTGGTTCGGACACGAGCGGCGGTGCAGGTATTCAGGCTGATTTGAAAACTTTTCAGGAGCTGGGTGTGTATGGCATGACCGTACTGACTACAGTTGTGGCGATGGAGCCCGAGACATGGGATCACCAGGTCTTTCCTGTGGAATTAAATGTGGTTGAAGCCCAGCTTCGCACTGTTCTGGACGGTATCGGTTTCGATGCCATGAAAACAGGCATGCTCGGTTCTGTAGATATCATTGAACTGGTAGCAAAACATATTCGCCGCAGCGGTCTGCCACAGATCGTTATCGATCCGGTAATGGTCTGCAAAGGTACAGACGAAGTACTGCAACCGGAAAATACGGAAGCGATGATCGAATTCCTGTTGCCAGGTGCTGATCTGGTTACACCTAATCTGTTCGAAGCATCTCAACTGGCGAAGAGTGGACCGATTCGCTCCAAGGAACAGATGGAAGCAGCGGCAGCAGCAATTCATGCTCATGGCTCGAAACATGTTCTGATCAAGGACAGAGGTGTCATTAGCCCGGGTAAAGCAATGGATCTACTCTATGATGGAACCAACTACGAATGGTTTGAAGCCGATGTTGTCGGCTCCGGATATACGCATGGTGCAGGCTGCACTACGTCTGCGGCGATTACCGCAGGATTGGCTCGTGGTCTTTCAGTGAAAGAGGCTGTTCGTGAAGGTAAAGCCTTCGTGACCAAAGCGATTGCCGGCGGATTCCCGCTCAACCGTTTTGTTGGTCCGACACTGCATGTGGCACACCGTCTGGAGCAACAACGTTAAGTGTTGCCAGGGAGCGCGCAGTAGCGCATCGCTTCTGGATAACACACTTCGATTTCATTCAAGTAGCTGTCAATGAGCTGGAGCTTGCTCGTTGACGGCTTCTTTTGTATGCGAATTTTTATAAAAATTAGTAACTTTTGGCTTATATTAATCGTATATATCATGGGGTCATTCCAAAACATGTATGGACACATGAACGACACATGGAATAGGTATGTTAACATCAGAAATCTAAAAAGGAGAGTCGGCCATGATCAGAACAGTGCTTCTGGTGGAAGATGAAAGCCGCATTCGTGAGATTGTGGCCGATTATTTCATAAAAGAACAATGGAACGTCATAGAAGCAGAACATGGAGTACAGGCACTGGAGCTGTTGGCTCTGCATGAGGTGGATCTGGTTATTCTTGATGTTTTGATGCCTGAAATGGATGGATGGACGTTATGTGGGCATATTCGATCCCAATCGACCGTACCTATTATCATGCTGACTGCACGGTCCGAGGATGACGATAAAATTCATGGATTTCAGCTGGGCGTAGACGATTACGTCACCAAGCCGTTTAGTCCACGTGTGCTGGTTGCACGTGCAGAGACATTAATGAAGCGTGTTGAAGGCGCATTTGGACGAGAGCAAGGTGTGATTCGCTTTGGACAGGTAACCCTTGATCCATGGGCTCGGCGGCTGGAGAAGGACGGAATTGAAATGGAACTTGCTCCAAAGGAATATGATCTGTTGCTCTATTTGGTGCGTAATGCAGGCATTGTGTTGTCCCGGGATGCCATTTTGAATCGGATCTGGGGATTTGATTTTGAAGGGGACTCACGTGTTGTGGATACTCACATCAAGAAGTTGCGCAGCAAATTGGGTGATGAAGCCAAGTGTATCCGGACGGTGATTGGCACCGGATATCGATTCGAGGCAGAAGCATGAGAAGAAATGGCGTAACGATGAAGCTTTTCCTGGTCATGGCAGGATGTCTGGTTCTACTATATGGGACGACGGTTTTTGCCCAGTTGGTCTGGTTTCCCGACTTCTATCAGCATCAAAAGGTAAGCAGTATGAAGAAAAAGCTGTCCAAGTTCGAACAGCAATATTCCAATGGACATTGGAGTGATTTACAGTTAGCCAAGGAGACCGGCAAGTTCATGCGTCAGAATCAATCGCATCTGGTCATTCTGACGAATACCGGAAGACTGGTTAATGACCCGTTCCACATTACGTTGCTTCAAGAGGATGGGAGTCACGTGAAAGTGTCCTTATCCTTGTTTATCAATAGTGAGAATGCTGGCTGGATTACATCCCATCTGAAATATGGGCAAGAACTGACGGTGAAAGGACCGGCAAGCGGGTCCATGGTCTATCCATTCAAAATCCAGGATGCCACTTCTGCCGCATGGGGAACAGAAAGCTTTCAGGAATCAATTGAACCGGTAAAGGAATGGTCAGGCGTATTGACCGAGGTAGTTCTTCCCAATCTGGCAACGTGGAGTCAGAGGCAGGGACTGCTGGTGCAAGCACTGGATAGCCGGTTTCCATTGTCCACCGAAGACCAACTTGCCTTGGCGAATGGCAAAATGCTCAATGAAGAATGGATGGATAGCTGGAGCGGTGTTCGCAATGTCATCACCATTGCTCCAGTGCATCGTTCCGGACCGGAGCAACAACTGATCTTCTCGCTCACCTCTCTACAGGAGATGAGGGAAGCGAATGAGGCAACACGTTTGTTTTATGCGTATTTTGGCATTGGGGCATTTATATTGATTCTGTTGCTGGCGTTACTCCTGTCCCGAATTGTAACGAAGCCGCTCTTGGCTTTGAACCATGTCGCCAAGAAAATGTCTACGCTGGATTTCACGGTGAAATCACCCATCCGGCGTAATGATGAAATCGGCAGTCTGTCTAACAGCCTTAATGCCTTGTCGGGAACCTTGGGTCAGACACTGGAAGAGCTGAGGCAGGCCAACACGCAGATGCGTACAGATATGGAAATGAAGCAGGAGATTGAACAGCGTCAGCGCAAGTTTTTTGCCGATGCATCACATGAACTTAAGACACCAATCAGCATTATTAAGGGATATTCTGAAGGGCTGAAGGATGGCGTGAGTGAGAGCAAACGGGAGCGTTACATTGAGATCATTGCCGATGAGGCGATCAAAATGGAAACGATGGTTGAAGAGATGCTGGATCTGGTGCGACTGGAATCCTCAGCGGTTCAATTGAATACGGATGCTGTTGCACTGGCTGACATGATTGAAGATATCGCCGGCCGTCTGGGTCCGCAACTGAAGGACAAAGGATTGGATGTGGTGCTTGTATCCACAACAGAACAGACGGTTGAGGGTGACCGAAGCAAGCTGGAGCAAGTTATTTTCAATATCATGATGAATGCTATACGTCATGCGATACCGCATACCGATATAACTATTGAGATCAGCAGGCGTGAAGGTTTTGTCCATATTTCCATTGAAAACAAGGGCGAGCAGATTGCTGAAGCTGAGCGGCAGTATATATGGGAGAGGTTCTATCGGGTTGAGCGCTCACGTAACCGTAAAATGGGGGGAACCGGGCTCGGTCTGGCCATTGCGAAGCAGATTCTCGATCTGCACGGGTGCAATTATGGAGTGGAGAATACACCAGATGGAGTCCGTTTTTATATTATTTTTCCTAAAGCCTAGTACGAAAGGGAGTCAATCTTATGAAGTCTTTACCATCGATTTTAACCTTGGGGAATCTGAGTTCAGGCATGCTGGCAGTCATTATGGCTATTCATGGTGAATTTGCCCTTGCTGTGATGATGATATGGGTAGCGATGTTCTTTGATCTGTTTGACGGATTTGCGGCCCGCAAATTGCATTGTGAGGGTGAGTTCGGCAAGTCCCTGGACTCGCTTGCGGATGTAGTTTCATTCGGAACAGCCCCCGTGCTGATTCTGTACCTGAACTCCATGAATGAAGTGAGTGTGCTGGGAATGGCACTGACCGCATTGTTCCCGGTTTGCGGTGCTTTACGTCTGGCCCGTTATAACTGTCAGAAGACAGCAAGCAGTGGTTTTGTTGGAATGCCGATTACCTTTGCCGGAGGTCTGATGTCCTTTTTCGCGCTCTGGAGTCCTTATTTCACACATGGTGTAGCCTATCTTGTCATTATTGTATTATCCGGTCTCATGGTGAGCCAAATCCGATTCCCGTCTCTAAAACAAGTGCTAGCCTCACATGAGAAGGATATTGTGGAACCGAAATAAGGAGCGAGTCAGTATGGAATTTGCAAAAGAATTTATTGGTCAATATGGTTATTTCGCAATATACGGACTATTGGCTCTTGGCGTTATTGGCATGCCGATTCCGGATGAGGTGATGATGACTTTTGTCGGTTATCTCGCCTCCATCTCGGTATTGAATTACTCCGTATCCATCGCCGTCAGTTTCGGTGGCGCATTTACCGGAGGGCTGCTCAGCTACACGATTGGCAAGAAGGCTGGCCGGCCGCTGGTTGAAAAATACGGCAAGTGGGTCGGCGTGAATGCCAAACGATTCAGCAGGGTGGAGTCGTGGTTCCTCAAATATGGGTATTGGTCCATCATCCTGGGTTACTTCATTCCAGGCATTCGTCATCTGATGTGCTGTTTCTCCGGGATTAGCCGCATGGCGATTGGCAGATACGTAGTTGTATCCAGCATCGGTGCATTCGTCTGGTGTGTTGTCTTTATCTCCATTGGTTATTATGTTGGCGTGTTAACTTAAAATGGGACAGCCTGTTGTAGTAACGGGCAAGGATGGAAGACCTCTTGAGTGTAAGGTGGTCTTTTTTTGTTTTTCTATGTAAGCTTGGAGACCTCATTCTAAGTAAATTAATCGACTACAAGTAACTTACCCTTGGAGCTGTAGGCTCCCCCGCAAGCTATATCAAGTAAATTCAAGCCTAGAGCTATTCCTCCGAGTAATTCTCCATGTAACTCGTTAGTGACGCAAGTATCTGACACTCCAGTAATTAAAGTGGTTCGCAATTAGGTTTAATAGTAGTAACTCCAAAAGTTTCAAAGTCATCTCCAAAATTCTAACGAACTCAGGTGAGCTTATTATTGAGATAAGAGGCATGTTGAAATTCTAACGAATCTCAGCAATCTTATTTCATAAAAAAGCCCGAAAAAATGCCCAAATTTACTCCATATCATCACAATAAGGTGTCCTGAGTTCGTTAAAAAATGGATATGTACCATATCGGCGAAATAGAGTGTCTCATGTTCGTAAGATATAGGTTCGATATCGTTGAGCGCCACTAGCGACATGTAATACCTCTTGATCAATCAGGCTGTGAAGAACTCTTCGTGCATGCTGAACTGTGATTCGCAGGTGCGTTGCTAGTTCCGAGGGAGCAAATGGACGAATGATGCGTCTGGCATAACGTACAGTCTCGGCTTCAATCCAATTTAAGGATGTCGGTACGTCCGTAGCAATGAATTTTCCATAAAAGAGAGCACAAGCTGTTGGCACCGTTCGGTTCGTCTTTAATGGAGAGATACGCGATCGGCAGAAAAATCCAATCATCAAGCGTTAGTAGACAATGCCGCCAGCATAAATCTTTAAAGCGCCGTACATCCAGATCACGGGCATGTGTTCCGTATCCTTGAATCTCAATACCTCCCTTAACGCCGTTACCTGGCAGATAAGCCAGATCCAGATACCGATAGCCGTTATGAAAGTCTCGAACTTCCCATTCCGGTTGCAAATGGTTAAAGTTTTTCATCACCGGAAACCAGACTGAACGCAAAAATTCCAATGTGCCATGTTCAAGTCCATTTTCTAGTCTGGACAGCACTCTGGGGTTCGTTTCCTTCTCCAAAAGGGAGTGCATCCAAACTTCGTAAGCCTCATTAAAATCAATGCTCATTGTCTTCATCTCCTCTAAAAATAAAATAAAGAGAACGTGAACAGGGCTTCAGGTCGTCATGTGAAAATACAAAAAGCCGCTCTGACCATGTCCAACCCTTCATGTCGAAGGGGAAGAATAGATCAAAGCGGCGTGTGCTTCACGACCGATATATTACATTTCTAAATCAAGTATAGCTTTAAATACGCAATGATTTCAATAACTTTCAACGAGACCAATTTCAAGCCTCGGTATGAAAGCCCAAACGAGACTGAGTGTTTTCCGAGATGGTTGAATGCCACACTGGAATTATTACTGTTAAGTTTTGAGCGGTGACATACCCTTAGCCACTTAAATGAGATTCTTCAATTCCTCTTTCGACTTGCTTTTCCCCTTTTTTGCGTGCAAAGGTGATTTTGAGAAGTGGCGGAGTAACCAGTGTAGTAACAATAACCATGATCACAACGCTGGTAAAGTACTCCGAATCAAGCAATCCGGAAGCAAGTCCGGTCGAAGCAATAATAAGGGCAACTTCCCCTCGCGAGATCATGCCTGCCCCAATAGCCAGGGAAGAGGAACGGTTGAATCCCGTCAGTCGTGCACCGGCTCCACCACCGATAAGTTTGGTAACAATAGCGATGAGGCTTATAACGACAATAAACCAAATTTGTGAACCCACGCCATCAAAGGTGACATTTAAGCCGATACTGACAAAGAACACCGGAACAAAAATTCCGTAAGCGATCGGTTCCAGTTTGGTTTCGACTTCATGTTTGAAGTTAGTTTGGGAGATGGCGATACCAGCGGCAAAAGCACCAATGATTCCAGCAACACCCATCCACTCTGCAAAGTAGGAGAAGCCAAAACAAATAATCAGTCCCGCAGTAATGACGGTCTCGGTTACTTTCAGTGGTGCCATCCACTTCATGATGCGTGGAACAAGGAACCAGCTGGCAGCGATAATAATAACAAAGAATAACAGCTTCTTGCCGATAAGCAGAGAAATCGAAGTGTCTCCTCCACCTGTACCCAGCAAGCTCATCATAACGGCAAGAATGACAACAACCAGGACATCATCGACGACAGCTGCACCAAGGATTGTTGTACCCTCACGAGAGCTGAGTTGATCCATATCTTTCAGTGTTTGAACCGAAATGCTGACGGAAGTAGCACAGAATAAAAGTCCAAAGAACAGTGCGTGTGTCTGTGACATACCAAATGCTATGGCCGAACCGTATCCTCCGATAAAAGGCAAAATAATACCGCCGACCGCTACGGCAAAGGCCGCCTTCCAGTTTTTCTTCAACTGCTCCAGATCGGTTTCCAGTCCGGCAATAAACATTAACAGCAATACCCCGATCTCAGCCATATAATGCACGAAATCACTTTGCTGAACCCAACCGAGAATTGCAGGCCCTAGGATGACACCCACAATTAGTTTTCCCAGAACCGATGGTTGACCCAATCTTACGGATAGATCACCAGCAAGTTTGGTAAAGATTAAAATAAGTGCAAGAACCAAAATAAATTCCATAGGTGTTCTTCCCTCCAGTAGTAGCGCCTATAGGTTAACCAACCCAAGGGCGATCCATTCTCCGCTTCAAACATACAAAAAGGCACAGAACGGCATTTAGAAAAGTGCCGTTCTGTGCCTGAAAAAGACAAAGAGGGACCCTTGGTGACAGGCTCCTCCAGTTTCAACGCGTATGTGATTAATTGCATTAATTATACCACAAATGTGGACTCGGGTAAATGGGAGCCGGTTTGGATTTGATTGAAAACGGCCGTAAAGGGGCATTTTATAGGGGAGTGCAGCGGTTTTTGTTCAGAGTGTTGTCACTTAACAGCCCGGAATTGCCGAGATATAATGATATAGAACATAGAAGTTAGGATATGAGGAGGATTTTGCATTGGGCAAAAATAACAAAGGGGAGCCGAACATTCAGTCCCCGAAGAGTAATAAAAATTTCGCAGGCATCATTATCACGATTTCCATTCTCGCTAATGTCATTATTTTATTATTGTTCTTCGCACCGTCGATTGGTTACAAAGGTGATGTAACCTTTGATATTACGGTGTTGCCGCGGTTTAATGCCGTGTTTAACAGCTTTACCTTCATATTCCTGCTCGCAGCGCTTATTGCTATTATTAAGCGGAATGTGAAGTTGCACAAACGATTTATTCTTGCTGCATTCTCAACAACACTGTTATTCCTCGTGACATATCTGACGTTTCATTACCTCTCACCAGAGACGTCCAAATACGGTGGCGAGGGCATTATTCGTTCGATCTATTTCTTCATTTTGATTACCCATAGTATACTGGCAGCCCTGATTGTTCCATTAGCGTTGTTCACACTTGTGTGGGGTTGGACGAATCAATTGAAGAAACACCGCAAAATTGCACGTTGGACGATGCCAATCTGGCTATACGTCAGTTCTACAGGTGTCGTGGTATACCTGATGATGGCACCATATTATTAATGTTATGAACGTTTCACTGTGCTAATTAGTTTGACTTGCGGGTAATGTTACCATGGAGGGAGGATTCACGCTTATGTACAGAGTTGTTTTGATTCGCCATGGACAGAGCATGTGGAATGTAGAGAATCGTTTTACCGGATGGACAGATGTGGATCTGACGACGGATGGTTACGCAGAAGCTCGTAAAGCAGGGAAAATCATGAAAGAACAGGGTTTTGATTTTGATTACGCCTATGCATCCGTACTGAAACGTTCTATCCGAACACTCGATATTGCGCTGGATGAAATGGACCTCATGTGGATTCCCATTACGAAGACTTGGAAGCTGAATGAACGCCATTATGGTGCGCTGCAAGGACTGAACAAACAGCAGACTGCTCTGAAGTATGGGGAAGACCAAGTAAAGGAATGGAGACGCTCCGTTAACGTATCTCCCCCGGCACTGGACGAAACCGATGACCGATATGTGCAGGATCTGGACAAGTACAAGCGGCTCGGATGCACTATCCCGTTTACGGAGAACCTGATGGATACCTCGAAGCGTGTACTGGAGTACTGGAATGCGGAGATTAAACCAATGGTGTCGGCTGGCAAAAGAGTGCTGATCTCTGCGCATGGTAACACGCTCCGTTCACTCGTCATGCATCTGGACCAATTGTCCGAAGCAGACGTGATGGCGCTCAATATCCCGACGGGTATTCCGCTTGTCTACGAATTGGATGAAGATCTGCATCCGATCGGACACTTCTATCTGACCGCGGATGGCTCGACCTACAAACATGAAGAAATGACCCATGTGGCAACGCCGTCCGATTAATGGACATGGACGTATGTCTTGATCGTACGAAAGCTTGTTTGATTTATCTCGTTCGGTTGATGTTTCAACTGGACGAGTACGAGTGGAAGATGACCGCTGAATTTTAATTCGGAGGTCATCTTTTTTTTCTGCGATCAAGCTTGCACTTCGTTTCGTTTTGCTCCCACAGGGTAATTGTCAAACAAGACACAACGTACATTTTTATCCTGAAGGAGGAGAATTACATGTCTAAAAGAAGAGGAATACTCATGACGGCTCTCGGTGCAGGTGTGACTTATCTGATGAGGAACAAACAAGCAAGAGAAAAGCTGTTTAGCACTGTCTCGGGTATGATGAAAAGCTCCAATTCGTCCAATGGAACAAGTAAAACCAGACCACGCGTAGAAGTGAAATAGATTTCGATAGTTCGTTTATCGATTGAATTAAAATGATGATCATGAGAAACCTGGAGATGAAGTCGTTCCAGGTTTTTTTGTGCAGTTGAAAACTACCTTTTGTTTCGGTGAGGCATGCGATTTTTGCCAGCAAGAATGATACAATGGATACTTGCAGAACGTATGGAGGGAGATGCAATATGAAGAAAAATTGTTTGGGTACATCCGAACTGATGGTGTCTGAGATTGGGCTTGGATGTATGTCACTTGGAACTGAAATGGAGCCCGCTATGGGCCTGATTCATGAGGCTCTGGATCATGGGGTTAATCTGCTGGATACAGCCGATCTGTACGACGCAGGGCGTAATGAAGAGATTGTAGGACAAGCTATTAAGGGGCGTCGGGACCAAGTCATTGTGGCGACCAAAGTAGGTAATCGTCGTATGCCCGGCAAAGAGGGCTGGTCATGGGACCCGTCCAAAGCTCACATTAAGCAGGCTGTACATGAAAGTCTGAAGCGGTTGCAGACCGATTACATCGATCTGTATCAGCTGCATGGCGGGACCTTGGACGACCCCATCGAAGAGACGATCGAAGCGTTTGAGGAACTGAAGAAGGAAGGACTTATCCGATATTACGGAATTTCCTCCATTCGTCCCAATGTGATTCGGGAGTATGTAAAGAGGGCATCCATCGTCAGTGTGATGAACCAGTACAGCATTGCTGACCGCAGAGCGGAAGAAGAAGTGCTGCCTTTATTGGAACAAAAGGGGATCAGCGTAATTGCCCGTGGGCCCGTAGCTAGCGGTGTGCTTGCCGATTCCGGATCTGCCAAGGCAGACAAAGGTTATCTGGACTACACGCCAGAGCAACTATATACCATTCGGCAAGGGCTAAGTCGTCTTGTTACGGACCAACGGAGCATGGCTCAGACGGCTATTCGCTACGCGTTATCCCATCCTGCTGTAGCAGCTGTTGTCCCTGGTGCCAGTTCAAGAGAACAGTTACTGCACAATATTGCCGCCTCGAATTCGCCTGAACTAACCGCTGCTGAAATTCAGGAAATACGAGAACTTAGTCCCGCTAATCTGTACAAGCAGCATCGTTAACTCCATTAAGCCTATTTTCAATTGTAACTATACGAGGTACAATGAAGATCAGCCAAAAAAGGAACATATAAGGGAGAGAAGACATATGGAAAGAATTCAAAGTGAACAGCAGTATTTGGATACAATTAACTCTGATGGTTTTACCGTCATTAAATTTGATACAACCTGGTGTCCGGATTGCAAAAACCTGGATCGTTTTATCGGGGATGTTATCGACCAACATACGGACAAAACCTTCTATGCTCTGGATGCAGAGAAGTTCCAGCCGTTTGCCGAAGAGAATGGTGTACGCGGCATTCCAAGTCTGCTCGTCTTCCAGAACGGCAAGAAAATCGCACATCTGCATAGCAAATGGGCTAAAACACCTGCTCAAATCTCCGAGTATCTGGAGACGCTTGAATCCAAAGTTTAAGCGTACGAAGGCATCAGCAGTTTTTTTAATTAACATAGCTAGGGAGACCTCTTCTTGTCCTGCGACAGGAAGGGGTTTTTCTGCTTCATTCCAGCACGCATGATGTGCATTCGAATGTGCATTCAAATAACTGAAGTTGAGAAACAACGCTTGTTTAGAATTTGTTCAGTGCTCCCATGTATACTGTGAGAACAAACTGAATATTTGGAGTGAACAAGATCCGTATGAAGAATGAAATTTTTGAGGAAATGCACCAATTAAGCCACAATGATGACCGGAGATACCGATTGTTGATGATCGGGGTGAAGCAACTGCTGCAGGAACAAAAGGAGAATAGATATAATCTGCGTGAGAGATTAAAGAGTCGGAAGAAACACCGGAACATTCAAGTAAAAGAGTGGTATTAGACAGACTGCTTTTCAGAAGTGAACATAAATATGGTTGGCATGATACATAGTAAACCTAGTCGGCATCACCAATGATCCAACCCAGCAAAGAAGGAAGTAATGAAGAGCCAGACTTCTTCTAATTACAGATATTCCTGTCTCTGAAGCAGCGCCAGAAACATGAAGCAACAGAAACATAGCTCAGAATATAAAATATGGCGGCCTCGCTTCCCAAGGGAACGTGAGGCCGCCATTGATTTTGCCGTTCTAGTTACTTGAATTGTAATGATTACATCAAAATAATAAAGAACACGGCTGCCAAGACAAAGCGATACACAGCAAAGACGGTCAGGCTCAATTTTTTCAAAATGGACAGGAACGTCTTGATCGCAAGCATGGCGACGATGAAAGCAGCGATGAATCCAATCGCAAAGATTGGGAAATCACTGCCGTTCAGGTGATCGATACTTTTGTACAGGTCATATCCCGTAGCACCAATCATAATTGGCACAGACACGAGGAATGTGAACTCCGCAGCGGCTACACGGCTTACCCCTGCAAAGAGACCGCCTGAGATCGTTGACCCGGAACGGGAGAAGCCTGGCCACAATGCCAAGATCTGAAATAGTCCCACCGCGAATGCCTGTTTGTAGGAAATATCATCGACATCATGGGTAGTAATTCGTTCACTCTTACGGCTCCAGCGTTCGGCCACGATCATCAATATACCACCTATAACGAGGCTGTACAGCACTGTTTCCGGTCCAAACAAATGTGCCTTGATCCAGTCGCGGAATACAAGTCCGATGACTACAGCAGGAACCATCGCCAGAAAGATATGTCCCAGATTGAGGCGGCGGGAGTAAGGTCTGCTCCCTCCGGTGAAGCGGAACATATCAATGAATTTGTTCCAGTACAGTACAACAACAGCAAGTACAGCTCCGAGTTGAACAACCACCTCAAACGTTTTGACTGACTCGTTGTCCTCCGATAAACCCAGCAAGTGGGCAGTCAGAATCATGTGTCCAGTAGAGGACACGGGCAAAAACTCAGTCAAACCCTCGATGATGCCCATAATAATGGATGATATAATGTCCAATTCTCTTCCTCCTTGAAATGCAGGTGACAGCAAGAGGGCTGTCCTGCTTTTGACAATGCCTGCTCTTCCGAACAAGACTAACCTCTATTATGCTCACAATTGTACTCCACTTCAACTCTATGCTTGTAACACGTTATTTAAAACGATATTGACAAAAGCCTAGTTATCCAATAGGATATACATTAACTGACTGACTGATCAATCGGGAGGGTTACTTGAATGACCAAAATCAACGGTTTGGAACCCGGTGAAGAACGCCGGGACCAAATAATACGCATAGCGATGGAGCGTTTTGCAACCCAAGGCTACCATCAGACAAAAATTTCCGATATCGTGCGCGAGGCTGGTGTGGCGCAAGGGACATTCTACTGGCACTTCAAGAGTAAAGAAGCCATTGCTTCGGAGATTGTCTTAACGGGCAAGGAGAAGTTGCTTGAGTCGATTGGACAAGGGTACCGCAAGGATGCCGGATCGGTAGAAGATATGGTGAAAGCATCGGAAAGGCTGTTCACTGACTTGTTCTTGTTTGCTGCGCAGAATCGTTATTTTATGGAGCTGTTGCTCAAAGGTATCGTGACCGAAGAATCCGTACAACGTCTTGTCGAGGAGACACGTAATGCTGTCGAAACGGCGTTCCGTCACAATTTGGAGCGTGCCATCGAACTTGGCATGTTGCCTAAGGGCATGGATGTACCGCTTCGAGCAGCGCTGTTGGTAAGCATGATTGAAGGCATGATATCGCGCTGGTTGTTCGGCTCCGATGAGTTGCACAGCAAGTTCTCAGCCATGACAGCTTCATCGCTGGCAGCTGAGGCAGCAAGCTTTGAATTTTATGGACTCCTGGGTACATAAGATTCACATGATTAAACAAGTAGCAGGGAATAATGGGTACAACTGCGGTTTAGTCACACAATAAAGTAACCAAATGTACATCCAGAACAATACACGACTGAGAGGAAGTTAACGTAATGAACAAAACATATGGATCAAAAACTCGTAAAGGCTGGTCTTTGACAGCGATTCTGCTGATGGCCGTGCTGGTACTTAGTGCTTGTGGAAGTAAGGCAACAGACAATGGAGGCACCAACGGTGCACAGGCAAGCAATGAACTGGAGCAGATCAAGTCTGCTGGCGTTATCAAAGTGGGCATGATGGGCACATACGCACCTTACAACTTCCTGAACGATAAGAAAGAAATGGACGGCTACGATGCCGATATCGCACGTGAGGTCGCGAAGCGTCTTGGGGTTAAGGTTGAATTTGTATCCCAGGAGTTCTCCGGTCTGACACCAAGTCTGCAAGCGAAGAAGCTTGATGCTATTATCAGCCAGATGACAATTACCGATGATCGTAAGAAAGTACTGGATTTCAGTGATCCCTATATTACAAACCAAGTCAAAATCATTGTAAAAAGTGACAATAACGATATTACCAAGCTG
The DNA here is from genome assembly GCF_032452295.1 of Paenibacillus sp. ClWae2A. NCBI lineage: Bacteria > Bacillati > Bacillota > Bacilli > Caryophanales > Paenibacillaceae > Paenibacillus > Paenibacillus sp. ClWae2A. The sequence continues at coordinate 61,269 of NZ_JAULSQ010000015.1, forward strand.
GAAGATTTCAAAGGAAAAACGATTGGCGTAGGTCTGGGTACGAATGATGAGGCGTATCTGCGTAATGAAGTATTGCCGAAAGTGGGAGACTTCACCATCAAGACGTATGACGATGTCATCTCTTCACTCAAAGACCTGAATGCTGGACGAATTGATGCCACAATCAACAACATGTATGCATTGAAACCTATTGTGGATGCCAATGGACTAAGTATCAAAGCCGTAGGTGAACCGATTAAGAGTGACCAGGCAGGTATTGCTGTTCGCAAAGACAATCCGGAACTCGTAGCAGCACTGAATGATGCTCTTAAAGGCATGAAAGATGATGGCACGTACAATACCATTTTCAAAAAATGGTTTGGTGAAGAGCCTGCGCAATAATGAACTGGCAAGGCGAAGGGAAGATTTAACCCATGGAACTGGTATTTGAGAATATCCCCTTCTTTTTGAAGGGGGCTTACTATACGTTATACGTAACTGTGATCTCCATGTTTTTTGCATTCATCATCGGATTACTCGTTGCCATTGCTCGTCTAAAGGGTCCGATGTGGCTTAGGTTGATCGCAAGATTTTATGTATCCATCATGCGGGGAACCCCGCTGCTGGTGCAATTATTCGTTATTTATTACGGATTGGTCGATTATGGAGTGACCTTGGGATCACTCACCGCGGCATGTCTGGGATTGAGTCTGAATGCAGGTGCGTTTCTGTCAGAGACGTTCCGGGGAGCCATTCAGGCTGTACCAAAAGGGCAGATGGAAGCTGCATACGCAACCGGAATGACCCCAGCTCAAGCGATGAGACGCATTATCTTCCCGCAGGCTGTGCGCATTGCCATCCCACCAATGGGTAACACCTTTATCGGTATGTTGAAGGAAACATCACTTGTGGCGGCGATTGGTGTTACCGAGTTGTTGCGTTCAGCACAGTTGCTGGTATCACAATATGCGGTGAATATGCCGTTTTATCTGGCCATCGGTGTGATCTACTGGATTATGAGTATCGGCTTCTCGGCCATTCTGGAACAAGTGGAGCGCCGGTTGGCCCGGGCTTACTGATAGGAGGAGAGAACCGATGATTACAACAACTGGACTTACCAAACGTTTTCAGAAAAATGAAGTACTTACGAACATCGATCTGCATGTCGATGCCAAAGATATTGTTGTATTGCTCGGACCGAGTGGTTCAGGCAAAAGTACCTTACTGCGCTGCCTGAATGGGCTGGAAGAGCTGTCCGGAGGACAGATCGAAGTGAACGGCATTGTGGTCAACAGCGCAGATCCGCTGCGAGTCCAGCGTGCCCGGGTACTGGAGATTCGTCGCCAGACCGGTATGGTCTTCCAGCAGTTCAATCTGTATCCGCACAAGACAGTGTTGGGTAATGTGATGGAAGGTCTCGTGACGGTGAAAAAAATCAAACGTGACGAAGCGGCTGAACGCGGCCGGATTCTACTGGATCGGGTAGGCTTGTCGGACAAGCAGGATGCGTATCCATCCCGATTGTCTGGTGGACAACAGCAACGAGTCGCCATTGCACGTGCACTCGCGATGGAGCCGGAAGTGATGCTGTTTGATGAGCCCACTTCAGCTCTTGACCCTGAACTGGTCGGAGAGGTACTTTCCGTCATGAAGGAGTTGGCCGAGGAAGGTATGACGATGCTGGTCGTGACACATGAATTGAAGTTTGCCCGTAATGTGGCGAACAAAATCGTCTTTATGGCGGATGGATCAATTGTGGAAGAAGCAAGTCCACAGGCCTTTTTCGAACAGCCGAAGCAAGAGCGCACCCGCCGTTTCTTGCAACAAATTACTGAATTTTGATGAAGATAACAGCGATCGGAAGAACGAGCCGTACCCGGAACGGGTATTTAAGGTCGTGAACGATATCAGTTCAACTAAACTTTTTGCACAAGAACGGAGAGGACAGAAGAAACCTGAAGAAGCGGAGCGTGCGCCTTTATCCCCTGATTTTCCCCTTGAAGAAGGGAATCAAAAAAATCTGGGGATAACAGCGATCGGAAGGTTATTCTGTCATCGGAGTGGGGCAAGTGCAAACCTTTTTCGCTTGAACTTAAACTATTGTAAGAAAGAAGGATAACATCATGAATGTAACAACCGTATGGAAAGGCAAACGCGCGTTTACTTCCGAAGGACCCTCTGGCTACGCCGTTGGCATGGATGCCACTGCTGCTTATGGTGGTGACAGCAAGGGTGCTACCCCGATGGAATTGTTACTGGCGGGTCTCGGCGGCTGTATGGGAATCGATATTACGATGATTCTGGACGCTTTCCTGGACAAAATTGAATCGATTGAGATTGAAGCGCAAGGCACACGCAGCGAGGAGATGCCTAAAGGCTTCACATCCATTGACCTGATCTTCAAAGTTGATGGGGATATCCCGGATTATCGCATCTGGAAAGCCATCCAGATGGCTGAGGAAAAATATTGTGCTGTCTCCGCTTCGCTGAGCGCCGATATTCATCCAAAACTGATCCTGAATGGGGTAAATACACCTCGCCCTTAAGAAAACAGAGGAACATCGTACTCCGGTTCAAGCCGAAGGGATAAATGGTTTACATGTTGCTGATGTATCATAAGTCATCAAAACGGGTCGCCATGCAATGGCGGCCTCTTTGAGTTTCAGCTCTGCCTTATTTCTGTAGTTCTTCTCTGCCGCAATGGAATGCCCGTCTGTGCTAATCTAGCAAGAGGGGTTAAGCCCAATTCTTACCTCCAGCAGCAAAAAGGGTTTTGACCCTTTTTCTCACTCTCATGCGAGGCTTTGGCGGTTATGTGGTATGATTAATTCTGAGGACAGAACATCCTGATCCTGCTGTTTATATGTAAGCGCTTATACAGATGACGGAAGGTGCCGACATGTTTAAAAGGCTAATTCGAACCACTAATAATCTCAAATTAAAGCATAAATTGCTCATTTCCTATGTACTGGTTGTCATGATTCCGGTGCTGATTGTTGGTCTTGCTGTGACCAGTTATTTTCGCCAGCAAGCTCTGGACAATGCGATAGGACAGACGATCATCAACGTGGACAAGATCAAGAGCCAAACGGCGACCATGCTGCGTGTACCAACCGATATATCCAATCTTTTAATGTTTAATGCGGATCTCAAGGAGATCGTGAATAAACGGTACAAGAGCGTTGTGGAGTTAACCTCGGCTTATCTTGCATACAAAGACTTTCAGGAGTACAGGCGTTTGTACCGTGAAATAGCGGGTATTCGCTTTTACTCAACTAACCCAACATTGATCAACAACCTCGAATTCATCCCGGTAGACAAGCAGACGGAAGAGAGCTACTGGTACCAACAGGCACTGAAAACAACCAGCATCGGGTGGTTCTACATTCCGGACAAGGAAGATAATCCTGTACACAAGCTCAGCTTGGTGCGCAAAGTACCTTTTGCCGAATATCGGACCGAGGGCGTGTTGATGATTGTGATCAATCAGGATGAGCTGAATGGATTGTTGCGTCAGGAACAGTTCGAGACGATGATTACGGACGAGCAGGGCTATGTGGTTGCAGCCAAGAATACCGAGCTGGTAGGGAAAACGCTGGACGAGCTTGATTTTGGCGTTGATCTGCAGAATCAGGCAAAAGGCACCATTGAAGCTGATTTTCGGGGGGAGCCATCCAACATTGTTATTGATGAGTTGGGCCCTGGATCGAGTATGAACAGCCTGAAGGTGATTTCCGTTTTTGCTACCAAAAATATAGTCAAAGATGCCAACACCGTCAGCATGATCGGTATGATTTTCATTATACTTGTGCTCGTTATCGCCCTATTATTTGTATATATCATCTCGTTCCTCACGTCGAACCGATTGCTCCGGTTGAGTAAACACCTCAACAAGCTGGCATTAGGTGACCTGAACGTGACTTCACGGATTGATGGAAACGATGAGATTGGACAACTGTCACGACAGTTCAACTATATGGTGAAAAGTATCAATGAACTCATGACGCAGGTGGTAGAAGCGACCGAACAGAACAATCAATTGGAAATCGCCCAAAAAGAGATTAAACTGAAAATGATGGCGAGCCAGATCAATCCACATTTCTTGTTTAATGCACTGGAGTCCATTCGGATGAAAGCGCATATTAAGGGAGAAGCAGAGATTGCCAACATCGTCAGGTTGCTGGGCAAGCTGATGCGCAAGAGTCTGGAGATTGGCAGTGGAAAAACAACCTTCCGGGCTGAACTTGAAATGGTACGTTCCTATTTGGAAATTCAGAAATTCCGTTACGGCGACCGCCTTGCATTCCAGATCCATATCGATCCCGAGGTGGAGAAGATGTACATTCCGCCTCTAATTATTCAACCTTTGGTTGAGAATGCCATTGTCCATGGTCTGGAGAATAAAGAGGGTACAGTCCGTGTTCATATAAGTATTCGTTTAGTAGAGAACATCGTGCAGATCCGTGTGGATGACAATGGTGCAGGCATAACGCCAGAACGACTGACCGAGGTGATGCAGTTTATCTGTGGACCGGAGGAACAGGAGAAGAGCCGGATCGGCATGCGTAATGTACATCAACGCTTAACCTTGACGTACGGGGAGCCATATGGATTGCAGATTAAGAGTGTATATGGGGAAGGAACAGAGGTTTCTTTCACTTTGCCAGCAGGAGGGGACCAACATGTATAAAGTGTTTTTGGTGGATGACGAACCGAGCATACGTGAGGGACTGACAACCATTATCGAGTGGGAAAAATACGGATTCCAGGTCATCGCTACAGCTGCCAGCGGGCGTGAGGCCATCTCCCGGTTTGAGGAATTGGAGCCTGATCTGACGATTATTGATATTCGCATGCCTGGGATGACCGGGCTGGATGTGATTGAAGAAGTGCGCCGGAATCATCCGGATTCGCACTTTTTGATATTGAGTGGTTATGCAGATTTTGATTATGCCAAGAAAGCCATCAGTTTTGGTGTGGATGGTTATCTGCTCAAACCGGTGGATGAAGAAGAGATCATTGGTGAACTGGAGCGTATTGCTACAATCCTGACCCGTGAACGAGAGACAATGGCACGTCAAGCTGGTGAAGATACCGTCTTTAGGGAGCATCAGATCGAAGCTTTGCTCTTTGACAGTCTGGAGGGTGCGGGCAGCATGGAAGAAGATAGCCTGGGGCTGCACTGGCCTCACTATCAGATTGTACTGCTTGAGATGCATGCGGCCCCCGACCTTCAACGGGGAAGTGTTATGAAACGCAAACTGATTGAAGCATTTGACCAGAAAGACCGAGGCATCGTATTCTCGTTCCATTCCGGTCTGGGGTTGTTAAGCAAGGAGACAATCACATCCGAGTCAGCTGCAAGAAATCTGTATGATGAGCTGGAAGGACTTCTGGGAGAATGGGATGTTCACATGTATGGTACTGCAGGAGAACCTGTACATTCCACTTCTGACATTGCACGGTCATACACGCAGGCGAATCGTATACTCGGGGAACGCTTCTTGTTCACGGAGCAACGCATCATTCTGTGGACTGAAGGTAACGAAAGCGAAAGCGTTGTTAAGCGAGAAGTTGAAGCTGTGGACGGAGCACATGAGCCAGTTGAGGACGAACTCGCGGACAAGCTGTATTATGCGTTAGACATCCGCAGTAGTGAGTCAGTCATGCGGGTACTGGGTGAGATGGAAGAGCGCTTGGTCCCATATTACCGAACAGAGCAAGCCATCAAAACGGCCTTCTCACAGGTGTTCTCTCTAGCGTTCAACAAGCTTGCAGCGACGAATCAACATATGCACTCCATTATGCAGGAGCATTCGGTTCTGATTAATGAAGTCTATCATCAATTTACGATGTCTGATCTCAAAGTTATAGCAGCGGAACATTTTAATCGACTTATTCAACGTATGGGTGGGGGAAGCAAGGATACTGTATTGAAACAGATGATTGAATTTATCCAGCGTAACCCTGGCGAAAATCTCAAGCTAGAAGTACTTGCTGAAGTGTTTAATTATAACAGCAGTTACTTGGGCAAGTTGTTCAAGAATCATACTGGAGAGTATTTCAATGCATTTCTGGACAAGGTTCGTATGGAAAAAGCCAAGGAATTGCTGGATGAAGGACTGAAGGTCCATCAGGTTGCGGCGAGAGTAGGGTATGCAAATGTGGACTACTTCCACGGTAAGTTCAAGAAATATGTAGGGGAATCCCCTTCCGCTTACAAACAGGCCAGAACCCAATCACCAATTAAAGGAACGGCTACGGATATAAACGAGGAATAAGTACGGAGTGCTGGGCGTTGCCCTTGCCTATTGTATAAAACGTTTTCGATATTTCTGAGAAATTTCCAGATTCATCATATTGTCCATGCACTTCCCATGATAAGCAATGGTCACGGAATGTTTCACATCTTAGACTGGATTTACAAGAATCCAGATGAAGGGAAGGCTATACGATATGAAATTGTCTGATATAGGTGCTGTACGTCATACATTGAACTTAAATGGACTATGGCAGTTTTGTTTGGATCTGGAGTCCGATAAACTCGTTGAACAAGAGATATCACCGCCTTCACAGTGTGAAAATACATCATGGGAGACCATTCAGATTCCCGGTTCATGGGAAGAGCAAGGATACGGAGATGAGCCTGAATATGAAAGGCTCGATACCTGGACCAAGGTACGCGAGTATGAAGGCTCAGCCTGGTATGCTCAGGATGTGCATGTTCCATCAGACAATCCCGGATGTCACTATGTATTCAGATTGGAAGGTGTCCGATGGACAACGAATCTCTGGATCAATGGACAGTATGCCGGGCAGCAGGATAGTCTGGTGAATCAACAGAAGTGGGATGTTACCTCTCTGGTGAAGCAGGGAGAAGTGAATCGGGTGGAGATCTGCGTGGATAATACGATGAAACTTCCGCTGGCTGGTAGCCATATTCATTCATTGCATACGGCTACAGCCTGGGGGGGAATTACAGGTGGTGTTTATCTGGACACTCTGCCCCCATGCCGATTACAGACGTTACGGATTCAACCAGATGCTGAAAATGGAACTCTTCTGATTGATTGTACTGTAAGCGCTCCCGTAAATGAATTGGCTAGATCGATGCAATTACATGTGGATATCCAGCATCCGGACGGCACATGGCTTGATCGATATAGTTGTAATGTGAATCTGAATGATCCATCACATGTGGATATAAGCTCAGCAGGTGTAGCAGAAAGCAATGCTTTAATAGATCAGTGGCGATTGGAACTGGGGACAGGGAAGTCTATCGCAAGATGGTCGGACGAATCCCCTGAATTATACAAGGCAGTGATCCGTCTGTGTAGCGGTGAACAGGAACTGGATCGGCTGGAGCAATCATTTGGTGTTCGCTCCTTTGCAACAAACGGGAAGCAGCTTGAATTGAATGGAACACCCGTGTATCTGCGCGGGTACGTCGATTGCTGTATCTTTCCACTGACGGGTTATCCCGTCTGGGACAAGGAGCATTATCTTGAGCAGTTTCAAATCGCGAGATCGTACGGATTCAACCACGTCCGTCTGCATGGGTGGAGCGCACCGGAGCCCTTCTGGGACGCGGCTGATGAAGAGGGCATGTTAGTGCAGGCAGAACTTCCACATTGGTCTCGTTTCTTTGAGCAATCGAATCAGTCTGCGCCAGCTGAAGTATTGTCTTATCTGACACAAGAACTGGATGGGTTGCTCCAATCGTTACACAGACATCCTTCATTCGTCATGTTCTCTATGGGTAATGAACTTATTGGTCCGAATGGTCATCATGAACTCAATGCATTGGTATCGAGGGCAAGGGATATGGACCCGACCCGGTTATATACGGACAATACAGGTTTTGGACAGCTTCCGGCGCAAGGGCGGGAAGGTGATTATTATATTCAGTCGTTGAACTGGCATCCCCCGTTGGAATCCGCATATTCTGCTGTGCCGGATACCACGCTGGACTATCATGCAGTCACCCGGCTTGCGGAGGATCCCGTCATTGGGCACGAACATGCACAGTACACCATGTATGTGCGGCCCCAAGAGCGAGCCAAGTATACTGGCGTATTACGCCCTAGCTGGTTACGGCCGATCGAAGAATCGTTGTCTAACAAAGGAATGATGGAGGATCTGCAACATTTTCAACAGGTCAGTGGTACCCATCTGGTACGTTCCTTAAAAGAAGCCCTGGAGCGGATACGGCGAACACCGGACGCTGCAGGCGTGCAGCTGCTGGACATCCGTGATTTTCCGGGTCAGGGACATGCTACGACGGGCATTTTGGATGTATTTTGGGATGACAAAGGCATTACAACACCAGAAGAATTCATGAGTTTCAACGCAGATGTCGTGCTGTTGTTAAGCTGTAAGGAGCGTACATTCTACGCCGGAGAACCCATTCATGTCGATGTACGCATCTCTCACTACGGTAAGGAGCCGCTTGTGGACGCGGTCATTCAGTGGAGGTTAATAAGCGATGATGTGATACTTACTGAAGGGGCATGGAATACCGGAGATATCCAATGTGGATCCGTCATGTCACTGGGAAGCATCGTCGCTACAGCACCTCGTGAAGCAGCAGCAGCTTTTCGGATCGAAGCGGAGCTGATATCAGGCGATTCGGAAAGAACTGTAGCGAATGTATGGCAGGGCTGGTCGTTTCCTTTTTATCAGTCGCATCCGGGTTCGAATCGGTTCTGGAATACCGTGGCAGAGTTGAAGCCATTCCTGGGTGAAGCGCATGATGATTGCGTAGATCGCATCGATGGATTCCAGTTGTTGAAAAATCGGGAGATTGACTTGATTATCGTTCAGTCATTAACACCCAATGTCGTTGATTATGTGGTCAACGGGGGGAGTGTTTGGCTACAGGCAATCGCGGAAGGGTTATATGATTCAGTGGAGACCAAGTATCTTTCTGTATTCTGGAATTACCTGATGTTTGCTACACAGCCTGGTGCAACGATGGGCATGTATTTGAGAGATCAGGAAGCACTGCTAGGCTCCTTCCCGCATGATGGGACTTCGAACTGGCATTGGTATCACTTGGTGAACGGTACGCCAGCAATATGTTTGGATACGTTGCAAGGGGTGAAGCCGCTGATTGAAGTGGTGGACCATTTCCATCGGGCCAAACGACTCGCTTATGCCTTTGAGGCAAAAGTAGGGAAGGGCAAGATTTTGATATCCTCACTTCCGTTTGCCAATCTGGCTGTAATGAAGCGTCCGGAAGCCGCCTACTTATTTCAGGAGATACTTGCGTATCTGAATGGAGATCAATTCCGTCCAGCAACCTCGATATCCGTAGCGCAACTACTCGGGATCGTTAAACTGCAAACCATTCAATTTACATTGTAATCAGAGGGACCCGAAAGGGTCCCTTTGGTATGTTATTCAGTTGAAGTAAACGCTTATTATAAAACGTTTTCGTTATTACCCATTTAAACTTAATTTTTCCTTTATATTGCTTATGTTGCTTTTGAAAGTAGAATTTATCACTGATTTTAACGAATTAATGTCTGATTATATATGTCTATATCTAATTTTTATATGATTTTCTCTAAAATCCAGATGGTATTTTGAAAACGCTCTATCGAGTATGATTATTTTATAAAACAGAGGAGGGGGAACGGAGATGGAAACGCTAACAAAAAAATCCGCTTCCGCGAACAGAAGCAGTGACCCCAAACCGCCTTTAAAGAATCGGCGGAACGGAATTTGGGACAGAATGAAACAGCAGAAATATCTCTATCTCATGTCATTGCCATTCGTAGCTTGGGTTTTCGTATTTAACTATCTGCCACTATGGGGATGGACGATGGCTTTCCAAAATTATAAACCTGCCAGATCATTTGGTGATCAAGAGTGGGTTGGTTTTAAACACTTTGTAGAGCTGTTCAGTGATGATCGTTTCTATCTGGTACTTCGAAATACGCTTGCAATGAGCTTGATGGGACTAGTTGTCGGTTTTATCGTACCGATATTCTTCGCTATTCTCCTGAATGAAATGAGAGGAATGTTCTTCAAACGTGCCGTGCAAACGGTATCATATCTGCCTCACTTTGTATCATGGGTCGTTGTGGCAGGTATTATCACCAAGATGCTATCCACCGATGGCGGGATTATCAATGATCTATTGGTAGGACTGAACATTATCGATCAGCCGATCCAATTCATGGCCAAGGGGAACTTGTTCTGGTACATTGTAACCGCTTCAGATATGTGGAAGGAAACCGGTTGGAATGCCATAATCTATCTGGCGGCGATTACAGGTATCGACAATGAGCTGTATGAAGCTTCCCGTGTAGATGGAGCCAACCGCTGGAGACAGATGTGGCATATTACGCTGCCTGGCATACGGACCACGATTTCCGTACTTTTCATCATGTCGATTGGGCATCTGATCAGTATCGGTTTCGAGAAGCAGTTCTTGCTTGGCAACAGTCTGGTCACAGACTACTCGGAAGTACTTGATCTATACGCGCTCAATTATGGTTTGAATATGGGACGATTCTCGTATGGTACAGCCATAGGTATATTCAACTCCGTTGTCAGTATCATCCTTCTGTTTACTGCGAACGGCTTGTTCAAAAAATTCACAAAAGAAAGCATCATGTAGGGAGGGGACGACATTATGGCGAACAAAGCATTCAATGCTACTCGGGGCGATAAACTGTTCGATATATTCAACATCCTCGCGATGACCATGGTGCTGGTTGTAACACTTTATCCATTCCTTAACGTACTAGCCATCTCACTCAATAACTCGACAGATACAGTACGTGGCGGAATTTACTTGTGGCCTCGCGAATTCACATTACAGAACTACAAAACGATTTTTCAATATGATGGATTGCTACAAGGTTTGCAGATCTCCATTCTGCGTACACTTGTAGGTACCGTGCTCGGATTGATCAGTTCATCCATGATCGCCTTTACACTGAGCAGACCTGACTTTGGACTTAGAAAGTTTGTTTCCACAACGCTTGCGCTCACGATGTATTTCTCCGGTGGTCTGATTCCGGTGTACATTCTGATGCGTGACTTGAACCTGATCGGTACATTCTGGGTATATGTATTGCCTGGCATGATCAGTGCATTTAACGTGTTCATTATCCGTTCATTCATTGATGGCCTGCCATACTCATTGCAGGAATCCGCGAAGCTGGATGGAGCGAATGACTTTACAATCTATTACAGAATCATCTTGCCACTGTGTAAACCAGTGCTTGCTACCATCGCATTGTTCCTGGCTGTAGGTCAATGGAATGCGTGGTTCGATACGTACCTGTATAATGGTTCAAAGGCACATCTGACCACGCTCCAATATGAGCTGATGAAAGTATTGCAAAGTACACAGCAAGGCTCAGGTGCTGGACGAAATGCCAATGATATGGCGCAGCAAATGACACAGATTTCACCGGAATCGATCAAAATGGCGATTACGATCGTTGTAACGGTTCCAATCCTCATTGTATATCCATTCCTTCAGAAGTACTTTGTTGGCGGTATGACACTGGGCGCAGTAAAAGGTTAAACCAGTGGGTACAGGCTGCCACATAGAGCGGCCGTACATCTACAAATGAAGCATCAGGATGCCCGAAGCGCAGCCATTTGGTCTGCGCTTCACCGTATAGGGCTGCGGTGTGGTATTCATGAAGCTATAGACAGGGACAAAAAAAGTCCCGGATAAGACAGACATATGAAACAGGGAGGATTACCATTATGGCAAGTTCCAAAATGAAGATTGCACTGGCTCCAGTGCTTGCGATGTCGTTGCTCGCAGGTTGTGGTGGAGGAAGCGGCGGTGATACGTCCTTCAAGGATACAAGCGCAGAGACAACTCCACTTACATTCGATTTCTTTAGTGTCGATCCCAGTCCGAACTGGAATGGCATGAAGGATGAAATCGGCAAAGTCCTTACAGAAAAAACAGGGGTAACCCTTAACGGTGAATTTGCCGTTAGTGGTGGTCAAGATAAGATATCTTTAATGGCGGCGAGCGGAGACTATCCGGATATCGTGTCACCCAAAGGAGAACTTAGCAAACTGGTGGATGCCGGGGCAATGCTCGATCTGACAGATCTGATCGACCAATATGCTCCCAATCTGAAGAAGCTGTATGGTAATTACATGGACCGGTTGAAATACAGTAATGAAGATCAGGCAATTTATGTGCTGCCAACGTATTATGCGGTAGACCAGAAGTACTTTGATGCAGGTGGTGGATTTGGCATTCAGCACCGTGTACTGAAAGAACTCGGATACCCGGAAGTGCGTACACTTGAGGATTACGAGAATGTATTGAGGGCGTACAAAGAGAAACACCCAACAATTGATGGTCAGCCAACCATCCCGTTAACACTGGACGCGGATGATTGGAGAATCATGATTACCGTAACCAACCCAGCCTTCCAGGCAACAGGAGCTCCGGATGATGGTGAATACTACATCGATCCAGAGACGTATGAAGCAAGTCTGCATTACAAACGTCCAGAGGAAAAAGAGTACTTCCGCTGGTTGAACCATATGTACAACACTGGATTGCTGGATCAGGACAGCTTCATCCAGAAAACAGACCAATACAAATCCAAAATTGCAAGTGGACGTGTTCTGGGTGTCATTGACCAGGATTGGGGTTACTCCGATGCAGAAAATGCATTGAAATCCGCTGGTAAGACTGAAGCAACGTATTCACACTTCCCGGTAACCCTGTCTAAGGATATCAAGGATCATGCCTACCAAGACCCTGGTTTTGTATCCGGTTGGGGTGTAGGGATTACAACATCGAATCCTGACCCGGTTCGTACGATCAAATTCTTCGATTACCTGGCTTCTGAAGAAGGGCAGGTGCTGATGAACTGGGGAATTGAGGGCAAACAGTATGAAGTGAAGGACGGCAAACGTGTCATTCCTGCCGACATTCTGGATCAGAAAACCAATAATGCAGCTGTATTCCAGAAAGAAACGGGTATTGGTCTGTACACCAATATGTCTGGTCACTATGGAGACGGTGTGAAGGATTCAACGGATAACTACTACACTACGAATTTCCCTGAACAGATCGTGGCAGCATATTCCGATGCAGAGAAAGAAACACTCAAAGCTTACGGTGCTACGACGTGGAAAGATCTGTTCCCGAGTGAAGACGAGTTCCCAATCAAACCATGGGGAGCAGCATACAATCTGCCAACACCAGGTGACTCCAACTACAACGTCATCTTCAAGAAAACACAGGATATCATTCGGAAACGTATCCCGGAAGCCATTCTGAGTACTCCTGAACAGTTCGATGCGATCTATGACGGCATGATTGCAGAAGTGAACCAAGCAGGAGCAGAGGATATGGAGAAACAATATACAGAACTCGTTCAAAACCGTGTTCAATTGTGGAGCGGTGAAGAGGCTAAATAAACGATTAGCCAGTCATATTTAAAACGAAAAAGAACCCAGAATATCTGGGTTCTTTTTTATCTAAAACGTTTTCCAAAAACGTTTTCAATTTTATAAATTCACTATTGACAAGGGATATAGTAGAGATTATTATTCAATTATGAAAGCACTTACATTTGCTTGTACATCATGTGATATACACCTGAATCTCAAAGTAAATACTTGCAGAAATGAAGAGGAAATAAGGCAAGAGTAGAACATTTTTTTATTTTTAGAAAACGCTTCTAATATTATAAAAACAAGAAAATTACATTCGTTTCGTCTGGTCACGGTATGTGCAGGTCAGCCTGTTATACAAATATACAGCTTCATTAATATCCATAAGGGGGATTACACATGAAGGGCAAAACACCAAAAACATTCGCAATGCTTCTGTTAGCCAGTGCTCTTGCAATTACAGCAGGATGCAGCGGCAGTGGAGGAGGAACTAACGCTTCAGAGAAACCGGTTGATTCCGGAGATACAACCAGTCCAGTGACCTTTACATTCTTTGGCGCAGACGCGAGTCCGAACTGGAATAACATGAAGGATGCTGTCGGTCAAGAGATTACTAAGGCAACGGGAGTTACAATTGAAGCAGAGTATGATGTGAATAATGGTGGTGACCAAAAGATTCCTTTGATGGCTGCCAGTGGTGATTACCCTGATATTATCTATCCTAAAGGCAACTTGTCTAAGCTTGTGGATGCAGGCGCGATGCTGGACCTGACCGATCTAATTGAGGAGCATGCTCCTAACTTGAAAAAAATCTATGGTGATCAGATGAACCGTCTGAAATACAGTTTGGAAGATCAAGCCATTTACACGATCCCGACTAATATGGGTGTAGATAACGTTGCGTTTGACGCTACGGGCGGATTCGAAATTCAACAAAGAGTATTGAAAGAGCTCGGCTACCCTGAAGTAAAAACGCTTGAGGACTACGAGAACGTACTGAGAACGTATTATGAAAAACATCCAACGATTGATGGTCAACCGACTATTCCGTTAACATTGAATGCAGATGACTGGAAAATTATGATTACGGTAACGAACCCTGCATTCCAAGCTACGGGTGGACCGGATGATGGTGAGTATTATATCAATCCTGAGACCTATGAAGCCGTTCTACACTACAAACGTCCTGAAGAAAAGGAATATTTCCGTTGGTTGAACAAAATGTACAATGAGGGTCTGCTTGACAAAGATACATTTGTTCAAAAGGATGACCAATACAAATCCAAAATTGCCAGTGGCCGTGTACTTGGTCTAATCGACCAAGAGTGGAACTATGGTGAGGCGGAGAATGCTTTGAAATCGTCTAACGGTGGCGATAAAACATATGCCCACTTCTCCGTATCCCTGAACAAGGATATTGTGGATCATACGTTCCAACCGACAGGATTTGACGGTTATGGTATCGGAATCACGACTTCGGCCAAAGATCCGGTACGTATTATCAAATTCATGGATTGGCTTGCTTCCGAGGAAGGTCAGGTCCTGAGAAACTGGGGTGTTGAAGGCCAACATTACCAAGTTGAAAATGGGAAACGCATCATCCCGGATGACGTACAAGATCGCAAAACCAATGATAACTCTGCTTTTACCAAAGAATCAGGCGTAGGCATGTATAACATATTTAGCGCCAGATACGGTGATGGTGTGAAAGATGCCACAGATAACTACTATACAACGAACTTCCCTGAGCAGATTCAAGCAGGTTACACTGCAGCCGAGAAGGAAACGTTGAAAGCGTATGGAATCACAACATGGAAAGATTTCTATCCTTCCGAAGAAGATCTGAAGCTGAAAGATTGGGGCGCAGCATACAACATGCCTGTACCTTCTGACACGGATTACAACGTAACGTTCCAGAAAACACAGGATATCGTCCGTAAACGTATTCCTGAGGCTATTCTTGCCAAACCAGAGAACTTCGACAGCGTATATGATGGTCTTCTGGCTGAACTTGATAAAGCGGGTGCAGTAGAGATGGAGAAACAATACACGGTTTGGATCAAGGAACGTGTAGCTCTCTGGACTGGAAAAGATGTGAAATAAGCTTGAAAACCAAGCATGAAAGCTATTGATTTTCAAAGCGAAAAAAGCCCTTGAGAAAGGGCTTTTTTTATTGTTGACGTGAGGTGATGGATAGCCTATAATCTATCATGTAAGCACTTTCAGTAAGCGTTTTAATTCATTTTCGAAAACGTTTTATGTTTGTTAGATGAATGATCTTTCTTTTATAGAATCGAAACGTCAGTCTCAGTAAAAGCGTCGAAATGAACGATATCGAAAGCGCATTCAAAAAAAAGTGGTATCCTCAGGCATAAAGCCTGTTATACAGATAAAACCTTCATAAATAATAGGGGGAACTAGACAATGAGAGGCAAAATGAAAGGTAATACACCCAAGACGTTTGCAATGTTGATGCTCGCAAGTGCAATGTTGGTTACAGCTGGCTGCGGGAACTCGGGAACCAAAGAGACTTCGGAGTCCAGCGGAACCGAACCGATCACAGTTACATTCTTCGGGGCGGATGCTAGTCCGACCTGGAACAAAATGCAAGATGCAGTCGGTAAAGAAATTACCAAGCAAACAGGCGTTACAATTGAAGCTGAGTATGATGTGAACAACGGTGGCGATCAGAAGATTGCACTTATGGCGGCCAGTGGTGATTACCCTGATCTCATATTCCCTAAAGGTAACTTGTCTAAGCTTGTGGATGCAGGCGCAATGCTGGATCTGACCGATCTGATTGAAGAGCATGCTCCGAACCTGAAAAAAATCTATGGTGACCAGATGAACCGTCTGAAATATAACACGGAAGATCAGGCAATATATACAATACCAACCAACATGGGTGTAGATAATGTTGTATTTGATGCAGGTGGCGGGTTCGAAATTCAACAAAGAGTACTGAAAGAGCTCGGATACCCTGAAGTGAAGACACTTGAGGATTACGAGAACGTACTCAGAGCCTATTATGAAAAACATCCAACCATTGATGGTCAACCAACCATTCCGTTGACATTGAATGCAGATGACTGGAAGATCATGATCACAGTAACGAACCCGGCCTTCCAGGCAACAGGTGCACCCGATGATGGTGAATACTACATTAACCCTGAAACGTATGAAGCGATGCTTCACTACAAACGTCCAGAGGAGAAAGAATATTTCCGTTGGTTGAACAAAATGTACAATGAAGGACTCCTGGACAAAGATGCATTTGTTCAAAAGGATGACCAATATAAGTCCAAAATTGCCAGTGGCCGTGTACTCGGTCTGATCGACCAAGAGTGGAATTATCAAGAAGCGGAAAACGCGCTTAAATCATCGGGCAAGGATGATGCCACATATGCTCACTTCTCCGTGTCCCTGAACAAGGATATTGTAGATCATACGTTCCAACCAACCGGATTTGATGGTTATGGTATTGGGATCACAACTTCGGCCAAAGATCCGGTACGTATCATCAAATTCTTGGATTGGCTTGCTTCTGATGAAGGACAAGTTCTGAGAAACTGGGGAATCGAAGGCGAACATTATAATGTAGAAGACGGGAAGCGTGTGATTCCTGACGAGATTCAGGATCGCAAAACAAATGACAACTCGAATTTCACCAAGGAAACAGGTATCGGGATGTATAATGCTTTTAGTGCGAGATACGGTGATGGTGTGAAAGATTCTACGGATAACTACTATACAACGAACTTCCCTGAGCAGATTCAAGCAGGCTACACTGCAGCTGAGAAGGAAACCTTGAAAGCGTATGGTATTACAACATGGAAAGATTTTTATCCTTCCGAAGATGATCTGAAGCTGAAAGAATGGGGTGCAGCATATAACATGCCGGTACCTTCCGACACAGATTACAACGTAACATTCCAGAAAACACAGGATATCGTACGTAAACGGATTCCGGAAGCTGTTCTGACTACACCAGCGAACTTTGATGCAACTTATGATGCCTTCCTGGCTGAATTGGACAAAGCAGGTGCAGTGGAGATGGAGAAACAGTACACCGTTTGGGTGAAAGATCGTGTCTCTCTGTGGACAGGAAAAGATGTAAAATAACATGGATTAAATAGAATCCATGGTTACACAAGGAAAGGGCCCTATATTGGGCCTTTTTTTTGTGGAATGTTGTGATGATTTGCATTGACGCAAATTTTGAAATCACATATAATTTTATTATTGTAAGCACTTACCGAAAACGTTTTATATTATAAGGAATATACAGCTGATTTAGGAACAGGAGCTAATCATGCCCCAACACAACAACCAAACTAAAATCAATCGTCTATGGTATCGACAACCGGCGCAACGCTGGGAAGAAGCGCTGCCTATCGGAAACGGCCGTCTTGGAGGCATGGTGTATGGCGGCGCAGCGGATGAACGAATTCAGCTCAATGAAGATACGTTATGGTCAGGGTTTCCACGGGATACGATTCAATACAGCAGTCAGCGGTATTTGAAGCAGACGCGAGAGTTGATCATGTCTGGACAGTATGCTGAAGCTGAGGATTTGTTGAACCGTGAAATGCTTGGCCGTGATGTGGAGGCTTACCAGCCGATGGGTCATTTTCTATTGCAACATGAGGGTCTGGATGATCTTTCATATGATGCATTTGAACGGGAGCTTGATCTGGAATCAGGTATTGCAACCACGACGTACTCATGGGAAGGAACTCGTTACGTACGTGAAGTGTATTCCAGTGCTTCGGATGATCTAATGGTCTGCACATTGACTGCTGATCAGAAGGGCGCTGTGAGTGTAAGTGTTACTCTGGACAGTCCCCATCCTTATCGCGTTGAGACTTCGGGAGATGCTCTCACCATGTTCAGTCGGTGCCCAAGTCATGTGGAGTCCAATTATTTCAGGGATCACCCGGAATCCGTCCTTTATGAAGAAGATCGGGGAACCGCTTATGCTGTGCGTTTAGCAGTTACGGCATCTGGCGATCAGGTGAAGGTCTCCAATCTGGAAGACAAGTTACATATTCATGGTGCAGATCAGGTTGTTTTCTATCTGGCAGCAGCTACGTCCTTTGAGAGTTATGATGTGTTGCCTGTGAAGAATCATCTTGTATTGGAAGAGGAATGCAAGGAGATAATCTCCAAAGCGATCACACATGGTGCGGAAGTACTTCGTGACCGACATGTTCAAGATCATCGCGCTTTGTTTAATAGGGTCTCTATTGATTTAGGGGTATCGGTTAACGCTGAATTGCCTACGGATGAGAGACTGCAGGCTTATCAGGCAGGGCAACAAGACCCTGGGCTGGAGGCACTTTATTTTCAGTATGGAAGATATCTGTTAATGGCTAGTTCGCGTCCGGGCAGCCAGCCTGCCAATCTGCAGGGAATCTGGAACCATCAGGTAGAGCCGCCATGGCACAGTGATTACACGATCAACATCAACACGGAGATGAATTACTGGCCAGCAGAAGTCTGCAATCTTAGTGAATGTCATGAGCCGCTGTTTGATATGCTGACCGATCTCAGTGATACAGGACGAAGAACGGCGCGGATTCTGTATGGAGCTCCTGGATGGGCTGCCCATCATAACGTGGATATCTGGAGAACCTCTACACCGACAGGTGGAGATGCAAGCTGGGCTTTCTGGCCGATGGGCGGGGTATGGTTGACCTCACATCTATGGGAGCATTATCAATTTACCGGTGATCAGCGTTTTCTGGAGGAACGTGCCTACCCCATCATGAAAGAGGCGGCGCTGTTCTGTCTCGACTGGCTGGTGGAAGGGCCTGATGGTTATCTGGTTACGATTCCATCCACTTCACCAGAGAACAAGTTTCTCACAGATGCTGGGGAGGCACGCAGTATATCCATGGCTTCAACGATGGACATGACGTTAATTCGTGAACTGTTCAGCCGCTGTATTGAGGCCGCGAAGCAATTGAATCTAGATGAGTCATTGGTGAGTGAGTGGGGTGAGGCTCTGGACAAACTCTATCCATTCCGAATTGGAAGCGAAGGACAATTGCTGGAGTGGTTTAAAGATTTTGCTGAATCTGAGCCAGGGCATCGACACGTCTCCCATCTGTATGGGTTGTATCCGGGGGAGCAGATCAATCGAGTGCACACACCGGAATTGGTAGAAGCAGCACGAATATCGCTTGAACGTCGAATCTCACAAGGTGGCGGGCATACAGGATGGAGCTGTGCATGGTTGATCAATCTGTATGCACGACTGCTGGATAGCAGCCAGGCACATCAGTTTGTCCGCACGTTGCTGGCCAGATCCACACATCCGAATCTGTTTGATGACCATCCACCATTCCAGATCGATGGTAATTTTGGAGGCACGGCCGGAATCGCCGAGATGTTATTGCAGAGCCACTTGAACGAGTTACATTTACTGCCGGCACTGCCTGAACTCTGGACTCAAGGTCGTGTTGAAGGGCTTCGTGCACGGGGTGGTTATACGGTAGCTATAACGTGGACGAACAATAAGCTTGAGTCAGCGATTATTAAGGCAGATCGAAGTGAGTCGCTGACCCTTCGCAGTGTTTATCCGCTGCGTGTGGAAGGAAATGAACAAGCCAAGACAGAGCTTACGCCTCAGGGCGATTATGTAATTATTTTAACGATGACCGCAGGACAGACGATCCGCGTGTCATCATGAGACGGAGGAGCCAACCATGACCATTTTTCAATTTCCACAAGATTTTCGATGGGGTACAGCAACAGCTTCCTATCAAATAGAAGGAGCGGCACAGGAAGGTGGACGCGGGGTATCCATCTGGGATACGTTTGCGCGCACGCCTGGCAAAGTATATAACGGAGACAATGGGGATGTCGCATGTGACAGTTACCACCGTTATGAGGAAGACATCGAACTGATGAAGAAACTCGGGATTAATACGTACCGGTTCTCCATTGCGTGGCCGCGCATTATTCCTGACGGAGATGGGGAGATCAATCGGGAAGGACTGGACTTCTACCATCGCTTCGTGGATGCATTGATCGAGGCTGGAATTGAACCGTTCCTCACCTTGTATCATTGGGATCTTCCGCAAACGCTGGAGGATGACGGGGGCTGGGGCAACCGCAGAACTGTAGACGCTTTTGTGAAATATGCCGAAGTGATTTTCAAAGAATTCTCGGGCAAGATCAACTTTTGGCTGACATTTAATGAACCATGGTGTATCGCGTTCCTGTCGAACCTTCTCGGGATTCATGCACCAGGAAACAAAGACCTGCAAACGTCAATTAATGTGGCACATGGATTGCTGGTTGCTCATGGTAAAGCCGTTCAATCCTTCCGTCGCTTGGGAACAACGGGTCAGATTGGTATTGCTCCGAACGTGTGCTGGGCTGAGCCGTACAGCAAATCTCCTGAGGACCAAGCTGCGTGTGACCGATCGATTGCGCTCAATACCGATTGGTTCCTTGATCCAATCTACAAAGGATCGTATCCGCAATTTATGGTGGACTGGTTCGCAGAAGCGGGGGCTACCGTACCCATTCAGGAAGGCGATATGGAGATTATCTCGCAACCGATCGATCTGCTCGGCATTAACTATTACACGATGGGGATCAATCGCTTCAATCCGGAGGCCGGTGCTCTGCAATCGGAAGAAGTTGACATGGGCCTCACCAAAACTGATATTGGCTGGCCCGTGGAATCACGTGGCTTGTATGAATTCATGCATTACTTGCAAAAGTACGGCAATGTAGATGTGTATATCACGGAGAATGGCGCCTGCATTAATGATGATCTGGAGAACGGAAAAATTAACGATGATCGCCGGATTTCATATTATGAGCAGCATTTGGCTCAAATTCACCGCATCATTAATGACGGTATTAACCTGAAAGGGTATATGGCATGGTCATTGATGGATAATTTCGAGTGGGCAGAAGGCTACCGGATGCGTTTTGGTCTTGTTCATGTGGATTATCGTTCACTCGTGAGAACGCCGAAGGAGAGTTATTACTGGTATCAGAACGTCATCAAGAATAATTGGTTGGAAACACGGAACGAACATAATCCCCAATAGTATAGATGGCAGGTTTAAGGGAAAAGCAGGTCCTCAATTTATATGGTTCCCTTATTGAAGATGAAAAAGACGGTAACATTGGAATATTCCAATGTGCCGTCTTTTTTTGTATTTTTTACAATTTAAAATGAGTAGTTCATAAAGGTTTCATAAGGTCAAGTGCAGTTCCTGTTATGAAGAGACGTTTTTTGGGTTATAAGAAGTATGAATGAATTGATAAATGTTTTGTCAACAGTATAAATCAAAATAAAGTGTCCAAATTGAGAATAAAATTTGAACATTTGTTGACTAAAAATCATACTGATGTGGTATATTGGTATAAGGAAAGCACTTACAAAAAGGGAAAAGGAAGTGTTTACTATGGCATCGAAGACAGCAATGGTCAGCCAATTGGAGCGCAAAGACAAAAATATGCGGCGCGCCGTCTTGACGATGACAGTTCTGGCATGGATCGCACTCATTACGGGAGTGGTTATGTGTCTGATCAATCTGAATGACTTTAATGATCGTAATCTTGGTTTGATGGTTGGTATTGGATTCCTTGTAGGTAGTGTGTTTATTTACGTTATTGCCAAAGCGATTGGCCTTGTTCATACACGCCGGGAAGACGAAGGCGCCGATTGATTATAATCCTGCGTTAATTCGTTCATAATAAGACTGGATGAGTTCCCGGAATCCAGTCAATAAAGCCCTTTGCGGATTCGTTGACACTGTTCAACGGGACTGCAAAGGGTTTTATTTTGTGACTTGAAGTGTAAAGATTACGAAGTACAAATATCAAGCATGCAAGCGATTTGTGAGAAAAAATTCACACATTTAAGGTGTAAAATCGACAAATTTGTTAACAAGAACAAAAAAGTTGTTCATTTCTGATATCTTTAGTAGGAAGAGAGTAGTATACTGATTTTTCAGTATGAGCGAATTTAAGGAGAGGGGATCAAAATGAACAAGAAACCTAGGTCGCTAATCCGGATTATCATTCCGGTTGTCCTGACGTTGGTTACAATTGCATTGATTGTCTGGCCAATGCTGGCAGGCGGGCAGTACGTTGTTCTGGATCCGAAGGGGCCAATTGGCGCTTCGCAGAGAGATTTGATTGTCATCTCGACAATTTTGTGTGCTGTCATCATTGTGCCAGTACTCATTTTGTCTGCCGTAATCGTATGGCGTTACCGCGACAAGCCGGATAACAAAGCTGCTTATGAGCCTAACTGGTCTCATAGTACGAAGGCGGAGGCAATCTGGTGGACGGTTCCAATTATTATTATTGGAATACTTGCAATTGTAACGATTCGTTACACGTATGTTCTGGAGCCTTCGAAGCCGTTGGCTCATGAGAAAGAACCAATTACCATCCAAGTGTCTTCACTGGACTGGAAATGGCTGTTTATGTATCCTGAGCAAGGGATTGCAACGGTCAACACGCTGAATATTCCGGCAGACCGGCCCGTGAAATTTGAACTCACTGCGGATTCACCGATGAACTCATTCTGGATTCCGCAACTTGGAGGACAGATTTATACGATGTCGGGTATGGCGATGACCTTGTATCTGCAGGCAGATCATGAAGGCAAGTACTGGGGTTCAGGCGCTAACTTCACAGGTGAGCATTTTGGAGAAATGCGTTTTGATGTGAATGCTACATCGGACGAAGATTTTGACAATTGGGTAGCTGAAGTGAAACAGAATTCTCAGGCGTTGACTACAGAAGGTTACAAAGCATTGGCTGAACCAGGAACAAGCAATGTTGCTTATTATTCTGCCTTCCCAGAAGGATTGTTCCAAAATATTGTGACCAAGTATGTTGTAGATGGTCAAAGTGCTCACAGTAAGCATGGAAGTTCAAGTGAAGCTGCTGGAGCCATTCAAAGTGCAACTGATAAGTCTAATCAAGACGAGGACAAGAGTGCTAACTAAAGATTCGAAAGGAGGCCCCCAATGTTAGAGAGACTTAAAGAGTTTGCATCGGAGTTTTTCGTTACCGGCGACCCGCTGATTTATGGTGCGGACGTAGCGATCGGAATTACGATGATTACCATCGTAGCGGTGCTGACTTATTTCAAAAAATGGGGCTGGCTCTGGCGTAACTGGTTAACTACCGTCGATCATAAAAAGATCGGTATTATGTATATCATTGCTTCCATTATCATGTTGTTCCGTGGTGGTGTGGATGCATTGATGATGCGTCTGCAGCTGGCTATGCCTAACATGGATTTCTTACATCCTGAACATTATAATCAGGTCTTTACAACTCACGGCACGATCATGATCTTGTTCATGGCCATGCCATTTATGTTTGGTTTATTTAACGTTATCGTGCCATTACAGATCGGAGCAAGGGACGTTGCCTTCCCGTTTCTGAATGCATTGAGCTTCTGGTTATTCTTCCTGGGAGCAATGCTGTTTAACCTGTCCTTCGTTATCGGTGGTTCACCGGATGCGGGATGGCTGAGTTATCCACCTCTATCGGAGCTGTCACACAGTCCGGGGGTCGGACAGAACTTCTATATATGGGGTATACAGATATCGGGTATCGGTTCCCTGGCTACCGGTATCAACTTCCTGGTTACCATCATTAAAATGCGTGCGCCAGGCATGAGATGGATGAAAATGCCGATGTTCACATGGTCGGTATTCTCCACTTGTATCATTATCTTGTTTGCTTTCCCGATCTTGACCGTGACACTTGCATTGTTATTCCTCGACAGGTTTGCCGGGGCGCATTTCTTCACACTTGATCTGGGCGGTAACCCAATGATGTATATCAACTTGATCTGGATGTGGGGTCACCCTGAGGTATACATTGTCGTCTTGCCGGCATTCGGTGTATTCTCCGAGATTGTAAGTACCTTCTCTCGGAAAAAACTGTTTGGTTACAAGTCAATGGTATTTGCAATGTTAATTATCAGCTTCCTGTCCTTCTTCACATGGGCGCATCACTTCTTCACGATGGGTTCCGGAGCAGACGTGAATGCATTCTTCGCCGTTACCACGATGTTGATTGCTATTCCAACAGGGGTTAAAATATTTAACTGGCTGTTTACCATGTATCGAGGAAGGATACGCATGACGACTCCGATGATGTGGACACTTGCCTTTATCCCGTGCTTTATTGTCGGGGGTATGACAGGCGTTCTGTTATCCGTTGCTCCTGCTGACTTCCAGTTCCACAACAGTTACTTCCTGATTGCCCACTTCCACCAAGTATTGATCGGTGGCGTTGTCTTCGGATACTTCGCAGGTCTGTATTACTGGTGGCCTAAAATGTTCGGTTTCCAACTTCCAGAGAAACTGGGCAAATGGGCATTCTGGACTTGGAATATTGGTTTCTATGTCTGCTTCATGCCGCAGTACGCTGTCGGTCTGATGGGTATGACACGTCGTCTGAGCACATACGGCTGGGATACTGGCTGGTGGGAACTGAACTTCGTATCCACAATCGGGGCATTCCTGATGGGTGTCGGATTCTTGTTCCAAGTTGCACAAATTGCAGACGGTATTCGCAAATACAAAACACTTAAAGCTTCCGGCGATCCATGGGATGGTCGTACGCTCGAGTGGTCGATTCCTTCACCAGCTCCTGAATATAACTTCGCTGTTACACCGCGCGGAGATGATATCGATGAGTGGTGGGAAGAGAAAGAACGTCGTGCCAAAGGCATCTATCCGCCTGAGCAACCGCTTGAGCCGATTCACATGCCGAAAAATTCCTCGATTCCGTTCATCATGTCTGTCTTCTGGTTCGTTGCTGGTTTCGGCTTCGTATTCGGTTGGCTGTGGATGGCGATTCTCGGACTTGCTGGCGTAGGCATCTGTATGATCGCCCGTTCATTCTCTTACGATACGGATTATTACATTCCGGTCGACGAAATTAAGCGTACCGAAGCGTCGTTAAGGGGGTCGGTATAGATGGCTCAAGCAGCCGCTAAGCACGGTGAGAATCATGCGCATGGTCATGACCATGGCCACCATGATCCACAGGAAATGAAAATTCTCGGATTCTGGTTCTTCCTGATTTCCGACGTTATCTTGTTCTCCGTATTGTTCGCAACCTTCATTGTGTTGCGTGACAATTCGGCGGGCGGACCGATTTTGTCCGAACTGATCAAAATGCCTGGCGTTATCGCCGAGACATTTATCTTGCTCACGAGTTCATTTACGAGCGGACTTGCCGTTCTGGCCATGAACCAGGGTAAAGTGAAACAATTGATTAACTGGCTGATTGTTACAGCTGTTCTGGGTGCAAGCTTTATCGCCCTGGAGGTTTACGAGTTTGTTGAGATGGTTCACGAAGGCTTTAGTTACACGACGAGTGCGGCTTCTGGTGCATTCTTCACCCTCGTGGGTACTCACGGACTTCACGTATCGCTTGGTCTGATCTGGATGATCGGACTCATGTTCCAACTGAAAAAACGTGGAATTACCGACGTTACTCGCGGTAAGATCAACGTTATCAGCTTGTACTGGCACTTCTTGGACGTCGTATGGATCTTCCTCCTGTCGATTGTCTATCTCATGGGGGTGATGTAGATGGCAGAGCACAACTCACATGATTCCCACGGCCATGAACAACATGGCTCACTGAAGTCTTATGTCATCGGCTTCATTCTGTCCGTCGTACTGACGATCATTCCACTTGTGGTGGTTTTGAACGACATGATGGGCAAAACAGGAACACTCGTTGTGATTCTTGGTACAGCAGCACTTCAGTTTGTGGTTCAACTCTTCTTCTTCATGCATATCCGTGAAACAGAGAAACCGCGCTGGAATGTGATGGCCCTTATTTTCGGATTACTGATTATGATGACCATTGTAATTGGTTCGATCTGGATTATGCTTAACAATGCTGTTGCACATTAATTGATATGATGAAAGATCCTCACGACCTTGGAATTCAAGGTTGTGGGGCTCTTTTTTTTTCTAAGCAGAAGTTATCGCATATTTTAGTGAAATAAAAGTTGGATTATATCATAATAAGTTGTTGGTGAAATAATTTACGATTGATACTATTGTTATACACTCTGTAAATATATTCAATATTTTAGTTAGAGCTATTTTAGCAAAATTATTTTAGGAGATGTACCAATGAAAGCTAGGGTAATCCGTTATTATCGTTTTGGCGAACCAAGTGAAGTGTTATGTATGGAAGAAAAAGATGTGATCCCCCCTGGCCCCGGTGAATTAGCAGTTAGGATGTATGCTCGGCCTATTAATCCCTCCGATATTATTCCTGTTCGAGGAGCTTACCCGCATCGTACCCGATTACCAGCTGTTCCCGGGTTTGAGGGTGTGGGGATAGTAGAAGCAGTAGGGCCGGGAGTATCCAATCAAATGTTGGGACGCCGCGTCTTGCCGCTAAAAGGTGAGAATACTTGGCAGGACGTCGTGAAGACTTTGGATCGTCATACAATCATCGTGCCGAATGATATCGATGATCAATCAGCCAGTCAGCTCTATATTAATCCGGTTACGGCTTGGTTGATCTGTACAGAGGTGCTTAAGCTTACGTACGGTGATACCCTCATTGTGAATGCAGGGGGATCTGCGATCGGGCGAATCTTTGCACAGATTTCAAAAATCTATGGATTTAAATTGATTGCGCTCACGAGAGATGATCGTCATACTGCTGAACTGTATCGTCTTGGAGCAGTTTCTGTTATCAATACGAAGAAAGAGTTGCTACAGGATAGAATTTCGGAATTAACAGAGGGGTGCGGTGCTGATGCAGCCGTGGATTGTATTGGAGGGACAGACGGTGAACATTTGGTGAGTTGCCTTAAGCCAAATGGTACGGTCATCAGTGTAGGACTGCTTTCGGGGATCACACCGGTATGGCATGAAGTAACCCGGGGGACACAAGTTCATGTGAAACTTTTCTGGTTAAAGCATTGGGTGGAATGCTGTTCGCAAGAACGGTGGGAACAGGTATTTCATGAGGTGATGGAGTTGGTCAGAGCAGGGAGGCTTGTCATGGCAAACATTGGGGCGACGTATGAACTAACGAATGTACAACAGGCTATCGCAGTGGCTGAATCGGGTATCGAGGGGAAGGTTCTCTTAATACAGTAGTACATAAGACTTGGAAAAAAGTCTTAATCTCATTATCATATAAATTACTTTTTCGAAAATAAAGGTACACAAAAGATACATAATGAACTAAAATGAACTTATATGAACATTACCAAACTCAATCCCAACTAATTTAAATGACGAAAGGAATGGATTAATAATGGAAAATCGTTATGCTGCACATCCCAATGAAGTGAAAACGTATGATACATCTCGCCTGCGTGAGGAATTTTTGATGGAGCAACTGTTTGCTACCGATGAATTGGTAACGGTGTATTCTCATGTGGATCGTTATATTGTGGGAACGGCTGTACCTGAGAGCAAGGATATTACGCTTGAAGTGAACCTGAAAGATATCGGAACGAACTTTTTCCTGGAGCGTCGTGAAATCGGTATCATTAATGTAGGTGGTCACGGAACAGTAACAGCGGATGGACAAGGCTATGAGATTGGAGCAAAGGAATGTCTCTACATCGGCAGAGGTGTGAAGGAAGTTGTGTTCACGAGCAGTGACAAGGCTCAACCTGCCCAATTCTATTTTGTATCCACACCGGCTCACCACACCTATCCAACAGTAAAAGCAACGCAAGAACAAGCTCAGCCGAATCATCTGGGCAGCATCGAAACTTCCAATGAGCGTACGATCTATCGTTATATTCACCAAGGAGAAGGTGGGATTCAGAGTTGTCAGTTGGTAATGGGCATTACCGAACTCGACAAGGGTAACATGTGGAACACGATGCCTGCACATACCCATAACCGCCGTTCCGAAGTATACTTGTACTGGAATCTACCAGAAGACGGCGTTGTATTCCATATGATGGGTGAGCCAGACGAAACGCGGCATCTGGTTGTACGCGACCGTCAGGCGATCATTTCCCCAAGCTGGTCCATTCACAGTGGTGTGGGTACAAGTAATTACACCTTCTGTTGGGCGATGGCTGGTGAGAACCAGACGTTCGAAGATATGGACGGCGTAGCGATGAAAGACCTGAAATAATAAATTACAGACGTCTGAGTTAAATTGACAGAGTAGACGCTAGAACTCATTCATTTTAACTCAGGTAGTATAGGAAGTTGATTGTGATGAATCCATTGAAAAGACATGAAAAAATTATGGAGGCTCTGCTGGAGCGCCAGGAAGTAACCGTCAGTGATTTGAGTGAGTTGTTGCAGGTGACTGGGAAAACAGTGCGAGAGGATCTCGACAAGTTGGAGAGTATGGGACTGCTCGTACGTGTCCATGGTGGTGCTATGCTGGCTCAGAATGACCAGTATGGCATTTTGAATAGCCGCGGAGTTACCGAGAAGCATCATCCGGAGAAGACGGAGATTGCTGAACGTGCCCTTGCTTACATTCGACCTGGAGATATCGTTGCTCTCGATGGTGGCAGCACCACGCTGGAGATGGCCAAACGTCTCGATAATCAGCCGCTGACGGTGGTGACCAATGACCTGTTCATTATTGCGGAGTTGACCAAGAAGGAGCAAGTGAGACTGGTTGTGCCTGGCGGGGCTCGTGTACGGAATATGCTGGTGGGCGATGATACGGCTGCATTTATATCCAGTCTTAACATTCATAAAGCCTTTATATCCACGACAGCCCTTCATCCGGAATTTGGGCTATCGATCTACACGGGAGATCTGGTTCCTTTGAAAAAAGCAATGATATCTGCCTCGCAGCAAGTATACGGCGTTGTGGATCGTTATAAATTCGGACAATTTGCACTGCGAACTTTCGCACAGTGTTCGGAACTGGACTACATTATCAGCGATAGTCGTTTGGATGAAGAGACAGTTGCCTTATACGAGCAGAGCGGTGTCACAGTGGATTATCAAAGTTAACCTCATTCATTATTCATGGGATTAAAGAACGGACGGATCTAAGGATTGCATATCAAAACCATGCGGAGGGAATCATTCATGAACCCATTTGATTTAAGCGGACAAGTTGCACTGGTGACAGGTACCTCGGGAGGACTTGGACAAGGGATGGCCATTGGCTTGGCAGAAGCAGGTGCTGATGTGGTGCTGGTCTCTTATTCCAAGCCTGAGAAAACGGCAAGTGCCATTGAAGCACTCGGACGCAAAGCTTATGTGATTGAAGCGGATTTAAGTCGTGAAGATGAGTTGTCGGCTGTGTTCGAACAGGCGCTTGCGTTCCAGGGCAGAATTGACATTCTCGTCAACAATGCCGGAATCATTCGTCGCACACCTGCGGCTGATCATGCAGGGCAGGACTGGCATGATGTAATTGGCCTGAACCTGAACACTGTATTTTTCCTAAGCCAATTGGCTGGCAGACATATGATTGAGCGCGGAAGTGGCAAAATCATTAATATTGCATCCATGTTGTCCTATCAAGGCGGGATTAATGTACCGGGTTATACAGCCAGTAAACATGGCGTTGCCGGTTTAACCAAAGCACTCGCCAATGAATGGGCAGGGAAGGGAATTCAGATTAACGGTATCGCACCTGGTTATATGGAAACCGATAATACTACCCAGATCCGTGCGGACGAGAATCGTTACCGGGATATTACAGCCCGTATTCCTGCGGGGCGTTGGGGAACACCTGAAGATCTGAAAGGCCCGGTTGTCTTCCTGGCATCTGCCGCTTCGGATTATCTGAATGGTCATGTGCTGAATGTCGATGGCGGCTGGATGGCACGTTAATCGTTTGATCATCGGATTAGCATAAGGAGGCAGTGAGATGAAACTTGGTATTCTGGCGCATACATTTGGCAAACAGCCTACAGCACAGCTTGCGCAGACGATTGCGGATAACGGATTCAATTCCGTACAGCTGGCGCTTGCCAAAGCATTATCAGATGTGGACTCATCGAATGGCAAGCTCAGCCCTGGGCTGGCGAATGAGATTGGAGATCAATTTGCACAGCGCGGGGTGAAGATTGCGGTACTGGGCTGTTATATTAATCCGATTGACCCTGATCCGGTAACAAGGCGTGCGGACATTAATCGATTCAAGGAGCATCTGCGTTATGCCCGGGATTTTGGTTGCAGCATGGTAGCAACGGAGACCGGAAGCTTGGACACCTATCAGGGTACGCATCCGGATGGATATGAAGAGAAGGCATGGAGCGTGCTGAAAGAAACGGTTGAGGAATTGGCTGAGGAAGCGGAGAAATGGGGCGTGCATGCGGCGATTGAGCCTGTGTCCACACATACCCTTCATACCCATGAACATATGACACGTTTGTTTGAAGAGATTCCTTCATCCAATCTGGGGATGCTGTTCGACCCGTGTAATCTGATCAAACAACCACATGCAGCTGATCAAGGGGCTTTCTTGCGCGAGGTGATGAAATCGCTGTATCAGCGCATGATTGTGATCCATGCGAAGGATGTAGCCTTCGATGCACAGGGAGAGAAGTTCAACCCAGTACCTGGGGCAGGCATACTGGATTACCCGTTATTTTTTGAATTGCTAAAAACGTATAAGCCACATATCGATATTTCACTTGAAGGCGTAACTGCAGAGGAAGCTGTGCCTGCGGCCAAACATTTGCGTGAAGTATGGAGTGCAGTTCGGGTCTAACAAAACCCTGGATGAGGTATAACATACCGAAGCCAAAGTAGCTGAAAAACCTTTGCGAGGGCAAAGGTTTTTTTGGTACAGAAATCGATAATGGACATATTTAATATTTCTTATCGGAACAATCGGAAATAAGTCTTTTCAAATGCGACATCTTGTGAGAGAATATGGAAAACATACGCCACCAAGCGAAGACATCAGGAAGTTAAAGACCGTATATATCAAGGGAGGATTCAGATTTATGTCAAACGAACGTGAGCTTTCATTTGAAACATTGGCAATTCATGCAGGCCAGGAGATTGATCCAACCACCAACGCACGAGCTGTACCCTTGTATCAGACAACATCCTATGGATTCAAGGACACCGAGCATGCAGCTAACTTGTTTGGTTTGAAAGAGTTTGGCAACATCTATACCCGTCTGATGAATCCAACAACCGACGTGTTTGAGCAACGGATCGCGGCGTTGGAAGGCGGAGCTGGGGCGCTGGCTACAGCTTCTGGTCAGGCAGCCATTACGTTTTCACTTCTGAATATTGCTGGTGCAGGCGATGAGATCGTGTCTTCGGCGAGTTTGTATGGAGGTACATACAATCTGTTCTCGACGACTTTGCCAAAATTGGGTATAGACGTGAAATTTGTGGATTCCAGTGATCCTGAGAATTTCCGGGCAGCGATTACGGAGAAAACGAAAGCATTGTATGCCGAAACGATCGGTAATCCAAAGGGGAATGTACTGGATATTGAAGCGGTGGCAGCTATCGCTCATGAACATGGAATTCCTTTGATCGTGGATAATACGTTCCCGAGTCCGTACCTGCTTCGTCCAATCGAACATGGAGCAGATATTGTCGTTCACTCTGCAACGAAATTTATTGGGGGTCATGGTACATCCATTGGTGGCGTTATCGTGGATAGCGGAAAATTTGACTGGAAAGCAAGTGGCAAGTTCCCTGGATTGACGGAGCCGGACTCCAGTTATAACGGAGTTGTATATACGGAAGCGGTTGGACCGATTGCTTATATTATCAAAGCTCGTGTACAACTTCTACGTGACTTGGGTGCAACAATCTCTCCATTTAACTCCTGGTTGTTGCTGCAAGGGCTGGAGACATTACATCTGCGCGTAGAGCGTCATAGTAGCAACGCCCTTGCAGTTGCGCAATTCCTTGAGAAACATGAGGATGTGTCTTGGGTAAGTTATGCAGGTCTGCCGAGCCACGGTTCTTACGAGCTTGCACAGAAGTATCTGCCAAGAGGGCAGGGCGCCATTCTGACCTTTGGAATCAAAGGTGGTGCGGACGCAGGTCGCAAATTGATTGAAAGTGTCAAACTGTTCTCTCACCTTGCAAACGTGGGCGATTCCAAGTCACTGATCATTCACCCGGCAAGTACAACTCACGCGCAGTTGACCGAAGATGAACAAACAGCAGCAGGCGTTAATCCGGAGTTGATTCGTCTGTCTGTGGGTACAGAGAACATTCAAGACATTATCTATGATCTGGAGCAAGCCATCAAAGCAAGTCAGGGAGCAAGTGTAGGCGCGTAAATGGCATTGGATGGATGGTAAACAATCACTTAAGCGATATACCATAAACAGGTCAAATGAATATCAATAGATGGTTAAAGCCGTTGTCCTCCGGGACAGCGGCTTTTTGTCTTTTTGAACACGCATTTATGAGTAACCATCGAAAAAAGCCCATTTACAAATGAGGATCACAGGCATATACTGATTAAAAGTTGTATTGAGTAAAAATAATTGCACAAGTACAAAAATGATTATCATTCTCATTCGAGATTATTGCAAAATGATTCACAAAACCATGCTGCTGCGGGATTTCCGCAGCAGCATGTGTCATTTTTAGGGCATTAACAATGGCTCTCATTCTCAATACAACTTCATTTCTGGAAGCGGAACTTGAGCATACTCACTATCCGCAAACCTACCATTTGAAAGGAACGTGATTTATATGCAAGCGATACATCAACCTCTACACAGACAGCAACAAGCAGAACAACGCTCATCCCAAACACCCGGCCCCAATCGGGGCAAGAAGCCTGATTTTCGAGCCATGGTGCAGAATAAAGAGATGCAATCTGCATTGGGCAGCGGGCTGTTGATGCTGATTGCCTGGGGAACTGCACCATTTTTTGGTACCTTATCCATCATGCTCTACATTGTGGCGTATGCCGTTGGCGGTTGGACCAAAGCGAAGGAAGGTATCGAGACACTGGTCAAGGACCGTGATCTGGATGTAAACCTGCTGATGATTGCCGCATCCCTTGGGGCAGCGGCCATCGGTTACTGGAATGAAGGTGCGATGCTGATCTTTATTTTTGCACTCAGTGGTGCGTTGGAAAGTTATGCGACAGAGCGCAGTCATAAGGATATCTCATCGTTGCTGGCGCTCAAGCCAGAGACTGCACTGCGTATTGAGGATGGACAGATGAACCTCGTGGCTATTGATGATCTGCAGCCGGGTGATCTGCTGTTGGTCAAACCGGGAGAACTCATCCCAGCAGATGGCGTGGTGTACCGGGGGAGTTCTTTTATCAATCAGTCGTCCATCACCGGAGAATCCCTGCCTGTGGACAAAGTTGCAGGGGATGAAGTCTATGCAGGTACGGTAAACGGGGAGGGCGCCTTATACGTAGAGGTCACAAAAACGGCTGAAGGGTCAGTATTCGGCAAAATCATTAAATTGGTGGAAGAAGCGCAAGCAGAAATACCGGATTCCCAGCGTTTTATGGAGCGGTTCGAAGGAATATACGCACGCATTGTTGTAGGGGTGACTTTACTTGTGATTGCAGGAACTCCACTACTGCTTGGATGGACATGGAATGAGGCATTTTATAAAGCGATGGTATTTCTGGTTGTTGCTTCGCCTTGTGCACTGGTGTCCTCGATCATGCCTGTCATGCTGTCCGCGATGTCCAGCAGTGCCCGCCGTGGTATTCTCTTTAAGGGAGGTGCCCATATGGAGAATATGGCTCGTACGCAGGTCGTGGCTTTTGACAAAACAGGTACATTGACCATGGGCACCCCGCAAGTCACAGATATTATCACGGCTGAACATGTAGATCGCACCCAGCTGTTAGGTGCTGTGGCAGCGATTGAGAACATCTCCATGCACCCCTTGGCTCGTGCCATCGTAGATCAGGCGAACAAGGAGAACATTATTCTTCAGGAAGCGGAACACGTACAGGCCCTAACAGGCTGGGGCATCGAAGGAACGGTAAACGATGTGGTCTGGAGCATTGGCAAAACAAATGTAATGGAAACGATGCAGTCAGAGAAGATAAAAGACGCTAACGTTGATGATCCAGATAAACAGGGTGTTAACCCTGTGAAGGTGTCTTCTGAGTGGGACGATGTACGCTCCCGTCTAGAGGGGGCAGGAAAAACCGTATCCGTTGTGATGGCTGATGGTGAATTGGTCGGGCTGATCGCCATGCGGGATACGGTACGGCCTCAGGCAGCAGCTGCAGTGAAAAAGCTTGAAGCGATGGGTGTTAAAGTTGCGATGTTAACAGGAGATCGAGACAGATCAGCTTCTGTGATTGCCCGTGAAACAGGAGTAAGCATGGTCTATGCAGACTTGCTGCCAGAAGATAAAGTGAAGCAGGTCCAAGCGCTTCGCAAACAGTATGGTCCTGTACTGATGGTAGGAGATGGTGTCAATGATGCCCCGGCACTTGCAGCAGCTACTGTGGGTATGGGGATGGGATTGTCCGGCAGCGGAACTGCACTCGAGGTCGCCGATGCGGTACTCATGAACGATAACATTGAAGAGATCGCTTGGGTGATCGGGCAGGCTCGTCGAGCAAAGCGCACGGTGAAGCAGAATATGTTCTTTGCCATTACCGTTATTCTGGCTTTAATTGCGGGTAACTTCCTCCAAGACGTCGCATTGCCTCTAGGTGTGGTAGGTCATGAAGGCAGTACTATTCTGGTTATTCTGAATGGCCTTAGGCTGCTGCGGTAATCAGATTTGGAGAGTAAAATGGTTAATTGGTTTCGCTAGTAGTAGGCGGCTGGTTGAACGGCTTACGTTTGAACCTTGGGTCAGCGGGTAATGATTCGAAGAGACGATTCGATACTAAGGGAGCTGTGAAAGATGGGACGTTATGTACAAGTGGAACCAAATGTAAAAGTATATGTTGAAGATATTGGCGAAGGAACCCCGGTTGTCTTTTTGCACGGCTGGCCTGTCAATTATAAAATGTTTGAATATCAATTGAACGTATTGCCGAACCATGGCATTCGTGCCACCGCGATAGATTTTAGAGGATATGGCTTATCGGATAAGCCTTCCACAGGATATGATTATGATCGCATGGCAGATGATGTTCGTGCCGTTATTGATGATCTGGAGCTGAAAGACGCGGTACTCGCGGGGTTCTCCATGGGTGGAGCGATCGCAGTACATTACATGGCTCGCCATAAGGGACATGGTGTCTCCAAGCTGGCCTTGTTATCTGCGGCAGCACCTGTGTTCACACAGCGCGAAGGTTATCCGTATGGATTGACTCCAGAGCAGCTGAACGAGCAGATCATCGAGCAGATCTTTGCAGATCGTCCGAAGTTACTGGAGACGTTTGGCGGCATGTTCTTCGCGAAGAAACACAGCCAGCCATTCATGGATTGGTTCCACGCGCTTGGCATGGAGGCTTCATCCTATGGTACCATTCGCAGTGCAATTGCGTTGCGGGATGAGGACTTGCGAGGTGACCTGAGTTTGATTCAGGTGCCAACAGCCATTTTGCACGGGAAAAAGGATGAGATCTGTCCGTTTGAGTTCGCCGAGCAGATGCACAAGGGCATCGCTTCGTCTCAACTAATTGCTTTTGAAGAGAGCGGTCATGGTGCATTCTATGATGAATTGGAAAAATTCAATTCGGAACTGATTCGGTTCATCCAATCCTGATCAGGAGAGGGCGTAATACCTCTGACAGGCGATCCCAGTAATTTCATTGAATCTTCATTTGTGGCTAAACAAAGAACCCGGTTGACAGTCTTGGACTGTTCGCTCGGGTTCTTTAGTCTTCAATTAAAACAGTTCGGTCAGACCGATCATTGTGATGAGTCCGAGTAAAAACGAGATAGTTGCTACACGTGCATTGCCGTCACCATGGCTCTCAGGAATGAGTTCCTTATAAACGATGAACATCATCGCACCCGCTGCAAATGCCAATCCATAAGGGACAAGGCCGGCTACGAGGCTGCTTAATGTGTAACCAATCATAGCTGTAATAATCTCTACCGCTCCGGTCAAGGTGGCAATACCCAGCGCTTTGAAGCGGCCAATGTTCTGGTTCACGAGAAAGAGGGCCACCAGGAATCCTTCCGGCGCATTCTGCAATCCGATGGAAAAAGCAATGAGATTGCCGAGGTTCTCATCCGAGCTTGCATAGCTGACTCCAACGGATAACCCTTCCGGCAGGTTATGCATGGTGATGGCTGCAATAATCATGAAGGCTTTGGTTTCAATTTTAAAAGGCATTTTCTCTGGATTCTCCAGATCGACATGAGGAATCTTCATCTCCAGCACCAGTAGAACCAAGCTACCAAGCATAATACCAAATGCGAGTACAAAGAGATTCGATTGACCAAGCGCTTCCGGAATGAGATTATACACTGAGGCCGAGGTCATAATACCTGCGGCGTATGCCAGCAAGATATCACGCAGACGGTGCGATATTTTGCGCATAAATAGAATCGGTACGGCCCCTAGGCCGGTAGACATGGCTGATATAAAACTGCCAATGAGTGCATCGTTCATGCTTCCATTTTCCCTCCTGATGAAGACTTCTTCATAATCGCTGCCGAGCATTGACACCGTACATAAAAGAGATCATAATGAACAACAGATTAGAATGATTATAAATTAGAATTCCGTTTCTGCATAGGGCAATTGTCATTACACGGGCAGGTCTTGTGGACATGATGTAGGCTTTTCGTTCTAGTGTATGCAAAAGCCTAAGCTTTTGATGCCGGAGGGCCCGACCTTTTTGCAGAACCCGGGGGAGGAACTATACATGTATAAATCAATCATTATCGGAACAGGCCCTGCAGGGCTGACAGCAGCAATCTATCTGGCACGTGCCAACATGAACCCACTCGTTATTGAAGGACCACAACCTGGTGGCCAACTGACAACAACGACTGAAGTGGAGAACTTCCCAGGTTTCCCTGATGGTATTATGGGTCCTGAACTGATGGACAACATGCGTAAACAAGCTGAGCGCTTCGGTGCTGAATTCCGCACAGGCTGGGTGAACAACATCGACATGAGCGAGCGTCCGTTCAAGATTCAAGTTGAAGGTATGGGTGAACTCGTATCGGAAACATTGATCCTGTCCACAGGCGCAACTGCTAAATACCTGGGTATCCCTGGCGAAGAAACGAATATAGGCCGAGGTGTCAGCACATGTGCAACATGTGATGGATTCTTCTTCCGTAACAAGGAAATCATCGTCATCGGCGGTGGTGACTCTGCTCTTGAGGAAGCAAGCTTCCTGTCCCGTTTCGGTTCCAAAGTAACGCTGGTACACCGTCGTGAAGAACTGCGTGGCTCCAAAATCATGCAGGATCGTGCACGCAGCAACGAAAAAGTAGAAATGGCTTTGAACCGTACACCACTCGAAGTACTTGCTGGCGACAACGGCGTAACCGGATTGAAAGTGTTGAACAATGAAACAGGTGAAGAAGAAGTGATTCCAGCAAGCGGCGTATTCGTAGCTATTGGTCACACACCAAACACGGGATTCCTTGGCGGACAAATCACTACGGACGAACATGGTTATATCCTGACTACACCAGGTACATCCGAGACAAACATCCCAGGCGTATTCGCATGTGGTGACGTTCAAGATACTCGTTACAAACAAGCGATCACAGCTGCAGGTAGCGGATGTATGGCTGCTATGGACACAGAGAAATACATTGAAAGCTTGGAGCACAGCGCAGTTGTTCTGTAATAGAATGAGCTGATTCCAACCAAACGATAGATTAATAAAAAACATATGAGGTGAATTAAACATGGAAAACGTAATTGTATATACATCAACGAACTGCCCGAACTGCAAATCCGTAAAAACGTTCCTGGCTGACAAAGGTATTTCTTATGAAGAGCGCAACATCGAAACTAGCGATGAATTTGCACAACAAGTATGGGACATGGGTGTGCGTGCCGTGCCATTGACTGTCATTGGTGAACACCGCATTCTGGGTATGAACAAAACTCAATTTGCCAAAGCATTGGACGCTTAAATCAGGCTGATTATCTGAATCATCATATGTTGAAAGAAATTTTCGATTCATATGCAATTCCGGTTTTCGCGAGCCGTTAGGATATAGAAAGAACCGTACCCGGAAGGGTACGGTTTTTTGTGCAAACACAGAATATGATTTAGAAAAAAATACTCATGAAAGTCTGAAATACAACATACACCAGCAATCCTGACAGCATGTACATGAAACCAGCCTTCTTTTTGCTCTGAAACAATCGGAGTATGCCAAGGCTGAACAGGGGCGCAAGCACAATCAGGAACAGGAGGACGGTGACAAACATTTGCGCCGAGATATCTGAAGTATCCACGTAGGTCACGCTTTTTTTCACTCCGTTTC
This sequence comes from Paenibacillus sp. ClWae2A, assembly GCF_032452295.1. Taxonomy (NCBI): domain Bacteria; kingdom Bacillati; phylum Bacillota; class Bacilli; order Caryophanales; family Paenibacillaceae; genus Paenibacillus; species Paenibacillus sp. ClWae2A. Next base: position 99,973 of record NZ_JAULSQ010000015.1, read on the forward strand.
GTTATCGGAATTAACACAGCTTTATTCACACAGCCATGACAAAAATCACATAACCCCATTATACATCTGGATTTCTTTAACAAAAAGGGAGGAAATGGGGCAAAATGATGTCAATTTTCGTCTGTTATTAGACGGATACCCTGATTTTTCCTAGAAACTGGGAAATTGCAGAGTAAGCGGCACCAACACGGGTGGAACGGCTGCCCAGAGCTGCCCACTCAATCTGCAAACTGCGGCGGTGATAAGGTAACGTACGTTCCTCGACAACCTGTTTTAACGCCGTTTCAATCCAAGGACCTGCTTCAGAAAGAGGGCCACCAATGATAATACGTTCCGGGTTGAAACTGTTAACGATATTGGTAATGCCAACCCCCAGTTTGCGTCCAATCGTGTTGTATAATTCTTGAACAGCCTCATGGCCTTGCTCTGCATGATGAATAAGCTCGCGTGTGGTATGAGCAGGTAATTTTAGCTGATGATCCGGGTGCTCGTAGGCTTTTTCCGATGCGTATAACTCCCAGCAACCACGATTTCCGCAGGAACAGGGAAGACCTTCCGCTTCAATGGACATATGCCCTGTTTCCCCTGCGTAGCCCCACGCACCTTTGTATAATTCACCATCTACCATGATGCCTGAACCAATCCCCATGCCTGCACTGATGTAGATCATGTGACGGACACCGATGCCAGCACCAAAATTCAACTCTCCATGGGCACCAGCATTGGCTTCATTATCGATCGTTACAGGCAGTTCAAATTCTTCTTCAAGCATCGAGCGCAGAGCTACCTTCTCCCACCCCAAGTTGGGTGCAAACAGGACCGTTCCTGCCTCATCCACCATGCCCGGCACGCCGATGCCAATACCAATGACACCGTGAGGGGAAGGAGGAGCTGCTTCAATGAGCTGTTTTGCTGCCAATTTCAATTGCTCCAGTACAGAGGACACGTCATGATGTTCCAAGGTCACTGCGTACTCTGTAATGATGTGTCCTTCCAGATCCGTAAGCACGCCTTTCAAATGGGTCACACTGAGTTCCAGACCGACTGCATAGCCGGATGTCCCTCGAAACAGCAGCATGAGTGGTTTACGTCCGCCGCTGGATTCCCCAGGGCCAATCTCCTGCACCAGGTCATCACTGATCAGATCAGCAACCAGGTTGGATACCGTTGCTTTGTTCAGCCCCGTAACCTCGGACACTCGTGCGCGAGAAAGAGGGGCATGGCGCCGGATCGTATCCAGAACGATCGACTTGTTTATTTTTTTGACCAGCATCTGGTCTCCGGTAATTTTCATATGGTTAAGGCACTCCTATTCTTCTGATAAAAAGGTTCTGACCCACATCCGAAACAAGTTATTCGACTATTATAGCGTAAACAAACATGTTAAAAACAATTTTATTTTACTTTGTTTAACCAATAGACAAAGTATATTCGATGTGATAGGATAACGGTGTAAACGATTTCTTAAAACTATTGAGGAGGCATTTTACACATGGCCTATTTTGAATCCGTTAATAAAATTGCATTCGAAGGTAAAGATTCCAAGAATCCTTTTGCTTTTAAACATTATAATCCGGAAGAAGTGGTAGCCGGCAAATCGATGGAAGAACATTTCCGTTTTGGTATGGCTTACTGGCATACATTAACTGCAGGTGGCAGTGACCCGTTCGGTGCGGAGACAGCTGTTCGTTCGTGGGATAAATACTCGGGTCTGGACCTCGCGAAAGTACGCGTGGAAGCGGCATTTGAATTTTTAGAAAAAATGAATCTCCCGTTCTTCTGTTTCCACGATGTGGACATTGCACCAGAAGGCAACAATCTGCGCGAGTTCTACAGCAACATTGATACCATTGTTGATCTGATTGAAGATCATATGAAATCCAGCGGCAAAAAACTGCTCTGGAACACGGCGAACATGTTCTCGAACCCACGCTTCATGTTTGGTGCAGCTTCCACTTGTAACGCAGACGTGTATGCTCATGCTGCGGCACAGATCAAGAAAGGTCTGGAAGTGGGTAAACGTCTGGGCGCTGAAAACTATGTATTCTGGGGCGGCCGTGAAGGTTACGACACATTGCTGAACACAGACATGCAACTGGAGCAAGACAACATTGCTCGCATGTTCCACATGGCTGTAGACTACGCGAAGGAAATTGGCTTTGATGCACAATTCCTGATCGAGCCTAAACCAAAAGAGCCAACGAAACACCAATATGATTATGATGCAGCAACTTCCATTGCTTTCTTGCAAAAATACGGTTTGGACAAACACTTCAAACTCAACCTGGAAGCAAACCATGCTACACTGGCTGGTCATACATTTGATCACGAAATCCGCGTTGCTCGTACAAACGGCATGCTCGGTTCCCTCGATGCAAACCAAGGCGATATGTTGATCGGTTGGGATACGGATGAGTTCCCGGTTGATATGTACGATGCTACATTGACAATGTATGAAGTATTGAAAAACGGCGGTATTGGCCGTGGTGGTGTGAACTTTGACGCGAAAGTACGTCGTGGTTCCTTTGAAGCAGACGATCTCTTCCTGGCACACATCGCAGGTATGGACACGTATGCAAAAGGTCTGAAAGTAGCAGCGAAGTTGATTGAAGATCGCGTATTCGATGACTTCATCGAAAAACGTTACAGCAGCTTCAGCGAAGGTATTGGCGCAGATGTGGTTGCAGGTAAAGCAACACTTGCTTCCCTTGCTGAGTATGCACTCAACAATGAAAACCCACGCAAAAACCAATCCGGACGTCAGGAATTGCTGAGAGCACAACTTAATCAGTACATTCTGGCTGACTAATATTAGAATTCATCTGTGCAAGGAATGGCATGTAACCATACCTCCCTGCACGAGCTTGTACCACGGAACGCCTGAACAAGCATGACATTCGGACCGTTCCCGACTTTCCCCTGGGAAGGCGGGGACGGTTTTTTGATGAAACAACAAACCGGTCTACTGTTTTGATATAAATGGTTGTCTAAGATGGTGCATGCAAAACGGAGTGAACAGAAAGGACCCGAGGAAGCGAAGCGTGCGCATTTATCCCCGGATTTCACCCTTGCCA
>NZ_JAULSQ010000016.1:0-93519 GCF_032452295.1 Paenibacillus sp. ClWae2A
ATATATGTTCTGACCTGTTCTGCAAACCGAAATGCTTCCGCCTCCGTTTCAAAAGTTCGTTTCGGAATCACATGTGCACTTGCCTTATTAATGAAAATAAAGAAATATTGTTTTGTCTCATTGAAGCTTTCCAGACCTTTCCACTGCGTAGCACCTGAAGTCATATCGTTGCTCCAGCGAATGTCCTGCTCTGTAATTTCAAGCTGATGATCACCCAGTATCCCCTTGCTCTCACGTGCCAATTTCTTAATTTTCTTTTTGGTTCGTATGTAGGTCATACCATTGGCAAATATACTGCAAAGCAGTGCAGCAATAATAGCTTGTATCCATGAAAAATCAAGTTGTCTAAATATGATGGCAATAGCCACAGGCAGCACACATACAGCGATCAGCACACCTTTCCCATACAGTTTAAACATCGCAAATTTGTTCATTTGCCAGTAATCTTCTTCTGTCAGCTGAATATGCATCATGTTACTAACTTCCTCCACTCGTTATAATCTAGTCTGATATTACTCATAAATCTTGCCCATATACAGAATCTGAGCACATCTCATCCATGGGTTATCCGGCTTCACGTAATGAGTTAATCCATCTACCGAGACTTGCCCCCACTCCGCTGCTGCTTCCAAAAATGACGCTATTGAATCATTCTGCCATTCATCTGCATGACCTTCCCGATCCTTGCTTAATTGTTGCAGGAAGGCCATAAAGGTCACTTCATCTTCGACTCCATTTACAAGCTCAAATAACGTTTTTTTCATGTTCTTTTGTTCACCTGCTCTCGATGCTCTTAGCTTCGTAAGGTTACTCCAGAATTTTTTCCAGTTTGCGTCTACAAACCTCCAAGTCATAATCCGAGTTATCCAGCCATACCTTATCCATCTGAAGTAAGTAGTAGATTTCGGACTCCAGATTCTTTCTTTCCTGCAAAACCTGTACCGTACCTTCAATACCCTTATAACCCTGTGCTTGCCCAAAACCCTGATTCGTATAGTAGTCAATAAAACCTTCAGACCATTCTTTTGGTCTTTCACTAACTGCCTTATCAAAGGTATAGGATATATCTTTCTGGTCGATATAGATGAGAAGCGGATTCAGATCATGAATGATACGCCCCAGTTCCAATACATACTGCACGTTCTTCTCTTTGGATTGATTGCATTTTACAAGACCCATGGTTAGTGGATTCTGGATAAAACAACACTCAAATATCGTGATGCAGTCATCATTCGTGCTTAACACGTTTTGGGTGAAATCTTGCCACTTCTCGGTGATCAGTTTAACATTTTGCTCAAAAGGAATTTCGTAAATATCTCGGCTGAAAATATCCTGTAGAAGGTGATCGGGAAGCTCTATTCCCCATTGTTCTTTCATCTTACGATAAGGAATCAGGAAACCTTGATCATGGACAATCGCATTGCTTTCCAGAACCTCTCTGTATTTTTCATGCTTGGTTAATAGGGTCCCGAAGTCTCCAGTATGATAAAAAGCAACACCTTCATAATCGGCAGGGTGATTCAAGTTCCCTTCTTGAAATAGTTGTACCTCCTTGCCTTGTCCTATCAAAATTTCGGATACCATCTTGGCAACCGTTGACTTGCCTGAACCCGGTAATCCTTCAATCAGTATTAATCGCCTAGCCATCATTACATCACCCTTTATTTTGTATAAAATTTTCAACTCCATGATCAAGACAATGTTCTACTGTGCTTAATCAATATCTGCAATAACCCATTGCGCGTTATCACCATCTTCTTTCTTTTTCCAAAACACCATCGTATTGTTATACTCTTCGTTGTTCTCTTTTAACTCGTTAACGATCACCACTGCCTGATAGAGCTTCCTTTGCTCCTCTATAGTTATGTCGCTCATGGAAGTAACCTTGAGAACTGTGTATCTTCCCATGCCTAATATAGGAGATTCAGGATCAATCAGACTCATATATGCTTTTTCATCCTTTTCGTATAAATAACGCATGCGGGCATTCATAAGTTTAACGATTTCCAATTGGTCCCCGGTATAGTTTGTTTCATCGAGATACACTGGTGGGATATCTTCCTTCTCTTGGGATGTCGATATTTCTTCATCCTGTTGTGTCTCTTTTTCTGTGACATTTAAGGGTGAGGAGTCTATTAATTGCTGTGCATCGTCAGTGTTTCCCTTGTTCTGACAGGCAACCAGAAGTAGAAACAATAATGAAACTAGGGTTAACTTTTTCATATTCCGTCCTCCAATCAGCAATCGTCTACATAAGAAGACTTCCTATCTATGTAAAATTTTCTCTCAAGGTACATCATAACCCATAATGTGGGATTTGCGAACGAACGAAATTAGCCATTTCTGCATATAAGGCATCTCACGCCATAAACACGCTTCTCTGCACAAGTTATATCATGCATAGAGCGTGGATATCAGCAGAACTTTTTCCTAACTTTTTAACTGTCCATAGTGAATCTAACTATCTATTAAATAGCATTTTCATTATGCCAACCGCTTCAATCTGGATTTCTTTTTCTTCATGATCCGAGAAAAGATAACTATATGTTGAAAATATCCCCATATGGCGTATGTGTCCACCTTTGTAGTGAAGCCTCTTTTCGTCACCGTCGATCGTCTGCGTAAACGTCCTGCCTTCATCCACATCATACGAAGCATGGATGCCATGTTCACTCGAGAGCCAGGCAACAAAATCCTCTTCGTTTGGATTGGTCATGACCAGAACAACGAACAGCACAACCAACACAGCCATGGCCGTTCTTAGTCCTAGCTTTCTCTTGCTACTCTGTTGCGCGTATTCAGTCTTCATTCCATTCACCCCATTTCTTGAACAGAAATCTCTACGTTCTTTGCCAGAACCCAACCACTCAATCCATACGAGGATGAGATCACCATGTACTTGTATTTTTCCTCGATCAGCCGGGTGTACAATTCGTCATAGGAATCATAACTGACAGGCCAGCCGTAGCCCTTCCCCGACTCTAACAACTCTCGATTAGAAGGGATAAAATGTACTATATCCCACTCATCCAGATCCAAAATAATGCTGCCATGCAGCGGTGTATCAAACGCATGGGCCATTACACCAGAGAATAAGACATCCATATTTTTCGGCACAGCATGACTTGAACGAGTTCGCATCCTGATCCATTCATTCTCTAAATCAACTTCGTAACTTAATATGATGTTGTCATGCAAACTTGGCATAGTCCCCCTCCTTCCAGTAAGCTGTATGCTCTTATATCAAACACCGTAATATCGTTTATAGTCGGAGACCCAATCCAATTTGGAGAAATCAACAAAATCATACGGCTCGCACCGTCTAAGGTACAGTAACTCCTCGTGCGCCTGTTCCCCATCCATTTTTTCCAGGTAAAACAATGTCTCCTCATACCCTGCACCACATAATAACTGCACATCAATATAACTGCTCGTATCCTGATTCATCTGTTTGGCCTGCCAGATCAATTCAGTGTCCTCTACATTTCCGATACAGAACAACATGATGCACAACCGTTTCAGAACTTCGTTATCTTCTGACTGTCGATTCTCCATCTCTTGACGAAGCAACTGTCGGATGGCCTCCCGGTTTACCCCATCAGGTTCCAATCCGTACAGCTGCAATAGTTCTTTCTCGTGCATACGTGCACTCCCTGCCTACTTGAGAATGTTATTTAACTCTTCCGCTTTTTTCCTGCTATCTATTCTAGCATAAAAATAAAAAGCGATGATGTGCAGCACGAGTTTTCTTCTCGTACATAATAAAAAGAACTACTCACTCATGAGTAGCCCTCTATGCATCTATTTTGATATTAGCCTTATTCAATCTCCAGATACATCTCCTGATTTTGCAGGATCATCTCGTTCATGTGTGCAATAGCTGCTTGCGCCAGGGTCTGATAAGTAGCATATAATGCTTCTGTTCTCTGAAGTAGGATCGGGTCCTTTTCCAGATCCGTTGCCAATACCTCGCGCCACTCTTCACCCACTCTGTTTTTGTCCGTAATCAGGTATTCAATTTTGTCCAGTACAGTTACCATCTCATCTAAATGAAAAAAGTGCATCCCATTTTTAATTCCATTCCAACTCTTGATCTCAATGATGTTATATGCCGAAAACCAATAAAATTCTGCCAGACTCTTCGTGTGATTATGATAGGAATAGAACAGAAATAAAGCTTGTTGCCCTTCGTGTAACTTGCGGTATATCTCTGTTTTGGTTGCCATATCTCTGCCCCGTACCGAAACAAGCATCGGTTCAATACACAGCCAGCTAAGTTGCTTTGAATATATATCTTCTGGTCGAAGTTTAGCCTTCATAACATGCTCCTTTCTTGTCACCACTTTAAGGATTCTCTGCTGGTTCCACTGCCGGGTCATTCTCTCCGCCCATTCTGCGTCTGGATGTCTCCATCTTCCCTGTCGAAGGCACCTGTTCAGACGCTTTAACTAATCCGAATTTGGGCATGTTGGCGTATATGGTCTCGAAGGAACCTGACTGCGCTTTGTATGTTTCATGATAGATCCCTACTGTTCCGTCAGTACCAATGGATCGGTTGAATTTTTTCCAAGCTTCCAAGTGTAATCCGCCCCGTGCGTATCTCTCCAATTCATCGTAAGAGCGCCAGTATTGGAGTAGTGTCACCCCACGCCGGCTTATAAAATACTCTGTACTCAGAAATCCGGTTTCCGGATTCATATAGAGTTCTTTAATCATCGGGCCCATGGACTTAAAGACAGGCAACCATTTATGTATAGCCCACAGACGATTGATCCTCATTCCAATGATAAAAACAACAAATTCTCCCTCAATCTTAGCTGAATATCTTCCCTTATATATGTTCGGCACGTCACCCCTCCTTCTCGTCAAACATGTACCTTCGTTCGTTAAACTTGATCTTACTAGCAATATTAAAAGCTTGGCTTGGCGTCACACCCTCTTTAATTATCCCGTACTATCCAATAATCGGACGTTAGTCCACATTAATTCTAGTGACTTAGCACGCTTATCCGCTTCTTTTCGATCTTCATGGCTCCATTGCCATCCTCCTTTATGTGATTCTATTATGCAAGATTAATTGCTGACCATGGATGCCCTTCTTTCGAACGCCTCTGTCGAGAAAACCCAATTTCAGATATAACTGCTGTGCCGCAATATTTCTTTCATTTACCGCCAAAATAATCTCATCAATCTCCCGATAGAGCTGGAGAACGAATTCAGGCAATGCCTTCATTGCTGCTTTCGCATACCCGTTTCCTTGGTGTTCCATCGAAATGGATAGAGCGCGTATCAGTATGGTATGAGATGCATCTTTATCTTCAACGTATTCAGAATTTTTATGTAATATAAAGAATCCAACAGGTTTCTCTTCATGAAGGATAACCATCGGGTCTTTGTCCGGATTTTGAATAGCTTCATCAATCACATCCGCAGGCATTGCAGTAAACTGAAGCTGATCTCCTCTTAGAGCGAAATCATGCAAATCTTGGTCATATTGCTCGTGATAAAGAGCCAACCGAATTGAGTTTTCCATTTCCAGACCCTCTCCTTTCACGTAAATCTGTATACACATTCCATTTTGTATACAATTCTTTTAGCGCTAACGCCGTTTTATGTATGAACCCTTCCATAGCTTCCATGGATAAAATATTTAAATTACCCAAAGGTCCGTTGTCAGGGTTAGCTAAAAACTCCAGTTTCTCTCCTCTATACTGATACACCTCAGATTCCAGCAATCCGCCTAGATCAAATGCTCTTCCCATCTTCAGCTCATTTAACCAATCGTTGGCCCTGTTCAGATTCCGTAAAATCATAAACTCCAGCTTTGTGACATCCTGTGTATACACGCTTCTTCCATTGGGATGAACTTCATATGCAGGATAAATATCGAATGTCCAAACACGGTCCGTATAGATATGGGCGATGTAACCGCACAGATATTGCATGAATTTGGGATCACTATAAGCTAACTTCTTTTGGGTTTCAAAAAAGTCTTTAAGTTCTTCGTCTGTTGCAAATCTTCCTGCCTCTGGCATGAGGTGGGTTTTTGACAGCGAGGCTTCCCAATAACAATTCAGGGGATGGCTCGGATATCAACTCGGATGCAATTGCAAAATGTACCATCGGCCAAGGCAATGTAAAAACTCCTTTCTTTATTAAAAGGCTCAACTTTGATGTTCTATACTTTACAAAGCTAAGCGCTCACTCTCTTGTACATGTATCAATTCAATATCCTCACAATAAAATCCTAATATTCCGTCCTCATAGTCTTCAACGTAATATTTCATCGGATGATATCCGTGGTCTTTCAGATCTTTAATATTAAACCCACTTATCTGAACTAGAACACCATGAGGTTTATAATGAAAACTTTCAATATTAGTGAATCTAAAAAATAATTCATATGTAACATTAGATAATGTTTATCAAAAATGTAATATCTGCTATTGAAATATTTTCATAATATTTGTCTTGTTTTATATACAGATTCAACCCAGCAACCCACTCCAAATTTTGAACAGAAAATGCTGGAATAAAAGGTTGAATTAATTCCATGTTTTTCATCAATCTAACCTCTATTCATTTTGAGCTACTCTATCAACACTTTCACTCGCGTAGCAATTTAGTCTCTTCTTGCTTCAAGTCTACAAATATAGGCTTCTGCACATTGTTAATTGTGGCAATATCAATCTCATCCAGACTTTTAAAAATAAGCTGTAATGACTCCTGTTGTTCATCTTCAAATAAAAGAGTTACCTGGTCATCACAGAGTTTTCCTTCCAACTCCGCAATAACGTCAAATAAAAACATTACAAATACTACTTCATTTCCATCCGGATACGTATAGTGCATCCTCTCGCCCGTGTAGATGGAGGCCAATTTATAAGAACTCACCTCAAGCCCTGTTTCCTCTTTTACTTCTCTAATCATGGTTTCTTCGATTCGTTCACCTGGCTCCATACCACCACCGGGTAATCCCCAATCTCCATAATCTGATCTCTTTTGCAGCAGAACCCTCCCCATATGATCTCGAATAATAGCTCCACCCGTAACTACTATACGACTAGTCATTATTCTTGCTCCTCTCTGTTGGATTACTTCAACAGCTCACAATTTTAATCAGGAAACTTTCCTAATGATTTATTTACCAAAATGCACAATGCATTTCCCATTTACCTCAGCATACTTTGCCATGTTCGCAAGCTTATGTAATTCGTTGATTAATTCAACTTTGTTGTACACGAGTTTCTCGTAGCAGCCCTTCTGTTCTTCTCCATCAAAACCGTAATTCCCTGTTAGAACAATCGGATCCGTCGCATGGCTGAATAGATCAATCCAGGCCTGAATCAGTTGATGAAACTTCAACAAAACACTCTGCTCTTCAATCACGGTTATTCCATAGTTGTTCAGCCCACCACATCTCATGCAGGTAGATGGATTCCATGTATCCAACCAACAAAGGGAATCATAGATGTACGCAATGAATTCGTCTTCCAAGGCATGATTCTCTGTGGTTAATCCACTTCCATGTATTCTCCCTTGTGAATCCCATGAGTAGGAGGTATGAATATTTCCGTCTACTTGCGATTTGTTTTCGATTACAAAATGATGCACTGGCATTCCTACGTACTCCCCCCCCTTACGCGTCACTCCCATAGACTCCTCTTAATTCATCATAACCCATGTATTGGTAAATGGAAATTGAAAAAGGTCCTATCTACCTCCCATATCAGGAGAAGCAAAATAGGACCGTGATAAAACTTCCTTACATTCATAAAATCCTTCGTCTACTCAGAAATTCTGTTCCTTCTTCTCGATACATCTCTATAAATTCATTGGTCACATGATCATGCTTCAGTATTCCCATATAATCTGTTCCAGGTTTCTTTGGTCTATAATCTGAATCCATCATGTAGATATTGAAGTGTACCTCATCTTCGTCCTCTGATATATCCGTATGATCAAAAAGTGAAATCACTTCATCTTTACTGAGGAACCTAAACGGAGATTCCTGACGCTCACCTTCTAATTTAAATATTATTTCTCTCTTTCACGCACAAAAGTCTGGGACAAAATCCGGTGGCTACCAGCGATGTTGTCAATTTCAATGTTATATGCAGACTCAGTATATTCAATCTGATGTTGCTCATAATATCTTTTCCAGAACGAAACTGCCGCTGCATTGTTAGCAAGCTGCTCCACTTTGAATGTACCCTCAAATTGAGCAAAAACCAAGTCAACCGCTTGTGCTGCCAGCCCCTGCCCCCGATATTTTTTGACCAAGAACAGCTCCTGCACGGTATAATCCACATCTTGCGGCACATATGGAGGTGAGCACACCAGTACGAATCCAACAACCTTCCCTTCATACTGAATCAAAAACGGATGCAATTCATCGCGTTCCAGATATAGATAGGTGTTCGTTGGATCATATTTCCCCTCTTCAAGTAAATCCTCGCCAGAAAATTCAGACAGATCATATAAGTACAAGTTGTACAGGTTGAGAAACAATTCCTTTTGTTCTGCCAAAATACGCGTAATTTGTACATTCATCTTCATGCCACATCTCCCTTAGTTAATGAGTTGGTTAGTGATCCATACACAACTTTCCCGATATCCTCAACGAGCTTGCTGCGCCCTGTTCTCAATATATCGTTTCAACCCTAGCAGATATAGGCAAAGTTTGGTTTAAACCATAGAGTAACCATAGAGTAACCATACATTCACGGTCGACATGCACATATGTACAAAAAAAAGACTCCCTACAGAGTCCAATTATTGATCTTATCTTTATTTTCCACCAATTATCCATTAGCACTTAGCTAATAATTATTGAATTATATAGGTTCAACTAAACTTTTTACACAACAACGGAGAGGACAGAAATAACCTGAAGAAGCGGAGCTAAAAGCTTTCTGCAAGAAAGCTGCTTCGGAAGCATACACTTCGCCTTTATCACCGGATTTCCCCTTTAAAAAAGGAATCAAAAAAATCTGGGGATAACAGTGATCGGAAGGTTGTTCTGTCATTGGAGTGCTCAGTGTAAACCTCTTTAGTTGAACTTATATAGATAATCAACCACAGGATATGAGATCACATTGCGATCTCTATACGTTGAAATCACCGCTTCGTGATGTGTGCTAAGAATTCCGTTTTGCAACATCACCGGACGGAATCCTCGCTCCATCGCACCGTTGTAGGTGAATAGAACACATTCCTCTGCGGCAAAACCAGAGATGATCACCAATTCAATCCCATGACTCTTCAGTACCTGCTCCAGATCAGTCTGCCAGAAGGCATTGGAAGCTTCCTTGGTAACGGTGAGATCCTTCTCATTCACATCTACCTCGGGAATAATACGATATTCCTCCGGTGGTGCCTCCTCCATGCCCTCCACATCCTGCACGTGAACGACCACATGATCATTCGAGCGCAGCACGTTAGCTACATGGTTAATATACTCGCAAGCATGTTCTATCGATCTCTGGTCCATCTTTTTCCGCACAATACTCTCCTGCATATCAACAATTAGCAAACCTACTTTCATTCAATCTCTCCTCAAAAATAAATTTTACGCCCCATGGCTTAGTAACTTCCCTTGTTTAAACTGAGAACTTAATCCTTAAATAATTCATTCAGCATCCGGTCGCGGTTCTCCAGAAAACTGCGGGTAATCTGATAGTGATCGGTATCCTCATAGGCTACCTCTTGAATATGGCTATCGTCAAAGCTTAAAATCTCTGCCCCCGGATACCCCAGCAAAATGGGTGAATGCGTCGCAATAATGAATTGCGAAGTGCCTGACAGATCATGAAGGATACGCAATAAAGAGAGCTGTCTAGCTGGAGATAAAGCGGCTTCGGGCTCGTCGAGCAGATAGATGCCTTTGGAACTGAACCGATTGACAAACAGGTTGAGAAAAGACTCCCCATGCGATTGTTCATGTAATGAACGCCCACCATAATATTGAAGTGACTCCGGCATCGCATCCACATGTGATGCGAATTGATAGAAGGATTCAGAGCGCATGAAGAAACCATTCGTTATTTTGGGCAACCATGCCAGCCTGAGATAATTCCCGAGCGAGGATTCCGAAGCATGTGTCTCATAGGTATTATTCCTGCCGCCCCCTGCGGTATTGAATCCACATTGATGAGCGATGCCTTCTAGCAGTGTAGATTTTCCTGAACCATTTTCACCTACAAAAAAAGTAACGTTATTCGTGAATTCCAATCGTTCCAAGGACCGGATCGCGGGGATGTCAAAAGGATATTGGTTCCGATTCTCAATCTTGGCCGACATGAGTTCCACACTTCGAAGATACATAATCGTCCTCCCCTATGTGTTCTAGCTCAAATTCATTCCCTTGCCATCGTAACCTATTAACGGGTCATATGAAACCGTGTCAACCAAAAAAGAGCAAGCCATAGGCTTACTCTCTCTTCAGGGTTAATAGACAAATCTGCGCTGAGCCCAGTAGCTGAATACAAAGATGGACACCTCAGTCAATAACTTGGCTGCGAGCAGCGGAATAATCAGTTTTTCATTATAAAAATACAGTAAACCGTAGTTTAGTAACAGCACCAGCAGGACAAGTGAGAAATATTTGGGCAAAGACTGTCGCACCTTCGAGGTTCGTCCAGCGGAGAATACGTACTTCCGATTAATCGTATAGTTGAAGATGGAGCTGCATAGTCTTGCTGCGACAACCGACAGAAACAGATTGTGTGTGAAATACTGAATAACAAATAGTAATCCAAAATCAATCAAAGCAGACAACACCGAAGATGTGCTGAACATCAGGATTGGCATATAGATCCGGAACGAATCAACCAACGGGCGGAAATGGGAGGACTCATTGTGATCCAGATACACTGTATCAATAAACTCCTCCGTAATTTCATACCCTTGCTTGTGTGCCGTTAACAACATGTTCATCTCGTATTCAAACCGATCCCCGGGAATCTGGTTCAGCCAATCCAGCATGGAGTAAGGAAAACCGCGTAGACCCGTCTGTGTGTCATATACTTTGGTACCTGTTGTGAGGGAAAAGACTGCCCGTGTGACGGTGTTGCCAAAACGGCTACGTGCTGGAATTTTCCCGCTGAACCGACGGCTGCCAAGTACAATTCCCGGTGTCGTTTGTGCGAGCAATACTTCGAAGATACGCTTAATATCATGTGGCAGATGCTGCCCGTCACTATCTGCGCACACTACACCGCCCTGATGTCCGTACTCCTTAATATACTGAAAACCTGTCTTCAACGCCCTTCCTTTACCGAGATTGACGGGATGTGTCAGGACCGTACAGCCATAGGCTTCTGCCGTTTCAAAAATGCCACGGTAACCGGGTCCACTGCCATCATCTACAATCACAATGGGTCCAAGTTTAAATGTCTGCAATTGCAGAACAAGATTCAGTAAACGCACATCGGGTTCATATGATGGAATTAATATCGTCATGATCCTTGTCCCTCCGTCAGATATAAAATATCACTTACGCCACGTTCCTGGTTACGCCCCAGCGGATTATTGACGACCCTGCCCATAAAATACATCGTGGATGAACCGCCGCCGTCCAGGTTGTAGGCTTCGGTTGCTCCGAGGCCTTTCATGACATCGGCCAGTTCTGCCAAGGTCATGCCACGGCTGTCGTCCTGCCGTCCGTCCACCACCACGAAGACGTAATGATTCGGAGCAATCATGCCGATCGCAGTTCTTGGATTCGCATCCTGGATGGAGCGGTTGCCAAAGTTGTTATCGATTTTCACACTGCTAAAATCACTGACAATCTCCCCATCCTGGATCAGAATGGGCCCAAAGGATAGTGTATTGGTGGTGCCTTCGGCTAGCAGTTCCGAGGAAGAAATTTCGTTCTCGTTATATGTTTTCATCGTTCCGTCGTTGAACAGGGCAAGTGCATCCCGCGTGGGGCTGTCCCGATACAACGTTCCATTTCGAATAATGACACCATCATCACGGAATCCGTAATAGTCACCATTAATGGCAAAGATCGCATTGTTGGCTGCGGCAATCTCTGACGTATTCTCGGTAATGTTCGTTCCAAAACTGTTGTCCGCCAGCGCAGTTCGCAGGCTGCTTGCATCCGTTAGCTGAACATCGGCGACATAATACGTAATTTGATCCGAGCCTGAACCAGTCTGTACCTTTTCAATATTGACTTTCATATCATCACTCGAATAATTCCAATCATCTGACGTTGCATTTACTTCAGTCGTAGTGGTCGTAGTACTGCTGGAATCATTGGCGTTGCCTGTTGTTGCCGTTGCCGTGTTCTCATCCGCCACAACCACCTGCACATGCCGGATCAGATAACGGTCAGCCAAACTGTACAGGATTCCACCTACTGCAAGCACGATGACAAGTGTGATGATGAGCCATCTGCGCTTTGCTGGGGAGATCGGTCGTTTATGTGGGTCTTTCCGGGTTGGTTTTTCATCTATCTTCATCATGTGAAGCTCACCTCTTCATCTAAGTTCTTAAGGCCATATTAGGCCGGGTAACTTAAATGAATCTGAAACCATATCAAAAAAGGCCATCCGTTTTCCTAGTAAGGAAATCAGATCACCTTGATTTCAGTCTATATAACCTTAAATGTCACTGTTATCGTGTACATATCTCGTTCAACATTCATATCACATAATTTCATCAGGTCTTCTTGTTATGCATCTGCAAAAAGAGCATCGTATGCGGGACAAGGCCGCTTTTCCAAAAATTCCGTTAACGCTGGAGGCTGCTGCGCATAAATATCCTTCAAAGACGTTCCAGTATAGATGTTGCCAATCACGACAGGATGACATAACTCACAGATGAGAATATCCCCGTTACCGTGCAAGTGCAGCTGTTTCGTGCCATCTACACAATTAGAGAAATGCACACCGGGTTGTTCACGCAAATTCAACTGTTCAGCGAACCGATCCATACAGGTAAAATAGAGCGAAGTATCTGACTTCTTATGTTCGATTAATTCCGTTACAGATCGAACAAGGGACTCTTTGGATACAATCTGGCTCCAATCGGTATGTGGCATCTTAATGCTGTTCTGGATCTCATGGATGCGCACACCCAGGTCATACACCTTATCGCTGATGGCCTGCATGTTCGCTTGGTTACCTTCAAACAGTAACGTTTCCAATACCGTCTCCAGACCGGCTTCCGTACACAAACGGATATTCTGCTCCAGTCTCTCATACATGCGAGGATGCACACGGTAGTACGCAGCATACGACTCCGCATCCGTATAATTGAACGAGATATGAATGTTAGACAAGCCTGCATCACGCAACGCAAGAATCCGTTCTTCTGTCAGCAGACTGGCATTACTGTTCAATTGTGTATCGATGCCATGTGCCGCACAATACGTCACAATCTCCAGGCAATCCTGGAATTTCAGAGTAACTTCTCCCCCTGACAATCGCACTCTCTTGAGACGAGGAAGCTCACTAATAATACGGATGACTTCCTGACTATTGATGCACGCTCCATCATCCCGATTGTAGGCGCAGCAATAGTCGCATTTATAATTGCAGTTCGATGTCACTCCCACCTCAAGCCCTTCCAGCTCATATACGCCGGGTGCCTCCAGTTCGAGTGATTTATATTTGTTTTTGGCTATCAATTCGTTGTACCTCCTGGTTCCTTCATTCAATCCACGTTTGGATAACTTGAAGATTATAGCGGAAGGCATCAGGTTCACGATATGACATTATGTACGTTGTTGCTGAAAAGCAAAAATAAAACCCATTTCCTTACTGATCGGGAGTGATGTAAAGTAATCCCATAATCCTTTATTGTATGTCGTCCATGTTGAACTCAGGATTATAGGCAAACTCATGGCTCGCCAGCATGATAAATGACACACGCCCTTTTGAATCAAAATTCATGGACAATCCTTTCATGTTCTCAAATCCTCCTTCCAATATTGCATGATCAAAGGACGTTATGACATGGTAATTTCCTTGTTTATTTTTCTCCATGACATATGTAATACTTTTTACTTTTCCTTTTTTAGTATCTATAAAAGCTTTTTTGCCGTATTGTTGGAAGACCTCCTGGACTGTACTTCCATAACCTATCCCGCTTGGCGTTTTATACGTTTTGAACTTTGCCGGGCCATCAATCATAATGCCATCCACAATTCCATCTTTGTAATGAATTCTCATATCTTTGTACTGATAGACATTCGTGTAGTAGTAATAATCCACGTGGAGTCCAAGTTGCTGCTCAACCTCTTCACGAGTACTTCCTAATTTAATCGTAATATCTTTGGATTTAATCTTAAATTGGAATTCATCCTCAGTAAATATCTTAGTTGCATGAGATGCAGGAGGTTCTTTTGAAACGGCATTACGATTGTATGTCACTTCTGAGCTACTTAAAAAAGTCATGAATAACATAAGATACAGAATTCCTTTGTTCAACCTCGATCGCCCTTTCAAAAATACGTTCTTTATTTAATACGAGTATAGAAGTCTTCTTTTACGATAGCATACATCTTCAGATCCTGAAGCTCATTTTTCACCTTCATGTATTTCCTCAGCACACCTTCGAATTGCATGCCTGCCTTCTCCATGACCTTGGCAGAACCTGTGTTTTCCACTAAACATCTGGCCTGGATTCGCTCAAGCCCCACTTCGTCAAATCCAAATTGGATAATTCTTTTCACTACCTCGGTCATGTAGCCTTGATTCCAAAATTGATCAGATAACACATATCCCAGTTCAACTCTCCTGTTATCGCTATCACACCCTAGATAGTTGCAACTACCGATCAGCCTCTTGGTGTGTTTATCTTCAATCCCCCACGGGCCTATTAGATCCGTCTCATAGCGACTCATGACAAAATCTAAAAAAGCTTTGGTGTCTTCTTTGCTCTGATGCGCGTCCCAGGTAGTGAACTCCGATACAGCAGGTACAACGCAATAACTATACATATCATCCAGATCATCAGAGGTAAGAGGTCGGAGTAACGTCCGTTCGGTTTCCAACACCGGAAATGGTTCGAAGAAACTTTCAATTCTTTTCATAGATTTATCCTCCCTCAGATTGTTAGGAAAAAGAAACACACAGCAGCTCGCTTCATATTGCCTGACTCATCTGTTCTAGAATTAAGGCCACAACCTGAGTGTATTCCACTGCCCATCTTGCATCACATATCGGACTCGTACATGCTTGCGCTCCGAATCTCCCTGCCAAAATTCCACCTCTTGTGCATTCACGGCATATAAACGCCAATGAGGTGTAACGACACCGGGATCATGACTTATCTTTTCTTTCTGAGCTTCGATGGAACGATCCAGTACTTCCTCACTATCCAAAACCTCACTCTGATGACCTGTCATGGCAACTGCTCTCGCTCCAGTTGAACGTTTGCGGAAATCATCAGCGCCCGCTTGATCTCCCTGATCCTCGGCAATTCCCCTTATTCGAATCTGTCTTCCAAGCGAAGGCCAGTAGAAGGTAAGAGCCACATGAGGGTTCTCCTTCAACTGCTGTCCTTTTCGACTCTCCGAACTGGAGGCAAAATAATACGTTTCGTCGATTACGTTTTTCAAAATCAATACTCTCGCATCAGGATAACCGTCTTGATCCACGGTGGAGATTGTCATAGCATGAGGTTCTTTCACTTCGGTTTCTACCGCCAATCTCAACCACTCCAAAAATAGCTTCCCCGGCCGCTCCGGCAACTGCCCCGTATCCCAGATTGGAAATGGGCCGGATAAAGACTTCAAATGTTGTAGCAGTTCTATTGGTTGATCACTCATGTCATCGCCTCCGTCTTCTATTTTATACCATTGTAATACACTCGAACCTATGAGTCTGTACTTCCTGATTAAGTCGACTTATCAGCTCGTGATGCAGAGTTTGTTTGATGTCCATCCGAGTTCCCTCCAAGGTAAAACAACTAATCCAGATGACTTAACACATTTGTGGTGCTAAGTTTCCAACCATGCCTTCCCTTTTCAACGGTATGTACACTGGTGTTGCCCATGGGATAAAAGCTGGACTTATTGCTCCACTCCCTATTTTCAAGCAGATAATACAGGATGTTAATCACTCCGCCATGAGTAATTAATAGAACATTGGACTTTACTGTTTCCTCCTCCATACCTTTCAAAAGACTCTCGAAAGCTGTGCTTATCCGGCTATAAAAATCCCTCGGGCTTTCTCCTCCCGGAAACGGGGAGTCCATCTCAAGAGTATTGAAATAAACCCCTGGGTAATGTTCTTCAGCATCCTTATGGAGCATGCCTGCCAAATCTCCGTTATTCATCTCCCGCCAATCTTTCATTAAGCTAGCGTGCATATTTAATTTTTTTTCAATTTCCCGTGTTGTCTGTACTGCACGAGGAAGATCACTGCTAATGATCGTATGTATGTTGTACTCCTCAGCATGATGATGTAAATGCTCTCCCAGTCTCCTGGATTGATTGATCCCCTGTTCCGTAAGTCCACGCTCACTCCATCCGCCTCGATATCCTTCCTCGTCCATCCCATGCCTTACCAGATAAATTTTCAAGATCTCTCCTCCTTTTCACATTGAACAGGTTAACTATATATGTAACTGGTTTCGTTTGTATCAAATAAACCCGACCTCAGATAGCTTCTATCCAAGATCGGGCATTTCCTGCTTACCATTTATCTTACAAATGTATTATGAACTCGCTCTGATTTGATAAAGTAAGGAATCCAGATGGCACAAGTAAGTACCGACTTGCCAATATCTCTTAACGAGCTTCCATCCTCAAGTTCTCTTGCCATCGGAATCTGAAGCAACAATAAATAATCAATGATACTAACGGCTAGACTGACACTATAAAACATGATCATAAGACGAGGAAAGATCGATTTTTTGCTATAAAAAGCAATGATCGTATAGATGCCAAACACTAAAAAGAGCGTGTTATATACTGTTTCAAAAATAACGACCGGTCCCCATAGCGGGTGATAATAGTCAGATTGCTCCGAAGTTAGCAGCTCCCAAGTCTCTGTTGTAAGCATGGGCAAACAATACAGAACCAATTGGATCGCCAGGAAAATGACCATAAGAAATAATCCAATCTGGGTGAGAATCAGCCAACCACCTAAGCCCGATACGCCTAATGGACGGTAGTCTGTCTTTTGCTCTTGAATATGTGGTTCCACTTAGTAACACTTCCTTAATCAGTTTTGTCTTTCTGAGATGAGTCTTCCTTGTAATATTGCCAATTGAATCTACGGATAAATCTTTCACCCTACTTTACGTGCGTTGTATGTACTCTCACACTCTCCTTATGGGTACCTCTCCATCCTTCTTTTATATAGAATTTTACACAACTTCCTTATTGTACTACGAGTGTCAAGTACGAAACAGCCATTTCAAAAGATCGTACTCATACGCTGCAAAAAACATAGAAGACCTTCGCTATACTTCCGCCATGTTCAGCATAGTACACGTACGTCATAATGCTCTTATACAGATGCAGGTGGTGACTCTGCATTCGACTACGAAGGAGGATATGGATATGCCCAATCCCAAAGTAAAACTTCTGCCTTTTGCCGATATTTCAAATTATGTCGAAGGCTTCGATATCGTTTCCACCCAGTGGGGCGGTGATGGCCTTGTCTATGTGCTGTTGATGAATCAGATCCCCGAAAGAGAGCGAGGTATGTTCGTCCAAAGTAAATTGAAGCAAAGCTATACGTACAAAGTGCTTATTGTGACAGATCAAACTATCGAGGAAGTTGTCATCTGGGGGCAGACGTTCAATTATCATTACGTACAACCATTACATGATCATCTGCTGCTCGTCGGAGCACGGTGTGCGAATTATGGGAACGAACAGTTTGATCTGAACGCCAAAGTGTGTGATTTAGACGGAAATACAATTCGCGAGTTTCTGCTGGGAGACGGTATCCAAAGTGTACAGGTCACAGAGAGGGGCACGATCTGGACCAGCTACTTTGATGAAGGGGTTTTTGGTAACTACGGATGGGCCGATCCAATTGGATCAAACGGTCTGTTGGCCTAGGATGAGCACGGTAATAAAGTGTACGAAAACCGCGCAGCTGACATTGCAGATTGTTACGCACTCAATGTGGTGAATGAGAAGCAAGTCTGGTTCTACTTCTATACCGATTTTGAACTCGGTTGTATCTCAGGGGGAACCAGTGAACCCGACGTTACATTCATGAATCCAAACATCTCCGGTTCCTCTGGCTTCATTACGGATGGTTATCATTTCTTGTTCGATGCCGGGTACGGTAAACATGGGACGTTTGTGCTAAAAAAAATGGAGAAACCCGGAAGATTGAGCAAAGGACAGAAGATTAATTTGTTAAATGAGGAAGATCAGCCCTTCAAGCAGGCACGGCAAGATTTTCGCCAACATCGTCTGCTACTCAGTGAAGGTAACTTGTTGTACCAGGTAACGATGGAGGAGATTACTTCAGCTTCTGGTTTGGATTAGTGGAACAACATGAAGAGGGTTATTTCTTAAAAGACAATCCCTCTTCTTCCAATGCGTTTCGCAGTTTAGGCATGGCAGATGGCCCGATTCCATGCAGCTTCAAAATCTCTTTCTCCGTGTACTCCGCAAGTTGCAGTAGTGTTGTGATGCCTTCATTCTCCAAAGCACGTCTGGCAGGAGCTGACAACAAGGCTAAAAATCCCTCTGTCGGTTTACGTTCAGCTTCGCACGTTGGACAAGTTGGGCAATCACTTTTTTTATAATAC
The DNA here is from genome assembly GCF_032452295.1 of Paenibacillus sp. ClWae2A. Taxonomy (NCBI): domain Bacteria; kingdom Bacillati; phylum Bacillota; class Bacilli; order Caryophanales; family Paenibacillaceae; genus Paenibacillus; species Paenibacillus sp. ClWae2A. The sequence continues at coordinate 18,736 of NZ_JAULSQ010000016.1, forward strand.
GAATGTCCTTGTTCGCATGTTTTGAGTGTTCCTTTATCGTTTGCCATGTGGGCATCACTCCTGGATTTAAGTATTCAACCAGATCTTAATATCTGAAATCATATTTTCGTATTGTTTTAAAGCCTCTAAAGTCCAAATGACTTGTGATGTTCCTATTAACTGTTCCTCTATGTCCGTACATTCAATCCACAGTGACCGTTTAAGACTATACTCGAGCCAGTCCAACTTTCCAGCAAAACCATTATCCAGAACCACTTCCCAATTCGCTGTTAGACTACCCACTCTCTTCTCATATCCAGCTATAAAAGCCAAGAACCTCTCCTTGTTTATACTTCCATAGCTATCTACTGACCAATACACAGCTGTTTCTACCAGATCATGCATCGGATTAATATAACCTGCCGATTCCCAATCTATAATAATAGGTATGCCTTGTCTCCACATCACATTCTTAGGCTCCAGATCTCTGTGACTAATCACTTTATTGGATGCTAGCATCGAAGATGAATTCTTAGCCTTCATGCTCCACTCATACAGCTTATCGATATTGGAATCCAAAATCTCAATCCATTCCGAATTCTCATTTTTTCCTTTGTTCAGATAAAACATCCAATCTATTTTTTTAGAATTAGTCGCCTGTAAACTATCCAATTCTAGTTGTCTAAAATCCGTTTTATGGATATCTGCAAGGATCGTTCCCATCAGAGAACTGTTATTGATAGTAACTTCATCTTGTTCCAAACGTTGACCTTCAATCCAATCAAATATTAGATAGAATTGATTATCAATGTTATGCATAGAAGAACCCTTTAACCTTTTTGCAGGTTGAGCATGGATATGTTCGGCTGCCACGCTTGCGATTTTTTCTGAATCCATATAATTTTGCACAGCAGCAGGTCTTATCATGATCTGGGGATTCAATGCCTTAACTGCATAATTAGCTTGCGTGGTTTCAATGGCGTACATCCGATGAAGAAGTCCACCTGAAATCGGTTTGGGTGAACTGATCAATTCACCAAGCTGTAATTCATTACACAGTTTTTCAAAATTTAAATTATATTGAGTATCGTTCATATGTAATCCCCTTTCATTTTGGCTATTTGTCTGGAGCAAGGCTTACAATCCATACTCGGCAAAAACGGCTGCATATTTCTTTGCAAATATCGTCCAGCGCTTTTCGGCTCCGTATTTGGCATGTAGTTGCTCTAAATAATGCTTGGCTTCTTCCGTATCACCGGTTTGTAGCAGGAAGCGGAAGGGGCTATTTCTCTGATTCGGCAGGTAAAATGAGATATGTCCTCCAATATGTCTCCATTCAATCCAACGGACTGCAACTCCGCGAGTTCGGTGGAATGAACACCACAATTAACATAAAACTGGACTTGACTACTGGTGTTAACCTTTGCTTTTTGAATGTTGAACTTGTATGCGAGGTTTCCATCCGCTCTGTAGAAATTCAGATTTTTCTTGGAATAGCCGTGTTTGGCAAGTAAGGCTTTGACGTCTGTATTGATGATCTTCTTAAAAAGTTCCTGCATTAGATATGCACTCCCCATTCAAAGCTTTAAGAATCATGCCTTCTCCATTTTATAAAAATGCTGTTTAGCTTCTTCTCGCAGCATATGAGCCAGTTTGTACATTTCTGCAATGTCATGTCTGTTCTGTTCCTGGAATCTTCGGATCGCCTCATCAATCTCTACCACTTCAACTGCAACCACCTGCTCGCCATCCTCTGGATTAAGCGGATCAGCAACAAGTTCAACATCTCCATATCCGATGATTCGTACAAAATGGGGATGCGGGATATGCGCTCGATACGCTTCCAACGCACTGGATGTACAGTGGAATTGACCAAAAATCTGATAGGTCCGCAATTCTGCTCCAAGTTCCTCCATCAGTTCGCGCTTCAGTCCATCCATATACTGTTCATCTGCTTCAAGCGTCCCTCCAGGCAGTTCCCAGTCTCCATTTTCCAGTTGGAAAACAACACATTGATCCCCGACAAATGGAATAATACTAATATTACTCACCAGCTTTTCATCCACGATGTCGTTTAATCTGAACTCCGCCTCAATAATTCCCCAATGAATCGACATACTCAACGCCGGGAATTGTTCTGCATTCAAGTTGCTCATCCGCACCCGATCCTCTCTATCTAATACCACTATTCTTCCAATTATAGTCGAAAACATAGAAAGAAGGCCACCTCCCCACCGGGAATATGTGACCCTCTTCTTACACTCTCTGCCCTTAAGCCTTGGATCAATATTGTCCCCAGACTTTCAGACCATGCTGCCTCTAATGCTGCACCAGTTTTCCATTTTCCAAAAAAAGAACCCGGCTACAGAGCGGCAAGATCCGCTCATCATGTGTAACCATCACTGCACTCTTGCCCTGCTCTTTCACGAGCCGTGCAATCATGCCGACAATATCCAGTCCACGTTCCGCATCCAGGCTCGCTGTTGGCTCATCCGCGAGCAGGACAGCCGGATCGTTCATCAACGCCCGTGCAATGGCGACCCGCTGACGTTCACCGCCAGACAACTTCTCCGCATACGCCTTCCGCCGATGAGTCAAACCTACCGTATCCAGCAGCTCATCCACTCGCTTCTCCGCCTTGTTTTTATCTGTTCCGGCGAGCTTCGCGACCACCATAAGTTGTTCTTCTACTTTCAGATACGGAATGAGGTTGGCACTTTGAAAAATAAAACCAAGCTGCTGAAGCCGTACATCGGATATATCTTGTTTGCTTTTGCCCATAACACTCGTTCCGTCCAGCAGAACCTGTCCTTCCGTTGGTTCAAGAAGTGCGCCTGCAATAGACAGGAATGTACTTTTGCCCGAGCCGGAAGGCCCCATCACAGCTACAAGTTCCCCTTCAGCAACCTCAAGGTCCAACTTGTCCAGAATCGTCCGTTTATTGCCACCATCTTCAAAGGTCTGTGTAATTCCTTGTAATACCAATCGGTTTCTCATGCTGCTGTCCTCCCAATTGCATCAAGTGCATCAATTTTGGTAACCTTCCACACCGAGAACAATGAACCCGCCATAGACATGAGTATGAATAATACACAGGTCAGTGCGAGGGTGGATAAACCTAATTGAAACGGCATCGATGCTGGCAATATGGACTCGAACAGTCGAACCAACAGTACGCTAATGACCAGACTACCAACTGACAAGACCAAGACTTGTAACGAAACGCTACCCGCCAGATAACCATTCCGCGTTCCGATGGCTTTTAATATGCCGAACTGACTCGTTTTCTGAATCGTGATGACGTAGAAGAATACCGCAAGCACAAACGCCGAGATGACATATAGAAATGCGATCATCATAAGCAACGATCCCTGCTCTTCCTTATATCCAGGAATAGCCGATACGGCATCCGACTTTGTGATGACTTCCGTATTAGGCATTGCAGTACTCAAGCGGTCTACTTGCTCGCCCCCATCCTTGATAGCAATGGCATTGTACATCGGAGCATTGGCATTGGTGTCTGCTGAACCTTGCGAAGTTCGTGAACTTCCCTGGAGTGCGAGCCATTCCTGTTCATTCAGGAATACCACCGGGGAGTGACTGAAGGACTCATTTTGTACAAATCCACCAACGGTCCACTCCATTCCCGAAGCTTGATCGACCAGAACGGTGCCAATCTTGACGCCAGATTCAGACAACTTATGGTCCACCACAACCTGACCTTTGGTCTGATCCGTAATCGAAGATCCTTCGGTAACCGCTGGAGCAAGCCAGCCTTCCGGATTCACCATGAACAACGTGACATCGATCTTTTTCGTGTCGCCCATTGGACTGACGGTTGTCATTTTCACACCGAGTGGCTCTGCGTTCTCTTGCCCCACCACGGAGCGAGCTTGATCAAGCTGATCCTGATCCACTTGTGACCGAGTAAACCGATGATTCGAATCCTGTTCCAGTACAAAGTGGGTTGCTGCCATATTTTTGACCGAAGCTGCGTTATCATACGCCAGCCCCTGTGCAAGACCTGTAACAAACAGTACCAGAAATGAAACCAGCACCATGATTGTAGCAATTAAGGCATACCGCCCTTTGGCATACCTCATTTCCCGAATAGCCAAGTACATGTTCTGTGACCTCCCTCTTGATAACCCAAGTATAGGAGGCGAAAATGAACGGCAAATGAATAACAGATTACATCTGCGGAAGTGTCACGGTGAAGACCGTGCCCTCAGGTGAACTGGAAACCTCGATTGTACCGTCATGAATTCGAATAATTTTCTGCACAATAGCAAGTCCAAGTCCGGTTCGTCCCGAAGAACGTTCCCGTGCACGGTCCACCCGATAGAATCGATCGAACAGGAAAGGCAGATGCTCGGCAGCAATGCCGTCCCCTGTATCCCGAATCTGAATCACACACTGGTTATCCGTCTGCTCGGCATGAATCTCAATGCTTCTTCCCTGTGGCAGATGATTCACTGCATTTCCCAGCAGATTCATCCACACCTGCATAAGCAGCACTTCATTGCCGACCAGCTGAATGGATTCGGGCACCGATATCCGAAGCAGTAGTTCTTTTTCTTCGAGTTGCCATTGCAGCACCTGAACCGCTTGCCGGAATTGATCTCGCAAAGAGAACTTTACTTTGGACAGATCTTCGTTGCCTTGTTCAAGGGAAGACAGGAGAAGTAGTTGTTTACTGAGCAAGGAGAGATGACGACTCTCTTCCTCAATGATCGATGCATAGTGCTCCCGCTCCTGTTCAGGCAGATCCCGATCCGCCACCAATTGGGCAAAACCCTGAATCGAGGTCAGCGGTGATTGAATCTCATGCGATACGTTGGATACAAACTGCTGCCGCGCCTGATCGACCCTCTCCAATTCACGACTCATGGTCATGAAATGCTGGGCCAATTGCCCAATCTCGTCACGCCGGGCGGTAGGTAATTTTAAATTATATTTTCCTTGTGCAATCCGTTTGGTCGCCTCGGACAGACGTTCAATCGGAGTGACCAGATAACGAGTGCTAATGAGAAAGATTAGAATACTAATGCCCACCGTAAATGCTCCAATCAGCGCAAAAAAGATTCGCAACTCACCGAATTGCAGAATTACATCCGGGCGCATAAAGAGAGCGTAATTGGTATTGCCCAGTTGCAGATGAACACCCACGGTGTTACTTAATTGATTATCGAAGAAACCGGTAATGAACGGTTTACTTGGAAACTGGGCGACGCCATGGTATACATCTCCATTCAGTACCAGTTCTACAGCTTGCTTGTCCAGATCTTTCTCACGGTATTCGCGGCCGTAGAATTGGTCGTTGCCTTTTCCATCCGTCACATAGATTTCGTATCCAAGATCGGCAGCATTGTTCAGATACTGCTCCATTGTGTCGGGTTGCTGCTCCACAAACTGTTTCATTTGCGTCGCGATGCCCACCAGCTTCTCATCATTAAAATCCTTGAGCTTTGCATGATAGTAGATATTCGACAAAAGAAAACCGAGCATGCCGCTGACCACAATCACCGCAACTGTAATGAGGAATACCCGGACGTACAAGGTCCTCAAGGTGCTTTCACCTCCATCTTGTATCCAATGCCCCGCACAGTCTGGATGATGAAATCGTCCGTATAATCAGCAAAACGATCACGCAGCCGCTTGATGTGCACATCAACGGTACGGTCATCTCCTTCGTAATCCGCTCCCCACACGAGCCGAATAAGCTCATCCCGTGAGAACAAACGGCCCGGAAACTGGGCAAGCTGTGAGAGTAATTCAAATTCTTTCATTGGCAAAAAGAGAATGGATTGCCCGTCCGTAACCTCCACATTGTTGCGGTCAATGACGATTCGATTCATGCGGATGATATCGCTGGATGTGCGATGGTACCGACGAAATAACGCCTTTACCCGGTAGACCAGTTCTTCAGGTTCAAACGGCTTGGTCACATATTCATCCGTTCCTTTCAAATAACCATCTCTCTTGTCCGATAGCTGATCTCGTGCCGTCAGCAACATGATTGGAATGTCGTAATGCTGCCGAATGTAATCACATAACTCCAGTCCGTCCATGCCTGGCATCATGACATCAAGGATCGCCAGATCGATCGGCGTTTCTTGCATCAGTTTGACCGCTTCCAATCCATCCTGCGCTTCATGGACCCGATACCCTTCCTTGGTCATGACATGCCGCAGGAGTGCTCGAATATTCGCATCATCGTCTGCCAGCAGCAGATGTTTCATATGGTTGTCCGCCTTTCTATGTAACAAGTACATCTCACTTTGATCCTGCACAGATGGTAGCATAAAAGCAATCTCATTCGCCAGCACACGCATGGAGATAAACTCGACATGTTTATATTTTCTTAAATCTGGTTGACACTACTAAGAGGCAGAACTATAATAAATTTATAACATATGAACAGACGCTCATATATTCATTTGTTAGTGAGTAACCATCGCTAAAGATCATTTATAGCCACAGTAGATATCATATTACATAACGGAGCTTCGCTCCAAAGGAGAGGATTTATATGTCTGGACATCATCAAAATCATAACCAAGGGCACGATCATGGACACGACCACGCTCACACCACCAATAACAAGAAAGTCCTGTTGTTTTCCTTCATTATTATTACCATCTATATGATCGTTGAAGCCATTGGTGGATTCATCACCAACAGTCTCGCGCTTATCTCGGATGCAGGTCATATGTTGTCCGATTCCATTGCGCTCGGGATCGCTTTGCTGGCGTTCACCTTTGGTGAAAAAGCAGTGAATACCGGCAAAACGTACGGCTACAGAAGATTCGAGATTTTGGCTGCCATGTTAAATGGAATCACGTTAATCGCCATCGCGCTCTACATTTTCTACGAAGCCATTGGTCGTTTTATCCACCCTCCAGAAGTCGCAACCGTAGGCATGTTAATTATCAGTGTCATTGGACTGCTCGTGAACATTCTTGTTGCCTGGATCATGATGCGTGGTAGCGATACGGAGAAAAACCTGAATATGCGCGGGGCTTATCTCCATGTCATCAGCGACATGCTGGGATCGGTTGGGGCCATTGCGGCGGCACTGCTCATGATGTTCTTTGGCTGGGGTTGGGCCGATCCACTTGCAAGTGTAATTGTCGCGGCGTTGGTATTACGAAGTGGTTTCTATGTCACCAAATCATCCCTGCATATTTTGATGGAAGGCACTCCAGCCAATGTCGATGTGAATGAACTGGTGCAGACCATTAAACAAGTCGATGGCGTCAAAGGCGTCCACGATGTGCATGTCTGGTCCATTACCAGTAACCTGAATGCGCTGACCGCACATATCGTGGTGGATGGAACGATGGATGTCTATGCATCCGAGATCCTGGTTCAGAAGATTGAACATATGCTGGAGCATAAAGAAATCAAACATGTGACGCTCCAAGTCGAGTCCGAAAAACATCTGCATGATACCTCGGTACTATGTACCGTCAAAGGTGACGCACCAGATGCTCATGCGCATCATCACCATTAATTAATTCCACGTTACTGATAGTGCAAACGAAAACAGGGCAAAGCTCCGTAAGATGGAACTCTGCCCTGTTATTTATTTAGTAAGTACTTCTCTGCAAACCGGCTGCCTGCCACCAAAATTATATTTTACATTCAATATAACTTGTGTAAATAACGTGCCAGCATCTGTTCCTCCACAGACAATCCAAGCGAAACAAATCGGTTGTGGATCGCTCGAAACACATCACTATTATCGAATCCTTGTGCCTGAACATCTCGTAATAAACTAAACAGTCCTACCTGCTCTGCACTGGAGATATAGGATATAAGCTGTTCATCTTGATCATACGAAATTTCCTTCTCATGCCACGGATGAGGAACTACTCCCTTGGAGTAATCCACCAATGCATCTCCCACTCCAACACCAAGACCATCTAAGGTATCTAAAATAACTTCATTTCGCCTTGTTTGCCGAACTTCCTCACTATAGGAGTATCCGTCATGGATAAGCTGAAATCCAAAACGTTGCACAGCCAAATCTCTCACCTTCTCTTGTTCTCGGTCCCACTTTTTCTTGTCAAAATACTCACTTTCGCTCGTATTGTCCTCTTGCTCCTTCACGTAGTCCAAATATTGTTGTTTCGTTTCAAATTCATTCAACAGAAGTCCCTCATGTCCCGAGAATCCAAAGGCAAAAAAATCTCTAATATTTCTAGCTACAATCCTCGCATAACTTCCAAAAGCCATGGGATCAACCCGAACAATAGGCACTACACTCAAATCAGTAACATTTCCAAAATCAGTCAAGAAGGAGAAATGAATACCACCCATTCCGGTACGTGCAAACATGATTGCGTCAACTGGAGAACTCATATACCCGCCATTATCATGTGGATCAAATTGCAGAAAATAACCTGTTGGTGTCTCCAAATAAGGAACTTCCTGTTTAATCTCTTCCTCCCATGTGATGATTTCTTTCAGCAAATGGGGTATCTCGTAGGAATTTGTCATTAAGAGATCTCTCCTCCTTATAAAAGCAATACATATTCACTATAGTTTACCTCATTAAGTCCGTTAGCTCTTCAAAGATGAGCCGCCTATATTATAAAAAAACAGCTGACTATATAGCCAGCTGCCTGCCTAAACCATTACTGTGATAACAATATAAGGACTATCTAATCTTTTGGGACCTGCAAGATTCGATCATTAACCATTGCTTTTAGAAAAAAGAGCTCATCCCCCACCGGAACACGCCGCTGTTCTCTTTCAAACAAACTTATGGCCTCCTCCAAGGATGCAGTTTTCACTGATTTACTGCAAGCGATTAGCTGTTCGAAGAATATTTTCATCTCTTCAGAATCACATATGGACTCGTGCCCTAACAAGAAGTGCTCCGCATCATATCGCTCGATATCCTGTATCATCGGGAATAACAAATCCTGCTTATAATGAAATAACGAACGAGTCGTTGTAGAATACGGACTGTCTCCAAGGAAAATTGTCTTTTCATCCGGAATATATACAATGGTTGAATCGTCCGTATGCGTACTTCGAATCTGATCCAGCATGCAGACCTTGTTTCCTAGATCGATCTGGAGGTATTGTTCAAAGACGATACCCGATCTACCCAACACAAAAGACTCCCTTTCAGGTATCTCATTCTGTATAACCGCCATACAGTGTGCACTAATCTTTTTGGCCTCTACATACTTACATAGTGTAGCATCATCAAATGAATAATCTCTCCATTCATTCAAGCGCTTATTAGTTAAACGATTAACGATGATCGTCGCACCGAATTCATTCATTCCCAAAAAATGATCCCAATGCGCATGCGTAATAACCACATACTGAACGGGCGGCACATCTAAGCATCGAATCTCCTTGATAAAGTCTTTGGCATGTTGAACTGAATTTCCACCATCAATCACCAGACTATGTTTTTCCCCACACACCAAGCCTAGTACCGGTCTTTCTCTATCATTATCGTTGGACATATAATAAATGGAATCGCTTAATTGATTTAACATGTCAATTCTTCTCCTCTATATGAGTATTTTCATATCATAGGCAGAGAAAAACCTCATGTTTATTCAAGCTAATACATGGATTTTTCTCCGTTTATGGATTTACCAATGGAATCACCTCTTTCAATCTGTAATCAATATTTCAACGCTATGTTATGTAATGGCAACCGTTATACTCGTTATCAGCATCAACAACGTTACGGGCGCCCAGATCCTTCGTTCCCATACACTTCTCGTAATCAGATTCAAAATCGTCCCAAGTACTAAATATCCAACGATAAACCAGATCGCAGTCTCTGCAAAAACAGACCACTGAGGCCAAAGCAATCCTGCTTTACTCAGAACAATGATACCCATGAATGCTAAAATTGCAATTTGAAATATGCAAGAAAAACGCATGGAACCGGGGTATTTCCCGGGAAACTTTCCACCCATGGCGTACTCTCCCCAGGGCACACCTACCGCTAAAGCAACCTGAAAGAGAATCACGATTAGGATCAGGATGGTAAATGCTATTGCTGACGTTAATATGATCATGACCACACTCCTAAATCATAGGTGATTATAATGGTTTATCATAAGTATCCGGGCTTGATCATAATTCAATGGTTCAGCAAAAGGTACTTCCAAGAAGTATTCCAGTTGCCATTGCTGCGTTTTTAGAGCCTGGTTACTTGTTGGTTTGTCCCAAGGCGGGTATACACGTATGGCACGCTTGCCACCTTTGCCTTGATCCGATATGATATCTCGCTGCAACAATACATGCTTCGGAAATACAAATTGACCAAAATGGCTGCCTGAGCGCGTACTAATGACATAGATATCTGCTGGATCTGATACATCATATGGCTGTGTCGATCCATCCTCACTCCGTTGCCACAGGGTAACAAATTGTCCAATCTTGGTTGGCGTTGTTTTGGCGTCGCGAAATCGAATGGAGAGAGAATTTAAGGTGAAAACATATGCCCCATATTCAGCATTTTGTGCTTCTTCATGTGGTTGTGAGCAAACAAAGCCACACTTGTCATAGATAAGTTCTTTACTGGCAAGTAAGTCGCCATGAAGTATATCGGAGGTCGTCCAAGCATTCGGACGATTCAAACTACTTTTGTTATCCAACTTGTGATATCTCCTGTCTTGTATAGTCTGAACTAAGGCATTTACGATAGCTGTAAAAACTTTGCTAGTTCAAAGTTCCTGACATAATCGCTTCCATTCCTGCCATGCCTTCAAGTATTCATGCAGATCATCCGGATGATGCTTGTTACTCAACCCAATTCGGCAATATAGATGGACCAGAGATTCCTCTATCAATCTGGAATTATCCATTTCCACCTGTTCTAGAAGTTCGAATGTAGCAAATAATGTTTCGGTGTTGATATCATCCGGCGAAGAACTAAAAGCATACAAGAAATCATAGAGGATAGGTCCAACCATTGGAGATGGGTCAATAACGCCGATGAGTTTATTTTGATCATATACAAAATTATAAACCCCCGTATCGCCATGTAAAAGAAACTTCTCTTCTTCCTCATGAAAGAGGCGATCCACTTTGGATTGAACCAAATTATAATCATCTGTCGTTAAAATACTTCCGATATTTATCTTTGCTTCATGAATACTAATCTGATTGAATTCTTTCCATGTCCTCTGCGGGAACTCTATTCTGCCCCATGATTTCGTATCTGAAGAACGCACATATGTATTGAATAACTCTTTCACCAGATGAGTTAACCAGTCTTTCTTCTGTCCCCGATTGAAATGGGTCGTACCTTCCATATACGTATAAATAAAATAAGTATTATCCGGATCAGTCAACAAAACTTCAGGCAATAACGAAGAATTCTTATATGTGTCCAAAAACTGCTGGGCAATGCGAATCTGTTCGGGTTCATCTGATTTCAAAATATAGTGCTTATTTAGACTCGTACTCAACCGATAAACACGTCCAGCTGTGGTACCTGACAAACTTTGAATTTCAGATATGTTTTCATTGATATGATGCATCTTGAATAAGTTATTGATCTCATTTATCGTTGGATTGATTAACATATGGTTCTCCTCAATATCTGAATTCCCTTCCATCAATGATCCATTGTACGGCATCCCAAATATCCTCTGCGATATAATCAGGTTCGGTCTCCGTCCATTTGTCTCTAAATTTGGTTAATGAAGATTCCCCCCAGCCTGTTCTCACCATGATTTTGGTCGCTCCTACGGCATGGGCAGCAAGCATATCTGTATCTCCTACATCTCCAATTACTACGCATTTGGATAGATCCAGACCGTGTTCCTCTGATGCCTGTAATAACATTCCGGGTTTAGGCTTTCTGCAGCTGCATTCTTGCTCATGCGGACATATATAGGAGTGATCGAATCCGTACTCGCGAAACTGCTCTTCAAAATCCTGAACACTTGCCTCTCCACGTGAGATTCGATATTGATTCGTAAAAGCCAGCACCATAATTCCTTCTCGTTTCAAAAGCGTAATTGCTTCTTGAGCATTGGGGTATAATCTGAAATCTCTCGGATGAATAAAATGACCTGTACCACCGATTGTTCCATCTCTGTCTATAAAAACAGCTTGTACGTCTCCCTGTGGTTTCATCATGGTCTGTTCCCTTCTTAGAAAAATTTCAAGTCGTGTCGTTCATCTATACTTTCTCATCGATAATATGCTTGCTGCCATCTTGCTGCTTATGGTGTTGCTGTTTTTTAATTTCAGTTTTCAGATAGTGCACTTCTTTAATTAGTACATCCAGCTTTTTCGATGTTTTGGATGAATCTATCGCATAACGTACAATTGCAGCAAAGATAAGAACGACAATTAAACTTATAATTGATATCACTAAAGCCCAGATAAATTCCAAAATGGTGTTCAACTCCTTGCTGACTTAAAAACGTTCATTGGTTAATAGTACCATTTTATTGAAATTAAAATAAAGGAAATATGCTTTTTAAATTCATTAACAAACCGTCTCTTGTTAAATGTACATTTAAGACATCATTCAAAAAAGGATCATTTTCACTCAAAAGTCCATTGAATTAATCAGTCCTGCTACTTAAGATAAGCAAAGCACCTAAATGAGAATAGATATCAGTAGAAGGAGTGGCAGATGAATGACATTTACTAAAAAAGGCTTTTCTATAATTAGCATGATCTTGGTGCTTATCTTCGTACTTACTGCATGCGGCGGGGGAACTGTGGAGGAAGAGGCTCGGGCGGTACAGACAGAACAAACACCGACATCTTCTGAAAATAAATCTACAGAGCCGCGTACTGTGGAGCATATCCTTGGAAAAATTCAAGTACCTGCCGAGCCTCAGCGCGTTCTTGGATTATTCGTCGAAGACGAGATGAGTGCACTTGGTGTTACACCAATTATGCAATACTCAAGCGGAAGCTATTACCAGACCTATCTTGAGGACTATTTAAAAAATGTACCGAAGCTCGACACAGCTGCATTTAACTTTGAAGCAATCATGGCGGCACAGCCAGATCTCATTATTCTGGGTTTCCAAGGTTGGGCAGATGGCGGCACGTATGAGAAATTGTCTAAAATCGCTCCCACCTATGTATTTACAGGCAGCGAGATTCAATACCCGGAGAACTGGAAAAAGAACTTGCTTATTGTAGCTGATCTGCTCGGAAAGACCGAACAAGCACAAGACGTAATCAAGAAGCGTGAAGCAGAAACGAAGCTCGCCAAAGAGCAATTACAGGTTGCCGCTAAAGGCAAAACAGCCGCTATGATTCGTATTCATGCCAGTAAAGAACTTCGATTATATGGAGGTCCTGGAGGTCAGGTAGGCACAGCATTATATGGCGACTTTGGATTAGAGCCTGCCCCGATTGTACGCAAGTTGGCATGGGGAGAGGATATGGATATCCAAACCATCTCGATGGAAACTATTCCACAGATCGATGCGGACTATATTTTTCTCGCTGTAGATGAAGGACGAGAAGAACAGGCTACCGAGCTTAAAGAAAGCAAGTTATGGAAGACGATCCCTGCGGTTAAACAAGGTCATGTCTATGAAGTCCGCGGTGATGTATGGATCACGAATGGTCCACTTGCTTATGAGAAAAAAATGCAAGATGTCATGAAGGCGATCATTCCTGACAAATAACCAATGACAAAGAAGAAGCTAGTTCACCTCATGGTTGACTAGCTTCTTCTTTGTCATTTAATATAATGATAATAATTCTCATTGTATGCAGGAGGAATCTGTGACTTCATGAACATACGTACTGCGCATAGGAACTCCCCACTCCCTCCTACTGCATTTCATTCATATTTCTTTAGGTTTGTTGATATTGAATCTGTAACCATTAACACTACGCCTAAGCTACTCCCCGATGTCAGTCTGAGTTACAGGCTGATTGTTGTATCTGAAGGTTCAGGCAGCATATATATAGACGACAGTTGTTACCGTGCCGTCACTGGAAATTGTTATGCAGTCTCTCCTGGCGCTAAGCTCGTTATCTCTTCATCCCTTGAAGAACAGGAGGTCTTGCATTATTTTAGCGTGACCTTTGACATCATTTCTGCTCTGCCTGATGAACGGCCACTTCCTTTCGCAAATAGCGAAATTATAATTAATCCTTTCGTTCGTACACTTACTGTGATGCATAAGCTAACTGCCCTAAAGCATCCTGAGAGTGAAGATGAACAGCTGAGCTACCATTTTCGCTTCCAGAAATGGATGCATACATTACTTAAACAAAATACAGTTACTGTTGGATTTGAAACCGTCACATCCATGCAAGCGGTGGAACAGAGTGTTTCCTTTTTGAAAGATCACTTTAATGAAGAAATTAGCACGAAGCAGCTGGCTGAAAAGACCGGGATCAGTATCAAGCAATACATTCGTTTGTTCAAACATATCACAGGCGTAACGCCTCATGAATATATATCGACGCTCCGAATACGCAAGGCAAAGGAACTGCTGCTCGTTTCCAGACAACCGCTTGCTGAAATTGCAGAACAAGTCGGTTATCGGGACAGTTATTATTTTAACCGTCGCTTTAAGCAGATCACAGGCGTCCCGCCGCGAGTATATGTGAACACGAGACAGTACAAAATCATGTCGATGAGTTATGTATGTGCACTTCTGGCACTCGGCATCAAACCGATTGGCGCACCTGCCTATCATATGGGTTATTATGCAGGGCGACTAGGAGACAACATTACGAACATTGGAGACAAATCGATCCTCTATTATGATAGAATGAGAGCCCTTAAACCGGATCTTATTATCAGTTGTGACACGATAGACCCTGAAACGCAACAACAACTGGAGCATATCGCTCCCATTGTGACGATCCCTTGGATGGATCTCCATGCCACGGAACATTTACAAGCCATTGGTGATGTACTTGGGATGGAGAAACAAGCAAAGAGCTGGATTGACGATTACGAATTAAAGCGTGAAGTGGCACACCAGCGAATTAAAAATTATGTAAGTAAGGATGAGACCGTTGGGCTGCTCCTGATTGAAGGATCAGAAATATATGTGCTGGGAGACCGGAATGCGGGCGAGATTATGTACCGTTCCTTCGGCTTGCAACCACCTCCACTTGTTCAACACTTGCTTGTAGAGCACCCTAACCAGTATGGTAGAAAAGTAGAAGTCGAACAGCTATGGCAATATGAAGCAGACCGGTTATTTGTCATTGTCTATGGGGCCGAAGCTGCCACAACGTATAAGCAACTGCAGCAGAACCCCGTGTGGGAGCAGTTGTCCGCTGTCCGTCAAGGTAAAGTGCAAACCATTGATTCGGAAAAATGGATCTATTATGATGTTCTCTCGTTATCAGGACAATTGGATGACGGGATTAATATACTCGCCAAACGATGATACGTGTTCTACCTGCTTCAAAACGATTGCAAGATACACCGGATTGTATATTTACCTTTCTCATCAGAGTCGTCACTTTTTTGGTAAAGATCGTGGTGCACACTTATTTCACCAAATTGACGACTCTTACTTTGCACTACTGCATCTCACTCCTCTTCTGCAAGAATATCAGCACAGCGAACAATCAGCTCAGGCATATTCGCTCCACCAAATAAAACATGAAGCTCATATCCACTTTCGATTCGATACAGCTCTTGATACAGCCAGTAACTGCCTACAATTTCACCCTCATGCTTGATGATTTCGGGTGCAACCAGTGTAAGTTTATTTATGTTGGTGAAGCCCCCACGGGTGTCAAAACGAATGACCACCTCATCTCCCGTCAGTAATTCCGTTACCGTACAATCATGAAAATGAATCTGGCTGTAAATGTCGTAGGGAATATCCTGTGCCACAATATCTTCCCTATATTCATCTGATACGCGTTCCATCTCTCTTCTATTCTCCGCACTCTGTTTCTTCAACTTGCGCATAACTTCTCTCGTGCAATATCCCAAAGTAAACACACGAATATCCGCAATTTGTTCAACGATTTCCTGTGGCAAATTCTCCGTCTTGTATTGGATATTCCACTCCATTGATTCTTTGTACTCTTCCTTGCATTTCTTCTCATCAAAAGGAGGTCGTACATCATATTCTGCAATGCGTTTCTCGATATGCGCTCGTTCTTCCGGAGGCATGTGATAAACGATCTGATCCTCTTCTGTCACTTCTTCGCCACTGAAAGCTTTGTCTACGCGAGTAAGCACCTGTCCATCATGCTCCAGCATGTAACGTGGGTCCAAGTTATATAACTCTCGCTCCTGCTTCACATGTGCTTTTTCCTTTCTTTTATACAGCCTTAAAAATAGATTCTCATCGAACTCGTAAGCTCTGTTATGTACTCTTAAACCAAAATGAAGATGTGTCTGCTGACAAAGCTCATACCATTCTTTCGTTAGATATCTCATGGGCATCTCTCCTGCTAATTTTTAGAAATCTAAATCTACTTTGCTATTGAAGCATAGACCTTTTTAATTTGTGACAAGAATTAAGCTGCACCTCCTCAACGATTCCTTATATTCACAAAAGCACTGTTCTACCCCACGGTTTGAAACAATTTGTGTTTTATTTCTTTGTCGTTTCGCGCCGCCCATTCATGCACAGCTTCTACGCCTTCAGACTCCTGACCTCGTCGAAAATAAAAACATAGATCCATCGGCACTAAGCGTTTACCATAGAGTTTGATGCCAATCCGTCTGTAATTCATATAAATACACTCAATCTGAGATGCATCATATCTCTGATGTTTCATAGAAATCACATGATCGCTTTCCAGCGTAATACTGGGTTTAGTGAAAAACAAACGCCAGATCAGGAAAACGATATAACCGAGAATAAAGGTCAATATAACGATCAGCGAGTACTTAAAAAAACCATTTTTATCGTAAATACCATCCCTGAAAAGTATAGCTTCAATGACCAACATACATAGTAGGCTCAACCATGCTCTTGGATAAATCGTCTTATATGTGATGAGTTCCACCTCCTAATTATTCTCTCCATTAATCCGAAGCCACTCGGAAGGGGCTTTTCTGGCAAAATGCTTTTCAATAAAATCCAAAATGTTATCAATTCCGGGCAATGCCGCATTTTCTCTGGCTTCGTCAAACGTCATCCATTGGTACTCGGTATGTTCATGATTTAACCGGACAGCCTGGTCTTCATCCACGTATCCTACGATACGGGAGCGGTATAGATATACTCCCCCATGGGTGAATAAAATTGTTCGAATTGATTGGCAGAATATAACCGGACTTCCGTAATACCTGTTTCCTCGTGGACTTCTCTGAGTGCAGCTTCCCATGCCTTCTCGCCCTTTTCTATCCCGCCTCCAACATAACACCACTCATTATGCAACATACGACCAGCCCGCTTTAACATCAGTACACGGTATAGATCGAGGCTTTTCTTCAACAGAACTACAGCCACGCCTTCACAACGAATGGGGACTACCTGTTTCACGTGCTCTGCACCATTCAATTTCTCGCCCCCTTCTCTTCAGAATCGAAGTCCTCCAAAACTTTAAACTTATCCCCGTGGATTTTATCCAGATGCTCTTCTCCCCAATAACATAAATGGTCCAAGGCAGGCTTGAGTCCCCAGCCGTAGTCCGTTAACTCATATTCCACTTTGGGAGGAACCTCCGAATATACCTTGCGCTGCACAATCTCGTCCTTTTCCAGACCTCTGAGCTGTGTTGTCAGCATCTTCTGAGTAATGTCCGGTATCAATCTTCGAAGCTCCGACGTGCGTTTACGTCCGGTCATCAAATGATAAATAATCAAAGGCTTCCACTTCCCACCCATCACTTCCAAGGCCGCTTCCACGCCAACTTTATATTTCTTTGGAGCGTTTGTGTCTCCATGTTCCGTCATTTTTGAACCCCTCCATAATCAGGCTATATCAAGGTGAATCATAATCTTTTTGGTGCTCTTCTTTCTATTATTTGAGCCTATTTCGAGGCATCCATTTAGGGTACTTTAATGTTCCTATAGCACTTCATTCTTCCTATAGAACATCAAAGTGCGTACTTCCAGATGTTTTCATACCTGTTTATAATAGCATCAGCCACTGATTTATGGCTACAATACTGCAATCCAGAAAGGTAGTGAAAGATAAGATGAACGTACTTGTTGTAGTATCCCACCCAAGAAAAGACTCCTTGACCTTTCAGGTAGCTCAACGTTTTGCACAGGGGCTTACCGAAGCTGGTCACGGTTATGAGATATTGGATTTGCATGAGATTGGATTCGACCCGATTCTTCGTGAGATGGATGAACCAGACTATACCCAAGAAAATCAGGTGTTCTCACCTGAGGTTGAAACCGAGATGAAGCGATTGAAGAAACACGATGCTGTGGCTTTTGTATTTCCTCTCTGGTGGTGGCATCTGCCAGCCATGTTGAAAGGTTATGTGGATCGTGTCATGAACAACGGATTTGCCTATGGCGCTAACAAGCTCCCTCATCAGCAGATATTGTGGATCGCTCTTTCGGGTGTGACGGAAGAACAGATGCACAAGCGCAACTATGGTCAATCGATCGCCAACCTGCTCAATGTGGGGATTGCCGATTACTGCGGCGTGTCCCAATCGAGGGTTGAGTTTTTATATGAAACGTTGGAATCCAAGCCTGAGCATTATGAGGCATTACTGAATCATGCGCATAACCTGGGACTGAATTATGCCAACGATATTCCGACTCCATGATCGTATGAAAAAAAAGGTATGACCCGAATATGTATTCTGAAGTTTTGTGGTACGTTCAATATCGAATCACAACGCTTGAACACGCAAAAAGGTCGCTCCAAAGAGCGACCCTGCTTGTGTGTCTTGCATTATTTTACTGTCGAGAGAAGAAACTTCTCCAGCATAGTTATATCAGTGATGCTATGGTTGCAAGCTGTGTTATCCATGCATACGTACTGGGCAATGGAAGAAAAGTTGTCCGGTGAATGAGCCTTGGTCTTCACATTGAAGAATCCAAGCTCCTGATGACGATGACAGAACATGCAGTACCCTTTTTTGTTCGCGGGTGTAATCCGTCCCTCAATACCGAGGAATCTGCCTTCGTACGGGTACACGATGAACAAACGGCTCGTCGCAATGTCAGTCCATCTCAGATAGGTAGTACGTGCGTAATCGATGGATTCGAGATCGGGCACTTTGAGCTTCTTGGCCTTTGGAAACAGCTTCTGAATCTGCTTCGCTGATATTTGCGGATATGGAATCAGATATGCTTCCAGCTGGTTCAGATAGGTCTGCAACTCATGTGTCGTCTCAAACGTGGATAACTGCTCCAGCAGTTGCTTTTGTCCCGGCGTCAGATCATTGAAGATTCCAACGGCATTCGTGCTGACGGTATAACGGACGGTTTCCAATACTTTGGGATCCACAACCGAGCGTAGCGTTTTGAGCAGGAAATCAGCTTGTTTTTGAATATAATTAAATTGATGATTCTGAATAAATGGTGTTTGCATGGCGTTCAGCCCCTTATTTTTATTGGAAGAACAAATAAGGTGCAAAGCCTGCGGGATGTACCATTATGTTGATATTGATTTCAGGGCAACAATCTCATTTTTGTCGCGCCCTACACAAAGTCCGCCCCTATTCAGGCTTTGCGTAAGGCTTTCTAGCGAACGAGCAATCCGGCATCATCCATATTGCCACGTCATAACCCCCAATACGATAGATATATCGAAATTATAGCAGGGCAGCATAGTGTAGGCAACGAGCTTCGTTTCAATTTCCTCTTTTCAAGAAATATGATCACATCTTAGGCTTTCTTCCCATTTTCCACGAAATGATCTACTGCTGACTGCTCAATGGCCAGTCCTTCCGTGTAACGCTCCATGAACAAGGCAAATCCATTCACATCCTCGCTATTTGGAGAAACCTCTTGTCCTTCTGCATCAATAAACACCTTAGTAGTAAGGTACTCCGCCAAACCCTCGTGCTGTTGCTTATTAACCATGTAGGAAGCCAAAATAGCCATTCCCCATGCGCCACCTTCACCAGCGGTAGACATGACCGACACGGGAATATTCAGTGCGGATGCGCATATTTTTTGAGCGACTCGTGGGGTTTTGAACAATCCCCCATGCGCCCAAATGTGCTCAATCGTTACGTGCTCCTTCTGTGTGAGAATATCCAGCCCGAGCCTTAGTGCAGCGAACGCAGCAAATAGATGGACTCTCATAAAGTTTGCCAGATTGAAACGGCTCTCTGGAGAACGTACAAACAACGGACGACCTTTTGCAACTCCTGTAATGTTCTCGCCTGAATAGTAGCCATAGCTCAGTAAGCCACCGCCATCAGCGTCAGCTTTCAGTGCTTCATTGAACAACACACTGAATAACTGGTTCATATCGGGTTTCTGTCCCATCGCCTCATAAAACTCACGGAACAAGTCTACCCAGGCATTAATATCGCTGGAGCAGTTATTCGCAAGAACCATAGCCACAGGATTACCATCAGGTGTAGTCACGATGTCAATCTCAGGGTATACCGTAGATAGGTTTTTATCTAATACAATCATGGCAAAAATCGATGTACCTACGGAAATGTTACCCGTACGTTTTTGGACACTATTCGTAGCGACCATGCCTGTTCCAGCATCGCCTTCCGGAGGGCACAGTGGAATATTGGATTCCAAGTTACCCGATGGATCTAACAGTCGTGCACCAGCTTCACTAAGATATCCGGCATGTTCACCGGCAGTATACACTTTAGGTAAAATATCTTTAAGATGCCACGGGTAGCCTTTGTCGGCAATTAAATCGTCAAACTTTTTCACCATTTCTTCATGATATCCCAGTGTGGATTCATCAATTGGGAACATACCTGAGGCATCCCCTATACCTATAGCTTTACTGCCAGTCAACAGCCGATGTATGTAACCTGATAGTGTCGTAATATAATTGATGTTCGTAACATGCTCTTCTCCGTTCAAAATCGCTTGATACAAATGTGCGATGCTCCAACGCTCTGGAATTTTAAACTGGAATTTCTCGGTTAGCTCTGATGCAGCCTTACCCGTTGTGGCATTGCGCCATGTACGAAACGGAACCAATAACTCCCCTGTTTGATCAAGTGCAATGTAACCCTGCATCATAGCAGAACATCCGATTGAGCCAATTTTTTGTATCGTTACACCATAATTTGTTTCAATCTCTTGCTTTAATTGATGATAGGTTTGTTGCAACCCATGAATCATTTCATCCATATGGTAAGTCCAGTAACCGCCAATCAATCGATTTTCCCACTCATAACTGCTGGAACAGATGGTATTAAAATGGTGATCCATGAGTACAGCTTTGATTCGTGTGGACCCAAATTCAATGCCAAGCGAAGTTTCTCCCCTGACTATTGCTTGTTTCAGGTTTTGATCCATCATCGTATTCATCCTCTCTGAATTTGAATTAGCTCGATTCGGGAATAGGTGATTTGAATAGCCCAAATCAAGGTGTAAATTTCATGAAGAAAGAGCAGAATTGGAGCTGTAACGGACAATTACAAAGTTAATACCGCCTGTACTTCGCCACATGCCAAAATTTCACCGGTTTGAATAAAACCAAGAGAGTCATAAATTTTCTTCGCAACTACATTTTCAGGTTTGTAGGTGAGTTCTACAACTTTGGCTTTTCCACGTGGAAAAGTCCTCGCATACTCAATTGCTTTTACTACCATTTCTTTACCATATCCCTTACCTTGGTAACGCTGGTCAATCATCATCTTGAAAATGCCATAACTGCTATAATCAAAATTGCCATCTCCGTCATCATAGTACATCGAAATAAAACCTACCATATTGTCTTCCTTATAGACTGCAAAAGTAATAATAATCTGCCCCTCATCTGAGGCAACGTACGCTTCAGCAAGTGCATGCTGGTTCGAAGATATGAATCTTTGTTGGTCTGGAGTGACTTTAAGTTCAATACATTCGATAAAATTATCCCAAGTTATTCTTCTAAATTCCATTTTGAATTCCCTCCTGCACTTATTATCATTACTATTTTCTTCTCTATTTTGTTGCACTAATATAGCTCAATTTAAAAATACGATCATACATATATGTGTAAGAATCGTAATACTCAAGCGCCTTTTTTCTCTCTTCGTGGAAAGATTTTAATTTTTCCTTGTCCTCGGTATGAACATAGGCTATTAGCTCGATACTTGCTCTTTTATATGCCTCCAAACTATAAAACGCATCAGATAAATCAGAGGAATTATAGTCTTGTACTGGAGTAAATACCTCTGGACGGATCACGACATTGGATTCGGCTTCCTTTATTAACTGTTGTAATCTGGAGATGTCAACTTGCTCTTCTAATATCACTTTACTAAGAACATCAATCACTTCTTGCTCGATCTTGTTGAATTGGGTTGTAAATTCATGATTGGAAAGATACATTTCTATTAAATTTTTGGTGTAATGAGAATAGCTATTCACTAGATTAAGCTTGGAGTTCTTATACTCTACCGCAAATCTTGCATCACGAAGAACACTGGCCGGGATATAAGCATGATTGTCAATTATTTTGACTTCTGTCCCTGCTCTGGTCTTTAGTTCTTTTCCATTCAAAACTATACTTATCTTCTGTGGTGCACTAGTCGCTGCAAAAGCAAGAGAAGCGCTTAATAACGACAAAACCAAGGTAACGAATATCATCTTCTTCACTTCGTACACATCCTTCGATATGAATAATAAGGAGAACTTTTAATTAGCTCCCATCGTACCATTTTATTCAAATAAAGGTAATACACTACATATGTGCAACGTTCTTTTTCCATACACCAAAAAGAAGCCACCTCCCTGGCCTTCCCCAGTTCAGTGACTCCATTTTACAACCCTATTCTAACCCCTACATTCAACTACTCCTTAACAGCACCAACTACGATCCCCGTTACAAAATAACGTTGCAGGAATGGATACACAAGCAGGATCGGCAGTGCGCTGATAAAGATCTGCGAAGCCCGAATGGTCCGTTGGGACAGGTTCTTCACCGCTTCTGGATCAAGCTTCGACATGTCGGCCTGCACGATGATCGTCTGCATGAATGTCGCGAGTGGCAGCTTCTCCGCATCCCGAATGTAGATGATCCCGTCGAAATACGCATTCCAATGCCCAACCATCATGAAGAGCGAAACGGTTGCAATAACAGGTACCGAGACAGGCAGATAGATTTTGATAAACGTCTGCAAGTGCCCTGCGCCATCGATAAATGCAGCTTCTTCCAGGTCCTTCGGAACGGTACGGAAGAAATTCAGCAACAGAATGATGTTAAACACCGCAACCAATCCTGGCAGAATCAAGGCCAGCAATGTGTTCATCAGTCCCAGCTTCAGAATCAGGATATACCCCGGAATGAGGCCACCGCTGAACAGCATCGTGATGACAAAATACCACAGATAGATGTTACGTGCGCGGAACACCCGCGTCTCTTTGGAGAGTGCATAGGCTGCAAGCGTATTAACAATTAACGCAAGTCCTGTACCGAGTACCGTCCGCTCCACAGATACCCACAAGGAGGAGAGGAAGTTGGTATTGGCGAATGTTTTCGCATACGCCTCCAGTGTAAACCCGATCGGCCAGAACGTGACGAGACCAGCATTCGCAGGTGCAGATGCGCTAAGAGATACCATAAGTAAGTGATACAAAGGCAGCAAGCAGAGCAGGGAAAGCAGGGTCAGTAACACATTGTTGAATATGCTGAATATGCGGTAAGGCATCGTTTTATGATACATTCGTTCGTCCTCCTTTCTAGAAAATTCGGTATCCGGCGAATCGGTAAGCCAGTCGGTACGAGATCACAATCAGGATCAGGCTAATGACCGATTTGAACAGATTCACGGCGGTAGCGAAACTGAACTGTCCACTTAACAGACCTTCTCTATACACAAACGTATCGATAATATCACCTTGTTGGTAAATCAACGGACTATATAAGTTAAATATCTGGTCAAAGTTGGCGTTAAGCACATTACCCAGTGCCAGCGTTGCGATTACGATCCCAATGGGAATCAGTGCCGGGATGGTAATATACATCGTTTGCTTCCAGCGTCCTGCTCCATCCACCTCAGCTGCTTCATATAGTGCAGGGTTAATGCCGGACAGTGCCGCGAGGAAGATAATTGTGTTGAAACCAAACTCTTTCCAGACATCACTCGCGATAATCGTGAATCGGAACCAGTTGCCATCCCCCAGGAAGAAGATTGGCTTGATGCCAAATACGGATACCAAGAACTGATTAACAATACCCGTCTGGGCCAGAATGTCGATCAGAATACCTGATAACGTAACCCAGGACAGAAAGTGTGGAAGATACACGAGCGTTTGAATCGTTCTCTTCAGTGCCATCTTCCGTACCTCGTTAAGCAATAAGGCAAAGATAAACGGAATGATCAGATTCATGACGATCTTCGTACAGGCAAAAAATAGCGTGTTCCACGTAATTTGCAGGAAATAATCATTTTCCCACATGTACCTGAAGTGCTTCAGTCCTACCCATTCGGAATTGAAAAATCCAAGTGCAGGTTTATAATCCTGAAATGCCATCAAAATCCCGGACATCGGAATGTATGAAAATATAAAGACCATAATGGCCGCCGGCAACACCATGAAGTGCAGAATCCATGGCTGTTTGTAGCGTTTTTTTCTCTTTTGTTCCAGCTTGTTCCCAACGTTTGCCTGCGGGACCCGCTTACCCTCCAATTTAGCCTCCATAGCACTGCTCCTGTTCCCAAAAAAAGTTTTTGTGTGTGATGGGGTTCTCTGATATAAATAGTATCAAGCCATACTGAGGTCTGCTATATAACATTGTTAGGCTTGATAGTGTTTTGTTAGGGCCATCCTAGGAAGAAGTTGTTTACACACGAATTAGAAGGAGACTTTTTATGCATATATGGAAGCGCTTCATGTTTTTTCAAGGTAAGACCCGATCCCGATTCAGTCTGTTTGCCAAAATAAACTTATTAATTGTGGTCTTATTCATCCCCATTCTGATCATGTACACCTACTCGAACAACGTCACCTATGATGTCGTCAGCAAAGAACTGCAGATCTCCAACACCAAACAACTCACGTTTCTGTCCAGTCAGATCGACTCCCGCATCAATCAGATGATGGATTTCAGCCTGATTCTCTCCCGAGATCCTAATGTCAGAGCATTCAACGGCCTTAACATGTGGGATGATCGGTATGACCGGATGCAGACCCGTTATGTGATACAAGAGAAGATGACGCTGCAAACCGGCGTTACGGATATATGGCCCACCCGATATGCAGTGCATTCACAGCAGAATAAGGATGTCATCGCCAACTACAATCGAACCACAGGATATGATGAAGCGTATTTGAAAAAAAATATGAGCGGACAATGGACCTATGGGGACCAGGGTGCGGAATCAAAAGACAAGCTGCAATCCTTCTATTGGTTCTTTACCGATTCCTTGGCACAGCCGGGGATGCTCACGGGAAGTAATCTGGTGATTGAAGCCAGCTTCAGCTATGAGAATATTCAGAATATGCTGGATACGTATAAAGCAGGCGGACAAGGTGATCCTTTCTTATATCACAAAGGGAATTCACCCATTCTCAATCGCAGCGCGGACAAGCAATTATCCGCAGAACTCATTCAGTATCTGGATACGCATTCCCCAGAAGACACAACACAAGATGTCGTGAAGCTAAACGGGAAGAACTATCTGGTTAGCTCTGTGAAGTCCACTTATCTGGATTGGCATCTGGTGGACGTGATCCCGCTGTATCAGATTTTGAAACCCATCTCGCTGAGTCAGAATCTGTTCTACACCTGTATGGTTTTACTGTTGGTGGTGGGCATCTCTGCTTCAATCTTGCTGTACCGGAATGTTCAATATCCGATCAAAAAGCTGATCAAAGGCTTACGCCGCGTAGAGCAAGGGGATTATTCTGTCAGACTGCATAGCAAAAACCAGAATGAGTTCTCATTCCTGTTCCGCCGATTCAACGATATGTCCCATCAGATTCAAGATCTGATCGAGAATGTATTCCATGAGAAAATTAGAGCCAGGGAAGCTACGCTGAAGCAATTACAAGCGCAGATCAATCCGCATTTCCTATATAATTGTCTTGGGTATATCATCAACATGGCCCAGATGAAGGACGAGCAAGCCGTCGTCTCCATGGCACATAACCTAAGTGCGTATTATCGCTACACCACCCGTATGGAACGGGAGACGTCGTCGCTACAAGAAGAGATCAAGCTGCTGATCAACTATCTGGATATCCAGAAGCTGCGCAATGGTCGTATTGAGTATCACATTGATATCCCTGAGGATATGCTCTCCCAGTCGGTGCCACGATTAATGCTTCAACCGATGGTCGAGAATTCCGTCATTCACGGCGTGGCGAAGTCCTATTCATCCGGGGAAATCCGAATTACCGGGGAGCGCTTGAATGGTTTTGGCAGAATATACATCGACGACGATGGTCCTGGCCTCAGCCCAGAACAGTACGAAGCGCTGAACTTGAAGATGCAAGAACCATTACAGGAAGAAATGGGCTGTGGCCTTTGGAATACGCACCAACGAATCACGCACCTGTTTGGCAGTCATTCCTACCTCCTATTCGGCCCATCCCCACTTGGCGGATTCCGAACCGAAATCATCTGGGAGATACCAAAAGAGGATACGGAGCCAGGAGATTCTTCTAGGAGTTAAAGTTAATACAACCAATAAGTTGACGATTTAATTTTGAACAAGATCATGTACACGATAACGCAGAGGACAGAAAAAACCTGAAGAAACGAAGTGCTCGCCTGAAAGCTTTCTGAAAGAAAGCTACATCGGAAGCATAAGCTATCCCCAGATTTAAACCTTATAAAATTCATTCAATAAATCTGGGGATAACAGCGATCGGAAGGTTATTCTGTCATCGGAGTGGCAAGTGTACATATGTCTGCGTTCAACCACCAAGGAGACAATACAAACATGCAAATGATGATCGTAGACGATGAAGCACACTGGGTCGATAACCTGTCCATGACCAAGCCTTGGCATACGCTGGGGATCGAACATGTGCATAAGGCATACTCGGCACACGAAGCACTTCAAATGATCGACACTCACCCCATCGATATCGTGATCTCAGACATTCAGATGCCCGAAATGACAGGCATTGAACTGATCGAACGCATCCGCATCCGTGACAAAAAAATAAAATGTATCCTGTTATCCGGGTATTCCGAATTTGATTACGCCAAAAAAGCCATCCAGTTCGAAGCTGTAGACTATCTGCTCAAGCCCCCAACTGACGATGAATTAATGGGTGCTGTTCAGAAGGCCATCGATCAATTAAATAACGAATGGGAACTCGTCAGTTCACTGACACGAACCCAGTTTACGTTGCGAGAGAATCTCCCCCATTTGCGGGGACGACTGCTCCTAGGGGCGTTGCAAGGACAACGAATCGCCGCTGCGGAATGGGATCGGAAGCTCGCCAATTACAATCTGCCCTTTCATACCGGGGATGCCGCGTTAATGTTGGTTCGTTTAGAAGAAGAATTCGGACACTATGACAGCAATGATCAGACCCTGATCGAATATGCGATCATCAATATGGCGGAAGAGATTATGGGTGAGTTTATGGAAGTGTGGGGCGTGAAGGAGGAGCACGGATATCTGGTGTTTTTACTTCAGTTGAAAGATCGGAAAGGCGATTTTGGCAAAGAAACCATTTTGGAGAAGCTATCCATTCAGCTTCAATCCAAAGTAAAACAATTTCTGAAAGGCTCCCTCTCCATCGTTATCACCGAGTGGTTCACCTTTCCGGATCAGCTTTACGATCGTTTCCGTCAGGCTTCGGCCTATTTCCGGCAGATCGTTGGCGACGAACGCGAATTTGTCATGCGTGTCAGCGATGTTGAGACGCCTGCGGCGCAAGGTCCACTCGATGTGCTGTATACCCCGCCCACCTTCATTAGTCTGCTAGAGAGCGGACAGTGGGATGCAGCGGAAGAGAAAATCCTCGCGGTCTGCGCAGAGCTGGATGAGAAATGGTCGGAATCCTGGGAGCACTGCATGGAGGCAGGATTTCTTATTACGGCTTCATTCACCAATATTGCCCACCGGAACAAACTGACTCTGACCACTTTAATGGGCAATGATGTCGAGGATTTGCAAAGTGGGGAAGTTTTCGCCACCATCAGCAAATTGCGGAAATGGTCGCTCAGTGTGCTGGGCAAACTCAAGGAAGGCACGTCCAACGAGATCAAGGACATCCGTTCCGAGTATGTGAAGAAGATTCAGGATTTTACGGATAAGAACCTGCATCTGGATGTGTCTTTGCGTGTACTGGCCGACCATGTTAATCTGCACCCGACCCATTTGTCCAAAATCTATAAGATAGAAACCGGCGAAGGCATCAGTGATTATATCTCGCGCCTGCGTATGGATCGGGCCTGCCACAAGCTGGTCACGACCACTAAAAAAGTGTATGAAATCAGCATGGAGATTGGTTATATGGACCCGGCTTATTTTATCAAAGTGTTCAAGCGCCAGTTCGGCGTTACGCCGCAGGAATACAGAGACCAGCATAAATAACATGACTGAAAACCGTTCTTTTGGAACATTCACTAATAGAGTCCTATCGAAACTAACAAACTCATATAGATGCCCTCCCGCCCAAATTGGTACAGTTACATTGTAGAGGTTGTTCAAAAAGTCCGCTTTTGATTACGAAGGATGCCTAGCGGCATTATCAGCATCGAATATGGGATTCAACCGAAATGTCCGTTGCTCACGTAGCTCTATCTACGCTCCGCTACTCCATTTCTAGCTTCATCCCATCTTCTCGGTACTGAAAACCGGCCTTTTTGAACACGCATTTATAAAGATCATACACCGTAGGGGGATTGAACAATGATCAAATTCAAAACATGGTGGTCACTGCTCATGGTTATCGCGCTCATCACGATCACTGCGTGCGGCAGTGGCGAGACAGCCAGTGACAATGGTAGCGATAATACGCCGGGAACAGTCGGCTCAGCGGAAGCAGAAGCTGCTTTTGCCAAAGGAAAATATGACCCACCCATCGAGTTCAGTTCGGTATTAATGCCGAAGAAATACGTGCAAGGAGATACCAAAGAAAACAACGTGCACGATCGCTGGATGCTCGAAACGCTGGGTATGAAGCACAAAGATACCTGGTATCCGGCCAATGACGATCAATACAGACAAAAACTGCAACTGGCTATCGCCTCTGGCGAAAAGCTGCCTGATTTCGTAACGGTACCCACCAATGCGGTACTGACCAATCAACTGATCGACTCCGGTCAATTCATCGCCATCGATGAGTTGTTCGATAAGTATGCGAGTCAGACTCTGAAAGATCACGCAGCAGCACATCCTGAACTGTGGTATCCGTTCACCAAGGACGGCAAGAAATACAACATGCCGATCATGGAGTACACCGATAACGACGATACACTGCTCTGGCTCCGCGAGGACTGGATGGAGAAGCTGAACCTGGAAGCTCCAAAAACCATTGCAGACCTTGAGAACATCATGGACAAATTCAAGAACGAGAACCCGGACGGTCTGTCTCCAGACAAAGTATTCCCTCTGGCGATCTCGCTGAAAAATAACACCAACACCTGGATGGGTCAGCTTGACTGGTTGTTCGGTGCATACGGTACTATTGAGGAGCAATGGAACAAAGACGCGAACGGCAATCTCGAGTACGGCTCCGTTAACCCGGGTGCCAAACAAGCCCTTGCGAAGCTGGCTGAATGGATGGATAAAGGTTATATCCACGCTGACTCCGCTCTGTGGGACGAAGGTAAATCCGCTGAAAGCTGGACAGCTGGCAAAGCAGGCATTCTGCCTGGCGCAAACTGGGTACCGGACTGGCCTGCACCTGACCTGCTGAAGAACGTACCTGGCTCAAAGTATAAAGCTTACCCTGTTCCAGCTGGCCCAGACGGCAAGATCGGTACGAAGTGGCAGAACTCTGGTGTCAACGCAAGTATCATGATCAACAAGGATGCGAAGCATCCAGAAGCCATCTTCCTGTACTACAACTACTTGCTCGATAACCTGGCTAACCCGGCTGCGGGCAGTGAGTATGAATACGGCTTCGCCAAAGGTTACGACTGGGATATCATTGACGGACAACCGACCAGTGACAAAGAGAAGATCAAAGACTTCTCCAACGAATTCCCGTTCCTGACCGGCCCGGCACGTATCCCGGATCTGTACATGAAAACCCTCGTGAAGTTGGCCAATGGCGAGAAGCCTGAAACACCTTACGAGAAACAAATGGCCGAATTCCGTAAACCGGAAAACTGGTATGCAGGTAAAGTCGTTATGTCCCAGATCGACGTCCGTAAACAAAACTATTTTACAGGCGCTGCAACACCAACCATGGTATCCAAATGGAACCTGCTCCGTCAGTCCGAGATGGAAACCTTCAACAAAATCATCTACGGCAATCTGCCAATTGATGCCTTTGACCAATTCGTAGCCAATTGGAAATCCAATGGCGGTGATCAGATCACGCAAGAAGTGAATGAATGGTTTAAGTCTGTGAGTGCGAAGTAAGAGTTGGATTTTGGAAAAGTAGATCGTTAAAAAACCAGCCGAAGCGTGTAATCTACCGCTTCGGCTGGTTTTTTAAGTTAAGATCGGGGCCGCTTCCCCTGACTTATGGATTCGCGTTAGTGGATCAAGCCTTCGTATCAATCTCCTCCGGCATTGACACACCTAGCAAGGATACTGTGAGTTGAATTCCGTCCCTCAGTCCTTGCATATATAACCGTTCATTCTCTATGCCCTTGCTGACAATGTAGCGATTCTCCCACTCGGTATATTCCGCTGTCTGTTCAACATCCTTATCTGCAAACAAAGTTGCAAATGCTTCGTCTGTTTCCCAACGCACACGACTCAATTCAGAATCTTGCTCAACCTGGGCAGATACCTCTTCCAGCCTTGCCTGAATCGCTTGTTCCAACCACGGTGGAAAATCCATTGCTTCTCCTCCCCTATGCATTATGTACTCTCATCATCGAACAACTCGATTATGTCTCACTTTCATTTCACCCACTCGAGCCACAAGTTCATCTACAATACGGCTCTGTTCCTGCACTTCGAGATTCTCTGATAACGGAATCGCTTGCTTCAAGGATGCCTCTCCAAGCTGATTAAGCTTGCGCCGTTCCTCTTCCAATAAGTCAAGCAACCGGCTCATACATCCACCTCTCTGATGGGTCTAAACTACGGCATGCCTTGTTAAGACTAGACATGAGCAGTCATTTTTAATGCGATTATCGGTTTATTTTATTTTAATTCGATATTCGCATTAAAACAACCATTATTTCTCATACAATTTGGTTGAAATGAGAGGTGTACATAATGAAGCATAGACAAGAACCACCTGGCGACAAAAACATCATAGGCTCCCGAGTCGTAACTATCCGTAAAAGTAAAGGCATTAAACAAAGAGAATTCTTAGCCCGATTACAAACATTGGGTTTGGATATCAGTCAGACCAGTCTCTCACGTCTAGAGGGTCAATATCGTCTTGTTCAGGATTATGAAGTGGTGATGATTGCGAAAGCTTTAGAAGTTTCTGTGGGTTATTTACTTGGGGAAGATTAATTGATTTTTTAATTTCCGTCTATAAACCTTAATTTCCCTGTGAACGAATGCATTTGATTATAAACGCGAAAACATCAACTCTTTTACCATCTTTCCGATGGTTTTATGCAATAAAAAAAGCCTGTCTAAAACTCAACAGGCTACTTAATACTGATTGTCTTATTCCCAGGCGATGCTTTTGGGACGCATATATACGAAGATTTCATCTGCTCAAAGAATTCAACCATTGTTTCTTCTCCAGATTCAACACTTAATTCATATCCTCCAAATCTGTATACCTCATACCCTTTAAGTTTCAATTTCCTGTCCTCTGAAACCATTTCTGAATATAATTTTGGACTGGATTTCTCTCCTACGGAATAATGCTGTTTCCCATCAACTTCTAATACAACACGTATACTTGCCGGAAGTAGCATCAAAAAATCCATACGCTGTCGATTAATTCGTGCTTTTCCTTTTAATTGTTTCATAGTGTATGGAGCATAATGAAGATAAACTTGAGGAATTAGAGCAGGAAAAATACGGTCTTCTTTATAGAATTGTTTAAAGTATACATTAAACAATAATCTCTCTGGCTCTGAATCAAGTGACTTTCTTAATCTAAGAAAAAGACTTCTTTCTGCTTTTTTAAGATCACTTTCATCTTCTCGAACGGCCCACCAATTGACAAGATCATTCCACATCAAGCCACTTGAAGGAATAGGTCTATCATAAACAAGACAAAACTCCCCATTTTTAATAATCTCAATACTATTTTCTAAGGAGTCTGTTATTACAATTTCAGGCTTATATCCATCAGCAGAAAAAATAAGGTTTTTTATATTCCCTTTAGGACCATTTTTTATATTTACTGCACCATATACGGGGTAGCCGGACATTTGATCTACTTCTTGCATTTTGTAGCCATCTCTTGCAATATGTTTATCTATTATTTCTAAACAAACCTCTTGTTCGTCTCTATCTGCTCTTATAATAGGATGTAATATCTGTTCTAAGAATTCCACAAATATTGGATCTGGTATATTCAACACATCAAGATATTCTAAATATAGAAAATCAATTTCCCAATCACTATTCCTAATCATATGTTGCCATATGTCTCCTTCAGCATCCTTAAATCTACTATCTGTTGAACTCATCTTATTTAACGGCCACACTCTCTTTAAAAAGACAATAAAATCAGTCCGTCCTTCAATACTAAAGGGCATTAAAAGTAGTTCATCCATTAGATTTCGTCTAGTTATTTCAGTAATTGTATTAGTCATATTTCCCCCCTGAAAAATGCATATCCCTGAGTATTGTTACAATATTAAAATCTATAGCGGATCTTTCAGATAACGTTTTGGAAGTTACTGAAGTGGCGCTTCTCAGCCATTTTGGTAACTGCCTGTTATATGTTGTTTAGTGTGTTTTCATATCCTTCATATTGTACTAATCGTTTATATATTTAAAAAAATCTTTTCCAATAGCATTATAGGCATTCTCAAAACCCTTAAAATAACTATCCTGATACTTACTCAAAATAATACTGTTACCAGGAATCCAAAACGGTAATAAATTATAATGGCAAAAAACATTGGGAATCTCCTTACTTCCATTTATCATATTTTCATATTCCTTTATTAACTCACTAATTATATTTTTTTTGAACTCTTTCTCTATTAAACTATTGAACTCTTGCAAATAATCCTTATATCTTCTTAAATTATCTTTAGTGGCTGAGGTAGAGGTATCCAAAATAACCATATAGAAAATCAGCGGTATCTTAATAGGTATTCCAAAATCTAACTTAACGTAATTCCAAGATAGAATATCCGTATCAAAATATGTGAAATGGTTTAGGAAACACTCAAAAGCAGCTTTTTTTAATTTTGGGCCATAATCAAATTTGTATCTTTTCCATTCAATAAAAACACATTCAAAAATTCTACTATCATCATCAACTTCATCTGGATTCATACCATCGAATAATACAGAATAATACATCTCTTCATTATCACGCAAAAGATTAATTACATCATTTGGAACTGTATCCGTCCATATCATGTTTCTATAATTCCAATACAAGCTATAAGCTTTCTCCTCTAAATTCGGGAAAGTACCACACACTTTGCATTCTACAAAGAATGATTTCAGTAACTTATTCTCATTTTTCGACACCAACAGATCAGGCATATTTTGAATTTGAGATTGTACCGCATCGCTGAAAGAATCTTTCTTACTAAACTCTACGTTCATACAATATTCAACTGCTATATTTTCAATGCCTATTAAATTTACTGAATAACCTAACAGCTCGAAATGTGTTTTTGCAATGTTTTCACCAAAATTCCCCTTCAATTTATTTAATGTAAATTTATCCTTATTGTTCACTACAACACTCCTTAGTATATTTGTTAGATATGATTATACTTTGACAATAAATATATTTCAGACTAGCTCACGCATAAAGTTCCTGTATTCACGACCCGACGCATGTCGGGTGTCTGGCGAATGCCAGACCCAGAACGAATGTCCGCAGCGTGAATATTTTGTTAGGTGAAGTTGGATGTTTTATGTTCCACCTCTATGTAAAAGATCTAGCAAATTTCGAGCTGTATTCATCCCTTATACTTTATCCTTTAAACACTTAATAAAAGTGTAATAGGTCCCAGCGTTTTAAACTGAAAGACATTTCAACACATCATAGGCTCCTAACCACTAAGTGTCCTTGATAATTCGAATAGCAAACATACACCCGATTTATTAAACTAAAATGCACAAACTTTCAAGAAACTTCACCTTGTAGACGTTAAAGCTATACAATTCAGGTAATTGAATTTAAGGATAACTTGTGGTGAAGAGCCACATCATATAGCATAAGCATTCAATTTTAATCGTCTTCTAATTACTTGATTCCAGCTTGCGTTTTTATTTCTAATAATCATCAGAAAAAAAATCTTCTAGAAATTTAGCTAGTACTCCCTTATGTAGAACAATAAATTCTCCATCTCCTAATAACGGGAAATCATGATCCAGACAAATTACGCCGACAATACCTTCCTTATGTATTTCATACTTAAAATAATTTGTTGATTCCACCCAAGTTATTTTTTTGCTCAATTTACGGTGGAATTTCTCACTATCAGAAGCTCCCGTCTTACTTAACATATTTTTCAATCTATTATAATCCATAATAAACGACAACACTTTGCATTCTATTACTAGTAAAAGTTTTTTCTCCTTATGGTAAGCTAGCACATCTATTTCTCCCGGCAACGATGCATGATCGTTATATAATTTAATATCTCCTTTCGGAGTTTTCCATAATCCTTTGTCACTAACATTGCCGGATAAAAATCCGAATTTATCTAGCATATCAGAAATTTCATTTTCAAAAGCTCCTGAAATGAATTTTTTAAATAAATCTATTTTCTTTCCATTTTTATCAATTATTTTTTTCCCTGGAGAATATGGATATTGTTCGTTCATTATCGTTGTTTCTATGTACCAACTTATTGAATCAACAATAGCAGTTGATGAAGATATAAATAATTTATCTGATATTCTCAAAACTGGACGGTCCACTATTAAGCCTGATAAATCTCTACCTGAACTTTTTTCATACCAAGATTTAGTCCAGAAGCAATTTTCTATTTCTTTATCAATAATTTTTTTCTTTCTAGCTGAAAAACTTGTGTTTATCGGTACTTCTCCAAAAATACATACTCCCATATTGTCTAGTCCAATTCGTTCTCTCACTTGTGAACTAACAACTAATAGCATCAATCTAGCCCATAAACCACTCCAAAAATTAATATTATTAGAAGGAATTTCACAAAAAATAGTATTTGAAAACAGAGAAATATCTTTGGGTTCAGCACCATTGATAACTCTCATTACAGAAAACAAAGCTTCTGAATAATTCTCCAAAAAAACTTCTACCGAAAAGCCTACCGTTCTAAACTTCATTATAGATTTTTTTTTAAAATTTCCCATAAATTTATATATATTACTATCTGTTACTTCCGCATCTCTTTTAGTATCTTCATATAGCATGTAAACGTGAAGTAGGGTCTCCAGCCTTTCAATTTGAAAACAATTTGAAACTAATTTTTTTATATCTTTTAAGGATTTAGATTCCGAGAAAACATTATTATTAATTTCGTTTTTCCATATAAGAGAAATAGCCATTTTTATCCCCATTCCCATTGTTTTGAGCTTATTGGGACCTGAATAGTAACATTGTGTTACCGTTTCAATTAAAATAGGCAAAGAATGATACACTGAAATCGTTTCAGCTAACGTTGATGTATCTTTCTTTAGCTTATCTAAAATTAGTTTTATTTCATTACTGTTCTCAAAATCGCTTATTTCTTTTTTATGCAAATCATTTAGAATCTGCGTAGGATCTAAGTTCTCATAAAGATATTTATATCCATCACGGGCTTGAGAATAAAGCCTAGAACCTTCATAGTATGCTTGTTGTCTATCCATCAATATCAACTTCTTTCTAAAAAGTATTTTAGTATCTGTCCATAAATCTATTTAAGTCAGATAAGAGTCAAAATAAAACTTGAGTTCGCGCACTTTTTATATTTTTAATTTCTGAGTAACTTTTAAAGAAGTAGAATCATATACCTATTTCACCTAACGTTCCTGTATTCATGAACCCCAAAAGGGTTGTCTGCCGAAGTACTTCTTCGAAATCCATCTTAGAGACCAAGGCTCCGAAGGAGCCGCAGCGTGAATATTATGTTATCAGATGGTCTTGCCTTCCCTACAAATTTATTCTCTTAATTATATTTCCAAAAATTTATTTCTTCATTACATAACATTAGTTAAAAAATGTAGTTATCAAAGCACCTATCAATCCTCCGGAAACCGCAGCTATTACTGTAGCTGACATAACGTATACATTCAATTTTTGGTTTTCATAAAGTTTGATGAATTCTGTCACTTGCTTAGTAGGATAGTTTATTCGCTCATCGATTTCTCTATCTATATAAAAAATAAAATGAGTAATGCTCCTTTTGCTTTTTTGAATATAGGATTTATATATAATTTGATCTTTTTCAAAATAGCTAATGTTAATAAATAATTCATTAATAATCTTGTTAGTTTCAAAGAAGTTTTTGAAGTGCTTCCTATTCTTCTTTATCTCTACTAATGTATCAAGATTGCTTTCAATCACCATCCATTTTCTATGCGTCACGGAATTAGAATGGTTTAGTTGGTAAAAAAAACCGAATTCACTGAGGGTTTCAAAGAGTATTTCTTCTAAAGCTTCTGCCGCGTTGATATGGTCATTATACGAAATAACCACTTGGTCATATCCTTTTGCTTGAGCAATTGAAATTGAAAACGGCCTCTGAATTTGTTCACCTTTCTCTATAAAGAAATCTGCGTGGAAAGGGCTGGGTCCAAGTACTTGAAAATCAATAAACGATTTCACTTTAGAAAATTCTTTTCTTAAAAATTCCCGGACAAGAATCACGGCAGAAGATGGTAAAACATCATTATTCAAAGGCTCTAATAATTGTATGATTGACACAGGAAAATAGTAAGTGTAATTAATTAAAACTCTGAACCTTTCTGTTTTAAAAAAGCTATGAGAGTGACCTAAATCTTCTTGAATTCTTTTAGGTATGAAAATATCAAATGAAATTTTTAAATCTTCTATGTATGGTTCAAGAGTTCCACCATTTGATATGCCCCTATTATTAGGAGAAATGAAAACATCTTCAGAGAGATCATAATCTTCTTCATAAAATTCAATATCTATTTCACTTATATTCGATATTGATTCAAGCATTTTTTGAAGCTCGTTAAAATATTCTCCCATAGTTGTATTAGTCCCAGCTTTTAAGCCAAAATGAAAGCACCCTACTCCAAATGCAATTTTAGAATCCACTTATTTATCTCCTCTCTCCATTTAAAATAAACAACTTCTTTTGAATAATTAATTATATTATTTTGATTGTCTGCAAGTCTGTTCCGATAACGTTCCTGTATTCACGACTCGACGCATGTCGAGTGTCCGGCGACTGACGGACCAAGGGCGTATACCCGCAGCGTGAATATTGTGTTATACGACGGAGTCATTTCCCACGAATTTGCTACATAATCAAATCAATAGCTTTAATGTTTTTACTCTTCAGTATTTTCAAATATTATTTCAGTAACTTCTCCACATTCTTCACATTCTAAAAAGAGTTTTGTAACAATGCCTTTCTCAGTTGCTTCGTGATCATTAATTTCTAATTTCTTGCTTGTACAGTTTTTACACTTGTATTGTGCCAGTAGATCAGTAGCTTTTTGTCTAACATTCTCGTACACTCCTACTAATGATGTACACAAAGATACGCACGATGATGCTTCATAAAATGTAGCATTCTGCGAATGTGTGATTTTATTTGAATAATCCCAAGTCGATTCAGTTAGTTTTTTTATAATGCTTCGATAATCACTATTATCTGAACCAGCCAAATAGTATTGGACAAAAAGTTCGGCTTTTTTCTTGAAATTTGAGGCTTGAGGCTGTTCGTTCTCTCCGGCCATTTCAGGGAAATAAATTAAATTACCTAATTCAATCAATACTTCTCTACATTGAACTCCGATTGCTTGAAAATCCTCAACTTCTACTGCTGTATCAATTAATGTAGCAATTTTCTTTAGCTTCCTGAATAATTGTGGAGCTATATCACTGTCCATAGTCATTGCACTTACATAGTCTTCTGGTTTATAAGTAGATGCCTTCATACGCTGCATTATCCCCATGTGAAAAGAGTAAGCTTCATCTGTACCAAAATAATAAGCATCTTGAGGATATAAGTTCATTGGAACTGTATCACCTTCAACGACCCACCAAGAACCTTCATTATCAGTTTTCACATTCCAAACCCTTACCTCAACTCCTAAATCCTCAAAAGTTTGCTCTGGTTTTGCACTTAAAACTTTGCATTTTTTGTGATTTTGCTCTTCGACATATTTAACAACATCTTCATATGTTCTGTTTGACATTTTAGTAATCCTTTCGATTTAAAAGTAAGATTCGTTCAAACGAATTATCCACTTATGAAGCATGCTTTGTTATAAGAAAACTAGGGCGTGTACGCAAACTCCGAGGGAGGCAGATTGATTTGAATTTTTCGTTCTATACAAGGAACTTTTCCGAAGGCGTGCCGGGGCACGTCAAGGAGAAGTGACGCAGCGTCGCTGGAATCGTACGCGCTTTAGGTACGAATCCAGTAGAGGGTGAAAAGGCAGGTCAAGATGCACGTCGCCCGAGTTTGCGTACACGCCCTAGTCATTCGAATATTGTTTAATCTTTTTTTCAATTGACTCTGTTGTATGACGTTCCTTTATTTACGATCCGGCAATCCGAGGTGTTAACGCCTTTCGAACCAAGAGAGCACAGTCACAGCGTGAATACTTTGATATACGATGTTAGGTTCTATATCTATCTAGAAGTTCTTTATTTGTTGCTACTAAAGCTTTGTCACTTGCCCTCATAATCAATTTGTTGTAAGCGTCCACATGTTCACAGCTAAGAGATATTTTATCTCCAATATTTTTATCAGTTAGCAATACAGCTAATTTATTAGTTATAGGATAGTAAAACTCTAATTCTTTTACTTCAGAAAGAATATTTATTCCTATAGATTTAGTATTTATTACAGGTTGATCTCCGGTTATGAATTCACATTCACCTGATATTTCTAGTAATACACAATTATATTTTTGCAATGCAAGCCCGGCAGCTAACATACTTGATAAAATCACATGAAAAATAGGCCACGCTTCTTTAAGTCCATTTAATGGGTCTTTCCAGTGTGTTTTTAAACTTTTTTCTATCAAATCTGGTGTATTCATATTAGATATAAAGTTATTTCTCATTTTATTGGTTCTTAAATACTGTGCCATTATGAAGGTAGTGAAACGTATCCTATTAAATTCATCTTTATAGAATTCTATATTTTTATTTCTTAGACTCTCTATATATTTTTTAGCCTCAGATTCAACCTTAGAATGTAAATCTTCTATATAATTATTTATCAAGATATCAGCACTACTTGAGTCCATTTTTTTCGATTCGATTTCAAAATAAACGCTAAAATAGTCTTCAATCATGTCTTTTATTAGATACGAATTCGAATTATTTTTTGGTGCAAGTAATTGTTTTATCAATTCAATTGTTTCAAGATTAAAAGATCCAATACGATAAAAGTCTCTCTCTTGTAAGATATTTTCCGTATTTGTCGGGAAAATTTTATGATCTCTTAGACAATATACTTGTTGGTTACTTGCCCATGCAGTTAAATAATATTCCCATACATAATGTTGTTTTCTTTTTTTCTCCATTTAGATCCACCTCTCTTTAATATTGTATAACGTTTGTGTATTTACGACATTCGACGAATGTCGTATGTGTCTACAGAAATGTCTCAGTGAAATCCTTCCCGTAGACCAAGGCTCCGTTAAGAGCCTCTACTTGAATATTGTGTTACACTGCACAATCCCTTCTCGAATGTATACTTCAATATTCATCTTCTTCTGGTACATATTCGATCAAATCAGACAACTTACAATTAAACGTATCACACAACTTGAAAAGTGTTTCTAATTTGGTTGTTTCTATATTTTTCTCCCTATATAACTTGTTGATTGAGTTCCGACTTAGACCTGATCTCACCATCAATTCCGTTATATCATCTATTCGATGTTCTGCCATGAGTTCTCGTATATTACACTTGATCAATTTCATCTTTTCCCCTCCATAGCTCTATCTTATCTTCCACACTAATAATCATCAACGAAAAGCGAATTTTCAACTCTATAAAGTCAAATATCACCTTGTAATTAACTCCATGAGGTTATATGATAACTCTATAGAGTTAATCGAAGGAGGAATAGTATATGATCAATACGTTAGAATCATTAACAGAACCACTCATAAGAATACGTTTAGAGTTACTCTATACCGAGCTTCTGGAATACCATACGGATTACAACCAGATTTCTGCGGAGGCAGATCAATACTTTAAAACACTTCGTGATGCTTTACCTGATCAACTTCAACATACGGTTTTTCTTTACGAAGACGCTCAAATTTCTCTTCAATCCATCTTAGAAAGAAGTATATACATCCAAAGTTTTAAAGACGCTTTACAACTCTTTTGTGAATTGCAAAACTCTAGCATTTAGAGGATCATATGATCCTCTTTTCTATTATTGTTTTTGATTCTGTCGTATAACATATAATCTATGTACTTCGTAAATACCACACACCCTACCAGATATCTGAACTACGTATATGATAACCTATGCGGTGATATTTGCGAAGAAAAATTTGGTGAAAAAGGGAGTTATATCAGGATACTCAATCTCCCATGTCCAGACAATCCAATGGACTTTGAATGCGTTGAATATTTTTCTTACTAATATGCGTATATCGCTGAGTTGTTCGTGCACTCGTATGACCGAGTAGTAGCTCCTGAAAGTATCGTAGATCTATCACGTTTTCCAGCAACTGAGTGGCGAAGGAGTCTCTCAGGGCATGGCCCGGAAAAATAGGTCAGAAACAATACGGCCTTATGTTTAAGGTTGGTATACCTTACTACCATTTCAGCGGGTAGAAAACAATACACTTACAGATAACGGAAAATACTGATAAAATATAACGGATGATGCAGTTGTTTAATACAACGGTGCTGTTTAATAGACAGAATAAGGATGGTGTTTATTTGATTAACAAGAAGCTAATAATTAGCGTCATCACACTTTGCATTCTAGTCATATTGGGTTTTCTTAGATGGGACACCCTTGATTCCAGCGGAGACATTAGTTATAAGTATGATCGATGGGCAGGTCAAAAATGGGTAGATTTCTATCCGCCGCTAGCTGCTTCATCCAACAGCATGGAGTTTCCACTTATATATATAGATGAAATAGATCAGAATGATATAGATAAATATTTAGGAAAACAAGCTCTCTCTGGAGAGTTAGTGAATAAGTGGATTGAAAGAACAAAATTAACGGATGGATATATAGGTCTATTATTATTGAATATTCTAGTGGTCATTTACAGTTCCATTAAAATATTTATTTTGAGAGACAAAAAATAGGATGATCTTGATCTCCTTCAATATGCCGAGGCACACGTTGCCAAAGGGCGAACTAAGACAAAGACAGCAGTTCTCAATAAGGAGCTGCTGTCTTTACTCCTTTTAGCTAACGCCACTTAATATCAATGATGTATAGAAGTCATCCGCGAGCCATTGCAATGCTTTGAATATCTATATTCAGCGTTTAATCTTCTAAACATACAAATTCCATCCCACAACAAAAGCAGCCAAGATGAAAGCCGAGATGCCAGACATAATGTACATCACCTTTTGCTTTTTGCTGTAACTGTTCTTCCGCAGTTTGTAGATAAGAAAGCCAAAATACGCCACTGCTAGAACTACATAAAGTAGGTTAAACATTAAATTGATCCGTAACGAAGAATAAGCAGGGTAATTTGGAAACCTCAACTTCGTGTGTATGATGAAAAGATTAAGAAGGAGTGCTACACCTGCAAAGTTAATTGCAAGATGATATTTATTAAAATTGGTGGTAGGATTTCCTCGTTTATGTAGTTTGTTAAGAAGCATCCGGATTAAATAGCCGATCAAAGCAATTATAGTAAAAATGGTGGCAAGCAAAGCAGGAATAAAAGATATCTTAATCAAGTTTACCTTTAGATTCGATACAGGCAAATAATCAATATAAGGAGTGACGGAAATTTTCTCAACAACACCATTATGCTCGACAACATTATAAGATTTTGCTATGTCAGCTTTGGTATATTTCGTTATATCAAGAAACGTAAATAAATTAGTAAATCTAGCGGCTACGCGTCGTGCGGATTGGAAATATCCTCCCCCCTCCGACGTAACTCTATTAGAATTGACGTTATCACCAAAAATTTCGCTGATAAGACCATAATAATAAATCTCCTCAAAAGACTGGTTTGTCATGACGACCATCCCAAATTTAGATTGGGGATCAAAGACAACTTTGCTGGAGAATGCTTTCAAATTCCCCTCGTGCATCAGTGTAGGCACCCAGTATTCCATCTCAACGAACCCATGCGCAAATCGCGGAGTAGAAGTGCCTTCATAATATAGACTTGTTGACAACATTTCGTTCAACGTATCCCTGTTCTTAAATAATACATTGCTATCATCTACAGGCATCAATGCTGCAAGGAATTTGCCTAAATCTTCTGCTGTCCCAATCGCTGCCCCTGTAGGATAAAACGTTACGTATACTCTGTTCTCAGGGATCAGTTTCAAATCTTTCGTATATCCTTCAACCTCACTCCTTCTTCGCACTACGTCCGGATGATCTTTCCCCGTTGGATGAATTGAAGTGTCGTTCATATGAAGCGGTTCGAAAATATGTTGATCGACATATTCATAAAAAGGTTGACCACTTATCTCTTCCACGATGTAACCGGCTAGACCAACGCCGTAGTTCGAATAACCCACTATGCTATTCGGTTTATAGATCTGTTTCGGCTCATTTTTACGCAGCGTTTCTCCTAATTCTAACGTTTCATCCTCGGAGTAATAAAACACCTCGGCCATTGTTTGATCTTCCCAACCCGCATTGTGATGCATCAGGTTCAATAGGGTAATCGGATCATCGTATTTCAGCTTTTTAAAGAACCCCTCTGGCAGATATTCCTGGATATCCGTCTCCAAATCGAGCTTTCCTTGTTCGACAAGCTGCATCACACTTGTATAGACCAGCAGTTTAGAGATTGAAGCCCACTCAAAAACAGTGGAGGTATCCGCCTTCCGCTGATTCTCAATATCTGCATAACCATATGCCTTATTCACAATGGTTTCACCATCTTTGATAGCCACAACCGAAACGGCAGCGGTATACTTCTCATACGAGGCTACATAAGCATCAATCGTTTCCTCTAACTTGGATAAAGGAATCCTGGATGGTGTAGTCTCCACCTGTTTCTCTACAGCGTGGGCGGGTACCGCTATTGCCATAATGATAAATATGAATGACAGAACACAAGCGATTACTTTGTTTACCGTGTGATGTCTACGATTCATCTGCATAGCTTCTCTCCTTTTATATTAAATGGTAATTGAATTTCTTGTTCTCAAGTATGCGTTTTCAAAAGAGTCCACATGAATCTAAATTATTCTCAAATGCAATTACACCATTCAGGAGATAGGTCGGAGAAGTTCACCTTTCCAATTAACGATGTTTACTTCTTTATCTTTCAAGAGACACCAATCAATGATTGCACCTATTAATTTTGGCGTGATGATCTCATCGCTCCATTTCGGTGTGAGTACTCTTCTGTATCCTATATACTCTGTTGTCCAGCCTTCGAATTCTTCTCCGATGATGACTGTAAATGGGGGCTTGTTCTTAATACTGTGTTGTCCCACTTCATAAGTGACGATTAACTTCTTATCCTCAGAAACGATATGTAATTTGATTATTCCTTCATCGTCTATATCCGGTTCAACATACCAATAAAACAATCGATTGGAGCGAACGATTTTACGTTTATATTTTTTTCTTACGCCCATAACTCACCTCACATATTCCTTTTTCCTTGGTTCGCAGTATTTGGTCAGTTATCCAAGACACGGCTAGAGTAGCTTTGAGATCTGATATCAAAAGCCACACTAAGATTAAGGAGTAGTACTCTTGTAAAAATCAATTACTCTATCAAAGATCTCGCTCTCGCGTTTTTTTATGTCCGGTAATGTCTCGCTATGCTTTACAATATGATGTATATTATCTGCTACAGTCTCTGCTTTATGAATCCCTACATATCCTGGTACCAGTTCATTAAGGTAATGGAAGTATCTCATTTGAGGTTCAATCATGCGCAGATGTTTATCAAAATTTCTTCTGGATCTTGTCTGATCCATCTCCTTTCGCTTGCGCAACTCATCTTCTTCAGCCCAGAATAGTACATAAGCATCCGGTAATGATATTTCATTCTTCAATAACTTCTCTCTAAAAAAGTTCGCTGTTTCATCTAAAGATAGGTGTTCAGAACCATATATCCAGCTGTACCAAATCTTAAATACATCTCCATCCAATATCACATACTCATGTTGTTGATTCTTCTCATATGCTATATGCCATCTATCGATTTGTCTCTCCAGCAACCACATCATAAGTTCCTTACCGTCAAGTTGAGGAGATTCAAAAAGGAACCCTGTTTCTGGAACTATAAACGCATCATATTGTGTAGCGAACTGCTGACAAGTGGTACTTT
Organism: Paenibacillus sp. ClWae2A; assembly: GCF_032452295.1. Lineage (NCBI taxonomy): Bacteria > Bacillati > Bacillota > Bacilli > Caryophanales > Paenibacillaceae > Paenibacillus > Paenibacillus sp. ClWae2A. The sequence continues at coordinate 63,623 of NZ_JAULSQ010000016.1, forward strand.
TACCTACCGAACTGGCACCTTCGAGACAAATTATCGTCATTCAATTACCTCCAGATATTACTCACCAAATGATTAATCAACCTTCACTGGCTCTTAAGCGATCATGTTGAATTTATATTAGACTATGTATTGTAGATTTCTTTGATCTTTAGCCATGTTTCATACCAAAATGTTTTTCGTTTAAGAGGTTTTAATACCTTAATCTCGACTTCTTTCCGTTTCAAATATACCGTTCCATCCACTTCAATGAGTCTATCGCCAAATGAAAATACAATATCCTTACAGTCTTTGTGATACTGGTTCTCTCTTGTTTCTGACCACTCCGCTTTTTCAATAGAATGTCGTTTTCTCATTATTTAAGATCCTCCTTTAAAGAAAACACCACTATTTTCAGCAAAAAGGATACCTGTCCCATATCATTAACACTTTGTTATCCGATATTGCTGAGCCTTAAGGTTCGTTTATTCCTATGACTTGTTCAAATGCTATATTAAATTCTTTAACATTAATGTTTAACTTGATTATTCCTTCTTTATCAAGCCCTTTTGTATCTAATTTAAAAGTACCTGTCAGTGCTTCCGAAGTATTACCATCAACTTTCTTATTTATGTCCAATTTAATGTCTCTATCCATTAATCGCTCCTGAATCCCATTACTTATAATTGGTTCAACTGTTTTTAGGATTATTGATTTATTGGTCCTATTCCATAGATTGAAATGATATGTTACGACTGTTATACCTTCATCTTCTTCGCTCCCTCCCAGTCCAATTGATATCGAGTTTATGTTCAACCCGTCCTCAACAATTCCATCCGTCTTCACACTGTTTGAATTACAACCAGTTAGGGCTAGTATTATTAAAAGAAATAACAAAATTATTAAACGCTTTTGATTCTTCAATTCAGAAACTCCTTTAATTTTTTCTTCTTCTTGAAGATCCATATTTACAAGTTCAAGTGCAATCGCTAATCTAATCTGTGAATATTTCCTAAGTCCTTTTAAATAGACATTGTCTAGTTGTTTGCTTTCAATTATAGGTTCAATATCTTGGTCGTAACGATCAATTTCTACTTTTGCAATTCTATCGTTATTAATCAGCAACGAAAAAATGTCTTCCCCGTGTTCAGGTGTCCAGAACAAAATATAGGCAGTTTTCATTTGTGGAAAAAACCTCTTAATAACTGAAAGCAATCCTGATCTTATTTCATCATTAAATAATGACTCATGCGATCCTACTAATTCTCTTCTTATATCTTCTTCAGTTTTACTGCCCTTTAATTTTATTAATTTCATAATGCCTCGCAAGTTATCATTATTTTTTTTTTGACTTGTTAATTTCCTGTAACGCTTACTAAATACTAACGGGAATCGTTCGACAGACTGAGATTTGTAAGGTTGTCCGTTAACCCCACTGATATAGATCTAAGATAAATACTTCATCACCTAGCGAAAAATAAATCTGTTCCCAATCAAACTCATCTTTCCATCCAACCTCTGTTACTAGTCTATAAGCTTTAACATTTGACCCTTCAAAGAATTCTTCCAACAGTTTAATCAGTTCATTACTCACGTTATTTGACTCTTTATCTAGTTCTGCAGGCGTTTCTCCATCAGTGTCCGAATATTCAACACTTACGCCAAAATTCTGTAAGCGAAATAAAGAGAAAAACCATCTTGTGGTAATATTAAATATCTCATCCTTCCAATCATCTAATTCGCTTAGTCCTCCATATTTAATATCTTTGTGATTTTTTAAATTACTATTAGTATTATGAAGTTCTATTGCTCGTTCTATTGGCGAATCAATTTTTATAAACTGATATTCGTGCCCATAACATCCTCCGAAGTGAGTAATTAAATTACTTACCCCTTCTAAATATCCATTGATTTTATTGAATAATTCATAATTCATACAGTCACATCCAATATCTTAGTAAATTGATTTTGTCTGTTTCACAATTAAATTCCTTATTTACTCCATAAACTCTTAATATCTTCTACTATAGTTTTTGAAATATGTTTGGATGAATCCTGCGGATACAACCATACTGTTACGATAAGAGTTAAACATATCGTTAATCCTAGAATAACTCGCCCAACAACTCTAAATCTGGTGTATCTAAGCAAAAAATAAACTAAACTGGATAAGATCAGAATAATCATACCATTCGTCATAAAGGTTATGGGCAAGCTTATAATCCTGCCTAACCCGGTGTTAGGATATTTTAATAAAAGTAAAATCTCTAATACTACAAATGGAACTGACAGTAGCACAATATAAAAAAAATGATTTTTGAATTTCCGCTTCACCACTGAACTCTCCTACTCCAGCTCTTTTAATACAATTGCACATAACCTTTGGTGTTTATGAGCCCGAGAACCCTAACTGACCAGTAATTATTATTCTTGCTTCCATTGATGTGATTCGTGTAGTTTACCAGTTTCATAAAAATACTTTAGCACTTCGAGCATGGGTATTAATTCTATACAAATGTTATCGCAATATTTTCCCAACTGACCACCAATAACTAGAGAAATTTCACTATACGAATTGGTGCAACTTCATCTACGATTTTTTGTTATCTTCCTCATGATAATGAATGATAGAAACCAGAACAAATTGGTCAGGGAACAGTTCTCTAACCTCTTGCCATTTCATGTGTTAAACCTCTTGTTATTAGTAGTCGTTAAACTTTCTATCATTTTATCATATACATCTGAGTTCAAAAATCGTTCCTCGTAACATTTCCTTCGAGACAAAAATGGAGGCGATACATCTTCACTTAATTTATACACCAAATTCGCTTGGAAGGAAGTCGGACTTTCTTTGAAAATAACTCATAGTGAAAAGACAATCATTTGCCTTAAATGATATTATGTATTATATTAGGAAATGATTGGATATAAAACGTTTTAAAAGTATATTATTAAAAGGAGTGTTCGTATGAAAAAATTATTCACATCATTGTTGTCTTGTCTTCTAATTGTTGGTATTTTAAGTGTTCAAGTAGCAGGGGCTAGTGGATTTAGTAACACTACTAGTACAACTAATGAATCGGGTACATACGTTATCCCTACTGAGGATGGAAGTACATTGGAAGTTTCAATTGAAGAAACAGACAAAGAATATATTGTAACTTCTTATGTAAATGGCGAAAAAGAATCTCAAACAATTAAAAACAAAGAAACAAGAGATATGATGACAATTGATAATGATGGGAAAGTAGAATATTCTAATGAGAGTGACTATATTGAAAAAATTGCTCCAGATCCGATGATTAGCAACAATGAATCTTTTGCTACTAATGCTGCTAGTAATTGGACGTTTGTAGATTCAGCATACAATTCTAATCCAAATGTGAAGCAATGGGGTTATTTATATAAACAAGAAAAAATCACTTTTGGAGAAACTTATAATCTTAATTATGATAAAGGAACTAAAGTTTCAATCATAGTAGGCGTGATTTTGGGTCTTCTCACAGTTAGCTCAGGTGGTATAATTACAGCTATTCTCGTAGCACTTGGCTCAACTATTGTTGCTGATAAGATCACCAAAGCTATTACTGGTCAAGTTTATGGAAGATTTGCTGCACAGGACTTGGAAGTGAGATCTAACGGAAAGATTGGCTTGCGCAGTAAGCGAACGATCGTAGATGCTAAAGTGATTAATACAAAGAACGGAAAAGTTGAATGGGTACCAATTAGAGTTGAAGGTGAAGGAAGAAGTAATACTGATCTTTGCATAATCGGAGCCTATAATGCTTGGCTTCTTAACTAAGGCTATGTCGAAACAGTCCACTCAATATATATTTAAGATAAGTTGATGTCATTGATGTTGGCTTCAACTACTTATTCAAAGGAGATATGATGTATAGAAAACTAATAATTATTGCTTCTCTGATAGAAATATCTTTTTTAATTTTTTTACAATATCGTTACAATAATATTTTAGATCTGTTTCCTTTTATTGGAGCGTTAGTCTTTTTCATAGTGTTGAGTTATTTCTTAAAAGTTCAAATAAGTAAAAAGCGTAGAGAAACAGCATTTTTTTTACAAACACTCTTTTTGATATTCATTCCAATTTATGCGATAATCACACTTCCTCAATACACGTATGAAAGTGCGGTAGATAAGGTCACTCAGAATTTAGAAGAACCTTATGTTGTTAATAAGGAGAAAAATACTTTAATAGAAGATGAATCTAATGAAATTAAAAAAGGTTATATGTTTTCTGTAGAAAAAAATTCAGAAGTAAATTCATACGCTTTTGATCCGTGGACTGGTAATTATCATGAAGTACAAGATTGAGATAAGCTTAGCTACTCGGTTAAATTGATGTAGATTCTGCTATCATGTGAAATTGTTTTTTACGCCGTAAGGATGAAAATTACTTTTAAGAATCGGTTCGCCGATTCTTTTTTTGTTGCATATTCTTAAGCTTTATACCATGCATACGTGCGAATACAAGACCGCGCAACATGAATATGATGTTAAGGGATGTCCCTCCGAATAAATCAAGAAACTTAATCTCCCAAGTCCATACATCCCTGTGGGTTCTGAATACTGAATATGCATAGTATTGTACAGAATGCAAGTAAGGAACCATCATTTAAAACAAAAAGGCCCTTCTTCATCCCATGAGGAATCCGACGGCCTTCCGATACCATTGGAACCAATCATCTTTTCAATAGAAAGTACTATCTTTCGCTGCAAACGGGTAAAACCAGCAACTCCCCCTCACCCCAACAACGCCTTTTCCACCTGATCCACAATCCCATTAATCCCCATCGGCCCATAACAACCGATCCATGTCGCGGCATCTACCGAGTGTATTTGCTGTCTCTCATCCGTATCAAGCATCCCCCAGACACGTTGCTCGGTCGCGGATATGCCCTCCTGCATGATCTCATTGCTAAGTAGGAAGTAGTGGCTCGCCTGCACAGCCGGTAGTCTGTCAACGGAGATATGATAGGCCGTGTCGGTGGTATCTGCCACAAATAACGGAACAGGCAGACCCAGATCACGGTACAGCACGCCACCTGTACGATGCGAAGCCGAATGTACACGAACGAGAGAGTCCAGCGGACGAATCAGTGCCACGCTCTTACCTGCCAGTACTGGAGCAAGTTCTTCAGAAAGCAATGTGGTTCGTCGGTGATAATCCGCAAGTATTCGCTTTGCCTCTGCTCGTTTACCAGTTAATTCACCGAACAGGCCAAGAATGGTCTGCCAGCTCTCATTGCGTTTAAACATAAGAACTGGAGCCACCCGGCTGAGCCGTTCATAGTACTGTTCATGCACCTCGGTGCAAATAATCAGATCCGGGGACAGTCGTTCGACAGCAAGCAGATCAGGGTACTCATACGTTCCCAGTAATTCGGTACCCTGAAGTCCTGCCCTGATATATTGCGGGAAATGGAACGTTCCACTTCCTAGTCCCACACTTCCTGCTGGAGATAATCCAAGCGCAAGCAAATGATCTGCATATTGCACATCAAGTACAGCGATACGCTGTGGAGAACGGGTGACAGGATATTCACCTCGCATATGGCATATCACTGGACCTTGGTCCGACTCGTAGGAAGAAGCTATGCGATTCCGCAGCAAGGAATGAGCATAGTTTGCATCGGTTTCCGGAGCGGCAGCAAGCCGATAACGCAGCGGAGGAACGCCATAATATTTCTTAAACGCCCTACTGAAATAATACATATCACGGTAGCCCATTTTTTCAGCAATTTCCCCAATGGACGCATCCGTATGATGCAGCATCCGCGAAGCATTTTCCATACGTAGCTGGATGACATACTCCATTGGTCCGAGCTGCTTATCTTGTTTGAATCGTCGCTGTAACTGTCTTACGCTACATCCAGCGAGAGCTGCCAGCTCCTTAAGCTCCAGATTCTGGCGATAATGCGATGATATATATGACACAACTACATCCACCATGTCAGACTCTGCTCCCCCTTGACCACGTTCATACTCCATGATCAGTTCATAGATCATCCCCTGGAGCAACGCATGGGCATGAAACCGTTCCAATCCTTCGCCACGGCGCCATTTGGCAACGATTTTTTCCGCATTCTGGATCCATTCGGCCTGAGTCACAGGGTTCTGAATAAACGAATTTTGCAGCGGATGTTTGCGATACGAGGGCATGGCATGGGAGACTCCTTCCATGGAAGAAGCCTCGTACATGATTACGATATAATAAAGTTCGTCTGATCTGGCCGTCAGCGTAAAGGATGCTCCCTTCACCACATGACAGGCAAAAGAAGCTCCAATGTGGCTACCCTCGCCATCCATTGCAAGCTCCCCTTCCCCTCCGTAGGCCAGCAGCAGCACATTTGAAGTTAAATCCGTTTCGTGTAAAACGCTGCCTGTCTGCAAAGTACCGCTATACCCGTCAAGCATCTTGATCGTTGTCTCACTCCATAGACTTGTCTGTTCTTGCAGCGGCATTTCTCTCATCTCCTGACAATAGCAAAGGTAAAATTCTTGCTGTTGTCATTGTAATTGAGATTCTTTCTCATTGTCAATTTTCGGACATTTGAGACAATATTCGCCTGACATCTGGTAATAGAAACAGCAGGTAATTCGCTCGCTTTTGGCAACATGCACATTGTCCTTACAATCGGTGAAGCGGGTTAACGGATTCTTCCGCTCACCAAACACTTCCCCGGATGCCACCTGCGTCAGATATGAAAAGTCCTCTCGAATGATCTTACTTTCCTGCTCAGTCTCGGCTTCATCAGGAGCGAATAGTCGGCCGATACGTACCATGATATTCTCCCAGAGAATACTCATCGAAAGAGGCGCAATCGCAGCAAGTGTCTTTAACAGCGGTGTAAGCTGTACCGCAAACATCTCCTCGAGCACCTTTTCCCGCCATGCTCCCCTGTCTCCCGTTAGTCCTTCAGCCTGAAGCCCATTCACCGCTAGAAAAGGAAATCGTGTGCCGCCCTCATGATCCGAGAGCTCCGGATGATAGAGAAAGCTGTTCTCCAGCTGAAAGGTTACATGCTGATGATGAAACGTCATCGCGGTCACGAGCGGAGTCGTCCATAGATAACCGATCCGTTTGGCTAACATGGAAGCGGCAACCTTCATGTCAGGCGCATCAATGTACTCCTGAAACCAGCTGATATACTCTCGGCATGCCGCTTCGTCATGCAGCTCACTTAGGGCAATGGTACGGACACTGTGTTTAGGCGGCTCACCAAGCAAAATCGAATGATCCTCCACCGTCTCTTTCCATAAGTCTGTCGAGAGATATGAGTTCATATTAATTCGATCCGAGCAGGGCTTCCGATGCCTGATCTACAATAAGATTAATCGCAAGAGGTCCGTAGTATGCAATCCACAGTGTTGAGTTTACGTCATACGTGCGGTTATTTTTCACAGCATCAAGGGACTTCCACACTGGATTACTCACCATTGCCTCTGCCTCTGCCGCAAACAGCTCATCCGACAGCACAAAATAACGATCTGCCCCAATGTCAGGAACCTTCTCCATGGAAATTTCAACAGAAGTATCATCCTTGATCTCTTTAACGAGTTCAGGCATGTTCAAGCCCAAATCATTATACAAAATGCCACCCGTACGATGCTCAATACCATGAACACGAATGCCTTCTTTTCTCGGACGAATAAGAGCTACTGTTTCATCTCCCATTTTCTCTGACAGCTGAGCCTTCAGACCAGCGACTTTCTCCTCATAGGCTGTGCGCACTTTCTCCGCTTCGTCCTGCTTGTCTGTAATCTTAGCGACCGTTGCCAACGTATCACGCCAGTCTTCGTAGAAGTCGAGTACCAGGGTAGGTGCAATTTTGCTTACACTTTCATACTGCTTCTCCTGGAAGTCCGTCATGATAATCAGATCCGGGTCCAACGCTACAATCGCTTCCAGATTAGGCTCGTCCCGTGTACCCAGAACCTGTACGTCACTCGGCTGATCGCCTAAGTACTCTGGAAAATCGGTGTTGCCTCCAGCAATAACACTACCAGCCGGCTTCTCGCCAACCGCTAACATCTGATCCAGAAATTTAACATCTAGCACTGCAATTTTCTGTGGTTTTTCGTTTAGAGTGATGTCACCCTTCATACCCTTGATCGTTACGGGAAAAGCTCCGTCCGTCTGCGTTTCCGCATTCGCAGGTGTCTCCGCTGGCGTTGCCGCAGATTGCTTACCGCTATCTGTACCTGTTGCGGCACCGCAAGCCGTCAATACAAGAATAAGGGCCAGCATCAAGCCCATAAATAATCGTGATTTGTGAGCAGTATAGGCCTTGTTACCAGCCGCTTGCCCCTTTGTTCCTTGATTCATGATGAATCCCCCTTATGTATAATACTGATAATGATTTTCATTATCGAAACATAAAGAGAGTATATACGATCTCCGTATCGTGTTACCATGTACTTTTGCGACATTTCAGCCGGACTAATGCGACATCGCGAGCGCTTATCCGTCCTTTAATGTTTCAGTGATATATGCTTGCAGTCTCCCCCTATCTCTACAAAAAAAATGAATTAGTATATTATTTAAATGAGCCTAATATTTCTAAACGTAGAATTCTGTTCTGATTAAATACAATAAATCGATGCCCAATGAGTATTGAGACATCGATTCATATCATCTAATTATGAGGTGAAACATGAGTATGCGACCAAACATGAAGTATAGCTTTATTGTTAGCGCAGTTTTTATTATGGTTATTCCTATTATCATTGGACTTTATATGTTGAACAAGGTTGTCGATCCTGACGAGACAATGGTTACGAGAACTGAAGTTTCTCCTGAGCTTATTACGGTAAAAGGTGGATTTGCAGACAGTATTAGCAGATATCACGGCTACTACCTCTCACATCATAACAATTCACTTTTCATTCAGATTAAAGGCAGTAAACTTCCTATCGGTGGTAGTAAAGACTTCACAATTTCATTTTCTAATACTTATGGGAATGTTGATGAAATCTACTTATTAGGTCCTGGCAACTCTGAGAAAAAGATTTGGCCGAATCCCTAACTTTCATTGGAATGGATATCATATTATCAGACGCAATCAGCTACAGTTTCTTAGTTTCTTCTGATTAATTTCTTAAATGCCAAGTATTCCTGATCAGACTTCATATAACTTAATATCTTTTCCGCACATGCAGCGGAGCTAAGCTCTTCCGTATTCACTTCCAGATCATACTCATCATAGGAGTAGATATAGTCGAACTGGGAATGGGCCAGTCCAATCGCGCGATCTCCCCTGCTCTGCTCTCTTCTGGTGAGTTCTTCTTTTGAGCACTGCACGCCTACAAACAATATCGGATAATCCGATAGTAACTCATAAAAACCGTTAAACCACTTGTCATTGCTGATGACCGTATCCACGATGACATTCAAACCCATTTCCGAAAACAGCTTAATGGTTGCACAGTACAACGAATTGATGGGGTCGAACAGGATATCTGTCATCACATGGTGTTCCACTTCTCTTGTTGGTTTCATATCTGGATATGTATTGTCGATGAATTGATCATAATTATGCAGAAATTGATCTACAGATAGATGATGAAACGGAATGTCTCCCTGATTTTTCATTTCCATCGCAATGCTCGTCTTCCCCGAACTTGACGTTCCGTTCAAAAATATAATGAGTCCTCGTTCCATATTGATCACCCTTATCATTAAAATTGGAAAACGCTGTTCTGCCGAATTACCACTCTCTCCATTCTTCCGTAATATCTTCATCCTCCTGGATGTCTAACCCAGCTAGCCTAGCCGCCTTGTCTATAAAATCAGCCAATTCTTCACGTTCCATCGTCTCAATAAAGTAACCATTGGCCTCATTCATTTCATTAAACCTAACCACAACTTCTTCTACAGCCTTCATCATGCGCTCGGAATCTTTCGTTTCTTGTAATGCTATTAATTGGTGCAAATATGTATCCAGGGCTTGATCAGACATGAGTAATCTCTCTTCTGTGAAAAGCTCATCTCCGTGTTTAACCATTCTCTCGTTCCATAGTTTCGTTGGTTTTTCATGAAATAAGTTTTGTAACGTCATTGGAGTCACTCCTCTAAAATTCAATTTTATCTATATTTTACCTGTAACTAAAATTATGAACAAGCGTTCTCGCCTATTCACTTTCACCCTATTCGCCCCATAGTCTTGTAACTTTCTCTAATTCCATCTCGTCAAATTGTAATCGATAAATGTCCGGTTTCTTGGTTTGATTCATAAAATCCAATCCGTAACTCGCATCAAAGTAGTTCATCATCAACGTCATTACATGTCCGTGTGTGCCAATCGCCACTTTTTTACCCTTGTACTCTTCTAAAATCTGTTTCAACACGCCCACTGCTCTATTCTGGCAAACCGTGTTCGACTCGCCTCCTGGCAATGCATAATCCGGGTCATCAAACATCTTCTTCGAAGCAGGCTCGAACTCTTCATCCGCAATCATATTATCTGAAAAATGCCTTTCCCGCAGATCCTCCATGATCTGAATATCTAATTCTAACGCTGCTGCCACACCTTCTAAGGTCAGAATAGCCCTGGCATAAGGACTTGAGACAATGGAATGTATTCCTTCATTCGTTAATATTTCCGTTACTCGTTCTGCATTCATCTTTCCCTCCAGGGTAAGCCCCCTCGTTCTTTCCGTTCCTTCCGTATACGGTGACTCCGCATGCCTTACCATATAAACGATGGTCTTCATAGGACCCTCCTTGAATTTCTTCTATCAAATTTTATGGTCACGCTTTAGGTCCTTCAACATATTTTGTCTTTCCGTTCCAAAAATCAATTATATGGTGCCACCATATTTTAGATTCTGAATTCAGGATTGATATTCTGTTAGATATTTAATTTACAATAATTTTCAGATATGTGTATAGTAGAAATGAAGCAAGATTCTTTTAAAAGAAGTTAAATCTAACGGAGAGGATGAGTTCATGTCTTTTTTCAAAAGGAAGGTTGTACTAGTCTCTGTATTCATCGTATCAGCTATCTCCGCTGTTGCAATCGCTTACGCAAGTGGTCAATCGAAACCGGACGTGCCTATTCATAAAGTCGTCAACCTTTCAGCCAACTCTTTAATATTTCATGAAATAGATAAGCTGGATGCGTTCGCTGAACTGATCGTCATTGGTCACGCAACAGAAGATTTCAGAGATCGAGAGCATGTTATTACTGCATTTGATGATGGAACCATGCAATCCTATCACACCAATACAAACATTAAGATTGAAAAGATATTGAAAAAACCCGAAGATTTCCCTTCAGATCAGAACGAATTAACAATCATTGAACCCGTTAGCCTCGAAGGAGACGTCAAATATACAGTTGATGACTATGTAGAACTGCAGAAGGGTGATAAAAGTGTGCTTTTCTTGATGAAAAACTCCTTTGGTGATTATGGATTAATCAATTATAACTTAGGCAAATTCAGCCTTGAAGGGATAACTCAATATAGTGTGCCTCAATCCTCCACTGCACAAGCGTTATCAGAATACGAAACTTTCCGGGACTCTGTCATGAAGAATTACCATTTGAATTAAGGTTTTCATCAAAAAACGGTGACCTTTGCAAACATAGCGCCCCCTTCAATCTATTTCACTTTTTTATCAAGGCTTACGTCAAAGGATGAAGTTATCGATTTTTGTCTAAAATCATTGGGTATCACTTTAATCTCCACGTTTAGATGTATAGATTGAGGCAGATTCATTTGAATTATATTCTCACTAGCAATGAAGTAATAATGCTTTTCGTCCAGTTCTATCAAACCCCCACCTGTTGAGCCAGAAGTTGAAATCAAATGTCCGTCATGATAAATCTCACAAGCAATATTATATTCCGTTAAACTAAACCCTTTCACTTCATATCGAATCTTGATTTGATTTCCCGTGTAATCAGCATTTCGTAAACTAATCGCACCACCATCGACCATTTGGGTCTGAATTGCAATATTTGCCTCGGGTATCTCTGGTTTCTTTAATAAATATCCTACTTTTAGGTACCATATAGCTCCTAATACAACTACAGCAAGTACAATCATAGCAATAATAAACTTCTTTTCTTTTTTATCCATAATCTTTACTCCTTACATCTGAACACTCTTAAAGTTCTTTCCAAACCTGTATTTCAAATAATACATTATCCCTGCGCGATCAACACCCGAAAACTGTCATCGATCATCCACCCCATTATCCTATAAATATATTGTTAATTCTGTCTCGATCATAATCTAAAATCCAATCGTTATATTCTGTATAGATATCCGTTAGTGCTTGTCTTGATGCTGAAATAACATCGCAACCTCTATCATCATAGATGTGAAATATCGTTTTCTTACTTATATTAATGAAATACACCCTATGATAAATCTTTGGCTTAATTCCAACATCATGATTACATATAGCTTTGATTAACTGATTATATTTCAAGTCCTCAACTCTACATTTAGTCCAGTACCTATACATGTTGTTTCTTGGGTCTGGGATGTCATCCGTTTCACAATCCAAACCTGGAAATATCTCAAGTCTCAAGGCTCTAATTGGCCCTTTCTTCTTGATATATTTTCTGTACAGGTTCAATTTTTTCACTTTGTGTTTAGGCTTATCTGCAAAATAAGCTTGAGTTATTAATAGGACTTCATCTTCTTGATCATGAAGAGCCTTAAATAATTCAATTGATCGATGATACACTTGTTCCATGTAATGCTCCGTATTCATTCCAAACATCAGAGGATTGCCAAGTTCGAATCGTATTGCAACATCCCAATTATAAAAAAGAGGTGATTCTAAGGTCAGGTTTGGAAAATGCTCTGCCAGGTACGTCTTCAGATCCATTCTGTGGCCTCCAACGCTTTTTCAGAAAAATTAACCCCAGAACATTCCATTATGACCTTCGTCCACGATCTTGAGCTGTGTTTCAAAATCTTCATTCGGTTCAATATCATCGATGAAATGCCACTTGCCTTTACTGTCCTGCCAATACACTTTCCATGCCTTCTCATCCAATCTGAACTGTGCTACCGGCATCTGTACCCATTGATCGCTTTGAAAGGCTTGTCTTTCTTCAATCAACGTCACATGGTTGCCTCTGATTTTATAACTAATCTTTATCTGACTTTTCACATGCTCAGGTACTGCATTTTCGGTGTAATGGTCCATCATTTTTTGAATGCGTTTCTTCGTAAAATCATCCATGTTTTCTAACTATCCTTCCTTGATCCATTTTCCTTTGATTATATCATGTTGATTTCTCCGATTTGAATGATGCTTTACTTGTAAAAGGTAAAACGGATCGCGGCTTGTGCAATGGCAAGCCACGTGAGGGTGAGGTGCTGCTTCAATTCGGGCAGCACCTCAGGTGGTTGCACCGCATGCATCAGCGCGGTGCTCATGCTGCCATCTCGAGCACACTTCCGTGATGGCAACGCTTGGTGCATCCACCGTTGCTACGCTGTATGATGCACGCCAAAAAGCGCCGCGACCGCATAGCCGTGGCGCTGCCTCCTGCTGCATGATGCTGCATGATGCCATTCGGCCATGCCATGCAGCTTGTGTTACGCTGCTGCGTCCCATAGGCGCAGCAGCTCACGGGGGATGCACCGCTTGAATGTCCACAGTGCTCTCCCCGAGGTCGCTGATTGAATAGTATGTTATACAACGGAATCACATCTTTGAGTTAATCAACATCCCAATGCCGTACAAACTTATTGATTACTTTTAACGATATATACTCATTCGTATTGAGCTTTGCCATCGTTGCCGATGATATCCCATCATTTTCAATAAATCATGTTTCTTAATATCCCTGTCAATCCATAATTTTTGAAATGGTTTATAACTTATCATCTGGTATCGCTTCCTATTGGAACCTCTACTTCAAACAGTTACATTAGCTTTTACCTCAGGATATGCATAAAACTCTATTTCTTTACGATAACGCAGATCTATCTGTTCATACAATATTAGAACGTGAAATCTATTTATTAGTTCTAAGGGTGCTCTTCAATGACATAATGAATTAATCAAAAAGAAAATACATATGAATCTCTTCTATGACATCAATCTCATCGACAATAAATTCAGCGAAAAACCCAAGATCACCTTGAAAATATTCATATATCTTTGAATTTGGTTTATTCTCAATTGTCTTAAGGTCTTCATATTTAATAGTTGGATATGCATTTTTCAATTTTTCTAAATGATCCCCCACTTTTATCCCTTCAGATGTCTCATATTCATTCCTATCTAATATGATTTCCGAAAGCCATAGATTGTTCTCTTCCATTCCCAGAAACTTCAATGTTAATCCACTATAATAGAGATCCTTAGAGTACATATCACTAAACGTGTCTGCTCCATCACCGAGTTTCTTAACTTGAGAGGCTTCGTTAGGATCCCCTAATATATTGACTACTGTCTTTTCATCATTTCTCAATTGAACAAGGGATTGATTATATTTTATTGAATAATATTTATCTTCTTTTATATTTCCTAATCCAGGAGTTGAAACTGGCAGATCAGTTGATACAACTTCTTCTGTAGAATCTGATTCTGAAATTGCACTTGGCGTTAGGGATTCTATCGAAGGTTTTGTAGGAGTAATTGAGGAATTTTCTTCTTTGAATTTAGAACAACCAACAGTGAGAAGTATACACACACATATAATTATTGAAGTTATAATTTTCATTGAATAACTCCTTTTTTGAACTTGTCGGAATTTCCTATAACGTTCAGGCATCGTTATTGTATCTACGAACCCTCACTGCGTTAAAGGAGCATATGCGACTGGCCGCGACGCGGTTAGGCTGTGCGGGGTTGTCTGCTGATTCCCTTCTTTGAAAATTCCTAGGCAGACCAAGGAGCGTATGCGACACGGCGTAGATATTGTGTTATGTGCTGTTACTTGACCTCTTCGAATTCGCCAATAACGTTCGTGCTTTATAAAATATCCAGGTACTAGTCAATGACTCTTTATCTTTGTGAACTGCTACTTTATTCAAGAAAAAAAAATCTGATAAGGATACGCTTATCTTGGCTGTTGGTGTTACAAATTCATTGCAAATCCACTCATCAAATTGTACTTTCCCATGTCCAGACATATGAAATTTATCTCTAGGTAGTATGTACAGCATGCCATCCGTCCAAGGATTGTTATTAAATGTAGATTCATTTATTGAATAATAATGGTACTTTTTGTTTCGCCCTATAATACATCCATTTCGAAAACTCCCAATTAATGCACTTCGATTAAATACTGCATAGAAAATAGACCATAATGGTTCTGTCGTTGCAAACACAGATGTCGTTAGTTCATTGTTGTACAACGTCTGCTTACGTGGTTCAAATCTTTCAATATTGCCATAATTAGAACCGTGAAACACGTATTTTCCATTCAATGATAAATAATGTAGAAAACGGTACTTGGGGTATTGTAAAGAATAATCAATTAATCGTCCTTCATTAATTGATTTTGATAACTCTTCATATTTTCCAATCTCTTCCTTAGTAAAAACAACGGTGGGAGATTGATACATTAATATCGATATAATAACTGAAATCATCTACTTGGAAATATCCCTCCCCATTAAACTTGTAAGTAATTGCACATAACGTTTGGCATTCCTGACGTTCAAGCAGCTTAAGTGACCATAGTGAACGGGTCGTTGGACTAAGCTGGTTGAATGTATCGCCTGAATATACTTCTTGGCGATCAAGGGCGAATACCCAGTAGTAATGCATTGTTATAAGATGTCAGCGCCTTCTTCGAAATGCTTATCCAATACACAATCGTTTTTCGTTAAGTTAAGTGTATTTTTGAACCCATTCTTTTATCTGGGAGGCGACCTCAGTTACATCCGTATTCGAGGTATCAATTGTAGGCATAGGTGGGATATACGCCTCGTCGGCAATCTCAAGCAATCGTTTTGCAAAGTTCTTGTGGTTTTCAATTTCTTCATCGGACCAATTTCTTTCCCTTAAACGTTTCTCGCGAACTTCTTCATTACAATGTAAGTTTATATAATATACATGCTTAAAAAAAGGAAAGTCTGCACATTTTTCAATATCCCAAGGCATCATTGTCCCGCATATTATTGTCATTCGCCCACTTTGAGCGATATTACGTGCAACCCGAAGCCAAATATTCCTTATTTTTTCCCAATCGTGTCCAATAAACTCTACAAGATTATCTGGGTCAAAAACATCAAAATCTGGCATCATTCTCCGTACTTCTTTAATGACATATGTTTTTCCTGACCCACTTGCACCTGTTACGATAAATAAAGGCAATTTTTTCTCCATTAGGTTGTATTCCCTTCTCCTCTAAATATTTCACAATAAGGTTGCTTATGCTCTTATATTTGTTTTTAGTTTTTTGCGATGATTTCTTCTAACGTTCCTGTATTCACGACTCAGCGTATGCTGAGTGTCCGGCGAATACCGGACCAGGACGTATGTCCGCAGCGTGAATATTATGTTATAAGATGTCAACGTCTTCTTTGATTAAGCCCACTCTAAAATCCATTTATTATCTACGCTCTTCTATTATCCATGAGTATTTACTTGATATTGTATTTGCAATTTCTAAGATAGCTTTTTCTATTTCAATATTAGTCATTAGTGGTATGTCTATTTCGATTAAGTTAATCTCCTCTATACCCTCTAATGTATCAAAAGCATAACCTCCATTAGAATTAGCTAAAATCCCTGTGGCTGTTACCGATTCACCATAGATAATTTTGGAGAACCTTAAATCACTTATTTTCTTGAACTCCAAGGATTGAATTAAGAATTGTTCAATATCAGCAGTTTTTATTTTCTTAATATAGTTTTCATCAGAATATATTTGCAAATAATCGTATAAAAGAAAATCAGTCATTTTACCGTCACCTCTTCATTTATACATTGAGACAAATTTGAATTACTTTTAGCTTACTTACTTTTGATTTTATATGTGTTTTGTTGATTTCCTATAACATTTAATTTATGTACTTCGCAAATACCACACATTTATCGTAATATCTGAATTACGTATATGATAACTTATTCGGTAATATTTGCGAAGAAAAATTTGGTGAAAAAGGGAGAATTATCGGGATGCTCAATCTCCCATGTCCATACGATCCAGTGGGCTCTGAATACGCTGAATATGTTTCGTGCTGACATGCGTATAGCGCTGTGTTGTTTTTGCACTCGTGTGACCAAGTAGCTCCTGAATGTAGCGCAGGTCTGTTCCGTTTTCTAGTAAATGCGTAGCGAAAGAGTGCCTCAAGGCATGAATACTAACTTTTTTCACAATGCCTGCTCTTTGTCTGGGTTCTTCAAAAACCTTTTGCACGCTGCGCTCAGTCAGATGCCGATCCGAAGATTGTCCTGGGAACAACCAACGGTTGGGTCTATACGCAGCAATGTATTTCTGCACAATTTCCCAAGCAAGATTGGAGAGGAGCGTTCTCCGATCCTTCTGACCTTTTCCCTGCCTTACAATCAGTGTCTGACGCTCAATATCCAGATCGCTATAGCGTAGACGAACGACTTCGCCTACACGCAGCCCAGCCGAATAGCTGAGATACAGAAGGGTCTTATGCTTGAGATTAGTTACGGATTTAAGTAACAATATGTCTGGACATTGGATGTGCTGATGTCTGTATCTACTTGAGGAAGACTAGCCAGAAATCGTTCAATTTGACTACAGTATGCTTTAATGGTTTTGCGACTGTATCCTCTTAATTTTAGCGCTTGCTGTAATTGATCTCTTTTCCATTTGGGAGGTTCTCCACTTATCTTCCAATCCCTCAATGCTTCACTCTCTTCCCTCAACTCCGGGCTAATCTGCACATGTACTGAATCAAAAAGGTTCGTAAATTTCTGGATCGTTGCAATCGTATAAGGGATGATCCACCGTTTCGCTTCGGACTCCCACCGTCTACCCGCTATCTGCCGAATGCCCTGAATATGTTCGTTGTTATAGGGAATCTGAATTGGACATGTGATTCTATAGAATTTGAAAAAAACAAAAAAAGGAAGACCATTCTCATCCCATACGGGAATCCAATGACCTTCCGATGCTTTCGGAAAAATATGACGTTGTAAAAGGTAAAGCTCAGCGCGGCTTGTGCAATGGCAAGCCGCGTAAGGCTGAGGAGCTGCGCCCATTTCGGGCAGCACCCCATTGGGGATGCACCGCGTCAATGATCGCGGTGCTCTTTCAAAGGCCGCTGCATCCTATATGGCAGCGGCTTCTTCTCCCAGCGGCAGCGTGTAATACTGCGCCTGCTGCCCTTCATGCTGCTGGTACACAACGACCAGCAGCGTCCGGCCTTTCGCGGCAAGCGGGCTGGCGCCAGCTAGCACACGCTCAAGCCGGAACGGAAGCACATCCAATACGGTGTGCTTCTGCAATTCTTTTTCGCCGAGACCAAGGTCGGCGAAAGCACGGGCACCCATGACCGTCTGTGCGGTCATGGCCGAGGTCATCGGCAACGCACGCGAAGCGTTGCCATCCACCATGTCCGCCGCTCCATCCGCGGCGGACCCTGTTGCGTCGCCCGCAGTGAGCGACGCTGCACCCCCGGCTTCGCTGCCGATCACACCCGCCGCATCTGCGGCAGAGTCTTCTCCGGCAGCAGCCGAACTTGCCGCAGCGGCACTCGGACCTGTGCCGCTGCTTTCGAGCCATGCCGTGCCTGCGGCGCCGGCAACACGTGGCAGTCGAACGTCTTCCGGACGTTCAGCCAACGTTTTCATATAACCTGCCCACTGATCTTTCTGAAGCGGATCCTCCCACCAGATTTTGCGTGGTTTGTATTTGTGGCCGAGGAAATAGTCCAGCTTCATCAAGCCAAGCACGATATCCATATGCGGCGTATTCCGCGACTCCAGGAAGCTATGCAGACGAGTGAACAGATCCTCCAGTTGGTGCCCGATCTTCTGCCAACCCTGACCTTCCCAATAATCCCCAAACGCCTGGAAGAAATCAAACGGTGAGTTGAACTCCTGCTCCATCAGATACTTCAGCGTATGGTCCATCCGGTGTGCGTTCCAGTATTTCTCCAACACATCCTCCAGCCGCTTCAGGCGTACGATGTCGCTGAACGGCAGCACGTCACTGCCCAGAATCTCATACGGCGCGTGATCCATGTATGTGTAGTTGTACTTCTCTGCATCCAGACGCAGACCCGTACCACGCAGCATTTTAAGGAATCCGAGCTGAAGCTCTTCAGGTCCCAGTGCAAACACATCGTTAAACGTTTTGCGGAACGTATTGTAATCTTCCTCCGGCAGTCCGGCGATGAGATCCAGATGCTGGTCGATTTTCCCGCTAGCTTTGACCTTATTGACCGTACGGCTCAGCTTGGTAAAGTTCTGGCGCCGTTTCACCAGTTCATTTGTCGGATCATTGGTGGACTGTACCCCAATTTCGAAGCGGAATGTGCCCGGCGGCGCATTCTCTGCCAGATAGTCGAGTACCTCGGGACGCATAATATCCGCCGTAATTTCAAACTGAAACACCGTCCCCTGATGATTCTCGATCAGGAATTTGAACATTTCGAGCGCATAATCCCGCTTGATGTTAAACGTCCGGTCCACAAACTTGATCAGCTTCGCACCCTTCTCGATCAGGTACAGAATGTCCGACTTCGTCCGCTCAATATCGTAATACCGCACGCCGACCTCAATACTGGACAGACAGAACTGACAACTGAACGGACAGCCCCGACTGGTCTCAAAATAAACAACCCGTTTCCCAAGCTCCGGAATATCCTCTTCAAATCGATGCGGTGAAGGCAGATCGTTCAGATCCGCTTTTGGCCGTCCTGGCATGAGAATGACCTCTTCCCCTTTGCGATACGCCAGTCCATAGACAAAGTGGAACTTCTTGCTTCCTTCAAGCTCCATCAAAAGCTGATGCAACGTCTCTTCCCCTTCACCCATGACGATAAAATCAACATTGGGAATCCGGTTCATCCAATATTCCGTGTCGTAGGACACTTCCGGCCCGCCCAGCAGAATTTTCACGTTCGGCATAACCTTTTTCAGGTTATCAATGACCTTGATTGTCTCTTCAATGTTCCAGATGTAACACGAGAAACCAATCACGTCCGCACCGCGCTGATACAGATCAGACACAATATTCATGACTGGATCTTTGATCGTATACTCCGCCAGGTCAATATCAAAATCCTTCTCACTGTATGCCTTCAGACACCGCAAGGCCAAGGAGGTATGGATGTACTTTGCATTTAATGTAGAAAGAATAACCTTCATGGTTCACAACCTTTGCCTGGACACCCAGCCCATATTTTTTTTGGTAAAAGGAAAGCTGCACAGCCACCCTGCCTCGGATGCTGTTCATCTAAACCTCTTTTGAACTAGCCATTCCATGTCTCATGGACATATCCAACTTTTGTCTTTCAAAGAGTGGACACTCTTTTCAAAAAGACATATACACCTAGCCAAACCCAAACCACAACATACAGTATAAAACCCATATAATAGAACTACATGCTGTATACGATACGATCAGCCATTCCTAACGCCAATGTCCACCCTTTGAAAGACAATTCACCATCTTTTGTCCGCACTCCAGAGACACCACAATCAAATTCAAACTCAACTTCAACCTATAAAAGACCTCAATCGTGTTCCATCCACCATTCGTTATCCCCATCTTACTGCCTTGAGCCTTTAGGCCTTAGCCTCGAACCTCTGCCGAACGCTTCCCCCGTATCATGGACGAACCATCAACTTGCATGAAGCATATCTATCAACTTTTTGATCAATTGAGCTTTACGCACATGACTTCAAAGACTTAAAAGGGCGAAAGTAACAACAATTCTCACTCCATCCCAACCAGCCAAGCTCGCTTACAATCAACTCATACTCACTCATACTTACTTATACCTGCTCATACCTACTCATACTCGTAAAACGCATCATCATCCGTATCCACTTCTTCGCCCGATTGCTTCTGGAAAAACTCCAGGAACGGCAGTCCGTACTTGCGGTACTTGACCTCACCGACCCCTTTGATATCCAGCATGTCACGTTCTGTCTGTGGACATACCACACTCATCTCACGCAGGGTCGCATCATTGAAGATAATGTACGATGGCACATGCTCTTTCGCCGCCAAGTCGCGCCGAATCAGACGAAGTTGTTCAAATACCGTCTCATTAACCGCAGATGGCATCGCATCGCGTCCGCCGCGTCCACCATAGTTCGTACCCGAAGCCGTCGCCGCTGTTTTGCGGACGACACGCTGCATCACTTCACGCTGGCCTTTGAGCACTTCCACCGCTAGTGGCTGCAAACGCACAACCGGATACTGTCCCTCAGACAGCATCAGATATCCTTCGGATACCATCACGTTGATGATCTCCGATATCTCGCGCTCTGTCCGATTACCCATCACGCCGTAGGTTGGCAAAGAGTTGAAGCCATAATCGAGCACTTTTTTGGCACGGGAACCTTTGAGCACCGAAGCAACCAGCGATACACCATACCGTTCACGCATGCGGTGAATGCAGCTAAAGATTTTCTGCGCATCAATCGTCATGTCTACCAGCTCGCGGTCGTCCGTACAGGAACTGCAAGTACCACACGGCGTATCGTCATGCACCTCACCGAAATAATCCAGCTGCGCACTGCGCAGACAACGCGTCGTGTAACAGTAATCCACCATCTGTTGCAGCTTCCGGTAATCGTTCTGTTTACGGTCGCCGTCCATCGGATTCTGCTCAATCAGGAACTTCTGGGTGATAATGTCCTGTGCCCCGAATAGCAAAATACACTGGCTCGGCTCTCCGTCCCGGCCCGCACGTCCGGCTTCCTGCACATATGCTTCCATATTCTTAGGCATGCTGTTATGAATAACGTAACGCACGTTCGATTTATCAATCCCCATCCCGAACGCATTGGTCGCCACCATCACTCGGATATCATCGTACAAAAAAGCTTCCTGGCTCTGGGACCGTTCATCGTCCGTCATCCCGGCATGGTAGCGTCCTGCGGGCAATCCCGCTTGCAACAAACGCTGATGCAGATCGTCCACGTCCTTACGAGTCGCGGCGTATACAATGCCCGGCTCGCTGGCATGCTCGCGCGCATAATTCAGGACAAAGTCCTTCTTGCTCTCACCGCGCAGCACGCTAAACGCCAGATTATCCCGCCCCAGTCCGGTCACATATGTCTGCGGGTCCTGCAAACGCAGCAGCCGCAGAATATCGCCCATGACCTCGGGCGTCGCTGTAGCCGTAAAGGCCGCAACCACCGGCCGCTCCGGCAAACTGTCCACAAACGGCGCTACCGCCAGGTAGCTTGTCCGAAAATCATGTCCCCACTGTGATACACAGTGGGCCTCATCCACGGCAACGCAAGAGATCGGCAAATAGCCCATCTCCTCGCGGAACCAATCCAGCTCCAGTCGCTCAGGCGCGACATAGAGCAACTTCAGCTCACCGCGCTGCGCCGCGCGGATGCGATCATTCACTTCTTTGCCGCTAAGTGTACTATTAATATACGCGGCAGCAATTCCGGCGGTCGTCAACGCATCGACCTGGTCCTTCATTAATGAGATCAACGGGGAGACAACAAGTGTCAGCCCCGAATATAACAGGGCGGGGATCTGATAACAGATCGACTTACCGCCCCCGGTTGGCATAATGCCGAGCGTATCTTCACGTTCGAGCAGGCTGGCTACAATCTTTTTCTGTCCCTCACGGAAGTCGGGGTAGCCATAATATTTTTGCAGGAGACCCTGCGCTTCTTCTAATGTAGGTGTTTGCACACTCATGTAAAGACTCCTTACTTATCACCGGTGTTTTTCCACCAGCTTGGTCCGATCCGATTCTGACATCCGAAAGCGGCTCATATACCGCATCCTTGACAACAAAATGGCGTTCTCATGACTTGTCCGTCAAGCAAACGCCGCTCCCTTTAGTTTAACGGCCCAGCCCCGAATGAGCAACCGCGTTTTACTGTAAAACGTTTGAAGCTTCTACACGAAATTAAAAACAACCGTCCTGCCCTAGTTGGACAAAACGATTGCATTTAATTTAAAAACAATCAAGTCATACAGCGACTGTTTTGCACTGGTGGTAATTCTAATCTTTCAATGCTTCAACTTCAGCCTCAGATAAGCCGCTTGTTTTGGCGATAACTGAAACTTCAATTCCAAATGAGAGCATGTTTTTTGCAATCTCAATCGCCTTTCTTTTTTCCCCTTCTACTAATCCCTTTTCTATTCCCTTTTCCGTAGCCCACTCAATCATGGAAGCTTCATCATGCAAATACTTCTGCCGCTCTTCATACAAACGACGTGCTTCCCGATCCTGACTCAAGAACTCCAGCGTGTCCATCGCCTTCTTCAAAGTAGGTTCATTCATTTGCAACACCTCCCAATTGGATTTGTCAGCACCTTTCAGGAACAAGAGCCAGTTAATCAGTCCACCTTCCATCGGAACGGATTGTTCGTCCAGTTTGGACAACTCCATGAAATGCACTTCAAGATCATCACTTAGTTCAAGTCCGGTGTGGTCTTCCCTCAGATGAAAAACATTATGATATCGCTCGTTGGCGATAAAAGAGTAATTCAAAATATTAATGGTGACGCACTTTTTCAATTCCTTGTATGTCTGACCTTCCTGAAGCTGGCTCGAATAACGTTTGCTCCAGTAGTATAGGGTTCGCTTCTCGATATCGTATTTATTAAATAACTGCATTTCAATATTGATTAGCTTACCTTCAGCTGTTTTCGCCCAGATATCAAATATGGACTGTTTATCCAGTGGAGCATCTTTATCGGTATACGGGTTAAGTAGTACGATCTCTGTCAGTGGCTGCTCACCCGACTCTGCAAACGTTCGGTTCAAGAACACCAGCAGGACATCTTTATTTTCCTCACTGCCAAAAATACGTTTGAAAACAAAATCGTTCCGAGGATCGAGTAAATCAGACATCTGACCATCAACTCCGTTTCTTTCTATTATACCATGTAGGGTGTGGATAGTTGCAGGATACACTTCGATATCCGTATGAATTAAAGAACTCCAATCTCGTTCCTCTGAAAATGAAATCTATCATTACTGTTCATACGTTAAATAAGAATAAATATAATTCAACAAATCGTGTCCATTAATTATTTCGTACAAGCTCGCTCATCGACAACTGCTTCTTTTGCATTCATGCGATAATACAATCCTTTCCTCTGCATCAACTGTTCATGCGTTCCATCCTCGGCAATTCGGCCATGTTCCATCACAAGGATGCGAGAGCACTGACGAGCAACCTCCATGCGATGTGTGACAAGCAACCCTATGCTGCCTTTCATAAAGTTCAGCAAGTGATTCATCACGTTCTGTTCTGTCTGAATATCCAGTGATGACGTTGGTTCGTCCAGAATATACAGATCGGATGACCTCAAGAAGAGTCTGGCAAGCGACAATCGCTGCTGTTGGCCTCCAGATAGATTGGCCCCTTTCTCTTGCAACATTGCTGCGTATTGTCCTTCCTGTGCCTCAATGTATTCCTGCAAACCTGCCTGCCCTGTCGCAAGCTTCACTCTGTCCAATGTAACGTCTGAACTCAGACGGATATTATCTTCGATCGTTCCTGTAAAAAAAGTGGGTGTCTGCGGCATATACGTCAGTCTGGATTGGTTATCCATTTCTATATACTCTGCAACATGTTGATCACCCAGCAATACGCTTCCGTTTGTTGGCTCGATCAGCCCTGCACACACTTGGCACAGTGTAGATTTTCCTGCACCACTGACGCCAACTACCGCAACCAGTTCACCAGGAACCAGATTAAGCGTAATCTGATCCAGAATCTTCCGACCACTGTCTTCATCGGTTACTGTAACCTGTTGAAGACGTAGCATAGCAATTTCGTTCTCTTTATGTGCCCCTTTTTGTGTACTCCTTTGATCTTGGTCACACATTCCCTGTGCAAGCTCCGGGTCCTTAGTTTTGGCTGAGTCTGTCTTCTTGTGATCACCCAACTTAAACCATGCAGAGATACGTCCAAATGCACCCACGCTGGCTTGCATCTGACTCCACTGGCTGGACAAGCCGAGTACTGGCCACACCACCAATTCGAACAGCAGACTACTTGCAACAACCATTCCCGGAGACAAAGTTCCCCTAGCCGCTGACAAAGCAATAAGGAACAACGCTGCCAATTGAGCCAGACCAAACACCGCCATCGCCACGTTATCCGACATGCTCAGGGTCATCTGCAACTTAGCCTGAACACGATTCAGTGATTGCTGTTGTGTCCGAAAACGAGCGAGAAACCACGGTGAAGCATCATACATCTGAATCACCGGTATCCCTTCAACATACTGTTGGATCTGTTCTTGGGACTCGCCTTCCCTGGATTCGACCTCATCGGACAGATGTACAATTCGCTGATCAT
Organism: Paenibacillus sp. ClWae2A; assembly: GCF_032452295.1. Lineage (NCBI taxonomy): Bacteria > Bacillati > Bacillota > Bacilli > Caryophanales > Paenibacillaceae > Paenibacillus > Paenibacillus sp. ClWae2A. The sequence goes on from NZ_JAULSQ010000016.1 coordinate 89,046, forward strand.
ACAACCTCGCCGTGAACCAGATGGCCCCTGCACTTACCAAGGCGATAACCGCAACCCATGCATCTGCTCTGTACAAATATCCCAGCGATAGAGCAATGATGAATACAACCGTAACACCCTCTGCAATAGCCTCCACAACTTCTGCACCATGCTTGGTGTCTTCCTTGATGCGAAGCATCACATCCCCGGACTTCTGTCTGCGCACCCAGGAATAAGGCATCCGGTTTAACAGTTTCAACAGATCCATGGACATATCCCGTTGCATCGATTCCTTGAGCCATACTAGCACATAACGATGCATCGCGAGCAACACGATAAATCCTGCCAGAATGGCGATAAAGATCATCGCCGTAGCATTAAGCTGCTCCTGTCCCCCATCATGAATAGCATCCACGAAGAATCCCTGTACAAAGGCAAGTCCCCAATCAAAGACCGCATCTGCTGCGATAAAAATGAGCAAGATCGCTACAGCTAATCCATAAGGCCTCATCCAGCGAAAAATAACGGGCCATACCGTTGCCAATGATACAGCTTGTTTTGGGTCATCTGGAACATCACTTTCGTTCATCTGATGACTAGCTTCATTTTCGATATTTTCATTTTCATTATTTTCATTTACCTCATATGCTCCACTTTTCTCATGACTGCTCTTCATTTCAACGTCATCGGCATATGCTGCATCTTCAATCTTGTTACTCATGCTGTCCCTCCACTTCCGTATCCTGCTCCGCAATATAGCTTCGATATCCGTTTGCACGATCCAGCAATTCACGATGAGTCCCCGTATCTTCGACGCGTCCCTTCTGAATATAGATGATCTGATCTGCCCGTTCTATCAGCGATAATCGATGAGTAACGGCAATAACCGTTGTGCCTTTGTCAGCAGTGATTCGGGCAAAAAGATCATTCAATCGCTGCTCATGTAAAGGGTCTTGAGATGACGTCGGTTCATCCAACAATAGAATATCCGGGTTCCTCAGCATCGCTCTGGCTAGACTAATACGCTGAAGCTCTCCACCCGACATCGTCCCGCCTTGCGGCTGAAGCTCTGTCCCATAGCCGAGTGATTGACGCATAATCGCGTCATGTGCATGCGTCATGTGGGCCGCAACCTCTACTTGATCGGCAGATATCCCTTCTTGTCCAAAAACAATATTCTCTTCCACTGTACCTGTGAAAATAAAGGCTTGTTGCGGAACATACACCTGATTGACATGCCCTGTCTGAACTTCGTGCATATCCTTCAGTGAATTCTTCTGATTCATGACCTGGATCGAACCAGTAACGGGTCTATCTAATCCGGCTATTAATTTCAATAACGTGGTTTTCCCGCATCCACTTGGCCCTGTGATTACAGTAAGCTTTCCTTGCTTGGCCTCAAAAGAAATATCTGTTAACACTTCTTCTTGCTCCGCATACCTGTATGACACATGCTGCACGTTGATGCCTTCCGGTTTAGATTGCTTTTCAAGCTGGTCTAAATGCGTATCGGACTGTACATATATATTTGTACCGGTATTAGCAACCGTGTTCTTTCTCTCCAAATCCAGCACCTCAAAGATTCTGGACGCATGAGAAGCCGAACCAATAAAATCATTCCACAGCCCAGATAACGATTCAATCGGACGAGTTAACTGACTGCTTGCTACCAGAAAAGCTGCCAATCCTCCTACATCCATATGTCCATTCAGGACCTGCATGCCGCCTAGATAGAGAATCAGAATCATGCCACCATACGTCGAGACCCGTCCGGCTGCTTCCGAAAGTCGTTGTAACACAGATACGGACATCGTATGTCTGAACACTTGATCCATTCGATCTTTAAAATGATGGTGTACATAACCCGCGAGTCCGTAACTTCGGATCTCAACTGGGGCTTGGATAATTTCAGTCAGTATCTCATCTCTTGACGCTGCGCTGGCATTCAACTGATCATGCTGTCTTTGTAGACATTTACCAAGTCCTACCGTTACAAGAGGATAGATCAATGTGAATGCAATGATAGCCAACGACAGCGGCAAGTTCACCCAGCTGAAGTAAGCAAAGGCAAGAATCAGCTGAATGATATTTTTCGCGAGTTCAATGCCATGTTGGTTGATCCCCTTCTGTGCTTCCTTGGCTGAAGTCCAGACCCGAGAGGTTAGGTCACCCGTATGATAATGTGCCAGATCACGTGTCTCTGTGTTGCTAAAGGATGAGAGCAGTAGAGACTGCACAGACAATAATGTCTTTTGCTGGAATAACGTCTCGACCCTCGTCATGAATGCGGTTACAATCAATCGTAATACTACAATGCTAACGCCTATGATCAACCCTGAGTAGAGTAACGAAAACTGTGCTTCAGTCGCGCCTTTGACCAGTCTTCGGATCGATTCCAAATAACCGACCTCAATCAGGGAGACCATACATGCGGCGAAAAGTAACAGAATGATGAACATACGGTACTTGCCCGTTAGTGTCCATAATCGAGTTAACATGCCTAACGTTGTATAAGTTCTTTTGTCAGCTAACATGGATGGTTTCTCCAATCTTGTCATTAAATTAAGTACTTGGTTATGATATCATCGGTGATAAGGGAAAAATGAACATTTATTGCTGTAAGTACTATTAGAAGTAGGGAGAATGATATGCAACACGATCTGCTAGACACACTGGATAAGCTATTCGACTACATAGAAGACCATATTCAAGACAAATTAACGCTGGATCATCTGGCATCTGTGACTCATATATCCAAATTCCACCTGCATCGCATGTTCAAACATGTAAGCGGACAATTGCCTGGAGAATACATTCGTTCACGCAAATTGGCACGCAGTTTGGAGCAATTGGTGAATCTGAATTGGAAGATTATCGATATCAGCGGACATTACGGGTTTGAACATGAACAATCCTACATACGTGCTTTCAAACAAGCCTTTGGTATCACCCCCCTGCAATATCGCAAACAGGGAGCTGGAGACCTTGAATTCACAGCCCGCATGACTTCGTCCATGATCACGATGCTTCCATATGGATATATTTTCAAACCAACGTATGTACGAAAACCGGCCATGAAACTCATTGGGCAACGATCCCACATTCGGTATGCAGACAATGAAGAGCACTATGAAGCCAATTCAGCAGGCAACGACTTTTTCGAAAAACACTTTCATTCGATTCCTAACGTGTTGCAACCCAACGTATATATCGGATTTACCAATGAAATTAACGAGGATTACAGTACATATCAGCCGTCTGTAGAGGTCACCAGTCTGGATCATATCCCTGAAGAACTGGACGGAATTGAAGTCCCGGCCAACCAGTATGCCGTATTCAAATTCGTCTGTGATTTCCATCCAAGTCTGATTAACATTGATCATCTGGACAGTGTCTGGACATTTATTGATGAATATTGGCAGAGCCATTCGGGGTATGAGAAGAGTGATCCATACTATTTTGAAAGAATTGATGGCAGTCTGGCTCAGGACCACTACGGAGAGATGGACATTTATATTCCTGCAAAGCAAATTTCACTGTAAGCTGCAAATGGAGGTTCAACCTTATGGACTCAAATACTCAAGCTAATTCAAGTTCATCCCATACAGATTCTCGCAAACCTTGGATACGTAGACACCCTATTCTTACTACATTTACATTGTTGATTCTTGTACTGTTTGCCGCTGTATTCCTGTATTTCTGGCTCCGTCCATACTTCTCCACATTTGACCGTTCCGAGCTAGGAGAACTGAGTTATTCCATGCCTTCGCGGAACGGTGAGTATACTGCCGAAATTTACGGCGTACCTTACGGTGGTGCGGCAGGCGGCGTTACGATCTGGGTCGATGTAAAGAAGACAAATGCACCTGAGGATGCCACGGTAAAAACGATCTATCGTGCCAAGCACCACGGAAATAATCATCTCGAATGGGAAAGTGAACACACACTCCGGATTGAAAACTGGAATGAATACACGGATGAGACCATTTCCCTCAATATCGATGACGAAATATATGATGGATGGGGCTGGGCGTGCAAAAGCTTACGGATGAAAGATCCGTCTGTGCGATGCCTGGCACCCGAAAAATAAAACAACTTAGCCGCCAATATGACGGCCCTGAACACCCGACGTCTCATCTTCTGACGCGTAATACTCACTACACCGCACATCAGAAGTTCCACGCGACACGAGAAGCGTAAAAAGCCCCACTCACCGACTCTTTCGGTTAAGCGGGGCTGCTCTTGTTCTGCATTATATCGTTTATTTACTTATACTTCATTGTGATCTAATATGCTTGTTCATTAACAACTTCGTAGCTATCGGACTTTAAACATATGGCAACATCATAATTTATCTATCATATCTATTCTACCTCTTAATTCTCTTCTGCTTCTGCTTCTGCTTCTGCTTCTGCTTCTGCTTCTGCTTCTGCTTCTGCTTCTGCTTCTGCTTCTGCTTCTGCTTCTGCTTCTGCTTCTGCTTCTGCTTCTGCTT
>NZ_JAULSQ010000017.1:0-90107 GCF_032452295.1 Paenibacillus sp. ClWae2A
GCGGAGCCTTGGATCTGGGTCTGAACGCGAAAGCAGAAGGAGAGAGTGCAACGTGGACTCAATCTGAACGCAGCAATAGCGTGAATGACCGTGAGCGTAACGTAAACAGCAACTACGCGAGCGAAAGCCGCGGAGCACTGGATCTGGGTCTGAACGCGAAAGCGGAAGGCGAGAGTGCTACAGTAGCTCATACTGAACGCAACAACAGCGTGAAAGACAGCGAGCGTAACGTAAACAGCAGCTATGCAAGCGAAAGCCGCGGAGCCTTGGATCTGGGTCTGAACGCGAAAGCAGAAGGAGAGAGTGCTACAGTAGCTCAAACTGAACGCAACAACAGCGTGAATGACCATGAGCGTAACGTGAACAGCAGCACTGCGAGCGAAAGCCGTGGAGCACTGGATCTGGGTCTGAACGTGGATGCGGATGCAGAGAGCGAAACTATATCTGTGGTGGAGACAAATCGGTAATATGAGATTTTCACTGTAATATGAAGAGGCAGGGGCTCCGGAACCCCTGCTTCTTTTTTGCACTTATAAGACATATGAGTTAGCGTTCTTCTGAATGTTCTTCTAATAAGCGCACTATCTTTTCAAATGTATACTCGCCTTCGGCAATGTTGACCATAAATTCTACGGCATATTTACGTTCCATCTGCAAATGGTAGCCATTCACTCGCAGAAAGGACTTGGTTACAAGATAAGCTGTACGTTTATTTCCGTTATAGAAACAGTGGTTTTTAACCAATGACTCTAATAAGGCAGTAGCTTTATCAAATATGGAAGGGTAGGCATCCTCTCCAAACAAACTTTGGAGAGGTCTATTTATCGCAGAATCCAACAAAGCAGAATCCTTAACTCCAGCTTGTGCTGTATCATTCATCTTCTTCATCATAAAATGGTGAGCGGCTACTACTTCTTCAATGGTAAGGAATATGGTCATCTTAACGATCCCTTAAATCATTAAGGATATCCTCATCTTCTTCGAAAACGTCAAAGAAAGCTTCCAGTACTTCGGGTCTTACATGTTCGGGTATTTTCATTTGTTTAACCTTTTTTAGTACAATTTCTCCCTGGCTGTTTTCAATAAATTCAATCTCATCGCCCTGAGAAACATGGAGCTTATCAATCAAAACCTTCGGCAAGCTAATGCCCAAGCTGTTTCCCATTTTGCCTATTTTACGAGAAAGAATTTTTCTTTTGGAATGCTCCTCTTTCATCTGAGCCCCACCATTCATGATATATTCCTCCTATAGTATGATCCAAATTATGAAAGTAATACGTAAGTATATAATAACGTTAATATGTTCTAACATTATAACATAATTTGTACTTAAAAATGCTTGAAATGATCAAACAAACAACACACAACTCGTATACAATAAAATGAGATGAACTAACAAGCCCCAAATCAGAACAGGAGTGTTCGATATGAAAATAGAGCATGAAGGTACAGCCATACAGGAGTCCATATTGGACGTACATATTACAGAGGCAGGATACGAGCCGGGACAATCGACCATACGCAATATTCGAATGAATGTGGGGCGAGGAGAACTGGTAGGCATTATCGGACCCAATGGTGCGGGCAAAAGTACCACAATCAAAACGCTGCTTGGTCTGCTGGAACATGCGAACTATGAAGTGACGATTGGAGGAGATGGTCGTTATGCCTATATCCCGGAGCAACCGGTTTTTTACGAATATATGACCCTATGGGAACATCTTGATTTGGCCGCAGCGGCGTATGAAATGGAGGAAGAGGTCTTTGTCGCCAGAGCGGAGGAACTGTTGGTTCGCTTCGGCATGGACCACGTTCGGAATGATCTTCCAGCCAGTTTTTCGAAGGGCATGCGGCAGAAAATGATGCTGATGATCGGATTTCTGTCTTCGCCCGATATCTATATCGTGGACGAGCCGTTCATCGGACTGGACCCCCGTGCAACCAAGGATTTTCTGAAATTACTTGATGATGAACGTCGCCGCGGCGCGGGTGTGCTCATGTCTACGCATGTGCTGGATACCGCTGAACGAATCTGCGATCGGTTTATTTTGATTGCTTCGGGCAGATCTGCTGCCGAGGGAACATTGGATGAGATCCGTGAAACGGCAGGATTGCCGGAAGCCTCTTTGTTTGACTGTTTTGATATACTGACGTCTTAGATAGAGAGAGGGTGAGAGAGGATGGGAACTTCCCAGCGTTATACCCCACTTCGTTTATACAGACGAAGACGCAAAGAGCATTTCAGGGAACAGATGAAAAATCTCAGACTCGTCGTGGATTGGACGGTGTGGGTATACCTGCTTGTTCCGGGTCTGCTCTATCTGATTGGATGGTACACGAGTCTATGGACCAAACCACTGCCTGGATGGGCGACAGGATTACCGCTTCCCGTACTGACTGGGCTGATCGACGTGGTTATGCTTACTGGTGGTGTGTTGATATTTGTGGAGGAAGCGGATGTATTGTTTCTGAAATCAAGGCCGTTGTGGATGCGCACGTTAATGAGGCAAGGGCTCTACCGGTCCTGTCTGCAACATCTGGGCAAAATGATCCTGATTACAGCGCTGACCGCACCCCTGTGGTCCCGTGTCTATGAGATGTCGAATCTCCAGATTGCACTTATGGCTGTCTGGTTTGGGGCAGTAGCTTCATTTCAAGCCATAACACTACATATGACGAAGGTTCGACATACAGGATGGCGGCGCTGGATTCAGATGATCCCTCTCGTCATTGGCATAGGTTATATGACCATTAATACGACATCATGGATGCACGGACAGACGTGGAAAATCATATTTGGAATCGTAATTATCATGCTTCTTCTGATTACAGTTGGACAGATGAGGCTGTTGATGAAGGGAACGTTTGAAGGGGATGTGCGGGAGGATCTGCGGAGCAGGCTGCAGCTTACAGCTCTAATGTTAAGTCGGGCGGTGAGCAAGCCGAAAGCCCCACGAACACGTTCTATTATCTTCCGCAAACCGCGTAAACTGTTACGCAATCGTTCCATTGCGAATCGGACAGCGGAGATTGCATTCAAGGCATTTTTCAGGAACTCGGCCACGATGAAATTGTATCTGCAACTTGGCGGACTATCCATCGCAGCAGTTGCATTACCACCTTTTCCGGTCAATGTCATTGTGTGTGCGTTATTAATCATCATGTTGACGATGATGTTGTATCGTTCCTGGGATGTTTTTGCAACGTCCGACTATGCTCAGCTCATAACGTATGACTCGGAGGCGCTGCATCTTGCAGGTTCAATGATGGTTCGGATGTTGTTCATCCCGATTGGTATTCTTATGGGATTCGCGCTGGGGTTGGCCTGGCTCGGCTGGATCGTCGGTATTCTGACAGCCGCAGGTGCAGTGGCTTTTGGACTCTGTGTCTTATCTATTGCCGGATGGGTCCGGCTGACCCGGGGCTAAAGGAATTCCTTTCTAATTCGGAGCATATCGTGCGCTATATCTGCCCATGCTATAGAAGAAGAATCTCATCTATGGATGATGAGAGATTAGCTGTAGCAAGGAGGAAGAGATGATGATGGATAATAGCGAACTACAGGTGCACTTCACAGATGTTTCAGCGTTGAATGCCGCCAGGGCAACCTTGGAGGAATTGGGATATAAGCCATATCAGTCCGGCCCGCTGGAATTGTACATCCCCACAGATCGCCAAGATCCTCAGTCTGCCGTAGAGATTGTACAATCTCATGGAGGAAGTGCTGTATTTGCCTCGCAAACGGAAGAGCTGGATCAGTTTCAGAATATATCGATTCCGGCTCATCTCGTGAATGAGGACTGGAATGAGGGGTATGCGAGCGGAAACCAGGGAAGCCAGACAGAGCAAGGCAGACATAACTATAGCGATGACCCGACATACGATGATTCGGCTGATGGATTTTCAGGCAGTGTCAAAGCATAGAAGGGAAATGTCACAAGCTATGAGCAGTTCAAGCCAATTTTTCTAAAATGGCATAATGCCCAAAAACCCCGATCGTCCACCAGATGTGGATATCGGGGTGTTTGACATCTGAAGCAATTCATCATGCGCTTAAAGTGTGTAATACCTATTATAGTTTAGCGTGTTTATATTCAGCCGCATGCATGCCAGCCGTATATCCCGTGGAGAATGCAGCGGTGATATTATACCCTCCGGTGTAGCCGTGAATATCCAAAACTTCACCGCAAAAGAATAGTCCAGGCAGCAGCTTGGATTCCATTGTTTTTGGGTATATCTCCTTTAAGTGGATTCCTCCCCCAGTAACAAAGGCTTCTTTGAGCGATCTCGTCCCGTCTGCACGGAAGGTAAAAGCTTTCATTAGGCCACACAAGTTGCTTAACATACCTTTGGGGAAATGGTGGAACGTGAGGTCATCGCTGATCTCTGCCCGTTTCATCATTAAGGGAATCATGCGTTCAGGAACCCATGTTTTTAAGATGTTTTTGACAGCCTTGCGGGATTCTTGTTCCAATACCTGTTGGACCTGTGTTTCCAATGCACCTAGGGACAGCTCCGGGAACAGATCAATGCTCATCATGACCTGTGGGTTTCCAGACTTCATCTGAACTTTGCGGATAAATTGGCTGCAACGCAGTGCAACCGGTCCAGACACTCCAAAATGCGTGAAGATCATATCCCCGCGATGAGAGATGACTGTTTTTCCTTTGGCATCCACTACGGATAAAGCGATATCCCTCAAAGACAAACCTTGCAGTTCTTTGGATTGAATCCAACTCTCCCCAGACACAATAGGCACTTCGGTTGGATACAACTCCGTAATCGTGTGACCCGCAGCCTCAGCCCAGGGGTAACCGTCTCCGGTTGATCCGGTTTGGGGTACGGATTTGCCGCCGGTAGCGATAATGACAGAGCGCCCAAGAATGGTTTTACCTGATATCAATTTAACACCCTGTACCTGCTGACCGTTCTGAATGAGTTCCTTAACCGGTTCTTTGGTGCGAATCTCAACGCCGAGGGAGACAATTTTGCCTACCAGCGCATCCACAACTGTTTTCGCTTTATCGGTTACAGGGAACATTCTGCCGTTGTCTTCTTCTTTCAGGGCAATTCCGAGATTCTCGAAGAAACGCATGATTCCCTGGTTGTCCAGATTCTGAAACGAACTATATAAAAAGCGTCCATTACCCGGAATATGTCGGATGAGTTCATCCGTTTCCTTGGCATTGGTTACATTGCATCGACCTCCGCCAGAGATGCCGAGTTTACGACCCAGTTGATCTCCTTTATCCAGCAGAAGCACGGAGGCTCCATGCTCGGCAGCAGCAACGCAAGCCATCAGGCCCGCCGATCCACCACCAATTACAATGACATCATACATACGTTATTACCCTCTTTTTTCATTGATTTTGTCTGTTTTACGTAAAATGTGTCTACTCCTGGCTTTTTCTGAAATATAATGGAGTTATGAGCAGTTCTATTGTGCAGTCTTAAGGGATATATTGTAATATACTGTCGCCTATGTTTTAATCAGAAATACATGAGGGAATGTGCAGGCAGAGGAGGAGATGGCATTGTGGTTGCGTTAAAGGACATGCTTTTACAAGTACTGCTGGCAGGGTCGGCGGTATTTCTGATTCCCTTATTCCGTCTGGTACTCTCCAAGCGGGCTATTGCCAGAATGGAACATGCCGGAACCGTTCATACCAGTTTTGCTGTGACAAGTGTCGCGAGCATGTTATTGTGTCTGCTGTTTGCGCTCCATGCAAGCCCGATGGCCGTATCCATATCATTAAGCATCGTACCTGTGATACTTGTTATTTTGTATTGTAAGTCCGCTATAGGCGTAACGCTGTCCATTCTACATATTCTCTTCTATTTTCTTTTTGCGCATCCCTATGATCTGTACGGATTTCTCCTTCATACGGGCATTCTTCTCTATCCTATTGTATGGTTGTCTGCCAAACGATTCAAGCATAATACACCTTCTCGCAAAATGGCGATCCTCATCATCCTGATTACAATGGAACTGGTTGTAACGAGTCTGTTATGGATCGCATCCCTCCAGAATGAATCCACATACTCTGCGACCTACATGATACTTACAGCACTTGGATATACCGCTGGAGCCATTGTTGCGGGCAGTCTGAGTCTGCTATGGCTGGAACGGATGAAGCACTATCGCGGGCTGGAGCAGCATCTCTCGGAAGTCCACCACCGATACATAGCCGAAACGGAGAAACTTCATCAGATTCTGAACGCAGTGCCTCTTTCCATTGCCACCGTAGATAAACAAGGCACAGTCATGTTTGTCAATGAGATGATGGAGCAAACCGCAAGGGAGCAGCTACCTTGTACCTCCACGCCTGATCTCATTGGACAGCCTGCCAGTCAATTTGTTGAACAAGGTCAGGCAGATAAAATGGATAAAAGCATTCGCAGAGCCATTGTTCATGGTGAGATTAGTGGGTTGACGGTTCGTTACGGTGCACACGTATTTCAGTCCCGAACCGTACCGATCTATGCCTTTTCAACAGAACATACGAGAGAAGTCACAGGAGCCATGCTGATCATTCAGGATATCACAGAGCTTGAGATGTTGCGAAGTGAACTGGATAATGTGGATCGTCTCAGTCTGGTGGGGCAGATGGCTGCAAGCATAACGCATGAGGTGCGTAATCCAATGGCGGTTGTGCGGGGGTTTCTTCAACTCATGCAGGAAAAGAGCCCAGACTCCCTCGATCACTATTACCGAATCGTTCTGGAAGAGTTGGACCGGGCCAACAGTATCATTAATGATTTCTTGTCTTTGGCTCAGAATCGAATTGCCGAGAAAGAAGAATCCCAGCTGCATGATATCATACATGAACTGAGTCCGTTGTTATGGGCGGATGCGAACCTGCGTGGTCAGAGTATTGAACTCATGTTGGCCCATAATGTGCCGAAGCTGCATCTCAATTCAAAGGAAATCAAACAGGTGGTGTTGAACCTGGCCCGTAACGGGATGGAAGCCATGAATGAGAAGGGCGTGCTTACACTGGAGACACGGATAGTGGATGATAAGGTAGAACTGTGTGTACGTGACACAGGACCGGGTATACCCAGGGTGAAGAAGGAAAAGCTGTTTGAACCTTTCTACACGACAAAAGCCAAGGGAACCGGACTTGGATTGTCCATGTGCCTGAGTATTGTGGAACGACATAACGGAACTATTACCGTGGAATCGGAGGAAGGCCAAGGAACCACCTTCAAAGTGGCATTTGAACGTTAGTCATTCAGCATATTTTGCCAGACATTGAGACATAATATTATGGAAGAAGCCTTTCCGCAGGCGGTTTCTGAATCTTGCTTTCATTGCTTATGGATGTATAATAGGAATAGCACATCATTACATCCATAATGTTCGATATGAATGTAACGTTGTTTTGGAGAGTTATTCGCCTTTAATTCTATCGAGATCATAGAACAACCATTTATAAGGAGTGAAACCGAATGTCGATGTCATTTGATCAATACATGAAAGATATGGTTCAACCCATGCGGGATGAGTTAACTCGTCTAGGAATCCAGGAGTTGCGTACTCCTGAAGAAGTGGAAGCAAGTCTTCCGGATGCAAAAGGAACAGCGCTGGTTGTCATTAACTCTGTCTGCGGATGTGCCGCAGGTCAATGTCGCCCAGGTGTGTCCGAAGCACTTCAGCACGATATTACACCGGATCACCTGTATACTGTATTTGCTGGTCAGGACAAAGAAGCAACTGCAAAAGCACGTGAATTCTTTGCACCGTATCCTCCATCTTCACCGTCCATCGCTCTGATGAAAGACGGAGAACTCGTTCACTTTATCGAGCGTCATCAAGTGGAAGACCGTTCTGCAGAGGATATTGCGGCTGATCTCAAAAGTGCATTTGACCGTTACTGCCGTTAATTCGCTCCATAGAACGCCCCGCCCTTCGGATCACCGATGCCGGGGCGTTTCATTTTGGATAGATAAGGTTATTGAACCATTCGGAGCTTTCAAGCTGGACATCAAATTTCATTCATTTAGAAACGGGGTGTGTGAACGATGAGTTTGCAACAACAGATCATCGCTGAATTGAAGGTTAAACCAAGCATTAATGAAGAAGAGGAAGTACGCAAGCGTGTTGATTTTCTGAAGACGTATGTGAAAAATGCGGGTGCCAAGGGTTTGCTGATTGCGATCAGCGGCGGTATTGACAGTGCAGTGGCTACGGCGCTTTGCAAAAAAGCGACGGACGAGCTGACTCAAGAGAATAACCAAGAGTACAAAACACTGGGGGTATTCCAACCCTATGGTGAACAATCCGATATCGACCACAGCTACGCTGTAGCCAAAGCATACGATCTGAAGCATGTCGTGGAAACCAATATCGAAGATGCAGTTAACGAGATTGCGCTGGAAGTGGAGCAAGGTTTCAAATCCTTGGGCAGCCCACGCCATATGACTCACCAAGGCAAAGGTAACGTGAAGGCGAGAACTCGTATGGTTATGCAATATGCGCTTTCGTTTGAAGAGAACCTGCTCGTTGTAGGTACGGATCACGCTTCTGAAGCCATTACAGGCTTCTATACGAAATGGGGCGACGGTGCTGTGGATATCACACCACTGAGCACCCTGAACAAACGTCAGGTACGCCAGCTGGCAGCATATTTGAACGTTCCACAGGCTATTTTGGACAAAGCACCATCCGCAGGGTTATGGGAAGGTCAGACGGACGAAGATGAGCTGGGAATTTCGTATGAAGCGAACAGCGACTATCTCGAAGGCAAACAGATCGATCCGGCTGCACAAGAGCGCCTCGAAGCGTTCTATACACGGACACATCACAAACGCAATGCCATTCCTGGTATCTAATAGGAATGGATGAGCATGATCGTTATAAGCTGTTAACACCAACATTGAAATAACGTCCCTCTTAGGGAATGCAAAAAGAGTCACTGCTCACGCAGTGACTCTTTTTGTTATGTGGAACGAGAAATCGCAAAAATCCAGGTGACTACTATATTAAAGATGAGTTAGCTACTCCAGTCTTTGATCTGTTGCAGGGTTTGGGTGATGGCTTGCTCCAGTTGTGGAGTGGTTTCTTTAAATGGATGTACCGTATTAAAGGTATGGTTCCCATCAGGAATCTGGTGCCATGGGATATCAGGGCGTGCTTGCACAAGTGCGACAGAACCGTCCAGCAGACGTTGGGAATCTTCTGTTCCCTGAATGAGTGCGACTCGCAAAGTTGAAGAAGCCAAGCGGTCAATAATAGCGTAACGTTCGCTATGCTTGTCCAGGTCTTCCAGTATAGACACGTCCAGTGGCATCTGCTGGCCTGTTCGTCCGTTAACGACATGGCTGCGGCCATGCGTACGCATTTCTTCTTTTTGCTCTGCTGTGAAGAGATCCAGATTGGTTACGCCATTCCAGGAGATGACACCTGCCACCTGCTCGGGATGATCCAGTGCATAGACGAGACTTACGCCCGCACCGCGGCTATGGCCAACCAGGTATACAGGAAGTCCAGTGAGTTCAGGTTGTGTAGCCACATGTTCCAGTACCAGGGCCAGATCGGCAAGCTCCCGGCTGTAGGTATTCACTGCGAACTTTTCAAGTTCAGAGAATTGCTCCAGATATTCGCCGATACCGTTGTGAGAGAAATTAAAGGTCAGCACATGATGCGTCTGGCTTAGCTGTGAAGCTGCGTAGGGGAACATACCCCAGTCTTTGAAGCCTTTGTATCCATGAGCCAGAATGATGACACCTTGAGCGCGTTGTTGTGCAGGGAAAAAGTCCCCGCGAATGATCGCATCTACATCAGTGGGCAATTCAAAAGTTATGGGCATTATTCAGACCTCCTCAGAATTTCAGACGACTCCTGATTCATATTTTAGCATATATGGTAATGCGGATAGGTACTCGCTTCTGGGCGCCCCTCCTGCTACAATAGAATACGTGTTCGGAGAGTTACGGATCATGTGATTGAATGGAGATCTTTTACAATGCATGTTCAAAAAGAGCGGTTTTCAGTACCAAGAAGATGAAACTTTTTGAACTACCTTTACAGTATAAAAGATTAAGCGGGTGAAGCGTTGATGATATATGGCATTGGTAATGATGTGCTGGAGATTGGACGTATGCGCAAGCTGCTGTCCGGTAGCCATGCCGAGGCTTTCATAAAACGAATTTTAACGCCAGCAGAGCGGGAGATCGCGGTTCGTCGAGGGAAGCGGATGACGGAGTTTGTATCCGGTCGATTTGCTGCGAAAGAAGCGGTGTCTAAGGCATTTGGCTGCGGTATTGGTAGCGTCATGGGCTTTACTGACATTGAGGTACTGCCTGATGGGACAGGTCGTCCAGTGGCCTCGTTGTCCAGTCAAGCCTGGGAACGTCTGCAGCTGCCATACGATAAGCAATATGACATTCATTTGAGTATTACGCATCAGACGGAATTGGCAGCGGCCTTTGCGATCGTGGAGCAGATAGAAAAGTAGCTAGCTTGGCAATAGGAGAGGACGGAAATATGGGTTTACAGGAACAGAAACAACATTTCAGCGTGAATTTGCTGGACTGGTATATGGTCAACCGACGGGATTTGCCGTGGCGTCGCCACAACAATCCATATTTCACATGGGTATCGGAGATTATGCTTCAGCAGACTCGGGTAGATACGGTAATTCCGTATTTCAATCGTTTTATCGGGAATTTCCCGACCGTGCAGGCGTTGGCGGAGGCACCCGAAGAGGACGTCTTGAAAAATTGGGAGGGACTCGGTTATTACTCCCGTGCCCGTAATCTTCAGGCAGCCGCGAGACAAGTCATGGAGCTGCACGGAGGAGAGATGCCTCAGGACAAGCAGGCTGTCTTTGCATTGAAAGGGGTGGGCCCGTATACTGCCGGGGCCATTCTCAGCATTGCCTTCAACCAGCCGCAGCCTGCGGTAGATGGCAATGTCATGCGGGTACTGTCCCGATACTTCCTCATCGATGAGGACATTATGAAGGGCAGCACCCGGTTGTTGATGGAAGAGCTCGCAGGAGAGCTCATTCCGGAAGGGCGGGCGCGTGATTTCAATCAGGCGCTGATGGAGCTTGGCGCGCTGGTGTGTACACCCAAAGCGCCGCACTGCCTGACTTGCCCGGTCATGGAGCAATGTTCCGGCCGTATCGCCGGAAGAGAGCTTACGCTGCCGGTCAAGACCAAGGCGAAGCCGCCGCGCCCTGAGCAGCGGCTGGTCGCGATTGTGGAGGGCCGCGGTGCTCATCGCGGCCAAGTGCTTGTGCGCCAGCGCCCAGACACGGGCCTATTGGCCCGGATGTGGGAGCTGCCGCATGTGCTCGCGGCGCCCGCCGCAGCCAGCAAGAAGGCGGCGCCGCTGGCTGATGAGCCGGCCATGGCATTGCTGGCCGGCAGTCTGTGGGCGGAAGGCTTCGCTGCCCGCCCGGAAGGGCTGGCTACCCATGCGGAGCATGTGTTCAGCCACATTGTCTGGAGCCTGCAGGTGTACAAGTGTACCGAGCAGGACCAGAGTAGTGAGCTTCCGCTGATCGCAGCGGAAGCCAGAGCCGCCTACGATGCACAGGCGGCAACAAGGGAGGACACAGCCTCATCATCAGCTGTGCCACCTGAGTCAGCCACAACGCATTCATCGGAGCCAGGCACGCCTAATGCGCAGAACATCTCAGCATCGCTTAACGAAGGAGAGATGTTGGCACCATCTGAGGTTAGTGACCCGTTGCTGACACTGACAGGTAAAGGCGATGGCTTGACCTACCGCTGGATCGGTCCGGAAGATATGGACAAGATGGCATTTCCCAACATATTTCTGAAGCTGATCAGTCAATACTTTGCAGGTAACTATGACAACATGAATTCCTGAATGGGAAGGGGCTAACGAGCAGGATGGAGAATCTGAGTTTATTCTGTTCCTTATATCCCTTTTAGTAAGTATGAGACGTGTGCTGGAGTCTTGGTCGCCATGTACGAGCAACCCAGCCACGTCTTTTCTCTAATATGCTGATCACAATGAACCTAATGAATGCAGACAGTGTATAATTATCGAGGCGAGGGTTGAAGCCAAACAGATGGCAGACTCGGGATGAATTAGCATGGAGAGAGAGGGCTGTGAATTCATGAACGATAGCTGGAGAAAACAGTTGGATGAACATCGCGGCAAACGAAAGGAAGAGATCATAGCGGCTGCGGAAGCGGTCTATATGGAGATGGAATTTTCAAAAGTCACCATCCAGGACATTGTGGAGCGATGTGGCATTAGCCGGGTAACATTGTATAAGTACTTTAAATCCATTGATGAGATTATTTTTGAGATTCAGATTCGCATTCTGGAGCAATTTAAGGTTGCCATGAATGATCACGTTCCATCAACGGTAAATGGATTAATGAAATTTCAGGCAATGTTTGACTACATACTGCTGCATTTTGAAGAACACAAGCAGCGCAATCAATTTATCGCCGTTTTTGATACACGCTATAAGGATAATTATTCGACGCCAGAGCTTGAGCAAAGATACCGTAGCTATCTTCATCAGGACAAGGCTCCATTTAGCAAATGGCTGGATGAGGGCCAGCTTGACGGGTCCATTCGCCAAGAAATTGATGTAGATGTGGCTACGGCAATGATCAGCAACGTTGTGAACTCGACCCTCCAGCGCATGGCATTGCGAGGCGAGTTGCTGCACCTTGATCAGGGGGTCGATCCAGAACGGGTGATTCATGAGATGGCTGCAATGATTATTGCTTATTTACAATCGAATTCACGTTTTCAATGATCGGTGGCATCCTTAATGGATGCCATTTTTCTTTTTACAAATAATCAATAATACGATAATACGCAGTTAACATTAGCTCTTTAGTATTAAGGGTATTAACTGCATGTTAATATACAATTACTATTAGTTAACCACTTGAAGGGAGCCTATTAAAACATATGAATCAGGATCTAATGCATCGTATTAACTTGAGAGAATTAGGCGGTTACCCTGTGAATCAGGGTAAAAAAGTGGTAAAGACCAATCATTTGTATCGTTCGGGCGAAATTTCTGATTTGAGCCTGGAGGATATACGATATCTGCAAAATTTGGGGCTGTCTTTTATCTGTGATTTGCGTTCAAAGGAAGAACAGGAGCAACATCCTAACCCGCCGATCGAGGGTGTGGAGATGTTCAGCAACCCGGCATTGGGCGGGGCTGTTGCCGTACAGAGCCTGGACCAGCTTCTGCCTGCTCTAATGAATCACCGCTTGACCGAGGATCCTCTCTTGGGGGTTTATAAGCAATTCGTAACGGATGAACAATCGAAACAAGCATATCGTTTGCTTATTCGCACACTCCTTCAGTCCGGGGGACGTCCGGTACTTTGGCATTGTACCGCAGGCAAAGATCGCACTGGCTTCGCGTCGGCTATCATTCTCCTACTCCTTGATGTTCCTCTCGAGACGATTATGGAAGATTATATGAAGTCGTCTCAATATCGGCAAGAAGCTAACCGGAAATGGATAGATCAAATCAAGGAAGTAGTACAGAACCCCGAGCATGTATCCCTCATTCAAAGCTTCATGGGGATTAAGCCTGAATATTTAAGGGCTGCCATTGATGAAATAGTTCGGGTATACGGTTCTACGGACAATTATTTACTTGAAGGCCTAGGGGTCAGTGATTTAGAGCGTGAACAACTGCAAGCCTGGTATCTAATCGAACAAGAGGCAGGCGAATAAGCGATGAAAGTATCCATGAAGACGGCCATTTCCTTCGGGATGGGAAGCCTTGGTCAAAATATGCTCTATACACTCACGGTCAGCTACTTGTTAATGTTTTATACGGATTATTTGGGCATTGCGGCTGCTTCAGCCGGTGTATTGTTATTAGTTGTAAGAATAATTGATGCATTTGCTGACCCGTTGTTTGGCATTTTTATGGATAATACTCATACACGATGGGGGAAGTTTAGACCCTATCTGCTGTTTACTCCGGTAGTTTTGACGGTGCTGACGCTGTTTTTGTTCATGCAGCCTAATCTGAGTGACAACGGCAAGCTGATCTACGCTTTTGTTACTTATGCCGTATGGAGCATAGCGTATACCTTTCTCGATGTGCCCTATTGGTCCATGACCGCTGTAATTACCGACGATCCGCGGCAACGAACCAAAGTTGTTGTCGTTCCACGCATTATGGCGATTATTGGTGCAATAGTGTCCAGTGCTTTAACGATTCCGCTGGTGAAGGCAACGGGATCATGGACTGTTCCTGCCCTTCTTTTTAGTGGGGTATGTATGCTGTGCATGTGGTTGACCTTTTTCACGGTTAAGGAAAAAATTCATACTCCTAGGAAAGAAACTTTCAAAATTGCTGCTGCATGGACCTTATTGCGCAGCAATGTACCCCTGCTTATGCTGTTACTATCCCTCTTTATTGTTGATATGACCATGAACCTACGCAGTGCCTTTTCGATCTACTATTTCAAATACGTTCTCCATAAGGAGAACTTAATCGCCCTTTATACAGCGGTTAGCATTGTGCCAATCTTGGCAGGTGCCTTGCTCTCTATCGGGGTGATGAAAAAAATAGGGAAGCGTAATACGGCATTTGTCGGAAACATCGGATTTGGTCTGTCATATATTTTGCTGTTTTTGTTTGGGCATGGAGTGACGATGCTATTCGTATGGTCCATCCTTGGAACATTGATGATTGGTATGTCACTAATTTCCATGTCATCCATGCTTGCTGACACGGTGGAGTATGGCGAGTGGAGGACAGGAGACCGGGCAGAGGCCACCATTTTCTCGACAAATACATTTCGATCCAAGTTTGCCGATGCAGTGGGCGGGTCCCTTGGAGCATTTGCTTTGGCTATGACAGGTTATGTTCCAAATCAGGCACAGTCTCCCGGTACGGTGACCTCAATCGGCTTGTTTTTCAGTGTAATTCCCGGTGTTCTTATGATTCTTGCCGCTTTGCCTTTCCTGAAATACAAGCTGACGGAGCCTTTCTATGACCAGATATTGATTGATATTAAATTGCGCCGGACAGCGGCAGACAAATCCCGGCTTGATGAGGGAGAAGGAGGCGTCATTGGTGCTTAATCATACCATTTTACAAGGTAACCCCTTTTACTTGGATGAAGTGGATATTCATTGGGTGGAAAGAACCTTTGAGAAGATGACACTGGAGGCAAAGGTGGGGCAGTTATTTTGCATGCATGGGGTAACGGGCCACAAGGAAATGCTGGATGGCATCCTGGAGGGTATTCAGCCTGGCGGATTTATGTTTCGTCCAGAGGACAAGGAGTCCGTTGCAGATGACCATCGTTATCTTCAGGAACGGTCAACGATTCCACTGCTGCTCGCAGCCAATCTGGAAAACGGAGGGGGTGGAATTGCCACTGACGGCACTGTATTTGCGAATAACATGCAGGTTGCAGCGACGGGTGAACCGGAGATGGCGCGTCGTCTCGGCATGATTGCGGCTCGCGAAGGCAAGGCTGTAGGCTGTAATTGGTCCTTTGCTCCTGTGGTTGATATTGACCTGAACTTCCGCAATCCGGTCACTAACACCCGCACCTTCGGTTCAAACACCGATACGGTGCTTGTCATGTCTCAGGCGTATACTGAATCGTTGCAGGCTCATGGGCTTGCAGCTTCGGTGAAGCACTTTCCAGGGGATGGGGTTGATGATCGGGATCAACATCTGCTTACTTCTGTGAACACGCTGTCGGTCGAAGAGTGGGATGCTGCCTTTGGGCAGATATATCAGGGCTTGATCAAGAGCGGGGTCAAGACAGTGATGGCAGGTCACATTCGTCTTCCCGCCTATTCAAAAAAGCTGAATCCCAAGCTGCGCGATGAAGAGATTATGCCAGCAACCCTATCCAGGGAATTGTTGACAGGATTGCTCCGGGAACAGCTTGGCTTCCAAGGCCTAATTGTATCCGATTCAACAATGATGGCCGGATTTACAATGGCATTACCGAGAGAACAGGCTGTTCCGCTATGTATTGCAGCAGGTTGCGACATGTTTTTATTTACACGAGATGTCAGGGAAGATATAGGTTATATGTACCAGGGCATTCAATCGGGACAGTTAACGTTGGACAGATTGGATGAGGCGGTGACACGAATTCTAGCTTTGAAAGCCTCGCTTGGTCTTCATAAGCAGCCCCGTGAAGCGCTCGTCCCGCATAAGGATGCATTATCCGTTATTGGATGCGCAGAGCATCGGGAGTGGGCGAAGGAAGCGGCAGACAAAGCGGTTACACTGGTGAAGGATATAGACGTTATACTGCCGCTCCATCCTGTCTCTACGAAGCGTGTGTTACTCGTCCCAGTTGAGGCGAACAGTTCCCTATTGAAAAATGAGGGCTTTTATTCTTCAACAATCGTGGATTCAATGACGAAGCATCTTGGGGAGCAGGGATTTGAGGTGACATTATTCGAACCGGGACGGCAGCAACATGCGGCGTTCATGGAAAGTGTGGAAACGGTGCGTCATCGTGCTGATCTGATCATTTACGCTGTCAATATGCCAAGCGCCAGCCTCAAACCTTCGATTCGGCTAGAGTGGGCAGAACCCTTCATTGAGAACCTGCCATGGTTTATACAAGAACTGCCAACGGTGTTTGTATCCTTTGCGAACCCGTATCATTTATATGATGTTCCACGAGCAAAGGTATTTATTAATGCATACTCAGCCAGCGAGGATTCGGTACGAGCCGTTGTAAGCAAGCTGATGGGGGAAACCCCGTTTAAAGGCATCAGTCCGGTGGACCCGTATTGCGGAAGCTGGGACGCCCGACTTTAATTCTGCTGAAGCGGATATTACCCAAAAAAGCCCCCTTAAACATTGGTTATTCATCCAGGCAGGAGAATAATGAATGTTTAGGGGGCAATTTATTTCAGATCCCTAAGGATTGTTCGAAATTACGGTAAAACGTCTTATTTTGCAGAAGCGTAACGTTTGTTCACTTCATCCCAGTTGATTACATTCCAGAAAGCGGCGATGTAGTCAGGACGTTTGTTTTGGTAGTTCAGGTAGTAAGCGTGCTCCCATACATCCAGACCCAGAACCGGAGTCTGACCTTCGAAGAGAGGGCTGTCTTGGTTAGGTGTGCTAGTGATGGACAATTTACCATCTTTGCCAACTACGAGCCAAGCCCAGCCGGAACCGAAGCGAGTTGTAGCTGCTTTAGCGAAATCTTCTTTGAATTTATCAAAGCCACCCAGTTCGCTATCAATTGCTGCTGCGATATCGCCTGTAGGAGCGCCGCCGCCGTTAGGTCCAATGATTTCCCAGAACAAGCTGTGGTTAGCATGTCCACCACCATTGTTGCGAACCGCTGTGCGGATGCCTTCAGGTACGCTGTCAAGGTTAGCAATCAGATCTTCCAAGCTTTTACCTTGCAGTTCAGGAGCGCTTTCCAGAGCTGCGTTCAAGTTGGTTACATAAGTATTGTGATGGCGATCGTGGTGGATTTCCATCGTTTTTGCATCGATATGTGGTTCCAGTGCGTCGTTAGCGTAAGGAAGTGCTGGTAATTGAAAAGTCATAGTGAAATACCTCCTGAGATTTTAGGTTTTTTTGAAAACAGGTACATATGTAATAATACCCTTGCCACTAATATTAAACCGCATTCGAGCTAATTAAGCAACATTTTTGTTTATTAAGTCCCCCGAGGCGTTGATCTAATGATGGGCCAGAGATAACAAACATATTTTACCCTTTATGAAACTATTTATGTGTTTTCAGGCGCTAAAATGGAGGTGAAGTTTAATATTCGTATGTAAACGGTTACAATTAAGCGCTTTCAAAAGAAAATGCGTGTTTTATGGAGAAAAGTATGGTTTAATTGACGAAGAAGCGGTATTTTCTCGTTTTTTGTCATTATATGAACATTGGTTTTTTGGTAAAAAGGGAATCCCTTTTTGTAAAAAAACCTCATCTAAGCTAACGAAAAGGGAGATTTAAGACATGCACGTTCGTTCCTTTCAGTTGAGTGATGCAAGCCAGATGACGGAGCTTCTCCAGGTTGCACTATCGGAAGAGTGTTATGAGAACACGATGGGCCCGTTTGCCCGTCAATTGTCATGGGATTCTGACCTGATCATGGTTGCGGAAGAAGAGGGAGACCTCGTGGGCGCTTTGATCGGTACGATTGATCACAACCAAGGTTGCATCTACCGTATTGCGGTACATCCAGACTATCGTCGCCGTGGAGTCGGCAAAACACTTGTCGAGGCTATGGAACAGCGGTTCCAGCAGCGTAAAGTCAGCCAAGTATGGGTGGCGGGTGATGAGCACAACAAAGTAGCCATGCCTCTATATGAAGCAATGGGTTACGGTGCCAATCAGATTATGAGCGCTTTCCAGACTCTTAGTATTTTGTCCAAAGCTTAGTTTGCATGTTTAAAAAGAAATAAAAAAAGATTTTCATTTCATATTAGGCATATCTCTTTAACGTGTAAGAACGTGAGGGATGTGCCTTTCTATTTATATGAGTGTTCTTCACGTCATATTCCTCTGGTTTCCTCATTTTCTAAACATGCTTCGGTGTCTCCGAATTTTATTTAGACCACTGCGACTATCCCGGCTGCATTCATGATATTCAAGGTATTGGTGCTCATAACCAATTGTTTCACTCCCCCAAATGAAGTAGACTGAAAGGGAGTATGGTCATCATGTTACAAGTTCAATTCAACTAATTAATAAATGAGGTGTCCCTTTGAATTCCAATAATCATTCAATGGAACATATGGCTTCCGAGGAACGTAATCAACCACCAAAGCCTGAACAACCGGAGAAATCCTGGGTTGTCGAGCTGTGGGACTGGGTCAAAACGATTGTTGTTGCTTTTGTTATCATGATGCTGCTGAACCTGTTTGTGTTCAATCTGTCAATGGTCAAGGGACAGTCCATGCAGCCGACACTGGTTGAGCGAGATCGCCTTTTCGTCAACAAAATTGTATACCATCTGGGTACTCCTTCCCGATCAGATGTAATCGTACTTCGTGATCCAAGTGAAGGTGTAGAGAAGAAGGATTTTCTGGTGAAACGGATCGTTGGACTTCCGGGAGATACAATTGAGGTCAAGGATCACCATCTATATGTGAACGGCGAGCGGCAAGCGGAAACGTACACCGATATTGAAGTGCAAGATTCGGATTTTGGCCCAATCACACTTGAGCCGGATCATTTCTTCGTGATGGGGGATAATCGTCATGAAGGCAAAAGTAAGGATAGCCGAGTGTTTGGCAGTATTACATCCGACCAGATTGTAGGCAAGGCTGAATTTATTTTCTGGCCGTTTTCTGAATTGAAGAAATTGTAAAATGCTGACAGGACAACAACTTCAGACTGCATTTTGCGTTAAACCATATAGACTCGTTCCGTTTGAATTCAAGTATGCAAGGCATATATAGAAATTAACGCCTGTCCTCTTACCGTGAGGCGGGCGTTCACTATTTACGGAATAAGTGTCGGAAGAAGAGAGGGAAGAGAAATGACGAGCGTACAGACCGGGGCAGCACAGGAAGCCTCCGTATGGGAGAAGTTAAAACAGGAGATCAAAGCAGCTGGCCCCGGACTGGGCATTGATGATATCGGATTTGCTTCTGCTGATCCCTTTGTTTCCCTGAAGTCGCTGCTGGAGCAGTCGCGGGATAAGGGGTATGCTTCAGGTTTTGAAGAGCCGGATATTGAAAAAAGGGTGCACCCGGCCTTAAAAGATGGCGAGCCCGCTTCACTTATTGCGATAGCCGTGGCATACCCATCCAAAATGGTGAATCCGCCAAAATCGGAGCCTGGTGCGTATCGCGGCATTTTTGCCCGCTCGGCTTGGGGTCAGGACTATCATCAGGTCCTGCGTACAGCGATGGACAAGTTGGTCAATTTTATAAAGGAACGTGTACCTGAAGCCATGATCGAAAGCATGGTAGACACCGGAGCACTGGTGGATCGTGCGGTGTCCCAGCGTGCGGGGATTGGTTTTAGCGCCAAAAACTGTGCCATTATCTCACCCAAATTCGGTTCATGGATTTTTCTCGGGGAACTGGTGACGAATATTCCTTTTCAACCAGACACACCTGTGACCGAAGACTGTGGTGAATGTACAAAATGTATTGATGCCTGTCCTACAGGAGCATTGGTGGGGCCGGGGCAGTTGAATTCACAGCGTTGTATTTCTTTTGTAACCCAGACGAAAGGGTTCGTGGATGAAGAATTTATGCTGAAAATAGGCAACCGTTTGTACGGTTGTGATACGTGTCAGATCGTCTGTCCAAAGAACCGGGGCAAGAACTGGGATCACCATCCCGAGTTTCATCCCGATCCGGAGATTGTGAAGCCACTCCTGCTGCCGCTACTGGACATCGGTAACCGGGAATTCAAGGAACGTTTCGGTCAGAGTTCCGCCGCTTGGCGGGGCAAAAAGCCGATTCAACGCAACGCCGTTATCGCCCTGGGCAATTTCAAAGACAAAAGTGCTGTACCCAAACTTACAGAAGTACTAAAACGTGATCCGCGCCCCGAGTTGCGGGGAACCGCAGCCTGGGCGTTAAGCAGAATTGGAGGAGAAGACGCCATGAGAGCAATTGGGGAAGCTGCCGCTAACGAACAAGATGGGAACGTACTAAGCATGCTGCAGAAGGCCGAGGAGCGACTAAGTTCGTCCGAGACCTTACCCAAACAGCCACAGGCTGGGCAAGTGAGTGAGAAGCAGCCAGAGGAACAGAACAACGAGAACAATGCCTTACGTGCGTTACAACAGGATTTGAAAATGGAAGCTGGGATTGAACCGGGTAGTGAGCAGTCTGCACAGCCTGCCAAACCGGAAGCCGCAGCGTGGAAACCTTCAGCAGTTACAGGTCTTCATGGCAAGCCCGTATACTACGATGAGGTACTGACACCGATTGGTACTCTTACGTTATGCGCGACGGATGAAGGGCTGTGTCATATAGATTTTGGCGCCTTTCACGTACGCGAAGCTCATCTGCAACAATGGGCTCGCATCTGGATTGGCGAGTATCGATATGAGAAGAATGAAGAGAAGCTCAGCGAAGCTGCAAAGCAGTTAAAGGAGTATTTTGCAGGGGAGAGAAAAACGTTCGACTTGCAGCTTGATCGGCTTGGAACACCATTCCAGCTACAAGTATGGCAAGTTCTGTCCGATATATCTTATGGAGAGGCCTCATCACACCAACAGGTTGCGGAAATCATCGGCAGACCGAAGGCTGTTCGTGCAGTTCTGGACGCCATTAGCAAGAATCCGATTCCGATTATTATTCCCTGTCACCGTATCAGTGGTAAAGACGGTACCCTGGTGGGTTATGTAGGCGGTCTGCAAACCAAGGAGCAATTGCTCGCATTGGAGCAGCGATCGTAACGTAAGAGCGGGGGACGTTCATGAAGTATGTAAACGTGGAGAGCGTGGAAGCGGGGGAGCTTCTGGGTAAGACGGTATATTCCAGTAACGGCACGGTACTGCTGTCTGCCGGAGTCCAGCTCACCGTATACATGGTCAATACGCTGAAGCGTATTGGCGTGACCATGTTATACATCCAGGATGAAGCGTATAAAGATGTGGAACCAGAAGACATTCTGGATGAAACCACGAAACGGGCAATAATTAACGAAATGAGTGTCACACTCGAATCCATTCGATCCGGGAAAGACTGGAGTCCTAGAAAGGTTGCCCTCAGTATAGATAAGTTGCTGAATGATGTACTGAACGGGCGTGAACTGTTAGTGCAGCTCACCGATATTCGTACCAAAGACAATGCACAGTATGTTCATGCGATGAATGTATGTTTGTTGTCTTCGGTCATCGGACTGAATATGGGACTCAATTATAATCAACTGAAGGACCTTGCTGTGGGGGCATTATTGCATGATATTGGCAAAGTGGGGGAACCTCCGGGCAGTGGCTCTGCTGCGAATTCTTCGTTGCACCATACATGGCGTGGATTCGAAGTGATTAAGAACAAACGGGAGTTCAGTCTGTTGGTCGCTCATACAGCCTTGCAACATCATGAGCATGTAGATGGTACAGGCATGCCGAGAGGGATCAAGGGGAGTGACATCCATCTGTTTGCGAGAATCGTTAGTGTGGCTAATATCTATGATAATCTCATTAACGGTTTATCCAAGGACAGTTTGTTGCCACATGAGGCCTGTGAAGAGATGATGGCGTTGTCTGGTACAAAACTGGATCGAGACATTCTGATTGAGTTCAACAAGAGTGTATCCGTGTATCCCAATGGTACAGCGGTACGACTGTCCACCAAAGAGACTGGAGTCATTGTGCGTCAACATCGGGGATTGCCCGGCAGACCTGTAATCAGGGTGGCGCGCGGAAGTACGCGTTATTCTCTGGATGTGGTTGAAATTGATCTGGCTCAGCATACAACCGTTTTCATTGAAGCCGTCATGACGTAGCTTGTGTGCGGTTCAACTGGAAAATCCGTTTGCTCAAGGCGTGCGGAAATGCTATGATACTTTCAGGAAATCCGGTCTGTGTCAGGTTTGCAACATGTGTGTTGAACATCATGAAGTGACACGGATTATCAGGCTTTTTAGAATGCATACAGAGGTGTCTAAGAGATGGATATTGTTATACCGATTATCACATTGATTATTGGTCTGGTCGGGGGATTTTTCATCGGGGTGTTCTACTTGCGTAAACAACTTGAGAAAATGCAAAGCAATCCGGACATGCTTCAGAAAATGGCGAAGCAAATGGGCTACAACCTGAATGGCAAGCAAATGCAGCGTGCCCAGCAGATGATGAAGAATCAGCAGCCAGGAGCGAAAATGCCTCAGCCGCAACAGCATCCTGCGCGTAAAAGTTCGGGCCGCCGAAAATAATAGCAGGGAATAACTGCTTAAAGTGCGTGTTCAAAAAGTTGGGTCGGACTTTTTGAACAACCTCTTACAGTAGTGGTTCGAAAGGAGGCGTTTGGCAGTGGCTGGCGTTAAAGATTATATGAATTCAAAAGTATCCGACAATCGGGAAAAGATCGAGTATCATGTAGAGCAGATCCTGAAATTGATCGGAGAAGATAGTACACGTGAAGGGCTGCTTGAAACGCCTGCACGTGTGACCCGAATGTATGAAGAAATTTTCGGCGGATATGAAGTAGATCCGCGCGATGTGCTCGGTGTCACGTTTGACGAGAATCATGAAGAACTGGTTATCGTCAAGGATATTGTCTACTACAGTCAGTGTGAGCACCATATGGCGCCGTTCTTCGGCAAGGTGCACATTGGGTATGTACCAAGCGGCAAGATCGTTGGTCTGAGCAAAATGGCTCGTCTGGTCGAAGCAGTAACACGTCGCCTGCAAGTTCAGGAACGTATTACTTCACAGATCGCTGACATTCTGACAGAGGCCGTTGAACCTCATGGAGTTATGGTCGTTGTGGAAGGCGAGCACTTGTGCATGTGTTCCCGCGGCGTGAAGAAACCGGGAAGCAAGACGGTGACGTCTGCTGTACGTGGTTCTTTCCGTGAGAATCCGGCACAACGTGCAGAGTTCTTGTCTTTGGTGAAAGATTAAGATCAGGTATGTCCACTCGCTGGACAAGCCGGATGAGTAAGTTCCTTTGGTTTTGGAAGCAGCAGTTTCTAAGCCATAGGATGTGATATAAATAAGCCGTGTTCCCTGGGAACCGGCTTATTTATATATGCGTTGTCATTCCTATATACTGGATACATATGAATTCGTTAAGCCGGAGGTAATGGAACGATGAGTGTACCTTCCCATTCAGATCAACCGGTTCAGCCGGAAAAGGGAATACAGGCAGATCAACAGGCTTCATTGCGTCTGCAAATCTGGGAGACACCACTCATGCGACAAGGTAGTAGTGTACTGGAAGCTTTTGCTTGGGAAGAAGTTATGTGCAGGCGGGTTGGGGCAGGGCATCTACCTGTTGCACATATATGGAGACACCCAGATGCCTTTGTAGCGGGTCTGCGTGACCGCAGGTTGCCACAGGCTGTAGAAGCGATGGAACGGATAAGAAGCCAAGAGACAGCGGTCTGTGTTCGGCCTTCCGGTGGAGCGGCAGTACCCTTGAACCCAGGGGTAGTTAATGTGTCGCTGATTCTGCCTAATCCCGGACATGCTATCAATATTCATGATGATTTCCGGGAGATGGCTTCGATTATTGCCGAGTCGCTAACGCCGTGGTCGAATCAGGCACAAACTGGCGAAGTCCAGGGTGCTTTTTGCCCGGGAGATTATGATGTCAGTGTAGGTGGATTGAAATTCTGTGGTATTGCCCAGCGCAGGCAGGCAAAGGCGTATATCATTACGGCTTTTATCATCGTGGAAGGTCAGGGAGATCAATTGGCAGCAGATGTGCGACAATTCTATCAGCATGCAGCAGGCGGGGCGAGTGAAGGATATCCCGATGTTCAGCCTGGCACGATGGCAAGTCTGAAAGAATTGGCAGGTGTACCTTCAGCTGCGGCATATACTGCGGCTTTGGTTCGAACACTGCGCGATCGTTATCCACAGGCGGAGACCAGCAGGGTGCTTAGCGTTGGCTCTGAAGAAGTACGCCTGACAGCTGAGCAGATGAAGCTGCGTTACGATTAACACTTTTTACTAGGGCTTGGAATTGGTTAATAGAGATGATATGATGTGATTTCGGAAGGAGAGTGTTAGGATGGACACATTGAGATATACGTATTTATATGAGGTTGTATCAACAGGCGAAAAATCCGAGTTCAGCCAAATGGCAACAAGCAAGGAAGAGGCTGCTGCACTGATCGTTGCACGTATAGCCGATCTGGAGTTTACAGATGAGTCTGATATCAAGCTGGGCGATCTGATCTCCATTAGCAAACAGGTTGGCGACAACTATGTGGCGTGCGAGGGCTGTGCTTCTTAAGTGAACATTTAGAAATAGGAAGTCTCTCAAAATACAAGCAAGTCTCTTTTACAGGAGGCTTGCTTTTTTGTATAAACCCAAAGAGATATCTTTCAGTCATTTGGCTGGAGATATCTCTTTTTTCTCTAAACCATCTAACCCCAAGCTTAATAAGGCGGCCACAACAACTTGCGTGCTGTTTCGTAACGCTCGGCAACAGCGGGCCAGTAGACAACATTCCACCAATCCTCGATATACTTTTTGCGTTCGTTCTGATGCTTCAGATAGTAGGCATGTTCCCACACATCCAGTGGCAGGAGCGGTACGATATCGGACTGGGACAGGTTCTGGTGTTTTTCCGCCTGCAAAATCTCCAGACGATGTGCTCTCGGGCTCCAGACAAGCATCGCCCAGCCACTGCCTTCCACCTTGTTCGCAGCTTCTGTGAATTGATTCTTAAACGCTTCATAACTGCCAAAATCCCGCTTGATCTGCTCTGCCAGCATACCGGAAGGTTTGCCGCCGCCAGCAGGATTCATAATCGTCCAGAAGATCGTATGCAGGTAGTGGCCTGCCCCGTTGAAGGCGAGTTCACGTTCCCAATGTTTGATGAGTTCAAAGTTATTCTTTTTTCGCGATTCCGCCAGCTTCTTCTCTGCTACATTTAGTCCGTCCACATAAGATTGATGGTGTTTGTCATGATGGATACGCATCGTCAGCTCATCAATATGTGGTTCCAGCGCATTGTACGCATAGGGAAGGGGTGGCAGTGTGTGTCCTCCAATGGGAACCGGCTTTTCCTTTACTGGAGGTGCTGTAGAGCTGGGCGTGGCTTGTGTTGTTCCGGTAGAAGGCGGTTGAGCGGTTGCGGATTGGATCTGAGCTGATGCGGCAGGTGCGTTTACATTCCCCTCTGGAGAAGTTGGAGCTTCTGAAGCTTGGCGATGGATGCTTCCTGACCCTGATGTATGCAACGCATTTTCCAGAAAAAGTGACGGCTCCGAGTCCGTCTCGCGCAAGATGCCAGGTTGGCCAAGCGTATCCAATACGCCCAGAAAATACTCCGATTCGCGGATAAAATGCAGAATGAGTACTTTGGCAAGCGGAACAGCTTGCACAGCAGCACTTTGCTCCAAAAGAACATACAACTGTTTGATGAACTCTCTCGATTGCTGCCGAGCTGCCAACACAAGTTGATCGATACAACGAACCATGTAGGGAGCAGGCGGATGGGTTCCGGGCAATAGTTGTTTTAAAAGCTGATTGGCTACTCGCTCACTGTTTGCAAAGGTAGCCTCCCATTCCTCCAGTAGCTTGACGTATGGGGGCTCCAGATCAGGAACCAGGGCACGAATGACGAGTGTATGTTCTTTCTCCTGCTCTTTCCAGAAACGGATTTCCTCCAATGTCCGCAGAGGCAGCAGGTGACCATATCCATACCAGTTCATCTATGTTGAACCTCCTTCAGATGAAATTCATTGCATGCAGACCGTCTGTTCATGCGTCCCAAGAGTATATTCCGTGAGCTTGTTGTCCTATGAGTGCAAAAAAAAAGAGCCCCTGAGGGCTCTGAAAAAAATTCGATGATTGAAATTTGATTATTCTCCATTATTCGTGTTCTGCACATCGTCACTGCTTGTCTTCGTTACATGACTCAGGAAAGTTGAAACACGGCGCAGATATTCCTTCGGATGCTCCCGGAAGATCAACTCATGGTGCGCATCCTGGACAATCCATACATCCGAGTACGGATTAGTCTGGTTGGCAGCGAGCTGCTCCGCAATTGGATAAGGCGCCTTCTCGTCCTCTGTACCATGGATGAAGAAAATTGGGAACGGATAATCTTCCTTTTTCACTTCCTGGTATGGAATCTGTTGCAATCCGGTACCATTCAGAACAGGGAACAACAGCTTCATGATCTCCAGTGTAGGCTGACGCGGGAGATCGATCTGGTTATGAATGTTGTGGTACAGTGTATCCGGCTCAAGCAGGAACGTACTGTCCAGAATCATCGCATCCACTTCCTGTGTAATCAGTCCAGTTTGAAGCGCCGTACCGGCACCCATGGAGAAACCCCAGACAACCAGTTCCTGCGCACCGCGCTGCTTGGCGAACTGGATGGCACCCAGCAATTGCTGTGACTCAGCTTTACCACCTGTGGCCACAGCTTTGTTCACCTGTGAGGCGAAGCCATAATCGAACATGACCACGTTGAACCCAAGTTGATGGGCATAGTGTGCCAGGTCATACATGGGTACCCATGTTTCTTCACGATTGGCACCATAGCCGTGACTGAAAATAATCGTTTTGCTTGCAGCATTGTCAGCAGGTATATACCAACCCTGCATCGTCCGGCTGCCATCTGCTGCCGGGAACGTGATGTCTTCGTACTTCATGTTCTTGGCCTGCATCGGATTGGAGAAGACCGGTGCTACAGTAGGATTGGATAATACCCATGCGATATAACCATGCAGTGCAATAAAACAAAACAGTAGAAAAAATACAACGGAGAGCAGCAACGCTACGATAATATGTTTGAACCGAATC
Source organism: Paenibacillus sp. ClWae2A (assembly GCF_032452295.1). Taxonomy (NCBI): domain Bacteria; kingdom Bacillati; phylum Bacillota; class Bacilli; order Caryophanales; family Paenibacillaceae; genus Paenibacillus; species Paenibacillus sp. ClWae2A. The sequence goes on from NZ_JAULSQ010000017.1 coordinate 27,392, forward strand.
AGCCTCGGTGATAGGGAAGAGGGCAGATCGGACACTTTTGTATGCAGCGGGGCTTCGCTCTGGGATGTTGGATACATGAATGCCCCTCCTTTGAAGTTCAGTTGAAGATAACAACGACATGAAAAGAGAATTGCGTCGATTTCAGAGCCTGCTTCAGAGCGATATCTTAATGTAATATATCTTTATCGTATGTTCCAGTATAGTCAAAGTCAATTGATTGAGGCCATTTGTTACGCAATTGTTATATAGTTCTTAAGATATATGGGTAACATTACCTTAGTGTGTAAATTACAGGGGATTAAGTCTTATAAAAAGGAAAAATTTACACGTTGGCCTATTTCGATTTTGGCTCTTTTTGGTTTACAGATGAGACCGTTTCTCATATAATTTATGTAACCAAGTTTCATGTGATGAAACATGAGGAGGGCATTATGCCATGGAAGATCGCAAGTTAACCGTCCGGGCTGTGGAACGGGCGCTGGATATATTATTATGTTTTACCACACGCAGTGATCTGGGACTCACCGAAATTGCCAGCCAGATTGGCCTGCACAAAAGTACAGTGCACCGCTTGATGGCTACGCTGGAGGATCGAGGGTTCGTGATCCGCGATGCAGCAACAGAGAAGTACCGACTTGGCATCCGAATCTGGGAGCTGTCGGCACATATGTCCCGCAGTGATGATCCCGCTATTCTGCTGCTGCCTGCGATGGAGCGACTGAGAGATCGATTGGGAGAGACCGTGAGTCTGTACCTGCGTGATGGCAGTGAACGGATTCGGATTCAGGCTGTGCAAAGTGATCAGGCGATTCGCCGAGTCGCACCAGTGGGTGTTAGACTCCCACTGTCTGTGGGCGCTTCCAGCAAAGTCTTGATGGCGTTTGCCACGGACGAGGATCGTGAAGAACTGATGAACGGGCCGGAATGGCCGGTTTTTATTGATCCGGCAGTGTATTTGGCGCAAATGGGAGACATCCGGGATAACGGATATGCGACGAGTTATGAGGAACGTGAGCCGGGAGCTGCCGCGGTATCTGTACCGATTATGGATCGCAGAGGCAATATTGCAGCTGCCCTCTCGGTCTCAGGGCCTGTTAGTCGACTCTCGCAGGAGACATTGCATGAATACGCACCTGTGTTGAAGGATGCTGCTACGCAGATGGGGCTCATGTTATCCTGATGTTGAGGTAAGGTTGTTCTCCAATGGAATTGGTGATTTGGAATATAAAGGTTGTTTTTATGTTCCGGTTACGCTACTCTGTAATGGACGGCCCAGCGGGGCCAGCTTCATTGAATATGAACGGCGGCTTATGTAAGCCGCAACTTGTTAACGTTACTGGGGGAGTCCGAATTGTCCGGACTGAGACGGAATCGCATGAGATTCCGGACCCTTTGCACCTGATCTGGATCATACCAGCGTAGGGAAGTAATCGGCGATATGACCACAAACACCACATGATGTGACCCTTGTAGGGCTCCGTTAAGGAGCTGCATAAAGGTGCATTATTGGTGATGGACATAAAAGTCGGTTCCTTCGGGGACCGGCTTTTTTATATACAGGGAACGGGCGATATAGCGCGGATTCTATGGGCCTCTTTTTCGATAACCTGCGGAATTGGGCTTGGATGATGAGAGAGAAGTCACCATAGATCCATGATCTGTGGCAGCCTCCGTCTGTTGTTAACTGTACATGAAAAGTGTCTCCCCTGGTCTGATGTAGGATCGCTCTTTCTTCTCTGCATTGCGCATGATTTGGGACAGGTACGTAAGTGAGCTAATGACGAAACCAACCAAACCAAGCGAATGAACATTGAGGAGGAGACAAGCGAACATGAGTACAGGAAATCAAACGGGACAACAAGCGATGGAACAGGAACATAACGATCGGCAGGTGGAAAAAGAAACAGGAGCGGCCGGACGGATTCAGCCCTTTCCGGGCAGCCGCAAAGTCTACATTCAGGGCTCACGGCCGGACATTGCTGTACCGGAGCGTGAGATAGCCCTTCATGACACGAATACTCCCCAAGGGGTGGAGCATAACGAACCGCTGCGTGTCTACGATACGAGCGGCCCCATGACAGATCCCGAATTTCATGCGGATATCCGTGCAGGTCTACCAGCTCTGCGCACCCGTTGGATCACAGAGCGTGGCGATGTAGAAGCTTATCAGGGCCGTACGGTTAAACCGGAGGATAACGGACTGAAGCCCGGAGGGAAGAGAGCCGGCGCCGAAGAGTACCCCGGATTACGTGGCAAACCGCTGCGGGCACAGCCAGGACGCTGTGTGACCCAGATGCACTACGCGAGGCAGGGCGTCATTACGGCAGAGATGGAATTCGCCGCCATTCGTGAAGGCGTGGAACCGGAATTTGTGAGGCAGGAGCTGGCGAGTGGACGTGCCATTCTGCCATCCAACATCAATCACCCGGAGAGTGAGCCGATGTTGATCGGTCGTCATTTTCACGTGAAGATCAATGCCAACATCGGTAACTCTGCCGTATCTTCCTCCATCGAGGAAGAGGTCGAGAAGATGACTTGGGCGGTACGATGGGGATCGGATACCGTTATGGATCTGTCCACAGGCAAAAACATTCATACCACCCGGGAGTGGATCATCCGCAATTCACCTGTGCCGATTGGTACGGTGCCGCTGTATCAGGCGCTGGAGAAGGTGAATGGCGAAGCGGAAGCGCTGACCTGGGAGTTGTACCGTGACACACTCATTGAGCAGGCAGAGCAGGGCGTGGACTACTTTACAATTCATGCAGGTGTACTGCTGCGTTATATCCCCATGACAGCCAAGCGAATGACAGGCATTGTATCTCGGGGTGGTTCCATTATGGCAGCATGGTGTCTGGCGCATCATCAGGAGAATTTTTTGTACACCCATTTTGAAGAAATCTGCGAGATTATGAAAAGGTATGATGTGGCGTTTTCGCTGGGGGATGGACTTCGTCCAGGCAGTATCTACGATGCCAATGACGAAGCTCAGATGGCGGAACTGGCTACGCTTGGGGAACTGACGCAGATCGCGTGGAAGCATGATGTGCAGGTGATGATCGAAGGCCCGGGTCACGTGCCGATGCACAAGATCAAAGAGAATGTGGACTTGCAGATGGAGATATGCCAAGAGGCACCGTTCTATACGTTGGGGCCGCTAACGACCGACATTGCCCCGGGTTACGATCACATCACATCCGCGATTGGTGCGGCCATGATTGGTTGGTTCGGCACGTCCATGCTCTGTTATGTTACGCCAAAAGAACATTTGGGCCTGCCCAACAAGGATGATGTGCGGGAAGGGGTCATCGCCTACAAGATCGCGGCCCACGCTGCCGATCTGGCGAAGGGCCATCCGCGTGCCCAACGCCGGGATGATGCATTGTCCAAGGCACGGTTCGAGTTCCGCTGGCGTGACCAGTTCAACCTTTCGCTGGACCCGGAACGGGCGCTGTCCTACCATGATGAGACGCTGCCGGCAGAAGGGGCCAAAGAAGCTCATTTCTGCTCCATGTGCGGACCTAAGTTCTGTAGCATGCGCATTACGCAGGACATTCGTGCCTTTGCGGCGGACAAAGGATTGTCCGAGAATGAGGCTGTAGCTGCCGGGATGCAGGCGAAGGCTGAGGAGTACCGGACACGCTCCTAGGAGCGGGTACAGCGCAAGCTGGGCAGTCTGAAATAGAGATAAAGCCGTTTCTCTCCGTCATTGCAGAGAAGAACGGCTTTTTTAGTGCTATGTCATGTATGTATTCTTAACCTACTCAGCCTTTATCAGAATTAGCTTTATGACTGCATGTGGCCCATATCTTATACAGAATTCCTGCGATAACAAATAAAAGAGCATCACTGAGTTTTGGTGCTCCTCCGTATAGAAATGCGGAACAGGAAAAACCTACTATAAACAGTACAAGAATATAGAGGAATCGCATATTAGTTCACCTCGTTAATTTGTGGTGTTACTAAGTAAGTGAGTTCATAGTTTTAGATAGAACTTGTTACTTCACTCCAAATTAGCATCTACTATCGAGCCAGGCCCAAATTCTTCTCCAAATACATCGCAAGCAATGCTAGCGGGCTATGGATTGGAATACCGCTATCTACTGTAACCTGTGCAGCAGCGGGAGCCATAGAGAGTTGGGCTGCCACTACCGTTTTACCCGGATACTGCTCAGCAATTTGCTGTAAGCCTTCACGTACCGATTCGAGATACCCTTGCTGGTCTCCACGCATAATCAACTCAAATGTCCCAGGGATGCATACCGCTTCCGTCTGAGATGTCTTGGCAACGTGTAGTGGCCCATTCTCATACTCATGCTGTAATGCCTGATTCATTCGTGCCATCGTGCCTTCAACGGTTGCCGGGTTGGTGAACACGATGATGTAATCTCCCGGTACTCGCCGCATCTCCTGCAATAACGGATCATCTATGCCGATCACAGGCACAGGGACCTGTAAGGCTTCTTGCTCCAGTACTGTCGCAAACAGGGTGCACGTGACCAGAATGGCATCAGCATGACACTCAGCGATCCATTGGAGCGTCTGGGCTACCTTCTCGTGAATGACGACCTCGGAAAAGTCAGCGTCATGTTTAAGACGGTCCAGACCTGGATCGACGTAATGGACCAATTCAACTTTATAAGGAGCAAGCGTCTCTTCAATTAAAGCGATGTTGGAATAATGAGCGTGAAAACAACCAATGGTGATCATGTGCTAAGTCCCCCTTTTACAGTTCGCATATGTCATGGACCTCGTAGATATTTAAAACCATTATAGAAACATGACTGAGGACTGTACAGTCGTTTATGGCTCAACGCCAATAACCGCCCTTCCGCCAAGCTGCGGAAAGACGGTCGATAACCTGACTCGACTAGGGTCGGTCCGGTGTCCATTTTTATCTAAGGGACGGAGAAACATTTTTCTTCGCCATTTTTTGCTGTAAAATTTCATGAAAGGATAGACCTTGAGTGTTCTCATTCTCCTTTTTAGGAGCAGTGGTCGCCGTGTTGCGCGGATATTGGTGATGGTACGGGATCATTTGCTGAATAGGCATGCGGATCATCTTGGTTCCTCCTTTGATGCGTTTTTTATAATTATGTATTTCGACTGGTTACCGTGCCAGATGCGCATATAGGTACATGTGACTTGTTAGACGAAATAGAAGGGTGTAAGGCGTAATTCCAATTGGATTGTAGTGATTTTACCCGGTTTTAAGGAGATGTAAACGTTTTTAGGGAAATTCAGGAGTAAAGGACCTAATATGAAAGGTTTGATATGGGAGGATCGAATCGGTTGTTATGTGAATAGTCCCAATTTTAAGGAAGTCAATGGTACCCGCATATGAGGCATATTATCTGGTTGAATGATGCAAAGCATGCTAACTAACTTGGTACCATGGTCGGGTTGTTTAGGGGGTAATGTAGTTCCGGATATAACAAAAAAACTGCCGAGCGAACCCGGCAGCTTGCGTAATATGAAGAAGGATGCGAGGAAACTTTGATCCTGTCTGAGGCGTATGGTGTTGGCTTTATCTACTTTGGTGAACAGCGATATATATATCCACTTGAACACTTTCGGGATTCAGGCTGCGTTCATCATACAATTCAAAATCCCCGGTGAACGTACGATCACTTTGTTTCTCCCATGCCCACACGGCTCCCCAGGCTTCGTGAGCAACCTCTGCCATGGGTCCTTTTCTGGAAGTGAATACGGCGTAAGTTGCAGGAGGGAGTAAAATGTCGTCCAATCCTTCAGGCAATGATTCGTTCGGACTGACCTCATGCCCTACCAGTATGGTGTATTCTCCGGTTATGCCATCGGTGTAATCCGTGTAACAGCCATAGCGGGCAGCTTCGGGTGCAGGGAGGTGCTCTGAGGCAAAATAATTGTTCCAGAGTCCCTGAATACAGCCTTTGCCACTGATCTCAATGGCATTGGTTGTGCGGGCGGATACGCCGGCAAGACGTTTGCCAGGGAGCGTGACATAACGAACGGGCTGGGCTGAAAACGAATGATCTGTTGTTACCTGATCAGGATGATTAGCAGAAACAGTAGGGTTTTCAGCCAGAGATTCTGTATGTTGATTCGTTGTATTCGTGCGCCAACGCTTCAAAAAAGGAAGCTGGTTACGAAGCATCGAACGAGCCGATTCCTCATCCATGCCTTCGTCCTTCAGAATGGCAGTGCACATCTCCGTCATGCCTTCAAGTGACATACCAGGCTGCTCAAACTTGCCCTCTTTGTAACAATAGATACAGTACTCACGGGTTGTGCTTCCATCTGCTTCCGTTCCGAATTGGGCAGGGGTTGTGAGTGGCATGCCGCAGCTTTGACATACAGTGACGTTCATGATTAGTTCCTCCTCATATATGTAGAGATTGAATATATCTGAAGTATACGAGGAGGAACTGGACAGCTGTCTGTCAGGTTTGAGTCGGGGAGATATAATTTTGTACAATTTGCTCCGCGATACGGCAGATTTCATCCCGAATATGCTGAGGTTCCAATACTTCAACGTCCGCGCCGAAGCCGAGAATGAATCCATATAACCAGCCATCCTCGGGAAAAGCAACCTGGCTGATGTAATACCCAGTCCCATCAGGCATGACGTTCTCGATCCCAAACCATTCTTCCGCAATATGACGGACGCGAGGATGGAATTTCAAGGTTAACCTAGCTTGATTGTCCGGACGGCTCCATTCCTGTTGCCAGGGTCTGTCCTGTGGGTTGATGACTTTACGCTCGAAGTGCTCATTAGCAAGTGTGACATCTTGCATGCGCACAAGCTTGAACATGCGAAATTGATTCCGCTCGTGACAAAAAGCATACAGATACCAGGAATGCTTCTTGAGTACGATGGTATGAGGGTCGGCAGTTCGGTGAGTCTGGATACCTTCCGCACTGCAGTAGGTAAAGGTTACGGGGCGTAATTGATCCATACCCTGTTCGATAAGTTCAAGCTTGATTTTCAGCGCTTCGGGATGTGTCCAGGTTGAATAATCAACGATGAATCGATTGGTATTGGCCTGGAAATCGTCATTTTTGGATTCAGGTACGATGCTGCTGAGTTTTTCGACCAGAAGCTCACGCGCCGCATTGGCATGGGAAGTGGATACACTGCGCAGTGCAATGACGATGGAAGCGAGGTCCTTGTCTGTTAATACGTTTCGATCCAGACGGTAGCCCTCTGCCAAACCAATCCCGCCGCTTGCCCCCTGATACGTCACCACAGGGATGCCTGCTTGACCCAATGTATCGATGTCCCGATAGATGGTCCGGATCGATACTTCGAACATATCTGCCAAGTCTTTGGCCTGTACTCGTCCACGATTGATTAGCAGCACCACGATGGCTAATAAACGCTCCAGTTTCATATGTATGGATTCCTTTCATTGGTTTATCTGTTGGATTCAAATATGTTATAATGCCCAGCATCACACATAGGAGTGGAATAAGCAATGAAGAGAATTACGATTCTGATCGCAGACGATGAAGTTGAGATCGCTGATCTGGTTGCTTTACATTTACAAAAAGAAGGATATCACACCATCAAGGCCTTTGACGGGAAGGCGGCGGTTCAAGCTGTTCAGACCCAAGCGATAGATTTGGCGATTCTGGACATTATGATGCCTGGCATGGATGGGTATGAGGTGACCCGTAAAATTCGGGAACAGCATCATTTACCGATCATTTTCCTGAGTGCCAAAACGTCAGATATGGACAAAATTACGGGACTCGTGATGGGTGCGGACGATTATATGACCAAACCGTTTAATCCGATGGAGCTTGTTGCCCGGGTTAACTCCCAGTTACGTCGTTCTCTCCAATTCAGCCAGTCTGTGCCTGTGCAGAGGTCCATTCTGGAGAAGGGCGGGCTCATCATCACGCCAGATCAACATCGTGTTACACTCTACGGCAAACCAGTGGAACTAACACCGAAGGAGTTCGACATTCTGTATCTGCTCGCGAGCCACCCCAAGCAGGTGTTCAGTGCAGAAAACATTTTTGAACAGGTGTGGGGAGAAGCCTATTACGAGAGTGGGAATACCGTGATGGTCCATATTCGGACCCTGCGCAAAAAGCTGGGGGAAGATGTGAACAAGAACAAGTTTATCAAAACCATCTGGGGTGTGGGGTACACGTTTAATGACTAAACGAAGAAGTTTTCGTACAACCATGATTATGTTGCTAGGGTTAAGCATGCTTGCCTCTGGTGCAATTACCTATGGGATTTACAAGCTTATGCAAGCCTATTATTCGGGTGTCCGTGCAGAAGATCAGCTCGCTGAATATCGTCATTTTATGAGAAGTATCGGGGATATCTATTTCTTCCTGATTTTATTTATCCCACTGGCCATTCTATTTTTCTTCTGGTTTACCAAGCCCTACGCGACGTATTTCAAGGACATTTCTACAGGGATCAGGCATTTGGCCAATGGAGACTTTCAGCATCGTGTGCAGATCTCCTCGAAGGACGAGTTAGGTACGATTGCGGAGGATGTGAACCTGGCAAGTGAGAAGCTAAGGGAAGCGGTAGAACGAGGGGATTTTGCTGAAAATAGTAAGGATCAGCTTGTCGTCAATCTGGCGCATGACCTGCGAACCCCGCTGACGTCTGTGCTTGGATATTTGGATCTGCTCATGAAGGATGATCAGCTAACGGAGGAGCAGGTTCGGCACTTTACGTCGATTGCATTCACCAAATCACAGCGTCTGGAGAAGCTGATTGATGATTTGTTTGAAATTACCCGTATGAATTATGGCATGTTGCCTATAAACAAGACACAGCTGGATCTTAGCGAACTGCTGAAGCAGATGAACGAAGAACTCTATCCTGTATTTGAAAAGAACCAACTAGTCGCCCGACTAAAAATAGACACTGACCTTACGGTCTCCGGTGATGGCGAGCTGCTGGCTCGTGTGTTCGAGAATCTGCTAATTAACGCTGCACGGCATGGCAAGGATGGCATGTATGTAGATATTAATGGATATCGGGATGCTGAACAGGTCATCATTCAGGTAATTAACTATGGTGGACATATTCGTCCGGAGGAATTGCCACATATCTTCGATATGTATTACACCGGAGATCGTGCCAGGACTCCTCAGGAAGGTGGGACAGGCCTTGGCCTATTTATTGCACGCAATATAGTGGAACAGCATGACGGGACGATTTCGGCCCAGAGTGATGTGGTACGGACGCAATTCGAAGTTCGTTTGCCCGTATTTCAATGAGGTCTAACGTCAAATTTAAGAAAAACTTTAAAATTGCCCTGCTTTTTCTTTAACTTGTGTTGTCTATCCTTGATGTATGAGGTAAAAGGAGGAACAAGCATGAAAAAGTGGGGCTTTTTAATATGTATCGTTTTGATCGGATATATCGTTACGCAATCACCGGGATGGATTCAGCAGAAGGATGAGTTGCCCATCGAGATTCAGAACACGCGTGAAAATCCCGCAGGTTATACCGTATCCGTCACCGGAAACATTCAGGATCAGGTACATAAGGGCAACTTGTTACTAGTGGATAAGCAATACCCGGTTCACCCGGAAGGAGTTAAATCCGATATTGTATATGTGTCGCATGAGGATGATCTGCTTCGTGGATATGGAATACTGGATCAGAAAATCATGTTATCACGGCAGGTGGCACAGGAGTTCCAGAAGATGGTTGAAGCAGCAGGCGAAGAGGGAGTCAGATATTTTCTCGTCAGCAGTGGATACAGGGACTTTGCGAAGCAGGACGAGTTATATCGGGAAAAGGGTTCAGACTATGCACTTCCTGCGGGACACAGTGAGCACAATCTTGGGTTATCCCTGGATATCGGCTCAAGCTTGGCTGCCATGAATGAAGCACCAGAGGGCGCCTGGCTGGAGGAGAATGCATGGAAATACGGATTTATTCTACGTTACCCAAAGGATAAAGTGCGCATCACGGGTATTCAGTATGAACCATGGCACTTTCGATATGTCGGGCTGCCGCACAGTGCCGTCATGTATAAGAATAATCTGGTGCTGGAAGAGTATCTCGATATGCTAAAAGAAAAAGAGAACATTACTGTTGAAGTAGAGGGTGAGGAGTATCATATCCGTTATTACCAGGCCACCCAAGACACGACCGTTTACATACCTGAGCAAGGCCAAACTGAAATATCGGGTGATAACATGGATGGCGTCATCGTCACCGTGAAGAAATAACAGGGCAACACCAGGGAGGCAAAACAACATGAAGCACAACAACCAGAAGAAAAGCAAACAGCACATCCTTTGGACTGCCGTTTTCATTATCTATTTATATTTAGTGACGAAGCTAATCCTATTCAAAGGAAGTGCTGTCGACTTTGGCATCGTGAAGGTTCGACTGATGGCGTTCTTGCAACAACCGGATCTGATTCATACGCGAACTGTCAACCTGACACCATTTCAGGAAATCTCACGAGACTGGAACGGCCTGTCGTTACATCGTCCGGGTACCTCAATCCACCTGGTAGGCAATATACTGGCCTTTATCCCACTGGGCATCTTCATTCCTGTGTTGACTGGCAACAAGTTGTTCTCTGGAGTAAAGGTGTTCCTGCTGTCCCTATTGCTCAGTCTGGGCTATGAAGTGACACAGTTAGTGACTGGCATGGGCATATTTGATGTGGATGATCTGATGCTTAATACACTCGGCGGCTTGATTGGATATATCATTTTCACTATGGCTACAGGTCTGAAAAAGGTGTTGGTGGGAGGAGAATCCCGCGTGACGACGAAAAAGTTAAATTCTAAGGAAAGTCACGTGTAAGGAGGGGAACAACTTGATTATAATGGCTGTACTGTTCATTTGCGCAGGGCTAATGTTTCTCCTGTATCCACACAAGGTAACGGATGCTTCGGAAAAACAGATTAAGGAGCGAGTGATCATGTCGAGATGGGTCGGCGGCTCGTTAATTGCTCTATCGTGTTTGTTTCTGATCATGGGCACGATTCAACTGTTGGATCAAGCCTCACATCACATTGGGCATTAGCAGGCAGTTGGCCTTGAAGCAACGGAGAACACACATACTGAAACCAAAGGCTCTCCATCACTGTGCAGATTGCACGTTACGGGGAGTTTTTTTGTTGTTTCATAAGGTATCAACTTTAGGATAGGATCAGTGAACTTTGCGAGTAACATCGCAAATGAGGTAGAGTAGAGATGATGCGTTAGTACCCATTCCTTACAAAAAAAGGAGGATATACATTGTATTCATTAGCTAAAGAACTAGCAGGAACAATGAAAGCCATTATGCAAATTGAAACCGAAATTGCTGATGCTAAGATTAATCAACAGGCAGAAGAGATCATACTTGGTATGGAACAGAGAAGATCAGCTTTAATAAACAATGTTACACGTGATGAATTAATGGTCATCCAAACAGTGATGAACATAGGAAGGTCAGAAAGAGGGTATCGTTATCGTTTTAATTCGGAAGACGTTGAGATTATTAACCTTCCCATTGAGTTAAACGAGCATGAGTTGATGCAGAAATATTCCTACTATCTGATACATAAAACGAAAGAGGAATTAGCAAATGGAATTGAATATCATACGCTTGTCTCATCATTTCTAAAAGAAGGTATAGAGATCTTAAAACTCTAGACCGTTACCCGACATGCTGATAGGAGGTCTGCAAGATGATAATGAAAATTTCGTATTATACGCCAGATGGATTCTACTATTATGTCCCCGATCAATATGCAGAGAAGATGGAAGAGTGGAGAATTGAATTTTCAGATTTTTTGCAGAGTATAGAGGGGAAACATCCATTCACAGAATACACGGAGTCCATTAATTATGAGGGTGAGCTGGAATATGCCGTTTTTGTAAGATGCTACGGAGGAGATGAGTTTGTAGACTGGATTAACGTGGAAAAATTAAACTGCAGAGGGCTATACCGCATTCCTGGGCCAACTGATGATTCAGAAGTTGGATTGAAAATTGATTTTTAAACTTATCTCTATTATGAAAGCAAAGCAAAAGAAGCCCCCCACCACGTGCTGATTGCACGTAATGGGGAGCTTTTTTGTATAACTTCATCGCATTAATGATTTATGTCATTAAGCTTTTTTCATCATTTGACGCAATACAGTTTGCAGGATACCGCCGTTATGGTAGTAATCCACATCAACCATGCTGTCCAGACGAGCGATGACAGGGAATTCGAACTGTGTACCGTCTTCACGAGTTACGGTAACTTTCAACTCTTGTCCTGGCTTCACATCATTGCTAAGGCCAGTAATGTCATACGTTTCACGTCCGTTCAGACCAAGGCTGGACCAGCCGTGACCTTCCTGGAATTGCAATGGCATTACGCCCATGCCGACCAGGTTACTACGGTGAATCCGCTCGAAGCTTTCCGCGATAACGGCTTTAACGCCGAGCAGGAATGTTCCTTTTGCCGCCCAGTCACGGGAACTTCCTGTACCATACTCTTTACCTGCGATAACGATCAGGTTCTGTCCCTCATCCTGATACTTCATGGAAGCATCGTAGATGGACATTTCTTCGTCGGTTGGCAGGTACTTCGTAATACCACCCTCAGTGCCCGGAGCCACCTGGTTACGAATACGAATGTTGGCAAACGTACCACGCATCATGACTTCATGGTTACCACGGCGTGAACCGTAGGAGTTAAAGTCTTTGCGCTCTACGCCATGTTCTTTCAGGTACAGTCCAGCCGGGCTGGATACGGCAATATTACCTGCTGGGGAGATGTGATCCGTTGTTACGGAATCCGCAAGCAATGCCATAACGCGTGCAGAACGGATATCTGCGATATCGTTCAACTTGTCGCCAAGCTCCTGGAAGAACGGAGGGTTCTGAATGTACGTGGAGTTCGGGTCCCATTCGTACAATTCACCTTCCGGTACAGAAATTGAATTCCAACGCTCATTGGCTGTAAATACATTCTCGTACTTGTTGCGGAACATCTGAGCGTTCAGGGAACTTGCGATGGTATCCTTGATTTCCTCGGAGCTAGGCCAGAGGTCTTTCAGGAATACAGGCTCATTGTTCGTATCATAACCGATTGGATCGGTTTCAAAGTCAATATTTACTGTACCCGCAAGTGCATATGCCACAACGAGTGGTGGTGATGCCAGGTAGTTGGCTTTAACCTGTGCGTGCACACGGCCTTCGAAGTTACGGTTACCGGACAATACAGCCGCTACGGTCATATCGTTCTCAGCAATAGCTTCGCTCACTTCGTCCGGCAGTGGGCCGGAGTTACCGATGCATGTTGCACAACCGTATCCTGCAACGTTGAATCCGAGTTTGTCGAGATACGTGATCAGGCCTGCTTTTTCCAGGTACTCGGTAACAACAAGGGAACCTGGTGTCAGACTGCTTTTCACATATCCTGGTTTGGTCAGGCCGCGTTCAACTGCTTTTTTCGCCAGTAGTCCCGCTCCAACCATAACACTTGGATTCGAAGTATTCGTACAACTTGTGATCGCAGCGATCACAACAGCGCCTGCTTTCAGTTCACTGGTGGAACCGTTAGGGTGCTTCAAAGGTACGGTTTGTTCGATTTTCTCATCGCTCAGACCGTAGCCGCCTTTATCTACAGGTGTGCGAATAATGCTGTTGAAGCTTTCTTTCATTTGTGTCAACTCGATGCGATCCTGTGGACGTTTTGGTCCTGCAAGACTTGGTACAACAGAGCCGAGATCCAGTTCAATCACATCTGTGAATTCAGGGTCAACGGTGCTGGAAGTACGGAACATGCCTTGAGCTTTGTAGTATGCTTCAACCAATTCTACCTGTTCGTCAGGACGACCAGTGTTACGCAGATAGTTCAACGTTTCACTATCAACAGGGAAGAAACCGATGGTAGCGCCATACTCTGGTGCCATGTTGGCTACTGTTGCACGGTCAGCCAGACCGATGTTGGCAAGACCTGGACCGTAGAACTCAACGAATTTACCAACAACGCCTTTTTTACGAAGCAATTGGGTAACGGTAAGTGCCAGATCCGTTGCTGTTGCGCCTTCGCTCAGGCTGCCTGTCAGTTTGAAACCGATAACGTCCGGTGTTACAAAATAAAGCGGTTGGCCCAGCATACCTGCTTCAGCCTCAATACCACCAACACCCCAACCAACAACGCCAAGTCCGTTGATCATGGTGGTGTGGGAGTCTGTACCTACGAGGGAATCCGGGAATACAACGGTTTCGCCGTCCACGGTTTTGGTTGCTGCCACGGAAGCCAGATACTCCAGGTTAACCTGGTGAACGATCCCTGTGGATGGTGGAACTGCACGGAAGTTGTTGAATGCCGTTTGCGCCCAACGCAAGAAGCGGTAACGCTCTTCATTACGCTCAAACTCAACTTTGATATTGTAATCAAGTGCATCGTTGGTACCAAAAGCATCAACCATAACGGAGTGGTCGATAACGAGATCGACGGGTACGAGCGGGTTGATCTGTTTTGGATCGCCGCCTGCTTTTTTCACAGTATCACGCATTGCAGCGAGGTCAACGACAACCGGTACACCGGTGAAATCCTGCAGAACGATACGTGCAGGGATAAATGGAATTTCCTTGTTATTGTCACGGCCATCTGCCCAGCCGGTCAGTTGTTTTACGTGTTCTTCGGTGATGGCACGTCCGTCGAATTGACGAATTGCTGCTTCAAGCAACACTTTAATGGAGAAAGGAAGCCTGGAAAGATCGCCGTGGCCGTTTTCCTGAAGAGCATCGAGACTGTAGTAGCGGTAAGACTTGCCTCCAACCTCAAGACTGCGAGCGGCGGAGAAATGATTCTTTGCTGACATACATGTACCTCCTTGGGATGTGTCGGTGAGATGAAGAAAACGTTCATTTAGGTGAAGAACAGGCCTTCATCGTTCCGTGTTCTTGTTCGTTAGTTTCATCAGATGAAACGTAATTTCATAATCATAACTTTAGTTTTAAGTATACCGTTTTCACCTCCGTACGTAAAGGTCTTTTTGCCTGATCAAGCAAGCTTTTGAACCGATGAAGGCGTTTTCGTGAAGCGGGTAGGAATAAGATATCTCGTGTACCTGTATTTGCCGAATTTCGGATCTACCTCCTGAGCCGTGTACATACAACCGAAGACCCTCTCATATGAATAGTAGGAGTTTATATACGCAATGAAATATTCCAGACAGAAACTCATGCCAAAAGGGGGACATAGGCTTGGAACGGGAATGGAAGAGTGCCTTATATACTTACGTGAACCAGTACAATCGCTGTGAGATCGACTACCGTCCACAGACCAGCGAACGGATCGTTACCGATCGTGACTTCGTGGTGGAACGGGGAGAGCGTATGGCAAGGCTGGACGAATGGTATCGTAAGCGGCGCGCCGTGCCTCTTCGCAGCGAGACCAGCGCCAAGCTTGTGCGCACGCTTATGGACGGACAGGAAGAAGCGGTGGTGGATGTACAATTGTACAGCAGACTGTTCTACGAGAAGAGCGGGATCACCCACCGGGAGGACCGGATTGAGCGGGAGCGGTTAACCTTTCTGCGGCAGAGTGGTGGATGGATCATTGGACGGGTCGAGCGAGAAGTGCCGGAGCGTCGCCCTGCTGGGGAAGGACGTCCGTTTCAACAAGCTGATTTTGTACAGGCGATGAATCGGCCGCTGCTGAATCGGGAAGTGCTGGGTCAAGGAAGAAGTTCACGGCAACAGTCATATCGCAGAGATCTGGCAGTTGCCTATGCAGATCGGTGGTGGAATGCGGGGAATCCGGCATTTGAGGAATTTGATGTGGATTGCACCAATTACGTGTCCCAATGTCTCTTTGCAGGGGGCGCACCCATCCACTATACTGGTAGAAGAGAAGCTGGCTGGTGGTATAAAGGGTATGTGAACGGCTCCGAAATGTGGAGTTACAGCTGGGCAGTCTCCAATAGTCTGGAGCGTTATTTATCAGGCAGCAGCTGGGGGCTGACCGCGACAGAAGTGGAGCGTCCTGAGCAGTTGATGCTCGGCGATGTTATTCTCTACGATTGGGATGGAGATGGACGATTTCAGCACAGCACCGTTGTGACTGCGTTTGATGCGGGCGGTATGCCGCTTGTTAACGCACATACGGTTAGCAGCCGTCACCGATTTTGGGATTACCGGGATTCTTACGCTTGGACGGAGCGGACGGTATACCGGCTTTTTCATATTGCAGATGAGTTTTGATGACGAAAGATTTTCGGGATGCGGTGACGCAGACATCCAGTTCCGTGTAAAATAAGACCAGATAACACAAGCAGAATAACAAGGGTGCTGAGCATGCAAGCATGACAGCATCAGGCACAGATAATCGGAGGGTACACATGAGTATGGATAAATTAAAAGTAGGCGTCGTGTACGGCGGAAAATCGGGCGAGCATGAGGTGTCGCTGCAAACGGCGTTTGCTGTAACAAACGCATTTGATTATGAAAAGTATGAACTGGTTCCTTTTTATATCTCCAAGCAGGGAACGTGGAAAAAAGGACCTGTCATGCATGCGCCGTTCGCGCAGATTGAAGATCTGAAGCTGGAGCAATCCGCGGGTGGAACTCAGGATGCGCTGAACGCACTGTTTGGCCGTTTGTATGGCGGAGCAGAAGCGCTGGACGTCATGTTCCCACTGCTGCATGGTACGTTTGGAGAGGATGGCACCATTCAGGGCATGTTTGAGATGGCGGATATGCCATATGTAGGTGCAGGTGTACTGGCTTCGGCTGGCGGCATGGACAAAGTAGTCATGAAAAAGCTGTTTGCACAGGCTGGCATTGACCAATGTGCCTTTACGTATTTTAACGCGACACAATGGAAGCAGACAGAGCACGAAATGATCGTACAGGTCGAAGATCAGCTGGGGTATCCTTGTTTTATCAAACCGGCGAATCTGGGCTCCAGCGTGGGCATCTCCAAAGCGCGTAACCGCGATGAGCTGAAAACAGCTGTCGAGTTCGCACTTCGGTATGATACGAAGGTTGTCATTGAGGAGTTCGTCGAAGCCCGCGAAGTTGAAGTCAGCGTCCTCGGCAATGACGAGCCAATGGCTTCCGTTCCAGGCGAGATCGTATCCTCCGGTGAATATTATGACTATGCAGCCAAGTATATTGATGGTCAATCACAGATGCTGATTCCAGCTCCACTGGACCCAGAGGCCGCAGATCGCATTCGCGAGGCAGCTTTGCAGGCGTTCCGTGCGATTGAAGGTAACGGCATTTCACGTGCGGACTTCTTCATTCGGAAAAATGACGGCGCATTGCTTATTAATGAAGTCAACACCATGCCTGGTTTCACACCATATAGCATGTATCCACTTCTTTGGCGTGAGACAGGTGTATCGTATGCCGAACTGCTGGATCGTATGATTGAGCTGGCACTGGAGCGTTACAACCGCAAGCAGGCACTGAATTACGAGAACGGCGTACAGGCGTAGCCTGCGACCACAAGATCAGGAGGGATATGCATGGGATTTCAGACTGAATTCAATTCCGTATGCAAGTTCAAGAATGAGCAGGAGCTGTTCGAACTGCTTGAATACGGACGTGGCAAAATGGTCAAACAGGGCTTCAGGGTATTTCCTACCGGCCAGAAAGTGATTGCATACACACCGGATAACGTGGCTGTAGCCATCGTCAAGATCGTGGTTTCCATTGCAGAGATCAACTTCCAGGGGCAAGAGGTAACCGAGGTGGAGATGCAACTCATCCGCAAATTGACTGAGGAAGAATCACGCATCCAGACTGCCCTTGCGGATGAGATGTTCTTTGGAGAGCAAGCACAGGAATAGTTGTGGATTGTAAGTGCGAGTCGGATGGACTGATTTGCCAGAATACGATTATGGTCACTCTTTTAGGGTAAAACTTGGTTATATACAGTGACGGTACATCCTGACGGCTGAATATGTCGTGCGGGTTTCCCGCCCTAATAGAGAGGAAGAAATTCATGCTCGTACGCTTTGGTTACGTGGCAATGTCCGTGCTTATAGAGAACGCCTCGCCTTCCCGGACCATGACCATGTCGAGTTTTAACAAAATCGATGACAGGGAAGCAGCGATCCGCAAGCTCGAACGGATTGCAGCCGAGAACCTGCACAATACATTACGTTTGCTCAGGCATAACAAGGGTAGCCATATTCATGTATATCGCTTCTCTTCCAAATTGATTCCACTGGCAACACACGAGGACCTGAATGACTGGGACCCGTTCCCGGCACTGAAGCAGGACTTTGCGGCCATTGGTGATTTTGTGAAGGAAAATCATATGCGTGTGTCCTTTCATCCGGACCATTTTACCGTACTTAGTACACCCCGTGAGCAAGTTCTGCGCAACTCGATACGAGACCTTCGTCATCATGTTCGGATGCTGGATGCCATGGGACTGAATGCCACTGCCAAGAACAATATACATATTGGTGGTGCATACGGGGACAAGCCTTCGGCGGCGCTACGTTTTGAAGAAAACTTTTTGAAGCTGGATCGGGACATCCAGGAGCGGCTTACACTTGAAAATGATGACAAAACGTTCAATGCGCCTGAGACACTGGCCGTGTGCCAGCGTTTGGGATTGCCCATGGTACTGGATATTCATCACCAGTGGGTGAACAACGAAGGAGAACGGCCATGGGATCTGTGGCCTGATATTCTAAAGACCTGGCAGTCACCGCTTGCCCAGGCAGATTCACCGGCTGATCAGCCATTGCCACCCAAAATCCATGTCTCCAGTCCGAAGAGTGAAAAGGATCTGCGAGGTCATGCCGATGGCGTGGAGGTAGAGCCATTGCTCGACTTCTTGCGTCACATCGCAGCAGACACCCCAAGGCTTGACGTGATGATTGAGGCGAAACGCAAGGATGAGGCTCTTGTGCAACTGATGCAGAAGCTGGCATTCTATCACGAAGAGGGTGTGGAGTGGGTGGACGAGTCTACCGTCATCATTCATCCTTAGCCAAAAGGGGCTTGGGCAACGAGAAACTTTACGACCTGTGAGGCGTATACTTTTAACAAGTATTTCAACTTTTCGTAGATTGATATAGAAAGTAGAGTGAACGCTTTGAATGAGAAGGAAAAGATACCTTATGTCGTGACAAGCAAAAGCTATACTGCCGTTGCCATTAATGCAGCTTCCAAAGCTGGCGAATGGATCAAAAGCCGTCTTGGGACGGTAGCTGAACTTGGCACCAAATATTCACCCCAAGATCTGGTGACCGAAGTGGATAAAGGAGCGGAGCAGATGATCCGCCGCCTGATTCTCACGCATTTTCCCCACCATGCCATTCTGGGTGAAGAAGGCGTCGAACCGGGACCGGAAGCTTCGGCAAAAGCACTGAAAGAGGCCGAAGAAGAAGAGTTCCTTTGGATTGTTGATCCTGTGGACGGAACGACGAACTTTGTACACGGATTCCCGTTTTATTCGGTGTCCATCGCATTGGCTCACAATGGTGAAGTTATTGTTGGCGTAATCTACGACCCTTCCCGTGATGAACTGTTTGTCGCGGAAAAAGGTAAAGGAGCTTACGTCCACGGAAACCGGATGCTTGTATCTGGTGAAAAGGAATTGGCTCAGAGCCTGATTGCGGTTGGATTCCCGGCAGACACAACCTTTGCGTTGCCACTGAACATGGCCGCTGTACAGGCTCTTGCTCCGCAAGTTCGTAACTTGCGTGCAGGCGGATCTGCCGCCCTTCATCTGGCATATGTTGCCGCAGGACGTCTCAGCGCCTACACCGAAGTTGGTCTGAAACCGTGGGATATTGCAGCAGGTGCGCTGCTGGTTGAAGAATCAGGCGGTAAGGTGACCGATACCATCGGAGCGCCTTATCAACTGTCTGTGAATCATGTGGTTGCCAGCAATGGCAAAATCCATGATGCACTGACGGATGTGTTGAAGGAAGCGAAGGCTACTGGTCTGGAGTGAGTTTATTCAACTCATCCATGCTTTAAATACTTTTAATTGTACATTAACGGAGGGGACAGAAAGCATCTGAAGAAGCGGAGCGCTCGCCTTTATCACCGGATTTCTACCTTGAAAAAGGGAATCAAAGAAATCTGGGGATAACAGCGATCGGAAGATGGTTCTGTACACGAAGTGAAAGTACAATAGTATAGGTAACTCATGTATGACTTTAATTAAAGGAGCGAAAACAATGGATGAATCCAAAGAACTGGAACGACGGCTCAGTGATATGCTGACGGAAGGGGACATGGAAGAGTCCGGCGACACCGATCAGCGTGAACGCCAGCTGATTCCTCCCAAATATGAAGTGCGAATCCAGACAGAACGTGATCCAATTGTCGAGGAAACGTTAAAGTACCGGAAGATGGCACGCGAAGTGGACGATCGTTATGATCGGTATCTGGAGCGAACTGCCGGGAACAAACCGGAGAGCGACAAGGATCATTCGATTGCTGAAGACTCGGATAAGCCGCAATCTTAATTAAACACTGAACGTTATAGCTGTGCTTCACCAATAACAGGCTCCCCATCAGGGAGTCTGTTATTTCATGTGTGCTCTCAGCAGAGAGGACAACGCCTACTTTAAAATGATAGAATAGAGTAACACGACTTATATCATTGGAATGACCGATGTACTATATATTAGTGTAATTATAGATTCGCGAAAAGGAGTGTTACCCCGAATGAAGCGTAAACGTATATGGGAAAATACAGCTGCCGGTTTAACGGTAAGCATGTTGGCAGGAATGCTGCTCTTTACATCATCTGCATTGCCTGCACACGCGGCTGACACCAAAACCGGTGTATTGCCAGCGGGTACAAACGAGACTTCGCTGACAGCGAAGAAAGATGCAGTAGCCGTAACCAAGGAGTTCCGCATCGTCACCTTGGGAGATTCCATAACGGTAGGTTATGAGCCCAACACAAAAGAATTGCCTTATGGTTATGTAGAACGTCTGCAGGAGCAAGGTTTGCTGCATGGGCGTACACAGGTGGACAACTACGGGATTGCCGGATTGAAAACCAGTGGCCTGAAAAACTTCACTACTGCAATTAAGGATGGCAAAACGCTGACTTCTGAAGCCATTCAACCAAGTCTTCCTGATCCAAGAGCGGGACAGATTGGAGCCAATACTGCTGCAATTCGCGAGGATATCGCACAGGCGAATCTGGTTGCAATCACCATTGGGGGGAATGATGTATCGGAGCTTCTCGGTACAGCAGACAAACTGAGTGATCAGGAACTGCAAGCGAAGGTAAAAGAATTACTCACAACATATACAGCTAATGTAAGTGCAACGATTAATGATATCCATGAAATTAATCCGACAGCTACAATTGTCATCGCCGACCAGTATCAACCGATGCCAGAAGTAGCAGGCAAGGCACTCTATGCCAAACTGATGGAGGCATCCCAAGGCTTCACACAGACCATTGATGGCATTGCAGCACAATTCACTGCTCAGGGTACCGATGTCAAAGTCGCACACGTGGCCAAGGAGTTTGTTGGTGGTGAAGGCACGATGACTCATATGATCAAAGATCGTGATTTCCACCCGAACCAATTTGGATATGCGGCCATTGCTGAAGTATTTGCCAAAACGATCTGGGGCGACTACACCAAGCTGACTGCACCTGCAACAGGTGAGCCGATGAACATTATTGTGAGTGGCAAAACATTAAATACACCGTACAAACCGATTATCCGTAACGGCAAAAACTTTGTGGCGATTCAAGACATCGTAAACGCTGTCGGGGCTACTACGGTGTGGGATAACCAAACTTCAACCGCAACCATTACATATGGAAACCGGAAAGTTGCTGTGAAGATTGGTGCCAATGCTGTGAAGGTAAATGGAGCATCGGTTACTGTGGATACACCTGCATTCCTGAATAAGGTAGGCAAAGAGTCCAAAACATATGTACCCCTTGCCATGGTGGCTGAAGGTCTTGGCTTTGATGTGCAATATGTAGCGAAGCTGAAAACGGTTTTTGTTAACCCGTAAATTGTATTTCATGCTCAAGCATGATGTTATTCAACAGCCAGATTGCCTTGATCTGTTCAAGGTATTCTGGCTGTTTTGTGTGCTTTTTGAGTTGCTGACACAGATGTATACCTTCTCTGATGACTTAAAATGTTGCATAAATATATCTTGTCAGATGACCAATGGATGTGTAAATATGAAAATAACTTACAATAAAACCACTAATCATAGTATGACAGGCACCCCTCGCAAGCCAAAGGAGCGCTTAGGATGAACAAAATTAAGAACGCTTTCACAACACTGCCGATTCATCACAAAACGATTCTTCTCATCGGACTTTTGATGTTAATCAGCT
The DNA here is from genome assembly GCF_032452295.1 of Paenibacillus sp. ClWae2A. Taxonomy (NCBI): domain Bacteria; kingdom Bacillati; phylum Bacillota; class Bacilli; order Caryophanales; family Paenibacillaceae; genus Paenibacillus; species Paenibacillus sp. ClWae2A. The sequence goes on from NZ_JAULSQ010000017.1 coordinate 49,669, forward strand.
TTACGTTTTATGCGTCCGTACTCCGATATGTGTTCAGTATCTATGACCGTCAGATCTATGAGAAATCCTCGCAGGTCCTCAATATGTCTTCGGTAGGTATTGAGAATCAACTTCGTGAAATTTCCAATCTCTCCTTCAAGGTGATGTCGGACGAGCCGCTTCAGCAATATCTGCTTCAACTGAAAAAGGCCGAAACGGGTTACGAGAAAAATGGATTGCGTAAAAAAATTACCAACAGGTTAGTCGCTTACGCGGGTTCCGAAAAATACGTCTATTCCATGCTATTTATCGATAATGATAATAACGTTATGGCCGCAGGCAATCGGGAGGGAATTTCGGAGTCGAAGCAAAAGGAACTGGTTGCACTAGGACAGCAATACTCGGGCTCCAATGCCTGGCATACCAGTGGGGATAAACAGTCCCGACTCTTGTCGGTCCGACAGGTGAAATCCTTTATTGGCGGAGCATTTACATTGGAGGACCTCGGCACACTGATCATCCGCGTACGACTGGACCGAATTGTACAGGATCAGATGCAAGAACCGGCTGAGGACTCCCAATTACTGATTACCGATGGAAGAGAAGTGATCTATCCAACAGAATCAGCCGTCAGTGAAGCCGAGATTGAATCTGAACTGAAGCGCACCCAGCCCTATGGAATTGCCATGTTGGAGCAGGGGAGACACTTTGTTGCTCGTGCTCATTCTTCCTATACGGATTGGACCTATTTGTACACAACCCCGTTTGACCAGATGTTTAAAAAGATCCAGTTTGTCAAACAGTTGGTCACGGTGATCTTCATCATGATTTTTCTGGCGGCGCTTCTCATTGGAGCGAGATTCTCTCGCAGTATTACCCATCCGATTGCACAGTTGATCAAAAAGATGCGTAATATCGAAAAAGGCGATCTGGATAAACTGGAGGAGGCGGCCCTCGGCAATGTTCCTATATCTCCACAGAATGAGGTCGGGCTGCTGCATCGCACATTTAAGATGATGCTACAACGAATACGTGAATTGATTGATGAGAATTATGCCAAGCAACTGGTGATTCGTGAGACTGAGTTGAAAGCGCTTCAGGCGCAGATCAATCCACATTTTCTATACAACACGCTGGAATCGATCAACTGGCTGGCTAAAGTACAGAAGCAACGACAGATCTCGGAAATGGTTGAGGCTCTCGGATTTCTGCTGCGTAGCTCTGTGAATATGTCCGAGAAGTGGATCACGCTGGAAAGAGAGCTGGACATTGTCCGCAGTTACGTGACGATTCAGCGCACGCGTTTTGAGGAAAGATTGGACTTTGACATGGAAATTGCACCAGAGGTAGGAACGGCGCGGATACCGAAGCTGACATTACAGCCTTTGGTGGAGAACGCCATACATTATGCACTCGAACCAAGCATTGACCCTTGCCGGATCCGTATTCGGGCGAGAGCAGATGGAGATAAGGTGATTATTGAAGTCGAGGACGACGGTCCGGGGATGACACCGGAATTCCTAGAACAACTACACGAAGGACGTATTCAGACAAGAGGACAGGGCATCGGGTTATCTAACATCCAGGAACGAATCAGACTGACCTTCGGTGATGAAGGTGGAATGGTGATGAGCAGCAAGCCCGGATCAGGAACTGTAGTATCGATCAGCATACCTTGGATCAGAGAGGACGATGACGATGTACAAAGTGATGCTCGTAGATGATGAACGTGTCATACTGGAGGGGATTTCCCAAGTGGTCGATTGGGCCGCGGCAGGAACGGAATTGGTGGGTACAGCGAGGAACGGGATCGAAGCATTGGAAAAAATTGGGCAGTCGAGACCCGATATTATTATTACGGATATTTCCATGCCAGGTCTGGATGGTCTCGGACTCATAGAGAAGGCATCTGAAGCATACCCGGGAGTACGTTTCATTATGTTATCGGGCTACAAGGAGTTCGAATATGCCCGCAGAGCGATGCAATATGGTGTGAAGCATTATTTGCTCAAGCCCTGCAATGAGAATCAGATCCATGATGCGTTAACTGAACTGTTGCAGGAGCATCAGGATGCCCAGGTGAAGGAGCATGTTGCCGGTGAGATGAAACAGCGATTACAGCGTGTCCTTCCGCATGTGAAGGAGCAATTTCTGCTGGAGTTCATGACCAACCGCACCTATGGGCCGGTTGATCTGGAGTATTATCAGGAGCTGTTTGATCTGGAGCTTGAAGAGAATGCAGTTCGGTTACTGCTGTTCCGAATTGTAGATGAACATGATTACAGTCACTTATTTGCGATCAAAAACATTGCCAGTGACCTGCTCCCCCATGTACTGTTAAGTACAACCATTGAAGGCAAACTCCTCATTCTGCTTGCGGATTCAGCTGATCCGGCCGGATTGAAAGAAAGCATTGAAGAGGTTCGGGCTGCATTTACCAGACTATATAAATTGGAAGTGACCGCTGCGCTGAGTGAAGCAGATCGAATGATCCAGTCACGGCGGTTGTTTCGTGAGGCATTGCAGTATCTGAACCATCGCTTTTTTATCGGTGAAGGCAAGCTGATCACAAAGAATGATCTCGTTTTGGCCGGAGAATGCGACGGCGTGCATGTAGAACAGGATGCGGAGCAACTGTGTCAGTTGATCAAATCGGGCAATACCGAGGAAACAGCGATAGAGGTGGATCGTTTGTTTGATCTATTATCGCGTCAGCAGCTGGAAATTGAAGTGACTCGCTCTTACGTAGTGCAACTGTACTCGGCGATGGTTCATGTCTGTCCACCTGAGGAGGCAACGGAATTCACCCAGCGTATGGCAGAACTGCCTCATATCGATACGTTATCTGGTTTGAAGTCTTTTGTTGCAAGCAGTGCAGCCCGATTAACTTCCGGTTATTACAAAAACCATATCAGTCGCCAGTCTTCTGCCGTGGAGAAGATGATGGATATCGTGGATCGTCATTATGGAGAGGCGGATCTTTCTCTCAACGGAGTCGCCCATCAGATGTTGTATATGAATCCGGATTACCTGGGCAAGATTTTCAAAAAAGTTACAGGCGAGAATTTCTCCAACTACGTGAATCGCCTGCGCATTGAACGCGCATGTGACCATATTCGCAGAGGCGGGGATGTGAAAGTATTCGAGCTTGCTGAATTGTTCGGATTCGGGGGCAACTCGCAATATTTCAGTCAGGTGTTCAAAAAGTGGACCGGTATGACACCTACGGAATTCCGGAGGATCGGCATATAACAATGGACTACCAATCATGTGTTTCATGTCTGGGGAGGACGAACAGCGCCAAGAGGGGGACTGTTGTCCTCCTCTGTTTTTTGAACCAACAAGACGGTTTTGTGTATTCAACTCTGGTCGTACATTTGCGAAAATGACATTAACAAGTTTGTGAAAGCGTTATCAGAAATGAAAGGATAACTCGTTCACACAACCATATCAACATAAAAGGGGAGATTGGCATGGTGAAAAAGGCAATATTCCTGATGATGGCTGCATTGCTCGTTTTTACAGCGGCGTGTAGTTCAGGTGGAGGTAGCGAACAGGGGTCTTCGGATGGATCGGTTACCCTGCGGATCGCTTGGTGGGGCTCGGATGCACGGCATGAATATACACAGAAGGTCATCGACCTGTACAAATCGAAAAACCCGAATGTCAAAATCGATGTGGAATATGCTTCATTTGATGACTACTGGAAAAAGCTCGCACCACAAGCAGCGGCAAATCAGTTGCCTGACATCGTTCAGATGGATATTTCCTACATCAGCCAATATGCACAGAATGGTCAGCTTGAGGATCTAGCGCCTTATCTGGGCAACCAGATCAAAGTGGACGATGTGTCCGAGAATGTTATTAGCACAGGTGTAATTAACGGTAAACAATATGGTGTACCTGCCGGTGTTAACGTTCTGGGATTCCAGTATGATCCGGCGTTGCTTAAAAAGGCAGGCGTGGATACACTCCCTGAGAATATGACTTGGGAATCGTATGAAGCATTGGGTAAACAAACCGCAGAAAAAGGACTGTATCTAGATGGAGGAGTAGCTCCTGATATTTTCTTCCACTACTTCCTGCGTACCAAAGGACTTTCGCTATACAATGCGGAAGGTACAGGTCTTGGATATGATGATGACCAATTGTTTGTTGAGTTCTTCGGACTTATGCGCCGCATGATTGAACAGGGCGCAGCACCTACACCGGATGTAGCCAATCAAACCAAGGGCATTATTGAGGAATCAGATCTCGTGAAGGAAAAAGGAATCGGCGTATGGCAATGGTCTAACCAGTTCGTAGCCTTGCAACAAGTAGCGAACCGTCCGCTCGAAATCGCTCCAATGCCAGGACCGGATATGGAAAAAGGACTATATATGCAACCAAGTATGTATTGGGGTGTAACGTCCAACTCCAAAGTGAAGGAAGAAGCGGCTAAATTCATTGATTTCTGGGTGAATGACGTGGAAGCCAACAAACTGATCAAAGGTGAGCGCGGTGTGCCAATCTCAGGAGCAATCAAAGAAGCTATCGCACCTGAGCTGAGTGACGCAACCAAACAAGTCTTTGAATTCGTAGCAGCCATGGAGCCAAAAGCTTCACCAATGAGTTCTCCGCCACCGGTTGGTTCACCTGAAGTAATCTCTGCTCTGGCAGATGTGGTTGAAGAGTTGAACTTTGGCAAAATTACACCTGAACAGGCAGCAGAAACATTCCGCAAGAACGCCGAATCTGTACTTGCGAACAATAAATAACAGTTGAATGATGGCTTGCTCGTCCCACTTCAGGGATGGTCGGGAATGGGGCTACTCGCGAATGCGAGGGCCTTTCCCCGTCCAGATGAACGAAGCAAGGATGAGGGAGCAAGCTGATCCATGAAGGAGGTTCGTTCCATTGAGGCAGTATTCGTCGTTACGTAGAAACTTAACTGGATATGCGTTCATAAGCCCGTTTATTATTGGATTCCTGGGCTTCACACTCATCCCCATGTTTGTGTCCTTATATATGTCGTTCACGAGTTATAACTTGTTCACTTCTCCGCGGTGGATTGGGCTTGATAACTACACCAAAATGTTTTTTGATGACCCGAAATATTGGAACTCGGTCAAAGTGACGTTTCTGTATGTATTCATTGGGGTACCGTTAAGATTGATCTTTGCCCTCTTCGTAGCGATGGTCCTGAACACTGGCTCTCGTATGATCGGAACGTACCGGACGCTGTACTACCTGCCATCCATTATCGGTGGTAGTGTAGCCGTATCCATTATGTGGCGTAACCTCTTTAGTAATGAGGGTGTTATCAACAGTGCACTAACGGCAATTGGGATCGGGCCAATCAGCTGGTTTGGTGACCCGAATGCGTCTCTCGTTATGCTTATCTCACTGTCTGTGTGGCAATTCGGTTCGTCTATGCTGATCTTCCTGGCTGGTCTCAAGAATATCCCCACTGAGATGTACGAGGCAGCAGGTGTAGATGGTGCGAATCCTGTTCGGAAATTTTTCAGCATTACCTTGCCGCTCCTTAGCCCGATCGTTCTATTTAATATGATTATGCAAACAATTGGTGCATTCATGACGTTTGTACCAGCCTACATTATCTCCAAAGGAGAAGGCGGTCCAATGGATGGTACCATGCTGTACTCTCTGTATCTGTTCCGTCAGGCATTTATGTTTAACAACATGGGTTATGCTTCGGCGATGGCCTGGATCATGCTGATCATGATCGGTATGCTCACGATAGCCGTGTTCCTGACATCCAAGTACTGGGTGTTCTACGAATCTGAAGGAGGGAAGTAACGATGGTTTGGAGAAATGTAAAATGGCCCATTTATCACCTGTTCGTTGCAGCGCTTGCCCTCCTGATGTTGTATCCCGTACTTTGGATGCTCTTCAGTTCCTTCAAGGAAAGCCGCACGATCTTTGTCACTGCGGACACTCTGTTTCCTACCGAGTGGATTTGGAGTAACTATGTGGATGGTTGGAAAGGCACAGCGGGAAGACCGTTCATGGATTACATCACCAACTCACTTGTAATCGTAGTGATATCTACCATCGGTGCTGTGATATCGTCATCACTGATCGCTTTTGGTTTTGCCAGACTTAACTTCAAGGGACGTAGCTTCTGGTTCTCCATTATGATGTTGACGCTGATGCTGCCGCATGACGTGGTATTGGTTCCTCAATACATTATCTTCACGAAGCTGGGTTGGCTAAATACGATTCTTCCAATCGTTGTCCCTACATTCTTCGGAATGCCGTTCTTCATCTTCCTGATGGTACAGTTCATTCGAACGATTCCGAAGGAACTGGATGAGGCTGCAACCATCGATGGATGTAACAAATTCAGATTGTATATCCAGATTATTATGCCGCTCATCAAGTCTTCTCTGGCAACAGCAGCGATTTTCTCCTTCTACTGGAGATGGGAAGATCTGCTCGGTCCGGTATTGTACCTGAACTCGCCTGAGAAATATACCGTATCGATGGCGCTGAAAATGTTCCTGGATAGCGAATCTGCCTCCAACTGGGGCGCAATGTTCGCCATGTCCATCGTCAGTCTGGTTCCGGTTGTAGCTGTGTTCTTCATCTTCCAAAAACAAATTGTTCAAGGGATGAGCACCAGCGGATTGAAAGGATAAGCCAGATTACTGTATCTTCGTATCTTCGCCCGAATGAACGTTTACGAAAGTTAACCAAGGAGGTTATCGCTTTTGAATAAAGCTCAGGGTAGTCAGGCCGTTGCCATGGAGGCAGCGGCAGAGGGCCATGCAGTGTCCGTGACCAGCTGGAAGTTTAACTTTGGACCGGACTCGGGAAGAGCAGGTGAGACAGGGGATTATCTGAAAGTAACTGCAACAACCGCATATGAGGAACGTGGAGGATACGGATTCGAAGCAGGTTCTCTGGTGTATGAGAAACATCGCATCGGAGATGAGGATGTGCCGAATTCCATGAAACAACATCATAACAAACCTGGGCAGACAACCATGTCTGCCCGATTGCGTTCGGGCTTCTGTATTCCGCTCAAAGCATCGTTCATCGTGGATGTTCCCGACGGAACCTACCAAGTTTTACTTGTTGCAGGTGATGAATTGGCTGAGACAGTGACCCGCGTGAAAGCTGGTGAGGGCAGGCTTGTACTGCCAACCATTCGCACACTTCCCGGACAATGTGCAGAGGTGCGATTCTCGGTGGTTGTTCGCAGCGGCAGACTTCGTCTGTCATTTTCTGGTCCCGCGCCAAGAATCAATGCGTTAGAGATTACCCTTGCGAATCAGACGATGACCGTATTTCTTGCCGGGGATTCAACCGTAACAGATCAGCCGGAAAGTGGATATCCGTATTGTGGTTGGGGCCAGCTATTGCCAGCACAGTTCAAACATGATGTGGCAGTGGATAACCACGCCCAGTCAGGCCGAAGTTCCCGCAGTTTTATTAATGAAGGCAGACTCAGCGCCATTATGGAGCGAATCAAGCCGGAGGATTTTCTGTTTATTCAATTTGGACATAACGATGAGAAGCCGGACCCTGAACGTGGGACGGACCCATTCACAACATATAAGGAATATTTGAAAAAGTATATCGATGCTGCACGCGAAGCCAAGGCTCGTCCAGTGCTCATAACCCCGGTGCATCGTCGCTACTTTGCGGATGATGGCACATTGACCGATACCCACGGCGATTATATCATCGCCGTGCGTGAGCTGGCGGAAGAGGAAGATGTTCCACTGATCGATCTGGCTGAGCGCAGCCGTCTTCTGTTTGAGCAGGCAGGCGTGGAAGGTAGCAAGGACGACTTTATGTGGGTGCTGCCAGGCGAGTACGTGAACTTCCCCTCAGGTGTGGAGGATAACACGCATTTTCAGGAACGCGGTGCCCGCCGCCTTGCCCAGCAGGTGGCAGAAGCCATCCGCGAGCTGCAATTGCAACCGTTGCAGATGTATCTGCGATAGGTTCATGTCTTGAATTATTAAGCGAGTTAAACAAAGTAACGAGCCAGCAAAGTTGCCCAGCGAATAGCGAAGGAAATAATTTCTAAATCAGTCCGCCGAAGCGTCTGCCCCGCGAGTTATTCGGGGTTTAAAAGCTGTAGCGAGTTAAACGAAGTAACGAGCCAGCAAAAGTTGCCCAGCGAATAGCGAAGGCAATAATCTTTTCAAATCAGTCCGGCGAGCGTAGCAGCGAAGAAGGGCGGAATCGGGTAGAGGGAGCGGAGCGTCCGCCTTTGGAGCGGGATTTCCCCTGCTGAGGGGGAAATCCCGAGCCAACAGTGGCCCGTAGCCCGATCCGTCCGCCGAAGCGACTGCCCCGCGAGCCACCCCGCGATTTTAACTTAATTATTGGAGGAGATACTCAATGACATTGGACCCGACCAAACAAGGCACATCAGCCCATAAGAACGATCCGACAGCCACAGGGCATACCTACTGGGTTATCCCTGATGGCTACATCCCGCCGGAGAGCAGCGGCACACTGGAGAGTCATGAGAGCATCTGTGTATTAAACACAAGTATAACGGATGCGGAGCTGAGCATCACAATCTATTTTGAAGACAGAGATCCACTCGAAGATATTATAGCGGAGGTGCCAGCAAGAAGAACAAAACATATTCGTACTGCATCGCTCCAATCTGGAGAGCAGTCTATCCCGTCAGGCGTACCATATGCAATTACTGTTTCAAGCAATATTCCAGTCATTATCCAGTACAGCCGTTTGGACACGACCCAGCCAGAATTGGCTCTGATGAGTGTGATGGCTTATCCAGTGGGATAAACTTACTACTTGGCATCATATGCAGCAACCTACAAAAGAAGACCGGTAACCTTGCAACTAATGCAGGTCACAGGTCTTCTTTTATTTACTGTATTTATATGTGCTCGCATTAAGGATATCCACATGGACCTCCACTTTGCCAAGCTTGAAACGCTCGAGGGGATCAGCCCGTTGGGCGACTTCCTGTTCCCATAAGGGTAAATTGTGGCGATAGAGATATTCCACCAGGCCATACGAATCGATCTTGCGTGACTTGTTTTTTTCAAACGTATCGCGAATTTGGGATTCAATCTGTTTTTCAGCTTCTTGTTCCATGGCATGAGGCGTGCGTGAGGCTCCATGGTCTTCGGTGATGGAACTTTTGACCGAGGTAACCAGATCGAATATGACGCCGTCTCCTTGTTTCCTCGCCTTGATACTCGTCTTGGGATGACGAAGCATCAGGGTTAGATCAGGAGTCTTCCCACCATTCCCATACACGTACAATGGATATTGATGAACGCGCTTATAATTTACGTATCTTGTACCATCTGTGTCTGCTCCTGCAACTCTACCCTGACTTTTGCCTTTGGAAATGACATAAAATCCATCCATTCTAACAAGGGGGGGAGTTTTATCGCCGTTGAACCAGGTTTCATTTCTCGTTGAAACCGAGGGTAAAAGAATGACGGAAGCCGGTTCCCGTAATCCATCGAGAAGCTGATGGAGCCGGATAGGTTCATAACCGGAATGCTGTTTGTATAGCCTCATGGGCTCGAATAACTCAATCGTCTGGGCGGATTGGTTCAGCAGCGCAGAAGGGGAGAGCACTTCCGGAATGTTCTGCTCTGTCGCGTAGATCCAGGGTGTATATCTCAGTTGACCTGAATGCAGCAACGTGTTAAATATATCCTCCAGCTTCCCTTCCAGAGCATTTTTCGATAAAACAATGGCTTTAACATGAGTCCAGAGCGTTTGCTGCTGTGACGTTTCGTACAGATCATTAATAGCCATGCTGAGTGTAGTACCCTCGCCCCGTCCAATCCAGATATCCCTTGTTTCCCGAGAAGTTGGCGTTTCCTGTTTTGCAATACTGGAGAAGTCAATCAACTGGGCATACGCAATATATTGGTTGTCCACATAGTCTATTCCAATGGCCGTGATGAAGTTAATACTTTGCACCTCTTTGGAATCCCAGCATCCCGTTAGCAGGATCAAGCACCCCACAAGTAGGCCACTCATGGACGTCCATCTGATCATGACCGTTTTCTCCGGCGAGTGGAATCTTGGGTGTGGAGTGCTTCTGGACGCTTGTTTTTTTTCATGGAAGGTGGCATGGATACGGCCTGAGTGAAGTCTCCGGGAATGTAGGGAGATACGGGTGACAGATAGGACACGCCATAACACTCCAAGGATACGAGGTGAACCAACAGAGCGAACAGTCCAATCATAAATCCAAATAATCCAAGAAAAGAAGAGATGAGTAGCATCCCGATCCGAATGTGTGCAGTAGCCCCGCTGAGCACGGTATTCACGAGAATGTAACTGGAGATGACTGAGATCGCTACCGTGACTATGATGGTGGGCGACGTAATCCCGGCACGAATGGCTGCATCCCCGATGATAAGTCCACCGACCACGCTGACCGTCTGCCCTAACGCACGTGGTAACCTGCGACCGGCTTCGTTAAATAGCTCGAACATAAAAATCATCAGGAACGCTTCCAACGTCACCGGCATGGGCAGGCCCATTCGAGTACCAGCAATTGTAGCCAAGAGAGGTAGCGGGATCTGTTCCACATTGAAACTGGTCAGGCCGATGTAAAAGGCTGGGAAGAAACAGGCAATCAGCAGACCGGAAATACGCAAAATCCGTTCGAAGGTAACGATGAAAAAAGGTGTGCTTTTGTCTTCCGGGGACTTCAACTGATTGAAAAGTGTAGTTGGTGCGATGACCGCCACAGGAGAACCTTCAATGAGAACGGCAAAACGTCCATTTAATAGGGAATCGACGACAAAATCAGGACGTTCGGTATTATCTGTGAGTGGAAAAATACTCCGAATCCCTCCCATGACAGATCGCTCCATGATTGAGGTACCCAGAATGCCGTCAATCTCAATCTGATCCAGATTGTGCCTAGCTTCTTTCAGGATGTCTGGATTGATAATATCTTTTACATATAGAAGGCCAATGGCAGTTTGGGTACGACCACCTTTGACATATTTCTCATAACACATCGAGGATGTTTTCATTCGTTTGCGAATAAGGGCCACGTTGGTAGTGAGTTCTTCGGTGAATCCATCGCGCGGGCCTTTGACTGATGTCTCAATAGCTGATTCTTCTGGACTGCGTCCCGGGATATCGGCGATATCCAGACTGCAGGACTGCACGCCATTACCAAAAATGATCAGTAGTTGTCCGCTAAAAATCAACAGATTAAGTTTCTTGGAATTTGTGATATCCTCAATCGGATTTAAGGTTAATCCCAGTTCTTTGGGATGTGATTCCTCAATGATCAGGGAGTGTTGTTCCAGACGAGGAATAATAAATTGATTGATTTGTTTGCCGTCTACCAGTCCTTCGCAATAGAGCAGAATGACGGGCTGATCGGATTCGTCTTTGACAGGAAAGGTCTGAATAACAACATCTGCACATGGATTGAACTGCTCTTTCAAAGAGGCAAGCAGTGTTTCATGGGACGTGGTGTCAATCGCTTGATGCTCCATGATGTTTCCTCCTCTGATGGCGTGAATGGATAAAGGCAACCGTCGTCGCGATAATCGCAAGTCCGCTCAGATACAAGAGATTGAACGGAAATATGTATTCGACCAGAAGTTTTTCGAAGGTCATATCATCCAGAGGATACAACATGGTAAGAATAAAGAAGACACCTAACGAGATACAACTGATAAGCCTTCTGGTAGAGCTCTTAATATTCCATATTTCTATTACAATATACATGGCGAGACTAATCCGGGTGAACGACCCTGCGAGCCACTGGTAGATGGAAAAAAAGTCAGTTTGGGCGATGTATTTGCCCAAGGAGGCAATACGCCATTCTTCAAAGGCGGGATATCTCATTTTGGCAGCCTCAAAAGGATCAAATTCCACAATCGCCCCAATGAGTGGGCCAACAGTCAGTCCCACAAGAATGAGTGCGAGCATCAGATACTGCCAGACACGTATACGTTTGGTGAGATGAGGCTGGATATACCAGATGAACAGCAGTTCGAACATGCCTGCAAGACTGTAAATCATGCCATTTAGCACCGGATGCCAGCCGTGTTCTAACACAGGCAGGAGACGGCTGTAATCCTTGTATTGAGTGTTCACAATTGCAACATAGAAGCCCAGCAGTACCACCAGTGGAAGGATCAATCCTGCCGTAAATGCCAGTGAGCGGATGCCTTTATATGCCCCATAGGCACAGAGAGACATGAGGGCAATACTGGTTACCAGAATTGGCGTTTCTGTCAGGTAATTTGTTTTGGCCCAAGTCGTGGTATCGTGCAGGGTGAAATAGATTGCGCTCAGAAAAAAGAGACTGTTCCCGACTCGAAATAACATGCCAATGGGCTTGCCGAGACGGGATGTTAACCATTCATGCAGAGTTTGATGCTGGAGGAAACGAGAGACATAAGCGAGCATTAGCGCAAATACGAGAAATGGTCCGGCTGATAGCAGGACGGAAATCCAAGAATCCCTTTTGGCCGCAGCCAAAAGGGCAGGAATAATCAGAACATGGCTGATCAAGCCAACGGACAACATGATCAACATCATAGCTTGCAAAAAAGAAGGCTGTGTTCGTTTCATGCTGAGGGGTCTCCTTTTCCCAATAGACTGTCCTCAGCAGTGTTAACGTGATTGGAGCGCTTCATACCGTCAGTCGAAATAACGAATACCCATGGCTTCTCTTATCTCTAACATCGTTTCCCGGGCCGCTTTCCTGGCCTCACGGGTACCCTCGATAAGAATCTCTTTCACCTGATCATCACGCTGTTCATAATAATTACGTCGTTCGCGAAAAGGAGCAAGCAGATCATTGATGGCTTCACCTGCGATCTGTTTACAATCTTTGCATCCAATCCGGCCTTGACTGCAACTGGCATGTATTTCGTCTGCGTTCTCCTTGCGGAAAAGCTGATGATAGGCAAAAACAGGGCAGATATCCGGATGTCCTGGATCGGAACGATGGATGCGGGCAGGATCAGTCTTGGCCTTGATCAATTTGGCTTTTACATCCTCAGGACTTGCATTTAATGAGATCGCATTGCCCATGCTTTTGCTCATCTTACCAACGCCATCCAGCCCTCCAAGCCGCTCTCCGGTCAAAATGCGAGGTTCGGGGAGGATGGGAGCGTATAACTCGTTGAACCGGCGAACCAATTTTCGTGCTGTCTCAATGTGAGGAATCTGATCTTCTCCTGCTGGAACAAGGGTAGCTTTACAGAATGCAATATCAGCAGCCTGACTGACCGGATAACCGAGAAATCCGTAGTACAGGTCGGTATATCCACGATCACGTGCTTCGCTCTTGATGGTCGGATTATGCCGGAGCGTATTGACGGTAACAAACATCGAGAAGATCACAGTCAATTCAGCAATTTCTGGAATCATGGATTGAATGAACAGGGTAGCTTTGTTCGGATCAATGCCTACGGCGAGGTAATCAAGCGTGACTTGATGAACACTATCTGCAATCAGACCAGGTTGATCATAGTGGGTGGTGAGTGCCTGAACATCTGCCAGTAAAATATAGGTTTTGTACTCTTCCTGCAATTGCACCCGACTGCGCAGGCTGCCTACGTAATGGCCGAGATGAAGTTGTCCGGTAGTCCGATCTCCTGTCAAAATAATATCCTTGTTTTTGTTCATGGTTTATTCTCCTTTGGTTTTGTAATTTTTCAACGTTGAGCTGTCGCCACCAGCCGTCTTCCACGACCATCACCTCCTTTCAGCCTGCATCTTTATAAGTTGAACTAAAGGCTATTTACACTTGCCACTCCGATGACAGAACAACCTTCCGATCGCTGTTATCCCCCGATTTTTTTGATTCAAATTTACAAAGGTAAAAATCTGGTGATAAAGGCGACCGCTCCGCTTCTTCAGGTTATTTCTGCCCTCTGCGTTCTCGTGTAAATGTTTAGTTAACATATATAGGTATTTAATAAAAAAAAGCCTCGTCCTTTATTCCATTCCCCGATACGGAACAGAATAAAGGACGAAGCTTGTGCCTCGCGGTGCCACCTTCATTGGCCGCTCTGTTGCGGCCCACTTGAGGGATACGGATGAGGCATCTACCAGGAGCCCGTTTATGAGCTTCCATGCCTATCGATATCCTGTCCATGGATAACGGCTGGACATGCCGCCTCGCCTACTGAAAGTTGTATTCCTAGGAAGGGATACAGACTTTGTTCAACTCGGAACTCCGAAGCCCATTTCCACATATCCGATGCACCGACTTCCACCACCCGCCGGCTCTCTGTAGCGTCCTGACATACGTACTTCTCTTCATCATCGTGGATAACAAATGTTTACAATTTCCAGAATTATATCACGCTTTGATTCCACTGACCAGCCTGTGTTTGCGACCGCTCATATTGGTACCAAGGACACCGGCGATGATCAGTAATGCTCCGATAAAATGATAGCCACTAACAGGTTCATGCAGAATCCATGCGCCCCCTACGATGGAGATAAGCGTGGACAGATTGCTGAATACACTCATTTGCGAAGCCTCCAGATGAGTAAGGGCATAGCTCGCGAGCAGGGTGGAGATCATGGTGGAGAGGATCGCCAGATAAGCGAGCGCACCCAGATAGGATGTATCTCCAAGCGGCTTGATGTAGTCCATCATGGAACCGCTGGAAGCATGTCGGATCAGGGAAGCGGAGTTAAATACAATACACCCAACCATCAGCGTGACCCAGGTTAATTCCATTGGTTTGTACTTCTGGGTTAATGGTCTTGCAAGCACACCATACCCTGCAAAACAGACTGTGGATAGTAGCAATAATGCAATGCCTTTCAGGTTACCTATAGACATGCCGCTTCCTTGCATGATGAAAATAAAGACCACTCCAGCGACAGACAGAAGCAGGAACAGTTTCTGTATCGTGGATGTGCGTTCTTTCAGGAAGACTGAAGCGAGAACGAGAGTGAATACAGGGGCCATAGCCTGAATAATACCGGCTTCCGATGAGTTGGAAGAGACAAGTCCAAAGGCTTGAAAGGCAAAAAATAAGACGGGAGATAACAGCCCTAGTGGAATGATTCGCCACAGATCACGAAGGCTCAGTCGGATTTTGATCCACCCAAAAATTACAGGAATGCTGACAACGATCAGCGACAGCGCGAATCGGTGGGCAAGCACATCAATTGGATGTGCAACAGTGACGGTCATTTTAACAAATAAAAAAGATAGACCGATAATAGCTGCGTACAATACAGCTGCGATATAAGCGTATCCCCGAGTGTGTGTTGTGT
This sequence comes from Paenibacillus sp. ClWae2A, assembly GCF_032452295.1. NCBI lineage: Bacteria > Bacillati > Bacillota > Bacilli > Caryophanales > Paenibacillaceae > Paenibacillus > Paenibacillus sp. ClWae2A. The sequence goes on from NZ_JAULSQ010000017.1 coordinate 64,888, forward strand.
TCATGAATGCTCCTCCAATACAGTAGTCATAGCGTTTTATCTTTCATTATCCTGAAATATGTCAGGTTCGAGGCACGTGCTGGCCTTATTCAATATACTGCCAGGTGCATCGTGCTACAATAGATAAAAGGTTGAACTGTATCGGTACAGTTATTGGAGAGGGATGGGTGCATTGAGAAAATACGAAGTGATTGCGGAAGCATTAAAGCAATGGATTCAGGAACAGATGCAGCAGCAGGATCGTCGCCAGTGGGCAGATAAGGGCATCCGACTTCCAGCAGTTCGAGTTGTAGCTGAACAGTATCAATGCAGTGTAAGTACAGCTATTCGTGCATATGAGTGGCTAGAGCAGCGGCATTTGGTGTATGCCATACCTCAATCCGGCTATTATGCCGTACAGAACGGGACAGGTGCTCAGGACATGGACTGGCAGGGAGCGTTGGATTTTGCTTCAGCTGCTCCCGATCCAAGGGTCTTCCCTTATGCAGACTTTCGTCACTGTGTGGATCAGGCGATGGAGAAGAAACAGGCAGAGTTATTTATGTATGGCACGGATCAGGGATTACCTTCGCTTATTCTGCTGTTGCAGAAGCAGTTTGCGGATTATCAGGTGTTTGCGAGAACCGAGCAGTTCTTTATCACGTCAGGTGTGCAACAGGCACTGGCTGTGCTTGCATTGATGCCTTTTCCCAATGGAAAGAGAAAAGTACTACTCGAACTACCGACCTATCACAATATGCCCTCGCTACTGAGTGGATTAAATGTGCCGATTGCCGGTGTGAGACGTGACCTAGATGGGCTGGAATGGGCATCGCTTGAACGTCAGTTCGCTGAGGGAGATATCAAGTTTTTCTATGTCATGCCCCGCTTTCACAATCCAATTGGCACATCGTTAACTGTTGCGGAGAAGAAGAGATTGATCCGGCTTGCTCAGAGGTACGATGTCTATCTGGTAGAGGACGATTATCTGGCTGATCTGGAGGACAATACGAAACAGGACCCGCTATGGTCCTATGATACCGAAGGCAGGGTCATTTATCTGAAGAGTTACTCCAAAATTTTGTTTCCAGGTCTGCGCATTGGTGTAGCTGTTCTGCCCTCACCACTAATTGAATCGTTTGGTGCATACAAAAAAATGCTCGATATCGACACTTCCGTCCTGTCTCAAGCTGCTCTGGAGATCTATGTTCACAGCGGAATGTTTGCTCATCACAGGAAAGTGATTCGTAACCGCTATGCTGCCCGGATGCACACGGTGCATGAGCAACTGGACACATATCCAGAATTGGCTCCGTATAAGGACGCTCCTCGAACAGGAGGGGAGCATACAGTGTTGCCTTTGGCGGGTGACATGCCGCTTCGTGTTCTGGTGTCCCGGCTTCAAAAGTGTGGTGTCATCGTTGATACGACAGAACGGTATTATCCGGAAGGCACATACCAGGCGCATGAGGATCAGATGCTGCGATTGAACATCTCCAATGTGCCGAAGCAGCGAATCGAAGAAGGGATGCAGGTGATCCGGGAGGAAATTTTGAAACTTCAGATCAGTCAGAGATAAAGACAAAGCTATAACAGCAAGGCCATTACAATAAAACGCATGAAGTTGTTGCACATAGCATTTATCTAGCCGTATGTGACCACTCACCACTTTCGTATATAACAAAAGGCGTCCACACAAGTTGATCACTTGTTGGACGCCTTTTAACGTGAGTGTTATCCATCGACCATACTGCTTGTACGTTATATTGCAGATGGAAATAATTCTATTTATTCCTGAGCCATCGCCTTGAAGGAAGCTTCTGCGGCTTCCAATGTAGCTTGAACATCCTCGTCTGTATGAGCCGTGGTCAGGAACCAAGCCTCATATTTGGATGGAGCGAGGTTAATGCCACGGTCCAGCATATGACGGAAGAAGGAAGCAAAACGTTCTCCGTCTGTGTCTTGGGCATGATCGTAGTTCGTCACCGGATGATCACAGAAATGGGTGGAGAATGCACCGCGAATCCGGTTGATCGTCAGAGCAATCCCATGACGGTCAGCAGAAGCTTGCAGACCTGCCGTCAGGTCGATAGCAAGGCGTTCCATCTCTTCATATACACCCGCGCCTTGCAGGACCTCTAGACATGCGATACCAGCCGAGATGGATGCAGGGTTACCAGCCATCGTTCCCGCCTGATAAGCAGGGCCGAGTGGAGCAACCTGCTCCATAACATGTTTACGTCCGCCGTAAGCACCGATTGGAAGGCCACCACCAATAATTTTACCAAGAGCCGTCAGATCCGGTTCAATCTCCGCATGGTTATCAAGTCCGGCATATGTTTGTGTAGAACCGTAATGAAAACGGAAAGCCGTAATAACCTCGTCATAGACCACCAGTGAGCCGTTGGCGCGTGTCATGGCACAGAGACCTTCCAGGAAGCCAGGTTCCGGCATAACCATACCGAAGTTACCCACGATTGGTTCAACCATGACCGCGGCAACATCATCACCCCAGCGCTCCAAAGCATCCTTCAGGGCTTCCAGATCATTGTAGGGCACAGTAATGACTTCTTGTGCAATACTGGCTGGAACTCCCGCACTGTCAGGAATTCCGAGCGTGGACGGGCCTGAACCGGCAGCTACAAGCACCAGATCGGAGTGACCATGGTAACATCCGGCGAATTTTACAATCTTGTTACGTTTGGTGTAGGCACGAGCGACCCGAATCGTAGTCATGACCGCCTCCGTACCGGAGTTTACAAAACGAACTTTATCCATGGAAGGAATGGCTTCCTTCAGCATTTTGGCAAGCTTGATCTCAAGCTCTGTCGGGGTACCGTACAGTACTCCATTTGCTGCTGCTTCCGTAATGGCCTGCGTAATATGCGGGTGGGCATGTCCTGTAACAATCGGACCGTAAGCGGCCAGATAATCAATATAACGGTTGTCATCGACATCCCAGAAGTGAGCACCCTGGGCTTTTTTCATAAATACAGGTGCACCGCCACCAACGGCTTTGAACGAGCGTGAAGGGCTGTTAACACCTCCTACAATATGTTCAAGTGCTTCTGCATATAGAAGTTCGGAACGGGAACGTGATGGTTTCATAAGATAACTTCCTTTCGTAATTCAAATATGATAAAGGTACAAACCACAGAAAGATATGATGATTTTCTCATAATAATATAGCCGGGCACAACGAGAGGGCAGCGTTATGGCTGCCCTCTGCATGTGTACATTACTGAGCCGGTTGTTCTGACTTTTGATCGTCACCACTGGCTGTTTTATCTTCGGTGCTGGTCGTACTATCATCCGTTGTGGCAGGTGGGTGAATAATATCCTGAATATGCTGCTTCAGTTTCTCTTCATTCGTAACCGTCAATACTTGTGCACCGCCTGCTGTACGTTCTTCTTTCAACAGGTTCATTGGCGGGATCTGCTCACTGCCATTCATGCTGCTCTGGTAACCGAGGCCACCCAGCTTCCACATATCGGAGAGTGTCAGATTCGTATCCACATAAGGATTAACCTGTTCCAGAATGGAAGGCAGCTTGGCAATGGTAGTTGTTGACTGCATTTTCGCTGTTACAGCTTTCAGCAATTCACGCTGACGCTCGGAACGAGCGAAATCCGACATTGCATCATGACGGAAACGAACGTACATGAGTGCTGTCTCGCCATCCAGATGCTGATACCCTTTTTTGAGATCAATATCGTATTCGTTATTGTCTGCTTTACTTGTATAGTGCATGTCTTTCTCCACATCAAAATCAACACCGCCAACGGCATCCACCAATTTGATGAATCCCTGGAAATCCGTATACACATAATACTGTACAGGAATGCCGAGCAGGTCGCCGGCAGCTTGCATCGCTGCATTAGGACCATGGGTGATGGCAGTATTGATCCGTTCCTTGCCATATCCGTCAATATTGACGTAAGTGTCGCGCAGAATGGAGAACAGATTTATTTTTTTGGTAAGTGGGTCGAGCGATACAACCATCATGCTGTCGGAGCGGGGAACTTCACCTTTTTTCAATCCGCGCGCATCGACACCCATAACGAGAATATTTACCGTTTCTGTACCTTCCCATTTGGGTGGGTCAGGAGTATTTACTTTCTCCACATTCTCGATACCTGCGAATGGTGATTCGTCACCGTCTTTTGCCAAACCGTCCAACTGATTGAGAATAGAACCGAAATAATATGCCGCTGCTCCTCCAATAATCAACACGAAGGCGGCAAGAGAAATCCATATGGTTCTCTTCGTCTTTCTGGTCATGCTAGCTCTCCTTTGTATTTGAGATGAAATAAAAAAACGAGTTCGAGTATTCAAGTAAGATCTAGTCGGAGCTTTCCGTACACGTCTTTTCCCAACATAAGGGCAGGACGCGGCTCCAGACTATTTTAAAGCTTGCTGAATTTTGACTGATACCATTATAATTTCTTTTTGGGCTACAAGCAATTTCAACAAAATCCAAGTGAGGTATAATCATGCTGGCGATTGATGTCAAAGATTTGCGCAAGTCGTTTAGCGTCCAGAAAAGCCGAGGTGGGCTGAAGGGCGCGTTCCAGGACCTGTTTGCACGTCAATATCAAGAGGTATTGGCTGTAAATGATATTTCATTTCAGATTCCGCAGGGCGAAATATGCGGATATATCGGGGAGAACGGTGCCGGTAAATCAACTACAATCAAGATGTTAACCGGCATTTTGGTGCCTACTTCAGGTCAAATATCGGTCGGTGGCTATGTTCCGTATCAGGAACGGGAGAAGTTTGTACAGAATATTGGTGTTGTTTTTGGTCAGCGCAGTCAATTGTGGTGGGATATTGGCGTTATCGAATCCTTCCATTTATTGCGCAAAGTATATCGTGTAGGAGAGGTCGATTTCCGTAAACGGCTGGATGAACTGGTTGAGCGATTACAGCTTCAGGACCTGCTAAGCCGTCCGGTGCGGAAGCTGAGTCTTGGGCAGCGCATGCGCTGCGAGTTAGTGGCAGCCTTGTTGCATAACCCGAGTATTGTTTTCCTGGACGAACCAACCATTGGTTTGGATATTGTGGTGAAGTCGGAAATTCGGGATTTCCTGAAAGACATGAACAAGGAGCATGGAACGACCATTCTGCTCACAACCCACGATTTGCAGGACATTGAGGCACTGTGTTCCCGGGTCATCATGCTTGATGCAGGCAACATCATCTATGATGGAGGTCTGGATCATCTCAAGTACCAGTGGGGTAAAGAGCGCGAGATCCGCTTCAAGTTTGGTTCAGCTCACAACATCAGTCAGATGCAGGAATGGACTGCTGCTTTGCCTGTGCGTTGGACGGTAGAGAATGAATTATCCGCTTCCGTATGGATTCCGCTGGAATTGAATGTTTCGGATGTACTCGGACGTGTCGTTGGACAAGCCGATATTACCGATATTCAGATTATCGAGATCAACACGGATGAGATTGTGCGCAGTATTTATCAATCCGGTTCCGCCGAGCGCCCCGAGATTGTGGGAGCAGGGAAAGAAGCGGTGGGTGTATCCTGAGATGAATAGTGCATTTATTGATTTTATGCGCATCCGTTTTCTAACGATGCTGGCATACCGGGTGAATTATTACTCCGGCATTTTGATATATACGCTGAATATCGGCGTGTATTACTTTACCTGGCAAGCCATTTATGGCAGCAGTGGTGAACTCGGCGGCTTCACGGCAGCGCAGATGACCACTTACATCGCTGTATCCTGGATGGCACGTGCCTTTTACTTTAACAACCTGGACCGGGAGATTGCCGCAGACATACGGGATGGCTCCATTGCGATTCAATTCATCAGGCCGATCAATTACGTTATGGTCAAAATGATGCAAGGGCTTGGTGAAGGCATTTTCCGCTTCCTGCTCCTCATGATTCCGGGGATGCTCATCGCCATTCTGCTGTTCCCGGTTGAATTGCCTACGGTGCCATCGGCGTGGATTGGCTTTCTCGTCATGCTGTTCTTCAGTTTCCTCATTAATTCCCAGATTAATGTGATAACGGGACTGGCGGCATTCTTTGTGGAAAACAATGAAGGCATGATGCGTATGAAACGCGTCGTGGTGGATTTGTTCTCCGGTCTAATCATCCCGATCAGCCTGTATCCAGGCTGGATGTCCGCGGTGATGAAGGTATTGCCTTTTCAGGCCATTACGTATCTGCCCGGTTCCGTGTTCACTGGAAGAGTGGAAGGTACCGCCATCTGGAATGTACTCGGTATTCAGGTGTTCTGGTTTGCCGTACTGCTGCTTCCGATGGTATTGATCTGGCGTAAGGCGCGCAAGCGTCTGTTCGTGCAAGGGGGATAACAGAATGTACTATATGGGTCTGATCTGGGAATATTTGAAGAATTACATGAAAACACGACTCACGTACCGTGCTGATTTCTGGGTGGAGATCCTATCGGATCTGCTGTTCCAGGCAACCAACCTGATCTTTATCTTTGTGGTCTTCCGTCATACGGATAACCTGGGCGGCTGGAGTGAGAGTGAAGTCCTCTTTGTTTATGGATATTTTATGGTGCCCTATGGCATCTTCAGTTGTTTTATCAATCTGTGGGGATTCAGCGAGCGGTACATCGTCAAAGGCGAGATGGATCGGATACTGACACGCCCTGCACATAACCTGTTCCAGATCTTGCTTGAAAATGTGGACCCGCCTGCACTCGTGGGCTCGTTTATCGGCCTGATCATCATGATCTTCAGCGGAGCAGAGATGGGATTAATGCTGGAATGGTGGCATATCCCTGCATTGATTATTTTGGCACTCAGCTCAGTCATGATTTATGCCGGCATTTATACCACCCTGACTTCACTATCCTTTTATTCGGACGCGCCAACAGGTATTCTGCCATTGATGTATAACATCCAAGGGTATGGGCGTTACCCGGTAACGATCTATAACCGTGCCATTCAGGTGCTGCTAACCTGGATCATTCCGTTTGCCTTTGTGGGCATCTATCCTGCAGCCTTGTTCCTGGAAAGGTCCGAGATGCATCGCATGGCGCTGCTTACACCTGTGATGGGATTGGTGTTTGGCTCCATGGGCTTGCTACTGTGGAATTATGGTGTGAAGCGGTATCGCGGAGCAGGTTCATAATAACGCCCTATAACAATTCATAGGGGAGATTAGGGAGGAACTGACATGACGTTAAATGTAGGCGAATTGGCACCGGATTTTGAGCTTCCGTCCAGTACGGGGGAACCGGTGAAGCTGTCGGATTACCGCGGACAGCGGGTGCTGCTTTATTTTTACCCCAAGGATATGACCTCGTCCTGTACACAACAGGCTTGTGATTTCCGGGATCGACATGCTGAATTTGAAGGGCTGAACACGGTCATTCTCGGAATCAGCACCGATCCGATGAAACAACATGACAAGTTTATTGCCAAATATGGACTGCCGTTCACCTTGTTATCGGATGAAGAGCACGTCGTAGCCGAGCAATACGGGGTGTGGCAGCTGAAGAAAATGTACGGCAAGGAGTACATGGGTATGGTTCGCTCCACTTTTCTGATTGATGAAGAGGGGAAATTGATCAAGGACTGGTCCAAAGTTCGGGTTAAAGGACATATCGAGGCTGCGCTTGAGGCTTTGAAGACATTGTAATGACCGGGGACATGTATGAATGAATACATCTTATCCGTTTTATCACCAAAGGCTGTGTTTCGCGGGATTTACCGTGAACACAGCCTTTTTAGGTGGGCAATCGTTTTGGATTGGTTGAATTGTTCTTGCTCTTGCCAGAACGAAGCCGATGCACGAGCAGAAGGAATAGCGGAATAAGAAAGCTTACCGTGATATCCCAATCCACCCAAGCGGGCATGATCGTATTGGTGTAGAAAATGACATTGGGAGAAATCAGTACAGCTAAAGCGAATAATAACATCGCTGATGGCAGGATGAGAGGCTTGTACGTCTTTAACCGAAATAGTTGAGCTGTTCCAACGACAAAGGAGAACATATACAGCAGGCTTTTGAAATAGGTAGCAATTAACCAAGCAGTCGCCATGAACGCCTCAATTCGCTCGAAAAAGTTACCGATATTAATTTTCTGGGACAGGGTATAGGAGATATAGATGTCATGCTGGGTCAGAAAGGGTCCGAAAATCATCAGTGAAATGACTAACAGTGTGGTTAGCAGCAGCCCTCCACATAAAGTAGCGAGTAACATGTCCCGTTTGATGTGAGGCCCGGACATCACATAAGGAAGAACCATGGTGATAACGATTAGTTCACCAAAGGAAGTGAATGCTCCTCTAATGATAGACTGCATCAGATGAAGCCAAGGGGTATTCAGGTAAGGTTGTAGATGTGAACTGTTTACTTGGGGCATCAGCCCCAGAAATAACAGAATCATAAATGCAACAACGATGGGGGTTAGCATTTCACTGCTTCCTCCTATTGTTTGCAAGCCATGCATAAGACCCCAGACCAGAGCGCACATAAGGATAATCAGAATGACTCGGATGGGGGTCTGGAGGTAGATCTGTGTGGTCATAAAGTCACCGACTTCACGGATACATATGACAGCGCCTATGGCGAAATAAAATAGATATGCTGCTGACAAAACAGACCCTGCCCACCGGCCAAGTATTTTTTGGCAGATTTCAATAAGGGAAAGATCAGGATGTGTCTGATGAAGTTTGTATAGCACCCACATGATGAGTAAGCCGATCGGTTGACCGATAAGAGAACAGATCCATGCATCCTGTTGACCCGAAGCGGTAACCACGGAGGGGTAGAGTAGAATCATGTCCCCGATCATGACGAGAAAGGTAAGGACTGCAAATTGCCTAATGGTGATTTTCTCCTTAATTAACATAGACACCGTTCTCCTTCTCTATATTCAGCATGGATGAACTCCATTTTTCCATTCATACCAGACCCCTTCCCCCAAAAAAAGTGCTCATTCCTGTGAGGAATTGTTTGGAGTAACCGATGATTTTCTGTAAGACTTGAGCCATTGTATCAACAGAAGACTGGCCGGAAGAATGATCCCCAATGTGGTATCCCAATCTACCCAGTATGGAACAACGGTGATTACGATAAAAGTAATGCTGGGCGAGACCAGATTGGCTAATCCGAACACGAGTACGGACGCGGGGATTACAAGCATTCGATACTGCTTAAGCTTGAACAGTTCCGCACAACCAACAATAAAGGCGTATAAGTATATCATCGCTTTGAAGTACGTAGAGATCAGCCAGGAAGAAGCCATAATCGCTTCAATACGTTCAAAAAAGCCCCCAATACTGATTTTCTGGGACAAAATAAAAGAGGCATATATGTTATGCTGCGTAAGAAAGGCACCCAGAACCAGCAGTGATATGGTAACAAGCGTTGCCAATACCAAGCTGCCTAAACCAGCTGCAATAAGCATATCCCGTGTTCGGTGAGCCTGCTTGGCAACATAGGGCAGTATCATCATGATGGGCACGACTTCACCGATCGGATATATAATGCTTACCAGAATGCCCTGCGAGATTGAGACAACACCCGTATCACTTACCGGCTTCAAATTTCTGGTATCTACCTGAGGAAGCAGGCAGACTGCAAGGACCACAATAAAGACAATAACGACAGGCATCAGTAGTTCACTACTTCGTCCCATCGTCTCCAATCCATGCCACACTCCCCAGCCGATCACGATGACGAACATCAGAATGATGATGCGAATCGGAGTATATTGAATGATTTGAGTGGTCATGAAATCTCCGACTTCTCTCGTATGGGTGGAGGCACCGATAATGAAAAAGAACAGGTAGAAGCAGGAAAAGAAAGTACCTGGCCAGAACCCCAGAATGCTGCGTGCCATCTGCACCAGATTTTTTTCTGGATGCATACTGCATAACTTCAGGATCATGGCCATCAGTGCCATCCCCAGAGGAACGCCTATAAAAGCACAAATCCAGGCGTCTTGTTTGGCATAGGACGTGATGACTGAGGGGTAGATCAGCATCATATCCCCGACCACCATCATAAAAGTGAGAGTGGTCAATTGTCTTGTTCCAAGGCGCCCCTGTTCAAGCATAATGGTCCTCTCCTTTTTCTAGGTTCCCGTCAGACGTGCCAAGAATTGATTAACAGGTTCATAGATCCACATGATGATATAGAGCGGACTGGGAAAATCCCACAGGTTTGCTGCAATCACACTGAACCCTGTGGCTATGACGAGCATTCCGCTGTACACAGCCGTTTCCCTCCATTCCTTGCGGCGGATCAGACCCGGAAGATCAACCAAGCTTACAAGTCCTCCTATGACAATGACAGTAATTGTAATTAACATCCGGTCTCACTCCTTCAAATCATCCTTGAATGAATCATCCAGCGTACCTACACGTTTAATCTGTACATTGGCTTCATATTTAACATCCAGATTTTCAAAATATTGATCCCAATCCTTCTCAATCTTTTTGAAAAATTTAGGATCGGCATGATACACTTCCTGACCGAATCCAAAAATGTCAATATGGAACTTTCGCCGCACGGAATTCACGGATTTTTCCATCAGGTCTATCAGTCGCTCCTCACTGTCCTTTTCCAACTCTTTGAGCGTTTTCATGGAACCAATTCTGATTCCGCACTCTACTGCACCAATGGAAGACACATTTTTGAGTTTGATGTGGATCACAGGCTGGTCGTTAATGACCTTTGCTTTTCGTTGGGTCTTGGTGCGTAGAGCTTTGAACGTCACATTTCCTCCCTTTCGGCAAGGCATGTGACTGACGGTAGACACCACATTGTCGCGGATATAGTTGTATCCTTTCGATTCATCTTCCGTTAACCAGCCGATCAGTTTGTCCTTTTTGAAGATGCTTAATCCCGTAGAATTCAGTCGAGCAGGAGACTTGATTGTCCCAATATTATCTTTGCTTCCGCTTCTCTTTGAATTGCCAACAATCTCTACACCAGTGATTACAGGCTGTATTCCAGGTGTCAGCATATATTCAACTAATTGGTCTCCGGTTACGGTTGTTGTGGGAGACCAAGTCTTGGCAGACACGTCCAAAGAATTAAATAACTTCTCCGCAGGAATGTTTTCCAATGGGGTAAGTACGTCCAGTACTTTGGAAGCTGTAGTATTTCGCGCAACCATGACGTAATAATCGGGCCTAGCAGTAGGTTCCCTCATTAACGCTTCCATGACATCGTAGATGCCATCTTTGCGTGCATATTCTTCTCCGAATACCAACACACGGATATGCGCCATGAATATGCGGCGTGGACTTGTCTCGGTCAGCTTCTGAATCGCTTCAAACAGCGTGGGCGCGGACGCTTCGTACTGTGTGACAGGAGTGCCATTGCCTCCCCCTGACTTGGAGGATACTTCATTCGGCACAACGACCTGAGCACTCACTTTAATCAAATCGCCATCCTTGTCTACCCCAAGACCAAGCATAATGCCAAGTTCATTCAGTTCCTGGCGATCCCAGCATCCGGTAAGGAGAGGGAGCAGGAATGCAATGCATACAATTAATCGGAAGCTCTTGTTCATACGTTGTTCTCCTTACCGAATTAACGCTTCATTTTTTTGCTGGCTTGTCTGGTTTTGTTCGGTGTACCCGTAGAGAGTGGACGTGTTTTCATACGGGACCAGGGTACACGAAACAGCGTATCTTTCAGATCTTTCTGAATTAGAGGTGCAAAGGGAGACATATACGGTACGCCAAAAGAACGCAAGCTGCACAGGTGTGTAACCGTGATGAGCAGAACAATTAGAATACCGTAGAAACCAAAGGCTGCCGCGAGTATCATCAATACAAATCGCAGAATTCGGACAGAGATGGACAGTCCATTCTCTGGAATGACATAACTGGATATGGCCGTTATGGATACGATAATAACCATTGCAGCGGAGACAACTCCTGCATCTACGGCGGCTTGGCCAATGACCAGTGTTCCGACAATGGAAACGGCCTGACCGACCGTTTTCGGAATACGTATACCTGCTTCTCGCAAAATTTCATAGGTCAATTCCATCAGTATGGCTTCAATGAATGCAGGAAAAGGAACGCCTTCACGTTGAGCTGCCAGACTAATGAGCAGATTGGTGGGCAACATCTCCTGGTGAAAGGTGGTAATGGCAATATAGAAGGATGGAGCTAGTAAAGCGATAAAAAAGGACAGATAACGAATCAAACGAATCAATGTGCTGATATCAGCCCGTTGATAGTAATCCTCCGGCGATTGGAAGAAATGCACGAACAAGGCTGGAACCAGCAGTACAAAAGGTGTACCATCTACGACGATAGCTACTCTGCCCTCAAGCAAGGCGGCACAAACCGTATCCGGACGCTCACTATTGTAAACGGTGGGGAATAGCGTGCCTGTTTCGTCCTGTACAAGTTCCTCGATATATCCGCTTTCCAGAATCCCGTCAATATCGATCTCATCGAGCCTGCGCCTTAGTTCCTCCACCACACCCGGATCAACGGTATGTTTCAGATATAAGACGGCAACCCTTGTTTTGGTGACCCGACCAATCTCTCTTTCTTCAATCCAGAGATGAGGGTCACGAATCCGTTTGCGAATCAAGGATGTATTCGTACGCAAATTTTCATTAAATCCCTCCATAGGACCCCGAACAACGGTCTGTGAGATGGGTTCACCAACAGCACGGTCTTCCCACCCGGCTGCGGCAATTTTTAATCCTCGTACAGAGCCTTCAATTAGCAGGATGGCCGAACCGGACAGGAGAGCATTAAGCACATCCTCCATGTCGTCCACGAATGTTACATTGCTCGCAGCCAGAATGTCATTTTGGAGGTAGCTTAGGTGCTCATCATCTGCCGAGAATTCCGGAAGTTCGTGTGTTTGTAGAAGGGATTCCAGGATGGAATGATTCAGGATCTGCACGTCCACCAATCCATCGATGTACAACAAGACGGCAGGCCATTTATGTAAACATTGGAGAGGACGCATCATCAAATCGTTGCTGTTCCCCATCACCTGCTTGCAGTAATCCGTATTTTCGCTCAGATCCGGAGAGATTTGTCTCTGATCTTGACGGTCCTTCGTTGATTCGCTCATACCTTCACCTCCCTATACACCCTATATTTTCAAGTTAGTATGACCTGGATGAATTCGGATTATCACAAAAAAAAGGAGCTGCGATTATTCGCAACTCCTTGCTTACTTATTATAGATGGACGTTTGTCCGAATTTACTTTTGTCTTTGTCGAACAGGGGCTGGCTTGGATACGGTGGATCTTGATGCCCATGCTTTACGGTAACGATAGAGCACGGCTACGATGAGCAATAGGCCGATTCCTCCCACGATATATGCTGCATATTGATGAGCCAGATGGAATACGGCGTTCCACTGGGGGCCAAATATTTTGCCAATGCCCAGAAACAGTACAACCCAGAACAGTGCGCCTGAATAGGCGTAGAGAGCGAATTTGCGAAAGGGAACAGCGGCTATGCCCGCGAAATATCCGGTGAAATGCCTTACACCCGGAATGAAATAACCGATGAAGATTAAGGCATTCCCATACTTGGCGAACCACTTTTGCGTTTTATCGAGCTTGTCCTGCTTCAGCAGAAACCATTTTCCGTATCGTGTTATAAAGGGCAGTCCTGCTTTGGCTCCAATAAAATAAGTGATCGTCATGCCAATCGTTGTTCCCAGAAAAGCCAGTATCGTGAGGATTCCGAAGTCGAGATGCCCCTTGTAGGAGAGGAACCCTGCGTAAGCCATCGTTGTTTCACCAGGAAAGGGAAGTGCGATGAATTCAAGCAACAAGCCAAAAAACAATACGCTGTATCCGTAGGACCCAAACAGATGTTGGATGATATCAAGCAATTCCAATAGATTTCACTCTCCTGAATACGGGGTGGGAGCATGAATACTCTCCAAGGTGTTTTAATGCGTTCTGCCTGTCCATTATGCTACCTAATCTGAAGCGAAGAATCAATTAGGCTAGATAGCAAATTGTGAAAAAATATTAAACAAAATCGCGTCTTTTTTCAAGGAAGCCTCCATATAATTCTAACAAATCAGCTGAAGTCTATCAGCAAATTACTAGAGACGGTGGAGGTCGATTCGTAAATGGTACAGAGACCGGAATTGAGAATCAAGGAAATAGGGGGAAACTCTGCAACAATCATACATATGTTTTTATCTGGACAATGGTCTGTCATTCTCGTGAGAATTGCGATATTGTTATGTGCATTTGCTGTATATGCAGGCACGGATTATGCATCTGCTGCTTCCGGCTCAGGTGATCGGACCTCGGAAGATAAGAATACTCAAGACAAGGTAGTCTATCTGAGTTTTGACGACGGGCCGGGTAACCATACCCGTGAAGTATTGGATATTTTGCGCAAGGAGAAGGTTTTGGCTACATTTTTTGTGCTGGGTGAGCAGGCAGAGCGTTATCCCGAGTTAATCCGGGGGCTTGTGGAGGATGGACATGCTTTGGGCAATCATACGTTCAATCATCAATACGAACAGCTGTACAGTGATTTTAAAGTGTTCTGGAAACAGATCAAGCAGACAGAGGAAGTGCTGGAGCGTATAACCGGTTCCCGTCCGAATCTGGTGCGAGCACCAGGAGGTACCTACGGGCATTTTGACCAGAGTTATTTTGATTTGCTGCAATTGGGTGGGTACACCGTCATGGACTGGAACGTCGACAGTGGGGATTCCAAGCGTAAAGGTGTTCCGGCCAAAGAGATCCTCAGCAATTCGACCAAAGTACCTGCGGGAGCACGTTCGGTCATTGTCCTGATGCATGACGGTGGTGCACATGCTGAAACGGTAAAAGCACTTCCGGGTATTATCAAATATTATCGTGATCATGGATATCGTTTTGACACTCTAAAGAGTACGGATCAACCAGTTCAATTCCGTGTACATCCAGATGGTAAGTATAAAGCCCGCAAGGCGCCGGGAAAGGCCTGGATCGCAGAGCATGTAGAAGCGAACGCGACGTTATGGCTTGCAAGCAAGAAGTTGAAGGTAGAGGTGGGATTGGCTGCAGCTACCTTGCAACCGGGTGAGTTCCGCATGGAGGGGCAGCGAATCATGGTGCCTTTGCGTACTTTCATGAAAAAATTTGGGGGCAGCACTCGCTGGGACTCTGAAACAAGGACAGCCATAGCAGTATGGAAGGAAAGAACGATTCATGCAGACAGTGTGAGCGGAACACTGACCACAACAGGGGCAATTGAAACGGGAGCAGTACAGAGTCAGGGGGGAACCCTCTGGGTTCCGTTACGTGAGTTACTGGAGCAGATGGGGTTGAGGGTGAATTCCTTAACCAGTAATGAAGCAGAGTGGTCGGTGAAGGCGGGCACTTCCAGATCCATTTCGGCAATGAATAGCATATTTAAGTATAAAATGATCTGAAGAAAGTCATTCTTGCAGGACTATTCTCTCTACTTCCGGGCAACACTGAATCATAGATTACTATGGTTCAGGAATGCTGATGAACGGAAGGAGATCAGGAGAAATGTCTTATATCCGAATGGAACATGAACATGCTGTTGAATTGTTAAACAGGGTCATGAAGCGTGTTGAGAGTGTGATTATTGGCAAAAAAACAGAGATTCGTTATGTCCTTACTGCAATGCTCAGTGGAGGTCATGTACTTCTGGAAGATGTGCCGGGTACCGGGAAAACGATGCTGGTTCGTGCCGTTGCTTCTGCACTGGACTGCTCCATGGGCCGGATTCAATTCACGTCCGATGTCATGCCGGCAGATGTTACGGGGACTTCAATCTATCATCCACATACAGCTGAATTCAAGTTTCGGCCCGGACCCATCATGTCCAACGTTGTCCTGGCTGATGAAATAAATCGCGCTTCACCCCGCACTCAGTCTGCCCTGCTGGAGGCAATGGAGGAACGACGTATTACGGTTGATGGCACAACCTATGCTTTGCCACGCCCGTTCTTTCTGCTGGCAACACAGAATCCGTTACAGTTTGAGGGTACGTACCGTCTGCCAGAAGCGCAACTGGATCGATTTATCATGAGAATTGGACTGGGATATCCTGATCCTGAACAGGAATTGGAATTGTTAAGCCGCATGCAAGGTAGAGAAGCGCTTGATGAACTTCGCCCTGTCCTGCTTGCTGAAGAGGTCGTAGCCATGCAGCGTGAAGTCAAACAGGTACATGTTGATCCGGTCGTCAAACAGTATCTGGTGGCTGTTGCTGTAGCCTCTCGCAGCCTTCCGGCGGTCAGACTGGGCATCAGTCCGCGTGGAACACTGGCCTGGATGGCTGCGGCGCAGTCATTTGCCTATCTTCAAGGGCGCAGTTATGTCATTCCGGATGATGTGAAAGAGGTAGCTGTGCCTGTCCTTTCCCACCGTATTCAATTGAAGGCCCAGAACAGAGCGGAGGTTTGGGGGCAAGTACAGGTCATTGAAGAAGCATTGTTATCGGTCCCGGTACCTGTACAGATGGCATCACAGGGAAGGGGACGGAGGCAATGACTGCGCTGGGACAACGGATTGTGAGTGCTGTCTTGGTGGTGGTTTTTGCTTCCTTGTATCAGTGGCATGGGGGCAAAGCGGCGTTGTTTCTATCCGTTATAGCTTTCTTGATGTTCACAGGAGGTCTGCTTCTCCATTGGTTCGGACCACGGCGTATTCACATCCGTCGGAAAATACACACGAACCGGATTGAGGCAGGCGAGCAGGTACGGGTTCTGGTCGAACTGGAATTCAATTGCCGTATTCCATTGTTATGGATCGTTCTGTGTGAGAACACACCTGCAGGTGTTCATCGCAAATTGATTTTCCCGGGAACACGGCGACAATTTTCCTATCAATATGAATGTTCCGGGTTACGCAGAGGAGTCTACAGATGGTATACGGGCAGATTGTACTGGGGTGATATGTTTGGCTGGAATACCCTCTCCGCAGAGACCGCGGGAGGTACCCCTTTGATTGTTGTTCCTCAAGCAACGGCTTGGGGGAAGGGTGATTCGGTAGAATTCGCAGCGATGATCGAAGGGACTCTGTCGGAGCGAAGAAATAGCCAGGGAAACCGTAGCCCTGAGTTTCGTGAATATCAGCAGGGTGACCCACTGGGACGAGTTCATTGGAAAAGTACAGCCAAAACGGGGAAACTTCAGACCTTTCTGCCTGATACCACGGATCTGGCTTCACTTGGCATTCTTGTGTATGAAGGCGCGTCGGGTTATGACGTAAAACAACGGGAGAACATGGATGCACCTGCTTTTGAACGAGTGGTTCGTGCAGCTGCCCGCTGGATTCATACTGCTGAGCGGGATGAAATTCCTTATCATCTGTGGATGGAAGGCGGCGATAAGAGCTATGATGCACAAGATCAATGGCAACATGGGCCGTTCCATGCAGATGATGAGAATCATGGACTGGACAAGTTAGCGGGGGCACAAATATCCAAAGCACAATCAACCTCTGTTTCGCTTCGAACGGATATGCTGGATGGACTGACGAGTGGTTCGCGAATTGTGGTTCTCACAGGTCAGATGGATCAGGTTCTGGCCGAATGGATCATAACTGCAATCGGGTCGGGTTATCGTGTAGAGGTGCAATTGACTGAAGCGAACCAGGACGAATTAGGGTCAACGGATAGATTAATGAATGGATTGGGATATGACAGCTTAAGTTTGGAGCGGCTTCGTCACAGCGGGGTGCCGATTCACGCGGTTACAGACGTTGCGTTATCTTCATTGGGAAAGGTGGAGGTAACGGATGTGGGAGCGTAATGGTAACCAGCAACCAAATTCCAATGTGGCCAACTTAGAGTCAACGGCCCGTACGAGAATAGAATCGGCCTATTCTGTATATAAAGCTGTGAATCAGAATTCTGTGACGGACATAAAGGATGAGGGATATGTGAGCGTACCGGTCCTGTACAAAATTTTTATTTCGGCCATTTTACTTATACTGTCTCTGGAGTGGATATATCCTGTTACATCATCAGATCAGCAGGGCAGTGAACGGTTCTTGTCCGTAATGGCAGGATTAACGGGAGCATTGCTGCTCGTGGGATTGATTCGTACAGGATGGATCACCGGAGTACTGATCCGATTATTCATTGCACTCGCTGCTTTATGTCTGATGTACGGAGGAAGTGATCCTGTCAGTTGGGCGGTTGCATACCCAGGGATACTTTCAGCGGATATGGACACGTTTATAAATAACTGGCGATTCCACTCGATTAGTACAGAAACGAGAGGTTTGTTCATGATGTGCGGCTGGAGCATGCTCATGGCTTCTGTGCAATCCCTCGTATTGTTACGTCGAAGCGTTATGCTGTTTGGCAGTGCAACGTTGCTCTATTTGCTTTTGCTTGAATCCTTTGCGGGGCTGGATGTGTATGCTTCCGTAATACGGTCTGTCTTATGGACTTTTCTTATTCAGGCTCTGCTTCAGCTACTACGTCTCAATGGAGGAGTCACTACTCCGAGTTATCGCGGCAGCCCTTATGGCCGTTGGAGTGCAGTAACTATCGTTGCTTCTGCAGGTATGGTGCTTCTCTCCGCGTTACCTGGCCAGTTTGCTTCCATTCCTCAACCGGAACGCATATCTTTGGAGCAGATGGGTGAACGCCTAGCTCGCTGGGCAGGTTATACTGAGCACAGTAGTATCCCCGCTGCAACGGCAGTCACGGGATATAGCACAGCAGACGCGCCTATGGGAGCACCGTTGGTGCAGGGGAACTCCATCTTTTTTGTAGCGAAGAGTCCGAAAGTGACGTATTGGCGAGGGGAGACCCGTTCATATTATAACGGTAGTACTTGGAGTGATCCGGGTCAAAGCTTCGAAACGAACAGTCCGTCCGGAATGCTACGCACAGATGGATGGGAGAATCCAACCTATTGGAGTCGCATTCGCCAAACTGTTACGATGCAGCGAGAGTGGAAAGGGCCAAATCCGCTCTTTACCGGGGGCATACCGGTCAACGTATCGTTCCAGGATAAGAATAAGGATAATCAGGAAAACATGCTTTCTTTGCTGTCTAATCGCGATTCGGCAACACTGTGGCTCTCGAGCTCAGGGGACGATAAGATGGTTAAAAATTATTCGGCAGACGTCATGGTTCCTGTCGCAACACCTGAACAGTTACGTCTGCTTGAGGAAACGAATAAAGGGAAAGATCCGGCAGCCATTCGGAGGACCTATCTGCAATTGCCTTCATCACTCCCTGGTCGAGTGCAGACGCTCGCCAAGGAAATCATTCAAGGCAGTGAGACCCGGTATGATGCTGTGCAAGCTGTAAAGACTTATCTGGCTGCTCATGCCGAGTATACGCTGGATACCCGTATGCCACCGCGAGGAACAGATTTTGTGGACGATTTTCTATTCGTCACACGGCAGGGGTATTGCAATCATTTCTCTACAGCCATGGTTGTGTTACTTCGTTCGGAAGGTATCCCTACACGGTGGGTTAAAGGCTTTGGGCCTGGGGTAGCTGACCCGGATGCACCCGGTCAGTACATCATTTCCCAAGGAGATGCACATTCCTGGGTAGAGGTGTATTTCCCAGGTGCAGGCTGGATGCCGTTTGAGGCCACGCCGGGCTTCACCATGGCGCAAGGCGTGGGCAAAGATGTGGCAGCACTCGCCGGGGCGCAGGCAGGTGAGTTGAATCCGCCGTATATGAGCGGCGGATTGGCTAACGCGGGCGCATGGCTGCTCGCCCGCGCACGGGTCCTTGCCGCGAAGCCATGGCTCGCGGCAGCCCTTGTGGCAGCGGCCCTGCTGGGCGCCGCTGCTCTGGTCCGCATGCGGCGGCTACGCCCCGCGCTGCGGATAAGGCTGCTGCTGGCGTGGCCGCGCAGCAGCTTTCCAGACCGCGAGCGGCTGCTGGGTGCCGCCGCTCCGGTCTGGGCCGCGCTCGCGCGCCGGTACGGCCCGCGGCCGCCGGGGATGACGCTGCGTGAATATGCAGCGTCACCGGCTTTGGCCGCAGGCGCGGCCGGCGCGGACATCGCGCGGTTTGCAGCCGACTGGGAACGGCTGCTGTATGGGCCAGACCGTCCGCTGCGCGCGGACAGTCTGGACTTCCTGCGCCGGGCACTTCGTCTGGCCCGGCGGTTGCAGGCGTTGTAACGCAAGGATGTTACAACGTTACACCAAAGATGCGAAGCAGCTGCCATACAATCGCTATCGCTTTCCAATAGAGCTTGGCCACTTGTGCGCAGATGAAGATCACCATTGGCTGGCGCATTGTTCTTTAAATGCAGCGTTTGGTTTATCACTGCATGCCATACATAAGACGCCTTTCGCACTACGGTGCGAACGAGGCGTCTTTCCACGATCATACACTTGAACCAGCATCTTGCTGCCAAGCTTTTCTATTCGAAATTTCATATTTAGAGGCATTTGGTAATCCTGTTTTGATATGTCGAAAAAAGGAGTTTCGCCTTTCCTTGACGGTATGTTTTGTCGTTGCGTATAATTAGTTTCATTGAATTGAGGGAGGCACGGTTATGAATAAACAGAATGAGATTGTGGTTGTCCTTGACTTTGGGGGCCAATACAACCAGTTAATCGCCAGAAGAATCCGGGATCTTGGCGTATACAGCGAGCTTTTGCCGTATAACACACCGGCGGAAAAGATCGCAGAAATGGCACCAAAAGGAATCGTATTTTCAGGTGGGCCGTCCAGCGTATACGCTGAGAATGCTCCACACGTGGACCCAGGTGTTTATGACCTGGGCTTGCCAATCTTCGGTATCTGCTACGGAATGCAGCTTATGGCGCAACAGCTCGAAGGTAAAGTAGAACGTTCCGAGAAGCGAGAGTACGGTAAAGCAGATCTTGAGTTTGCTGCTGGATCTACACTGGCAAAAGGTATTGAAGGCGAACATACGGTATGGATGAGTCACGGTGACCACGTGGTTACACTTCCTCCAGGTTTCAAACTGGATGCAGGTACGGAAAGTGCGCCAATCGCTGCCATGAGCGACGATGAGCGTAAATTGTATGCTGTTCAGTTCCATCCGGAGGTGCGTCACTCAGTTCGCGGTAACGACATGATTCGTAACTTCCTGTTCGAAGTCTGTGGTTGCGAAGGCAACTGGACGATGGAGACATTCATCGATGACACCATCAAGGACATTCGTGAAAAAGTGGGCGACAGTAAAGTACTGTGTGCGCTTAGCGGCGGTGTAGATTCTTCCGTTGTAGCTGCATTACTTCACAAAGCCATTGGTGATCAACTGACATGTATGTTTATCGACCACGGTCTGCTGCGCAAAGGCGAAGCAGAAAGTGTAATGGAGACGTTTGTCGGCAAATTCGACATGAAAGTGGTCAAAATTGATGCACAAGAGCGCTTTATGTCCAAGCTGGCTGGCGTGGATGATCCAGAACAAAAACGTAAAATCATCGGTAACGAGTTTATTTACGTATTTGATGAAGAGTCCAAGCAGTTCGATGACTTTGCATTCTTGGCGCAAGGTACACTGTACACGGACATCGTGGAAAGTGGTACAGCGACTGCACAGACCATCAAATCCCACCACAACGTGGGCGGTCTGCCTGAGGACATGAACTTCAAACTGATCGAGCCACTGAGCACGTTGTTCAAGGATGAAGTACGTAAAGTTGGTACCGAGTGTGGCCTGCCGGACGAAATTGTTCACCGTCAGCCGTTCCCTGGTCCGGGTCTTGCGATCCGTGTTCTTGGTGAGGTTACCGAAGAGAAACTTACCATCGTTCGTGATTCCGACTACATCCTGCGTGAAGAGATTGCCAAAGCCGGTCTCGACCGCGAAATCTGGCAGTACTTCACAGCCCTACCTAACATGAAGAGTGTTGGCGTTATGGGTGATGCGCGTACGTATTCCTACACAGTAGGTATCCGTGCTGTAACATCCATCGACGGTATGACTGCAGACTGGGCACGTATCCCTTGGGATGTGCTGGAGAAAATCTCCGTACGGATCGTTAACGAAGTAGATAACGTAAACCGTATCGTGTATGATGTTACATCCAAACCACCTGCAACGATTGAGTGGGAATAGGGTATAAGCTCTTAACAATAGATTGAAAAATGACTCTCTTTTATCTGCGGTGTTTAGCAAATGGAAGGGAGTCTTTTTTTTATTGCGTACAGTATATGAGTAAACATTAATCCAGGCGTTGTTCCCTTATTAATAATGACTAGAATTTCATCCCATTTTAAAGTTCAATTCATGATTCTTTCAGGTCTAGCCTGTACAATAAGTACATACTAAAGGCAATATGTCTACTGAAGGGAGAATTGAATGTATGCGTAAAACCGACTATATGAGCAAATGGAAGATGGGCATTGGAAGTGCGTTTCTGATGGTGATGCTGGCAGGATGCGGCTCAGGTATGCAAGACCTGGCTTCCGGTTCGGGGGACTTTCCGTTTGTGAACTTAGAGGCAACGGATGCTTCTTCCGATCAGACCAGAAACCAGGAGTTATCCTCTGACTCAACAACGAACGCAAATCAGGAACAACAAGAGGTACAAGATGCTCCGCAGACAGAGATATAATTAACATAGGACTGATCCGATAAAAAATAGCCCCGGAACATGTCGCAAATTGCTCCATATACCTAATGAGTATACGCCTTCGCAATAAGAGACATCGTTATTCCTAGCTCATCATTCACCTGATTGCTAAAACGCAACAGAAACATAAGCTAACCTGATTAGAGCGCTTCTCGCCCTTTGATCAGGCTAGCTTTTTTATGTTATCCTGCGGAACTTTCAGTCTGGCAGAATGGACATATTCCATTGCGATTTCACCGAAAAAAGCGCATTCAATTGGGTTGTAAACCGCTGAACTGGTTCAATCTGTTAAATAATACGAACGATATTATACAAGGGCGAGATTAATATTCGTTTTTCTCATTGACAAAAACATACTGCCCTCCTAAAATAGTGATGGGAAACAAACAAATAGCGCATACTTATTCGTATAATCCTGGGGATTGGCCCGGGAGTCTCTACGAGATCACCCTAATGATCTGGCTACGAAGAGGAGAAGGCTAAGCACATGAATTCTACATGATTGCGGGACATCACGCACATTAGAATTTTTTTTGTTCTTAGTAAAGGCATCGTGCCACTCCTTGTCAGCTGAACCCTGGGTGAAGAATCTTCATCAGGGTCATTTGTCGTTTTTCAATATGGCTTCAACATCTCTAAGGGGGAGTTAGTAATTATGGATCGTTTCTTTAAATTAAAAGAAAACGGAACAAACGTTAGAACGGAGATTGTTGCGGGTCTCACTACGTTTATGACAATGGCTTACATTCTTTTTGTAAATACGTTGTTCTTGGGACAAGCCGGTGCGGGGATGTCGGATAATGCAGTATTTTTCGCAACAGCCGTCGGCGCCGGATTAATGACTATTATTATGGGATTGTTCGTGAATATTCCGATCGCACTTGCACCAGGTATGGGGCTGAATGCGTACTTCATGACTGTCGTTCTAAGTTCGAATGGAGCGATTACTTGGCAAGCAGCTCTAGGAGCGGTATTCCTTTCCGGTATCGTGTTCATTATTTTGACCGTGACAAAGATTCGGCAAATGCTGCTTGTTGCAGTTCCGCAGTCGATCAAAATGGCCATTACGGTGGGTATCGGTCTCTTTATTACCATTATCGGTTTCAAACTTGCTAATCTCGTTGCTGTAACAGTTAATGTTGCACCAGACGCAGATCTGAGTCAGCCGATTCCAGGTAGCAGTTTTAACCTGTCATTGGGCAACTTTGTAACACATCACGATGCGTTGCTGGCCCTGATTGGTTTGCTCCTTATTGCTATTCTGATGGTTATGCGCGTCAAAGGCGCTCTGCTGATCGGGATCGTAGCAACAACGCTGATTGGTATCCCGATGGGAGTTACGAATCTGAGCGGTCTTTCAGGCGCAAGCTGGTTGCCTAATTTCAGTGATCTGGCGGTTGGACAGCTGGATTTGAAAGGTGCCATCAGTCTTGGATTGTTCGAGATTATCTTCATCTTTACCTTCGTTGAATTGTTCGACACGTTTGGTACGATGGTAGGTACTGCAACACGTATGGGGATTATGAAGGATAAGAAAAAAGGCGAGAAAACGATCGGTAAAGCAATGCTCGTCGATGCAGTTGGTGTCAGCGCAGGTGCTGCACTGGGTACAAGTACCATTACGGCATACGTTGAAAGTGCTTCAGGCGTTGAGGCGGGTGGACGTACAGGACTGACTTCGGTAACGACAGGTTTGCTGTTCATTTTGGCCCTGTTTATCGCACCGCTTGCGCTGGTTGTTCCATCCGCTGCGACGGCTCCAGCATTGATCATTGTGGGTGTGCTTATGATGAGTCAAGTACGCAGCATCGAGTGGGATGATTTCCTGCAAGCTTTCCCCGCGTTCCTTACGATTGTATTGATGCCTTTCACAGGCGGAATCGCAAACGGGATCTCCGCAGGTATCGTATCTTATGTGATTCTGGCGGTGTTCAGTAACTTGGTTACAGAGCGTAAAGTGAAAATTCACTGGCTCATGTGGATCCTGGCGATCATTGTAGTCTGCCGATACGTATTTATTGGCGGAGAGTAAGCGTACAATCGTTACGATGAAGAATACTGTATTAAGTATTTAGCCTTATATATGAAAGAAGCGGAAGCCACGGGATCTAAACCCGGAGCTTTCGCTTTTTTTGTTTTCCTTTCTTAAGTAAAATGAATCTCCAAAATGTTTTCCTTCTATATAGAAGGAATGAACATAATGTTCTATGACCTGTTGGTTGTTTACCCATTGAAATCATCGGTTATAAAGTTTCTATAGTATGAAGTATCTATACTGTTCTTTCTTTCAACAAATGCGGAAGATAATGAAGTGAGCTTTTCGAGATATAAATGTAATTAGCATAGTTATTAGGGCATGTATGCACTATGAGTTTCTCTATAATGTCATAAGGGATCATACGGGGAGTCTTTTGCATATGTATCTTTGGCCGCTATAAGGAATTGCTTGATAAAAGGATTATAGGATACTTCTTTTGTAAGAGTTAATGTTTTTCAAAAAAAGACTTGCGTTCCATAACTGTACATGGTATATTCTAATTCCGGCCAAGAAAACACGGTTTACACGGTGCGGCAAGCAAATGAAATAAGCTTCGAAAGAAACTTAAAAAAAGAGCTTGCAAAGTTGGTTCGGACATGATATTATATAAGAGTTGCTGAAGAGAACAACATTCGGTAACAAAACAAGTTTGATCTTTGAAAACTGAACAACGAGTGA
>NZ_JAULSQ010000018.1:0-87370 GCF_032452295.1 Paenibacillus sp. ClWae2A
CAATGCTCCACAAGAATCCTTCTTTGGGCATTTTAAAGATGAAACGAATTTCAAAACATGTATGACCCTGGAAGAGGTTAAGCAAGAAGTGAAAAGCTACATGATCTATTACAATCATTATCGAGGTCAATGGAACTTAAACAAGCTGCCGCCTGCGCGATACAGACAGCAGCTTGAAGCAGCCTAACCTTTTTTAATTTGTCCTGTACAAGGGGTACATTTTATAGTACAAAAAAAAAAGCCTGATCCATATGGATCAGGCTTCTTCAATATGTTTGTCGTTTGCGTGTTCACCAAGTTTCCGTAATCACCATGTTTCCGCAGCCGACTGCGACCAACTTTATTAAGACTTTGCAGGTTTCCGCGAAGATTTAGATGAACTAGATTTTTTATTCTTTTTCTGACTCACTTCCACAACCACTGGCTCCTGTGGATGTTCCACCGGGTACATTTTGCGGAACAATAATGTCTGTAGTACCAGGAACGAACCCCCAACTGTCCAGTAGAGCGGCATGGCTGCTGGAGCTGTTAGAGAAAAGAATGCCATCATCAATGGGGAAAGATATCCCATAATGGCGAACTGTTTTCGCTGCTCAGGTGCCATATTGGCTTGTGATACCTTGGCTTGAATCAGATATATGACCGCAACCACCACAGCGAGTACGTAGTCCGGCGCTCCCAGTTTGAACCACAGGAACGAATGGGAGGACAGTTCCGGTGTAAGTCGGATGGCTGTGTAAATACCTGAAAGTATAGGTAACTGAATGAGCATCGGCAAGCAACCAATGTTCAGTGGATTGAACTTATGTTTCTTGTATAGCTCCATCGTTTCCTGAGACAGCTTTTGCTTATCAGCAGGATCATTTTTGCCTTCATATTTTTTCTTGAGCGCATCCATTTCGGGTTTCATGGCGTTCATGATGACTCGTGTTCCCTGCTGGGACTTGGCTTGACGCATCATCAATGGCAACAGTGCTAAACGAATGACCAGCGTAATCACGATAATCGCGACCCCGTAGCTTCCACTAAATATGGTGGCAATGTGCTGAATCAGGTACGACAGTGGAAATACAATGTAGTGATTAAAAAATCCCGGTGTCGATGAAGTAATCTCCGACACGTTGTTGCTGCATCCGGCAAGCAGCATGACTGCAAACAAAATGGCAATCAGGCCATAGATCCGTCCCTTGCCCGAAGTAAAAGTGAATCCCTTGTTGGTCTTATGTTCCATATATATCCTCCTCGTTGATTTGTTGACCAATCGTTCAACGAGGAATGACAATCTGGTTCATCTTCATCGGGCGCTTCTCTTCGTCTAATCATGCGGCTCCAGTCTTCCTGTCTGTGCTGTCTGTCCAAACACAGGGCGGGAAGTACAGGTTCAAGTCCACCACCGGCGCCACCTTCCACCCAGTACTCCGTCATGCCACAGTGAAGATGGGCAATATAGGCATAACTGACGGTGAAGATGAGTCCAATCGAGAATAAATATGGTAATAACTCCTGCAGTTCAAACAAGGGATTCACCCCCTTTATAGGTTCATTTTTATATTATAACACTTACATATTGTTTTTGCATAAATCCGTACGTGAAAACAACTACTATTCAGCTATTCCGTTCTCAATTTGGACATTTCTAGCTCAGCTTTATGTCTTGCAACGTTATAAGAAGGCCATGAGCGATCTGATGTATCCATATCCAGATATGCTTGACGTTCCAGCATTTCCCTCTTGAGATCCGGATACTCCTCCTGAGCAAACTCTCGAAGTAACGGTACTGCATCTGCCGATAGACTCGCCAGATAGGTTGCATCAATATTGCCAGTCTGATGATAACGTTCAATATTCAGCTCGGCAATCCGTTTATCCATGCCCACATAGTTGACTGCAACATAAGCTGTGAACGCCAGCACAATATACCAGCGAATCAGCGGTATTGACGTGTACCGTATACGAAGGCCAGCAATCAGCAACAGGAGTGCGAGGAAGATCATGAATGCGTGTACCAGGAAGCGGATGTACGTATATCCATATGCCTGCTCATACAGATTTAGGCGCATAAACGCGGAATACAACATAATTGCTGAACAACTGACCAGAATCAGGAGAAGTACCTGATGCACGATGGAACCCGCTTTGCCACTCGAACGGGTATACTGCAAAGCAACAATAAGAATAAAGAAGTTAATACCTGTGACGAGAATTAACTCTGCGAATCCACTTCTCGCATAGTCTGCGTAAGACAGATCTACCGGAAGATGCCCCTCTCCTGCACCAAACAGATACGAAAACTGTACAAGTACAAACAAAACGTACACACAGTTAATGACAATCAGCATCGTCCCCACAATGATGGGGTCCAATCTGAATGGTTCCCGCTGAACTGGAGTGCGTTCGGGCTCGGGTGTAATCTTATTCGTAACCTTACCTTCAGTGGCCGGGTCCATAGGAGAGAATATATAGGTGTGGTCACGCTTATCAACCGTGGATGCAGCTCCATTTTTCCAATGTGCGTTCTCTCTCTTTTCTGCCTCATATTGCATTGGCTGTACGAATCCCCATACATAACCGAACAGCAATACACCTGCGATGACAATCCAGATGATTCTCGGTATCCCTGGAGTAAAAGCCAATTGATTCATCCACTCCGGAAAACCGGCTAAATACTGATCAAAGACCCCGTCAGCAGAGGACAGTAATGCAACGACTACAATGAGTATAGGCAAGGACGCCACAAGACCAATGAGTACTTTAAAAACAACTGTTTTCTGTGATTTGCCGATGCCACGCCCTCCTGCTCTCACAGCAATAGCAGCAACCGTCCCCCAATGACGTATGGCTTGAGGCAGCAAGTGGTCAATAGCCATACCAATCAAACCAATCTCCCACCACTGCTTCTGTTTTCTGCCCATCAGATACGTCATATGTAAGATAACTACGCCGGGTACAACCAGAAAATTAAGAACATACAGCAATTCATTGTCGTATAACAGGAACGTTAGCGACAACAGTAGCACTACAGCCACTACAAAAGCATCAATGAACTTGAAAGACCTCATGCGGTCCCGGGCAAACAGATACATGAACACATAAAAGAGAATTACAAAGATAGGATACGATACGCCAATCTCATTACCATAGAATAAATACTGGTGAATAATCGCCAGCATCCATGCAGACAGTAGCGTGATTAGAGCGCGTTGCGGTGAAGCCATTATTTTATCAATCATGGGAAAAACCTCCATTAACCTTTCTATGCTATATTCTAGATGATAAAATAGGAATATAAATAGAAATTAAAATCGACAAAACTTCTTATTTTAGAGGAATACGTCAGAGTTCACCTCCAGGAGGGAATCAACACTTGAAATTACATCAGCAATATCTGCTGTTGCATCGTCATTACGGCCACCATACGGAACATGAACTTACACTCGCCGATCTCGCTGAGTTGCTAAATTGTACACACCGCAATACATTAACGATTGTCAAAAAGATGGTTGCCCATGATTGGATTCGTTGGGTTTCCCAGCGTGGCCGGGGTCGGCGTTCTTCACTGACCTTGCTTGTTCCGGCTGATCAAATCGCCGCAGAATATATGATGCAGGCCATGAATCGCCGGGAGTTGCAGGAAGCTGCCGAGCAGGTGAGCGCATTCTCCAGTTCAACAATCATGCAGGATCATCTAAACCAGTGGTTGCTTAGTTATTCGGGTCATCATACGGAAGCCGGCAATAATAACGAGCAGATTGATACGCTTCGATTGCCCCTGCGCCAACAGCTTCATGCGCTTGATCCGCTGTACATTAATCTATTAGCTGAATCCTTTGTTACCAGCCATGTCTTTGACGGGTTAGTTCAACGGGGTGAAAAAGGAGAGATCCTTCCCTGTCTGGCTCATACCTGGGATGTCAGTGCAGACCGAAAGACCTGGATTTTTTATCTGCGAAAAGGTATTACGTTTCACGATGGTCAGATGCTGACGGCCCATGATATTGTACATACGTTTGAACGACTGCAATCTACAGATCGCCGGACACTGTACCGTGATGTAAGTAAACAGATTCTATCTATTGAAGCGCTCGATCACTTAACCGTGTGTTTCCAGCTTAAACATCCTCACGAATTGTTTTTGTCTTTTCTGACAACAAGTCGTGCGGCGATTGTACCCTCACCCGGAAAAAACGAACAGAAGATAAAGCATGCGGTTGATACGCACGGGATGCAAAAACCTGTCGGGACGGGGCCGTTCAAGGTCACTGCCTGGGATGATCACTTGTGCAGACTTGAAGCCTTCTCATCGTATTTTCAGGGTAGAGCGCATATGGACCGGGTAGATATCCTGCAAATTCCGTGGAGTGCCTCGGCAAAAATAGACGACGATAGCCAAGATATCGAAACTCCGTTCTTTCATCTTGTTCATAATCCGTCTTCGTCTGCGGGTGCAGACTGGACACAGATAAGTGCAGGTGTGATGGTTCAAAAATTAATCACGTGTAATACGCAAAAATCCGGACCGTTAAACGATCCGGAAGTAAGAGCACACCTTCAATTATGCCTTGCTGGAATGTATAGAGATGACGGACATGCAAATGACTCTGAAGTCGTGGAGACTGATTTGAGTGCGGTGAATACCAAGAAGGTCCAGGTCCACTTGGAGGGATTTAGCGATATATCGATAAGATCCGTATCCTCCAGTCCCATCTCCCTGCACATTGCAACCATTCCACAATATCGCAGGGATGCTAAAAATCTGGCGTCCATACTGGAGCAGTGCGGTTTCTCTTGTACCATCCGTACCGCTACAATGGAGCAGTTCAAAGGAAATCTGCGGCTGGAATCTGATCTGATTCTCTTCTCTCTCATTCGGGACAGGGACGAAGAACTGCGCAGGTATGATCTCTACTCTACGTTATCTGAGCATCTGGAAGATTCTGCTCGTGTAACGATCCATGAGATCTTACAAACCATCGTCGCCTCTCCCATCGCTGCGGATCGAACTCGTGAATTAGACCGCATTGAGCAATTTTTGGTCAGCCAGAACCTACTGTTCCATTTATCTGAAAAACCGGTAGAGACGGCTTATCTGCCTTCGGTACGTGGTCTATCTTTCAACAGCCAGGGCTGGGTGAACCTGCGTCATATCTGGTTTCCGTCTAATGAGCGAGCACATCAGTTTGATTAGACATCGTATTATATAACTTTATATACTGGTACCATCCGATCGCGCGTCTTTTAATTTTATTTTGACATGGTCGTGATCGGTTCTCCCTGTTTGCTTCTCAATGAAATAGTATCTTTACGTCGATATACTCCAAGCAATAAACCCATCATGGCGTATTCTAAGATCACATGAGAACCAAATCCAATAAAAGGGAAAGTAACGCTGACAATCGGAACCTTTCCGGTAGTCATCGCCAGCGAGTAAAGCATTTGCAATGCGAACATCACTGTAATACTGAACACAATCATGCGACCAAATTCATCGAGTACACGAGTTAGCATTTTCAGCATACTCGTAAGAAACCATACGATTCCAAGCAACAGTATTATGCCTGCTAACCAACCAAATACATCAATAAGCATTACACCGGGATAGTCCATATAAAATCCTGTAAAGTGGTCCAAAGACGTGTCAGAACCGTTTCCCCACCATCCGGCAGAATGAAGAATATTCATAATTGATTGGTTATAGCTGCCATGTCCTAGCGGGTCATTTTGGAGATTAAACACGGCAGTGAGTCTCTCAAACCGCCTGTACTCACCACTCAAAAACAATTGCATCATAGTGACAAGTCCCGCAATTGCAGCCCCTACAAACGTATAAAGCCATTTTTGTGTAATCCAGGCAAACAAGATAATAGTTGCTGTTCCTAATGGAAACAATCGTACCCAATCTGAAGCTTGTAACAGGCTAAAAGACGGCAAAGCCACAAGAAGAATATACGCGGAGACAGATTGTACGTCGCACTTAGTACGCAGCTTATCCATCATAATCGTACCTATGGCAAGGGGCAATACCCACATGGATATCGTCGTAAGATCAATTGTTAACCCAAATATGCTCCAGAACCGTTGTACACCATAATCAAACGGTGATACCAGCGGATTAATCCACAACATACCACTTAACAAAATATAGATCCACCAGGCAGATTTTTTCCATTTTTGATAATCAAAATACATCAAAAACACCATCAGCACTAAACCAACAATAGTGTAGAGTAAATGACTTTTATACAAAAACTGAAACCTTTCAACTGAAATATTTGTCGTATAAATCCATGTCAGCAGCAGGCTAATGATTAGCAAACTGGCAAGTCCCGTTAGCAACCCCCAATGCATACGATGGCGATGCAATCGGTGCATGCTTTTGCCCACAACTGAAGGATCACCCATCTGTTCAATGGCATATGTAATTGCTTCTTCCTCTGTATAACCTTCTTGTTCTTTATCCAAAATCATCTCTTCCATGTGGTTTCCCAACTCATCACGCAGGTCGTTATGTACTTCGCGAGCTTTAACCTGAACACACATGTGATCAAGATAATGCTGAATTCGCTCATGTCGATTCGTCATGTCAAGCCTCCTTCCCCAAGCACCTGATCCACAGCTCGACGGAACAAATTCCACTCTGCTTTTTTACTTTTTAAGGCCTCCATGCCCTTGTCACGAATCGAATAATATTTACGTTTACGGCCTTCAACCTCCATCCAGTACGACTCTACCCAGCCTTCAATCTCCATGGCATGCAAAATAGGATATAACGTGCCCTCTTTCAGATTAAACACACCCTCAGATTGACGATGTAATTCCTTAATTAATTCATAACCGTACAATGGTCGTTCCTGAAGCAGGGTCAGAATCAATGTTTCGGTACTACCTTTAATCATCTGTTTGTTGACCTGCAATACTGTCACTCCTTCCCTCTCAATTCATTTAGCAATTTTTTAAAGCTTTCGAAAAATACACTTTCAAATCTCTTCTTTTCTCATACATCGGAAACCTATGCATAGAACAACTAGGTATGATATTACCTTATCCTTCCTTTTTTGTCTAGCTAGCAACCTTCTTTATTTATGTTAAAATAAACAAGTCCTTTCATTCACGAACTCTAATGATGAATCTATCTATTCGTATAATTCAATTACATATCCTATTTTTGAATCTAATTCAGGAGGCATTACATTCATGAGCAAACTAATTTTCTTTCTCGGCGGGGCCGGAAGTGGTAAGACCACACTTGCCAAAGCACTTTCCCGTAAACATAAAGCTGCTTTCCTGGACATGGATATTCTACTTCGTCCCGCGGCTGAGGCGATCATGACCCTTCAGGGACTCGATCCATCGGACCGAGATTCGCCTGAATACAAGAGGTTATGCCGTGATCTCGGGTATCGTATTACCATGGACGCCGCTTTGGATAACGTTCAGTTGGGTATCGATACTATCGTTGTGGGACCATTTACCAAAGAAATTGGAACCCCGGATTGGATTGCTCAGGAACTTGCACAGATCGGACGTACCCTGGATGATACGGATGTGCGTGTGGCCTATATATATCTGGAAAATGAATCCTTGTATCACGAGCGGATTACAGCGAGACAATCTCCACTGGATGAATGGAAACTCGCAAACTGGGATGCCTTCACAGCTTCTCTCGTTCGTAAAGAAATAGTCTGGCCCCTCCCAGCTTTATCCGTCGCTTATATTGACAATTCCAGTGATGATCCTGCCATTGCCTATGCCGAACTTGAACAACGGATGTACGAGTAAAAAGAATCACACGCTCAATCTTGCTTTGGTGATAGGTAGAATAAACGCTTCTCTCGCCAAGTTGTGACTCACTTCTAGGGTGCGTGTGGTTCGTTAGCATTTCAAAGAGTGCCCATTGACGAAGCGAAATGTGCCCCAAAACGCTATCTGAATGAATGTATTTGAATGAAAGCTGTACACTGATCACATATACATATCAAATAAAATCAAAAAAAAGGGATCCGTCTCACCAAGCCTCGCAGGCCGATGAAACCGATCCCTTTTCCGTTAATTAACCCCGCATAGCTCATTCTCAATAGACGAAATCTTCTACACCAATTGGACGTCAGACATCAGCCGAGAAGAATGCTTTACATTCCTCCATTGCCCTATCGTTTACCCATCTAAAGCGCTTAGCATAAAATATCTTTTCCCTATCCGCGCTGACGTGCCGCTTGACGTTCTTCAATACGAGATGTAATTAATCCATGACTCTCATCGATCTCTTCCGGTGTACACGCGGCTTTTAACTCATATACTTTCACCGGCGAACGATCAATGATATCCAAAAATGAATCAAAAAAGGTCATGTCTTTACTATGGATGTATGGACACCAATGATCTGCCAACCCTACGGTTTCATGAATATGCACGCCAACCACGTGATCAATCAATGCGTTAGCCTCACGTACATTATCGTACAGCCCCATTCGATCCATCATCATGCCGTGACCAATATCGTACCAGAGACCAAGCGGCGCGCCCTTCATTTGTCCAATAATCGTTCCCGCTTCGTGCAAAGTCGGCATCTGATAACAGCGTGAACGGGTCTCAATACCAAAATTCACCCCGTATCCCCGCTGCTCTGACAAATCGCATACCTCTTCCAGACTCTCCCGAATCCGGCTCAGGTAATGTGCGCTGCCATCTTCCCGCTTCTCCAGCATCTCTTGCCATAAAGATTGATATGCCAGTGAATCCGGCCCCTGATCGTGGTATATCTTTTTCAACGCTTCATCTATATTGTATTCAAACGGCACCTCACCGGGATGTACAACTACAGCCTTGGCCCCATAACGATGTGCGTACTCGGCTGAGCGAAGTAACAGTCCAATCGCCCGTTTGCGGCGCGGCTCATCATCGAATCCAAGCAGGACGGAATCCGTCCCGTAATCCGGATCAGCCACATGCGGCAATGTATTATGCACACTGGATACACCGATCTCTCCCCGTTCAATCATCGGTTCTATCGTCTGCAGCATCTCTTCCGTTACGTTATAATTCAGTTCATCTTGTTTGAATCCAAGAGACTTGATCTCTTCGATCATACCTTGTCCGGTCGTATGACGTTTGATGTTCCAACATGTTGAGAACGAATATTCCTGTTTGTCCGTATACATGATTGGTCCTCCTGTCTCTCATTTTATCGCCCATTCATATTCCATTTATCTCTATCTATATAAGTTGAACCAATAAACTTTACACTAGATCACTCCAATTGCAGTACCATCTTCCGATCGCTGTTATCCCCAGATTTTTTTGATCCCCTTCTCCAAAGGGAAAAATCCGGCGATAGCTTATGCTTCCGATGCAGCTTTCTTGCAGAAAGCTTTCAGGCTAACGCTCCGCTTCTTCAGATCGGTTCTGCACTCTTCGTTCTCGTGTAAATGTTCAGTTCATCTTATATACCTATTTATTCCTCATACCGTTGTCTTCACCGAGAGTCAATTCAAATCTCATCTTGTTTGCAGTCTTTCCAGGCACATAACGATAGATGATCTCCACATGATTCACGTACATTAACACGGATGGTTCAGGTGCTTCAGCCTTCACGGTACACGTAAGTCCAGGGAACTGCCATAACACTGGTGTAATATCCTGCTGACGAAGGGATGGCCCTCTGATTTCAAAATAAACGTCGATCTCTTCCGCCGTATCCAGCTTCACATCAATGGTTAACGAATCTGGCGTGAGATCCGCATCAAACGTTACTCCGCGCAGATGACTGTTCCACCCCTCGCCTACCTCACGGCGGATCAAGCGAAGATAATAACGCTCCCCCGTCTCTGTCTGCCAGTGGATCGTGGCTGGATGCATCTGGCCATTGGTATTCACACTTCCCGACATGGCCCCGATCATCCGATCCTCACAGATCCAGGCTTTGGCTGTACACAGATTCCGATTGGACGTTGGATCATTGCGCTCACACAGTTCCATGAACTGTTTCTGCACAAGCCGATCTACTTGATGAGCCTTGAAATACGGCACGGCTTCTGCGGGCACATCTACCCCAAGGAGCGCAATCAGTGGATCATGGCCTGACTCACAGTTGATTCCTGCCAGATATTCATACCCTTCACCAAGCAAAAGATAGATAAATACACCGATTGAACTATGTTCTCGCATCTCCATGTCGTACGCCCGAGAGAACGGGCCGGAGAGATTCTCCAGGTTGGCATTGTAATACAGCGCAATGTTACTCCACAGCCCGTGTTCAATCCGGTGTCCAATTTTAACCAAACGTTCCGTGAGTCCATACTTTCGAAACATGCCAAGCACGGACAGATCCACCCCGTAATACGTTGTCGTATTGAACTCGGCGAATGTACCGTTGTATTGTTCAAACTCCTTCATTAACCCCTCCGCCTGTTCATCCGAATGCTGAATCCAATCTGTTCGGTTAAAGCGATGGCCGTAGTAGTGGGTGATGAAAATATGCATTAACTCAATATTGGTGTTCATG
This sequence comes from Paenibacillus sp. ClWae2A, assembly GCF_032452295.1. Classification (NCBI taxonomy): domain Bacteria; kingdom Bacillati; phylum Bacillota; class Bacilli; order Caryophanales; family Paenibacillaceae; genus Paenibacillus; species Paenibacillus sp. ClWae2A. The sequence goes on from NZ_JAULSQ010000018.1 coordinate 10,499, forward strand.
GGGATTACGTCGGATAACCTGCGTTCTATTGACCCTTGAACAGCCAATTCCATTGCATGGTCCATTCGTTTCACCAGTGTATCTGGCATAAGTTCGGAGAATTCGGCAGTTACGACCACACAGACACAAGCGATAAACTCGCGCCAGTTGGGATCATAGCTGATCCAGACCGGTGGCAGAATCTGATTTACTGTCGAATGAAACAGGCGTTTCAGTTGTTTGGGATCTGCGGCCTCTGTGAGCAGAGATCCATCTTCCTGTATTTTATGGATAAACTGCGCAGACACCTTCTCAAAGGTGCGTTCCAGGAAATAGGCCGTGCCTGGCGCAAAAGATTTCCAAGCATAGTGACCCGCTGGTGGATGCGCATCAGTTGGTCGGGTCGCGAAGGTGCCGTGATAGATCTCATCCGGAGCGTCATATTGAACATCGAGCACCTTGTGGAACACTTGTATCGCGCGTTCCACATCACCAGGCTCATTTCGAATCAACAACCCGAGTGCATAATGTGCACTGGCTCGTGTGCTGTGCTGCGATGAATCCTCTTCTTCAAAACTGCGAAGCAGGTCCATTTCCTTATCATAGAAGCTATCCATCATCAACATGGACTGATTCACAAGATACTGTTGCTCTTTCGACATCTTCTCTACCATTCGTTGTGTCATGTCATGCGCCCTCCCGAGACTATAGGTGCGTGTTCAAAAAGATCAGTTTTCAGTACCAAGAAGATGGAATTAAGCTAGAAATGGAGTAGCGGAGCGTAGGACAACTACGTGAGCAACTACAATGTTTCTGAAGGAAACATACTTCGTAAGCATCAACCTATTTCGGCTAAATTTCATATTCGATGCTGATGATGCCACTAGGCATCATTCGTAATCAAAAGTGAACTTTTTGAACAACCTCTATTAACCTTTTACAGCACCTACCATTACGCCACTGATAAAGTACCGCTGCAACCACGGATACACAAGCAGAATCGGTAACGTTGAGAATATAACGCTGGCTGCCTTCAGACTCTCAGGCAGGACTTGGACAGCACCAATGCCTTCGTTCTGCATCAGTTCTGTAATCTGGTTTTGCTGAATCATCTGATACAATTTCAATTGCAAAGGGTATAGCTCGGGCTTGGTAATATACATGAGTGCATCTTGGAAACCATTCCACCGTCCTACCGCGTAGAATAGGCTCAGTGTCGCCATAACCGGAAGGGATAGCGGCAAGATAATGCGCATAAGGGTTCCGAAGTGGCTGCTTCCATCAATGCCTGCCGCTTCTTCCAGACTTTCGGGAATTCCTCGGAAGAAGGTGATGAGGATGATCATATAGAATGGACTAATCAATCCAGGCAAAATAAGTCCCCATGTGCTGTCGAGTAGATGCAGATTTTTGATCAGAATGTACTCGGGAATAATGCCGCCACTGAAGAACATCGTTACCACAATGACAAGCATGAACCACTTACGCCCCTTCAGATTACTTTTCGCCAGTGGATAAGCTGCTGCAATGGTCATCGCCATGCTTAACACCGTACTCAGGACGGTCAGCCAGATCGTATAGATCAGGGAACGAATCATCGATCCATCTGCAAATACTTTGGTATACGCCTCAAAGGATAACTCTTTTGGGAAAAAAGAAACTTCTCCTGAACCGATCGCCCGGTTTGAGCTGAGCGAGATCGCAATAATATGAATGAATGGTGCAAGACACAGCACCATCGTAATGATAATAAGAATGACGTTTACCGTATTGAATATTCGATTCGCCGTGTTTTCAGACATCTCACTCACTCCTTACAGATCATATGTGAATCAAATCCACTACATAATGCTCTCATCGGTCAATTTCTTGGACGTATAGTTCGCTCCGAGTATGAAGACAAGTCCAACTAATGCCTGGAACAAACCTACAGCCGTCGCGAGTGTAACCTGACCAGATTGTAAACCGACACGATAGACAAACGTGCTGAGCACATCTGAGTATTCACGTACAGCCACGTTACCGATAATAAACGGTCGGTCGAAACCGATGGAGATCATGTTGCCGACATTGATGATCAATAAGGTAACAATCGTTGTTTTGATGCCTGGCAAGGAGATGTGCCAGATTCTGCGTAGCCGACTTGCTCCATCCACTTCTGCCGCTTCGTACAGTTCCCGGTTAATTCCTGTCAAGGATGCCAGATACAGAATCGTACCCCAGCCGGCACTCTGCCACACGCCTACCGCAAGATACGTGAAGAGCCAATAGTTTTTGTCTGAAAGGAATGGTAATGGATCAAATCCCATGCTCATCAAGATATTGTTAATAAAACCCGATTGTGTACCAAATACTTGAAGTACGATCCCTCCAATAATGACCCACGAAATAAAGTGAGGAATGTACAGTAAAGTTTGTGCCAGTTTTTTGAACCAAGCCTTTTTAAGCTCGAACAATAAGATGGCCAATATAAGCGGCGCCGGGAAGGACACCAGCAGATCCAGCATGTTAAGCACTAACGTGTTGCGTAATGCCGTGTAAAATCCCTGATTTTGAAATACTTCTCTGAATGCATCCAAGCCAATCCACTCACTACCGGAGATCCCTTGAAAGAAGTTAAAGTCCTTGAACGCAATCTGCACGCCATACATTGGCCCATACTTGAAAATAATGAAGTAGATCATGGGCAGTAGGAGCAACGCATATAGTTGCCAGTTTCTGCGGAAATAGATGCTTGTTTTCATAAACCTTCCCCCCATGTCATTCAGGATTCTTCATCAAGGCGATGTTGCCATCGCCCTAATGAATTCCCTGTTCTTTGTTGTCATACACATTAGATGTGAACTCTACTCTACTTATTTCATTGCTTTGTAAGCTTCTGTACGTTCATCCAGGATCGCTTGACCACCGCTTGCCATGTAGTCTTTCATCATGCTGTCATACGTGGCTTCAAAATCAGCGGGTTTGGAAATGGTTGTTTTCACGAAGAACTCCATAAACTTGTCTTTCAGGCCGTTACCGTAACGTGCTTCTGCATCAATAGGTTTGGAGAAGCGTACCGGTTGAATGGTGTCCGTGTTGGAAATGGCTACCGACTTGCGCATGTCATCCCGATACTTCGACTCTACCTGTACGACATAAGCCTCTTCATTTTTCTTGTCATCCCCAACGTATTTACCATTAACGATAATGGCAATGTCACCGGAATTATAGATACGACCTGCGATTTCAGGTGAAGCATCATCTTTAATCAGTGGTACACCATCCACAAGCTCATAGTTCTCATTTTCAACACCAAATTGCAGGTCGAACAGGTTGTTGCCTGAAGCCATCCAATCCAGATACTTCATCGCTGCTTCTGCATTTTTGCTCGATTTCGGAATCATGACATACATTGCATTGGGTGCATATGCCGGTTTGGCGAATTTGCCTTCGGAGTTTTTGAATGCATCAATCGGTGTCATCACTGCACCCGGTTGATTGGTTTGCAGATTTTTGTACGTACCAGAGATGTAAATCTCCCCTGCATCTTCGGTGTAGAATCCAACTTTGCCGTTAGATACATCTTCCCACAGCTTTTTCTTGTCTTTATCTAGTCCAAAGTCCTTGCTCATTAATCCTTCATTATAAAGTGTGTTCATATATTTCAGAGCGTCCTTGAAACCAGGCAACAACGTTGGATAGTCATTGGAACCCAGTTGTTGTGTTAACGTATATTTTTGTTCTTCCGTCAGTGGTTCAATGAATGACCAGATCAGTGGTTCATATTGAGCCGAAGCAATCGACATCCCCATTGGGATAAGTCCTGTACCGACTTTTCCCGGATCTTTTTCCTTAAAGGCCTTCAGTGTTGTATGCAGCTCCTCGGCTGTCTCAGGTGAAGGCAATCCGAGTGCATCCAGCCAGTCCTGACGAACATAGGATGCATACTTCCCAAGTACAAGACGTTTACCTGGAACCGCAAACTGTTGACCATCGTATTGACCGTAGGCCAGCGTTTCATCTCCCAGGAACTTCTTCAGGTTAGGACCGCTTTGATTGATCAGATCCGTAAGTTCAGTCAGACCTCCTTGCTCTGCATATCGGTTGAATGTTCCCGAGTCGTAGGTAAATACGATATCAGGTACTTCAGATCCACTCGCCATCAGAACGTTAAGCTTCTGTACTTCCTCCGAACGTGGTACCGGAACAAACTGAACATCAATGTTGTTTGGATCACCAAACTTCTCTTGTATGAAGCGAGTCAGATAACTGTCCGAAATGGTGTAGCCCGCCGGAGTGTTTCCCCGATCGAAGATTTCTACTTTCAAAGTTGTTTTTTCCCCCGAACCCGACTCTCCAGATGAAGATGTTGATTCGCTTCCCGACGAACATGCAGATAATAATAGAGTGAATGCTGTTACCACTGCGAGGATTGAACTTGCCTTGCCTGCCTTACGTCTTTGAAATAATCTCATTTGACCTTTCCCCTTTCGCACACTCTCTGAATGGATTCACATGATTGCCACTCCACTTTGTTCATCCCATTTTGTTGCACCTGTGAATGTCACTAATCATTACATAAGAGCTGATATTTAGACAATAAACTATTTTCAAAATGTAAAATTCACGATTTTTAAGTTAAATACCGCGATACATAAACATATTTCCTGACAATATACAATTTTCACGACACTAATGTTAACTATAGTAACACATAATGTTGCATTAAGATCGATTTCTCATGCCTAATTTGGCATCACCCATCTTGCAATAATCCTTTTTCCATTGAATCTCTCTTCAAAAAAAAGAAAAAGAGACCACATCTTATGTGATCTCCTTGTTTAGCAACACGTGTAGAACGTTTCGACGTACTAATTCCTCGGTGGAAGATTAAACTTCACTTGACCAAACAACGTATCGATGGCATTTCCCGCAAATTGATCGATAACATGTTCGTTGTTCGTATCCGTATGTTCCAAAATCAATACATTATACTTCTCATCATAATGCATTCCGCCCATAATAAATCGTACAGGAATGTTCTGAGCCGCCCCTTCCTTTGAAATAGTCTGAATAAGTTCGGATTCATGCCTTTGTTGACTTGTCGTGTAGGTGCCCACAGGAATAGTTAGCGTATATGACGAGTCATCTACATGAAATGTAAATGTGTTGTTGTTTGCTGTAATGGTAACCCGTTTACTGATATCTACCGATCCCCACACTTGATGTCCGTATTTGTACATCATTTTCACTCCTGTCCTATTAATCTATGGATTGTCATAATGCTAGTATAGGACATTCGTAAAATTCCTTAACAACATACCAACTACACTGGCCTAAGATCGTGGTTGGACACCCAAAAAATCTCCTGCAAAGGACGATAAGGGACGAAACCTTATTGCCTCATACAGGAGATTTCATAGATATCTCTAAGATTATTGATTTTCATGCGGTTCTAACACGACCAATATCGTTATTGATCCCCTGGTTTCCCACTCTGCTTGCGGTAGTCCCCTGGTGTCACGCCCATAATCCGTTTAAATACTCTGCCGAAGGAGATCGCATTGGCATAACCTACTTGCAGAGCAATGTCCTGAACAGCCATATCAGATGCAGATAACAAACGGCAGGCCTTTTCAACCCTTAGTTTCACCAGAAAATCAACAAACTTCATCTCAAACTCTTCCTTGAACAAATAACTCGCATATTTACCCGAGATCTGGAAACGATCACTCAGATGTTTCAGCGACAGATCCGGATCATCAAAATGCTCTTCAATATAAATCCGCAACTCGTTGATCATCGCGCGATGACTTTTCGTTTCATTTACAGACACATAATTGCGATAGACCTCTTTAAGCCATTCCTGCAAAATCTCTTGAATCCCCTCCAGTGTGTCCACCTGCTGGATATCACTGCGAAGACGAGTCAGGATTTCCTCGGCAAATTGGCTTTGCAACCGCTCAGACAGTTCCCCGAATTCACGGGACAACATCTGGATTAACGCCTGCAGCAACATGCGAATATCGTTATCTGTAATCTGATCTTCGCTGAACGCAACAAACATCTGATCCAGTTGAGTCCGCCAACCATCACTGGTAAGCCTGAATTCACGGACAAAGTCTGCGAGCATCTGCAAATACTTGTACGATTGCAGCTCAATACGATCCGGTAGCTGCTCACTGAGAACGATGGCATCTTTACCAAGGGTAAGTCTATGCTGCAAACCCGCATCTGCACTCGCATAGGAACGAGTAATCTCCTCCCAGCCCGATACGGTTCGTCCAATCCCGAAAGTAAACCGGAGGCGAAAGTTTTCCGCAATCCACATATGCATCTGTTTAGCCAGATCCATAAGCAATTCACGGTCCAGTCCTTCCTGCTCATCCGATGCAATCACCACAATAAGCCTGCGGTTCCCAAACCATTCAGCCCAACCACCGAATTGAGTCTCATTCTGTACCAGTTCTTCCACCACGTTCATGAGCGCTATCTTCAGAATATTCTGATTGGTCGAGAGATCGTCACCATTCATGTCCGCAATGAGGACAGCAACACTCTTCGGTTCCATGAAACGTTCCTCTAGCGGTTGCAGATGGCGAAGTCGCTGACGGAACGAATCCATTCGCTCCCCTTCCATCAGATCAACAAGTAACTGTCTGCGGTGAATCAGCAGGTTTTCATGATGCTGTTTCTCATAGTCAACCGTTTGAGCAATCAGATGTTCCAGCGCACGATCGATGAGAGCCAGTTCATCCTTGACGGATGGAGCTGCTTCATCCTCTTCGGCACGTGGCTGTAACGCCTGAATTCGATTCATGATCAGCTGGATGGGCCGCGTATTTCTGCGGGTAATGTAGATCAGTCCCGCCACCGCACCAACAATCGTTAACAGTCCAATGCCGATCCACACATAAGAGACAAGTGATACCCATGAATACAGTTGTCCGGATTGAATGCCACTCTCGAAGACCAGACCAAGCTTGTCCGCAGTCACACGATTAAGGATTTCACCTGCTGAAGGGTCCATTTGATGCGCGGTATAGATCAGATTATCGCTCTTGTCCCGAACCTGAAGAACAGATAACTTTTCATTGGTCATGTTATCAATCTGCCGTTCTACTGCATACATGCGGATGGTAATGACGAGTAGTCCTTCCCCGCCCCAGGGCAATGGAAGCCACTTATTCATGCTAATCACCTGTGAAGGTACGTCGAAGGAACGTTCCTTATAATTACGCGGCAAGTTCCAACCGAGGTTCTCCCGATCTTTCAAGGCTTGCTCAATATAGGCACGATCTTCGAAATCTTCCAAACGCATCATGCCTCTGGGCGTAAGAATCTGGGAATCGGACATGCGATAGAGATAAATGGATTGAATCATACCCTGCTGATCCAGCATACGCCCCAGCCCACTTGCCGCATCATAGATGAACTGAGTCGATAATTGTCCCTGTTCAGCTTCCAAAAAGCGACTATACGTCTTGTTCACACCAATGTCTTCAAGCAACCGAAGTTCAATGTCGCTTAGTGAGCGCTCCAGTGTATCCACGATATAGCGGGTGGAGATCATGTCGGCTTTTTGTGTTTCGTTACGTGAGAGTTCGTTGACAATCAGGAAGGAGAGAAAGATCAGAATGGAAATCGTAAGCAGAAAAATAGGAAAATACGAATACATCAACTTGGTGTGCCAATTCCGCTTCAGATTTACTTTCATAGGCTCCAACTCCTTCCATCTCTATTCTAATGAGTATGCTCTTCTCTGTTCTTTGGCCTGCCTGCTGACGATATACAGAATCACTGATCCTAGTGCCGCACTGATCGTGCAAGCCAGATACATCAGTGATGGACCGCCGGAATCGAGTAAATATCCGTTAAGCATATTCCCAACTATTCCGCCCAGGCCAGCAAACACCATGTTAAATAAACTTTGTCCTGTGGCCTGCATTTCCCGTCCCGTAACGGAAGCCACATACTCCACTGCTGCGATATAGAAGAATCCGAAGGATAACCCATGCAGCACCTGAACGCCAATCATGACCTCAGGCGTCGGCCATAGCCATTGTATCCCCCAACGTAACATATACGCCCCCGCTGCAAGCAGCATCGTCCGTTCATGTCCCCATTTTCGGAGTATGAATGCCGCTGCCAACATGGATGGAACATTGGTGATCGATGCAAGCAACAGCGCTGTACCTGTCATCGTCACAGAACCGCCAGCCATCTGAAATGAAATAACAAAAAAGGAGTTAAACGCAGTGAGCGTTTGGTTAACCAGGAAACAACCTGTTAGAAATAGAAGGAATGTCCGGTTTCGGAGCAATCTTGCCAAACCTACGGAGAAGGTTACCGAGGACGAGGATATGCTCGTCTGCCGGGGAAGTGTACTTGCCAGTATAGCGCTCAGAACGTTAAACAGGAGAAATGGCAGCCATAACATGTGAATGGAAAACTGGGAGAGATACATCCCTGCGGCAAATCCACCAACTCCCGTTCCTATGCTGCCGAAGAGTCGGATCATGCCATATGAGGTGTTGGCTGCTCTCGCGGCGGTAACCGCATAGGAGTCAGCCACGGGTATTTGAGTCACTTGGAATATAGTGCATAAAGTATAAATCAATATTAATATAAAGTACACTTGAATATTGTAGAAGTACGCTAACGATGCAGGAACAAGCAGGCTTATCACCAGTACGAACCGTGTCTTTTTAAACTTATCTACCAGAATTCCCCATATAGGTTGAAGAATAATAGATACAAGTGTGCCAAACGCCATAATAAATCCGGTTTCTTTACTGGAAAACCCTTGTGCTACCAATATGGGATTAATGTACGGGTTAAACATCCCCCCGGCAAGCCCCATAAACAGATATAGGCCCTGTAATTTGAGTAAAACACGTTTTGCATCATTGGAATCGGCTTTTGTTTTCTCTGTGTAAGCCTTCATATGTCTACTTCTCATCCGGATCTCCATCCTTTATTTCTGTAGTTGCTTCGCCTATTCTCTATTTTTATGTGCGTGTCAGACTCGATTTGATTGCAGCCAATGCCCCGATTGCTCCTGCTTTGTTCCCCAGTTCAGCTACAGCTAAAAGTGTAGGCAGAACGGTGTAACGTTGGAGGCGTGTGCGCACTTCATTTAGATAATAGGATGGGTTGGATGCAGCCACGCCACCACCGATCACTATAATGGAAGGATTGAGTAAAGCCGTAATATTCGCCAGACCTCTAGCCATATAACGCATAGGCAGTTCCAGAATCTCAAGTGCAGCAACATCACCCGATTCGGCTGCTCTGAATACATGTCTGGCTTCAATCTGTTCCACTTCCCCTCCTGCCAGACTCATAATCAGGGATAAGGAACTCCCCTTTCCAGCAGCAAAATAACGCCTCGCCTGTTCGGTAATTCCCGTACCTGAAGTCACTTGCTCAAATACGCCAAAGGAATCCGCATCAGCAACGTAACCGGTATGAAGCCCTTCGTCTCCTGCAATGAAATGCCCAATCTCACCTGCTGCTCCATTCTGACCGCTGTAGAGCTGTCCATTCAGGATAAGAGCAGATCCAATGCCTGTTCCAACCGTGACCATTACACAGTGTTGATGTCCCTGTGCTGCCCCTTGATCATATTCTCCCATTGCGGCCATATTCACATCATTATCCAACATGATATTCCCGCTGTAATACTTCGCAATAGCAGGGCGAATATCTAGCTCAGGCCACTGAAAAGCCGGAGCATTTCGCAGTATTCCCTCCTCCTGCAGAACCACACCAGGGAATCCCAAGCCTACACCGTTAAGTTGATCCAGACTGCATCCAACTTCGCGGCAGAATGTTTCCAGTTCAGCGAATAACCATCGGAAGAACTCATCCGGCTGATCACTGGCAAGCGTAGGCAAGATACGTTCATGAACTTCATTTCCAGCCTGTTGTGATGACAAGAGCATTAATGTTTTGGTGCCTCCAATGTCAATACCTGCAATCCAGCCGGATGGATCACCTCCAACCGTACCATCCTGATTGGACTGATAATTATTTCTTACGTTTTTCACGGATTCTTTCATCCCTTTTCCCTCCTCACATGTTGTATATCCAATCTCTTATTCCATGGCTTCCTGCTGAAGGTTCAGCATCGTTTGTTGTATGGCTACCTGCACTGCGCCAATGACAACAGCCTGCTCACCAAGCTTGGAACAGATTAACTGTGGTTGCACCGGGAATTGATCAGATATGATCTGCCTCAGTAAAGGCAATAACACATCACCGTTTCCTCCTACACCTCCGCCAAGCACAATGAGATCTGGAGCAAGCACAACGCTAATCTGACGCAGAGCTGAAGCAATCATCTGGCTGTATTGATGTAGAATATCTAACGCCTCTACTTCTCCACTGCGTGCAGCTTCAAATAACTTCTCGGGAGTCAGGTGTCTGTGAAGATCATCTGCAACTACATCTACATTTACATCTGCACCCGAATCAGAAACCTCCAATAATAGTTCATCATGCTGATCTAGATAATCTTTCGCCAGTTGCATCAGACCATCAGCGGACAGCACTTCCTCCAGACGTCGACCATCCTCCACCAGCATCTCTGCGATCTCTCCAGTTAAGCCACCTAGCCCTCGAAGCAGTTGACCATGTACCATGATGCCAGCGCCCGTCCCTGTACCGATGGAGAAAAAAACAAACAAGGGATAACCTGCTGCTGCACCACTCCGGTACTCCCCAAGTGCCGCAAGATTCACATCATTTTCCAGGATTACTTCACAGGGAAAAGCTCCTGACAACGACTCTAGAGAGAAAGCTTCTTCCAGACCCGCTAACGGGTCCACAATACGATTGATATGTCCTGAATCAGGCAGCACTACACCAGGTATGCCGAACCCGATGCACTGAATCTGATCCCAGTTCAGATGATTCTCATCAAGTAATTTGTTCATATGGCTTTGAAGAAGCTCCAGCAGCGTTGTTTCTGCTTGGTCATGAGCTTTTTGGACAAGCATGGGATGTGTTCGATAGGCAATGATCTCTCCATTCAGATCGGATACTGCAATCCGAATACGTGTTGCGCCAATATCTATACCACAGACATAATAAGCCGTTTCATTGAAACGAATGAGGGTTGCTTTTCGACCCTGAGCGTTGTCAGCTGGCCCCATTTCCCTCACCAGATTACGGTCAATCAGATGTTCGACTGCCAAAGATACTGTTGGTTTACTAAGTCCGGTCTGACGGCTGATTTCCGCTCTCGACATGGTTCCCTGAGTTATCAGGGCATCCATAATGAGATTTTCATTCAGATTGCGGATATACTGCGGTGTGCCAGCCATGTTATCGCCTCCTTTTATAGTTAGTTAAGTTTATTAACAAATTAATTAAATTCAATATATCATCGTGCTTGGTAGGTGTACAGCTTTTTGTCATTGCACTCTTTTACTAGAAAGCCACATCTTCACTTATAACACAAAAGCCTAATAAAGGAATTATTATACAATAATAGACGTTTATACATTTCCGAAACAGTGACCTGTTCATAGAATACCTTATCACGATCAGGGAGGTTTTAATATGTATAGAAAGCATAAATGTCATCCGAAACCAAAGTGTTTTTACAAAAAAATTACGAAAACTTGTGTTACCAAAATTAAATATGTCCCTACAAAGTGTAAAAAACATTGTTGTGTCACTGTTGAATATTGTCCAGTCAAAAAAAGAAAACATTATTAATATTCTTTTGCCCTTCTCTATAGAGAAGGGTTCTTTCTTTTTGAACTAGATTAATACGGGATACAATTAACCTATCAAAAAAGTTGCGGTGATATTTCACCGCAACTCCTTTCTTCCTTATATACATATTCATTAAGTTTTGGAGAGTTCAATAAATCCTTCACCGAATACATCACGCACGTCATGAATGGTGATAAAAGCAATCTCGTCTTCCGCTCGTACAATCTTCTTCAGCATAGAAACTTCCTGCTTGCTAATCACAATGTATAGAATTTCTTTCTTATTTTTTGTGTAATAGCCATGACCGGACAGGACGGTTACTCCGCGATCCATCTTCTCAATGACTTGCTTCGCGATTTCATCCTGTTTGGAAGAGATAATCATAACTGCTTTTTTCGGATTGAGCCCTTCAATAATGAACTCCATCGTTTTGGTTCCGACAAACAGTAAAACAATGGTACACATTAATCCTTGCGGTCCAATGATGAAGTATGAGGAGAAAGCCACAATCAGATCGAAGAACAGAAGTCCGTAACTGATATTCCAATCCAGATATTTGTTGGCAAGTCGGGCCAGGATCACTGTCCCCGCCGTTGTGCCTCCCACTCTAACAATCAAGCCAATACCAAGACCGGCAAATACTCCAGCAAAGATGGTATTGATCCAGAGTTCATCCGATGCAATCGTCCAACTCTCCGTCAGATGCAGGAACAACGAGTTGAATACAACCGCAATAATCGTATATACCGTAGTCGTTTTATCAAGAAACCGATATCCCACAATTAACAAAATACCGTTCAGGATCAAGTTCATCAGTCCAGGGGACCATTCAAACAGGTAATACAAAATAATCGTGATACCCGTGACGCCGCCTTCAGCCAAATCGTTCGGGATGACAAACAGGTTCACCGCCAGTGCAAACAGAAATGCACCTGCCATAATAAATAGAATATCCGTAATTCGTTTCTTCATTATGCATTCCATCCAATCCATCAGAAATCAACCTAATCGACCCGTCTCATAAGTTGTCATAATCACTCAAGGATAGATTTTACCATGCTCTCAACAAAATTTGTATACATAATACAAATTGTTGCGTAATTTGTGCAAAGGAATTTGTAAAACCTGCTCTTCTGTCTTCTGCAGAGCTATTGAGCATCATACACCCATGACAAATGTCATGGTCCATCATTGATATTCATCATTACAGAGGGCTGACGTTTATGACTTACTGTCATGTTTGGATTGTTTTACAATGATAAAAACGCTTCCTAGAGGAAAGTCTTACCGGGAAACGTCAAGTTGTAGCTGAATACAGTTATGACGATTGAAGGAGGACACAATTTTATGAATCGATCAAAAGAAATGGCCTTAAAAAAGGAAGTTACCCCTTACGAAAAAAATGATCTCAGATTAAGTATCCGTCAGTTAATCAATACATTGCTCCCGCTCTTCTTGTTATGGGCTGCAGCTTACTTTAGCTTATCGGTTTCCTACTGGCTGACCTTCCCGATTGCCTTGGTAGCATCCGGATTTGTACTTCGGACCTTTATTATTTTCCATGACTGCTGTCATGGTTCATTCTTCAAGAGCAAACGCGCCAATGATATTCTCGGTACCATTACGGGTGTATTAACAGTGACACCCTATCAGCAGTGGAAAAACGAGCATTCTATCCATCACGCAACAAGCAGTAATCTTGACAAACGTGGTGTAGGTGATATCTGGGTTATGACGGTTGACGAATACAAAGCAGCTTCTCCTTGGGGACGCCTCTTCTATCGGATTTATCGTAACCCGTTTGTATTGTTTTGTATCGGACCTATCTACGTGTTTCTGTTGGCTTACCGTTTTAACCGTAAAGGTGCAAGACGTAAAGAACGTATCAACACACATCTGACTACAGCATTAATCGTAGTGCTCTATGCATTCATGTCCTGGTTAGTCGGATGGCAGGCTTTTGTAATGGTGCAGGCACCTATCTTCTTCTTCTCCGGTTTCTTTGGTATCTGGCTGTTCTACGTTCAACATCAGTTCGAAGAGACGTATTTTGAACATGAAGATGAATGGAGTTATGTAAAAGCAGCTGTTGAAGGCAGTTCTTATTACAAATTGCCAAAATTATTGCAATGGATCAGTGGTAATATTGGGTTTCACCATGTGCATCACTTGAGCCCGCGTGTACCTAACTATTTCTTGGAAGAAGCACATAACGCAACACCACCCTTGCAAAAAGCAACGACCATTACACTACGTTCCAGTCTGGTTGCCCTGCGCTTCCGCTTATGGGACGAAGATTCCAAACAATTTATTAGTTTCAGACAGCTCAAAAGCTTATCCCGCAAGCCGTATGTTCAACCGCCTATCCGAGTAACCAATCCAGCGGGTCTGACAGAGAAGCCTTAACTCTGTCGGATTCGTTTTCTTGTGTTCAAGTTATAGTCATGCTACAGTCATGCTAAAGTTGAGTACAAGTACAAGGAGGAGAATTACATTCAAAAGTGGATGCAAAATTTTTATAAAAAGACAGGATTGAATCTTTATGTGTGGCTCGCCTTTTTCATCCTGCCCTTCTATTTCATTTCACAATATTCCAAATTATGGACGTTGGTAACTGGCATCATCATCATCCTCGTTTTCTTCGTCTGCTATCTGCTCGCCTTCATCACCAAGGGCTGGCAGGTGTACATGTGGATTGGACTACTTATTGCCATATCCATTACGATGACTATCGCTTATGATTATGCCTATTTCTCATTGTTTCTTGCTTTTTTTATTGGGAATATTAAAAATAAAGCCGGTTTCTTCACCCTCTATTCGGTGAATTTGGGAGCCAGTTTCCTAACCATTAATTATGGTTTCATTAATCAGAGTTCTCTATTGGTGAGCCAACTCCCGTTTGTATTCATCAGCTTGATGGCCTCCATTCTGCTTCCCATCAGTACGTATAACAAAAACAAAACTGAACAATTGGAAGGTCAACTTGAGAATGCCAACAAACGACTGGATGATCTTGTGAAAATGGAAGAACGACAGCGTATCGCTCGTGACCTGCACGATACCCTTGGACAGAAGCTCTCACTGATCGGTCTGAAAACCGATCTGGCGAAGCGTTTGCTCCGCAATAATCCCGATCAGGCAGAGATCGAATTGAATGACCTCAGACAAACGGCAAGTACAGCTCTGAAGGAAGTTCGGGAAATGGTCACCACCATGCGTGGTACACAATTAGTCGATGAACTGTTCCGGGCGGAGCAGATTCTGAAGGCCGCTTCGATTGAATTTGAGCTTGAAGGCAATCCAAAGCTGCAAGACACATCGCAATTGAATGAAAATGTGATCGGCATGTGCTTGAAAGAAGCCGTCACCAATGTAGTCAAGCACAGTCAGGCCACGGTATGCACCATCATCATTAAAGAGACACAGTCTGATAACATTTTAACGGTTCGGGATAACGGTGTAGGCATAGAACGCACGCGCAACAAGGATCGACGCGGTACCGGCATTTTGGGTATGAAGGAACGACTTGAATTTGTGAACGGTTGTCTGGATCTTCGCTCCGGAGCAGATAAAACAGGCACACAACTCGTTATCCAGGTGCCTAAGCTGACACGCAAACCAATGAAGGAGGATACAACATGATCAGCATTGTAATCGCCGAGGACCAACGCATGATGCTGGGCGCCTTGTCTTCCCTGCTCAATCTGGAAAAAGACATGCAGGTGGTAGGACAGGCAAGCAATGGACAGGAAGCTTTGGCACTTGTCAAAGAACTGACCCCGGATATCTGTCTGATGGATATCGAAATGCCCGTCAAAAGTGGGCTAGAAGCGGCAGAAGAGATGAAAGGTTTGAACTGTAAAGTCATTATTCTGACCACTTTTGCCCGAACCGGCTATTTCGAACGTGCGCTAAAAGGCGGTGTTCGTGGATACCTGCTCAAGGATAGTCCGATTGAAGAACTGGCTGAAACCATCCGCCAAGTTATGAATGGCAGACGCATCTTTGCTCCCGACTTGGTAGATGAAGCTTATGTAGAAGAAAACCCCCTGACAGAACGGGAGAATGCTGTACTGGGCCTCATGGCAGATGGGAAGAACACCAAGGAAATCGCCGGGCATCTGTTCATCACAACCGGCACGGTGCGTAACTACATCTCCATTATTCTCAACAAGTTAAATGCCAGTAACCGTATTGAAGCCATCACTCGCTCCAAGGAAAAAGGGTGGTTCAAATGAAAGTACCGCTTTAACCCATTGAAACAAAAATAAGCATGCACCCCGGCTGCACAAGCTGCAATAACATGCTCAAAATAAAAAGCTTGGCCCAGAAAAAAATTGCTGGGCCAAGCTTTTTTATGTGTATCGTAACAATCCAACATTCATCTCTTCTACATTGCAGAATCAGAATATCCGTAAAACACTCAAGATTTCACAGAAACAGCCATGCCAAGAGCCTCTAATGGCACTTGATCGGTCTTAAGCTGATGAATTTTGTTACCGTCCTGCCATGAGATCGTTACATGAACAGACTTTCCATCACTTGGATATTCAACCTTGATATACCCTTTATCTTTGGGTACAGGCAAGGTATGTGACTCCAGATACTCCACCATTTTCTTCGCTATGCCCGGATTATTCATTTCATCTTCGGATACCGAACGAATTTCCAGCGTCCATCTACCTTCTTGCCAAGTCAGATATTGACTGCCTGCGGCACCTTCACTCATGCCTTTGATGCCATGTCCCAGATCCACAGCCATATCTGCTGGAATATCATTCAGGTCCGTCTCAGGGAAAATTTCTGACTGATTCGGGTCCTTATAGGTCTTCACTTCATAGGAAGCCAGTACAGGTATTTTACTATCGGATGCCGTTAACGATTGATCATTAACGGCAACAGACTGAGTGGTAGCGTAGAAGTTCACTTTAAATGTGTCAGCAGTATTGGACAATATTGCCGCACCCAGAGATGTACCCTTGTCCAATGTGAATGATGTGGGTAACGCTGCATCCTTCATCTTCAACTGGTTGCGAACTTGCTTGATCACATCGTTCACACCTGATTGACCAGTGGCAACTTGGTTGTCATTTGCCTTCGATCCTGATGTGTCTTCATTATCTGTTGTGCCCGTATTCTCTTTGGTTCCCGTTTCATTTTCATTAGAGAAATCAGCACCACCGCTGCCGGTCTCGGTCTGCTCACCCACTGTTGTCGTTGGTGAAGAATTATTCTCTGATGATGCTACATTTGAATCCGGTCCGCCACATCCTGCCAGAGCAAGTAAAACGGCCGTCGTTACTGGAATCGTGATCCATAATGGTTGTTTCTTCATAATGTGTACCTCCTTCGTTGTAGCCAATCTAAAAATTCAAAAGATTAACGCTTGTCGTTCCAGAAGTTAACCGGCTGCAATTTTTTGCTTAATACTTCAAAACGATACCCTTCTGACTTCAATGTTTTCAATACTTGCGGTAATACTTTCAGCGTTGCTTCCTGGTCGTGCATAAGCACAACAGGTGTTGTTCCGCTCTTTTGCACATTGTGGATCTGCTTCATTACACTGTTATAGACTTTCTGATGATCCTTCTTGTATTTCCAATCTTCCGAATCCACATTCCAATCCCACAGATGGAATCCACCCTGACCTAGCAACACATTACGGAATGCCGGTTTAAGATAAGGTTTACTACCATATGGCGTCCGCACGAGACTTGTTTTAACTCCGGCAACCTTGTTTAGACTTACATTGGCCTGTTGCATCTCTTTCAATCCGCTATAGGCAGATTTATAGAATTTGCCTGGAACATGAGTCACACCATGCAGCCCTAATCCATGCCCGTCAGCTACGATTCGTTTGGTAGCCTTCTGAAATTTCTCCATCTGAGGACCCAGCATGAAAAACGTTGCCTTTGCATTATACTGATCCAGTATATCCAGTAACTGACCCGTATGAGCGGTTGGCCCATCATCAAACGTCAGGTATATGATTTTGGAATTTGCCTTGCTTGCACCATCCTTGGATGTAGCTGATTTGGCAGATACCGACTGCGGCATTAATAGTGGAATCATTAGTAAAATAGCAAGTGTGACCATGATAGATTTGCGAATATGTAACATAATTAAAAATCTCCCTTGTGTGTTGTATTTCCCCGGGTGTCCATGTTTTCTACCTTCATCCCTTGGCGATTAATCCTAATACTATCAAAGATAGTGACTCCTGTTCTCGCTCCAAAGGCTACGGTAGAGTTACACTTTTGTCAGATAAACCTAAAATTTAATACGAATTTGATAGATTTGCGCAAAAAAAGATCCCGTCAGGATAGATCAATTGTGACATATCCTTTATTACCCACATTCAGGATTTTGATAGACTTTTGCTCCATTTCAAACAAATCAATACAATAATTAAATATCTATGCATGCAAAAAAGCCTGCACAAGTGCAGGCTTCTTCGTCTTCAATCTGCTGTATGTAAATGATGTTTTGTCGCTGGAATCTTATCGACTCCCTACGTGCATTTATTCAGCAGGAGCAGTGAACGAACGTTTGCCAAACTCGGCATCCAGCATGTAGAAGGCATTGCTGTCTTTTTCAATGCGGCGCAGCTTCTGAATAATGTTGTCAAACAATGCTTCCTCTTCAACTTGCTCATCAATGAACCATTTCAGGAAATACATCGTTGCATGTTCACGTTCATTCAGAGCGATGTCAGCCAGATTGTAGAATTTTTTCGTGTTTTGCTGTTCATGAGCATAACCATGCTCAAATACATCCAGCATTGAAGCATATTCATTCTTCGGTTCTGGCAAAGCCGCAAGTGTGGCACGTTGTCCACGATCATTCAGGAATTTGTATATTTTCATGCCATGGAATCGCTCTTCTTCCGCTTGCACGATGAAAAAGTTCGCAAATCCATCCAGACTTTTGCTGGAACAATAGGCTGCCATAGCCAGATATACATGAGCGGAATAAAACTCAAAGTTCATCTGTTCATTTAAAGATACTGTTAACTCTTGGCTCATTATTCAAACACCTCTTTCTTTCTCTAGGGATGGTTATATTCTAACATAACGTCAGCAGGACTTACACCGAATTTCTACAAAATTCGCCAATGACTGAACGAACAAAAAAGCTCTGCCGTGATGGCAGAACTTCTTTCATTCTTTAGAGATATGCAATTATACCAAGAACGCTTTGGAGATGATAACCAACAGGATGAACAGAACCAGAATGGCACCTACAGAAGTAAAACCTCCGTATCCGTAGCCTCTTGTTTCTCCACCTAATACTTCGCTCATTGACCGTACCTCCTCTGCAACAGGTATGGGTTATCTTATGCAGGAAGAACGACTTTGACAGGGCGGATGCCCTAATTATTCAGATTGCTGTTTTTTCGTTCAGTACCGGGGAGATTGCACACGCATGATATCCAGAAAAGGCACCTTCGCTGTGAACTCTTCTTCGGTATACTCGACATGCACGAGTCGTGTCCGAGAGTCCATTTTGACGATGACTCCTTGCACCTGATCTTCTTTGCCCCATACCGTCAACAATACTTCTGAACGTTCCCGAAAGGCTTCAACCAGCTGATTCCCCAACTCTTCAAGTTCAAACTCATCCCGTGTAGGTCTTTTTGCAACTTTTGCTTTTGCCAATGTGGCTGCCTCCTCTACTCCGACGTCCCGATTCCACGGGTTGATTGCCGAGTTCATATTCAATTAGTATACCATTCATTTACGTTCGTGTAATCTCATGGCATACAGAATGAGCAATTTCCTCAGGCAAGTTACCTTTAACCGTGTTACCCCCTATTCTTCTCCATACTCCACAATGATGCTGTACTCATTCGATCGGGATTCGCCTGCCCGTTTTTGTCCATTCCATTCATACGTGTACCTAGCAATCAAGGCTCCTTGCAGTGTCCCCGTCTTCTCAGGAGCTAGCTGCGCTACATAGGAGATGTTTCTTTCCGTTCCAGGCTTAACCTCGCCCACATGCAGAACCCGTGGTGTGGAATACTCTGGTATGCTCAATTGGAGTTCACCCGTAGCTTGCCCAAGCCATCTGGCACCCTCAGGTAAAATGCTCCCAAGTTGTACGCGTGCTGGCAAATTGCCCGTATTCACCACACGTACCTGAAAAGTGACGGTACCCCCCTGCTCGACCAATGTGGGTATCACTTGAACATAAGCCTGAATTACCGGCGCTTTCAATTCGACCACAGCTTCATTGGATGTAATCATCCGCTGCACTGACCGTGAATCCGGTAAGCGAAATGTATATATCAGGCTGGCATGATTCACATACCTGTAGTCATCAGGCGTCGATTCATCTCGATCTGCAAGTTTCGCTTCGAACTGAATATTCAGATTAGACCGGGCAGTTAATGTCCCCAGATTAAGCCCTTTAACCAGACTGGTTCCGGGACGTTTAACCCCATTCCAGCCCAGACTGCCTTCGACAAATGTCATACCTGTTGGCAATACATCCAGAAGGGTTCCATCCACCGCATAGCTGCTTGCATTGGAGACGGTAATATTATATTGGACGGCATCACCCCATGTGGCCGTTACCGGGAGCACACTTTTCACCACAGAGATCTGGGGCTGTATGACTTCCAGTGTAACCTGATTGGAGTAGACCGTCTCCTGCTGCCCTACCGAGATATACTTCAGTACAGCTACACTTGATATTACGTTCGCATCGCTTCCCCCCGTAACCTGAACTCGATATTGTATCCTAACGGAGCTTCCGGGCAAGATCTCTCCAAGTTCTATTCCTGTATCAGGCGTTACTTGTGGCGCAAACATCTCATCTACTATGACACTGGCAGGTATAAAAACAATACCTTGCGGCAAAGAGACCGTTACCTGAGCCCCTGTCGCTGCAATAAACCCCGGATTGCTCACGATGACGGTGTACATGATGATATCCCCGGAGAATGTTTGGGAACGCTCGGCTTGCAGGCTGATTTCAAGCCGGGACGAGACCATGCTTACCTCCACGGTGTTGGATCTCTCCACACCCCTTACTGTCCTGCCTTCAGATGTCCCAAACTCATAGTTAACCTGGGCTTGATTGAGCAGCTTTAAGCCAGTGGGTATCCGCAAGACTACTACTTGAAAGTGATATCTCAGCGTTGCTCCTGGCGCGATCTCTGCTGGAGGCAGCCCGTGCTCCGGGGATGCCCCCGGTAATGGAATTCCATCGCGTAAAACACTATTTGGAAGAAGGGATGTTTCGGCGGATAAAGAATCCACGACATGAATTGTAGCTGTACAATTACCTGTGTTAACAATCTCGATCATGTAGGTCAGGGACTGCCCCAGTGTAGCCATAGCTACATTGCATTGCTTTTTCACTTCCAGCCTGGGCCCGACCCATGGAGTAATGACTGTATTGGAATACGCCACCTGTTCCAGTTCAGTCGTACCCGAGCTGAATCGAACCAGCGACTGATTCTGAAGCCAGTGGGACAACGGACCGGACGATTGACTCATAACACAACGACCTCTACTCGGAATGTAACGGTAACGGAAGAGCCAGCAGCAATGGAACCAAGCGTAATTCCTGTATTCGGATTTCCAGTAGGTCTTGCTACACCATCCACGGTCACACTCCCGGTTACAAATACCGTTCCTGCCGGCACAGGGTCAACCATGACAACATTATTCACCACTTCAATGCCGCTATTGGTTACAACAACCGTGTAGGTGATTACATCGCCAACAACAGCATCAATGGCACTTGTGCTTTTGGCAACAACAACATTTGGTGCAGATACAGGAATCACCAGCACGTTGGAAGACACGCTTCCCGTCAACAGACGGCCATCCGGAGGACTAAAGGTATAGTTGGCAGTGGCCTGATTAATCAGTTGCTGATTCTGAGGCAATGAATCCACCGTAACTTCAAGCGTAACCGTTACATTCACCGATCCACCTGGCGGTATCGTACCCACCACAATCCCCGATTCCGGATCGGCTCCTGGCTGTGGAACACCATCGATCAGGACACTGTTGGGAAGCAGTACGGCTCCAGCCGGTATATTGTCCGTTAAGGTCAAGTTGGCTGCAAGATTCCCGCTATTGTTGATGGTGAAAGAATAGGTGATGGTGTCACCAATCGTTGCGTTAGAGGTGCTGGCTGTTTTGGTTAAAGCGACTATCGGTTGATAAATAGGTGTTACAACTATATTCGAATACGTAGCTCCAGAGAAAACGCCAGATGTAAAACTTACAGAAGATTGGCTGCTCACTTGTGGTGGTGTTGGAAGTGAATTGACCCGAACCGCATATGAAACGGCTACAGATGCTCCCGGTGCCAGCGTGCCCAGAGCAATTCCAAGCGCAGGGTTGGCTAAGGCACGTGGAACACCGTCCACCAGAACACTGCCTGTAACAAATGTGGTGGCTGGGCTAATCGGATCGGTGATCACAATGTTGTTAACCGGGTCAATTCCGTTATTGCTCACAACCATCTCGTATACGATCGTGTCCCCCACCACAGCATCAATGACCGGAGTGGTCTTCACAACGCTGACATTTGGAGCAGATACTTGAATGTTGAGTGCATTGGACGTAATCGTGCCTCCAAGTGTTCTTCCATCAGGTAATGTATACGAAAATGTCGCAGAAGCCTGATTGGTGATGGACTGACTCAAAGGTAATGTCACGATCACAACAGAGAATATAACCGTGGTTGTTGTGGATACAACCCCCAGTGGAATACCCGAAGCTGGATCAGCACCTGGTGCTGAAGCGCCATTAATAATGACACTATTCGGTACAAGCTCCGTTCCAGCCGGAATGGTATCCGTTAACGTGACAGATGCTCCGTAGTTTCCGCTATTGGTAATGGCAATGCTGTAGACCACCGTATCTCCCACAGTTGCAATTGCCCGATCTCCTGTTTTGACAGCAGCCAGAATAGGTTGGTACACCGGTGTTGTAATGGTATTGGAGAATGTGGTCGCAGAGAATGCACCGGATGTAAAGCTCACGGTTGACTGATTGTTCAAAACTGCACTTGCTGGAAGAGATGTAACCTGCACACTAAACACAACTGTCACGGTTACGCCCGGTGCAATGGAACCCAGCGTTATTCCCGTAGAAGGATTGGCGCCAGGGCGCAGAACACCATCGACAAACACACTTCCTGCCGTAAGAAGGGTACTTGCTGGCAACGCATCTGTAAAAATCACATTGCTTACACTGGCAATTCCGTTATTGGTTACGGCGATGCTGTACGTCACGGTATCCCCGACGGAAACAGCTGTGGATGTCGTAGATTTGACCACATCCACATCCGGTGCGGAAACTGAAATGGTAAGCACATTGGATAACACTGTCCCTGTAATATTCCGTCCGTCCGGCAATGTAAAGGATAACGCAACTGAGGCCTGATTCACGAGCTGCTGCGGGGTAGGCAATGTATCAATCACTACGGAAAACGTAATCGTAGTTGTAGCTCCGGCAGCCACATTTCCTGCGGGAATACCCGTTGCCGGATTTGCAGCCGGTAACGGCTGACCGTTCACAATGACACTATTCGGTACAAGAATGGTACCGGCTGGAAGGTTATCCGACAGATTGATCTGGGCACCGTAGTTCCCCTGATTACTCACGGTTATCGTATAGCTGACCGTATCCCCGACGGTAGCATTCTGGGTACTTGCTATCTTTTGTGCCGAAAGAATCGGCTGGTATACCGGAGTGACCACGGTATTGGAAAACGTCGTGCTTGAGAACGCCCCGGAGGTAAAACTGACCGTAGAACGATTGCTCAACTGTCCTCCAGCAGGAATCTCATTGACCCTGACACTGAACGTCACTGTCGCGGATGTCCCAGGTCCCAGTGTAGCTAGTGATATCCCACCTGCTGGATTGGCATTAGGTTGGACTACCCCATTCACGGTTACACTGCCTGTGTTGAAAGTCGTCCCAGACGGAATCGGATCAGAAAACTGGATATTGCTTACCGGCGCTATCCCGCTATTCGTAACCAGGATGGAATAGCTAACGGTATCGCCTACGGCAGCAGCAGTCGATGTAGTACTTTTGACCACAGCAACGTTAGGTGACGATACTGGAAATGTCAGTGTATTGGAAGTGGCTGTACCCGTTAACGTTCTTCCGTCAGGAGGTGTAAATGTAAAGGATGATGTTGCAAAATTGCTGAGCTGCTGAGGCGATGGAAGTGAATTCACGACCACGGCAAACGTGACAACCGCTGTCGCTCCGGCTGCTACAATACCAACCGGAATACCTGCTCCAGGTGTTGCTCCCGGCTGTGGCACACCGGATACTACCACACTGTTTGGAACAATCGTTGTCGCAGCCGGAATGGTATCGGTCAGCGTTACATTGGCCTGCAGATTACCTGCATTGCTCACTGTCACCGTATATACAACCGTATCACCTACAGTTGCATTAACTGTATTCGCCGTTTTGACAAGTGAGATCTGTGGCTGTATGACCGGAGTCTGTGTGGTATTGGACGATGATGACCCCGAAAATGAACCGGATGTGAAACTGACCGTCGACTGATTGTTAATCTGCGAAGGGATCGGCATAGTTATCCTCACCTCAAAAGTTACGGTTACTTCAGCCCCTGGGGCCAATGTACCGATTGGAATGCCGGCGGTCGGATTGGAGAGCGGGAATGAAGTCCCGTTCACAATGACACTTCCGGGTATAAATGGGGTATTCGAAGGAAGAGGGTTCGTGTATACCACGTTGTTCACTGCCACCGTTCCGTTGTTACGAATGACCGAAGTATACCTGATGACATCTCCGGATACGGCGTAATCTACATTGTCACTGTTTACAATGCTTACATTCGGCAGGGATACGGGAATGGTGATTGTGTTTGATGATACAAAACCTGAAATATTCCTTCCGCTTGGAAGAGCATAGCTATAGGATGCGAGAGCTTGATTGATTAACTGCCTTGCATCTGGCAGACTTGTGACTGTTGCAAGGAAAGTGACTGTCGCGCTTGCTCCCGCAGCCAGTACTCCCAGACTAATACCGGAGTTTGGGCTGATTCCGGGTACAGGCGAGCCATTAATGATGACACTATTGGTATTAAAGATTGCTCCGGCAGGAACCGGATCTGTTAAAGTAACCGTTGCTGCAATATTGCCTGTATTCGTAATCTGGAGGGTGTAATTAAAAGTATCTCCCACAGTCAGACTCGTTGTGCTAGCCGATTTCACTACTTGAATAACAGGTTGAAATACTGGCGTATTTACTGTCACAGATGAGGACACGCCATTAAAACTGCCCGACGTAAAAGCTGTACTTGCCCGGTTGCTGACCGAACCTGAGGCAGGAATAGAGGTCACTCTTGTCTGATAGGTCACGGTTACATTACTGGAGCTATTCAACGTTCCCAAAGCAATGCCCGAAACCGGATTTGCATTTCTTGCAGCCGAACCATTAATTGTGACACTGCCGGATACAAATTCAGAACCGGCAGAAAGCGTATCGGATAGAATCAGGTTCTGAACTGCCCCACTGCCAGAATTCGTAGTTACAACCGTATAGGTAAGCACATCTCCTACAGTGGCATCTGCTGTATTGACTGTTTTGGCAACGGATATGTTGGGTGCCGAAGCGGGAATACGAACGATATTGGACAGCGCACTTCCTGACAGATTACGTCCACTCGGGAGCTGGTACGTGTAATTTCCCGTTCCCTGATTCTCCAATGTTGGCGGGGTCGGGAGCGTTGTCAGTGACGTGCGAAATACCACTGTGGCGCTCCCGCCAGGCTGGAGACTCCCCAGCGTGATCCCGGTTAAAGGACTAACCCCTGGACGCGCGGTTCCATTCACGGTTACCGAATCAGGAATGAACGTGAGTCCTGTCGGGATCGTATCCGTCACGTTCACTTGTGCTGCGATATTCCCGCTATTCGACACGAGCAGTGTATACACAAGCTGATCTCCCAACGTCGCATTGGTCTCATTCGCCGACTTATTGATTGTAATCACAGGCTGGTATACTGGTGTTGTAATGGAATTTGAGTTAGAGATTCCGGTGAACGTGCCTGAACTATAAGATACGACCGCCCGATTGACGAACGAACCCGTAGTAGGCAAAAACTGCACATTAACCTGAAATGTGACGGTTGCCGAGCTTCCTGCTGTTAATGTACCCAGGGCTATACCACTGGCCGGATTAGCTGCCGTTACACTGGCCCCCCTGACAACCACACTTCCAGGTACAAAAGATAGACCCGCCGGAAGACTATCGGTTAAGACGGCGTTATTTATCGTTTGTATGCCACCATTCGTCGTAACCACCGAATACGTAAAGGTCTCACCAACAGCAACGTCTGTTACCGTTGCATTTTTCACAACGGATACGTTCGGTAAGGTTACCGGAATCGTCAGTGTGTTTGAAGCTAGCGTACCCGTTATGGTCCGCCCGTCAGGGGAAAGGAATGAATAGGAAGCCGTAGCCTGATCCACCAACGTAGGCGGTGTAGGAAGATTCGTGACCAGCACTTGAAAGGTTATCGTGGTTAAACTTCCCGCTGCAAGACTGCCCAGATTAACTCCCGTAACCGGATTGGCACCTGCGATGACAGTTCCGTTCACACGGAAACTCCCCGGAACATAGGTACTGCCACTTGGAATATTATCGGCGATGGTAACGTTGGCTCCGACGTTTCCACCATTCGTCACCTGGAGCGTGTAGGTAACCTGATCTCCAACCGTAGCATTTGTTGTACTTGCCGATTTCACAATGGACAGGTTAGGTGAATACACAGGAAGTGTAGAGTTATTCGATGGAATGACGCCTGTGATGATCGATCCGCCTGCAACACTTTGAAAGGTAAAAGCGGCATTTGCGGAATTGACGAGTTGAAGGATGCTTGCATCATTAGCAATTAATGCGCGATAGGTCACGACAATGCTGTTGCTCAAATTCAACGAACCCAGCGGTATACCTGCTGTCACATCCAGCGTTGGGCGAGCCACTCCGGCCACCGTGACGCTTCCAGGAATGAAAGTCAGACCCGGTGGTAATGTATCAGACAATACCACGCTCGCAGCACTGGCTGTACCGGCATTACTAATCGTTACCGTGTAGAGGACACTGTCTCCCGCGACAGCTCCAATCGCCACAGAAGCCTTGGCCACAGTAATTTTGGGTGCGTTGATATCGACTTGTATTGCATTCGCGTTCACAATGTACGCATCGCCTGAAGTCGTTAGCGTAAGTACTGCCGAGGATTGATTGTTAATCAGCCTGGCAGACACATCCACATTGGTAATATCCCAGCCTTGACGTCCACCGATAATATTGGTGCCTGGAGCCCCGTTGATCTGATTTCGTGTCCCGAAAGTGCCCGTTGTGTTAAGCGCACCCGTATCACCATTGATTTGGGACGCAAAGAAGTTCGCAGCCAGATTGTTCGGCCCGGATAAGGCCACTGAAGTCGCAGAGGTCGGCCCGAATAAAGCCTGATCTCCTGTTCGATTCGCATCACCTTCCTGCGCACTGAACAGCGCTCTTCCTCCGAGTACACCAGAGAGTGGAGTTGCGAATCCTGTCAGTGTTGTTACGACCGGTGGAGAAGTGGATTGAACAAGTACGCCGCCTGCACGCAAAGACATGTTGCGAAAAGGGAGATTGGGATTCTGATAGATAACCCCAAGTGTCCATCCCGCATGATTGGCCGTGGAATCATTCGTAATTACAATAGTCCCTACCACTGCTCCGGTGATATATGTACCGGCTCCCCCGCTTTGTACAAGTGTAGTCACATTGGCGGAACGTACATAGCCAGCAGCACCGCCCCCCAGATCGAATTGATTGTAGGTAAGTGGATCAGGGGTCACACTGGAAGTCCCTGCGGGTGTAATAAACGTAACCGGATTGTTGATGGCAGCACTCAGATTGACTGTACCATTGATGTAACTGCCGCCCCAGATCAATTCTGCATACAGAACGGTACTTCCAGCAGGCAGTGTAAGAATGGCTGCTGAACTGTTACTTTGATACAAGCTTGTAGTTCCCAGTGGGTAGGTGCCGTACTGGACGCTGGTATTGGTTGTGGTAAAACCTCCAATACTGTCCTGTGTTCCGGGTACCCCTGCTGTTTCCGAACGACTCAGTCCAAGCGTGTTACCCGTAAACGTAATCGCTCCCGTAGCGTTGACGGTTGAACGAACCACAAGAGGAATGGAATTCACCTCCCCTTCAGCAAGAATTACAATCCTATGAAACGGAGCCTTTTAACAGTCTATGACGCTCTCTCCGAAATTTGTATGTCCCTTCTCGGAAAGTTTCTGTCTTTCTATGTGCTATAATGTAAGCTTAGTTCTCATGCTCAAATATAATAATTTGCGTTTTGTTCATTGTGATTTATAATCATCATATACGAGAGTGATTCTGTCGTACCATTATGATGCAGTCAGCGGTGATATATGAAGAGTTTCCATACCCACAATAGCCACATTCCAACAGAATATGAGTTCAAACATTCCAAATGGATTCAAAAAATGCTCCATGTCTACTGGGTTGTCATCAGTGCACATTTCGCCATCCAGGTGGGCTGTTTCCTGTTTCTAAAGTATGATCGCACGCCTGCGGATTTCATGATGAATGTCCTGTTCTGGCCTACGGCGATTAGCTGTTCATGCATTTTGTTCGCGAGTTGGGTTGATCGGCGCTTCAGTTCATATTCCTTCTATACCATGTCTGCGGCTAGCACAGTGATCGCCTGGACAATAATTCATGTCAATTACGACATTCGGATTATATTAGCCATCTGCCTGTTACCCATCTTCGCTTCAGTTCTGTTCTTCAGCAAAAAGAGAGTCTGGATTGTTTTCCTGATGCAGATGATCGGTTACCTTCTCGTTCTGTTCGACCCAGCCTACCGATCCTACCTGTCTTCCTTTGACATGGTATCCATTCCGGCTTTTCTAATCCTTGGTACATATGTAGCACAGGTTATCGTAACCAGCGGCGTTGAAGTGTTGGAAGATCTTCAGGCCAGTATGCTTGCCAAGCAGGACCTTATTGTGCGAAATGCAATTATGAGCAAACAGTCCAAAACAGACGGTTTAACCAACCTTTATAATCAAAGCTCATTCAAGGATTATTACGAAAAAGCATTTGAGTATGCCAACAGTGGCATGAGTATGCACCTGGCCCTGATCGATATTGATGACTTCAAATCCATTAATGATACCTATGGTCATCGGGTTGGAGACATCATTTTGGAGAAAGTATCCCTGATTATTCAGGAAACCATTACCTCCAGTGATATTGCAGCACGCTACGGTGGCGAAGAGTTCGCCTTATTGATGTTTGAGCAATCTTTCAAGCAGGCCTATGCCTTGGTGGAACAGATTCGTCAGAAGATTGCCTTGATGGGCCATCTGGAACTTGAAGGTGCTTCCATCACGGTGAGTATCGGTCTCAAAAGCTACAGTCCTAATCTAACCAAAGACAAATTGTTCGAGGAAGTGGATGCCTGTCTGTATGCCGCCAAACGAACAGGTAAAAATAAAACCGTAACATCACTTGACCTGACTTCGTCCTTGGTAGAGAAAATATAAATAAAAAAAGTTGTGCTGTACACCGGAATCCCGGTTTGTACAACGCAACTTTTTTTGGGTTTGAATACGATCTATACGACCAGCAAACCAATCTTCTTCATATGTCTATGTTTCATTCGCCCATTCCCAGCGATGACGATTTTGCTCCAGCCTAGGATGCAGGTATTCGGACGATCCGTCTATGATGAGACGCAACTCTTTGATCCAATCCTTGAAGGATTCAAATGAAGCAAACATATTCGCCATCTCAATCGTCAAATAGAGAAAGTGAGGGGCTGGATATTCCGCAATGATATGGCGCAGCGCGCTATCCACAGGTGTATATTTCTTTCTCTTGCCCTCAAGTCCCTCCACACGTATACGTGAAGTTGGATGTTCCCGCCGCCAATCATGCAGGCGGTCTTCTCTTTTGTAATATGCCTGTATCGTATCCTTGCTCATTCGTTTAAACGTGCTCTCGTGTAAAGGATACAGCACAAGCTGTATGAATGAACGGGTATCCACCGTTGCAGCGGCGCGCTCGAGTTGCTCATCGGTCACATGTTCAAACGAGTCATAAAAAGTAAGTGTGCCTTTGCGGCTGGCCGCAGGTGGTTCATAACCGTAAGGTACAGTTGTATATTTTCCAGACATTTCACCCCTCCTTGTTTATACGCACATTCGCACAAAGGTGATTGGGATAACCCAGCTAATGTTATTATACGCTAACGCCCCTGCTTCAACTCGGAATAAAATGTCATTCTGTTCTTGCCTGCACGTTTGGACTCATACAACGCTTCGTCCGCCATCCGGATAATCTCACTTGGATTGTCGCTGTTGGTTGGATATTCAGCACCTCCAATGCTACATCCAATTCGAATTCGCTCGTATTCGATAATAAACGGCTTGTTCAGACTTTGAATGATGGCTTCTGCATAAGCCATGGCTTCTTCCCTTGGATGACTTCCAACAGACTGAAGTACAATCAGGAATTCATCTCCGCCCAATCGGACCGTTATACCCTTCTCCTGACCAAGAGCAGACAATCGCTGGGCCACTTTCTGTAGCAGCACGTCTCCAGTCTGATGTCCAAGTGTATCGTTAACCCGTTTGAATCCATCGAGATCCAGATAGAGAAAAGTCAGCGTGTGATTTTCACTTTCGGTCTCCAGAGACTCCTCCAGATACACTTCAAGGGCAGTGCGATTCGGCAGACTAGTCAACTGATCAAAATGCGCCAGATTCTGCATCACGACCAGCTCTGAGTTTTTATTCATAAGAGAGGTCAGCATATCCCGAAGCGAACGGGACAACACTTCAATCTCCTTAATCCCCTTATTCGCGGGAATCTCAAGCTCTTCCCCTGCACGCAGTCGATTGGCTACTCTGGTAAGACGCACTAGTGGGGCAGAGATCAGACGTGAGACAACCCAGCCAATCAGGGCAAACAGCACGGTAACGGCGAGTCCTGACCATACATTAAACCACATCAGGTCAAACACAGAAGCAAAAGCAGACGACTTGACTTGACGAATGACTACGGTCCAGCCTAAACCGGGATAATCCAGATGACCCTGGCTGTAGGCAAACCCAGTCACATATTCATTACCATCAGGCCACTTTTCAATGGACCAACTGCTTTTGTTTAGCTGAGCCTCTTCGATGCCGGGCAGTACCAACGGTTTACCGACCCACTCCTTCGGCCCCAGCAGCACTGTATGTTCCTTTTTGCTCACGATAAAGAACTCAATGTCCTTTTCTTCCCTTTTCAATGGGGCGAGTACGGATTCCTCAACTTCCTTCGCCCATTCCCAGCTTAAATGTGCAGCGAGCACACCTTGAATATGTCCTTTGCTATCCTTCAGCGGAAAACTGATATCAACAAATTGCAACGGCTCTCCCGTTGGATTCGGAAGCAGCTTGGCAAGAAGTACTGCATTATGCACATCTCCAATGAATTTACCCTTGATTCCCTCCTGATACACAGGCCGCTCTGATAAATTTTCCCCCAGCAAGATACCATCCGTGGCAGCTAACACTTTTCCCTTCGGGTCCATGAATCCAACCCATGAGAATGAGGGAAAGCTATCTTGTAACTGATCCAGCAACATCTGAATCTCATCAGGCTGGAATCCATCTTCCAGCGAAGCCATTCGGCCCAGCAGGTCCAGCTCGCCTGCGCGCGCGGACATAAACCGATCCAGTTTGTCCGAAGCTTGTGAGGCCGTACCTGTAAGTGAATGACCAATCTCTGTCTCTACAGCAACGAAAGACTTTTTGCTAAAAACAGATCCGATCGTCAACGTAACCAGCAAGGATAACACAGCGAAGATGACTGTAAGCACAGTTCTAATTTTGAATGACATTACTTCCTCCATTACACGGTGAAACCATCTTGCTTATCAACATAACTATGCTGTCAAGAGTACACGGAATGTCACCTAATCGTTTTCATATTTATCG
Organism: Paenibacillus sp. ClWae2A; assembly: GCF_032452295.1. Classification (NCBI taxonomy): domain Bacteria; kingdom Bacillati; phylum Bacillota; class Bacilli; order Caryophanales; family Paenibacillaceae; genus Paenibacillus; species Paenibacillus sp. ClWae2A. Next base: position 42,216 of record NZ_JAULSQ010000018.1, read on the forward strand.
GAACTTGTGTGTTTATTTATTATACATGCCCATACAATATTATACTGAAATTTTCACCGTGTTTCTTCCATTCAAAGAATAGACACGATTCTGTATATACATACTTGGGTTATGAATATAGAGAGCAAGCATATCCTTCAAAGGATCATGCGCCTGTATGTCACAGAGAGAGTAATCGAAATACTAAACATTGGGGGTGTAATGTTGAGCCTGCTTCATGTTGCTGTTATTCTGCCTTTTGCCGCTGGCATTCTTCTTGCCATGCTGCATCGTTTCTTCCGTAAAAACCATTTGGGATGGCCGGTTCTCCTTGTCCCGGCACTATTATTTGTATACTTTGCGAGTCTCATACCCGCTGTGTCACAGCGCAATACCGTATCCGGAAATATCCCGTGGATTCCTTCACTGGACATTGGATTTAACCTGTATCTGGACGGTCTGAGCCTCATGCTGACACTGCTAATCACCGGAATCGGTGTCCTCGTTGTTCTTTACTCCATCTTCTACATGGATATGAAAGAAGCGCTAAACCGTTTCTACCTGTATCTGTTGATGTTTATGGGAGCCATGTTGGGCGTGGTGCTGTCTGATAATATGATCGTGCTCTACGGATTCTGGGAATTGACTAGTATTACGTCATTCCTGTTGATTGCATTCCATTACAAACGTAAAGCCTCGACTTCAGGAGCACAAAAATCATTCCTGATTACGGTATTTGGCGGTTTCGCCATGCTAACCGGATTCATGATGATGTATCTCATTACCGGAACATTCAGTATTCGTGCAACCATTACAGGGTTGGGACAGTTTCAGGATAGCGCACTATTTCTGCCGGCACTTATCTTGATCCTGATTGGAGCTTTCACCAAATCAGCCCAATTCCCGTTCCATATCTGGTTGCCGGATGCCATGGAAGCTCCGACACCTGTGAGTGCCTATCTTCACTCAGCCACCATGGTCAAGGCCGGACTGTACGTTGTAGCACGGTTTACACCAATCTTCGGTGGACAGGGACTCTGGTTCTGGCTCGTTACCGGCGTTGGTCTTCTGACTTTGTGTTATGGATCATTCCTGGCGGTGAAAAAAAACGATCTCAAAGCGATTCTTGCCTATTCGACCATCTCTCAACTCGGTCTGATCATGTCCCTCTTAGGGGTTGGATCTGCTGCTCTCTACTTCGGATATGGCGAATCCTCTGCGATGTATACTGTGGCAATAACCGCTGCGCTGCTTCACCTGTTTAATCATGCAACCTTCAAGGCCGCTCTGTTCATGGTCGTAGGGATTGTCGATCATGAAACGGGTACACGTGACATTCGGAAGCTCGGTGGACTTGCTTCATTCATGCCAATTACATTCACCGTGGCATTAATCGGTTCACTTGCCATGGCGGGTATTCCGCCGTTCAACGGATTCCTGAGCAAGGAGTTATTCTTCCAGGCGATGGTGGAAGTCACGCATCTACGAATCTTTGGACTTGGGTCCTGGAGTGTTCTGCTGCCGGTATTCGCTTGGCTTGCAAGTGTGTTTACCCTGATCTATGCGCTTATTATCGTGTTCAAAACATTCCTCGGTCGTAGCCAAAGCGAGATTCCTGCCGAGAAGCTGCACGAAGCGCCCGCTGGCATGCTCATTCCGCCTGTTGTTCTAGGTGTTCTTGTCGTTGTATTCGGACTCTTCCCGAATCTGCTGGCCGGATCACTGATTGAACCGGCAATGGCCGCTGTGCTTCCATCCCTTTTGAATGGGAATGAGCGCTTCGATGTACATTTCTCCCTGTGGCATGGATGGACTCCGGAACTGATCATGACGATCGGAGTCGTGATTCTCGGAATCGCTCTCTACAAGCTGTTGCCACGATGGAGGAATATTTATGAGCATTATCCACAAGGATTAACGATTAACAATATGTACCATGTTGTGCTGGATAATCTTCAGCATTATGCACGCAAATGGACGGAAGCCTATATGAATGGCTCAGTTCGTAATTATCTCGTTTACATTTTCTCATTCACGGTCGCGTTGCTGGTCTATGCTTTCTTCCGTTCAGGAGAGAATATTACCTGGAATCTGCAAGGCAATGCACCTTACTCATTCTATGAGGTGGTACTGCTAGTCACGCTCATCGGTGCTGCAGTTTCGATTCCTTTTGCCAAGAACAGACTATCGGCAGTCATTATGACTGGAGCAGTTGGTTACCTTGTAACCCTGCTGTTTGTACTTTTCCGGGCGCCGGATCTGGCGTTGACACAGATGATTGTTGAGACGGTATCCGTTGCATTGTTCCTGCTCTGCTTCTACCATCTGCCTGAGCTTCAACGTGGCAAATCAAGCCGCAGTTATCTCACGGTAAATATGATCGTAGCGATTGCAGTCGGAATCGTGATGACTTTTGTTGCACTAGCGGCAAGCGGAACAGCATCACTGGACAGCATTTCTACCTTTTTCCTTCAGGAAGCGTATGACTCGGCTGGTGGTAAAAATGTCGTGAACGTTTTGCTGGTAGATTTCCGTGGCTTCGATACGTTATTGGAAATTATGGTGCTTGGCGTTGCTTCGTTATCCATCTACTCCATGATTAATCTGAACCTTGAAGCAAAAGATCTCGGAGCCCGCTTAAAGTTCCGTAAAAAGGACGAAAGTCAGGATTCCGAAGCTGCTCTGGATGATGAAGCGGACAATACGAAAAAGTATGGTAACCGGGAACGCAGCTCATCCTCGTGGGATACCGTCCCCTTACAGAGTAATGATGTATTGCTGCAAACGACCACCAAAGTCGTTGTGTTCATCATACTGACGTTTGCCATGCACCTCTTCTTTGCAGGTCATCACAATCCGGGCGGAGGTTTCATCGGCGGCTTGGTCACAGCGGCAGCGCTCGTATTGATTGCCCTGGCATTCAGTACAGATACGATACGCAAAGCGTTACCGGTTGACTTCCGTATTCTAACAGGAATCGGATTGGGTATCGCCTTACTTACGGGTGCGGGTTCATTTATATTCGGAGTCCCGTTCCTAAGTCAAACCTTCGGCTATTTCGAACTTCCTTTGCTGGGAGAGACAGAACTCGCCACGGCCATGCTGTTTGATCTTGGCGTGTATCTCGCTGTCCTGGGTGTCACCATGACCATCATTCTACAGATCGGGGAGGATCGCTGATATGGAAATATTGATGTGTGTAGCCGTTGGCATTCTGTTTGCGGTTGCCGTCTTTTTAATCTTGTCGCGGAGCCTGCTCCGCATCGTACTTGGCATGTCCATACTAACCCATGGCGTGCATCTGCTCTTGATCACCATGTCACGTCTTAAAACCGGGGCACCACCACTGCTTGGGGAGATGGCTGAACGTTATGTCGATCCTCTTCCTCAGGCTTTGATACTAACTTCGATTGTTATTAATTTCGGTCTCACTGCGTTCTTCTTTGTTCTCTCTTATCGTTCTTATCTGAAGCTGAAAACAGACGATATGGAAGAAGTAAGGGGGCGCCCATATGAATAATCTTGTCGTTCTGCCGATTCTGTTGCCTTTGATTACAGGTGTTCTGGCTCTGCTCTTTTTCCGGAAAACAAATATCCAGCGGATCATTAGTGTCATCGGACTTTTGTTTACAGCAGCGGTCTCAACGATACTCATTACTCGTGTGACTCAAACTGGAGTTCTAACGCTTAATATGGGCGGTTGGGCACCTCCCTATGGTATTGTGCTTGTTGCTGACATGGTGTCAGCGTTGCTTGTTGTTGCTGCTTCCATCATTGCGCTGGCTTGTCTGCTGTATGCATTCCGCAGTGTAAACAAGGAGAGAGAAGAACATCACTTCTATCCGTTCTTTCATTTTCTGATCGCAGGAGTTAACGGTTCATTCTTAACAGGAGATTTGTTCAATTTGTTTGTCAGCTTTGAACTGATGCTCATCTCTTCCTATGCACTGATTGTGCTGGGTGGTACGGAAAGACAGCTTCGTGAAACGATCAAATATGTCTTGATTAACATCGTTTCTTCAGCACTATTTGTCGCTTCCATCGGCTTCCTGTACTCCATTACTGGCACACTGAACATGGCAGATTTGTCCGTAAAAATTGCTGAAGTGGGACAGAGCGGGGTCATTACCTTAATTGCCGTTCTCTTCCTGATCGTATTTAGCATAAAGGCCGGGCTGTTCCTGTTCTTCTGGCTGTCAGGCTCTTATGCAGCACCACCTGCTGTCGTCACTGCATTGTTTGCAGGATTGCTTACCAAGGTTGGCTTGTACGCGATTGTGCGAACATTCACACTGATCTTCTATCATGATCCTGATTTTTTCCATACACTGATCGGATGGATGGCTGGTGCAACGATGGTCCTTGGTGTCATCGGTGCGATCTCATACCGCGATGTGAACAAAATTCTCATCTACAACGTGGTCGCAGGTGTAGGTTTTGTCGCTTTTGGTATGGCCTCGGCCAGTCGCCCTGCACTGGAAGGTCTGCTCTTCTATATGCTGCATGATATGTTGATCAAAACATTGCTCTTCCTGCTCGGCGGTGCCTTGATCGCTGTTGCGGGAACATCCAAACTCGACAACATGGGCGGGCTGATCCATCGCTATCCGCTGCTCGGCTGGATGTTCTTCATTAGCGCACTTGCCTTGGCAGGCTTGCCGCCATTTAGTGGATTTCCTGGGAAGCTGCTTCTATTTGAAGGAGGCTTGCAGGCAGGCTTGTATGGTCTGACCGGCATTGCGGTGCTTTCGAGCTTGTTGATGTTATATTCGGTACTACGCATCTTCATACAAGCGTTCTGGGGCGAACCGCCTGCCGGGGTTACAAGACGCCCTTACGCGGTGAACGGCCTGCTGATTCCTGCCGGAATTCTGTTTGTATTCATCATCGTAATGGGTGTGGGGGCTGAAGGCATGTTCCAATTGACCTCCCGCGCAGGCGATATTCTACTGCATCCCAATATTTATATTGATGCCGTATTGAAGGAGTAGATGTCTATGGCCTTTCAGATTGTACTGAATCTTATCATTGCTTTTGTATGGATGTTTCTGAACAACGCCTGGAATGGTGTTGGTTTTCTCATAGGTTACCTGCTTGGACTGCTTCTCATCGGGGGGATGCGCAGATTCTTCCCCCAGCGCTTCTATATTGTGCGAGTCTGGGCTATCTTCAAACTGATTACACTGCTTTTCAAGGAACTGGTGCGAGCCAGCATTGAGGTTATACGCCAGATTATCAAGCCAAAGTTAGATATAAGGCCCGGTATTTTTACGTATAAAACTCAATTGTCCTCGGATTGGGAAGTTACTCTGCTCTGCTTACTCATCTCATTGACACCAGGTTCTCTGCCGCTTGAGATCTCGGGTAATCAACGCAAACTGTTTATTCACGCACTGGATATCAAGGATGAACAGAAAATGAGAGATGATATCCAAAATACATTCGAAAAAGCAATTATGGAGGTGACGCGTTAATGTTATCCTCACTGTTGTTCATCTCATTGCTCATTCTCTCCTTAGCCATTCTGGGTTGCTTGTACAGGGTGCTGCGGGGACCATCCATGGCTGACCGGATCACGGCACTGGATACGATCGGTATCAATGTGATTGCCATCGTTGCCGTTCTGTCGATGATGCTGCAAACCCAGGCCTATCTGGATATTATCTTGCTGATTGGCATTTTGGCTTTTCTAAGTACAGTGGCATTTGCACGTTATATTGAACGGGGGGCGGTATTCAAAAATGATGGAGATCGTTAAAGTAACCGCTGAAACAGCTATAGGTCTACTCGTACTGCTCGGTGCACTACTCAGTGCACTCAGCGCATTTGGACTTATTCGTCTGCCTGATGTATATCTTCGAGCCCATGCCGCAACCAAAAGTATGACGCTTGGAGTGTTCTGTGTACTAAGCGCTACGTTTTTCTACTTCTGGTACTTCGATAACTATATCAGTGCCCGCTTGTTGTTAGGTATCCTGTTTGTATTCATCACGGCTCCTGTCGCCGGACATCTGAACGGACGGGCCGCCTATCGCACAGATGTACCGCTGTGGGAGCAGAGCGTGCAAGATGAACTTGAACCCTTGTTAAAAGGTAAAAAGGTGAACCATGAAGCCAAGGACATGATGGAGTAATCCCAAGCCCAAGCATAACGAATTCCCCCGAGGATCAGCCAGCCGTTTCGCGGCATGTTCCCGGGGGTATTTTTTATTTTTCATACACGGATCATATCAAATCTGGATCATGCGGGCAGATTAAAATGCATCGTCAGAATCCATTCAGTCCCTGTCTTCTCAAATCCGCAGCCACAATGCGAGCTAACTCTGCAGCACCTTGACGATTCGGATGCAGACTATCCCCTGTCATATACAGAGCGAGTGTTGCAGCTGGACCAATGGATGTGAAATAAGCCGAGCTCAACTTATTCAGTTCAACCAGCGTGACCCCCTCTTCCTGGGCTAGTGCACGAGTTGATGGATTGTACCAGCGGTTCTCTGCTTGATGTACATTGGCTGAATTAAAGTCTGTTGCCCGGCCCTGAGGCGTGGAGAGGATGACCGTTGCTCCTTTGTTTTTCGCCTGGCGTACCATATCCCGCATAATCTCTTTGAACTGGGCCTCCGTTGTATTGTTCTTGGCATTGGTATCGTTAATTCCGAATTGCAAAATAAAATAATCTCCCGGCTTGATATACTTGAGAATGGCCTCCATCTGACCATCATCGCGGAATCCTCTTGCAAACTGGCCACTTGATGCCATATTGCGAACTTGGAAGGTAGCGTTGTTCACATAAGACGGAAACAGCTGTCCCCAACCTCCCTGTACACTGCTGCCCAGCGGATAGTAATTGCATACTGTTGAATCGCCACCAATGTAGATCGTACGGTTGGTAACCGTCTGATTGGATAACTTCCGGATCTCGAGTGCACTGAGTGTAAATGCAGTACCTGCCTTTCCTTCCGTAATGAGCAGATTGAGTTGCCCGTCAGTTATTGGAATTTGAAATTGATCCGTCGCCCCGTTACCCGTCATATTGATGATCTGGTATACACCTTCTGCCGCTACACTCGCTCTGGCTGTATTGCCCAGGACCACTTTAACTTCATATAGTCCATTGGACAGATTCACATTGAAGGTATTGGTGCTCTTAGTGCCGTAAGTCAGGAACTGGACAGCATCACTCATCACTCCGCTTCCGGAGGCAGACACATTTCGCATATTGGCAGGTGTATTGAACCCATATCCTTTGGTCGCAGTATAGGCATCTCCTGCGGACACACCTGTGTAACCGCTCTCAACAGCTCCCGAACCAAAATCAAATCTGTAATTGTCCGATGCCGCTTCGGCGACTTGCCCTCCACTGCTTCCCAGACCGAGGCCCATCGTACTTGCAAACAGAACAAGACAGAGCAGAAACTTTACCGATGTTGACCATTTCATCACTGAATTCTCCTCTCGAGTTAGAATTAAATTGGTGCATGATCCACAACTTCACAGAACTCGATCAAGCCAGTCATAGGCCTTTGCTCCGCTAATCTCATGTCCACCTGTAAAGAAATCCGCGTCCAGTGATTCTGATGCTCCTGCCTGCTCATATATGTGTGTCAAACGCGCATACGCCTCTCTTGCTGTCTGGATCGGGAACACCTGGTCATCACTTCCGGCTTCAATAAAGAGTGGTCTAGGTACAATCAGGCCGATCAGATCCGGCAACTCCGCTTCACGCAGGATACCTGGCACATAGTTGTCCAGACAATGGTTCCGATCCAGTATGCTGCCCTGGAAAGTACTTGCATAACCACTTACTACAGTTGCCCGGAACCGTTCATCCAACGCAGCTGTAAATGCGGTCACCAGACCGCCACCCGAGATACCCATGCTTCCAATTCGCTCCGAATCCACTTCTGGCCGGGTCGATACATAATCCAATACACGTGTTGTTTCATACACCCTATGACCGGCAAGGGTATTCCCCACCATGAGCAGATGCGCAGCAATCTTCGTACAGGAACTTACACCTGGTGGCGCATCACGGTCCTCTTCCAGTCTTCGATCACCAAATCCGAGCAGCTCTGGAGCCGCAACCACATAACCACGCTTCACAAGAGCTACTGCAAAGTCCTTGTGTAATCCGGGCTCTCCTGTCCGTGGCGACCCATCCGGTTCCATGCCGGATATCTCTCGGCTACCGTAGCCATGCCCATGACAAGCAACGATAGCAGGTCTCTTTGTACCAATAACGCTTCCATCACCTGGAATTAATAAATAGACAGGCATGCGAAGTCCTGCATAGGTTGTGATTTCGATCCGCTCCCGGATATACCCGTCACATGTAATGCGCTCCAGTAAGACAGGATTCAGTGCTGCTACCATTGTTGGAAAACCGCCCAGCCGTTCTTTCAAGCGGGTACGTAACTGACTGCGCCATAACTCCAGAGGTTGATCTGCCTGATACGCGGAACGACCACGAAGATTCGTTTGTTGTTGTAGATAGGCTTCAATATCCGACATGGGCCTGTGTCCCTCCTGTTTTTCGTAGGATAACGTAGATAAAAGACTGTCATACGGAATTAATCCCATCCATTATAGAACATCGATGTCACCCATGAATTGAACATGTTTGCCTGTTTTGAATAGAATCACACGATTTCTAGCCAAAAAAAGGATATCTCCAACCTGAAGACAGGTTACGGAAATACCCTTCATTTCATCTGACCTGGCAGCCACCAGTTCCACCTGCCCATTAATTTCATCAATGCAGGTACCAGTATTAGACGGATTAATGTAACGTCAATCAACACCGCTGCCGTGATTCCGATCCCTAACTGCCTCACACCTGCAACTTCAGCAAAAGCAAACGGCACGGTCACCGCAAGCAGAATTGCCGCTGCGGAGGTAACCAGACGGCCTGTAGAAGCCAATCCCTGTTGGACAGCCACATCACTGTCTCCGGTTCGTCTATACACTTCCTGAATACGGCTCAGCATAAACACGCCATAATCCATGGATATGCCAAACACCAATCCTGCAATGAATACAGGAATCATAATGGCAATGGCTGATGACTCCATCCCCAGATGTCCTTCATTAAACACCCACACCATTATGCCAAATGAAGCGGCTAAGCTGAGCAGATTCATCACAATGGCCTTGATTGGAATGAGCATCGATCGGAATGCCGCCAGTAACACAAGATAATTGGTGACCACTACAAATACCAGCACTTTGGGCAGTTGACTTGTGACTTCCTGCATTATTTCATACTGCTTGGCAGCTTCCCCACCATAACGTAGTTTTACGTTGTTGGAACCTAGTGCATGATCGCTATAGCTCATTCGTTCCAGCCAGTCTGCGACCTGCTCCGACCCAGGCTCCCCGTGTACGGTGGCTACCAATCGAATCGAATGAGCAGAGACCGTTGAACGCAGCCATGCCGTCCTTGTTGACTCCTTGCCTTCTATGGAAGAATTGAGCGACGACGGTGGAATTCGAAAAAGGTTTTGTGAGCCATTTTGAGCCGGCTGTAATATGCCCCATGGTGAAACAATGCTCAATACGTCCGAGTCCTGCAGTAGTTGACGTGTTTTGTTGTGGGCGATCTGCCAGTGAGAGGCAGTCAACCGTTCCTGCTGTCCGCCAATCACCATCTCGATGGTGGAGGTATTCTTTTGCCCAAAATCATGTTGCAACTGCTCTGCTGCCTGGCGGGACTCCATTCTCTCTGGCAGTGAAGAGGCGTCCGGGACGGACAGTTCCAGCCGGGTCACTGGATATACACACAGGAGCAGCACAAGCGTACCTCCGATTGCCATGCTAAGTGGTCGTTTCATGACCATCGCTGACCATCTATGCCAGACCGAACGTCTGGGTAACAAATGGACTAACTTTCTCCTGAAGACCCGATCTGCAGAAAGTGACAGCAGGGCTGGCAGCAGTGTTACATTTAAAAGTAGCGATACGAGCAGAACGATAATGGCCCCCAAGGAGACACTCAGAAACATCGGCAGTCTGATCCAGAGCAGACCCAGCAGCCCAAGGAGCACGCAAGATGCCGAGAACAACACCGCTCTGCCTGCTGTACGTAATGTTCGCTGAAGAATCTCTCTCTGCATATCCAGACTGCAGCCCGTAACGTTAGCTTCGCCTTCATCTTCATAGGCTCGCTGAACTTCTTCCCTGTACCTGCTCAGGATGATCAGGGCAAAATCTATACTGAGTGCCATGCCCACCATGGGAATCACATTAATGATAAAGTTGGACAATTCCAGATGATAACCAAGGAGAGTCGTGGCTCCCATAGCGGTAATCACAGCACTGATCCCCATCATGACAGCAATCCATGCGGCATATAGCCCCCTGAATGCAAAACACAAAACGATCAGGGCAATCGGCAGTCCCACCATCTCTGCCCGTTCCAGATCACGAAAGCTCAGATGATTCACATCCTGCTGCACGACCGCCTTTCCCGTCAATTGGACCGCACCTGGACCATCTGTTGCCAGCACAGCGCGCAACTGCTCCAGCGGAGGCCCCATCTGATGCGCGGGCACATCCAATTTCACAAGGGCATATGCCCTAAGGTCTTGCAGCGTCACCCTTTCGCTAGCATCCAGAGGGGACGTGATAGAGGTTACCGCGGGCAGCACTTGAACCTGTGTCAGGCGATCCTTGATCCACTGCCGGAACTCTAACGGCGAGGCATTTGCCTTTTTTTCAAAAACCAGAATAACCGGATCAGCAGGAGAACCAAATTCGTCCTCCAGAACAAGTTCAACCGCTTGCGCATCCCCGTGAACCCGTTTCAATCCGTGATCCTGAACAATGTCAGGTAACTTCCACGCCCAGACCGCTGACATCCCGATGATAAATACCCAGCAGAGAATAATGAACCGCGGATATCGGCTGATGAAGGCAGCAAGTCTGCGATAACCCATACCTAAGCTCCTCTGCGATCAGATTAGTCATTCGATTATGTTCATCGGTAAGATCGTAAGCACATTCATACACTTGCTGTGTATGTTTCCTTCACTCGGGATCGCGAACTATTGGATGCCATGATTCACAGGTGTTCTGTTCGCTATGGGGGCAGGGATGTATGTAAAAGGAAGTAACTCTGCTGTTAGTCCCGGGCCAAAGGCCAGCGCTATCCCACTGGAATGCTCTTCCTTCTGTCTGTAATCCTCGCGGATGGCTTGAAGAACAAAAAGAATCGTCACGGACGACAGGTTGCCATAATCCCGCAGGATGTTTCGGCTGTAGGAGACCTGCTCATCTGTCAACTGATACAGCTTCTGCACGGCATCCACGATGCCTCTACCTCCCGGATGGATCGCCCATATTTCCGGTAAACCACTCCCCTCCAGCAACCGTTCTACCTCTGGGCCGAGATGCAAACCAAGCAGCTTCGGAATCTGTGGTGACAGGTAGAGATCAAAGCCTGTATTGCCCACTTCCCAGATCATTTCTTCTGCACAATCCGGGAGCAGCGTTGAGTGCCCACGACCCAGTCGAAAACATTCATTGCGATCTGTTCCGGACGCACCAATAACACAGGCAGAGGCACCGTCTCCGAAGAACGATGCAGCATACAGGTCGTCCCGTTTGGCAGATGGCTGAAAGTGAAGTGTGCATAGCTCCACACACACGATGAGAACCGTAGCCTTCTGATCTGTCGTTACAATGGAATTCGCCAGTTGGATCGCCTTCAGACCGGCCGCACATCCTTGAAACACCAGTGGAATCCGGTTGATCTGCGGTGACAGTTCAAGCTGCTGGATCAGCCGAACATCAAGTCCGGGCAGGAATTGCCCCGTGCAACTCACTGTAATGAGATGTGTAAGTTCCGAGGAGGATACGTCTGCATCCTGAAGGGCCTGTCCGGCCGCCTCCAGACCAAGGGGAACAGCAGCAGCTTTGTATTTGCCCATACGCTCGGATGTAGTCGGAACCTCCTCCGCACTGGTAAAGGGTAAATATCGGCAAGAATCAACAGGCTTAAGCAGATTCGGTTCACACGTATATCGAGTCTCCACACCGCACTGATTAAAGATTCGTTTGGCCCATCTTCTCGCATCCGGCTCATGTTCCAGCGCCTGTGCGAGACGGGCAGACACATCCTTTTGCTCAATACGGTGGGCAGGCCACGCCGTTCCTATTCCCATAATACTTGCCCCTGTAGTTTCCTCAAGCTGATTCATCGGCTTAACCTCCCTATTTAGTCTTGTCCTTCGTAATCAAAAGTGTGCTTTTTAATCAACCTGTATATCAAATAGGTTCATATAGAAATGTGCAGGATATAGTACAAGTCTATTCACTCCCTGTCCCGTTTATGTTCATATCACAACGAAAGGCGGACAACCTATGCGAGTTTCGCATGTGTTGTCCGCCTTTATCTACAGGGTTAAACCCTTTCACAAATTACATATAGGATCTTTCATAACTATTCAGGCCGAATTATGGTGAATCTCTCTCCGAGCTTGGCATAATCATTACCCGCAAGTCGGCTGACTGGTTTCAAATGATCCATCAGGATATACCCCTTGTCCGGATTATAGACTTCTTCGCTGAAATGATACTGCACTATGCGTACCAGTAACAGATCACTCATCGGTTTGCCATCATCGTTGGTAATGGGAATGTGCTGATACAGCTCACACTCCATCCGAATAAGTGCTTCCTTTATTCCTGGCACGGCGACCTTTGTACTTGGCACTGTAGTCAGTTTCGTCCGCTCAAGCTCACTTTCATGGGGTTCAAGGATAGCTGCTGTCTCATTTACTTCTGCTATGATTGCTTCATCACATATATGCACGACCAGCTCTTTATGAGCAAGTACATTACGTGCAGTATCTTTCATCATGCCGTCTTTACGAGCAACGGATATGGATAACAGCGGTGGGTCCGAACTAACCACATTGAAGAAACTGAAAGGCGCTGCATTGATCACATCATTCTCATCTGAACGTGTCGTCACAAAAGCAATAGGACGTGGTACCACCGAACCACTCATCAGTTTATAGTTGTCTCTTCCCGTTATTTCGCGTGGATCCAATGTATACATATGTAATATCCCCTTCCCTGCTCGTGTAATAAGTGTCCATTTCACTTCAAAACACGATAACACACTCATATTTATTATATAACGTAAAATGCTGAATTAACAAAAAAAAACTCCCTGGTGCCTATTGCACCAGGAAGTAGGAACATGCTTTTTCATATCGACTATTTCTTATTTAACAATGCTGTTCTGAATGTCTTCCATAATTTGAAGGTTGGCTTGAACTCCACTGTACAACCAGCTGCTGGACCGGGTGAATTCAAACAAATTTCCATTTTTTACAGCCGGGATACTTTGCCACACTGGATCTTTCAGTGCTTCCGCCCCAGTACCTTCATCACTATTCACAAAGAACAAGTAGTCTACATCCATTTCTGCCAGCTTCTCCATAGAGATGGATGACCAGTTACCTGTTGCATTGGCAGAGATTTCTTTTACAACTTCAGGCTCTTGAAGTCCAAGCTCTTTGTACATTACTTCTCCACTTGACACGTTGTCACTTACAATAAAGAACTTGCCGCTAACCAACCATATGGCCGCTGCTGATTTTGTTCCACCTGTAACGTTATTGATCTTTTCCTTGATTTCTGTAGCTTTAACTTCGTAATCATCCAGCGCTTTTTGCGCTTCATCACTCTTATTTAAAATCTCACCGATTTTCAGCAACGTTTTACGCCAGTCGCTATTGATCTCATCGCCAAGTACATAAGTAGGTGCAATTTTACTATACTGTTCGTATTTTTCTCCTTCAACCACACTTTCAGAACCAATAATAATCAGATCCGGGTTAAAGCTTGTTACCGCTTCAAAAGGCAGATCAAAAGCAATCGTTGGGATACCATTCAGATCTTTTTGCAGATATTCCTGGATTCCGTTGGCTACCGACCACTGGGCAACTGGCTTAACACCTAGTGTTACCAAATTGTCTTCCAGATAAGACGCGATGACACGCTCCGGATTAGCCGGGATGGTTACTTTGTGTCCCATAGCATCTGTTAAAGTGCGCTCTGTAGCGGCTTCTGTTTGCGTCTCTATCTCGGTTGTTGTGTCGTTCTCTGCCGGCTTCGCTCCACATGCTGCTAACCAGATGGACATGACCATCACCGTAATCAATAGTGTAATCATTCTATTTCTCTTAAACAATTTATTATCCCCTTTCAATATGAAAACCTTATTCGGCATTATTGTGACAGATTTTAATGTTCAAAAATATTGAAACTATTATTGATACATATAATATCCGTATGTACATTTGTCCGATTCCATTGACAATGATAATTGTTATCAGTCTACTTGTCAATTCGATTATGCTCTGCGCTATAAGTTGAACTAAAGATTGTTTACACTGACACTACGATGATAGAACAACCTCCCAATCGCTGTTATCCCCAGATTTTATAGATTCCCCTTTCTCTAAGGGAAAAAATCCGGAGATAAAGGCGAGCGCTTCGCTTTTTCAGGTTTTTTCTATCCTCTCCGTTTTGTGTAAATGATTAGTCAACTACATAGATCATATAAAATCTTCTTGGCGGTACTCACATATAGGCGGATGCCGCCATATGCTGAATGCAGAATACGACGACAGGAAGGATGTTCTGTACATGTATTACGAATATAACCCTTATCTAAGTTATGGAGAAGACCGTTCATTTCAATTGCCTCCATTGTTCCCAGGAGGTGGCGGTGGCGGCACACCAGGTGGTCCGACGTTTCCTGGTATACCTGGCGGTCAAGGCTCCTATCCTCCATACATTCCGGGCGGAGGACCAGGTCCATATATCCCCGGAGGCATTCCAGGTACAATCCCGGGTACAGCACCGGGCGTACCTGCGCAACTGGCTCAAGGCAATCTGCCCACCCTGCTTAGTGCCTATCCTCGTCCGGTAGGTCAGCCTCCTGCAGAAATGCTTTTTCTGTATAACCTGATCAAAAGCAGCCCGGGTCTGCTCCCGCTCTTCCTCCAGCAGCAGCCGCAAAGTCTCACTCAAGCGGTGCAATTTGCACAGACTGGTGCAGCGGCACCACGAGAGAACGAAGAACGTGCACTGCCCAACTTTTGCTACAACCGATGGTCCCTTGTCTTCACATACAATGATGTCTACCTGATGTGGCCTGCGATTAATCTGTTTGGTTTTGTGGTGGGGTACTTCTATCCATTCCTCACGCCAGGTATACTGTCCAATACACAGATTTTGTTTGCGCTCTGCTAAACCTGTCCTTACCTACAGCAAGAGCCCCGCTTGGAAGCATGATTCCTTCCAAGTGAGGCTCTTGTTCGTTCTTTTAACCAGATGTGCCTTTACACTATTAAGACTCCATAAACGCAAGGTGTGCAGAATCAGTACATTTAACTCAACACCTGATCGTTCTGGCGCTTCCTGCCTTTACTGACCATTAGGAAGTAAATCACCAAGGCACCGAGATCCGCACACGCAATAACAATTCCCATTGGCACAGCTGTTCCTTCTCCCCCGAGACCTACGAGGGGAGCGACAATACCACCGAACAGGAACGTCATCACACCAATAAGCGCAGACGCACTGCCTGCCGATTTCTCCTGATTGGCCATGGCCAAGGCAAAGGACGCGGTATTGACCAGCCCAACACTGGATACCACCAGAAATAACGGAATCAGTACAGAGATTAGATTACCTCCAGCCAGAATGGCGATGAGCAGTGAAGTTCCTCCGAGCGCCGCGGTTAGCAGCCCCGCGATTAACAGGTGAGTCTCTGATACCTTTCCTGCAAGTCTGCCGGCAATCTGACTGGCCAGAATAATGCCTAATCCGTTTATGGCAAAGCAAACACTGAACATTTGGGGCGATACCCCGTATATTTTCTGAAGTACAAACGGTGAACCGGATATGTAGGCAAACATGCCAGCAGCTACAAAACCCTGGGTTAACGCATAACCCATAAACTGACGATCCCCTGCGATTTGGCGAAACGTAATCAAGGTCTGCTTCAATCCCCCGCTTGATCTCCGGTTGGACGGCAGTGTCTCTCCTAGGCCAAAAATGACAGCCAACAGCGTCAGTATTCCGATAAGGCTGAGCAAAATAAATACGCCGCGCCAAGATGTATACGTCAACAATTGTCCACCAATGATTGGTGCAGCAATCGGGGCTACGCCGTTAATCAGCATTAACAGAGAGAAGAACCGTGTCAGTTCCGGGCCCGAATATACATCTCTGACGATTGCGCGCGAGATGACAATCCCTGCCGCTCCGGCTACACCCTGAATGAACCGTAGCACAACAAAAGAGCCCATCGTCGGGCTGACCAGGCAGAGTATGGAAGCGATGGTATAGAGCACAAGCCCTGCAATGAGCGGTGTTCGCCGACCACGTACATCACTTAGAGGTCCGGCAAGCAGTTGTCCAACCGCAAGTCCAATCATACATGCCGTCAGACTCAGTTGAGCATACGAGGTCGATGAACCAAACTCATCAGCCAGCGTGGGCAATGCGGGTAAATACATATCCAGGGACAACGGCCCGAAGGCCGACAATGTCCCCAGAATTAAAGCCATCCGTACGCGAGATGTGGAGTTCGTGTTCAATGAAGATGTAGTACTTTTCATCAAGTACTACTCCCCGCTACCCAGCAGCTTGAGCAGGTTGGATGGCAGTGTGAACTGTTGATTGTTAATAATAATACGGCGCAATTCTTCTTCATCCCGCTCGTTATCGGCGTCCTTAATCTCCTGAATTTCCCGGTGAAGTCGCTCCATCTGTTGATCAAGCGCATTTGCCGAATCTGCCGCACTCTTTAACTCTCTCGTCAAATGCTCGGGAACATCCTTATTGTATTTATAAAAAATCTTATGCTCCAGACTCGCCCAGAAATCCATCGCGATTGTACGGATCTGGATCTCCACACATGCTCGTTCCTCGCCATTGGACATGTACACAGGCACTTCCACCAGAAGGTGAAGGCTTTGGTAGCCGTTTGGCTTCGGATTCTCGATGTAATCTTTGACCTCCAGTACACGCAGATCACTCTGGTTGCACAGCATATCTTTAATACGATAGATATCCGAGATAAAGGAACATGTAATCCGTACCCCGGCGATATCCTTGATATTTTGCTTGATGCTCTCAAATGTTAACTCATGATTTTTGCGGAACATCTTGTTCATAATGCTCTCAGGAGATTTCAGTCTGGACTTTGTATGCTCAATTGGACTGTAATCATGCAGAGACTGGAATTCTTCCTTCAGGACTTCAATCTTGGTCTCCATTTGATCCAGAGCAAATTTATAGATCATCATAAATCTGGTAATTTCATATTTGAATTTCTTGAATTGATCGATTGGATGTGGAGCGTTCATCATGGCTTTCTCCCTTTCTTTCTGCACACTAAAATTAGTTTTATGAATATGAGAACAAGCGGTCAATCCACATGTCTCCTGAACCATTATAAATCATATGGAGCCAATAAACGAATTTCTTACATTTGGGCTGGTGATTCAGCCTGGAAGGTATGGGAACTTATTTTACGCGCATCCTATAGAAGCATCCCTGTCATTTGGCACGCAAATATTAATAAAAGAGGTGGATTTTACTGCTCTATCAAGTGACGTATTCATCCGATACACTTCGAGTTAAAGCTTATTTATACCTGCCACAAGGGTGTTCATTACCTGATATCACGACATATGAAACTTCTCAACCTAGCTCTGTCTCCTCTGCCTTTCCGGAATTCGCTTCCATACATACATCTCTACATTTGCAACCACTCGCCAGCCACTACCCTGCTGCAAAAATGCATGATACGGATAACACACAGGAACAGTGGCCTGTGCTGATCTATTGTCGCGGCGGACTTGGCAGCTATGGCGGGGTAAATACCGTTTGGCTTGAGCAGTTTGTACATAAAGGTTATATCGTGTTCGCCCCATCCTATCGTGGCAACGAAGGCGGTGAGGGGCGTGATGAGTATGGCGGAAGAGATGCCGAAGATGTTCATGCCGCTTACCGGTTGATGCAGCGTTTACCTTTTGTAGACCCAACTCGGACATCGTTAATGGGGTTCTCCCGTGGAGCCATTAATGCTGTACATACGGCAACCGCCTACAATGAGGGACCGGACAAAGTACATAAGTTAGTTCTTTGGAGCGGTGTCGCGGATGTGGAACGCACTTATCATGAACGAACCGACCTGAGGCGCACATTGAAACGGGTGCTGGGAGGTTCCCCACGCGCAGTTCCGGAAGCTTATCTCGCCCGTTCTCCCTTGTCGAAAGCAAACAAACTATCTTGTCCCGTGCTGATCATGCATGGTACATCAGATACACAGGTTAATTATAGTCACGGAACCCGAATGTATCACTGGCTTAAGCGGCGAGGTGCGGATGTCACATTTCACGCCTATGGCGGGCAGGATCATCATTTTCACGAGAAAATACATGAGTCAGCGGTGAACAATATGTTTGATTGGCTCGCTGCACCTTAAGTCTTGCGCGATGAATTTCATTTTGAAGAAGCGTGGGTTATGGCTGTATACTGGAGGGGCTACGTTTTTTTGAAAGGACGGATAGGATGAATCAAAGCACCCTCCAAAAATACGCCATGTTGCTTCTCTGCATGTCTGCCGGAATGGTGGATCTGATCGGATATCTGGGACTGGGGCATGTGCTCACAGCCAATATGACGGGAAATATTGTTTTGTTGGGTATTGCCATCGCCCGTGCTCAGGAATTTGTCGTGCTGCGGTCATTGCTTGCTCTCATCGGTTTTATTGCCGGCAATGCCATTGCAGCACATATGGTTGGACCTGTGCAGACCAAAAATGGCTGGTCTTCTAAGGTCACAGCCGTATTTACTGTTGAAAGCATATTGCTGCTGCTGTTCGCGATCGCCATGATTAGTCCATTTTCAGAACAACTGTCCTATCTGTTAATTGTCATCCTAGCCGTTGCAATGGGGATGCAAACAACTGCGGCACGCCGCATTGGAATTGCTGGCATCTCAACAACCGTGCTCACCAATAATTTGGCCGCTGTGGTTGAGGATACCGTAAACATCCTTAAAAAGCTGTGGCATGCCAATATCCGATCATTAGCCAAAGCCTTGTCCACAGACTCCTACCTTCGTGCAGGTGCTGTTGTCATCTATTTGATCGGCGTCATTGCAGCCGCATTGTTATTCCACCGTGAGCCCATGATCGCAGTCTGGATTCCTGTCCTGATCATTGGCGGCGTAACGCTATACGCCCGATTACATGCATGGGGGACTTCACAACAAAGTGAAGGTTAATTGCCGAAATAGCAACCTGTTCATTTTCAAGAGGCTGTTCAAAAGTCCACTCTAGGGTACTGAACACTGTTTTTTTTGAACACGTATTTTAAGTATAATCGCGCTATTTATTTCATCAAAGCAGCTTCTTGGCGGATAAGCTTGACCAGATGCTGTGCAGCAGGCGATAACACTTCCCCTGCTCGTGTACATACGGCAACCGTATTTCTCAGCTGCACACCTCGAACGAACACACGTGCAAGCCTACCTTGCTGCACATCCTCCTTCACAACCAAAGAAGATATAAAGTTGGCCCCATAACCTGCCTTCACCGCACTGATCGTTTCATTCAACCCGTTGAACTGAAGCGCAATGCGGGGAGCGGCCAGGTTATTTGTTGTGCATAGGGAAACGAGTCGCTCACGCGTGGCACTGCCTTCTTCGCGCATGATGAACGGCTCTGCCATCATCTCATGCAACTCGATTTCTTTGCCAGCATACGGATGGTCTGGATGTACAACAAACCACATCTCATCGTCAAACAATTCATCCCATTGGACACCTGCATGTGTAATTCCACTTCCACCATACACTGCAATCTCTGCCTCATAACGAAGTAATTGGTCAAAAGCCATTCGAGTGTTGGTTGTGCTCACAACAATCTCCACATCCTCGTGCATTTGCTTAAACCGCGCAATCCAACCAGGCAACAGAAAATTTGAAGGCAAGTAGGTTGCCGTAAGACGGATCAGTCCTTTCTTGCCCTCCCGAAAATCCTGCACAAAATTCTCGACATCCTGCTCCAGCATGAACAGACGTTCCGCATAACCGGTTAACTGTATCCCAGCATCCGTAAGCACCAGTCTTCTCCCCTCCGAAACAAAAAGCTGGATTCCCAATTCACGTTCAAACTTCTTCACCTGGGAAGATACCGCAGGCTGACTAATATTCAGTTCCTCTGCGGCACGAGTGACCCCGCCATATCTCACGATGGCATGAAATAATCGTAATCCATGCAGATTCATGTGTTACACCTCTTCCCCGTCAAATACATAATCTAAAGTTATATTAACATATATAATATATATTTTATTTATACATCTACTCCATCTATAGTTGAATTATGAAATCCAATACAAGAAACAAAGAAAGGAACATGTGAACATGAAAAATATAAATACGACCGACCTACAGCATACCTGGACCCAAGTCGACGACTACATGAATAATCTACTGATTCCCTCGGATACCTTACTGGAGCAAACCCTGCAAACCAATGCCAAAGCTGGACTGCCCGCTCATGACGTAACACCGAATCAAGGAAAGTTACTTCAACTCCTGCTGCAAATCCAAGGTGCATCCCGTGTACTTGAAATCGGCACATTGGGTGGGTACAGTACCATCTGGATGGCAAGAGCACTGCCTGAACACGGACGCATCGTCTCACTGGAATCGGAATCACATCATGCAGACTTGGCCCGATCCAATCTCACACGAGCAGGACTGATGCACAAGGTTGACCTGAGAGTTGGTCCTGCCTTAACCACCCTTCCCGATGTTCAGGAAGAATACAGGGAACCGTTTGATATGATCTTCATCGATGCTGACAAACCGAGTAATCCCGATTATCTGAGATGGGCCCTGCGACTGACTCGGCCGGGGAGTCTTATTATTGGTGATAATATCGTCAGGGACGGTGAAGTGATCCGCACAGACAGCACAGACCCCAGAGTTCAAGGCGTTCGATCATTCCTGCAGTTGATCGCGGATCACCCTCGGCTTGAAGCTACAGCACTGCAAACGGTTGGTAGCAAAGGTTACGATGGATTCGTCATTGCTCGTGTGATTCATGCCCCTGAACCAAAATAAACAGTGGTCAATTCTTCCGCAAATTCCCCTTTCCTGTTAAACTGGAATCACTGCACAGGCAGACTGGGGGGAACCACTTGAGAGTTTTACAACATATTAATGATGAAATTCGCGGCTGGTCCCGCAATATTCAACTGTTTTTCCTGGCTAGCATTCTGTATCAGATCGGAAATGGCATGTTCTCTGTCTTGTACAATCTGTACATCCAGGGTCTGGGCTATAATGATACAATGAACGGCCAGATTGTAAGTATTCAATCACTCGCAACAGCCATTATGTTTGTTCCTATCGGTCTATGCGGTGATCTGTTCAGCCGCAAGCGATTACTCATTACAGGGGCGTTATTCAGCGGAATCTTTCTGATCGGACGCTCCTTCGATTATTCGGCTACAGGACTGATTTGGTTCGCGGTATTCTCTGGCCTTTTCGCTGGGGTGTTCCAAGTACTAGCCATTCCTTATCTGGCGGAAAACGTCAAAAAAAGCCAGCGGCTGAAAATGTTCAGTTATTATTCATCCCTTGTGCTGGCTTCCCAGGTGCTTGGTAGCCTGGGTGGCGGTGTATTCGCAGATTTGTTACATACGGCAGGACTCGCCAAAGTGACCGGATTGCAGACGGTTTTATTTGTCGGTGGTGCAGCAACACTGGCTGCGTTTATTCCGCTGTTATTTGTAACCGAAGGCAAGGCTGCTCCGCAGACAACAATTCCGGCGCAACCCGTTCTTCAACCCAATGCGGATCTAAAAGAAAGTTCAACGAATATCCCAAGCACGGACGATTCGATCACGAAGAAAAAAGATTCCCGACTGATTGGTCAATTTATAGTGACTCAGTTGTTAATTGGATTAGGTTCCGGACTGGTTGTACCGTATCTGAATCTGTATTTCACCAATCGGTTCTCGGTTTCTCTGAGCGGCATGAGCTTACTGATTGCACTTGGTCAGATTATGACCATTGTATCCATGCTGATTGGTCCTACCCTGGCGGCAAAGGTCGGAAGCGTAAGAGCCGTTGTCATTTTCCAGGTCATGTCGCTGCCCTTCCTTCTATTAACAGGCTTCACCAATCTGTTGTTCATCGCTTCGCTCAGTTTCTTATTCAGACAAGCATTGATGAACGCAGCCAATCCCATTCATTCAGCCATACTGGTGGATCGAATCTCTGACAAACGCCGCGGCATTGCCAATTCACTGATGCAGACGTCGTTCATGATTGGTTGGGCTACCATGGGACCTGTTCAATCCTATCTGGTCACCACGTACGGAACGTATTGGGGTTATGCGATCACTTTCAGCATCACAGGCTGTCTATACGTTATTTCATCATTGATGTACTATGTAATGTTCAGAGAACCCAAACCTTCCGCTACCGCTCTCGCAGGAGAAGCATGAACTGGACAGTAGCAGCCTGGTTATTCCATAGATAACGCAACGTATCTCATCATCAGGAGTGATCACACATGAACATGAATCCTTCATTAAACCTGAATGCATACCTGAATCTCATAGCACCTCATTCAACCGATAGGCTAAACAGATGGAACTGATGCGCAAGCTTGGTTCCCAAGTTGTCTTTCGGTTTTTTCTTAGTCTGGGTGTCTCTGTTCTTGGCGGATTGCTGTTCACAATAATTCATACACCGATCCCATGGTTGCTCGGGCCAATGGTATTCATGCTGCTTGGCTCCCAAGTCGCCAAATGGCCGCTCATGTGGCCTGCCTCCATTCGGGACTATGGCATTCTGATTGTTGGCTACTCGATTGGACTCACCTTAACAGAAGAGGCACTGCATGGCATTTTGCAACAACTTCCCATGATGCTTCTGATGACCTTGCTGTTAATTGGATTGTGTGTGATTACGGCTTACATCGCTTCAAAGGTAACCGACTTTGATTTTCCCTCCCTGCTGGTTGGCAGCATTCCAGGGGGACTGTCCCAGATGGTGTCCCTTGCAGAAGAGATGAAATCCATCAATCTGACGCTGGTTACCTTTTTGCAGGTGACTCGGCTGATCATGATTGTCTTCTGTGTTCCGTTCCTGCTATTCAGTCCGTGGATTGGAGGTACCGCAGGTGGTGGAACGGATCAGCCTTTCATTGACGTAGCAACGTGGGGTGCCCTTTTCCCCGAGATTCTTCTCTATGCTCCGATCTGTATAGCTGGTGCATGGGTTGCACGCAAACTCCGATTTCCGACGGCCTTTATGCTGGGTCCCATGATTGTCATGTGTGTCGTTCAATTAAGCACAACGATGCATACACCCAGTCTGCCAACCTCCCTCTTAAACGTATCGCAATTGATGATTGGCAGTCACGTTGGACTGATGCTCAAGCCGGAACAGTTGCAACGCAAGTCACAGACAGTCACGCTAGCGGTGACTAGTAGTGTAGTGCTCATTGTTGGTGCGCTTGGATTGAGTTATCTGTTAATGAATGTGTTCTCCCTCTCCGCCGCAACCTCACTACTCAGTATGGCCCCTGGCGGCATGGATCAGATGAGTATCATGGCACATGAAGTGAATGCCGATCTTTCGGTTGTATCCGGGTACCAATTGTTTCGCATCCTGTTTATCTTTTTCATCGTCTCTTCCGTACTGAAGATGATTCTTGTACATATGTTGAAAGAAAAGAAAGCTACGCCCTATCTTCAATGATCAAATTTTGTCTGATCCCATGCCAAAGAGAGTATCCATTTGATGTCACATCCTGCGGATACTCTCTTTTACTTGTACAGACTCTACTTCAGCATTTTGCCTCATTCAATTTTAAGCATAATGACTACTTATGAATAAATTCGGTTGTACATCCAGCCTACAATGCCCACCGTAACCACTGTTGCCCCAATAATAAATGCATAATAGCCAATCTTACTTTTGGACTCCGAAGTCTGATGGTCATAATAATCCGAGTTACGTCGGTAAAACCCCATCCATAACTCTCCGATCATATTCACAACAACCAATACAAAACGTTTAACAAGCCCCATTGTATTCGCGTCTCCTCTCTCTAATCAACCTTCTTCCCTATTAAGTATAATTATCCCAATTCATTAAAACAACCTACTGATATTACCTTTGGTGCAGTTTCTTGCTCCAACCAGGTTAGAATATCAAAGGCTTCCTGATCGGTGCTACCACACATCTCTTCCTCAGATTGCAGTCCACTGCATACCGCAGGACGATCTTTTTGGCCAAAAATTCCGCAGCGATTATCATCGGTAAGCTGCACACAACGTACACCTGCCGGCTTGCCATGAGCCATGCCCGGTATCGGTGATGATATGGAAATCGCGATACAACATGCGGCACAGCCTGTCCTGCATTCCATACATATTCCCTCCTGATTAAAACTTATAGTACTTACAATACATGTTCAAAAAGATCGGTTTTCAGTACCAAAAAGACGGGATGAAGCTAGAACCTCTTAATTATGAACGATTTATCCAGGTCCAGGTACGAGCCAGCCCCTGCGCGATTCTGCGATTCATGCTTCGATTCGAAAAATATCCCCCATGACTTAGCGGATTCCAACTCATAGCCACGCCGCCCGAGTTCACCTCAATGTCTTCTTTCACGGCTTTCTCATAAGCAGGATCAATGGGGCGTAACGGGTAACCCAGAATATCATCCCGATCATAGAAGTTCACCCACTCCCCTTCCAGCCCGGCATAATACTGATTCAAATGGGGGGAGGGCACCTGAATCGGGCGACTGAAGTCATGGTAACGCAAACTCCATAAGGGCAGTGTTGTGCCAAACGAGTAAAAATGGGTCAGGGTGTCCCCCCGCTCCAAAGCTGAGTTCACATCGACAATCTCAGGAACCCGACTGGACGGATATTGCAGATCATAGAAGAAGTTACTCGCGATTACGGCACCCAAACTATGGGCAACCACACAGAGCGGAGCTTCCGGTCCATTACGCTGTGCAAGGGTATGCATCGCCTGATTCAACGTTCGATGTACGGCATCATAGTTATGGCCTTGATTTTCCACCGGTTGATAAGCAACCGCATCAGCCAGGTAATGGATGACAAATCGGCGCAACGCCTGAAAGTTCAATCCCGGAGAGCTGACGAGCTGTTGAAAGAGTGCCTCTTCCCGCTCCTCAAATACATCCGCCCAATATACAGGTTCGATATCCAGCATCTGTTTGGAGGCTCCAGGCAAGACCATTACCTTGTCCAATTCCTTATGCAAACAAGCAATCAGCTTGTCCGCGTACCCATCCTTCCGCATACCCAGCCCATGAATGACCATCACCGCAATACGTGTCATGGCTCTCCTCCTCATCGATCTAGGAACTCTTTCTCCACCATATGAACGCCACGACTCGAACATGCCTGAAGCTTGCTTTATCAGAAAATCAATATGAACTAAAGAATATTTACACTGCACACTCCGATGACAGAACAACCTTCCGATCACTGTTATCCCCAGATTTTTTATTCCTTTTATAAAGGGTAAATCCGGGGATAAAGGCGAACGCTCCGCTTCTTCAGGTCCTTTCTGTCCTCTCCGTTTTGTGTAAATGTTTAGTTCAATTTATATAGGAACCCGTATTTCAAAAATGTGATTCTTCCATTTTATATACAGTTTACCATGATCGTCATGAAAATAACGATCATACCGCAAAAAGGAGCTGCACATCTCGCAGCCCCTTCATGGTGTTGTATTTGATTAGCCTTTCAGATGAACCTTCAACACACCATTTTGATTAGATGTAACGTCACCTGTCGTGACTTCCACCCGTTCAACCATATCCTGACCATCTGGAATGATAATTGGTGTAATCAGCGGGTACCCCGCATCTTCAATGACCTTACGATCAAATTCCAACAGCTTTTGTCCAGCCTTTACATGCTCGCCAGCTTCGACATGCATGGTGAAGCCTTCACCCTTGAGGGATACCGTATTAATCCCGACATGGATCAGAACTTGTAATCCACTCGCATGTTCAAGAATCACCGCATGTTTACTTTTAATCACATGAGCTACCTGAGCATCAAACGGGGCAACAACAACGTTGCCGGAAGGTTCAATCGCTACACCTTCACCCATCTGTTTCTCGGCAAAAGCCGGATCAGGCACTTGCTCCAGTGACACAGCCTGACCTGTTAATGGCGCCATGATTTCAAGTGTATTCACGGCTTCGTCCCCTACTTGAGCTGCACTACGTGTGCGCTGGTTCGGATCTGTTTTTGCAGTTGAAGAGGTAATACCCGAAGCAGACTGCGATGTAGCCGCTTTAGGCTCATTAACGGTTTCATTGCTTGCACTACGATCTTCTTTTCTTAGTTTGGCTCTGCCAAAAAGGACGGTCAGAACAAATGGTACAACCAGGACAATCGCCATGCCGATGAAGAAGACACCCCATTTGTTAGGGAAAATCGACAGGAATCCCGGTACGCCACCTACACCGATGGAGGTTGCCTGAACATTATTTATCGTCAGCAGCACACCACCAATCGCGGAACCGACCATACCGAAGATAAACGGATAACGGTAACGGATATTCACTCCAAAGATCGCCGGCTCGGTTACCCCGAGGAAGGCCGACACCGAGGACGTTGCCGCAAGTCCTCTCATTTTCTTCTCACGCAGGACAAGCATCATCGCAAGTGCCGCTGAACCTTGCGCGATATTGGACAATGCCAGCATCGGCCACAGGAACGTACCGCCCTGACTACCAATGAGCTGAACATCCACCGCGAGGAACGTGTGATGCATACCGGTGATAACGAGCAAAGCATATAAGCCACCGTAGATCAGACCACCCAGCGCCGCGTATGAATCGTATACATAGATCAAGCCGGATGTGATTGCATTCGCAATAGCAAATGTAACTGGTCCAATGATCGTAAATGCCAGGAATCCGGTAATCAGCAACGTGACTGGTGCAACGACCAGCAGTTTAATTGAATCATGTACCCTTTTGTTCAGGAAAATCTCCATCTTCGCAAGCAGATACGCCGATACCAGTACCGGCAGAACCTGCCCTTGATAACCAATCTTCTCAATCTCCCAACCGAACAGATTCCATGTTGGCACCGTGCCATTATTCACGGCATCAGCGTAACCATATGCACTCAGCAGATCGGGATGTACCAGAATGAGACCCAGCACGATCCCGAGCAGCGGACTGCCGCCGAACCTTTTTACAGCTGCCCAACCAATTAGAGCCGGCAGGAACGTGAAGGCTGTACTTGCGATTGTATTAATAATGGACGCAAGATCTTTCCAGGCTGGATAAACATCCACCAGTGATTTTCCATCAAAGAAAATGCCTGGACCTGTCAGAATATTGTTAATCCCGAGCAAAAGACCTGCCGTAATGATCGCAGGCAAGATCGGAATGAAAATATCCGAGAGTGTTTTGATCGCTCGCTGAATTGGATTTTGCTTTTTACCAGCAACCGCCTTCACATCATCTTTGGAAGAACGATCTCCCCCGGTAATCTGAATCATCTCATCATAGACTTTATCCACCAGACCAGGCCCAATAACGACCTGGAATTGTCCTTGGGAAGAGAACTGTCCTTTAACCAGATCATTCTGATCCAGACTCTCGGTATCCACTTTACTCTCATCATACAAGGCAAACCGGAGTCGTGTAACACAGTGCGTTGCAGCTTCAATATTCTCTTTGCCACCGACTGCCCGGACGATCTCCTCAACTTGTTTTTTATCGATTGCCATAGTGTCACTTCCTATTTATAAAATGTGATTAGTCCTGTTGTGGCACAAGCCACATATAGGATGCATACGGGCTGAGAGAGATTTCCTGCGTCAGAGCAGGGGCTGCCTCCGTATTTCCTATGAGTAACTCTGCTGATTTGCCTGCAATGTGATCATTCCAGACCGCTTCCGGAAGCGAGAACGTGACGTCTCGTTTACTGAAGTTGGATACCACAATCAGGGTTTCACTTCCATTGGTTCGTGCGTACGCGAATACATCCGGGTGTGCATCGTCCAATCGTTCATACAGACCGTCGGTCAGCACGTTAACCTGTTTACGCAGGGCAATCAATTTGCGGTAGTGGTAGTAGATTGAATCCGGGTCAGCCAGCTGCTGTTC
Organism: Paenibacillus sp. ClWae2A; assembly: GCF_032452295.1. Lineage (NCBI taxonomy): Bacteria > Bacillati > Bacillota > Bacilli > Caryophanales > Paenibacillaceae > Paenibacillus > Paenibacillus sp. ClWae2A. The sequence goes on from NZ_JAULSQ010000018.1 coordinate 70,434, forward strand.
CACGTGAATGGACGGATACCTTTCATCTACCTTCAGCCAAGGTGTTCCGGTAGTAAATCCGGCGTTCTTACTTCCATTCCACTGCATCGGTGTGCGGGAGTTGTCCCGGGAACGCTCTTTTACAATGTTGAAAGCTTCTTCAGCGGATTTGCCTCGTTCTTCCTGAAGCAGGCGGTACATGTTCGTTGATTCAATATCGCGGAACTCGCTAACGTCATTCCAGACTGGATTCGGCATTCCGATCTCTTCACCCTGGTAGACATAAGGCGTACCTTGCATTCCATGTATCGTTGTTGCGAGCATCTTGGCACTCTCGACACGATAGTCACCATCATCGGCGAATCTGGATAATGCCCGCGGCTGATCATGGTTATTCAGGAACAGCGCGTTCCAACCTCCACCGGCTTGCATGCCTGTCTGCCACTCACTAAAGAGCTGCTTCATCGCTTCGAAATCATACGGCATCAGTTCCCACTTCTGACCATTCGGATAATCCACTTTCAGGTGATGGAAGTTAAACGTCATCGAAAACTCCCGGGAAGCCGGGTTCGAATATTGGATACAATGTTCCAGTGTTGTGGAGGACATCTCCCCTACGGTCACCATGTTGTGAGGCCCGAATACTTCATCGTACATCTCGGTGATGTACTTATGCACACGCGGTCCATCCGTGTAGTATTTGCGTCCGTCACCCGGTGACACGCTGCCATCATCGTCAGGGAACCGCTGGTCTTTGGAGATCAGGTTGATCACGTCCATACGGAAACCATTCACACCTTTTTCCGCCCAGAACTTAATCATATCGCGTACAGCTTCGCGTACTTCTTCATTCTCCCAATTCAGATCTGCCTGCGTTTTATCAAATAAAGTCAGGAAATATTGTCCCGTCTGTTCATCGAATTGCCAAGCAGGCCCACCGAACTTGGATTGCCAGTTGTTTGGCACACCGCCATCCGGGGCAGGATCTTTCCAAATATAATAATCCCGGTACGGATTATCCTTGGAAGAACGGGATTGCTGGAACCACTCATGATCGGTCGAAGAGTGATTCACCACGATATCAATCATCAGTTTCATATCACGAGCCTTTAGACCTTTCAACAGCTCGTCAAAATCCTCCATCGTCCCATAATCCGGATTAATCCGGTAATAGTCCGCTACGTCATATCCATTATCATGCTGCGGGGATACATATACCGGCTGCAACCACACAATATCGATACCCAGATGCTGCAAATAATCAAGCTTCTCGGTTAATCCACGAATATCTCCCGTACCCGATCCAGTTGTATCATTAAAGCTCTTCGGATATACCTGATACACCGTTGATGTCTTCCACCAAGATGACGGAGTTATGTTATTAGAACTCATGTTAACGCCTCCAATAAATTGTAATGCTCTTATGTGATGTTCCCGGCTAACTTCATATCTATATTACATAACTAAACATGTATATACAAGTTGAAACTATAATATGGTTATTCTTCACCTCTTCTACACATTCCCCATTAACCTTTCCTCTGTAACATTTATTTTGTCGCCTGCGTTCGTGAGCTCCATGATATCTGTATTGGGACAACAAAAAACCGTCTGTTCTTCCCACAATGGGTGTGGGCAACAGACGGTCTAATTTGGTTGAACTTGGTTGAACTTTTTAAATGTATTCTACTGTTTTTACTGTTGTAATGGATTGTTAATATAAAGTAGCTGTCAATTGACTTAATCACCACAGCGGAGACACGCCTCTTACGACATCTCCGGTGAAACTACGGCTTTCCCTTGTTTTTCCTGCATATTCAACTTCAATAGAGATAGTGCAGCTTGCTCTTCCCTTTCCAGTTCAGCAGCACTGATCTCACCAGAGAGTACGGCACGCATTCGCTTTTGATCCAGCAGACCTTCCCATTTTGCGACCACAAATGCTGCAACACAGTTGCCCATCAGGTTTGTGAAGACACGCATTGTGTCCATGAATCGATCTGCACCAAGCAGCAGAGCAACCGCTGCTACCGGAAAAGCATTGACGACTACTGCCGTCGCGGACAGGGCCAAGAATGCGGAGCCAGGTACTCCAGCCATGCCTTTGGAACTTAACATCAACACCAGCAAAATCGTAATCTGCTGCATCAATGTCAGTTCAATGCCTACGGCCTGAGCAACAAAAACCGTGGCCAAGGATAAATAGATCGAAGCGCCATCCAGATTAAACGAGTATCCCGTCGGCACCACAAGACCCACAACCGCACGATCACATCCCGCCTTGGTTAGTTTGTCCATCATGCGTGGCATCACCACTTCTGATGATCCGGTTCCAATCGCCAGCATCACTTCAGAACGGGTATACTTCACAAATTGCAGGAAATTCAGCCCGGTGATCCACCAGGCAGCCAATGCCAGCATGACCAGAAACAGCAGCGCTGCGCCGTAGCAGGCCAGAATCAGCAGACCAAAGGACGATAATGTGGAAGCCCCATAGGCACCTACCGTGTAGGCCATGGCTCCAAATGCGCCAATTGGCGCGAGTTTCATGATATAACCGATGATGCGGAATACAATTCCGAGCAGGTTCTCAATCAGCGTCAGTACATTCTCTTTTGCCTTACTCTCCGTTGCTGCCAGCGCAACCCCGAACAGGCAGGCCACGAGCAGTACTTGCAGAAGGGCATTTTGTGCAAAGGCATCCACAACACTTGTCGGAATAATATTCATGATAAAGTCTACCGTATGCGGTAACTCGGAACCATTGGTTTTCGCTTCAATGCCACTTGCGTCTATGGTCGAAGGGTCCACGTTCATTCCGGCACCTGGGCGAAGCAGATTGGCTGTTCCCAATCCGAGTACCAGCGCAACTGTAGTTGCAATCTCAAACCACACGATAGCTTTCAGTCCAATGCGCCCTACCGACTTCAGATCACCGATCTTGGCAATGCCTGTCACAATCACCATGAAAATCAGTGGTGCGATGATCATCTTTATCAATTTGATGAAACCTGTTCCGAGCGGTTGCAGCAAGCTACCCAGATCCGGCCACAGGATGCCTACGCCAATCCCGATGATTACCGCTACAATAATTTGAAAAAATAATGATTTCATAAATGACATGAACGCTCCCCCTGTTTGCGGTCAATTCGGATTTCCGTTTGGTTTCCGTGTAACTTTTTATATCATTCTAAACGGAAGTTCAACAATGGAATTTCAATGTTTTTGTCATTTGTACCAACTCTATCGTTGAAAATTGAACCTGAAACCGAAAAAAGACGAATATCGCGTCAGTTATCTTGACGTGATATTCGTCTTTATCCATAAATCCATTTATTATTGAACAGCGGTTAAATGTGCATTACAGGGTAATCAATTCTCCTGGGGCCAGCACACGGCCTTCCAACCCTTTTGCAGCAAGTTGTTGCACGAAGTGTTCCGCATCCTGACGAATTACCGGGAACGTATCATAATGGACCGGAATCGTCAGTTTGGCATTGAACCATTCGGCCGCCTGCAGCGCATCCTCAGGTCCCATGGTGAAATGTCCACCAATCGGCAAGAAGGCAACATCGATATCATGACGATCACCGATCATTTTCATATCCCCGAAGAGACTTGTGTCTCCGGCATGCAAAATCGTTTTACCACCAATATTAATGATATATCCAGCAGGCAAACCTGCATACATGATCCGTTGTTCTTCTTCCAGCACAATCCCGGAAGTATGGAACGCCTGAATCATTTTAGCTTGAGCAAAGTCAAGATCTACCGTTCCGCCCATGTTCATACCGAGTGTATCCAGACCTTTCCAGGACATATATGTAGCCAGCTCTACAATAGCCACAACTTTGGCGTTATTCGCTTTGGCAATAGGTTCAGCATCGAGGATGTGATCCATATGTGCATGTGTCAGCAACACAACATCGGTCTTAATATCTTCAGGCTTCGTGACGGCAAGCTCGTTGCCACGCAGGAAGGGATCAATGATCAGAGACTTTTCTTCTGTGCCCAGCTGTACACTGGAGTGACCGTGGAACGTAATATTCAACAACTTGGATTCCTCCCGACATATGTTTTGATTATTTTGAAACCACTATTTATTATAAATCATAGCTCTTCACCAACGCAAAATTACGCTAGCCTCCGTATTACCGCTGCTTACGATATACCCTTGCTTCATACGGCTGAAGCTGAATAGCACCTTCATCGGTAGAATAACGTCTGCTTACATTGCTGATCATCAGCTTGGCATGCTCGGAATTCCAGCCTTCCGGCCAGTGCATCTCGGGTTCATGCCCTCGGAAATTCAGAATGACCAACATCTGCTCATCATCCAGCGTTCGGGTATAGGCATAGATATCCGGATCATCCGGCAACAGCAGTTCATACGCACCATAGATAAGCACTTTATGTTGTTTGCGAAGCGCAATTAACTTACGGTAATAATGCAAAATGGATTGCGGATCACTTTCGGCATCAGCCACATTAATCTCGGGATAGTTATCATTCACCTGAATCCACGGCTGACCCTGGGTAAAACCTGCGTGTTCCGTCTCATCCCATTGCATCGGCGTGCGGGCATTATCGCGACTCTTAAGCCAGATTGCCTGCATGACTTCATGCTTCGACTTACCTTGACCAATGTTATGATTGAAATAATTTTTGGTCTCGATGTCCCGGTATTGTTCTATATTCGGGAAAGCGACATTGGTCATGCCGATCTCTTCTCCTTGATAGATGTATGGGGTCCCTTCGAGTGTAAGCATCCATGTCGCCAGCATCTGAGCAGAACGCACCCGATATTTACCGTCATCACCAAAACGCGAAACCGGACGCGGCTGATCATGGTTGCCCATATAATTGGCGTTCCAGCCTCTACCATGCAAAACCGTTTGCCACCGGCTCATGATTTCTTTGAGATCGGTCAATTTCCATTCCTTATAGTTCCATTTACCAATTCCAGAAGATTTGGCATCGATGAACATATGCTCAAACTGGAATACCATATTAAGCTCATCACGATCCGTCCCGACATAAGCCAAGGCCTGCTCGGGCCCAAGTCCCGAAGTCTCGCCAACCGTCATAGGTCCGTAAGGTTTCAGGATCATGTTATTCAGTTTCTTCAGGATGGAGTGTACCTGTTCCAGGTTGGAAAAGAGCTGATACGCGGGAACCACCGGCAGATTATGCGGGTTGTGGGCACTTGGCAGACCCTCTGCCTTGGCGATATGCGCTACTGCATCGAAACGGAATCCGTCTACCCCTTTTTCCAGCCACCAATGCACCATCTCATACATCTCTTCTGTCATCTGTGCATTGTTCCAGTTGAGATCCGGTTGCTGTTCCGAATACAGATGCAAATAATATTCATTCGTCTCAGGGTCATGTTTCCACACCGAACCTCCAAAATAGGACTCCCAATTATTTGGCACCTGCCCATTTTTGCCTGAACGCCAAATATAATAATCCCGCTTTGGATTCATCTTTGATGAACGCGATTCAGCAAACCACGCATGTTCATCTGACGTATGATTCAGCACCAGGTCCATCATGATCTTGAGGCCACGCTTGTGTGCCTCTGCCAATAATCGATCAAAATCCTCCATCGTGCCGTACTTGCGGAGAATGGCGTAATAATCACGGATATCGTATCCGTTATCATGTCCGGGTGAATCGTAAATGGGACAGAGCCAGATCACATCCACGCCCAAATTCTCTAAATAATCGAGCTTCTCACAGATCCCCTGCAAGTCGCCATATCCATCTCCGTCCGAATCCTTAAAGCTGTTCGGGTAAATCTGGTATACCACACTCTCTTTCCACCAAACGATATCGCCCACCTCGCTCTCATCATTGTCCACTATATAATCTCTGTTCACTATATTAAGCCGTTAATATGTTTTATCCGAAATGAATCCCTTGTAAACATTTGAAAGATATCTTATGCAAAAAGACCCGGTCATGGACCGCGATCTGCGGTTCAATTCCGAGTCCTTTTTTGTGAATATAAGATTAACTTAAATCCGGCGTATCCGATCCAGGCACCGATCGTGTTCAGAATAATGTCATCCACATCAAACGAACCTACACGTGTAATCAATTGTGTGACCTCGACACCCAGCAGAAGCAAAACAACTGTAGATGTAAAGGACAGGAACGAACGACACCTCCGAAACAACCATGGAATCCAGATACCTAGCGGAATGAACAATACGATATTGCCAAACAAATTTTTGACCCAGGCATCTGTATGGTACCTCTCCCTCTCCAACAGAAGTGGCCGAATGGTCTCAAAAGGTACGAGATTATATTGATAATACATGCCTGGCGTTCGGCCACTGACGAACAATAAATTGCCCATAATCAGTATGTAAAGCACTGCCATGCAAGCAACAAAGAATAACATCCACTTAGAGTGGAGCCATGACTTTTCGCTCATTCATCCCGTCCTCCGACCTTGATTTCCGCGAAGCGGTAGGTCTATTTTAACGGGATATAGATCTTCATGTCCAATTGTTCAGGGGTCGATTTCCAGACATCCGTCATTTCAAAGTCTGGCCCTTCCCTCCGTTCATAGTTGGACTGCGGCAGCCAGCTGCCATAGATCATTTTCCGAATATCCTGCCCAGAGCCTTCTACGGTGAATTCTGCATACAAGCCACCCGGGATTTCAATCGAGGTAAAACCGGGTTCAAGTACCTGCGATGCTCCACTGCTTTCTTCACCTACAATAAAAGAAAATGCTCCATCTTCTTCAAAATGACAGGCCACACCGTAAGCCATATCAGGGCGTGTCCTCTCCGGGATAACCATGAATCTCTGTCCCAATCCAAAATCGTGATAAAATCCGGGTATTTCAGCATAATGCTGATTGTCATTCAGGTTGGTCTTATATTCATAGCCGACAATCCAGTTCGGTTCCCGTGTGACCAGACGGGGTGTGTTCATGTGGAATGTTCCACCAAGTGAAGTTCGATAATCATTAAAATCAATGCTCCGCTGCATCTTCAAAAGAGACAACTGATTCGTTTCCAGCTTGCGCAGCTTCGCGGGTGTCATTCCAAAGTAGGCTGAAAATGCACGGGTAAATGCCTCCTGGGATTGATAGCCAAAACTCATCGCAATGTCCAATATGCCTTCTGATGTGCCCCTTAGCATCCCTGCAGCTTCCGTTAATCTTCGTCTGCGCACATATTCCAGTACCGTGAATCCGGTGATCGCCTGGAATAAACGCTGAAAATGAAACGCCGAAAAGCTCGCAGCAGCAGAAGTCTCTCTGATATTAAACTCATCTTGCAAATGCCGCTCCAGATACTCAATAGCAAGCTGAATTCGTGTGTAATGATCCATAGTGACGGCTCCCCTATCTAATTCAAAATATCAAACAATTTCTTATGTAGTATGACTGAGATCCAGATCTTTTTTTTGATTTTGTGTGCGAACTTGTATGATGGAAATATGTGAGTTGCACTTCTCATCATGTTGAATGACACTATGATACACTCTATGCCAAAATCCCCTTGTTCTACAAGGAGATGCTCTCTAGACTGGTTGATTAACCAGCAGAGATGGCTCTTGTGAACAAGGGGACTTGTTTGTCTAACAATCTATTTTTAACCTTTCCAGTTCCCGGACACGGGATGAATACCCCAGATATCTGTAGCATACTCACTAATGGTACGATCACTGGAGAATATACCGGAATGAGCGGTGTTCAATATTGCTTTCCGAGTCCAGCCCGGAATATCCCGATACGACTGGTCAATGGCAGCATGCGCGTCTGCATAAGCAGCAAAATCACGCAATACAAAGTATTCGTCACCATGGGCCAGCAAGGAGTCATAAATATCCCAGAACTCCCCGTCACGATAACAGAATGCACCTGGATGCACTAGTTGCTCCACAACCTCGCGAATGCGTTCATCATGCTGCACAATCTCATTCGGACGATAGCTGCCAGAACGATAATATTCAAGCACTTCATCTGCACGCAGACCATAAATGAACATATTTTCTTCTCCGACCTGCTCCGCCATCTCCACGTTGGCTCCGTCCATCGTGCCAATCGTTAAAGCACCGTTCATCATAAATTTCATGTTGCCCGTACCGGATGCTTCCTTGCCCGCGGTTGAGATCTGTTCACTAACATCCGCAGCGGGAATGATTTTCTCAGCAAGAGAGACGGAATAGTTCTCGAGGAAAAATACCTTCAAGCGGTCATTCACGGCCGCATCCCGATTCACCGTGTCAGCCACGGTGTTGATCAGCTTGATAATTTTCTTGGCAAAATAATAACTCGGCGCTGCCTTCGCACCAAAGATGAACGTACGTGGCACCATATCAAACGAAGCATCATTCTTAAGCCGATTATACAGATGCATAACATGCAGAATGTTCAACAGTTGACGTTTGTACCCGTGTAGTCTCTTCACCTGTACATCAAAGATCGAATCCGGATTCACTGTCGTTCCAGTATGATCCAGAATATACGCAGCAAGCCGTTCCTTGTTATCACGCTTTATCAAACGGAACTGCTCTTGGAATGATGTATTATCCGCATATCCAGCCAACTGGTCCAGCTTGCCCGGCTCTGTTATCCATTCGTTACCGATGGTATCCGTAATCAGATCCGACAGTTTCGGATTCGCATGCATTAACCAGCGGCGATGGGTAATACCATTCGTTTTATTATTGAAACGCTCTGGATACAGTGCATAGAACGGAGCCATCTCGCGCTCTTTCAAAATCTCGGTATGCAATGCAGCAACACCATTCACGCTATGACTGCCTACAATCGCCAGATGCGCCATCCGTACCTGATCGTTCGCAACAATTGCCAGATGCCCTATGCGATCCTGATCTCCCGGATACCGATCCAGCAGCATGCCACAGAAGCGTTTGTTGATCTCTTCAATGATCATATAGATCCGTGGAAGCAACTTGCTGATCATGGATACAGGCCACTTCTCAAGCGCCTCACTAAGCGTTGTATGATTGGTATACGATACAGTACGGGTTGTGATATCCCATGCTTCATCCCAGCCATACCCCTTCACATCAATCAGGATGCGCATCAGTTCTGGAATAACCAAGGTTGGATGCGTATCATTAATGTGGAAGGCCACTTTATCAGGCAAACGATCATACGGTAGCTCCAGCTTGTTGAACGTACGCAAGGCGCTCTGTACGCCTGCTGAACACATGAAGTATTGCTGCTTCAATCGCAGCAGCTTCCCTTCGTACTGGGAATCATCCGGGTACAGGAATTCCGAGATCGATTCAACCGAACGGCTATAATCCAGATAACCGTAGTAGTTCGAAGGGGTGTCGAGTGAAGTCTCGCGCTTTGGCTCGGCACTCCAGAGTCGCAATGTATTTACATGGGTTTGACCATAACCAATGACAGGCACGTCATAGGGAATAGCGACAACCGATTCGGCATCTTTTGTAACAAACTGATATTCTCCATCCTGCTCGTGAGCTTCTACCCGACCCCAGAACTGGACTTCCACCTTTTTGTCTGGACGGCGGACTTCCCATTCATTGCCCTTATCCAGCCAATTGTCAGGTAGCTCTACCTGATTACCATTGATGATTTTTTGCTCAAACAACCCGTATTTATATCGAATTCCGCAACCATGTCCTGCATATCGGAGTGATGCGAGTGAATCCAGGAAACAGGCAGCGAGTCGTCCCAGACCTCCGTTACCGAGTCCTGCATCCGACTCCTGTTCTTCTACCTCTTCCAAGGAAAATCCCAGTTCAGCCAGACTATCACGGACTAATTCCAATTCATTCACATTCAGCAGATTGTTGCCGAGCAGACGTCCAATCAGGAATTCCAGCGAGAAGTAATAGACCTGTTTATCCTGGCGCTGCTTAAACCCCTGATTCGACGCTGCCCAATCCTGTCCTGCATATTCACGGATCATGCTTCCCAGTACGTGGTACACGTCTTCCTTTGTTGCTTCTTCAATCGGTTTGCCCAATTTGCTGACCAGATTCCGTGTAAAGATACTCTTGAACGTTTCCTTGTTGTCAAACAAAAGTAGGTTCCTCCCGGGGAAATCCTGTAGGATGGTGGCGGTTCATACAAATTTTTGCGCATGAGTGTCAAAGCTGTAAATGCTACATTTTCGGCTGAAAGCCCGTTACGGTGACGAATCGTTCTTATGATCGCTGTTATCCCCAGATTTTTTGATTCCTTTTTTTAAAGGGAAAATCCGGGGATAAAGGCGAACGCTACGCTTCTTCAGAATCGATTTCGTCCCCTCCACTACGTTTGCACGTATGAAGTAGCTTTTTCGGGTGGCACACCGATGTTTAAAAGTGTATGAACCTTAAATCCATCCTACAGGATTTTTATTTTATATATATTTATAGAAGATATCGGTTACCTGTGGGCTTTAGATAATAGTACTTTTCGCTAAAATGTATGGATTCGACGGGTCACCGATCAGCGTCTGTCCTCCGGTCAGCTTCACGTCTTTATCGAGAATAACGTTCTCAAGTACGGTGCCCTCACCAATGTAACATTTCTGCATGATGATGGAACCTTTTATTTTGGCACCCTTGGCCACCTGCACACCACGGAACAAAATGCTGTCCTCCACCTCTCCACCTACGATGCAGCCATTGGCAAGGAGTGAATGTTTAACATCGGCGGTATCCAGATATTTGGCAGGGGCTTCATATTTAATTTTGGTCTGAACAGGATCTTCCTTGAACAGTTGTTCATACTGTCCTGTATTCAACAGATCCATACTGTTGCGATAATAACTGTCAATGGAATTGATGACTGCGTGATAGCCATCATATGCATACGCAGCGATATTCAATCCATCCGGATTTTTTTGAATCACATCCCGGAAGAAATGGCTCTCGCCATGATCGATGCAGCGTTGCACCTGGCGCAGGAACAATTCCTTTTCCATGATGAAAATTTCTGTATATATATTCGGGTGATTAGCGCTTTGGTGAATGTCCACCACGTTACCGTCCCCGTCATGGTCAACTTTGACACAGGCATCATGCTCAGGCAGCAGCTGATCTACTTTTTTGCAGACCAGTGTAACGTCCGCTCCTTTACTGATGTGATACCTGTAGACATCCTGGAGGTCTGCTTTGGTCACATGGCGACTGCCCGCATGCACAACATATTGTCCTGCACCTCTGTGGAAAAAGTCCAAATTGTTATGGAAATGCTGCAAGTCCCCTTGTGATGTATCTGTTGGATCGTTCCAGTCTGGTGGTAAAATAAACATGCCTCCATGCTTGCGATCCAAATCCCAAGGCTTGCCGTCACCAAGATGGTCCATCAACGAGCGATATTTTCGCCGTACAAATACACCTATACTCTCAATGCCTGCATTCATCATATTGGATAGAACAAAATCGATCAGACGGTAACGCCCGGCATAAGGCACCGCGGCACCGCAGCGAAAATACGTCAATTCCTTCAATTCTTCAAGTTCATGGTCAAGGTTAATAACTCCGATCAATTGTTTCATCGCATGCACCGTCCTTTTAACTTCAATTAGGCCTTGCTGGTTATTCCTTGACGAAACTGACGTTCCAGTTCTTCCTGATCCACGAGCAATATATCACTCTCATCTCCCGGTGCAGGCGAAATCTGTGTTCCATCAGGAATAACCAATCCTTCTGCGATAATCGCTCGATAAATGCGTACATTTTGCCCGATTTTCACTCTTGGCATGATGACCGAATCGATGACAGCACTGTTCTCGCCAACTTCAATTCCGTAGAACAGAACGGAATGATTCACCTCACCATGCACCACACTACCTTCACTAATAATGCAATTCCGCACCTTGGCCGATGGCGAAATGTATTGTGCAGGTTGGTTCGGATTACGTGTAAATATACGCCAGTCCGGATCATTCAGATTAAACGGTGTATCTTCGTCCAACAGGTCCATATTGGATTCCCACAGACTGCGAATGGTACCTACGTCTTTCCAATAACCTTCGAATGGATATGCATATAAGGATTTTTCGTTTTCAAGCAACAAAGGAATAATATCTTTACCAAAATCATAGGAGGTGGATGCCTGTTGTTCATCCTGGATCAGGAAACGTTTCAGTACATCCCACTTGAAGAGATAGATACCCATGGAAGCAAGTGTGCTCTTGGGCTCGGGAGGTTTTTCTTCGAATTCATAGATGCTATAGTCATCGTTGGTGTTCAGCACCCCGAATCGGCTGGCTTCTTCCAATGAGACATCAATGACCGATATGGTGCAATCCGCATCTTTTTCTTTGTGATACTGGAGCATTTTTTCGTAGTCCATCTTATAGATATGATCCCCTGACAGAACGAGCACATGCTCAGGGTCGAATTGTTCAATAAAGTTCAGGTTGCGGAAGATCGCATCCGCTGTACCCCGGTACCAGTTGCTACCGTCTTCACGTTCATGTGGAGGAAGTACGTATACCCCGCCGTTTTTTCGATCCAGATCCCAGTCACTGCCAATGCCAATATAGGAATGTAAGACAAGTGGTTCATATTGAGTTAATACACCCACTGTATCAATACCAGAATTAGAGCAGTTACTCAGCGGAAAATCAATGATTCGGTACGTGCCGCCAAAATATACAGCCGGCTTAGCCAGTGATTTGGTCAATCCTTTTAACCTCTTACCTTGCCCTCCGGCAAGTAGCATCGCTACAACTTCTTTTTTCGCCATCATTACAGCCTCCTCCACGTGCATTCGTTCTGATTCATTTCAGAGCCCATAATCGAAATTCTGTTGTGTGGACACTGTTGTCTTGATTAGGAGCATGCTGTACAGACGTGTAACCGGATGAATCATCTTGCAGTTGAACTTTTTGGATTGTGAAGCCTGAAATAGAGATAATGCGGTGTAGAATTGCCTTGACTGTCTTACAGAGGTGAATGTTAGATGCAGAACTTCAGGTGTAGCTCGTGAACAATGAAATAGACTACTCCTATTTAACATTAAACACGAAACGGACTGGGGAATCTTTCTGGAAAACATGGACATCAAGTTCCGGGTGAGATTACCCTTTCTCGTGTCGCTGTTATTCATATTGTATTCGATATAAGAGAAGTAAACTCCTTTTGGAAAATTCATGGTAAAAGTGTGACACTACTAGACCCATAAACCTATAAAATCAAAAATGCAGGTCTTACGAATCATAAAATAGCAATCAATTTGTAAATTTTTAGAGGAATATATAGAAATGTGTCGAATAGATAAGTGTAGTATAGAAGCTGTGATTAGAATTGCCAAAGCAATCTATCAGGAAATTACATACTAATAACTATAAATTATTTGGAGGTTGTTATGTTATCTGTAAAACAAGCAACAATAAAAGATAAAATTAAAGATACATTTAATGGGGATCAGTTCAATATAGTATATTTGAGTGGATCAACTGGGAGTGGTAAAACATACTTAGTAGAAGATTATTTAGAAGAAATTAATAATTATGAAGACTGGAAAGGCTATTATATTGAAGGTAAAAGCGGAGATGTAAGCGCATATTCAACGATTATTCAAGCCGAGAGTGTTCATTCTCCCAAAACAGAAATTACAGGTAAAAGTTTGAATCTAGGATTCAGTGTATTTAAAATTTTTAGCATTGGTCTGAGTAGCACTTCTCGAAGAAAAGAGATATTTGACACTAAAATCGATTTTTTTATAAAAATGCTAAGAAAATCAACTGAAAGTAATATTTTAATTATTGCAGATAGCTTTGAGTTCTGGGATGAATCTTCTAAGACTCTGATAAAGGCTATCATCAATCACAAAAAAATTTTAGATCATAAAAAGGTTAAATTACTCATTATTACAAACGAAGATGACAGTTCAAAAGTGTTGAATTTAAATGCTAGAACACTTCTTAATTCGGTGAAAAACTTGAAACTATTGCTTCCTATTTCTGATGAAATAGAAGAAATTGTTAAACTACTTGGGTATAATTTGGCACTAACCAAAGATCAAATCGAAACAATCATGTCTCTAAGTGGAGCTAATATTGATTTTATTAGAATAGTTATAGAAGCTTTGTATACCGATGGAATATTAAAAATCAATAAAGAAGCAGCAGTAGATTTAAATAGTATACTTCAACATCGTCTAAAAATATTTGGTTCTAGAGAAGTTGATGCCCAGAATGTTCTTAAAGCTTCATCCATTATTGATGGTGAATTTAACACTAATGAGATCAGGTATCTTTGCAATGAAAATAATGACGTTGATGATCTGTTGTATGAGTCCTATACTCATTTATTCTTAAAGAAAGGACTTAAATTCACTTTTTCTAATAGTATAATTAGAGACTTTTTTTATAAGAAAGTCACAGGCACTCAAGCTAGATTTCACTTACAGTACACAAAGTACTTAAAAAAAAATAAACCCGGAAACTATTTCTCGCGGGCACTACATCTCTCGTTAGCAGATGAAGAAGGACAAGAAACTAAAGAAGTATTTGGATTATTTGCTTTAGCATACTGTAGAAACATGGAAATCTCAGCTAATGAAGAGCATCAAATTCAAATCAAAGAGACGCTTAATTATTACATTAAGAATAATACCAGATCTAATTATCTGAAAACTGATTTTGATCACTTATCTAAGGCATGTGATTATTATTTGTCTCAAAACTATAAGGAATCCTATCAAAAGTTGAATCAAATATCAACGGCACATTCACTATTATTTCGTTCTGAGGTATTAAGAATGAAACTTCTAGTCTCACTAATGTTAGATTTGGACACAGCTAGAATAGAACGAGATACTGAAGCTTTGTGTTTAGTTTTAGACGACATTGGGCAAGAAGAAGCAGAACACTGGGCTCAATGTAACTTTGCTCTCTTCTCAACTTATACGAATAAACTCGGTCAATTTAATAGAGGTAAAAATATTGCGGACAAATTACAGAACTTTATAGGTAAACAAAATAACCGACCATTTTTTGAATATCTTGGTAGAGTCTTGGACAGAAAAAGTTTCTTATTTAATTCTGCAGAAGTTTCAATCGGGCCTATGTCAGATAGTGTTGCATATTTCAAAGAAACCGATGACTACTTGCAATACTACTTTGCCCTGTGCAACCTTGGAGGGATCTTAATTGTTCTAAACCAATTCGAAAAAGCTTCATCACATTTGGAAGGATGCTTACGTCTTATTGAAGAACATAACTACATTAAATTCCCTTCGACAGAAAAAATTTATAACAATTTATTTTTAGCTAACTTTTTATCTATTTTCAGAAGTGAAGAAACAATAAGCGAACAATTTTTCGAAGAGAGTATAATGAATTTTAGAGAAAAAATCCAAAATACTCCAACCGAAAAGGACGCTGTGATGTTAATTAATCTTGCAAATTTATATTTGATAAATAGAAATTATCAAGAATACGATGCAACTGTACACACTCTGAAAAATAAAATTCTTGTTAACAGTATTGATAGTTTCTATGACTATCATTTAATCAATTTAGAGTTAGCTAAAAATATACTTCAATACGATTGGTCTGACGCGGAAAAATTACTCGATAAATTTAAAGATAATATCCCCAATTTTCATACTAAAAATGAAAAAAAAATAAAAAACAGGCTGGCAGCCTTGAACAAATTGATTAAAAATAAATTGATACTCGAACCTGCTGAACTTGACCAATGGGTATACGACAACTCAAATCCTAGAGATGAGTCTAGTTCTTTTCATTGCAGATTATTTCTGTTTTCTGATCTACAGTTCTCATCATTATAGCCAGGTATCAATAATCCGTTTTAGAGGATAATCCAATTATTGAACTATATATATCATGATACTCTAAACCTAATTGGTTATAAGCATAAGCAAAAGAGCTATGTTTGGTTGTATAGGGCGAAGCAGCTATATCCATTAAGTAAGCATCGCCCTGGTTATCAATTCTAAAATCTACTCTCCCATAACTTCTTAGCCCCACAAGTTGAGCGATGTCAATCGCTGTTTCTCTTACTTTTTCAATCACTGATCCTGATAACTCCTTATCTAGGGAGTAGAAATTATAATCATCATTGAAAGAGCAGTCGGAGGTGAGAATGCTCTGTTTAAGATGATTTTCACCATTTATTGAAATACCTATTGGATTTAAAGCATAAGGTCTACTAGAAATGAGTAAGGGAACTTCACACTCATACCCTTCAATGAATTGTTGAACTAAGATAGGGGAATTTTTCTCTTTACTATCATTTATGATTTCTAACTCTGTACTAGAATCAAACAATTTGATCGATGTCTCTGATAAGCCTATGCTAGCAGACTCGTGCATAGGTTTAATTATAATCTTTGTATCTAATTTGGGCTTATTTTCAGCTAACCATCCATTTGAAGGGTCGTAAACCCAGCTATCAGGGACTTTAACATTATGAACCTCTAAGTATTTTGTATAAATATATTTTGCTCTACTAAATGATATTACAAGTGCATCTGAGCCTGAATAAGGAATAGACATAAGATCGCAAAAAGATGGAATTAAAGATTTCTTCCCAATGTGCTGACCGTTTCTGGATAGATTATATACAAACCTTTTGTTTTTAAAATAAGATTGTTTGAGAACTTCCAGTATAAACTCGATTTCGTTAAAAAAAGTTTCGACGAAGAAATCAGCGTCTTTAAGACCTTCAAATACTTCATCAAACTCTTTATCATTGAAAAATTCATTGTTAGTGGAATAGTTTATAAGGGAATTGTTTAATTCTCTCGTATTAGAACGTGTATTGCTTAGTAAAGAAATATGGTACTTCAATTTTAACTGCGCGGCTACTGATCTTAAATTTATTATCAAATTCTCAATGTCATTCATCACAAGACCTCCAAATAATTTATAGTTATTTGGAGGTTTTTCTCTACACTTTTAGATTATTTCTTGGATTGAACCTCGACAGCACATCCTTCTTCCGCTCAACAGACACCTCTGTAT
>NZ_JAULSQ010000019.1:0-73367 GCF_032452295.1 Paenibacillus sp. ClWae2A
TACTGTTTTGATATAAATGGTTGTCTAAGATGGTGCATGCAAAACGGAGTGAACAGAAAGGACCCGAGGAAGCGAAGCGTGCGCATTTATCCCCGGATTTCACCCTTGCCAAAGGGTATAAAGGAAATCCGGGGGTAACGGCGATCCAAGGGTTTTCTGATCACGGAGTGGCCACATGAGCATCAAGGGTTTCATTTATACAATCCTGTTACAAACGAGAGGAGTTAACCTATGAGTTACGTAATTGGCGTCGATCTTGGAACCAGCGCGGTTAAAACGGTGCTGGTCAATCGTGAAGGAAAAGTGGCATTTGAAGCATCCGAAGCATATCCGTTGTACCAGCCCAAGGCCGGATACAGTGAACAAAATCCCGAAGATTGGGTAGAGCAGACCATTGTTTCCTTGCGTAAATTGCTCGAAGTGTCTGGCGTACAGCCTTCGGAAATCGAAGGATTGAGCTTCTCAGGTCAGATGCACGGCCTGGTCTTGGTGGATGCTGAAGGCAAACCGCTGCGTAATGCAATCCTGTGGAACGATACACGCACAACGGCTCAGTGCCGCCGGATCGAAAAAGTGCTGGATGGCAAGCTGTTAAGCATTGCCCGGAACCGCGCCCTTGAAGGCTTTACATTGCCAAAAATTCTGTGGGTTCAGGAGAACGAGCCTGAATTGCTGCAGCAAGCATCCTTGTTTCTGTTGCCAAAAGACTATGTGCGTTATCGCCTGACAGGGGATTACGCCATGGATTATTCCGATGCAGCGGGTACCTTGCTTCTGGACGTAGCAGGCAAGCAGTGGAGCAACGAGATTGCAGAAGCATTGGATTTACCGATCTCCCTTTGTCCACGTCTTGTGGAATCGTTTGAGGAAGTGGGCACCTTGTTGCCTGAGATTGCGGACCAAACGGGTCTGGCGACTGCGACAAAAGTATATGCAGGTGGCGCGGACAATGCATGCGGTGCCATTGGCGCAGGCATTCTGAGTGAAGGACAGACGATGTGCAGCATCGGCACGTCCGGGGTTGTGCTTTCCTACGAAGAGCGTAAAGATCTCGATTTCGAAGGCAAAGTACACTTTTTTAACCACGGAGAGAAGGATGCCTTCTATATTATGGGTGTAACGCTTGCCGCAGGATATAGCCTGTCCTGGTTCAAGGATACGTTTGCAGCGGACAAATCCTTTGATGTGCTCTTGCAGGGCATTGATCAGATTCCGGTGGGCAGCAACGGATTGTTGTTCACACCATATATCGTTGGGGAGCGTACACCTCATCCGGATGCGAATATCCGTGGCAGCTTCATCGGTATGGATGCGGGACACAAGCTGGAGCACTTTGGACGTGCGGTGATGGAGGGCATTACCTTCTCGCTGCGGGAGTCGATTGATATTCTGCGTGGTGCAGGTAAAACCGTCAATGAAGTCATCTCCATTGGTGGTGGTGCCAAAAATGAAGCCTGGTTGCAAATGCAGGCGGATGTCTTTAACGCCACGATTGTGAAGCTGGAGAGCGAACAGGGTCCTGCGATGGGTGCAGCCATGCTGGCTGCCTATGGCTGTGGCTGGTTCCCGTCCTTGCAGGAATGTGCAACGGCGTTTATTCGTCCAGCGAAGTCCTATGAGCCGAACCCGGAAACGGTTGCCGTCTATTATGGACTGTTCGCACTGTACCAGGAAGTCTATGGGCAGACACGTAGTCTTAATGATCGTCTGGCTGAATACCGTTAATTCATTCACTTCACTATTCACTACATTAATCTTGTGATTACACTAAAAGCATCCGCGAAGGCGGGTGCTTTTTTGTCGTTCATTAAGATTAACCCCATGAAAGGTTTCCTTGGCCTGCATATCCGTATTCCGACTCTGCATAGATTGGGAATAGAGGATTGTGATTCGTCCAGGCATCGTGTGTCCGACATTTTAATAGGTAGAAGCTTGAGCATGGGGGTGAAGCTTTGGATGGACATGAGGAACATGGAAGACCACATATTACCTTGTCGATGATCGTTCGTAATGAAGAGAATCGGTATCTTAGGCAGGCACTGGAGAGACATCGTCCTTGGATTGATCGCGCAGTAATCATTGATGACGGAAGCACGGATGGAACGGTCGCGCTGTGCAGGGAACTTCTGGACGGTATTCCACTCGTATTAGTGGAGAACACAGCTTCACGTTTTGCAGACGAGGTAAGCCTGAGAAAACAACAATGGGAAGAGACGGTGGCGACCGATCCGGAGTGGATTTTGAATCTGGATGCGGATGAGATTTTAACCAGTGACTTTGGGTTGTTACGGGATCTGTTGCTCAGTGGCAATGAAGATGCGATCTATTTCAGATTGTTTGATATGTGGAGTGAGACGCATTACCGGGAAGATGAGTTCTGGCAGGCGCATGCCTACTATCGGCCATTTCTGATTCGTTATCACCCGGGGATGAGCTATGAATGGAAGGAGACACCCCAGCATTGTGGTCGTTTTCCGTTAACGATCCAGCATTGGTCCTATGGATGTCATGCTCCCCGGGTGAAGCACTATGGTTGGGCGCGGGAAGAAGACCGCATCCGCAAATATGAACGCTATCAAGCACTGGACCCTGAAGCAAGATACGGTTGGAAAGAACAGTACGAATCGATATTGGATCAAGAGCCACGACTGTTGGCATGGTTCGAGTAAGGAGAGGGGGAGTGAGCACGTTGAAGAAAGACCCGTTACGCGAATCGCAAAAAGAATCCCAACCTCAAGTAGAGCTGAATTCCCAAGAAAATGAAAATCAGAATGAGAAGCAACATGAGAGCGAAAATGAGAATCAGAAAGTGAGCCAGAATAATCATCGACCGCCCAGACGTTCTGCTAAATCGCAAGAAACCCGCCAATCGGAAAAGCTTGAAGCGCTTGGGCAAGAAAGAATACTGATCGCCAGCCCGGTTCGCCAGACAACTCCGGTGCTTCGTGAATTTCTGGATTCTCTGCATGCACTGGAAAGAACAACAGTGAAGACGGATTATCTGTTTGTAGACGATAACGTGGAAGAAGCCGCATCGAATATATTGTGTGAATTTGTGCTTCAGCATGAGGGAACGGTTATTCAAGCAGATGAACATGGCAGCGGTAGTCCTGACAACAAAGGGGTGTACACTAAGGATGAGGGAGGACATTATTGGCAGGATGAACAGATTTGGCGTGTAGCTGGTTTGAAAAATCGCATATTGCAATATGCACGCGACAATCACTACGATGCGGTTTTCCTGATTGATTCTGACTTGGTGCTGCATCCGCGGACGCTGGAGCAACTTGTATCGAGTGGCAAAGACATTGTTTCCAATATCTTTTGGACCCGCTGGCAGCCGGATGCCAGGGAAATGCCGCAGGTATGGCTGCAGGATGAGTATGCTCTGTATCGCCGCGGTGGCAAAACAGTAGACGGAACCGAGGCGGAAGACGAGGGCACGCAAACGACTGCTTTTCTAAATCAGCTGCGGATCCCGGGTTGTTATGAAGTTGGAGGGTTAGGGGCATGTACCCTTATTCGCAAAAATGTTCTGGCAGCAGGAGTTTCGTATGACCAGATTCCCAATGTATCCTTCTGGGGCGAAGATCGTCATTTCTGCATCCGTGCTCAGGCACTGGGTTTTCGTTTGTTCGTCGATACTCATTTCCCTGCGTACCACATCTATCGATTGTCCGAACTGCCGGGGGTATCTGCCTTTAATCGTAGGGCGAGACGAGGTGAGGAGACGATCAGTATTACCCTGTGTATGATTGTGAAAAATGAAGAAGCTTCCCTCGCCAGATGTCTGGACTCGGTCAACGGGATTGCTGATGAGATTGTAATCGTGGATACCGGATCAACGGATGGTACCCGTCAGATTGCTTCCAGATATACGGATCGTATCGTTGATTTTGAATGGGTGGATGACTTTGCAGCAGCACGCAACTATGCCTTCGATCAGGCAAAGAGTGAATATATTCTGTGGCTGGATGCCGACGATGTGTTCCAACCGGAAGATCGGGCGAAACTGATCGCCTTAAAACGTTCACTGGACCCGGATGTTGATAGTGTAACGATGGATTACAATCTGTCATTCACAGCAGATGGCAAGGTAGCCTACAGTCTGCGCCGGAATCGTCTGGTGCGTCGGGATCGGCAATTTCGCTGGATTGGCGCAGTGCATGAATATCTGGCTGTAGCGGGCAATCTGCTGCATAGTGATATAGCGGTTACACACAAGAAAGATAAGGAGTATACCGATCGGAATCTGCGGATCTATCGCAAAAGGGAACAGGCCGGAGAGGAATTCGGGCCGCGTGACTTGTACTATTTCGGTAATGAACTGAAGGACCATGGACAGCATGAGGATGCGGTGAAGTACTATGAGAAGTTTCTGGATACCGGGCTGGGCTGGGTGGAAGATCAGATCGCTGCTTGCCAGAAAATTGCGGATTGTGAAGCTGCACTTGAACATCCGGAACAGGAAGTCACGGCGTTGTTCAGATCATTTGCCTATGATTTGCCAAGAGCCGAGATATGCTGTCGATTGGGTGGTTATTTTGCCGACCGTGAAGATTATCCCAAGGCTCTGTTCTGGTACGAACAGGCGACTCGTGCTGTACGTCCTGATGATCCTATGGTGGTGCTAAATGAAGCAGCCTGGACCTGGATGCCGCATCTGCAACTATGTGTGTGTTATGACCGGATGGGTAACCGTGCCAAGGCCCGAGAACATAATGATATCGCACTCGCCTATCATCCAACACATCCGAGCATGTTATATAACGATCGATACTTTAAAGATTTGGAGAAGGATAACGTATTGGAAAACGCTTAGTATTTTCAGGCGAAATGCGGCCTCTTTCGTGGAATTGAATGGGTGAATCAGCCCATGTTCCATGGAGAGGTTTTTTGCATTGTAATAAACGTACATCATAGAGTTGGTGACAGACGCATTCACATTGAAATGGATTAATGTATTTCATCCAGGGGAGGATATGCTTTACAATAATGAATAACGGAAAAGCGGTAAACATGATTATCTGTCTTCGGCTGCCGAATTGATGAAGCAAGGGGAATTGGATATGAATCTGACGGAAGTACTATTGGAGTCGAGGCTGGTCGCGATTGTGCGCGGTATTAGCCGTGAAGCGGCAGTAACAGCTGGACAAGGCATGACAGGTGGTGGAATCCGACTGATGGAAGTCACACTGAACACACCTGGAGCACATGATATTATTGCAGACTGGCGTGAGCGGCATGAAGGAAAGGCTTATGTTGGAGCGGGTACGGTACTGAATGTACAGATGGCCAAGGAAGCTGTCGCTGCAGGAGCACAATTTCTGGTGTCACCCAATGTCGATCTGTCTGTCATTGAATATGCTGTAGAACATGGTGTCGAGATCTGGCCTGGAGCCATGACACCCACGGAAATTGTCGCTGCCCATGAAGCGGGAGCACGAGTTGTGAAGCTGTTTCCGATGGCGAGTCTGGGCATTCCGTATCTGAGGGAGATCAAAGCTCCCCTGAACCACATCCCGCTGCTGGCAACAGGTGGTGCCACACTGGAGAATATTGCTGATTATTATGCAGCAGGCGCAGCTGCAGTGGGTCTGGGAAGTGCACTTTTACCACGAGAAGCTCTTGTAGCAGGAGATCATGAGAAGATCGCAGCTTGCTCACGGAGATTTGTGGAAGTAGCGAAAGTGTAGGCACAGGCGCCGGTCCAAAAGTACGTAGATTTGGGTATATATAAAGGTATCTTTTAAAACAATTTTAAATCAATCGTTATCATAAAAACCCATGTCGTTTAACGTGCCGTTCATTCTATTGTTTTATGATGGATGTATGCCAGAATTCGGAGAGGAGAGATGCCCTGTGAAAGCTAAAACAATGATAGGCGGCATGCTCGCCGTGGCCGCAGTAACGGCAGGTGGATTATGGAAGGCAGCGGTAAAGAGCCAGACACCCAAGAAAATTCCAATCACCCTGACACCCCCAATGCCGTTTGAGGATGTGACCTTTGACAGTGGTGGAGGTCGGGTGCATGGCTGGTTCATCCCTGCCAGAGCCGACATTCCGAAACCATGGCCGCTCGTTATTATTGCACATGGCTGGGGCTCCAATCGCTCCCGTGTTCTTCGTTACGCACGTCCGATCTGGGAAGCCGGATATGCCTTATTTATGTATGATGTGCGTAGTCATGGGGCCAGTGATCCGGTTCGTGCTGCATCTGCCTATTTGTTCCGGGATGATCTGCTGGCGGCGTTGCAGTATACGACTGCACGACCAGAGATTGATGCGGATGCCATCGGAGTGCTTGGACATTCTTTGGGGGGACTGGGTACGATTCTTGCAGTGACGGAGGGAATTCCTGTATCAGCAGTGATTACGGACTCGATGCCATCGCAATTTGAGGTAATCGTCAGTTCAGAGCTGAGACGCCGGCGTCTGCCCTTGTTTCCACTGGCTCAGTTAATTCCGAGAATCTGGTTCTGGCGACTGGGTGAATCTCTGAAATCTTATCGTCAGCGTGATCCGGTGATGATGCTGAATGAACGGCGCAGGGGGATGCAACTGCCGATGCTTATGGTGCACTCCAAGGGAGATAATTTCATTCCCCCGAGTGAGCTTGAATATTTTATGTCCAAAGCCGATCCACCTGTTGAACATCTATGGGTCAACAGCGGAGGACACAGTTGTTCCGAGGAAGATCCCGCCTTCTGGGACACCGTTATTCCCTTTTTGAAAACCCATGTTCAAGGTCAGGCGAAGTCGAATGATTCGTCTATAGCGAGTAGTTGACAAGGTAGAATCAGCCTACATAAGAGTGCAGGCTAACAGAGAAAACGCCAACGTGGTTGGCGTTTTTTTGCTATTATTAGCAATATGCAGAAATTCACATTTGTAAAATTGCCCCGAAAACGACGATTAAAAAGGAAGCTTATGGTATCATAGAATAGACTGGCAATATTCATGCGAGGTTATTTGTTATGCTTCTTTGTATGAAATTGAAGGGAGAGGTCCAGATTTGAGTTTGAATTGGAAGTTTAACGTACGTATCAAAATGTTCGCAACCAAAGCAACAACCGCAGCGATGGCAACACTGCTGCTTGCTTCGCAAACACCAGGTTTTGCAGGCAGTGCATCAGCCGCGAGAGCTGAACAGGTGACCGAAGCGACAACGGGGGAAAATGAGCAACTAGACGCAACGAGCAATGACGTGCCTGATGGAGCGAAAATCTCATCCAGGCAAGCCAGTGAAAATATACTGAAATTATTTCCATTGTTAAAAAAAGCAACGATCTCATCTGTACGATTCGATTCACCTAATTCCTATCCACCGCCAGACTACAAGGCATGGGAGATCGGGTTCCAGATTACACAAGGCAACCATACGTCGGGATTCAGTGGAACTGTACATGCAGGCACAGGGGAAGTGTTAAGTGTACATTTGCCGTCGGATATCCTGGATAAACATGTCTCGGAATCGGATGTGAAGCTAACCAAAGCTGAAGCTGAAAAAAAGGCCGTGGCACTGTTGTATCAAGCGATTCCAGGTCTTAAGGACAATGAATACGCTCCGCTTGGAGATCTGTATTCTTCCATCGAACAACAGTCATTGTTTGGCAGAACAGAGTATCGATACGGGTACCAGTTAAAACATGATGGATTGTTATCTGACGCAGAGACAGTCTACATTAATGTGGATGAAAGTGGTTTGGTGACAGGTTACTCGCGAGGTACTACCGAAGCCAAGTATCCCTCATCGAAACCGGCAGCTTCAGAAGAGAAGGCCAGACAGCAGTTTGAAGAACAGTTCGATGTGGAACTGGCTTATATCTCCAAAGATCGTTTGTCTTCCAAGCAGGGTCTGCAGTACTACCTAGCATATACACCAAGAAATATCAGTATCGTTCCGATTGAAGCCAATACGTTGGAACGAATTAATACATTAACAGGTAAAGCTGTGGATGAAGATTCTTTGCAGCAGGATACGAAGTTAAAAGGTGATGTAACTCCTTTTGTCCCGGCCAATGGTACGAGGTTAAATGTTCAGCAGGCCGCCAATCGGGTCGCAACGAACTTTGACATTCCCAAGGGTTATAAGCTGGAACATAGCCAGTTGGGCAAGGGATATTACTCGAGTCCGAACAGTCAGGTATGGAGTCTGAGCTGGAGTGATCGAAGTGCCAATATGTCCTATATGTTCATGCGGGATATCTCAGCACAGGTCGATGCAGTTACCGGACAGATATACAGCTATACGATGATGCAACGAATGGGACCGGAGATGGAACAGGAGAAACCGGCTGAGGAGAAGGCAGGCAAAATGGTAACCCGGCAGCAGGCTGAGAAACTGGCGATGAACACGGTGATTGCGCTAGTTCCAGATGCTACGGAGCAGTTCCGGCTGGCTAACGTGATTGAGGTAGATGATGCGCGTACTTTTATGTTCCAACGTTATCTGAACGGAATTCCGGTTAAGGATGATACGGCACAAGTACAGGTGTTGAACAACGGGACAATTAACGAGTTTTATACGCGTATTGCGGCAACGCCTGAACAACTGCCGGCAGATGTTAAGCCAGCCATCAGTTATGATGAGGCCAAGGCACTCTATCTGGAGGAGTTCAAGCTGGTTCTGGCGTATTCCCGTTACGGTGGATATGGTATGAACGGTGTTCAAGTCATCCCGGCGGGGGTGAACCTTGCTTATATGCCTACACGTGATGAGAATTCGATCTATGGCAACTATGAAGCGCTGGATGCGAACACAGGAGAGTGGAAGCTTATATACGGGGACACAAGCTCTGCAACCAAGGCTGAACCTACGGATATCTTGGGTCATGTGGCCGAAGCAGCTCTTCGCAATATGACACAGCATGGCGTATTGCTTGCTGATGAACAGGGACGTGTATTCCCGGATCGTGTGATCACCCGAGGAGATTGGTTTAACTATTTGGCAAGAGCGATTAATCCAAATATGGATCTGTACTATAGTGGGGACGGAGATGACAAGCTGTACGCTGATGTGACACCTGACAGCCCGTATTATAAGGCAGTTCGGGCATTAATCGATCAACGCTGGCTTGCCGGAGCGGACCCTGAACAGAATTTGAATCCGCAGGAAGAGATGACACGTGAAGAATTGGCGGTATTGCTCGTACGTATTTTACGCTATGAGAAGCTGGCCGGATTCTACACGTTGCCATCGGATCTTCCGAACATCGCGGATGCCAGTGCCGTTACGAGTAAGGGGGCGGTTTCCCTGAGTTTGAAGCTGGGATTGCTCCCTTCGATTGAAGGACGGTTCATGCCTGCACGCAAAGTGACGGTAGCTGAAGCGTCACAGGTATTGGAAAGGCTGGCGAAGCTTCAAGGTAAAACAGATACGTTTATGAGTGGGAATCGTCTGTATTAGACGAGGAATCACTCATATCGTGCCCGTGCGAATCATAGGATGAAGATAACGGGTAATCGTGATTCAATGAACTAAAGATCAAAGGGACCTTCCATAGAAGGTCTCTTTTGATTTGATTTTTACAAAAATTATATTATTTCAACTAACATTTACACGATAACGGAGAGGTCAGAAATAACTTGAGGAAGCGAAGCGTGCGCCTTTATCACCGGATTTTTCCTTTTGAATAAAGGATCAAAAAAATCTGGGGATAACAGCGATCGGAAAGTTGTTCTGACATCGGAGTGTTCGTGTAAATATTCTTTAGTTGAAATGATATAGAAGAATGACGACAGAGCCTTTTGTGATACAATAGGGCGTGAGAACTTTGCAAAGAAGGGTGGGTTCCTTTCATGGGTAAGAACGGGAAACGAATTATCACCATACTGCTGGCAGGCTGTCTGATTGCTGTAGCGTTACCACGTACGGTTGATTTGGATCAACTGTATGCTGCATCAGGGACATCAGATATATCCACGGCAACAGATTTGCGCCAGACCTTGCTTACCGCAATGTCACAGCGAACGGAGGAACTTGTTTTTACATACAAAGGCAATGTGAAAGGCCTCAAAAAACAATTACAAACCTCCATCGATGAGGCAATGAAGAGTGACCCCTATATCCAATATACCGTTAAAAGTTATGCATTTAATTATAAAGGCTCCAATGTGTCGGCCGAGGTGCATGTGACTCTCTCCTATCGGGAGACCAAGGAGCAGACCGATTATGTGAATCGTAAAGTCACGAACGTGTTGAAAGAAATCATCAAACCAGGCATGACGGATCATGAGAAGGTCAAGGTCATCCATGATTGGATTGTGCTTAACCTTTCCTACGATACTTCGTTGAAGAAATATACAGCCTACGACGGGCTTGTTACAGGCAGTACCGTGTGTCAGGGATACTCATTGCTGGCTTATCGGATGCTGGAGCGAGTAGGTATCGATAACCGGATTGTGGAAGGCACAGCAGGTGGGCAGCTTCATGCCTGGAATATCGTGAACCTGGACGGCAAGTGGTATCACATGGACACCACATGGGATGATCCTACCCCTGATCGCAAAGGTAAGGTTAGCCACAGCTATTATTTGCTAAGCGATGATGAGATGGCACGTGACCATATCTGGACAGGCAAAAGCAAGTACCCCGCTGCGCCAGCTCCATATCGAGAAGCTTTATTAAAGCTGGTGAAGGCCGGAGATAGCAAAAAAGCCGCTTATCAGAAGCTGTACCATGCTCTGGACTACTCCCTGTATGATGAACAGGATGCCGTTAAAGGCCATGCTGCGCTGAAGACCAAGGTTCAAAGTACACTGAAGGAAGGCGGAACCTCGCTTACGTTCAGGTACAAGGGTACGGAGGCTGGACTGATTGAAGATTTGCAGGATTTGTACCAGCTTGGCATGAAATCGATATCTTATTATGTGTCCAAAATGGAAGGTACTACCGATCTGCGCGTCAAAATTAACTGGACACGATAACAACCGTTTGAACAGGATGCTCCGCTTGAGGAGTATCCTTCTTTGCGTTCAATTTGGTGTTCAAAAATGAGGATTTTAGTGTTGTATATTTTTTGTATATGTCGCTTTGCTATTCTAATCTTCGGCGTATGCCAACACTACGTACGAGGAGGATATGCAAAAAATGAGGAAAAAAGTGAGCATAGTGATCATTGCTCTGTTGCTGGTCACACAAATGATGCAGGGTTGGATATTTACACCAATAATGCATGCTCAGGATGAATTAACTAATTTGCCAGCCAGTGCAATCAGCGATACAGCGTCAGAAGAAGGTTTGGCAGGTTCGGAAGAGGTGAACAACGTTGACGTTGCTGCCACTCCGGAAGAAGAGGGGGAGGGAAACCTCAACCAGAGCAGTTTAGCAATGGCAGCTGCAGGTCCGGTAATTACAGATCAATTGATTACCAGTGTGCAGATGTACAATCAGGTACCAGAAGACAACGGGAATGGCACGATTGAAGTCAAAGGAGATAAAATCGAGGATATTCGACCACGCATTCAGGATGAGGTGGCTGTAGTCTTTACATGGGGACTTGCAGATGACAACCACAACTACAGCGATGGCTCTACGTTCACCTTTAACTTGCCCGATAAATTCATCATCGGATCGCAGCTTAAGGGTAATCTGGATGGCGGTGTTGGGGAGTATGTGGTGAATCCAGATGGCACAATCATCTTTACCTTTAATGAACTGATCGAGCATGCGCAGCTGGAAGGTAACTTCTACGTGTGGATTAAGTTCGATGAGAGCAAGATGGAAGATGGCTTGAAACAACAGATAGACTTTAGTTCCGTAGGGCAGGGCATCATTGATGTGCATTTTGCCAACACAGCCGTAGATAAGTTGAAGAAATCGGGAAACGCAAACAAAGAAAACTTCAACTCCGACGAAATTGAATGGACCGTAGATTTTAACCAAGGCGAGAAGGCTTTGAAAAATGCGGTTCTTACAGATACGTTGCCAACAAACCTTGAACTCAAGGGCAATATCGAAATTCGCGAATTGGAAGTGCAATTGAATGGATCTGTAAAAGCAGGTCCAGTAGTTCAAACGGAACCACAGTTTCCAATCCAATTGGGGGATACAGATAAGGCCTATCGTGTGACCTACACGACAAGTGTTAAAGCACCAACCACTGCTCCGTTCACCAACGTGGAGTATCAAAACCAGGTTGCGCTTACAACGGATCAGAGTGAGCACAACGAAACAGATATTGGCCGAGTTCGTGTGAGTTTTAATGAGCCTTTGAACAAGTCAGGGCAAGATAGTGCGTATGATCCGGTGACACAGACGATCACATGGAAAGTGCAATATAACTACAATCAGCAAGAAATCATGCAAACGAATGCATGGATTGAAGACCGCTTTGATACGGCAAAACAGCAACTGATCAACAATTCCGTCAAAGTGTATCAAGTGGACATTAATGCAAGTGGAGCGGCTTCGAACAGAACATTGATCAATCCAAATGAATACACACTCGAAGCGATGGGTACAGGGTTCGATGATGGCTTCAGATTACATTTTAAGAACGATATTACCAAGGCCTATGAGATCGAATATGATACACAAACCATTCATCGTGTTTATACAAACGACACCATTACGAACAGAGTGAACATGTATGATGGTACTTCCAAAACAGGCCGAAGAGACATTCAGGAAGTCATTTTTGCAAAGAGTGTGAAAAGTGAAAACTTCAACACAAAAGAAATCGAATGGCAGATTGTTTTGAACCGTGATTTGCAGGACATGACGGATATCGTCATCACGGATAATTACGAAGGCAGACACATGAAGCTGATTCCGGGTAGTCTTCAAGTGAGTGGGGTTAACAAAGAAGACTTCGAACTGACTCCAGACCCGGCTGATCCAACGTATGAAAAAGGATTCTCCGTTCGCCTGAAGGACGGCGTTACAATTAACACGGAACATGTCATTACCTATACAACAAGCTTTGACCCGACGGCAGGTATGCCAACGGATAATGAATATCGCAACTCTGCCAAGATCGATTGGGAAGAATCCAATGTAGCACAGACTGCGATTACCAAATCTGCTGTTGTCAAACCTCAAGAGTACACCATTCAAAATGGTAACAAAAAGGGCGAATACAGCGCCAAAGACAAAAAGATCACATGGACAATTGATGTAAACTACAACTTGTTTGATATTCACGAAGCCATCCTCAAGG
Source organism: Paenibacillus sp. ClWae2A (assembly GCF_032452295.1). Taxonomy (NCBI): domain Bacteria; kingdom Bacillati; phylum Bacillota; class Bacilli; order Caryophanales; family Paenibacillaceae; genus Paenibacillus; species Paenibacillus sp. ClWae2A. The sequence goes on from NZ_JAULSQ010000019.1 coordinate 13,164, forward strand.
ATGCCTACACGGGTAACCAATCTTTTGTAGACGGTTCATTAAAAGTTCATGAGTTAGAGTTACAGGGAGCCAATAACGTTACTGCTGTAGGTAGCGAGGTTCCGCTCACACCTGGTCAATTCCAGCTGAACCCGGACGGTAAAGGTTTTACATTGGATCTGGGTAACATCGGCAAAACAGCTTATCGCATTCAGTACCAGACCAGCCTGGATGGACCTTATTCCGTCGAAGGCACATATGGTAACCAGGCTGTTCTAACCGATGGTGACGGTGGTGAAGTGCGCTTTAATAGATCAGCGAGCGTCACGCCAGTTCACGGTGGTGTGTATGTACAAAAAACAGGTCAACAGATCGGTACAACGGATAAAGCATCATGGACGGTGAATATCAATCCAAGTCAATCTTATGTTCCAGCGGATTCTCAATTAACAGATACCCTGTCGGAGAACCAAATTCTATTGGCTGATTCATTGAAATTATATGCAACGAACCTGCCTGCCAACAATTCAGGCAATGTATCCAACAAAGCTGGACTGGTTGATCCGGCTGATTATGAATTGAACGTGGAGGGCAATACATTTACCTTCACCTTCAAGAAAGATATCCATACTGCATTCATTCTGGAATACCAGTCCTATATTAATGCCGATCATGGAGCTCGAATTGAGAATAAGGTTGAATTTGCAGGTCAATCTTCTTCGGTGGTAGGGGAAGGCAATCAGGCGGGTATTAAAGTTTCATTAGCTGGAGCAGGTGGAGGTGCCTCCACAGGTTTAGGCAAAATCAGAATTCACAAAGTCAGTGATACAGGGGTTCCGCTGGAAGGAGCCATATTCGCAATCTATAATGCATCTGGAACTACGCTTCTGGAAACATTGAAACCAACGGACGAGAATGGAGTAGTTGAAAGCTCCAGAAACTATCGATTAAACAATCTGACCAATGGTGTACCTTATAAGTTAAAAGAATTATCTGCACCAGCAGGATACTTGGTTGATCCTGAATATGGCTCTGCCTCAGGTAAAACAATTGAGTTCAAGGATGCGGATATCGCTTTTGAAATTGAAAATAAAAAGATTCGTCAAGGCTTCGAATTAACCAAGGTGGATGCTGCTGACAGCACGAAAACGCTAAAAGGTGCAACATTCGAACTGTACCTGAAAAATGGTCAAACCAGCCAGTTGATCGATACGATAACTTCGGGTGAGGATGGAAAGATCGGAGCAACAGATCTGGAGCCAGGGGATTATGAGTTGATTGAGGTCGAGGCACCTGAATTCTATCAATTGGATTCAACGCCCATACCTCTTACCATTGTAACCAATCAAACTCAGATTGTTACGCTCACACATACCAATACGCAGGGCACAAATGCCAAGCTGGTGGTGACCAAAGTGAACGCCAAGGATCAATCCGTGTTAGCTGGAATTGAATTCGAACTGCGTAATGGTACAAATGCGGTGGTTGACACACAGGTTACGAATATCCATGGGGTCATTGAATTTGATAACTTGCCGTATGGTCCATATACATTGGTAGAGACCAAGGCAGAAGGCTATGTTATTGAACAGCCAGAGACGCTTGTATCTATTATCAAGCCGGAAACTCAATTGACGATTGAAAATAAAGAAAATGATCGTTCCGTGAAATTGATTAAAACCAATGCGGGTCGAACTCAGCACCTTCAGGGAGCAGTATTTGAATTACGGGCTCAAACTGCATTGATGGATGCCAATGGGAATTGGGAGTTCCACAAGGTAACAGGTCTGGATGAAGCTACACTGACAACCAATCAACAAGGTGAAATTGTACTTAAAGACCTGGATATCAATAAATATCAGTTGGTTGAAATAAAAGCACCTAACGGATATATCTTGGACACAACACCAGTACCATTTGAAATTACGAACATACAAACGGAAGCTGTAGTTGTGGAAAAAACGAATCAGGCTATCCCGGTATCGGGTGGTGGATCGAGTGGACCTTATAATCCGGGAACCCCTACTACGGGGGGAACACCAGATCCGGAGAAACCAGTAAATCCGGAACCAGGAACATCAAATCCGTCGGTTCCAGGCACGGTTGTTACTGAACCTACAGAGTCTGGGGGAGGAACCGAAAGCCCGACAGATGAAGATGGCGGGGTAGCGCCACCGACACCAGGCGTATCCAACGGTGAAGACACTGCACCTCCTGTTGGGGATACAGATGCACCGGATGGGGATGGTGCACTGGCACCTCCTGCTGGAACGGATACAGATGGATCACAGGGCAATGGAAATTCTGCATCACAGCCAAACGGAAGTCCTGGATCTCAGGGAATGCTGCCACAAACAGGTGAAGAGAGCACAATGGCTTACACTGCTGTGGGCATGATGCTGATGGCGCTTGGTAGCGCGGGATTCATGTACTTCCGCCGCAGACAATTGCTTCAGCGCTAGATCGCAGCACGTAATGCAGGAACAGATCATATTTGGATAAAAAAACACCCTCTAACTTTCACAAGTGACTCAGCGTCATCATGTGAATTACTAGAGGGTGTTTTATTTTATTTCAGCTGCACCTTAGGGAAGATCAATATCCGGCAACCTCCGGATTCACTTCAATAGCTCTTACAATTAGGCGATGTGTTGGATTGACGAGTGGATCACAGGTAATTAAGGTAAGGACCTGGCCAAGTCCGGGGTCTTCCAGCACAGACAAGTCATTTGGCTCCACAACGGATATCTGATCTACCTTATACTGGATAATCGTTCGATCTGCCAAGGTGACTTGCATCGAATCACCAATCTGGAGTTCTCCCAGACGATTGAACAGCCGTCCTTTTTTGTGGGCGCGATGAGCGGCTATGGCGGCATTACCCTTGTTACCGATCCTAGTGGTTTCGACAAGATGGGTTGCAGCTACCTTCATGTTAGCTTCCGTTGCACCCTCCAGAATCGGTAAGCGGACATCAATCTTGTCAATCGATAGTATCCCCAACGTATCCGAAGAGGCGTCTTGCACTGTATCTGTACTATCCGTAGTCGGCTCGGCAGAAGCTGCATCTTGTATGCCCTGTTCGAAGGAGTGATTAAGCTTAGACAAGCCGTTTTGCAATTGCTCCAGATCGTTCATGACACGGGTTTGCTTCCAGTCATAATACGTTTCCCGCAGGAAAGGAAAGCTGATGATCAGGATGCCCAATAGAACGAGCAGAATAGAGAATTTTTTCATTATGCATCAACTCCCGTTGTCCAAGAAAAATAGTATACCTTTCTCTATTTTACTTACCGACCTATACAAAATATGGACAGGGACAAAAGGACGTACAGAAATGTTCGAAGGGGGAAGCCGACATAAAACAAAACCTCCCCGTTTCGCCACAGTAGGAAAACTGCAACGCCACGGGGAGGTTTTTTAATATGAAGTTAAATCGTATCAGCTGTATAAGTTGATAACAGCGATCGGAAGGTTATTCTGTCATCGAAGTGGCAGGTGTAAATATTGCTTCGTTAGTGCTTATCAGCTGGTGAATCGGTAGGTGTGAAATCACATTCCAGCAGCGGCACCACTTTGGTCTTTTTGATCCATTTGTAACCGAGCCACAACACCAGGAACAGGGGTACGCTCAAGTAGGCAACGATGGCTCCACTCCAGTCGATCTCGTCACCCGTGAATGCCTGGTAGTTCTGTCCGATGATCACGATAATACACAGGGCAAAAGCAAAGATCGGCCCAAACGGGAACCAGCGTGCACGGTAAGGCAGATCGCTCAGATCCTTGCCTTGTGCAACGTATGCACGACGGAAGCGATAATGACTGATAGCGATACCTAGCCAAGTGATAAAACCACACATACCGGATGCATTCAGCAACCAGGTATACACAATGCCATCGCCGAACAGGGAGGCGAGAAATGCCAACATACCAACAGCTGTTGTAAGCAGCAAGGCATTCATGGGAATACCCTTTTTGTTCAGTTTACCGAGGAAACGAGGGGCTTTACCGTCTCGGGCAAGGGCATAGAGAACCCGGCTCGAAGCGTACATGCCTGAGTTACCGGCAGAGAGTACAGAAGTCAGAATAACGGCATTCATGACGGAAGCCGCAATGGCGAGTCCGGCTTTCTCAAACACCAGCGTGAACGGGCTGACACCGATATTTTCCAAATCACCTTTGAGCAGATTCGGATGAGTATACGGGATGATCAGACTGATCACGGTAATCGCCAAAATGTAAAAAATCAGAATGCGCCAAAATACCTGACGAATGGCACGGGGGACATTTTCGCGCGGGTTTTCACTTTCACCGGCGGCTACCCCGATAAGCTCGGTACCCTGGAATGAGAATCCCGCGGCCATGAATACCCCTAACACGGCGAAGAATCCGCCATGGATGGGCGCATCACCGATGGTGAAGTTACTGAAACCAACCGCTTCTCCGCCCATAATACCAAAGATCATGAGCACACCAACGGCCAGGAAGATGATAACGGTAGCAACCTTGATAATGGCGAACCAGTACTCGGACTCTCCATAGCCCTTAACAGACAACACATTCAAGGCAAAGATCAGCACGAGGAACAATAAGCTCCATAACATGGACGAACTGTCGGGGAACCAGTATTTAATAAGTACTGTAGCGGCAGCAAGCTCTGCTGCAATGGTTACCGCCCAGTTGTACCAGAAGTTCCAGCCCATGGCGAACCCGAGAGCAGGGTCTACAAAACGTGCGGCGTACGTATTAAATGAACCGGAGTCCGGCATAAAGGTAGCAAGCTCACCAAGGCTGGTCATTAGGAAATAGACCATGATGCCAACGGCTGCATAGGCAATTAATGCTCCACCAGGGCCTGCGGTTGAGATGGCGGTACCACTTGCGAGAAACAGCCCGGTACCAATTGAGCCACCGAGGGCGATCATCGTCATATGGCGTGCGCGTAATCCTTTTTTCAGGGAAGGTCCAGTTGTTGTTGGGTTACTGCGGTCTTGCATGGAAACACTCCTTCATTCGATATACTGATGTTTGCGATAATTGCTTCATAAACAAAAAGACCACAGGCATCAGCCTGCGGTCTTTAATATTTCAATGTCCGCACCATGTCCCAGATGATTAAGATAGCTCAACACAGAAGAATTCATACCTTTATATAAAGGAAATGTACTTCCGTGACAGTTCTGCGCCTTTCGACAGCAGCCCCAGCCCACCGGACCGTGTAAGGAACGTCCAGTGAGCTTCGGCGGGTGCACCTTTCGGCTGATCTCATAAGCGGCTCCTTAGCGCCTCCTTCAGCGTACTGATCGCACCCGCGACCTCTACCTCACCATCAATGGATGAGGTGTATCTATTGTCTATGAAATTATGAACAACACAACTTAACACGATGTGTTCAGTGTAGTAAACAGACAATCAGTATAACGCGCATGGTTTTCCAGTGCAATAACAATTGTTGGATGTGAGGTCTGAGAGACGACTATTCCTCTTTCTTGTTACGGCCAGCCATCTGCTGCCATACCGTTCCAGCGGCCTGTTCGCCCGATTCGATCCGCTCCAGAGCCATCTTGGCCTGCAGACTGACTTCAAACTCGGGATCATCGGCTGCAACTCGCAACGCTTGCTCTGCTTCTTCAGTTCCGACTTCATAGAGAAAACGTGCTGCACGCCAGCGTACAAGTTTACTTTTATCTGATAACGTGGCTGTCATCGCTGGAGTGGCGGCAGGGTCACCGATATCCGACAAGGTGTCACCGGCAGTACGTCGTACCGCGGGAGAACTGTCCTGAAGCGCTTCATACAGCAATTCCATCGCTTCCGGTGTACGAATGTCACCCAGGTATACGACGGCCAAGCGGCGAATCTGCATTTTGTTGTCATGCAGAGCCTGGGCTACGAGAGGCAGTCTTTCGGCTGTAGGCTCCATGCCGTCAAATGCCGCATAGCGAACATTCCAGTCCTCGTTTCGCAAAGCATCTTCAAGTTCAGCTCCATCCAATTCACGGCGGCGCTCGACGAACTCTTCGGATTTGGTACCATGTTCAATGGCCTGTTTGATAACCTGCTCAAGTCGTTCTGGGGGGTAAGCCGCTTCCAATTCCTGCTCGACTTCACGTGCGATGTCTGGTAACTCGCCATATCGAACGCCGTAATCACTCAGTTTGCGTTCTTTGATCATCGTTGCACTGGCGACTTCCGTCACGGCTTTGACAAAACGGTCTGACAACGAGATTCGTTCTTCCTTGGTTCCGGCCTTGACCCTGATTTGCATCGGTACGCCTCGGAAGAATTGTACAAATACCTGTGCTTCTCCGAAGTGCTCGCCTGAACCATCTTCGGATTCAATCCAGTCTAGATCGATGCCTTGCTGTCCAAGGCGATTTTGGACTTCGCCCAAGATAACGGACCAGTCGGCATTCCCTTTACGATCAAGTGCCACAAAGTCTGTCGTGTGGAACACACTCTTTACACCGGGAATATGAAGCATCTGGCGAATGAACGCCGGAGCAGATCGTTCGTTGTCCAGTGTATATGTTTTGCGAATTCCGTCCTCCAGACGTTCATCGAGATGTAGCATCATCGTATTTGGACTTGGTGTTGGTTCAATGGAAACAATATTCATCAATGTAACCTCCTATAATACCAGATTCATCTTTAACTTCCCGTAAATTAAATCACACGGGTATTTCTCTATTTTACATCAATGTGTGGAATCTGCGAAATCAACCAGAAGTGAAGTGGACATGTCTAACACTTAATGTGAAGAAGTACGAAATTTGTTAACACTTCTTTCATGTTCACGCACAAACATTTTTAAACGTAAGTTGGCACAATAAAGATAAGAATCAACTGGAGGTTATACCTATGGAACCCATTACCGTGCTCTCGGATGGAAAACGTCGTATTGCATATGAGAATATTATTCAATTGTTCAGGAACTGGATTGAGGACTCAACATCTGGTTCTGCAATAGAAACACATCGGGGAAGTTGGGAAAATTCCCGTTATTGTATTGTTGATTATCAGATTGCGGAAGAAGCGGTGTCAGCAGCAAATGCCATTCGGGCTTTTATGCCACAACTTCCGTTACTGGTCATTACGGATTTCAAATCCCTTATTCGGAAGCGTCACCTGCAACAGATTACAGGTACAGGTGAGATGAAGATGATTCTTTGGAACGAGCAAGACCCGAATCAACTCATCAAGGATATGGAAAGCTGGTTGCATTCGTCGTCTGTCCATAAATCAGAAATAGCCATACCGCCCATCTTATCCATGAGATAAAAGAGGGATATGGCCAAAGGTGTTTAACTTTCAATCGTTACGATCGTATTAGATCACATATTTGTAGCCTGTTCCCCAAACCGTCTTAATATAACGTGGGTTCTTGGGGTCAGGCTCAATTTTTTTACGCAGACTTGAGATATGAACATCAATGGTACGATCCAGATAGGCGCGTTCGGAGCCTTTGATCCGATCCATCAGTTCATTACGTGTGAACACTTTACCCGGATTTCGGTACAATTCCTTCATAATCTCAAACTCAATATGAGTGACCTCGATTTCAACGCCATCCACAAACAGGGTTCTTCTGTATTCATTCACATTTACATGTCCAGTAACCTCTGCCTGCTTGTCCTCTTTTACCGGTTTATCCTGATAAGAAATGATTGATCTTCGCAGCAGTGCTTTAATCCGGGCATCCAACTCTTTCAAACTAAATGGTTTGCACAGAAAGTCATCCGCACCATTATGCAATGCGCGAAGTCGATCATTAAGCATGGTGCTTGCCGAGATCATCAGAATGGGCACAGTGGAGTGCTGGCGAAAGGCTTCTACGAGATCATTTCCATCCATTTCAGGAAGCATGAGATCCGTTACAACAATATCCGGCTGGAATTGTGGAAACAGTTGAAGTGCCTCACGGGCATGATGAACCCGTTCAGTGATGTATCCTTCCTCCTCAAGAAAGAAAGCAATCATGTCGGCCAGATTTTTCTCATCTTCTATAAGAAGTACTTTGATAGTCATAGGGTCACACTCCTGGTGAAAATAATATGTTAAGAAAATGCTAAAAAAACAAGGTGAATTGCGAATAAATGCCGCAAATTTTTTAATGTTTCTATCCCAAAATATAGGATGTATATGTAGAGAAGAAATAAGCTTTTTTGATGAACTTCAATATTCTAGCATAAATGCAGTTTGGTTGCCGATCAATCAGAATTTCCCAAATCTACACCAAGTACTAATTACAGTATAATGGATCAGAACGAGTTAAGGGGAAAAAAGTAAGATTGTATCCGCTTAAGTTTATAGGGGGAACCAACGTTGTTGTTGAAAACAGAAGAAAAAATGATCTATGAGGGCAACTGCATATGGATCGTATAAAGGCGAGACAAATGCTGGATTGGGTCGTGTTGAAGCTGAGAATACCCTGGATTGGGACAAGTATTCTGATCATTCTGGGATCACTAAGCACTATTTTTCCGTTTACTTTATTCTATGGTGTTCAGTTTATGATTGGTAGCGCGGCAGCACTCGTTGCTCTACGTTTGCATGGGGCCATCTATGGATTTGTTACCTTCACAGTCATCCATCTGCTGAATACCGTCTTTGTTGGCTTCCAGCCGCACAATTTATCTATAATGCTTGCTCATTTCATGGAATTAATCTGGATGCTCGTTTGGCAGAGCCGTTGGAAGAATGGAAGCTTAATCAAGGCTAATGCTGTCTTTTGGGTAGTGATGTTATTTCCTGTTATCTATGCCGGACATTTTATGTTGGGTATGAATATAGACGATGTGAAGTATGAATATATGTATATTGCTGTGATTGGTATGGTGAATGCGCTGCTTGCGGGAATTGTAGTTGATTTCTGGATCACAACGGGTGAACACAGATCAAAGCGGACGGGAACCATTCCACTAACAAGAATTGCGTTTAAATACGTAGTTGCCTTTGTGGTATTTGTTTCTCTCGTACTGTTATCCGCAGATAGCCGCAGACAATTGAGTCAAATGAATGATGCCATATTACGGGATATGAAATATGCAGCGAGTGCGGTTGTTCAGGATCTTGATGAAGAGTATGTTACCTCCGAGAATATGGATCAGAATATGGCGCGTTATCATCATCTACTGGGTGTGAATGTGATTCTGCTGAATCGCAATGATACAGTCGTCGCTTCTGGTTTGAATACACTACAGGCGGGCGAGTACTTGGACATGGACAGATTCCGTCTTCTGAAGAAGTCGAGGGATAACCTCATTCTGTTAAGTTCCGCAAATATCCATTACAGCGATGTATTGAATTATTGGAAACAAGCCTCTTTTATCTATGAAGCAGAAATGACAAGGTTAACACCTTATCGGGTATTCATTGTGACTGACTCGTCCAAGTATTACCCCCGAATTGAATCGATTTATCTGACCACGCTGCAATCCCTGTTCGCGATCATCGTGGCTTCCATGATTGTAGCGGCTCCTCTCAGCAGAAAGGTTGTTAGCCCGCTGTTAAGACTGACCAGGATGACAGGCTCTCTGCCGAGACTGCTGTTTCGAAATGGGAAGCCGGAGTGGCCAACCAGCCATGTAACCGAAGTACAGATCCTGATTGGTAATTTGCGCAAAATGGCAGATGTGCTGCTGGAACAATTCGAACAGATTCGTCACGACAAGTTAACGCTGGAGGACAGGGTTATTGAGCGTACCAAGGAACTCAAGAATAGTGAAGAGGTCAAACGTGCCATTATTGAATCCTCTATTGATGCCATTATCGCTGTGGACTCCAATGGACTGATCGTTGAGTTTAATCCCGAGGCTGAAAGAATGTTTGGATTGCGTCGGGAAGAAGTGATCCTGCACAAGGAAGTGCCGTCTCTTTTTCAAGGGGCCAGCTGCAAGGAGATCAAGATTTTGCTGGAGCGATTTGAATATGTGGAAGGTAAAAGATACACCATCGTTGAAGAAATTTCAGGTATTCGCCGGGATGGTTCCGTATTTCCAATAGAGTACAAAATTGTTGAGATCCAGTTGGGCAAAAATGAGACATTATATAACCTGTTTATTAAGGATATTACAGAGCGGACCAGAGCAGAAGAAGATCGTGTACGTCATGCCCTTGCGCTGGAGAAGCTGAACTCGGAGTTGTTCAATGAGAAGATGGCCATTCAGGAACAGCGAGATATCAGTGAGCAATTTATTGAATCCGTACGGGAAGGACTCGTGATGTCTGATCGATCAGGGACCATAACCATCGTCAACCGAAGGATAGAAGAGATGTTTGGTTTGGGTGATTTTATGGGCAGATCCATTGAAGATTTGGCGCAGGCGATTGATACGATGGTATTAACGGACAACTTCAATCTGATGGAACAGACGAGAGCATTCCTGAATGGAGAAACGGCGTTTATCGAGACCGAATTTATATTCAATAATGTGGATAAAAGTGTATTTTCCTTGTACATGAAGCAGATGGATGTCCCGGGTAAAAACCATGGGTTTCTGCTGGTGTTCCGTGACCGGACAGGAGAAGAACGGCTGGATCGGATGAAAAATGAGCTGATCAGTGTGGTATCTCATGAGCTTCGAACGCCTGTAGCCACCATAATGGGGTATGTGGAACTAATGATGATGTATGACCTTCCGGCAGCTCAGCAGCGGGAATTCATGCAGACCATCTCTTCGGAGGGCAAGCGGCTGAGCAGTTTGCTGGATGATGTACTCGATATTCAGCGCCTTGACAACGAAGGTATGACTTACCACATGACGTATGTACCGCTGGTTGAGTTGGTAGAAGGGGTTGCCGAACAGTGGAATATGAAGTCTGCCCAACGTATCTACGTGCATACGTTTAATGGAGACTTTTTTGCTTATGCTGACCAGAACAGGATGGTTCAGGTTCTTCATAATCTGGTGGGCAATGCAGTCAAGTATTCTCCGGGAGCCGATCGCATTGATGTAACATTATGGGAAGAAGAGGAATGGTTATGTCTTGATGTGCGTGATTACGGAATAGGTATTGCGGAGCAAGAGAAGGACATGCTGTTCAACAAATTCTATCGGGTGGATAATTCGGATCATCGGCAGATTGGTGGAACAGGAATCGGGTTGTACATTTCTCGTAAAATTGTAGAGGATCACAAGGGTACGCTGACCTTTATATCTGCACCGGGCAAAGGAAGTACGTTCAAGGTTCGACTGCCCAAGCAGGACGTATTGGTGTGAATTTAATGATGGATGAAGAAATGCATTTCGCTTTTTTATGAATAATGTTTGTGTACGAGACCTACGGATAGAGCCTTTGCCCTTTAGCGCGTAAGCGTGAAACGGGGAAAGGCTTTTTTTGTTTTTCAATTTCCCGGATAAAAAAACAACTTCTTTTGCAAACTGTCTATAGAGCCATAATTTGCATCCCATGCAAAAGGAGGACGGCAGGTATATGTTCCGTAAACAAGAGAAAACACTCATTATTGTCTGTCTGGTTGCAGCTGTGGTTGTGCTGTATGCCGTTGTGAAGAGCATCATCCGAATCATGAGTTATTGAGATACACGTTCAAGCAGAGTAACTGCTGTTGTACATAACGATTATGTGAAAGAGGAGTGTAACCATGTCATCCCTGGACCCTGTTTTGCTCAGCCGGATACTAACCGGTCTTACCCTGTTTGTGCACATTATTTTTGCCTCTATCGGTGTAGGCGTGCCACTTATGATTGCCTTGGCCGAGTGGCGAGGACTCCGAACCAATGATATGCATTACACCTTGCTGGCACGCCGGTGGGCGCGAGGTTTTGTCATCACCGTTGCCGTTGGCGTCGTTACAGGCACCTCGATCGGATTACAGCTCAGTCTGCTGTGGCCGATGTTTATGCGGGTAGCGGGTCAGGCCATCGCCTTGCCGCTGTTCATGGAGACGTTTGCCTTTTTTATAGAGGCGATCTTTCTTGGAATTTACCTCTATACGTGGGATCGTTTCAAAAAGAAATATACGCATATGCTGCTGTTGATCCCGGTAGCTCTCGGCTCATCTGCATCTGCGATTTTCATTACAACGGTGAACTCCTTCATGAACCAGCCTCAGGGATTCACCCTGATTAATGGCATCATGAAGGACATACATCCCATTGCTGCCATGTTGAATCCGGCAACACCAACCAAAGTGTCCCATGTACTCGCCTCATCCTACACCTTGAGTGCAGGTATCCTGGCGGGGATCGCCGCCTTCAGTTTGCTTCGGGGACGGGATCATGTGTATTACAAAAAAGCACTGAAACTCACAACGGTATCTGCGCTTGTATTTGCCATCAGCACCGTCATGATCGGCGATTCCTCGGGTAAATTCCTGGCGAAGTATCAGCCGGAGAAGCTGGCTGCCGCAGAATGGCATTTCAAGACGATGAAAGAGGCACCGCTCGTCTATGGCGGCATTCTGGATGAGAACAATGAAGTGAAATACGCGATTGAAATTCCTTATGCTCTTAGCATTTTGGCGGGTAATCGTCCCGATACGGAAGTAAAAGGGCTCGAAGAATTTCCCGCGGATCTGAGGCCACCACTGTCCATTCATTATATGTTTGACCTGAAGGTCACAACGGGAGTGATCATCCTGATGATTCCTGTGTTATATGTATTGCGGCGGTGGTTGCCAGGGCGCAAGCCATATCCCAAATGGCTGCTGCTCGGCATTGTCTTGCTGGGGCCACTGGCCATGATTGCCATCGAACTGGGGTGGATGTTCGCCGAAGTTGGCAGACAGCCTTGGATCTTACGCGGGTATATGAAGGTGTCGGAAGCAGCTACGACGTCAACTTCGGTAGGATGGATGCTAGTGTTGTTCATCTTGCTGTATCTGATCCTGTGTTTCTCGTGCATTCGGGTACTCAGCAAGCTGTTCCGCAACAAGGAAGCAGAGAAGGAACTGGAGTCTCTGGGTCTTGAAGGAGGGATCGTGCATTGAGTTTCGAAATTACAGGTATCGCAATATTGTGGACGTTTTTGTTCGGTTACCTGATCGTTGCTTCGATTGATTTTGGCGCCGGGTTCTTCAGCTTTTATAGCATTTTGACCGGGCACGAGAACAAAATTCATAACATCATTCAGCGCTACCTGTCTCCGGTGTGGGAAGTGACGAATGTGTTTTTGATCTTTTTTGTGGTTGGACTGGTCGGATTTTATCCGGACAGCGCCTTCTATTACGGGACAGCCTTGCTGGTTCCGGGTTCCCTGGCTATTGTGCTGCTTGCGATCCGGGGTGTGTATTACGCCTACAATACCTACGGCAACCATGGGCAGAACAGCCGGATCTATATGGCATTGTACGGGGCGACGGGATTGCTGATTCCGGCGGTATTCTCTACCATTTTGGCGATATCAGAAGGCGGAATTATTGAGCAGGTGGGCGATCAGGTGTTTTTTCGCTGGCGTGAATTTTTGACGAATCCCTATACTTGGTCGGTTGTTTTGCTTGCACTGGTTAGTGTGCTCTACATCTCGGCGATGTTTCTATCCTATTATGCGAAGCGGGCGGGGGATGAGCCGGCATATGAGGTGCTTCGAGAGTACGCGCTGCTCTGGAGTTTGCCAACCATTTTTGCGAGTTTTCTGGCATTTCTGCAAATTAACAAACAGAATCCCGCACACTTTGAGCAGATGGTGAATATTTCGTGGATGTTCATCGCTTCGTTTATTTGTTTTGTCATTGCCGTGTCGCTGGTGTGGAAAAGTAAATATCTAGGTTGGTGCTTTGTCGCTGTCATGCTTCAGTTTGCCTTTGCCTGGTATGGTTACGGGCGATCCCACCTTCCGTACATTCTGTATCCTTACATCAATATTTACGACAGCTTTACGAATCGCACGATGGGGATTGCGCTCATTACAGCGTTTAGTCTGGGGTTACTCGTGCTCATTCCTTCGCTTGTGCTGATTATGAAGCTGTTCCTGTTTGATGCCAATTATGTGCGCGGTAATTCTGGTAAAAAGAAAGGATGAGTCTGTCCATGCTACTGAACATGTTCTTACTCATGACTCCCTTGCTGGATCCACTATCTACCGAGGGAGTCACGGGGATACCCGGTATAACCGGATTGAGCTTTTTTGAGACATTCACCATTATGTACGCCCCTCCACTGATCATTGCGGCTGCTATTGTCTTTCTGTTTGTATATCTGGCCGTATGTAAGAACCCAAAGGATTGATTGGCTGGTACGTCCATTCCCGTTTGGGGTAATCTGTTGTTAAGAAATGAGGAAGGGAGGAGGGCCCTTTCATGCCAAAAATCCGTTATAACAACATTGATAATGTAAGTACGGACAAAACGCTGAAGGAATTCAAGCAATGGAGGGAGCAGCGGCGCAATAAAGTAAAGGACTACTCCTACACCGTGCCCAAACACCCGCCTGAACTGGATTATCTGCATGCTAATCGGGATGACACAAGTATTACCTGGATTGGTCACTCCACGTTTTTCATTCAATATTATGGATTGAACATCGTGACTGACCCGGTGTGGGCCGAAAAAATGGGATTTCAACGAAGGCTCGGTGCCCCCGGCATTCCGATTCAGGATATTCCACCATTGGATGTCATTCTAATATCCCATTCCCACTATGATCATCTGCATCTGGCTTCCTTGCGCAAGCTGATTACAGCCAAGACGTTACTGATCGTACCCGATGGTCTGAAACGCAAGATGATTCGCAAAGGGTTCCATCGATGCCAGGAGATGAAATGGTGGGATCATATGACACTTGGCGGAGTCAAAATAACTTTTGTCCCTGCACAGCACTGGACGCGCCGAACGTTGTTTGATACCAATACGTCCCATTGGGGCGGTTATGTATTGGAATCAATCCATCCTGCAACGACTTCAGCAGCGGAGAGTGCTGCAACAACGAGCAATCAGGATGAGTCATCCACGGAATTAGGGAAGAACGAAACATCCAAAACATCAGGCGGTCCGCCTGTGTTGTATTTTGTGGGTGATACAGGTTACTTCCAGGGATTCAAAACGATTGGAGAACGCTTTGACATTGGTGTTACCCTGATGCCTATCGGTGCCTACGATCCGGAGTGGTTCATGACTTCTCAGCATGTGACACCTGAAGAAGCGCTGCAGGGGTTCGTTGAATCCGGCTCCCAGCTCATGGTACCAATGCATTACGGCACATTCAAGCTGGCGGATGATACGCCCAAGGAAGCACTGGATCGGCTGGAAGTTGAACGTGAACGACTAGGCATTGGTAAAGAGCGGATTAGGGTGCTTGGTCATGGTGAGACGCTCCGCATTCACCACGAGAAAAGCAAACAGGACTAACAAAAGCGAGCCAAATATGTTAATGTAGGGATATGCCTGCATGAACAGTACATTTACCAAATCTTTAATAAGTAAAAAGCGGCCAATTTTCGAATTTGCCGCTTTTTTGTGTTATAATATGGTGCCAGAATAGGCATCGGGATATTGAATCCATGATTTACGCAACTTGCTATTCATGCAGTATGCAGATTAACCAATAAAGGATGGTATGCTTAATGATCAGTACAAGCGGCATCACGCTCCGCTACGGAAAACGTGCACTTTTTGAAGATGTAAATATCAAATTCACACCAGGAAACTGTTACGGCCTCATCGGCGCCAATGGAGCCGGTAAATCAACATTCTTGAAAATTTTGTCCGGTGAAATTGAATCAAACTCGGGAGAGGTGCACATCACCCCGGGCGAACGTATGGCCGTTTTGAAGCAAAACCACTTTGAATATGATGAGTATCCGGTTCTCGAAACCGTAATTATGGGTCATAGTCGTCTCTATGCCATTATGAAAGAAAAAGATACGCTGTATGCCAAAGCGGACTTCACTGAAGAAGACGGCCTGCGTGCAGGTGAGCTTGAAGGTGAATTTGCGGAGCTTAATGGCTGGGATGCTGAGCCGGATGCAGCGGCACTCCTGATCGGTCTGGGTATCGACCGTGACATGCACGATAAGAAAATGAATGAACTAAGTGGTAACGAAAAAGTTCGTGTCCTGCTTGCACAAGCATTGTTTGGTCGTCCAAACAACCTGTTGCTCGATGAGCCTACCAACCACTTGGATCTCGAATCCATTCAATGGCTTGAGAACTTCTTGATGGACTATGAAGGTACTGTTATTGTGGTATCCCATGACCGTCACTTCCTGAACAAAGTATGTACGCACATTGCGGATATCGACTTTGGTAAAATCCAGTTGTACGTAGGTAACTATGACTTCTGGTACGAATCCAGCCAATTGGCACTTGCGTTGCAACGTGATGCCAACAAGAAAAAAGAAGAGAAGATTAAAGAGCTTCAAGCCTTTATTCAACGTTTCTCTGCGAATGCCTCGAAATCGAAACAGGCAACTTCCCGGAAGAAACAACTCGACAAAATCACGCTGGATGATCTTCGTCCATCGAACCGTAAATATCCGTTTATCAACTTCAAACCTGAGCGTGAAGCCGGTAAACAATTGTTGACCGTAGATCGCATCAGCAAATCCATTGATGGTGTGAAAATGCTGAATGATATCAGCTTTGTCGTGAACAAAGGGGATAAAATCGCATTTGTTGGTCCAAACGGGAATGCCAAGTCCCTGTTGTTTGATATTCTTATGGGTGAAACGGAATTGGATAGCGGCGAATACACTTGGGGTGTGACAACAACTCAAGCTTATTTCCCGAAAGACAACTCCAAATATTTTGACGGTGTAGACATGACGCTTGTAGATTGGCTCCGTCAATATTCCAAAGATCAGGATGAAACGTATCTGCGTGGATTCTTGGGACGTATGCTGTTCTCAGGTGAGGAATCCTTGAAAAAGGCAAGTGTACTCTCCGGGGGCGAGAAAGTTCGCTGTATGCTGGCGAAAATGATGCAGACTGGTGCTAACGCATTGATTCTGGATGAGCCTACGAACCACTTGGATCTCGAATCCATCACAGCGCTGAACAATGGTATGATTGATTTTGACGGCACAATGCTGTTTACATCCCATGACCATCAGTTCATTCAAACCATTGCTAACCGGATTATCGAAATTACGCCGAATGGCATCATTGATCGCCAAATGAGCTATGACGAGTATCTGGAAAGTGATGAAATTAAAGAACTGCGCAATAAAATGTATCCGGTAGAAGCTTAAACTAAGCATCAACTACGGAGCATTATTATAGGAACAGCAAAGAACCGCAAGCCTCTGTGAAGAGGGCTTGCGGTTCTTTTTGTAATTCAATGGGTTTCTCTGCGGCTTTAAGACCTAAGATCCACCAGTACGGCGACGTTGGTTGTTAGGCTTCTTGTTGTTTTGACTCTTCATCGCTTTAGGTCCGCCTTCAAAGTAGGCGCTGGATTGGTTACCGGAATTTGCTTGTTCTTTCTTCTGCGCCAGCTTTTGGCGTATAGCATCCTGCAAACTGACCTTTTTCGGTTCGTTATTTTCGCTCATCGTTATTTCCCTCCCGGTCTTACAGTGAGCCGTCCAGATTGGACGGGATGTACCTATTTTATACGTTTTATAAAAGCCCCACAAGGGCAACCTGATAAAATGCTCAAAACCTTTGGTTTTACCCAGGCCAACATTTTTTCTCATTAACTACAGCCCTGCCGTCTGGCAACTTTGTTTCGGCTTGCCTACAGCAATGCAGCCTGGCAACACTGTTTCTGTAGACCCACACGCTCCGCATTTGGTAACATGGAAAAACCGTAATACGAAACGTTAAAGGAGTGTCGCCCGGTTTGAACGCTTATGAAGAAATTCGAAAAGGGGAGCGAGGGGCTTGGGTTAGTATCGTAGCCTATCTCGTCTTATCCGCCTTTAAGCTGATCTGTGGATATTTATTTGCTTCCAGTGCTTTGCTGGCCGATGGTTTCAATAACCTTACGGATATTGTGGCCTCCGTTGCTGTATTGATCGGGCTTCGGATCTCCCAGAAACCACCTGATTCGGATCATGCCTATGGTCATTTTAGAGCGGAGACGGTTGCTGCCTTGGTGGCTTCATTTATTATGGCTATGGTTGGGCTGCAAGTATTAGTTGAAGCCGTCCGTTCCTGGTATGAAGGAGCCTTTGTTGCTCCAAATCTGTGGGCGGCAGCGGTGGCTGTAGTCTGTGCTGTGGTGATGTTAGGCGTATATCGTTACAATCACCGTCTGGCTAAACAAATTAATAGTCAGGCTCTGATGGCTGCGGCGAAAGATAATCGTTCGGATGCCTGGGTCAGCATAGGCGCTGCAGTTGGAATCATAGGTGCGCAGTTTGGACTTCCATGGTTGGATAAAGTAGCCGCCATTGCTGTAGGTCTGTTGATCTGCAAGACAGCTTGGGAGATTTTTCGGGATTCTACACATCGTCTTACCGATGGATTTGATCAGAAGGAACTGACGGATCTCAGATCCTCAGTAGCACGTGTTCCCGGCGTTGAAATGATCAAGGATGTGAAGGCACGTGTGCATGGCAGTCATGTACTTGTAGATGTGGTCATTGAAGTGGACGGGAGTCTAAGCTTGATTGAAGGCCACCAGATCTGTGACCGAGTGGAAGAGCGGTTGAAGCGATCGCATAACATCATGCATGTACATGTACATGTGGAACCGAAGACGGAAGAAGTCACAAGGAACCCTTGAACAGGGAGTGAACATCTTGGAAAATCAAAAGAGGACAGCCGCGATTGTGCGTGCTGTCCTCTTTACTTATCGTTAGAACGATTATACGATGTTACTGAATGGCAACGTGGATCCACGCTTTACCTTTCCAAGTGTACACTTGGACCCACTCGCCACCGTCGAATCCGTCAACCACTTCACCTGTTGTATCGATGACTTGGGAGCCTAATGCACCGATTGGTTTACCGTTAGGTGCATCATAGAACCAAGTGCGCTCCAGGAGGTTTAGCAACATCGTTGGTGCCAGTACTTCATCGCCTGGTTTTACGAGTGGCTCTTCAAACATTTTGTCATCTGTAGTCGTAGCTGGCGTTTCAGTTGTAGTTGAAGTACCTTCTGCACCTGTAGTGTCTGTTGTTGTACCTGTTACAGTCTCAGCAGTACCTTCTACTGTTTCTACAACAGGTTTGTTCACTTCAACAGCTGGAGTTGTCGTCGTTGTTGTAGCCTCTGTTCCTTTTTCCGGAGTTACCGTTCCAGTAACCGCTTCCTCAGCACCTGCAGCGGCAGCCATCGAACCCATCAACGTTAAAGCAGCAGCAAAACTTACGATTTTTTTCATTTTCTTTTCCTCCTCGGTTTGTTATGTAATTTGTTGTCCTGTGTTAAAAATAACCAAGCAAGCTACCTTATGAATCACAAATTATAACAATATTTTCTTGCATTCTCCAGTGTCAACTGGCGCATATGTGGGTATATAGCAAGCCTGTAAATATCATACTTCAGTGGGATAAATCCGGGTTGGCTATCTCAAAAAAGTCCTGTTTTTTTGGGATTCATACGAGAGTGGATTGGAATAAAGCAGAAGGGAGTGAAATACATAATATAGAAAAGTTGACCTATGTCTGAACGCACAAAAGCCAATCGGCTTGGTAGCACGATCGGCTTTTGTATGTATTCGTTAATAATGATTCAGTCATATCAGAGCCTGAGGTTATCGCATTCGGCTGCGTCCCGTAATCAGGGAGATTACGAACAGTACAACAAAGATGAAGAAGAGTACTTTCGCGATTGAAGCAGCTGCTTCAACGATACCGAAGAATCCAAAAATACCTGCTACCAGTGCAATAATTAGAAATAATACAGACCATTTCAACATAAGTATTCATCCTTTCGTTTGCTTGATTGTGGAGTGAGTTGTGTTCACCTCACCGCCTTGTGTAGTCTAACTTTAACCGAGTGCTAACCGCTTGAAACATTAGTTTTTTTTCCAAGCGAAGGCATATATGAAGGGATATATCATATTGTTTCGTCCGGGAAATCGCCGGGTAACTATAGCAATAACAAACTGATGCACATATGGAAAGAGAGGTTCTTCTATGATCTATCAAATTAGCGTGGCCCTGATTGCAGTGGCATTTGCAGTACTGGTATTCTTTTTAATTCGTACCTTGAAATCCGCTCAGGGTTCTTTGGACAATGTCTCACAGACATTGCAAGAGGTACAGAAAACCATTGATGAACTTAGTTATGAAGTGAAGCAGACGGTAAGACATGCCAATGATATTACGGTGGATGTACAGCACAAAATGAAAAAAATTGATCCTGTTATGGAATCTGTTGAGAATCTGGGTGAAGTGTTGAATGAAGTGACGGCAGCAGCTAAACAAGTCTCCACAACGCTGATGGCGAAATTTCAGACCAAACGTAACAACGCTGAACAGACCAAGCACGCTGAATCGGTTCATGTAACTGCACCGCCTGCTACATCAACGGATCGTACCCTGCAATCCTATGAAGCTACATATAATGGTGAAGCAAAGGGCGGGAAAAACTGGATGAAGTATATTGATGTTGCAGCGAATGTATGGCAACGGATGCGCAAGTAACATGACCGCTTTGTAACCCATGAAGAAGCCTTCAGAGCGGTGATGAACCTGATGAAAGGGTGAGAATCATGATGAAACTACTGCTTGTGATGTTTAGCGTAATTTCTCCCTTTTCCGTTCAACCGGCAGCGGTACCCGCTGCTCACGATATGCAATGGACGGCAATGGAAGAGAAGGCGTCAGAGGTAACTCTGGCTGTTGATCGATCCGAGACTTTCCAGCATTTTCGGACTCTGAATGGCATTTCTCTGGATGACACCATGGATGATTTGTTGGCCAAGAAGGGCCAGCCGGGGCATAAGCAGGAAGATCCTTATCTAGGGTGTCCTGAATATCACTTTCATGATGTGAAAGTTGGCTTGTGTGAAGATACGGATGTCATTCAATATGTGCATATCGATGCATCTGAGAATCACATCATGTTAAATGGAGAAAGAATCGAGATGAATATTGAAGCGATCCATCAAGCTCTCGGGAAACCTTATTATGTCGCAGAGGACGGAGAAGTGTTTCTCCGTGGAGACCAGGCTCTGAAGGTATATATGAAGTCAGGCTCTCAGCAGATTGAAGGCATTGATCTTTTTGATGACACAGTTTCCTAGGATTGGTTATTACCGAATCGTTTCAACCCCATATAGTATGGTTATATATTAAGTAGCTCGATACAGAGGATTAAATCAGAGGAGAGTGGAAACGATGAATTCAACCAATGAGCAAGCTTATGCAAAAGTGGTAGAAAACGGAGTCCAGGCGGTAGAAGCGGTGAAAGAATTGCAGATTACCGGATACCTTGCTGATCAAATCTTTGTTCTCGCCCATGAGAAGGATCGTACAGATCGTATTGCTGATACAGCAGATGCCAAAGAAATTGGCATAAAGGAAGAAGGCGTATTTGATTCCTTGGCGAATCTGTTCCGCTCACGTGGTGATGAGCTCCGGGCCAAAATTGTTTCGATGGGCTTTACCGAAGCCGAAGCTGACTTCTACGAGAGTGAGTTAGACAAAGGTAAAGTACTCGTAATTGCCAAAAAGAAAGATTAACCCGATATACGTTCAAGTTGAAGTTTGCTGAACATGGACAAGCTTCTGAATCATTTATGTAAAGTGCTTAACCAAAAACATAGATAAGGAATGGGGCTTTCCCCATTCCTTATCTATGTTTTTGCAAGTTTGGAAGCGGGGTCAGGACGCTGCAAAAACAGGGTGGGTCGCGGGGATAATCCCCTACGATGGTGCCATTTACTGATAGAGGTTGTTCAAAAGGTTCGCTTTTGATTACGAAGGATGCCTAGTGGCATCATCAGCATCGAATATGGAATTCAGCCGAAATGTCCGTTGCTCACGTAGTTTTCCCTACGCTCCGCTACTCCATTTCTAGCTTTATCCCATCTTCTCGGTACTGAAAACCGCCCCTTTTTGAACACGTATTAATAGAGTTTTTTTGTTTTTACGATTATAGTTATACTAGGAATTATTATGTCTACTGCCGTTTTGTATGCAAAATTTGTATAATCAACGTTCGTTTTAACCTAATAAGAATCGACAAACCCGGACGCCACAGATAAGGAGATATCAATGAGAATACTTATTGTTGACGACAATCCGACGAATGTCATTATCATTCGAGAAATTCTGAAAAAAGAAAACTATCGTGACATTGTAACGGCGAGTTCCGCCATGGAAATGTTTGAAGTGTTGGGAATTGGGGAGGAAAGCAACGAACTTCGTCCAAGACCGTCGGATATTGACCTGATTTTACTAGATATGATGATGCCCGAGATGGATGGCATCGAAGCCTGCAGTATTGTGCAGAAATTTGAAAATCTGAAGGATATACCGATTATTATGGTGACTGCGATCGGGGACTCCAAGAAACTTGCCGAAGCATTGGATGCAGGTGCATCTGACTATGTGACCAAACCGATTAATAAAGTCGAACTGATGGCCAGAATTCGACTCGCACTTCGTTTGAAACAGGAGAAGGATTGGCATAAAGAGCGTGATCAACGTATTCAGGATGAGCTCAAGTTGGCAGCGATGGTCCAAAATGCTGTATTAAGTCCGGCAATTAGAGACCCGTTGTTCCAAGTGCATGCCATCTATAAACCATCCTTTGAGCTTGCGGGTGATCTGTATTCTTGGTACCCCCTTGGGGAAGGCCGTTACGGAGTACTGTTGCTCGACATGATGGGACACGGGATATCTTCATCCCTGTTTACGATGTTTATCGCTTCTGTGTTGAAAGATACGGTTACCACTTATGTGGATCCAGAGAAGGTCATTCAGGAGTTGAACCGTCGTTTTAACCAGCTCCATCTGGAGAAACAATTGGTCCAGTATTATTTCACGGCAATTTATCTGGTTGTTGATACACGGATGAAGCGCATTGATTATGTTAATGCAGGGCATCCACCTGCTTTATTTTTCCGAAACGACGGCAGTGTGACCACATTTGACAGCGTCTGCTGTCCTGTCGGTTTATTTGACAAAATGGATATTGAACCACAAACGATCCATTACGAGGGCGACGGGCATATTGCAATCTATACGGATGGCTTATTGGAAGCTGTTCAGGGCGGGCAGGAGGAGCAACATGAATTCCTGATCGAAAAACTGGCCGGCTCCCATCAGTGGGATGAAGCTGCTATGCAGGCACTATTTTTCGACGACGAAATTCCCCAGGACCGGGATGATGATAAATGTCTGGTCTGGATTACTTTGGATAAAGGGGCGGGGGATGAATGAAGATCAGGAATAAACTGCTGATTGGTTTTACCGCTCTGATGGCCATTCTGATCGTGCTCACGTTTGTGAGTTATGAACGGCTAAACAGCAGTAATCAACAGATTGATCAGATGTATCAGGAACGTTATCTCAAAGTAAGGTTCACTTCTGCTGCACGTGGAGAGGTCAATGATATTGCCAAAGTGCTGGCTAACTTGTTATTGAATCCGAACAATTCGATTAGTGCTGCTGAAGGTGACCTGAAGGAGATGAAGGATCGGGGGGATGGTTACCTCGCAGAAGTAAGAAACCGGGCAGACAGTGCACCTGAACATCAACTGGTGGATCGTGTGAATACGGCGTGGACCGCTTATACATCTTATGCAACGAGACAGATCAACCTGATGTCCCAAAACCGGGTAGAAGATGCGAATAACTACCGCAATTCAACAGGACTCGCGGTGCAAAAAGAAACTGTGGATAGTTTGAATGCTCTTTCACGTTATCAGGACCAAGAGATTGATGCCGAGATCAAGAACGCTAACGCAGCGTATACGAGAGCGGTGCAGATCACGATAAGTATCATGATTGCGGGGTTGTTGCTTGCATTGGGTGTCATTATGTGGGTGCTGCCGAGTATTACACGGGGGCTGAACACTGTATCTATGATGATTACCAGTTTTGGTAAAGGGCGTTACCGAACCATTCGGCGCATTCAGGTCAAATCAACGGATGAGATTGGTCAGATTGCCAGTGTGTTCAAAGATGTATCCAGTGATCTGGAAGAAAAACTGGAGATCGAGAGGGCTTATGTACAGGCTCAGCAAGATCAAAACTGGATGAGTTCGAACATCGCAAGAGTCCCGGAGTTGCTTCGGGGGATTGGATCTATTCGCCAAATCTCACAGATGTTTATCAGTGAGTTCACACCTGTGCTTGGTGCTCAGTTGGGTGTTGTCTATCTGATCGATGAGGAAAAACATCCCGACGAACTGAGACGCTACGGTGCATACGCATTTGAAGAGAACGAAGATGTTGGTAAGGAAGTGTATCGCATCGGTGAAGGCCTGATTGGTCAAGCCGCGCTGGATATGACACCGATTATTCTGGAAAATACGCCTGATGATTACGTGCATATTGGTTCAGCTTCAGGCTCAACACGTGCTGCGGGTATCATGATCTATCCTGTCGTGTTTGAAGATGAACTGATTGGTGTAGTTGAAGTGGCTTCCTTTGAAGGTTTCAATGAACTGCACAAGCAGTTATTTACACAACTGATTATGAACCTGGGCGTAATTTTGAACAACGTTCGACGTCGTTTGCGTGTGGAGGAACTGCTGCGTGAATCCCAGGCACTGACTGAGGAACTGCAGGTTCAATCGGAAGAATTACAGACACAGCAAGAAGAACTTCGTCGTTCCAATGAGAATCTGGAGGAGCAGACAGAGGCGCTTAAACGTTCAGAGGAATTGCTCCAGCGTCAGCAGGAAGAACTGGAGCATTTCAATACAGAGCTCATTGCCAAGACGCGGGCGCTTGAAGAGCAGGTGCGTGAAGTCGAAGAGAAGAATGACGAAATAGAGAAAACAAAGACACAGTTGGAACAGCAAGCTACACAGTTGTCGATGACAAGCAAGTACAAGTCCGAATTTTTAGCGAATATGTCACATGAACTCCGTACACCATTGAACAGTCTGCTCATTTTGTCCCAGTTATTGTCGGAGAACAAGGGTGGAAATCTGACTGACAAACAGCAGGAATATGCGCAAACGATCTACATGTCGGGCGCGGATCTGCTGAAGATGATTGATGAGATTCTGGATCTGTCCAAGGTGGACGCAGGTAAGATGGATATCAATTATGAGACCGTTCGAATGGAAGAGCTGACCAGCTTTGTTCAGCAGAACTTTGGACCGATGGCGAATAAAAAGGAACTGAACTTGAATATCGAGTTCGACAACGATCTGCCGGAATGGGTATACACCGACAGTCATCGCGTCAAACAGATTTTACGGAATTTGTTGTCGAACGCATTTAAGTTTACCAATCGAGGTTCGGTTAGTCTGATTGGACGACGGATGAAACCGGAAGAGCTGCCGGGTTATATGAACACCAATCAGCAATATCTCGGATTCAGTGTGAAAGATACGGGCATTGGCATTCCATCGGACAAGACGGATCTGATCTTTGAAGCGTTCCAGCAAGTAGACGGGACTACAAGCCGGAAATACGGTGGAACTGGCCTGGGATTGTCCATTAGCAGGGAGCTGGCACGTTTGCTTGGTGGCGCAATACAGGTGGAATCATCCGAAGGGGAAGGTAGCTGCTTTACCTTATACCTGCCGGATAATCATGAAGAGGAAGCGCTGGCGGAGGAAGGTGCTTCAAGAGAAGCGGCTGTATCCTCAGAGGATCTTTATGAACAGTCCATCGAAACACGGACCATGCTTTCAAGTCATCAGTCCATTCTCTCTCCTGATCCGGAGCGTAGCGTGGGTAAAGATCTGTCTCCTTCCCATACTCCAGATGTCACGCAGATCGAAGATGATCGGGAGAATATCATGGAAGGCGACAAAATTCTCCTCATCATTGAGGATGATGTGAACTTTGCACATATTTTGATGGATATGGCGAGAGGAAGAGGATTCAAAGCACTTGTTGCCCTTCAAGGTGATAAAGGACTTGAAATGGCACGTCAATATCTGCCGGATGCCATTATCCTGGATATTCAACTGCCGGTGATGGATGGTTGGACCATTCTGGGCGAGCTGAAGAGCAGTTCGGCAACACGTCACATTCCGGTACATGTGATTTCAGTCATTGATGATATGAAGCAAGGGCTGATGATGGGTGCCATTGCGTATCTGAAAAAACCTTCGAGCAAGGATTCACTGGATAAAGCATTCTCGCATATCAAATCATATACCGAGAATCAATTGAAACGACTGTTGATCGTCGAAGATGATGAGATTCAGCGTAAAGCCATTATTGAATTGATTGGTCATGATGATGTTGCAATCACCGCTGTATCGACAGGTAGTGAGGCTTTGAATGAATTACACAGCCAGCGTTATGACTGTATGGTACTGGATCTGATGTTAACGGATATGACCGGGTTTGAGTTGCTCGACCAGATTCGCGATGATGAATATCTGAACGATCTGCCGATTATAATTTATACAGGCAAAGAACTGGATTCCAAAGAAGAAATGAAGCTGCGCAAATATGCGGAATCCATCATTATCAAGGATGTGAAGTCACCGGAACGTCTGCTGGATGAGACCACTTTGTTCCTGCATCGGGTAGAAGCCAATTTGCCGGAAGACAAGCGTCGAATCTTACAGAAACTACACAACAAAGAAACGTTGTTTGAAGGCAAAAAAATATTGCTTGTAGATGACGATATTCGTAATGTATTTGCCCTTTCAAGTGTCCTTGAAGGCTATCGGATGGATGTAACGTTTGCAGAGAACGGCCGAGAGGCATTGGAGATTTTGGAGAAAAATCCGGAGTTTGATCTGGTACTGATGGATATGATGATGCCAGAAATGGATGGTTATGAAGCGATGACACGAATCAGACAGATCCCGCAGTTTGAAAAGTTGCCAATTATTGCGCTCACGGCCAAAGCGATGAAAGAGGATCGCGGTAAATGTATTGAGGCCGGAGCATCTGATTATGTGAAAAAACCGATCCAGACCGATCAATTGTTATCCTTAATGCGCGTATGGCTGTATTCGTAAGTTCATTATTCGTATGCTCATTGTTTGGGTAATGAAAGACAATACGACGAATACGCAAGTAACAAATGAAGAAGTGGAGAGAACTTATGACACCGTGGGAACCTACCGAGACGGGGGCAGATTTGGTCCGTATGCCGCAAGATGAAGAACGCGAGCTGATCGAGATTGAGTTGCTGTTGGAAGGCATGCACCGTTTATATGGATATGATTTTAGAAACTATGCCCTGCCATCCCTGAAACGAAGAATCTGGCATCATGCACATGCTGAAGGTGTTAAGAGCATATCCGGCTTGCAGGAGCGTGTTCTTCATGACCGCTCCGCGTTTGACCGTTTTGTACAGAACTTATCCATCCCTGTAACGGAAATGTTTCGAGATCCTTCGCTTTTCCGAATGTTTCGGGAAAAGATTATTCCTATCCTGAGAACCTACCCGTATATCCGAATATGGCATGCAGGATGCTCTACGGGAGAGGAAGTTTATTCGATGGCGATCATGTTGCATGAGGAAGGACTGTATGACAAGGCAAGAATCTACGCAACGGATATGAATGATCGCTCTTTGCAACAGGCCAAAGAAGGCGTATATGGTATTGAGAAAATGAAACTATTTACTACAAATTATTTGGAGGCAGGGGGTACCAGAGCCTTCTCCGAGTACTATACAGCGAAATACAATTCGGTGATATTTCATCCTTTTCTAAGGAAGAACATCATTTTCGCCGAGCACAACCTGGCAACAGACCGGTCATTTAACGAGTTTAATGTTATCTTTTGCCGTAATGTCATGATTTATTTTAATGATGAACTGCGGAACCATGTGCACGGGCTGTTTCATGAGAGCTTGAGCCACTTTGGTATTCTGGTTCTGGGGTCAAAAGAATCGATACATTTTACAGAGTTCAGTGATACCTATGAGCCGTTAGACCGGACCGAAAAAATATACCGGAAGATCAAATAGGGGGTTAGCGTTAGCCATGGGGCTCAATGAACCAATCCACATATTATTGGTAGATGACCGCCCTGAGAACTTGCTTGCTCTTGAAGCAGTTCTGGAATCGGAACAATATAAACTCGTTAAGGCAACTTCCGGAGAAGAGGCACTCCGCTGTCTGCTAAAAGACGAATTTGCGGTTATCGTTCTCGATGTGCAGATGCCTGGAATGGACGGAATTGAGACAGCAAAGTTAATTAAGGCACGGGACAAGTCCAAGGATGTGCCGATTATATTCATCTCTGCGAATAGCAGAGAAGCGGAGCACTTGTTTGCCGGATATTCAGCTGGGGCCATTGATTACATGGTTAAGCCATTTATTCCTCAGATTTTGAAATCCAAAATCGAGGGCTTTGTGGAGATGTTTATCACCAATAAACGACTGAAGACACAGACGATGCTGCTTCACCAGAAGACACAGGAACTGGAGAAGATGAACCAACAACTCATTCAGGCCAAGGAAGAAGCAGAAATTGCAGCCAATGCAAAGACCGAATTCCTGGCGATGATGAGTCATGAGATTCGTACACCGATGAACGGAGTCATCGGTATGGTGGATCTGCTGATGGAGACGGAACTGAAGGAAGATCAGAAGGAATATGCAGATATCGTTCGTCGCAGCGCAGATGCACTTGTCACGGTTATCAACGACATTCTTGATTTTACCAAGATGGAATCCGGCAAAATGGAACTTGAAGAGCATCCCTTTGAAATTGTCTCCTGTATTCGGGAAGTGTTGGGATTGTTTGCTGCAGAAGCAGGCAAAAAGAATCTGGAACTGGATTATTTCCTGGAAGACTCTGTCCCTGAATTAATCTATGGAGATATGGCAAGGCTCCGTCAGGTTCTCTTGAATCTTATTGCAAATGCGATCAAATTCACCGATCAGGGTGGAGTGTATCTGATCGTGTCAGTTAAGGAAGAAAAGGATGGACAAATGGCATTGGAGTTTGCTGTTAAAGATACCGGGATAGGTATTGCTTCAGACAAAGTTGATCGTCTGTTCCAGCCGTTTTCCCAGCTGGATACATCAATGACACGTAAATACGGTGGAACTGGCTTAGGACTGGCAATATGCAAGACTCTGGTTGAAATGATGGGTGGACAGATCTATCTGGATACAACAGAGCAACGGGGAGCCACATTTGTATTTACAATTCAGGCGAAACGTTATGTAGAAACTGAACTTGTCCAGAGGAACGGGGAAGATAAGCCGACGGATGTGAAGAATGAGAATAAATATCCAACGGTATTAATTGTAGATGATCATCCTATTAACCAGAAGTTGATGGCGATTATGCTTGGCAAGCTTGGGTTGCTCTCAGACATTGCTGAAGATGGGCAGAGTGCACTCGATATGGTGAATGGCAGCAGCTATCCCTATGACTATGTGTTTATGGATCTGCAGATGCCTGTTATGGACGGTTTGGAGTGTACACGGCGGATTCGAGAGAGCCTGTCCCAGTCCGATCAGCCAATCATTATAGCCATGACTGCTAACGTGATGGAAGGTATTCAGCAACGCTGTATTGCTGCCGGCATGGATGATTATATTAGTAAACCGGTGAAAATGGGTAATGTAAAACAGAAAATAGCCCAGTTTCAGAAACAACGACAAATGTTAAACCCAGGCCCTTCAGCCATGAATCAGGCCAATTGAAACATTTGCCAAACTTCTTTCTGTTTCACTCGTGCTGAAGTTGGGTTATTAGGTAAGGAAACCATTGATCAGGAGAGAGATGTCTAATGAATACAAATAAAAATGAAAAATTCAATGCAAGAACCGAAACTCAGGACGGCGTGTGCACGGTGTATCTGACTGGCGAACTGGATTTGTCGGTTGCTCCTGACTTCCGCTTGGTGATGGAGCCGCTCGTGGATAACAAGGAACAAGATCTTGTGATCAACATGAAAGAATTGAAGTATATCGATAGTACAGGGATTGGTATCCTGTTATCTGTTCTGAAGGCAAGACACGGAATGGAAGCTCGCTTTGAAGTACAGGAAGTTCCTGCGCAAATTCAGAAACTTTTTGATATGACGGGCATCGCCAAATTCTTTGTCACACAGAAGAATTCCCAATAGGAAAGGATCGAAAAAGGAATGAATGCAGAAGTTCAAAGAGTCACCCTTAATTTACCTGCGACAGCTGATTACGTTGATATTGTAAGACTCAATCTTTATGGAGTAGCATCCAAAATGGGATTTTCTTATGAAGACATTGAGGATATGAAAGTTGCTGTATCCGAGGCCTGTAACAACTCTGTATTATATGCCTACTCACATGAAGGCGGCATGGTTGAAGTTGTGTTCGAAGTGGATGGCGAAACATTGTCCATTACTGTCAAGGACGAAGGTTCCAGCTTCGAAAACATGAATCCTGCTGTGTCACGTGCCGGTCTTCACGACAAAGAACTGACAGAAGCACAGATTGGCGGACTTGGGTTCTACCTGATGCAAGCCTTGATGGACGATGTCAGTGTGGAAAGTGAGACGGGCAAAGGTACGAAAGTAGTACTCGTAAAACGTCTTGCAAGAAGTGAGGAGAAAGTATGAATGAAAAAGTGACTCCCCCAGAGTCCATGTCTGAAGCTATAGGTTTGATCTGGGAATACCAGCAGACCCAAGATAATGAAATTGCAACAGTTCTTATCCGTAAATATGAACCGATGGTCAAAATGGCAGCAGGTAAAATTGCTCGGAATCGCCCCGATCTATACGAAGACTTGTATCAGACCGGGCAGATGGCCTTGATTCGTTTGCTGAAGCAATACGATATCAACCTGGGTATTCCGTTTGAACCTTATGCCATGAAGAGCATGATCGGTCATATGAAGAACTACTTGCGTGACAAATCCTGGTATATTCAGGTTCCCCGGAGGATTAAGGAAAAGGGAGCCCTTGTGCAACATGCCATTGATGAGTTAACCGTTAAGCTGGAGCGCTCACCCGGTGTGAACGAAATTGCTGAATACCTTGATTTGACTGCAGAAGAGACGATTGAAGTTCTGGCTGGTCGGGAATGTTACCACTATGTATCACTGGATTCTCCTTTATCTCAGGATGACAGTGCAGCAACATTGGGTGAACTGATCAGTGCAGATGTTAATGACTATGATTCGGTCGAAAAACGGATGGACTTGCAACAGGCATTGGGACAATTGAAGGAACAAGAGCAGCAGGTACTTATTCTAGCATTCCAGGATGGCCAATCTCAGCGGGCAATTGCCCAGAAGCTTGGTGTTTCACAGATGAGTGTATCTCGGATTCAGAAGCGAGCTACAGAGAAATTGAAACAGATCATGTCTAATGCTTCAATGTTATGAAAAATGGAACCCTAATGTTGTTGAGTACGGCATAAAGAAGGACACGTCATTGCGCTGAAATGCATACGTGTCCTTTTTGGGATCAAAAAAGACGGATATGCAATGAACGAACATAAGTGCAGGAGTGGATAAAGTGATTGCGAACCAAATCAAGTTGGAAGCCCGCCGTGACAAGTTATCTTGCTCGGACCATTGGCAATGGTGGGATTGGGTTGCACCTGACACCGATAGCATGAACGATGCTTTGGAGGAGCTGACAGAGGCATTTCCAGATATGCAGTATTGGCTTCATAAAATTCCGGAAGTCGAATCGAATTATTTGTCCGTCCGTTTTGTGAATGGTACAGAACCAGTCATATTTGGTTCATTGCTGTATGCGGTCAAGAATGAGAGAGACGACCAGCGTCAAGATAATCAGATGTTTTTTTATGTCGATCGCAATAACCTGGTTACCTTGAATATGGATGACAATACACGATGCATTATGAAGACGGATGAACGTGCCCATATGTTACAGCAATGTAGTGAAGCCAGGGACGGGATGTTTGTACTTTTTCGAGCTATACTGCATTACTACCATGTGGGGATGGATCATTTTGAGATGAACCTGCGTGATCTGGAACGGAAGATGGAATCCCGCAATGCTCGCACGTTGATGGACCAGATTCTCGCCGCTCGATTTGAATTACTGTATTGGAGTAATCTGTTCATCCCTTACTCGGAACTGATGGCTGCTTCGCATGAAGCTTACCTTGATGAAATAAATGAAAATCGATACTTCCAACAGCTCCAACATCGAGTAGAGCGAATGGAACGTTTGTTTAGTCACTACGAGAAAGAAATCGATACGTTAATCTCCATTGATAATGCAATCTCCGGTGTACGTGGCAATGAGATCATGAAAACACTGACGATTGTCACCGCTGTGTTCATACCTGCCACGGCAGCTGGCGCGATATGGGGGATGAACTTCGAGAACTTACCCTTTATCGACAAATCATGGGGAGTTGTACTGGTCCTTGTTGTCATTATCTTAAGCATGATCAGCATGTATGTATGGCTGATGATGAAAGGCTGGACAGGAGATCTGCTGAAAGTGAAATCCTCGCAGCCTTCAGCTGAAGAGACCGAGAAAAAAGGAGAAACTGAAAAGCGTAAGGGGTAGCCTACTGTTGGCTAGTCCTCTTAGTTTTTGTAATCTTCAATATAACCAAGCAAGTCAGCGATATATTGGCCCACAATCGGCATGTTCACGAATTGGCTCAGAATGAATGCCAGCAAACCGAGAACAACAAAGGTACCCACAGTCAGACCGAGACCTCGTGCCATGCCCGCTGTAAAGTTGGTAATAATCCGCTTTTTGGGACTGCTGTAATTCTCAATAATATCCTTGATCTGTGCTCTCTCCAGACTGTCCGCAATCTGGTCCAGACGTGTGTTCAATCGTTTTACCTCATGACGCAATTCAAAAGGATGCTCGCTTGTATCATACTGCTGTGCCGGTGTTCCTCCCGTAATTGGAGTATTGCCGTTGATTGTAACTTTACTCATATTATTCGTCCTCCTCAACTTGCATTGGATAAAAAATAGCCAGCTGGAGTGCAGCTGGCTATTGGTCACTCGATCTGTATCGCCTTACAGGCTAGTCGAGTTAAGTTCTTTACGTGCATCTTCCTTCGCTTCAACAGAAGCGGCAGCCACTTCTTCCGATGCACGGGATGCTTCGTTAGCCACATCAGCGGACGCTTTTCTCACAGAATCCATGACATCATTGCGGCCTTGATTTACTGTTTTTGCAATATCGGAAGTTTTGGAAGAGACCGTTTTAGCCAGTTCAGAGGCTTTGTCACTTACAACCGTTGCCACTTCTTTGGTGCGGTCAGTAACCATGCCTACTTTCTCGGAAAGGTCACCACGCAATTCACGTCCCGGTTTAGGCGCAAAGAGTAATGCTGCTGCAGCTCCCAGCAAACCCCCGATGAAAATACCTTTTGCGAAAGTCGAACCCGTCTGTACAGGATATTGCTCTTCTGCTTTATTCATGTCTAATCACTCCTTCTTCAATTTAAGAAACAAATACGAAACAACGAACACCTTGTTGCCCGAATCAGGCAGCCTGTCTTAGCAGTCTGGACACAAGCCCCAGCAAGAAAACAAAGAGCGCTGTACCAATGATAGCAGGGATGATGGCAAAGTTACCGATAACTGGTCCCCAGTTACCAAGCAAAAGTGCTCCCAGCCAGGCTCCGGCAAATCCGGCAATCATTGCACCGATTATGCCTCCAGGCATGTTGTGACCGGCAAGTGCATCTCCGATCAAACCGATGATGACAGCCATCACAATGCTGATAATGATGCCCCACATAACAACCGCCTCCTTTAAACTTGATGTAGGATGTTGTCTGTTCGCGTTTGCTTACTTCGTATATAAACGCCGTGCAACCCTGTGAAACAATAAAGATGAGGATAAATGAACTGGAAATCAGAGGAATTCATTCTTCAGCGGCTTTGTTTAATGCCTTTAACCATGCAGAAGATCCATGCCAATCCAGCAGCAAATCCGGTAAATACATCTGTAGGATAATGAACGCCCAACATGATCCGACTGATACCAATCAAGAAAATAAAACTGATACCGCATAGAACAGGAAGCCACACACCAGAAGATGTATGTCGCTGTCGTTCAATGGCCCAGATTACAAAGAGCATGCCGTAGAAGCCCATGGAGATCATGGCATGTCCGCTGGGAAAGCTGTACCCGTGAACAACCAGCAGATGATCCAGTTCAGGTCTGCTTCGTCTGAAAAATTCCTTCAATAACGTGTTCAGAATCCACATCATGGCAAAACTGCCTGTGAGCGCATATCCATATATAACAAACCTTGGACTGCGTTGTATGAAGAAAAGAAGAGCAAAACCTCCTGCAGCCACAGCAGAGATTTTGAATGAGCCCAATGCGGTTATGAATGCAGTGTAAGGGAATAGATGAAGACGTGAATCTGAATTCAGATAAAATAATTGCTGAATTTGGTCATCCAGACGAATAATAACATCAGCACCCAACCAGGCACCGAGACTTGCCAGAATGAATACGACCGAAGAACTGAGGGCCAGACCAGCCAAACCCCAGTTAAGGAGTGGACGTAACAACGTGCCGGGAGTTGAACCTGATGAGGATGGTGTAGACATTTTGCGTGGCATAGTGAGTGTCTCCTTCAGTAGTTGTAGTAGATGAACATAGATGATAAAGCTATACCCGAAATGCCTGTCGAAAAAACTGTAAAAACGTCGCTTTTGTACTATACTATTTAAGATATCCCATGCGGCGTCGTGACGCAAAGCAGAGATGAAATCGGGAGCATAAAGGAGAGAACTCGCATGGAGAGTGCCTTGTTAATTAAAGAATACCGTGCAGGCGTTATGGAATGCGCCCATTACGGACACATAAGTATTACGGATGAGTATGGCCGAATCGTATACTCGGCTGGAGACCCTCATTTTAGAGCGTTCACTCGCTCATCTGCCAAACCTTTTCAAGCCATTCCAGGCATTCGGGCAGGGATTGCCAGTCACTATGGCCTATCAGCACAGGAGATTGCCATTATGTCCTCTTCGCATCGTTCGGAACCGGAACACATTCGGGTACTGGAGCAGTTATCCGGTAAAATTGGATTGGGAGAAGAATGCCTGATCTGTGCACCAAGCTATCCGCTTAATGAAGAAAGCCGTAATCAATGGTTACGTGGACAAGGAGAGAAACGGCGCATCTTGCACAACTGCTCCGGAAAACATCTGGGGATTCTGGGGTACAGTCAGATGAAGCAGGTTGATCTGGGCAGTTACGCTGAACCGGATCATCCGGTGCAACGTGAAATTCTTGAAACCTTTGCAGACCTGGCAGGTATTGAGGAAAAAGAAATTGAGCTTGGGACGGATGGCTGCGGCTTTCCGGTATTTTCTTTGCCGTTGTCGGCATTGTCGAACGCTTATCTGAAGCTCGCTTGTCCGGATCTTATCGCTGATCCTTCCACAAGAACAGCTGTAGAGACCATAACATCAGCTATGAATGAACATCCGTTGATGGTAGGTGGCACGGAGCGTGTAGATTCAGTGCTGCTGGAAGACGATAACATTGTAGCGAAGGGTGGATTCAAGGGGGTATTCGGTTTTGGTCTGAAAAAAGAACGATTGGGAATCACCTTCAAGGTGCTTGATGGTTCCGAGGAAGAGTGGGCCTTCATTACCCAATCGATCCTGAAACAGATTGGTTATTCCAATGAGAGAACCATTGCGCGATTGGCTGAAGTGTTCCCTTCGGACATCCGAAATGATGCCGGTACCCTTGTAGGTCATGCAGATAGTGAGTTCATTCTCCACTCACTTGAAGATAGCGTATAACCTTAAGAAGGGGCGTGATTAGAGTTGCCGGACCCCGGGTAAAGATGACATACCAACTGGTATTCATCTATACAATTCATATACACGCATGGACTGCCGCGGTAACGTGGCAGCTCAAAACCCTTGGAGGTGGATGAACATGATTAAAGTGGTGACATCGGAAGAAAGGCACACGTCGGATCGAGGTTGGATACACAGTGAATTCAGCTTTTCCTTTGCAGATTATGATGATCCAAGCAACGCTCATTTTGGCTGTCTGTTGGCTCATAATGACAACACGTTGATGCCGCAAGAAGGCTTTAAGAAACATCCACATCATGATCTTGAACTTGTCAGTTATGTCATATCAGGTACACTGAAACATACCGATAGTATGGGAACAGAACAATTGCTTGAACCGGGTACGGTCCAGGTGATGAGTGCGGGTACGGGAGTCGAGCACTCCGAGACCAATCCGTCGGCGGATGAACCGGTACGTTTTCTCCAGATGTGGTTTTTGCCATCGGAGCGTATGCTGAAACCTTCCTATACAAATCGGAGAATAGAGCCCCAGGAGCATTTGAATCGTCTATGTCCGATTGTATCCGGGCAAGGGGGCGAGGGAACCGAAGGCGCATTGCCTATTTCCCAGGATGTAACCTGTTACCTGTCCCATTTGGAGTCCGGGAAGAAGTTGATGTACCCGCAACACGAAGATCGACGTACACATTTTTTCCTGATCAGTGGTCATGTAGAGATTCATTGTTCGGATGGCAACTTTAACCTCAAGCCGGGGGATGCCGCACGAATTCGCAAAAGCTGTGATCTGCAAATCACGAGCACAGACAGTGAACCTGCCGAATTTGTTCTGGTTGACCTGCCTTAAGGATGGGATGTATTCGTTAAGGATAGTCTGGAAATATAAACACGCGAAAAAGGACCTGTTGCCACGTTGATGTGGAAAACAGGTCCTTTTTAGGCTTGCTTTTGAATAGGACTTCATAGAAGTCACAAATGATTAAAAGCAACACTAGCTAAGATTTACGAAGATTACCCAGTTCCGAAGCGACAGCTTCCACTTCAGAGATACTGAGATGTTCCTTGCTCAAAATCATTTCATACAGGTCAAACAGATCTTCATATTTCTCAAGTGGGAATGAAGAAGCCTGCATGGCGGCACCGCTCGCCATACGAAGTTTGGTTTTGATCGCTTCAATCATATATTCCATATTGGCTGCTGTTGCTTGTGTTAAATCCATCGTTAAGTTCATCCCTTCCGTATCGGAAACTCTTGTTATTGTATCATGATTGGAAGCGCTCAGGCCAATGCTTTTGCGGGGAAACGAAGCATCGGTTACAATGATGGATACAACAACAGGGTTTAATGGAAACCTGAGTGTACTGGAGGGAATACAGCTTGGCAGCGTATAAGCGAGAAATGGTTCGCCATCAAGGAAGAGAAGTCCGCAAAGGCGTGCCTGCAGAGAATCTGGTCTTATTTTTCAAAAACATCGTTCAACTTCATTCTCCAGGTGAAATTACGTTTGTCTGCATCGGTACTGACCGTTCCACCGGGGATGCTCTGGGTCCACTGACAGGAAGTTTACTGCAAGAGAGCGGAATGGAGAACGTAATTGGCACGCTGTCTTCCCCTTGTGATGCAGATACGCTGGAGAAGAAAT
The DNA here is from genome assembly GCF_032452295.1 of Paenibacillus sp. ClWae2A. Taxonomy (NCBI): domain Bacteria; kingdom Bacillati; phylum Bacillota; class Bacilli; order Caryophanales; family Paenibacillaceae; genus Paenibacillus; species Paenibacillus sp. ClWae2A. The sequence goes on from NZ_JAULSQ010000019.1 coordinate 50,484, forward strand.
TGGCACTTATTCCTGCACACCATGCCATCATAGCGATTGATGCATGTCTGGGTCCAAAGAATGCCGTAGGTACATACTATCTCTCCAATAACCCACTCACTCCAGCCCAATCGGTTGGAGGCAAGCTACCCCCTGTGGGACAATACAGTGTAGCAGCTGTGGTTAATGCTAATGGACCAAGACCCTATTCCATTTTGCAGATGACCTCGCTTCATATGGTCATGGGGATGTCCCGAACGATTGCAGACGCCGCAATTGAAGCATGGAAATGGAGACAAACGTTTCATTCATGATATGTAGGCTTAATAATATACAACCTGAATTATTTAATTCGCGCAGAGAGAGGGATTCATATGGAAAAAGTGATGTGTGATGGAACGACGATTTGTTATGCCGAACAAGGTAAAGGAGAAGCACTCATTTTGCTCCACGGATACTGTGGCAGTTCATCGTATTGGGATGAGGTTGTACCCGAACTGGCACGCAGCTATCGCTGTATCGTACCTGATCTGCGTGGACACGGAAAAACAGATGCACCTGTAGGAAGTTATACCATCGAACAGATGGGCAACGATGTATTGCAGTTGATGGATGGGCTGAAGGTGGAAAAGGCAGTCCTTCTGGGACACTCGATGGGGGGATATATTGCGCTCTCAATTGCACAACGTCACCCGGAGCGTTTGAATGCATTTGGTCTGATTCATTCGACAGCCTATCCGGACAGTGAAGAAGCCAAGGAGAAACGCCTGCACGCTGTATCCACCATTCAAACTGAAGGTATCGTAAATTTTGTAGATGGACTGGTTCCCGGCCTATTCGCACCGGAACATGTGGAATCGTTATCTAAGCAAGTCACACGTGTGAAGGAAATTGGTTACCAGACTGCCCCTCAAGGTGCGGTTGGTGCTGCACTTGCTATGCGTGAACGCCCGGATCGCCGCGATGTGTTGTCCGCTACACCTTTACCTGTATTGCTGGTTGCGGGAGAAAAGGATGCAGTTATCCCGCCAGAACGTACATTTACAAGTGACAAGCCACATATCGTGCAAGCCGTGATTGCGGGTGCGGGTCATATGAGCATGTATGAAGCTCCTGAAGAGTTAATTCAGGTCATTAAACAATTTATGGCTGGATTATCGAAGTAATTGATGAAGTGATTTATGTTGATTTCATTAGAATATAGTTTGGTTTCTGGATGATTCTACTTCTTGTGGAGGAGGAGTACCCAGTTACATTCCAACTAACCCCTGCAATGTCCCTTTGGGATAGGTAGGGGTTTAGTATGTTCATGTCCAGAGCATAGACGTGCGTGTCTTGTTTTTGGCTTTTTGTGACGGCATGAATTAAAATAAATATAAAGGAACGATATTAGGGAGATTGAATGTATAGGTTCGAATGATGAGGGGGCATACAGCATGTTCAGAAAAGATTATCTGCTCCGCATGATGGAGGAAATGACTGAAGCAATTGGCAAAGTGTTCACGCTCAAACAGCAACGCAAGCACACCGAGGCATTGTCTGAACTGGATGAGCTGATGCGCAGGCAGTTTGGGATGAACTTATCGCTACTGAACTCGTTGCCAGCAGAGGATGTTATTGAAATGTTCCGTTTTCGCGGAATGATTGAAGTGGACAATCTGCAGCAAGCCGCGAGGCTGATTGAAGAAGAAGCATATATTTATCAAGAGAAGGCCAAAGTGGAAGGCATAGAGGATCAGGAGAGAATGGACGCAGAGGATGAGGCTGTCATTCGATTGATGAGATCAGTTCATTTTTACCTGTATGCATTGAATCATGGCGCTAATCCTAAGTTATTGGACGCACCTGAACGGGTGGAGGGTGTATTAGGGCTCACGAAAGAATATGAACTTCCTGCTCGAACCGAAAGACAGCTTGCCCTGTATCGTGAACAACAAGGACGTTACGACCAGGCAGAGAACAGTTGGTACAGACTGCTCCAGCTTGGTGCTGAATTCCCTGTGAGCTACCGAGATGATGTACAGGCGTTCTATGAAAGGTTGAGCCAACTCACGGATGAACAACTGGAGCAGGGCGGTTTGCCACGTAACGAAGTTGAAGAGGGGTTAGCTGAACTAAGTCGTCAAGAGATGAGCTCCTAAATATGGATTGGATCAAGGTTTGTTACATGCCTTTACTTGGAGAGGGAACGGAATTGTGGTATGGTAACGGTTGACCAAACCAAACCGAAAGTGAGATGTACCCCGTGGATTCATTGCGAAAGCTTATACAAGACATCTTTGAACAGAATTCGCTGATTACAGCGACCTGGAGCCAGCTGCGCAGACGGGACAATGTCTCGTATACCAAAGTGCAAGTCAAGCCGGTGACACTGAAGAATCAGCTGCATTATCAATTTGCATTTCATTATAACAACAAAGTGCTGCACGAGAATTTGACTCCGGCTGAAGCGGCAGAGCGCATGACTTTGTTATGCGAAGAGACGTTTCGTCAAGGTCTGCTCTGTACAACCGAGGCAGACTATCAAATTTTGATCAGCAAAAAATATAAAGTATCCATTCTGACCAAATCTGCTTCCAAAACTGCGGTGGATCTTTCGCATAATCGCAAGAAGCAATATGTATTGGAAGAGGGAGTACCCGTCTCTTTCCTTGTTGAACTTGGTATTATGAACGAAGAAGGTCGTGTGCTGGCCCGCAAGTATGACAAGTTCAGACAGATCAATCGTTTCCTCGAAATGGTGCAGGATGTCATTCCGCATCTACCTGAGGGACGTCCGCTGACCATCGTTGACTTTGGTTGTGGCAAGTCTTATCTGACATTTGCGTTATATCATTATCTGTCTGTACAACAACGTCGTTCACTCAAGATTATTGGGTTGGACTTGAAGGCAGATGTAATTGAACACTGTAATGATCTGGCTAATCGATTGCATTATGGCGATCTGAAGTTTCTGGTTGGAGACATCGCGGACTACGATGAATTGAACGAAGTGGATATGGTTGTCACGCTGCATGCCTGTGATACAGCTACCGATGCTGCTTTGGAGAAGGCAGTTCGTTGGGGAGCTTCTGTTATTCTGTCTGTTCCTTGCTGTCAGCATGAACTGTTTGACCAGGTAGAGGCTTCCGTGATGAATCCGTTGTTGTCTCATGGCATCCTCAAGGAACGTTTTTCCGCACTGGCTACGGATGGGATTCGTGCCAAGTTGCTTGATCTGATGGGATACAAGACACAATTGCTTGAATTCATCGATATGGAGAATACGCCTAAAAACATATTGATTCGAGCTGTTCGCGGTCAGGCGGGCGAAGTGACGGAGATGTGGAATGAATATACAGCTTTCCGTGATTTCATTCATGCCGATCCATATTTAGAGCGGGCTTGTGCGGATTTGCTTCCTGGTGATGGCAAGCAGGTTATCGGGAAATCAAAATCGAGCAAAGAAACCGTTCAAGATTCCGCAAATTGCGATACTTGCTGAGTGTGCCAATGCCAATCCAGGGACATACTGTAATTAGGGTCTCTGAATGTAAACTTAAATAGAGTGCACATACTTCGTAGCAAGCAACATCATAGCTGTCAGGTATATATCTATAAGACAGAAGGACCCGATATCGGGATCTTCTGTCTTTTTGTTATGCATATGGAGCGGTGGAAGGAGGGGGTATAAGGATGGAGAATAGGACAATGGATAAGGGCGTTGTATGGTATAAACGAGGGTATGCGGCTAATGAGGAAATGATGGAACAGGTGTTTGGAGGGTCTCACCACGCAAAGGGTACAGAATATGTAGATAACAGGGAAGATACATACAACAAAGATCATACGTATAAAAAAGATGATAAAAATAATCCGAATGGAGATATCCAGACCGATGCGTCAGGTAGTTTTTCTCAAAGTTTGAGGTGTAAACGTTATTCAGGATCGGGGTGGACTGGGGCAGTGGGCATACTCTCCATTGTTTTGCTGCTCGCAGGGTGTCTGAGTCGAGGGTTGTACTATTCCGCCGATCTGTATCCTGTCCTTCTGATCGCAGCAGGAAGCATATTGATCATTTTTTTTCTTTTCCTTGTAGGTAATCGTCCTCAGAAGGCGAGTGAACGAATCCCCATGTCATTGGTACAGAGTCAGGGGAACATCGAACGAATGGTTGAGACAATATTTCAATCTCTCGGGATGTGGCGTGTGCTGTGGCCGCTGGGGATGATGATTTGTTTTGGGCTACATGCATGGGCAGGCTCGGTGAGTAAACAGGGCAGCATGGATGAAATGCTGCGGTGGAGCCTGCTTGCGCTGTTTACTCTGCTAACCGCAATACTGGCTGCGCGCACGGATGGTGCGCTTTGGTTAGCCTGTGGTTGGCAGATGGCAGGCGGCTTGCTTGTGCTAAGCGGCATCCTTGCCGTGTGTGGGATATTGCCGCTGCCTTACGGAGTGATGCGGACTGCTGACCCCGAGATCAGCTCCGCCGGTGCACGACTCGGCGGATTATTGCAGTATCCTAATGCGTACGGTGCCATTGTTGGCATGTACGGATTGGAGCGGCTGACAGCCGCCGCGCGAGTCATAGCCCGGCCTGTGCCGGCCGGGCGACTCATCGCGGCAGTGCTGCCGCTCATGCCAGCGCAAGCGGCGCTCCTGCTGAGCGAGTCGCGCGGCGCTTGGCTGGCGACCGGCTGCGCCGCGGTCGCCGCCTTTGCTTTGCAGCAGCGCGGTGCTCGCCTGCCGCTGCTGCTGGCCATGGCCGCGCCACTGGCGTGTGCGGCCTGGCTGTACCGCCAGCTGGCTGCTGCCCAACTGGCGCCTGCACCCGTGCCCGGCCTGCTGGCACTAGCCGGGGCATGGGCAGCTGCGCTGCTCGGCACGCTGCTGCTGTGCCGCCTATGGCACAGCGGCGCCGCCAAGGCTCCGCGCGCCGCTGCCTGGACGGCCATCGTGCTGGCCGGAGCCACCGCCGCACTGATGGCCGTGGCCTCCACCGCCGATCGCCTCGCGGCGGGTGTCGGAACTGGGGTGTCCCGCCTACAGATGTGGCGGGATGCCCTAAGGTTGTGGACCGAGGCCGCATGGCTTGGCCACGGGGGAGATACATGGCGCAACATGTTTCGCGCCATTCAATCCTCGCCTTATGTTGGAGGCGAGGTTCACAACGGCTTGCTCGATCTCGCCCTGGACACGGGCATGATTGGCATCCTGCTTGTCGCAGGGTGGTTTCTCCTCACCCTGCGAAGCATCTTTTACTTCGCACCGCAGCTCATGCCATCCGTAATTACTTTTGGCCTGCATGGGGCGATGGACTTTGACTGGAGCTTCACAATATTCTGGATGCTTTTTATTTGGCTTGGTTCATGGGCATCCGCATTGAAGACGGAAGCATTGGGAGTCCAACGATCCGGCGGAACTGTGGAATACAATCCCTCCAGATCTAAATCGAGATCTAAATCCAGATCTCTTTTCTTGCGATATTTACCAACCCAATCCCGCTCATCAACTGTCCCGATGAGTTCCTTCTGTCATATTCTTCAGCGAGTAACTGCTCGGCTAATACGGGTATCGACAGTGATGATCATCCTTTTCTGGCTGGGCGGAACAGTCTGGCTGACCTCCCGATACGCTGTAGCAGAAGTGCAGTACCGTCAGGCGCTGTCTGAACCGGATGGCACTCCAGCACAAAAGTTGCATCTTATGGCTGCCCTTCAGTCTAACTCGAATCGACCGGATATTTTGATTTCCCTTGCACGATCTCTCCCGGGACGAGAAGCAGAATCACTCCTTTTGAACAGCCTGTCCCATTCTCCGATACACCCTCAGATTTACATCGAACTGGGACGATTAGCAGCCCAATTTGGCGAAGGGCAGCAGGCAGGAGAATATTTTGAACAAGCGATCGTATTGAATCGGTATGATGGCATTGGCCAATCCGTGGCTTTGTATTGGATGGAGCAGGCAGCGCGGCGGGAATGGAAGGCAGGATATAGAGATCAAGCCCGACAGACTGCCGCCGCTGGTGTACAGATGTATGAACGGTATCAACTGTTGGCTGAGGAAGTGGAAGCAGGAAACGTTCGCAATGATCGTCGTTTTGTACTGGAAGAACATGCTCCAGGCTATGGAGAGAACCTGCGCAGGCTTGCTTCGGCTTCTTATCTTCCGTTTACTCCAGAGTTGACCAAGCGGAGCCCTTGAATCACTGCTGGATCTTGACGTTTACCCAAGCGATATGATGATGGATTTCAGCGTCTAAAAAGTCTGGGAGTCCAAGCTGGCTACTCCTTGCGGAAGCTATGCGATTTTCTAAGGAACACAGGACGTCTTGTTTGGCCTTTAGCTCCTCTTTTCAAATTGTAAGGAACATCAGACACGTTATTTCCGGAAATTCCCTAACAAAAATCCTATAAAAGGCCAAAAATTCCGATATAACGTGTCTCAGATTCCTTAGATTTCTAAGAGTGCTTCAAATCCTTGAATAAGACGCCTCAGATTCGTTACCGCTCATGGACTTGGGCTTAGGTGTGAGCATGAAAATATACTCACAGTTTATATTCATGCCCACGTGGAGGTCGGCTCCATGCTCTGCTCGATCCGCAAGCTAGAAGACGACCCTGAATTCCACCTGGAGCGAAGCTTTACATTCCTCCATATCTACAGACGATAACCGCCAAATGCGTGCTGAAACGCATCTTTTAATGGCTCAACTTCTACTTCCCACAGCGTGGCGATCTCTGCACTGACATCCTTGTTCCACCACTCACATAACTTTTTACGGTTGTCGCGATTCTCCCCAATCCAGAGCAGATTCGTAATCACCTTACCGTAATAATAGTCTTCCGCCTGCTTCATCCGTTCGGGAGAGACATATATTTTTAGCCTTTTGGCTGTTCGGTACAATTCCTTGCTGCATGCTCGGCGAATTCCTCTGGCGGAAGGAAGGTTTTGACCGGATTGCGTATGTTTGACCGGTGGTGAACCGGGCATTGACTTGTGTGACATCTTCTCACGCTCCTCTCCCCTTACCATATGCGGACTGCTGCGAACGGGACACTATCCCAACCTCGTGAAGTAGCAACGTCCACAGCCCTGTGATAAAATAGGGACGAACATCCATGGTGCGGAGGGGCACCGCCAATCAGGATGGAGAAAGAGGGTTGAGATGGACTTTATTCATAACCTTGTCAGCCAATTGTTCGATTGGATTCAAAGTCTTGGTTACTTTGGAATCATGCTTGGATTAATGTTGGAAGTCATCCCAAGCGAAATTGTGCTGGCGTATGGAGGGTTTCTCGTTTCACAAGGTAATATCAACTTCTTCGGTGCTATGATTTTTGGTACGGTGGGCGGTGTGATTGCCCAGTTATTTATTTACTGGATTGGCCGTTATGGCGGCAGGCCTGTACTTGAACGCTACGGTAAATACATACTCATCCAGAAAAAACACATCGACCATTCCGAGGAGTGGTTTCGCAAGTATGGTACAGGTGTCATTTTCACGGCGCGTTTTGTTCCGGTGGTAAGGCATGCAATCTCCATCCCGGCTGGCATCACGAAAATGCACGCAGGCAAATTCATTTTGCTTACTACACTCGCTGTTATACCTTGGACTGCATTGTTTATATATTTAGGGATGATTCTTGGAGATCAATGGAAGAATATTGATGAGAAAGCGGCACCATATGTTATGCCTATTTTGCTTGTCGCTCTCGCCCTTATGATCGTTTATGTACTTATTAAATGGATGAATGCTCGCAAAAAGAAAGGAAGTGTCTAGTCATGGGTAAACCCAACTTGTCTCACAAATTCGGTAAAGGTCTGCCACCGAAAGATTTTATCGAGAGTATGACCAAGAACCAAAGTGAATTCCAGGCCAATTATGATAGCTTTACTTGGCTAAACGAAGAGGATCGTGAGTTCTTTGAGAGCCTGAACCATCGCGACGATCTGCGTGTGTTAATTCTGGCTGCTGACTGGTGCGGAGATGTTGTCCGTAATATTCCGGTTGTGTTCCAAGCGCTTGAAATCTCAGGAATCCCAACAGAAGTTCTGATTATGGAGAACCATCCGGAAGTGATGGATGAATTCCTAACGATGGGTGGCCGTTCCGTGCCAGTCGTTATTTTTGCAGATACAGGTGGTCATGTGCTCGGTCAGTGGGGACCTCGTCCGCAGCATGTACAGGAAGTCATGATTGAATTCAAACGCCTTAATCCAGATCGTGAAGCAGCAGATTATCAAGAGAATTTGGCTGTAGCACGTCAAGAGATTGGTAAACGTTATGGGGAAGGAACGGAGTCACATGCGGCCATTATCCGTGAGCTGCGTGAACTGATTTCGGGTTATTAAGCCGATATGCTTAACATTCGTACGTTTTCATTAGGCCCGCTTCAAACCAATGCGTATCTCTTACAAGGAGATGATCCGGGTAAAGCCGTCATTATTGATCCGGGCATGAATCCAGGGCCGCTGCTTAAGGCGATCCAAGACTTGGAGATTGAAGCCATTCTCCTCACTCATGCTCACTTTGATCATATGGGCGGGGTAGATGAGATCCGTAAATTGAAGGGATGTCCCGTTTATCTTCATGACTTGGAGAGTGACTGGCTCACCACCCCGAAATTAAATGGATCTTTGAATTGGCCGCAGGCGACACCACCGCTTTCGACAGATCCTGCTGAATATGCCATGGACGAAGGGCAGAAGCTGAATCTGATTGGTCATACGTTTAAAGTGTTCCATACACCTGGACATTCCCCAGGCAGTGTAAGTTTGCTTTGTGATAACGACCTGTTTGCCGGTGATGTGCTGTTCCGCATGGGCGTGGGCAGAACGGACCTGACAGGAGGGCGTGAACGGGATCTGATTGATTCAATCCAGAACAAGCTTTACACCTTTGCTGATGAGGTTAAAGTATATCCAGGTCATGGTCCCAAAACGACCATTGGTTATGAGAAACAGAACAATCCTTACGTGTCCGCAAGATAATCCGACATGATATGTGAAGAAAGTCTGGACAAGTGACAACTTTTTCATTAGAATAGCAATTAGTTGTTACAAGCGTTAAGGCATCATCTAACTGAAGCGTTACCAAGAAACACCCAACCTTGCGAAGCACGCAGACTGTGGTCTATACCCGGTTTGCGTTCTTTTTTTGTTTTCAGCCCCTTTTTATCACAGAATTAGCCTTTTTTACGCTACATAGAGATGCAAGATGCGATTCATCACAAGCCAGTTTTAGACCAATAGCAAGTTAGCAGCAAGTACAGATTGATTTAGAAATAATAAATTTAAAAAAACAGTAGATCATGAGAGTGAGGGAATATCAAAGTGGAGAAACCAAGAGTTATTCCGTTAGGTCAGCGTGTCGAGTATCCGATTATGGAAGAAAACCGTCGCATATTGGAAAGTGGGAAAAGAGAAACGGGTACTGAGCAAGCTTTAATACATAACCCTAGCGTGACCAAAGAAATGATGAAGTCTCAGCAGAATATATGGACAAGCCGTGTATTACGAAACGGAGCACGTAACCAACCATGGTTCGACAAGCTGCAAGATTACCGGAATCAAGTCTGATTGCCCGGGAAATTGTCGGGTTTAATTTTTTTTTGATTCCCTTGAACGTTTCTGCAGAGCCTGTCGTATTAACTCCAGATTGAACGGGAAGCAGGTGATGATCATGATAAAGTCAGCCGAACTGGAAGAGGTACGCAGAGCAGTATCGGGAGATGATAGCGCACTCGCAGCGTTGTTGCAGCGTCACTACTCTTTTGTGTATAAGTATCTTGTCAAAGTGACAATGGACGCGAACCTCGCAGAAGAGACGGTACAGGATACAATGATTCGTTGTATGGAAAATATACACCGATATGATGGCACGTCTGCCTTTTCATCTTGGATGATCACCATTGCGACTCGGATCTATATCGATAAGACAAGACGTAAGAAGAGAGAACAGAACTGGCTTGCTCTCATCCGGGATCAGGCTGTACGTCGATTCCGCTGGCAGCTTGAGACTCGGAATGAAGAATGGACAGATGTCATGGATGCGATGACAAGACTGACACCCGAACATCGTGTGGCAGTGTTGCTGAAGCATTATTATGGATACGGGTATGACGAGATCGGGGAAATGCTGGGTATTCCTGCCGGAACGGTGAAGTCACGCACAGCTTATGGTCTCCGTCAGTTAAGAAAGGAGTTGGAATAAGGATGGGCAGATCAGATGATGCACAGGAACAAGAGGTTGTAGAGCGATTGCAGCAACACATGAAAGTACTTGATGATGCATTTGAGCCGACAAACATACCTTCATTAGGTTCACTTGAAGCCCAAGTCAGAGAACGAAGACAGATCAGACGCCGAACCAATTGGATCGAGATGATATGTTTCTGGTTGGTGGGATTGCTTGCTATTACGTTCGGGGCATTGTTTTTCGTATCTGCTCCAGCTCTATATTTGGGTATCCAGGCTTTTGGTACTGCTGTTGCCGTGATTTTAGCTGTGATCTGGGCAGGACGGCGTCGGAAGGGGGTTCGTAATGAATAAAATGCATTATTCATTGGATGAAATTTCTCCACTATGGCTTATACTGCTTGGCATTTTCCTCCTGGTTCAAGGCACATGGATATTTCAGGACGCACGCAGACGTGGGCGTTTCCCATGGCTATGGGGATTATGGGGAATCACAGGATTTCCAACGCCACTCATCATATATTGGTTTGTCGTGATTCGATCACAACGCAAGCCAGGTGGACCCACAAAGAAAACATGATTGTTTTAATAGAGATTGTTAAAAAAGTTCGCTACTCCATTTCTAGCTTCATCCCATCTTCTCGGAACTGAGTAACGTTCTTTTTGAACACGTACTAATAAAGAGAAAAAAGATTTTGCACAAATATGTTGTTTAATTCTAGTATTCCTAGACATCGTTATTCTTTTCTAGTAGACTATACAAATAAATATTAAGATAGACTACCAGGAGGTTAGACGATGCTGCGATTAGGAGAGAAGGTTGTCATCGTCGCGGATGCGTTTGAGCAGAATCTTCCTGTGGGGGAATATGGTTTCATCATCGCTTATGACCGGAATCCGGACAATGCGTTCGATTACGTGCTTCGAGTGCCGCAGGTGAATCGGAACTTTTTTGTTCCATCCGGCGACGTCGATCTGGAAGAGGTTCTGCTGAAGCAGGAAGCTGAGCGGGTCGAGCGAGAAGCGTTGATAGATTACGCCCTTGCGACACACAATGAGAAGCTGTTTCATCATTTGATGAACGGAGATTTTCAAGCTGTGGAAGAGGAAGAGGAAACCGCGAACGATGTTATGTCACAGGCGGATTTTATAAAGCAGGTTAATCTGCGTGCATGGATTTAGAATTTTAAGAGTCGGCTGATGCCGGCTCTTTTTTATTTTGTAAGTTCGTTTTTGGCTTCCCGGAAGACTGTCAGGTCATTTGCATTGAATTGTCGAACTATCTCACCTATAATGAAAAAAGTTATCTTGAGACTTTAGCCCGTTAAACGAGCGATTCGTTTCAGGTCGTTTCGGGAATCAGAACGAATGAAGGAGGCATCCGCTAATGAGTATTTCGAATAATGACGTTCAGCATGTGGCCAAGCTGGCCCGGCTCAACTTGACTGCTGAAGAAGAACAGACCCTGACAGGTCAGCTGAACGCGATTTTAAAATATGCAGAAAAGCTGAATGAGCTGGATACAGAAGACATCGAGCCCACCACTCACGTTCTGCACGTAAGCAATGTTATGCGTGAAGATGAGACCAAAGAAAGCCTGTCGATTGAACAGGTGATGCGCAATGCACCGGAAGAAGAAGACGGGCAGTTTAAAGTGCCTGCAGTAATGGAATAACGGATAACCGGAAGGAGGACAAAAACTGTGAGTTTATTTGAACAATCGTTGCCTGAGTTACATAACAAGCTGCATGCCAAAGAGCTGTCGGTCAGCGATTTGGTGGATCAGGCGTATCAGAACATTGGCGCGCATGATGATAAAGTTAAGGCATATTTGGCACTGGATGAAGAAAAAGCACGCGCTCGTGCACGTCAACTGGATGACCGTCTGGTTAGCGGCGAGGAGAAAGGTTTGCTCTTTGGTTTGCCTGTAGGTATTAAGGATAACATCGTTACGAACGGACTGCGCACGACGTGTGGCAGCCAATTCCTTCGTAATTTCGACCCGGTGTATGACGCGACAGTTGTCGAGAAATTGAAAGCTGCGGACACCGTAACTATTGGTAAACTCAACATGGACGAATTCGCCATGGGCGGCTCCAATGAGAATTCAAGTTTCTCCCCTGTACGTAATCCATGGGCACTTGATCGTGTTCCAGGAGGTTCCAGCGGTGGTTCGGCAGCAGCTGTAGCTGCGGGAGAAGCATACTTCACGCTTGGATCAGACACAGGTGGCTCCATCAGACAGCCTGCTTCGTATTGCGGTGTTGTTGGATTGAAACCGACATATGGACTTGTTTCCCGCTTTGGATTGGTTGCATTTGCATCATCCCTGGATCAGATTGGTCCTTTGACGAAAAATGTTGAAGATTCTGCTTATGTATTGCAGGCCATTGCTGGTTATGACGCCAAAGATTCGACATCTGCAAAAGTAGAGATCCCGGATTATTTGAGTGGACTGACAGGTGATGTTAAAGGGCTTCGCATTGCCGTTCCGAAAGAATACATCGGTGAAGGCGTCGATCCACAAGTGAAAGAAACGGTTTTGTCTGCATTGAAAGTTCTTGAAGGACTCGGGGCAACATGGGAAGAAGTATCCCTTCCGCATACCGAATATGCGGTGGCTACGTACTACCTGCTGGCATCTTCAGAGGCTTCTTCCAACTTGGCTCGATTTGATGGTGTACGTTATGGCGTGCGTGCTGACAATCCGGATAACTTGCTGGATCTGTACCATCAGTCCCGCAGTCAAGGCTTTGGTCCCGAAGTGAAACGACGTATCATGCTTGGAACGTATGCACTCAGCTCGGGTTACTATGATGCCTATTATCTGAAAGCACAGAAAGTACGTACATTGATCAAACAGGATTTCGACAATGTATTTGCCAAATATGATGTGATTATTGGACCAACTGCGCCAACTACGGCGTTCAAACTGGGTTCACAGGTGGATGATCCACTTACAATGTACTTGAATGATATTTTGACGATTCCGGTCAATCTGGCTGGTGTACCTGCCGTTAGCATTCCATGTGGATTCTCGGATGGATTGCCTGTCGGCCTGCAGATTATCGGTAAAGCCTTTGATGAAACAACCGTATTGCGTGTAGCGCATGCGTTTGAACAAAATACAGAATTCCACAAGCAGCGTCCGCAGCTGTAGACTGCCCGGAACGGAGGAATATAGAAATGTCCGCATCTAAATATGAAACGGTCGTTGGACTTGAAGTCCACGTGGAGTTGCATACGAACTCCAAAATTTTCTGTGGCTGCTCCACAGCTTTTGGAGCTCCGCCGAACACGCATACCTGCCCGGTCTGTCTCGGACATCCGGGCGTACTGCCTGTACTGAATCGTCAGGCGGTAGACTACGCGATGAAGGCAGCGATGGCCCTGAATTGTACGATTGCTGATGTCAGCAAGTTTGACCGTAAAAACTACTTTTACCCCGATTCACCAAAAGCTTATCAGATCTCGCAATTCGATCAACCGATCGGTGAAAACGGCTGGATTGATATCGAAGTGAATGGTGAAACGAAACGAATTGGCATCACACGTCTTCACTTGGAAGAAGATGCAGGGAAGCTTACACATATCGATGGCGGATACGCGTCTTTGGTGGACTTCAACCGTGTTGGTACTCCACTGGTGGAGATTGTATCCGAACCTGAGATTTCCTCTCCGGAAGAGGCACGTGCGTATCTTGAAAAATTGCGTGCGATCATGCAGTATTGTGATGTATCGGACGTGAAGATGGAAGAAGGTTCACTGCGTTGTGACGCCAACATCAGTTTGCGTCCACATGGACAGGAGAAGCTGGGAACAAGAGCCGAGCTGAAAAACATGAACTCCTTCCGTGGTGTTCAACGTGGTCTGGAATATGAACAATATCGTCAGGCTGAAATTCTGGATGATGGCGGTGAAGTGGTTCAGGAGACGCGTCGTTGGGACGAAGCTCAAGGAAAAACACTGTCGATGCGTGGTAAGGAACAGGCGCATGACTACCGTTATTTCCCGGACCCGGACCTCGTGAAGCTGCATATTGATGCAGCCTGGAAAGAGCGCATCAAAGCTACCATACCTGAGCTTCCAGACGAACGTAAAGCGCGTTATACGGCTGATTATGGATTGCCTAGCTATGATGCAGAGGTTATTACTTCATCGAAGGCTATAGCTGATCTTTTCGAAGATAGCTTGAAATTCACTCAGGATGCCAAATCCGTATCCAACTGGATCATGGGCGACTTGCTGGGTTACCTGAATACGAGCAATCTTGAGGTGACTCAGGTTCCACTGACAGGTCAAGGTTTGGGTAAGATGATCGGACTGCTGGAGAAGGGCACCATTAACAGCAAAATCGCCAAAACGGTATTCAAGGAAATGCTGGAGAGCGGCAAGCTTCCACAGCAGATCGTTGAAGAGAAGGGTCTTGTGCAGATTAGTGATGAAGGCGCCATTCTTGCCATCGTTGAGCAGGTTGTGGCGAATAATCCTCAATCCGTGGAAGACTATAAAGCTGGTAAACAGAAAGCCATTGGCTTCCTTGTTGGTCAGGTTATGAAAGAAAGTAAAGGCAAGGCGAATCCTGCCCTAGCCAACCAACTGCTTGCAGATGTACTGAACCGCTAATCCTTCCGGTGAGGCCGGACAGAAAGAGGCTCGTCCCTGTGACAGCCTCTTTTTGGTATTGATAGATACAAATGCATTTCGGACGGGGGAACGGATATGAACATTCAACCATTGTCACTGAGTGATCTGGAGACGTTGGGACAGTTATGGAGACTACAACATGTAGCTTATCGATTGGAAGCCGAAATCATCGGATTTCAGGAGATTCCTCCTTTGATGGATACGATGGAGACACTTCGGGATTGTGGAGAGAGTTTTTATGGTTGTATCCATGATGACGGAGAGCTTATCGGGGCTGTTGCTGTGGCGGAGGAAGAGGAGAATACACTGACCATCACACGAATGATGGTGCACCCGGATCACTTTCGCAAAGGAATTGCGGCATCTTTGATGACGTATGTGTTGGAACAGCATGCGGATCTTCCGCGTTATATCGTCTCCACAGGAACGCTGAATCAACCCGCAGTGAATCTGTACACCAAATTTGGTTTTAATCCCGTGGAAGTCACACAGATTGCACCTGGAGTGGAATTAACGACTTTTCACAAGAATAAACTTTAATGATATTAACAACTTGAGGAGGAATACCGACTTTGGGCGATCCCTGGTTCATTGATGAGTGGCACATTTTATTACGATTATTGCTGGCTATGCTGCTTGGAGGGCTCGTAGGCCTGGAGCGGGAACGGTCCAATCATGCTGCTGGTTTGCGTACCCATATCCTGGTATGTCTTGGTTCTGCACTGATTATGATGTTGTCTGTTTATGGCTTTAAAGATTTTGCTAATGAATTAAATGTAAGGATTGATCCAGCCCGTCTGGCTACTGCTGTAATTACTGGTGTCGGATTCCTGGGAGCAGGGACAATTCTCTTCACGGGAAAATCCATTACTGGACTGACTACGGCAGCTTCCATCTGGGTTGTTGCAGCCATTGGGCTCGCAGCAGGTGCGGGATTCTTTTTTGCCTCTATCGTATCAACCGTTCTGGTATTGCTTAATCTCTGGGTATTTAACAAATTAGAGTTAAGGTATCTGCGAGGGAACAAACTGCATGTTGTTACACTTCATACCCTGTCAGAACCCGGTTTCCTGGAACAGCTGTCTTCATGTATGGAGCAGGAGAAGATCAAAATTCGTAAAATTACCGTGAATGAACAAGACCTGGCTTATGCAGAGATGGTGTCGGTTGAACGTAAAATTGAGATTGTGTTACATGTTCAGGTACCGCATGATTTCCAAACAGTTGGCTTGGTATCCAAGTTAAGACAATGGGAACACGTTACCAAGGTGTCGATCGAATAAATGAATTACAACCCTCCCCAGGCCAGTAGTGCCGGAGGGTTTTTGGTCATATCCATATTTCTTCCAGTTACTCTCCTTGCTCTTTAGGGTACTATCTAACCAAATGCATGAAGAGCGGAAGGTCAGATCAGAAGAGAGGAGTATGTTATGAAACGGAGACGTCAATTGAACCAAAAGACCCGTACGGTTCAGCCCAAACCGGTCAGAAATCGGACTCACAAGTTTATTGCGGGATTACTGAGTGCCATTATTCCTGGCCTGGGTCATATTTATTTGAGATTGTACATGAGAGGTTTGACCTTTATGCTGCTTGTTTTGCTTGATCTGTCAGCAGTGTTGTACTTCTCATCCATTGGGATACAGATCAATGTGCCACTGCTTATCCTACTGGCTTTGTGTATCCCGGTTATTTATTTTTACAATGTATATGATGTGCTGCAATCTGCGGATTGGGTCATGATGCGCAGACGTAGAGCAGTAACCCAGGCAACCTCGGACAAGCCGATATCCAATGAACGTTCTATACGAGATGCAATGATGGTCTGGGAGAGAGGCATATCGTTTGGATTACTTCTGATTGTGGGAGGATCATTGATGGTGCTGTTTTTCCGCAAACCACGTTGGTTTCAAGAGATTCTCGCCATGTACGGCGGATATTCATTTGCGGTTCTCATGATCGTAGGCGGTTTGCTTTTGTTTGGTCGTGAGTTCTGGGTAATGTTGAACAAGAAAAAAATGTAGTCGAAACGATACAAGGAGGGAACGTGATGAACCGTAAAGTCCGGGTTGGCCGCTATACGGCTGCCGCCTTAATCATAGCGGTCGGTGTGCTGTTGATTTTGGATAAACGGTGGGGAACTGACTATGTATATGAGATGGTGGACTGGTGGCCATTTTTGCTCGTTGTTTTAGGTGTTGAATATATTGTGCTGTTCCTGTGGACACGCAGAAGAAACAAGGTGCAATCCGATAACCCGAGCAATCCTGATGAGCAAATTAAAGTACGTTTCAGACCCGATGCCAAAGGCATTCTAACCTCACTGATTTTGGCGGCTTCCGTATTTATCGTCACCGAGCAGGATCACTACATGCACTTATGGAATAGAGTGAGTCTAAATCTCGGAGCGGCATCCATGGACTACAGTCAAGCGGCAGGATACATGGAGGATAAGGGCACGATTCGTGTACCTGTTCGCATGGATACGTCGGATCTTGTGGTCGAAGGTGTCAACGGAGATATCTCGGTACAACGCGGAGATACGGAGGAGATTGAAGTACGAACGGTGATCTGGGTAGATCAGACGACAGAAGTACAGGCAAAGGCCGTTGCAGCAGCCTCTTTTGTAGAGACCGATGGTACAAAAGTGATTCATATCAAAGCTACAGGCAAGACGTATGGTGATAATGAAAAAACGCAGCCACGCATGAATCTTACCATTACGATCCCGGATGATCGTCGTTTTAATCTGGATATTCGAACTTCCAATGGAGCTATTTTATTAAACCGTCCGGAAGCCATTAGTACCATACTGGCCGAAACGGGTAACGGACGTATCCGGATTACCAATGCTGTTGGAGATATCTCAGGGAAAACGTTGAACGGGGATGTCATTGTAGCCAATGCCATTGGTAATGTCGATCTGGACAGTAACCGTGGCGACATGAAGGCTCGCGGTATTTCCGGCGATGTAGATCTTACTACACAAGTGGGAAGTATCAGTATTGCGGACTCCGTTGGTGAGTTCACCGCAGAGACACGTAACGGCAATATTACGCTGGATGGAGCCAATCTGGGAATCAAAGCCCAATCGCTTAATGGAAGTATTAACATCGTGTCTACCAAAGTCGGAGGGGACTGGGATGTATACAGTGCTGTGGGAGCCATTAACGTATTACTTCCTGATCGTGGAGACTACAGTCTTGCGGGTTCCAGCAGTTATGGAGACCTAAGTACGGATCTGCCTTTCAAAGTACAGAACAAAACCATAGAAGGCCAGCTCGGTGAGGGTGAGTACAGGGTTAAAATCGAAGGCAACAGCGATCTTACCATTCATCGGAACCCGGCTGTATCTACGCCTGAAACAGCCCCACCTGATTCTGAAGATACGGCTGAAAATCTGGAACAAACTACCGAGGACGGATCAAATTCCCAGGATGATTCTACAGAGGTTCCTTGACTGCCGCGTTGACAATAAACTTGTAATCGCCGTACAATAAATGTACACTGGCAAGATTACACGGCATGAAAGATGGATTGTCGTTCTTAATGGCCGGGAATCAACTCTGTGCGAGGAGACAGTAATAACTTACTCTTAACCAGAGAATGAAAGGTAAGGCGGTGGGTTTTATGGCAACACGTGTCCAACATGCGTTGGAGCATCTGAAAACGACCGGTGTCCGTATTACACCCCAGCGTCATGCCATATTGAACTATCTGATGGAATCTATGGGGCATCCGACAGCCGATGAAATTTACCGAGCCCTTGAACCCCAATTTCCCAGTATGAGCGTGGCAACGGTATATAATAATTTGAAGATGTTTCTGGAAGCTGGCATGGTCCGGGAATTGACATACGGAGATAATTCAAGTCGCTTCGATGCCAATGTGACGGATCATTATCATGTTATCTGTGATCAATGCGGCAAGATTGAAGACTTCAGCTATCCTTCACTCAAAAGTGTAGAGCTTCAGGCGGAGTCTAGTACAGGATTCGAAGTACACGGTCACCGATTGGAAGTATATGGCGTTTGCAAAAGTTGCAGGGATTAAGAGAGTTGAATTACAATATTAACGTGCAGAATTCAGTATGGATTCTTCACGTTTTTTTTTTAGCATTTATGCAAAACACTCATTTTTATAACAACTTATGCGCACATCCTTATGATCAGCATAATTAACGGAGGTAGACGTTTGGGTAGAAAAAGCAGATATACACGTCAGAAGCGACGTTCATTTTGGCCCGGTTTTCTCGGGGCTTGTCTGATCGCTGGGGGGGCTTACTGGCTTATAACGAATGTATGGTTGAACCAGACCCATGAAGATCCTGATTGGGTAGGAAGAAGCCAGCCTATTTTTGTAGATGGGCAACTGATGGATGGAGATGCTCTGGGTACAGGAGATCAACTCAAGTTGCCTGTAAATGTGCTGCAAGAAGCAGTTGATGCGGGCATACGTTATGAACCAGAGTCAGGCGATATCATTATTGCCTCCCCTCAGCGAATTCTTCATATGAAAGAGGATAGCACCCAAGCAGAACTTAATCACAAAGATTATCCCATGACGGTTAAGCCTGAGGTTAAGGATGGAGAAGCATACATTCCGCTCAAACCTTTGAAGGAAGTGTACGGCATCGCCATACAGGAAGATTCGGTAACAGGTGCTGTACTGCTGATGCGTGGAGGAGACACGATACAATATGCAGAGATTGATACGTTGTCATCCAAAGCAGACAAGACGGTGCCTTTATATAAACGTGGGGGAGAATCCTCACCAATCATTGCCGATATGGAAAAGGATGCACGGGTACGTGTATGGCAGACGGGTGATAAACAGAGTTTTGTTCAACTCGATAATGGGTATGCCGGATATGTAGATAATGATTATATTGTCCTCACTGAGAAAAAGAAGGTGGACACGCCCAAGTTTACACTGACTGCAGCAGAGAAGAAGTGGCAGAATAAACCGGTAAATCTGGTTTGGGAAGCCGTGTACAATCGTCAGCCTGATGTGGGCTCTATCGGTAAAATGCCTGGTGTGAATGTGGTCAGCCCCACATGGTTTCATATTACGGATGGACAGGGCACTGTGAAAAGCAAGGGAAACCAAGCTTATGTGAACTGGGCTCACCGTTCGGGTATGGAAGTATGGGGACTCATGGATAACAGCTTTGACCCGGACGTTACTAAAGAAGCTGTAGCTTCTTACGAGACACGGACGCATATTATTGAGCAGATGTTAGAGTATGCACAGACGTATCAACTGGATGGTATCAACATCGACTTTGAGAACGTTTATACAGATGACGGGCCGAATATTACGCAGTTTGTGCGCGAGATCAAGGCGATGGCACGCATACATGGGTTGATGTTATCGATCGATGTAACACCAAAATCAAATAGTGAGATGTGGTCCGCTTTTCTGGATCGCCGTGCATTAGGTTCTTTTGCAGACTATGTTATTGTGATGGCTTATGATGAACATTGGGCGGCCAGTCCTAAGGCAGGTTCGGTAGCGTCTCTCCCATGGACCGAGGCTTCCATGAGACGCATACTTGAGGAGGATGAAGTCCCTTCTAACAAGTTGATTATGGCGGTTCCGCTCTACACCAGAATCTGGACAGAAGAGAAGAATGATCAAGGCGAGGTTAAAGTGTCTTCCAAAGCGGTAGGCATGAGTACCATTGTGGAGCTAATCCAAGAAAAGAAACTCAAACCCGAACTGGATCAGGCAAGTGGACAGAACTATGTGGAATATGAGGAAGACGGAGCTACCAAGAAAATATGGATCGAAGATGCCGTGTCCCTTCAGGCGCGTGTGGATTTGATTGCTTCGCTGAAACTGGGCGGAGTAGCGGCATGGAATCGGAGTTTTGCTAATGCCTCTGCATGGGAGGTATTGAAGCAGGCCGGTTACCAGAAATAATTTACTCATGTTCCGTGTTCGACGGATGGCTTCTCTTGTTTTGCTTTGAAAAAGCCAGAAGCTGTTCCCGTTTGATACCATCTTACATGTAATCTATCATTTTATTAACCATAGGAATCATAACTTAACTTCATATCTTAGCTGTTAATAACAGCAACAAGGGCTTACTTATAAGCCAAAAAGGTCCGGTACACATACCGGGCCTTTTTTTGTTCTTTAATGAAATTAAGGCAAAGACATTTAGAGGTGGGAGATTATTTCATGCTAACCATCGGTGGGTGGAGCTTGTGTAGAAGGCGCTTTCAGTTGTTGACTGGTCAAGTTGGCTTTATTAGGGTCCAGGGTGAGAATGGTATGACAGAACATACAACGATCCGTTTTGCCAAGCATTTTGGTTAACTTCCCGCATTCCGGACAGTCGACTTGTACTGCGCTGGTGGAGAGCATACCCGCCCAGAAATAAATGGCTAGACTGGCCATCATGGCAATCAGTCCAATGACGAGTCCTACAGCTGCGAAGACCTTGCCTGCATGTCCCCAGAAAACAATCCCGGCTGTTCCCAGTATCATTAGGCCCATACCTAGCATGGTCAGTAGTAATCCCCAAGTGCGAAAAGCATTAATTTTTGCTGATTTAAAAATCATGAAAAATGCTCCTATCGTATGAGTAGTATCGGACCTGGAAAAGAAGGAAACTTCAGTCTGGATGTAGAATTACATTATAACTGACTTGGCGCTTATCTGCCATGAAATGTATGGAGGGAATCGTGGAATTAAAGAACCTTGCTTTTTTGTCCGAACAGTCGGAAGAGACAGGGGCAGTTGGGGCTATCGCTTATTCCCACCCGGGTGAGCGATTCCACGGCTCCCTAATTCAAGATTTCGAATTATTAGTACTTGTTGTTCATAATGATGATCAATTGAAGTCGACGGTAGGACATTACAGATATGGTGATCTTCGTTATCAGATGATCTATGCGAGCCGTCATGAATTAAAGAGTAGTGTAGTTACCGGGAACCATAATAATCTCACCCAGTGTCTGATTGAAGGTGAGATTATCTGGGAAGCGGACAGCACCTTAAGTGATTTGCGAGAAGAACTGTCTACCTTTGGGGCAGAATTGCGTGAGCAGAAGCTGCTACATGAATTCACCAGTTTCTTGAGGATGTATGTGGAGGCCAAACGTCATATTCAGGAAGGTCATGTTGTAGACGCCTACTACAATGTATTAGAGGCTCTGGGGAACTGGGCAAGAATTGTATTGATTGAACAGGGGATATACCCGGATCATGCCGTCTGGACACATGTGCAGAATCTGGATCGCGCTTTATGGAAACTATATCAAGAGCTTACCGTAAGCTCGGAGACGCTGGAGCAGCGAGTAGAGCTTGTCCTGCTTGCCTGTGAATTTTCCGTAATGTCCAAAATGAGTGAATGCTCAGAACTGCTGCTGCGTGTGTTAAGAAGTCGCAAGGAGCCGTGGAGCATGAATGAACTTGTTCATCATCCGCAGTTAAGATTTGTTCGAGAAGATTTGCCTTTGGTTATGCGTAAGCTGGTCTTCCGTTCTATTGTAAAAGAATCGGCAGGATGGCCATCGATCGGAGGAGAGGGCCGGGAAATTCGGTATTGGATTGAGGCATAACCTTCTCCAGAAGCCTAACATTATATTGATCACATAAGGGAGGGGAAACCTTCCTTTTTTGTTTGTTTAATAATTTATAAAAACATGTTGACTCTGATTCACGATATATGATACATTATATTTCGTTCCTCAAACGAGAATATCGCCAACAAACGATAAATTCTTCAGAGGAAAAGTGAAGAACTAAAGCTTCAAAAAAAGAAATCAAAAAAAGTTCTTGACGAAAACAAACGAAATGTGTTACATTATTTAAGTCGCCGCCGAAACTTGGTTGAGACGAAAGAGAAATGAAACAAATCGTGTTTGATCTTTGAAAACTGAACAACGAGTGAGTAAACATTCTGCTTGCAGAATGAACGCGAAAGTTTGAAACAAGCCTTGGCTTGAATCAGCTGGAGCACAAATGAGATTTTTAATCTCGTCAGATTCAAAATGAGCTTATCGCTCTTTTCAATACTTTATTGGAGAGTTTGATCCTGGCTCAGGACGAACGCTGGCGGCA
>NZ_JAULSQ010000020.1:0-68717 GCF_032452295.1 Paenibacillus sp. ClWae2A
CGATGGCGGAGGGGTTCCACACGTACCCATCCCGAACACGACCGTTAAGCCCTCTAGCGCCGATGGTACTTGGACCGCAGGGTCCTGGGAGAGTAGGACGCCGCCAAGCGAAGAACCACTGCCGATGTTATTCGGTGGTGGTTTTTATTTGTTTATAAGGATTAGATACGTTGAGCAGAAGCTCTGACATGATCGATATTGGAAGGTAACATTTTTGTTACGGATAACAGCGGCAAAACCAGTATAATAGGACTATGTTAAATATGCTAAAAGTACCTGACCACAGAGCTGGAATGTGCAGCTGTGAAAAGGAGGGTGTGTGTGTTAAGTTGGCGGAGACTTGGACTACAATCATTTCTGTTGCTTTGTTTGACCGTTGTTCTGGCAGGATGCGGTGAAGCTTCAGGATCTGTATGGACTTCATATGAAGGTGCGGTGAACGAGAAGAGTTTTCCGGTGCCTAAAGTAGCGAATAAATCTGACCAGTCTGAAAATAATTCGGATATGGATTATGTTCGATATACGCTGTCTGGTATTAGTGAGAGCACTAGCTTGCCTGAGGTATATCTAGACGAGATTAAAAGCTGGGGTTGGACAGAGAGGCAAGCCAAGGGTACATCCAATGAATCCAGTACCTTGCGTGTATTTGCAAAGGAAGGACATACTGTGCATTTAGCAGTACATGATGGTTCCTTTACACTAATGGTTCCTAGAAATGATGCTACTCAAACGACAGTTAAATCATTGGCTGAAGATGATTGAGCTGGTTCAGGTATGGTTCGGTATGATTAATTAACGCTGTGATGTTCCTTATAATATAGTAAGCTCCCGTGAACATGATCGGGGGCTTTTTGTTATTTAGCGAAGTAGGTTTTAGTAATGATGGGAGAACTTATCACGTATGGTGGATCAGAGGTCATAAGGAATGGAATAGTTTCTTTCGTACATGTATAGGTGGTGTGTGTGTTTGAAGCATAGGGGAGTGCAGAGCGTTAAAAATAGAGGGGGTGTGATATAAGTTGTATAAAGCTATTGAGGTAATAAGTGGCTGATGGGAAGCAATTAGAAGGCATATAGAGCTGAGACCGAGCAAGAGATTGCTCAAAGGTGCAAGATCTACGAGATATCTGGGGTTATGAGGAGATGGAACACCGGAGGAAAAGAGGAGAAGAATGGAGCCTCGAGTGGGGATAACTCATTTTACTATACCCATACTGTGGATAAGGGATAAGAAGGGGACGACAAATAAAGGTTATCCACTGTGGATAACCTTTATTTGAGCATGTGAGGCTGAGTCAACTGAACGATACACGATCATGTTTTTGCATCAGATTATTCGAAGGGCTCAGCGGTTATGTATTACAGGTAAGTGAGGTACATTGAGTATTGCATAAATGAGGGAGTGTTATTGCAGATAATATGAGACATCTTGTTCGTTCAATTTGATGAGTCCGTCTTTGCGCTCACGGGAGAGCACCATTACAACATACAAGCGAGGACCCAGCAACCACAAATGCCAGAAGATCAGCGAGAGGGTGAAGGACAATGGCGACCATATCAAACATACTGTAATGATACATAGTCCAATCCAGCTCATGTTAAGGTGTACCCGGACAAACATACGGAAGCTAAAATGCTGATCAGGGATATAACCTAACCAGGGCATACGCAGATTCCAGCGCCAGCGTTTGGCGTAAGAGGTACGGACCAGAAGTAATATCGTTCTGGCGATGACATAATGAATCCAGATGGTGATTGGACCTGCCAGTACAAAAAAGAAGAGGCCAGTCCAGGAGAATGCGAGTAGATTGAATAAGAGCATGATGACCGGCAGACACAGATAACTATAGATAACACTGCGGGCGATAGCCTTTTTTTTCAGAAGCCGGTATTGATAAAATGTTGCTTTATTCTCCGGTTCGGCGATCATACGATTATATATCCTCCTTCGGATTCATGTTTGTGTGGAGTCGGTATTCGTTTTTTACACGTGTAAAAGGGAATGAATCATGTATGTATATATGAACCTTGTATCTCACGCCATGACGATTGTACAAGATATTGAGATTTGACGGAGCTTATCTCAGTATACTCCCGAATACACGGACTGTCAGGCTTTGATATCGTTATCATGTATTATATATCGGCTGGGATTCCAAGTTTTTTTAAGGAAATTGAATATAAGTTTGAGTCAGGCCAAGGGATACGTGATGTAGAGGTAATGCGATGGAATGTAGGATAACTGTATATACATAAGCAGGTGAATGTTCTTGTAGGGAGAATGAATGTATTTTTCGGTACAGACACCCAAGAGGGGGTGGGCGAATATATATATTTTATAGAAAGAAAGCACTATGAAAATGTTTAAAATAATAGAAACTGTGCAATACTGATAGTAAACGTAAAACAAGGTGGGATGGTTCATGGAAGAACATGCCGAACACACATGTATTATCTGCGAGCAAAGAAAAAAAGAAGGCATTTTTATTGTATCTGAATTCATATGTGACACTTGCGAAGCAGAAATGGTTCATACCGACGCGCAGGATGCCAAGTACAATTATTTTATTCATCAAATGAAGCAAATTTGGGTACAAAAAAACGCATAATGAATGTTGCTAATAGAAGTAGAATCGAAACATCACATTGTAACGATGCTGATGTGTATAGAGGCCCAATGGGCCTTTTTCTGTTTTTAAGAGGAGAGATTGTCTTGTATGCCATCTTGGGAAGGCGTATGCTGATATAATGGTATAGATCATTTGCAGTAACGCGTGTGGAGATAGGGAAGAAGGGCGTTCCTTGGATTAGGAAGCATTTTGAAGCGCATAGAGCGCACATTATATATGTACAGGATGGTTATTTCATGGATCATAAAAATAAATCAAGTAGAGCCCCTTTATATGAAGCGTTGCTTGCATATCGTGATTCGAAGCAGCGTTCTTTCCATGTGCCTGGGCATAAGAATGGACAAGCTTACCGACATTTGCTGGAACAAGCAGAAGCAGGGCAACCTCCAGTTAAGGATATCGTTAATGAGGAACAACAGCACAACGGAGTGATCCAGAACGATGCAGGAAGGAATGTGAACCGAAGGATAGAGCGATTCAGTTCAGTGGAGAAACATGAGGCGGACATGAGGAGTGGGGAACGACTCAGCAATGAAGGGGCTCATTCGGAAATAGGATTGGTGCCGGATCGTTCATTTCTGGAGATGATGGAGATGGATGTTACGGAGATTACGGGCACCGACGATTTGCATCATCCAGAAGGTGTAATCCAGGAAGCACAGGAGCTTGCGGCAGATTGTTTTGGCGCTGAGGAGAGTTTCTTCCTTGTGGGAGGTAGTACTGCAGGTAATCTGTCCTTATTGCTCACCGTGTGTGATGAGCCAAACAGTATTGTACTGGTGCAGCGGAATGTGCACAAATCTGTTATTCACGGGTTAATGTTGGCGGGCGCAAGAGCTGTATTTCTGGAGCCATGGGTCGATCCTGCGTCTGGACTTGCGGTCATGCCGTCGGTGGAGACGGTGCAGGCTGCTGTCCAGTCCTATCCTGAGGCAAAGGGCGTGTTGGTCACTTTGCCCAATTATTACGGCATGGGCGCAGATTTAACGCCTATAGCCGAGGTATGCCACGCTGCTGGCGTGCCACTGCTCGTGGATGAAGCGCATGGCGCGCATTATGGGCAGCATCCGGAGCTGCCTGTCTCTGCACTGTCATGCGGAGCAGACGGTGTCGTGCAGTCGACGCATAAGATGCTGACGGCTTTCACCATGGGTGCCATGCTGCACATTCAGGGACCACGGTTAAACCGGTCCCTGTTAAGGCAGCGTCTGGCCATGGTGCAAAGCTCAAGCCCATCATACCCGATGATGGCTTCGCTTGATTTGGCGCGCCGCCTGCTGCACGTGCAGGGCGCGGACACATTCACGGCGGGACTCGCCGCCGTGAATGCTTTTAAGCGCGGCCTCGCAGAGCTGCCGCGCTTTCATTTGCTGCAGCCTGCACAGCCGCTGCAGCCAGAACCGCCAGCCGGAACAGCGAAGCCGGCTGGCATGTCCGTGTCCGCTGCGCAGCAGACACGGGAGGGCATGACCGCGGCGGCGATGCCATCTGCCGCGGGGTATACCGCTCAGGACCCATTTAAGGCCGTCATCTATGACGGCGCAGGCGTGCTGAGCGGTTATGGGCTACAGCAGCAGCTGGAAGCATGCGGCTGTGTGCCCGAGATGAGCGACGAACGGTACGTCGTCTTGCTCTTCAGCCTGGGCTCAACGGTGCAAGATGCTCAGCACCTGTTGCAAGCTTTACACCATATCAGCTCTGCCGATGGGCATGAGCAGGTCCAATCTAATGCAGAGTCATCACATCAGCTTGCGAAAGGTTCGGCGCAGTATATTTCCACGTGGAACAATTTACAAGAAAATACTCGCTACTCGGAACCGATCTCCTTTACACTGCAACCGATTGTGGAGACGGATACGATTAATGTCCCGATAGAAGAAAGCGCGGGTTGTCGATCAGCTGAGATGGTAGTCCCGTATCCTCCAGGGATTCCGCTTGTATATCCGGGTGAACGCCTAAGTCCATCGATGGTGACACGTATACAACTCCTGCGGGATGAAGGAGCAAAGTTTCACGGGGTATCAGATGCATCTCTACAGGTATTAAAGGTCATGAAGGATTGAAAGGAACATATGAAATCTTTGAATGCATTCACCAATAGGTAGTCTATATGACCAATACCGATACCGGACCCTACACATGTGAGGGTCTCTTGGTCATTAATCTAGTTGCTAGGGTGTGTCTTCAAACTCAGGCATGCAATACGTTGAAGAATTTCAGGGTAAAACATCTTGAAGTCAAGGATTGCTGATCCTGGCGAATTGTCCAGACGATTTTCTAAGGAACCGAGGACGTCTTATCTAGCCTTCAAGTTCTCCTTTTATTTTGTAAGGAACCTGAGACACGTTATTAACCAAATTCACCTAATAAACACGCTGTAAAAGGCTGGTTATTCCAATATAGCGTCTTTCAGATTCCTTATTCCTTAGATTGCTGCGGGCGATTCAAATCGCTGAATAAGACGTCACAGGGTCGTTAGCGCTCCCGCTCCGTGCCCTGCTCCAGACACGTTCAGTTACGTTCCGGCTTTCGGCAGGTATGAAGACACGCTCTAGTTCAACTTATACAGATAGACATAAGAAAGAAGGGAACACTTTGGGTATTCCGCTAAAAAAATATACAGGAATAGTCCTGCAAGTTTTGTTGATGTACGGTTTTTATTGGATTGGAAACTTGATTCAAGCTCTGTTACATCTGCCGTTAACAGGCAGTATTGTGGGCATGCTGGTTTTATTTATCACCATTCAACTGGGATGGATCAAAATGAGCTGGGGAGAAGAAGGGTCGACGTGGCTTCAATCTCATCTGCAATTGTTGTTTATCCCGCCAACTGTGGGCATTATTAATCATTTTGATTTTTTTCGAGCTAACACATTGTTATTGGTTCTTGGTTTGATCGTTAGCACATTAATCACCTGTCTGATATCTGCCAAATTAAGTGAGTGGCTTATGACATGGAGATCGTCTCATTCAGGCAAAAAGGAGGCGATCACTTGTCAGCATTCATCCTCGGAATTGGAATGATCGCGCTAACCATCGCTGTATACATTCCAGCAACTCGTCTATATAAAAGGCTGAGATGGCCAATACTTATGCCTGTACTCACAACGACTGCCATACTGATCCTGATCTTGGTGATTTCCGGTATAAAGCTGGATACGTACATGCTGGGCGGCAAATGGATACAGGAGCTTTTGGGACCAGCCGTTGTATCTCTCGCTTTTCCCTTGTCCAGACATCTGCATGTGCTGAAGCAAAATATCATTCCAATTGTGGGTGGAACGATCGGAGGCAGTATTACAGGTGTCTCCACAGGTGCTTTAATCGCCATTCTGCTTGGCTATCCTCAAGAGATGGTCATTGCTTTATTGCCAAAATCCGTGACCACTCCTGTGGCTATTCAACTCGCTAATCAGGTTGGAGGGAATGCCTCATTCACATCGCTGTTTGTGATGATTGCAGGTTTCTCAGGGATATTACTAGGGCCGATGCTCTTGAAATGGGCCAAAGTCCGCAGTAAACATGCCTATGGAATTGGACTGGGTTCAGCATCTCATGCCCTCGGCATGGCAAGGTCTTTTGAATATGGAGAGAATGCAGTAGCCCTCAGTTCGGTGTCCATGATTGTCAGTGCCATTGCCGGATCAATGATGCTTCCATTATGGGTATGGATCATCTATGGTTGAACGCTTTACTTTGTTGTTCATGTTGGAGTAACCGCTGACCTATAGTATTATAGAAAGAACACAAGCTTGTATGATGTTGGTGTTATTATTACGTACCGATATAGCTGTAGCAATACACCTCTGGGCGGGGTATATCATATCCTGTAGCAAGAGGGTCTAAGCATATTCAATTACAGCAGGAATAGATGCAATTATCGACATAGAAAGCAGGGAAGCATATGCAGGGCAGAGGTAAATTCATTACGTTGGAAGGGGGAGAGGGTTCCGGTAAAACAACGATGATCGGTAGAATAGGTTCTTATTTTGAAGAACGGGGTATACCTTACGTAGTTACGCGAGAGCCTGGCGGAATTGAGATTGCGGAGAAAATACGTTCAATTATCCTGGACCCTCTTCATACGGCAATGGATGCTCGAACCGAAGCGCTATTGTATGCAGCTGCACGCAGCCAGCATCTGGCGGAGAAGGTAGAGCCTGCGCTGAGAGCTGGAAAAGCAGTCATCTGTGACCGATTTGTCGATAGCAGTCTGGTCTATCAAGGATACGCCCGTGGACTCGGGATAGAGAATGTATGGGCCATTAATCGCTTTGCGATCGGTGATCTCATGCCGGATGTGACCTTATATCTGGACATCGAGCCTGAAGTGGGGCTTGCCCGGATCGACGCTCATGATGGTCGCGAAGTGAACCGTCTGGATCTGGAAAATCTGGAGTTTCACCGTAAAGTGCGAGAGGGTTACTTCCTATTAAAAGAGCAGTTCCCGGAACGGATCAGGGTTATCGATGCTTCCATGAAGCGGGAGGATGTCTTGGCAGCAATGATTTTGTCGCTGGAGACAGGGATTTTGAAGGATTTTGACGAGTAATTGTCTAATATATAGACAGGGCATTTAAGGTGCTTATTCTGAAGGAGGTTATGCAGGATGAAACTGATTGTTGCGATTATACAGGATAAAGACAGCAACCGATTATCCAGCGCATTGGTCAAAGCAAACTTTCGGGCAACCAAGTTGGCCAGTACGGGTGGATTTTTGAAGGCAGGCAACACGACGTTTATGATCGGTGTCGATGATGGTCAAGTCGAGTCCGTAATGAACGTCATTCGCAGCAGCTGTAAGGTTCGTGAACAGCTCGTGACTCCGGTCACACCGATGAGTGGAACAACCGACTCTTACCTGCCGCTACCTGTTGAAGTTCAAGTAGGTGGAGCTACTGTATTTGTTCTCCCGGTAGATCGCTTCGAACATTTCTAATTAAACTTTCTGCATGGATCCCATGAGGGTCTTTCATGATCGATAGCATGTTGGAAACGATGGATGCAAGAAGATTAAAATGGAGTTCGTGCGTGCCACTTATGGAACTGCCTTTCTAGATCAGAAGAATTGGCACACTCTTTCCGGATGAGCATCTCCTGACTGGGGAATGCTCATCCGGGAAGAGGTTGACTACAAACAACAAGTCCTTGATGGTGATGTGTATCTACCATTATATATAGAGTGTGATCAGCATATATAAAAGCCTCATTCTCACGCACAGGCGCAACGCGCACTGTGCTGATGGGCGATTGGCTATCTATGATAGAAAGCGGGCGTATCCATGAAAATCAATCCTGGATTCAGACCGATTCAGAGCGGGATCAGTTCTACTGATTCAGGTTCCAAACCGGTTCAATCCAAAAATTTCTCTGATATGATGAACCACCAGGGGGAACGGGCCTCACAAGCTGAACTGAATCGCCGGTTTAGTGAAATCCAGCTTCAGGGCGATCGCCTGGCACGTTCCATGACGATTCGTGAACTGAAGGCATATAAGCAACTTGTTAAAAGGTTCCTGGAAGAGACCGTTCGTCGCGGTGTATCCATGAAAGAGACAAGGGGTTGGGATCGTCGTGGCAGAGGCAAGCGTTATAAGCTGATTGATGAAATTGACTCCGCTCTGTTATCCATGGCTGATGAATTGCTGGATACAGAAGAAGGAAAAATCTCTCTATTACAACAAGTAGGCGAAATTCGGGGGATGCTTATTAATTTAAGCTTCTGAGGAGGAAGTATGTCCTTTCAACAGATTATGGGTCAACAAGCGGCCAAGCAAATGTTACAAAGCAGTCTGAGACGTAAGGCAATAAGCCACGCGTATTTGTTTAGCGGTCCAGCTGGTAGCGGGCAACGGAAGACGGCAATTACCTTTGCCAAGGCAATATTCTGTACAGAGCTTGAAGATGACGCGTGCGGGCAGTGTCTTGAATGTCGTAAGGTGGATCATGGTAACCATCCGGATCTAACCATGCTTGCACCAGATGGAAACAACATTAAAATAGATCAAATCAGGGATCTGCAGCGTATCTTTTCATACCGATCAGAGGCAGGCCATCCCAAAGTATATATTATAGAACAAGCTGAGAAAATGACGGTGCAGGCAGCAAACAGTTTGCTCAAATTTCTGGAGGAACCGCAGGTACCAGCAGTCGGCATTCTGATTACAGATAATGGACAGGCCATGTTGCCGACGATTCGCTCACGCTCTCAATTGGTGCCGTTCAGTGCACTGAATTCGGAAGAGATGCTACAATCTCTGATCGAGGAAGGGCACCCTGCCAATCTGGCTCGCTCTGCCGTCCATTTAGCGTCAGGATTGGAAGCATGTAGAGAAATTCTCCAGCAGAATTGGTTTGCAGAAATTAGAAACGTAATGTTACAATTAGGGAAGGAGTCCCTGGGTAGAGGAAGTACATCATTGATCTCTGCACAGCAGAAGCTTTTTAAAACCGGACTCTCTGAACATCTGGACATGTTGCTTAGTTTGTTCCATCTATGGTTTAGGGACATGCTGTATGTTCAGTACGATAGGCATGAACATATCGTTTTTATAGATCAGTTAGACATGTTATCTCAGTTGGCACATACCCGCAGCACAGAGCAGTGGGTCTCCTATATGGATATGGCCGCAGCATGCAGAAAAAAATTGCGTTTCAACGTCAATGGCCAGCTTTGTCTGGAGCAATTTTTGATCGGTTTGGCATAAGACTGGGAGAGGGCAGAGTTAGCTCCAATCATATGCAAACGGTTATAACTTCGGCCGGTTCCCTAAGAAGACGGGGCTTCAGACGAAGTGGGGTTGGCTTACAAGGGGGTTAATTTTTTGTACAGTGTAGTGGGTGTCCGTTTCAAAAAAGCGGGCAAAATTTATTACTTCGATCCCCTGGACCTTCCCATTGAGAAAGAAAACTGCGTTATCGTGGAGACAGCGCGGGGGGTTGAGTACGGTAAGGTTGTCGTAGGTAAGAAGGAAGTGGGCGAGTCCGATGTGGTGTTGCCGCTGAAGAAAGTCATCCGCGTAGCGGGCGAGACAGATGCCCGTGTGGTTGATGAGAACAAGCGTGCAGCGAAGGAAGCATTCGGTACTTGTTTAAATAAAATCAAAGACCATGGCCTCAAAATGAAGCTGGTCGATGTGGAATTTACGTTTGATCGCAATAAAATCATATTTTATTTTACAGCTGAAGGAAGAGTTGATTTCCGGGAGCTGGTCAAGGATCTGGCAAGCATATTCCGGACACGAATCGAGCTGAGACAGATTGGTGTACGTGATGAAGCGAAGATGCTTGGCGGAATCGGACCTTGCGGCCGTGTGTTGTGTTGTTCTTCCTGGCTGGGAGACTTTGAGCCGGTATCAATCAAGATGGCTAAAGATCAGAGCCTGTCACTGAATCCGACGAAAATTTCAGGGTTGTGCGGAAGACTCATGTGCTGTCTGAAATTTGAGCATGATAACTATGAAAGTGTGAGAGAAGAACTGCCAGCTGTAGGCAAATTGGTCGTCACCTCATTGGGTGAAGGAAAAGTTGTCGGAATTAATGCCGGTAGCCGCACAGTCCATGTTCAACTGTTCGACATCAGTAAAGTCAAAGAACTTCCGCTGGATGACGTCGTTATCAAGTAAACCATAAAGGTTGCTTCGGGGTGGAAACTTGGAAAAGAAAAATCTGTTTACGCACATTCATGAAATGGAAACCCAACTGGGTCAGTTGCACGGTGATTTAGGAGAGTTAAAAATGATTGTGAAGGAGCTGCTTGAGGATAATCAGCGGCTTACCATCGAGAATGAGCAGTTACGCAAACTGCTCAAACGTGAGGCTCCGACAGATCTGCCGATCTCTTCAGCACTCGCTCCTGTAGCAAGACCAGCAGGTCCGGCTACAGGCGAGGACGTTGTCGGTGAAGGGTATGATAATCTGGCCCGGTTGTATCACGAAGGCTTCCATATCTGCAACGTCTATTATGGACATTTGCGGACGGAAGGCGATTGTCTGTTCTGCCTTTCTTTTTTGAATAAATGAAGCGACCGTAGGGATCCCCTACGGTTTTTTTTCAAGGTTATAAACCTAAACTCAACAAACATGAGATATAGAGTACCGGAGGATGAGCGTAACATATGAAAGCAAATGAAGTTGTGTTACATGAGTCAGAGCGGATTGATGATCTGCTCTCTCATGATCTGAGAATCATTCAAAGTGATGAAGTGTTTAGTTTTTCGATGGATGCCGTATTATTAGCCCGGTTTGCTTCCGTACCTAAACGGGGTCGTGTACTTGATTTGTGTACAGGTAACGGGGTGGTTCCCATTCTGCTTACAACGCGTACGCAGGCTAGTCTGGAAGGGATCGAGATCCAGCCACGTTTGGCTGATATGGCACGTCGCAGTGTGCAATTAAATACATTGGACGAGTCGATTATGATTCGTGAAGGTGATTTGCGAGAATTGGTGAAAGAAACAGGACACGCTGTATACGATGCAATAACGGTTAATCCTCCATACATGCCCCTGAATGGGAGTGACCTTAAGATGAACACACATCAGGCAATGGCACGTCATGAAATCGGATGTACCCTGGAAGAAGTTATTCAGGCTTGCAGTCGACTTGTACGTAATGGCGGCAAAGTATCGATGGTTCATCGTCCACAGCGCCTTGCAGAGATTATCTCGCTCATGCGCGAATATAAGCTGGAACCAAAACGGATTCGGATGGTACATCCCCGTGCTCATCTGGAAGCCAACATGGTATTAATTGAAGGCATGAAAGATGGTAAACCCGAAGTAAGGATGCTTCCTCCACTCATTGTCTACAATGAAGAGGGAAAATACTGCGAAGAGATTATGGATATTTACTATGGTCAGCAACATGCTGAGCGTACTACGAAAGGAGGACTTTAGATGACTTTGCATATTCAGAAAAGCTATGCGGAGCAGCCTGAAGGATCAGGCAAGCTATATCTGGTTGGAACACCTATTGGTAATCTGGAGGATATGACCTTCCGGGCCATCAAGACCTTGCAGAGTTGTGACATCATTGCAGCAGAAGATACACGCCAGACCCGGAAACTGCTTACCCATTTTGAAATTACACCTTCGATGTTGTTTAGTTATCATGAGCATAATAAGGGGGCGAGTGGACCTGAACTGATACGCTATATAATAGAAGGAAAAAATTTGGCACTCGTCAGCGATGCCGGTTTGCCAGCCATTTCGGACCCTGGTTCCGACCTTGTACAGCTTGCACTGGAAGCCGGAATAACGGTCATTCCCATCCCTGGACCCAATGCTGCGTTGTCTGCTCTGATCGTGTCCGGATTACCGACGGAGCGTTTTACATTCGGCGGTTTTTTGCCGCGGGAGAAAAAGGACATGCGAAAAGTGCTGGAGGCTTTTGACGAATCCAACGGGACTTTGTTATTTTATGAATCGCCTCACCGTATTCGAAAAACATTAGTCCACCTCGAAGAAATTCTGGGTGATCGTTCGATTGTTCTGGCTCGTGAGCTTACCAAGCGTCATGAGGAATTCGCAAGGGGTACTGTGAAGGAATGTATAGACTGGCTTGAGGAGCATCCGCCTCTTGGCGAGTACTGTTTGCTGGTAGAAGGCATTAAGGAAGAGGAGCGTAAGGCTGAGCGCGAAGCATGGTGGCAGCTCATGTCACTCGCGGATCATGTCAGCCATTATGAGGGTGAAGGACATAACCGCAAAGATGCGATGAAAAAAACGGCAACCGATCGCGGTCTGACGAAACGGGATGTATATAATGCGTTAATCGAGCAGTAATCTAACCAAATATCTTCTGTCGTGGGGAACATAACCCGAAAAGAACCTTATACCAAACATTAATGTAATGTTAAAAAGCAGAACGGTTCAAAAAATTCCAAACAAAATTTATCGTTCTCTCCCCGCTTGCGTGTGACAGAATCATTTTGGGTAATGGAACCCATAACAGGGCAAAAAAAATACCTTCCGCGGTGGGGTTCACACCGGGAAGGTCATTAAGGAATATTAAAAAGGTTAGAAATAACAATTTAGATAAGTCCAGTATACCTGGTTTTTCTTATTTTGTCACAGGTGCAGGGATTTCGGAAATACATTCGTTACAAACAATTTTACCTTTGAAGTAAGTAACGTTCTCTGCATTACCACAGAAGATACAAGCAGGCTCATATTTTTTCAACATGATGCGCTCGCCGTCAACATAGATTTCCAGAGCATCTTTTTCACCAATACCGAGCGTACGGCGCAATTCGATTGGAATAACTACCCGTCCCAGTTCGTCCACTTTTCTTACAATACCTGTTGATTTCATCATTATAATCAGTGCTCCTCTCAGCTAACTATCATTGTCATTATTCGACATTATTTTATGTTTTATGATACTCATCATACCAACGATTCCCAAAACAGTCAACCTTAAAATTAGCTTAAAATTAAGGCGGTTTTTCACAAGGTTACTGGTGGTAAGGGATTGGCAGTCATTTTTCGCATTTAAACCTAGATGTCAGCTTTGTCGATTTGGAAAACGACAAAACTACTTCATTCGACAAAGTTCGTCATGTGGTGTCGAATCTTAGATGAATCGTAGAGCTCAAAGCGTTAATATAAAAGAAATTAAAGGAGTGAGTCGACATGGAACAACGTTTAACGGAAGAGAAAGTATTCAAAGATCCGGTACATAATTATATCCACGTGCAAGATCCGGTTATATGGCAGTTAATTAATACCCCGGAATTTCAGCGTTTACGCCGGATTCGTCAACTGGGTACTTCTTACCTTACCTTTCACGGAGCAGAGCATAGTCGGTTCTCACATTCACTAGGTGTTTATGAGATCACACGCAAGATCATCTCTCAATTTGAAAGAAGTCATTACTCGGATTGGCCGAAGGAAGAAAAAATTGTAGCTCTGTGTGCAGCTCTGCTTCATGATCTCGGGCATGGGCCATTCTCTCACTCCATCGAGGAAGCTTTTGACATGAATCACGAAGATTGGACGTGTCGCATTATTACAGGTGATACCGAAGTAGGGGCGATCTTAAGACGGTATGCTCCTGATTTTCCTGAGAAAGTAGCGTCTGTCATTCAAAAAACGTATGAAAAGCCGATTGTGGTGAACTTGGTGACCAGTCCGCTTGATGCAGACCGAATGGATTATTTGCTCAGGGATGCCTATTTTACAGGTGTAAATTACGGCACGATTGACCTTGATCGTATCCTTCGGATGCTGCGTCCTTATCATGGACGGATTGTAGTCAAGGAGTCAGGCATGCATGCTGTGGAGGATTACCTAATGTCTCGGTATCAGATGTATTGGCAGATTTATTTCCATCCGGTAACTCGTAGTTCTGAAATTATATTGCGGCAAATATTCAAGCGAGCGAAAACACTCATACAACATGGTTTTCAATTCCGCTTCATGATCGATCCACTCCCTCAATTATTTGATGGAGAATTATCCGTGAATGAATATTTGCAGTTGGATGAAGCATTAATTCAGACGGCATTTACGCAGTGGCGCAAGGAGGACGATACTGTTCTGAGTGAGTTATGCGAACGTTTTATGGATCGCAAGTTATATAAGTATGTAGAGCTTGAACAGGTCGACTTGACAATGATGGAAGAGATTCGGGAAGCTTTTGTACAGGCAGGCCTCGATCCCGAATATGATCTTGAAATTGATTTTCCTTCGGATAATCCGTATGATGTGTTTCGTCCGGATGAATCCACAGATAAGCAGATTCTTCTTCTGGATCGACAGGACAATTTACGTGAGTTGTCAGAAGTATCTGACATTGTCCGTTCCATCAGTGGGCTTCACCGAGGGAAACATCATTTGTATTACCCGCAAAACAAGGTGGATGCGATTATTCACGAATTACCGTCACATATACGCCCCTATTTCTTGTAATCGTGTGGGTATAATCCAATGAAGAATTTCGATATCAAAACACTTTCTAAAAGAGCTATTTTTCATGATACAGTAATCTGCTTTAATGGGGAGTATATGTAGATCGACATAATTTTGTAAATGCAAGCAGGTAGAATGAGCAAAATCAGCAAGATATAGATGAGAATATTCGTATATCTTCTATATATTGTAGTTGTGAAGAAACAAACGTAATGATGTAATACACAGATTACCCAAAATGTTTTATGTATGAGTCATTGAATTATTGAATTTTACAAATTGGATTTTTAAAAGAAGATAGTCGTTATTTCGACATGAAGGGAGATACAGACATGATGCTGTTCGACACACATACACATCTGGATGCACCACAATTCGACGAGGACCGCGAGGACATGATCCAGCGTGCTGTGGATGCAGGAGTTGGTCGCATGATCAACATTGGCTTTAACCGGGAGACGATTCCAACCACAATGAAACTCGCTGAGACGTATGACTTTATCTATGCAGCTGTAGGATGGCATCCCGTAGATGCGATCACAATGCAGGAGGGCGATTTGGAATGGATTGCATCTCTATGCAAGCATGAAAAAGTGGTTGCGATCGGTGAGATTGGATTGGATTATCACTGGGATACTTCTCCGAAGGAAATACAGCATCGCGTATTACGACAACAAATTGCTTTGGCGCGTGAAGTGAACATGCCGATTGTCATCCATAATCGGGATGCACATGAGGATATCATAAGAATTTTGCGTGAAGAGAAGGCTGGGGAGGTTGGTGGTGTGATGCACTCGTTCTCGGGCAGCTGGGAAACCGCGAAAAGTTGTCTCGATATGGGCTTCCATCTCTCCTTCGGAGGACCGATCACATTCAAAAATGCAAAGCAACCCAAAGAGGTGCTGGCGAAGGTTCCCATGGACCGGTTTTTCATTGAAACAGATGCTCCATATTTGACACCTCACCCTTATCGAGGGAAGCGAAATGAGACAGCGCATGTACGTCTGGTTGCAGAGGCAGCTGCGGAAATTAAAGGCATTTCGGTGGAGGAAATTGCTGCAATAACAACCAAAAATGCCATGGAACGATTTGGAATTCGTTAAAAAAACGAGTAAATGAGGTGAAAAAGGCAGGTAAGCGGAGTTAATTTGCCCTTTGATCCAAATAAATCAAGAATATTACAATATTTTAACCAAATATTCAGAAAAACGTACTTGATCAACGCTTTACAACATGCATCAAAACAGGATATCATCTTTTCAGTGAATTGTTGTGCGGAAAAATGGACAGATGTTCGGGGGATGAACAAAGGGACACTTTCCGATGATACAACATTACTTTCATGAATCAGTCTCGCTGAGTCTCCGTTAACGGAGAGCGGGGGAACCAATAGGGCTTAAACATCGGTGTATTTGGCCGATGCGCAACGTTCGCTGACCCAAAAGCAGCGAAGGGAACTGCGAAGCCGTATTTGATTTCTTCTTTGGGTCTCGGGGTGAATTCAAGGGCGTCCGCCATGAGCGGGTGACCTAAGATAGGGCGGCTCTCTTTCGCCCGAACCCGACAGCTAACCTCGCAAGCGGAAAAAGAGAGGCAACCTCGTGCATGAATTTCCGATATTCAAAATCATTCGGAAGCCACGAAAGAGTTCCTCTTACACTCTTTCTTTGGCTTTTTTGTTTTTGAATAAAAGAAATATTGTCATCATACGGTAGGTATTCAGGAGGATGACATCATGTTGCGAAGATTGATTCATGGTGCAGAACCGGATTATGTTGGTCCGATCTGTGTTCTGTAGAAAATTTGGTATAGTCACGTCAAAGACATCATGCATTACTTTAGACGACGAGGCTATGAAGGAGGACGGAGAAGTGGGCACATTCCAACCAGAAGAGACCCATGAGTCACGATCATCCAGTAAGTCTTTCGCGTTGCGGTGGAAGCATGAGAACATGCGTCAAATGGCATTGATCGCGATTTTCTCAATTGCGCTTACAATCATGATC
This sequence comes from Paenibacillus sp. ClWae2A, assembly GCF_032452295.1. Classification (NCBI taxonomy): domain Bacteria; kingdom Bacillati; phylum Bacillota; class Bacilli; order Caryophanales; family Paenibacillaceae; genus Paenibacillus; species Paenibacillus sp. ClWae2A. The sequence goes on from NZ_JAULSQ010000020.1 coordinate 16,549, forward strand.
TTGTTAGTCGTTTACGGTCAGGCCGGGAAACAAATTTCACTGGTTATTGACGGCAAAGCTCAGGTGGTAGAGACTCGTACAGGAATGCTTCAGGAAATGCTGGAGGAGCAGTCGATCACAGTCAGCCCTCACGATAAGGTATCCATGTCCATGAACGGGGCGATTACAGATGGAGACCGAATCGTTATTGAGCGGGCCGTTCCAGTTAACATTACGGCAGACGGAGACACCAAGACTCTGTATACAACCGATTCATCGGTAGAAGATGCAATTCAAAAATCAGGTATTCAAGTTGAAAGTAATGACAAAGTGTATCCGGCGCTTGGAACTGCCATCAAAGCGGATATGAAGATCCGTGTAGTGCGCGTAACAAAGCGTACAGTAAATGTAGAGCAACCGATCGCTTACAAAGTAATTAAAACGGCTGACCCTAGCTTGTACAAAGGGGATAACCGTGTCGTTGTGAACGGCAAAGAAGGCACACTTGTACAGCACATCGAAAAGGTATTTCAGGATGGAGAATTGGTCTCCAAAAAAATGGTCGGCAAATCTGTCGCGAATAATCGTGTAGATAAAGTGATCGCTGTCGGCACCAAAGCAAAACCGGTTGTGAAAGAACCTGAGATTCAGACCGTATCGGCTCAAACTTCAACAACCAAAAAGGCTACAACAACGAACTCGAAGAAAACATCTGCCTCGGGCAGCAAAGTAATTACCGTATCCGGGACTTCTTTTAAATACTCCAAAGTACTTAAAAATGTATCCATGACTGCCTACTCTTCCGAAGAGCCTGGCATTGGAACTAAAACAGCTTCCGGTACTCGTGTAACGGAAGGGCGCACCATTGCGGTTGATCCCAAAGTCATTCCAATTGGCTGGTGGGTGTATATCGAAGGTCTGGGATTCCGTCGTGCGGAAGATACAGGCGGTGCCATTAAAGGCAACAAAATTGATGTATATTATGACAGTGTGAAGCATGCCCTGAATTTTGGACGTAAGAAAGGCAAGACGGTCTACGTGATCGGTCCGGTGAAGCCGGAAGCGAACTAAAATCGTTTTACTTTGAAATGGGAATGCTATAAAATAGTTGCATGAATGATTCATGCGGAATATGCGGCGGAGGAGTCTGAATTCAGTCTCCCCGCCGTTTGGCAGAGAAGAGGATATTCCTCTTCTTTTTGCGTTAGAAAGGAAGAAATGGAACATGATAAAAGAAGTCATTGTGGTGGAAGGCCGTGACGATACAGTAGCCATCCGTCGGGCCGTTGAAGCCGATACCATAGAAACAGGTGGATCAGCCATCAATCAACGCATTCTGAAGCGGATTGCGCTTGCTCAGGAGAGACGGGGAGTCATTGTACTGACAGATCCGGATCATGCTGGCGAACGCATTCGTAAAATTATTGCGAATAAGGTCCCTGGCTGCAAACATGCCTTCATTCCGGAAGCCGATGCAACGCGCAAAGGTGACATTGGGGTGGAGAATGCCTCACCAGAGGCGATCCGTCATGCTCTGGCACGTGTACATACTTCATACGAAGGTGCTCCGAGCCTGATCGATTGGGAGGACCTGATCGCGGCAGGACTTATCGTGCATCCGCAGGCTGCTGCACGTCGCATGGAGATGGGCAATCTACTGGGTATCGGATATTGTAACGGGAAGCAGTTCCACAAACGTCTCAGTGTATTTCAGATTACACGGGAAGAGTTCTCTACAGCATTAGCGCAAATTGAACGTGAAGGATTGTGAGCATATGAAGGACATGGAAGAGACGATAGAAATTGCAACGCCCAAGCGAACCAAAGAGATTATTCAAAGACACGGATTCTCATTCAAGAAAAGTCTGGGTCAGAACTTTCTGATTGATCAAAATATACTGAACAAAATTGTTAATGCAGCCGATTTGGACGAGTCTAAGGGCGCACTGGAGATCGGGCCGGGCATTGGAGCCCTTACAGAGCGACTCGCTCGGGTAGCTGGTCCTGTCACTGCCGTAGAGATTGATCAGCGCTTGATCCCCATCCTGGGAGAAGTGATGCAGCCCTATTCGAATGTACGTGTTCATCATGGGGATGTGCTAAAGCTTGATCTGGCTGAGTTGTTTAATACGGATTTTGCATCCGTGGACAAAGTCAGTGTTGTGGCTAACCTGCCTTATTATGTAACGACGCCAATCATGATGAAACTGCTGGAAGAGAAGCTGCCGGTAGACAGCATTGTTGTCATGATCCAGAAAGAAGTGGCTGAACGCATGGCTGCTGCACCGGGATCAAAAGATTACGGCAGTCTGAGCATCGCAGTTCAGTACTACAGTATGCCGGAGCTTGTGTGTATTGTGCCTCCTACGGTCTTCATTCCGCAACCTAATGTGGAATCAGCTGTCATTAAGCTGAAAGTGCGTGAGCAACCTCCAGTGGAGATTCCGGATGAAGCACACTACTTCGAAGTGGTACAGGCTTCTTTTGCCCAGCGGAGAAAAACAATCTCAAACAACTTGAAGGCACGCTTCTTCACGAAGGAGAACCGGGAACAGGCAGACATTCTGCTGGAGCAGGCAGGTATCCAACCGTCCCGACGTGGAGAGACGTTAAGTCTGCAGGAGTATGCTACACTCAGCACCGTAATGTGGGAAGCAGGGGTACGTGCAGCGCTGTAAAATTTGAATGAACCAAATCGGGCCTCTGCCCATACGATGGGGTAGAGGTGATTACGTTGATGAATATCGGAGACTTGGTCGTTCGGAAGTCATACGGCGGCGATGTGACTTTTCGGGTGGAAGGCCTCCAGTTGGATGCTGCGGTCATTAAAGGGACTGAGTTCCGGCTGATTGCCGATTCCCCGGTGGACGATTTGATACAGGTTCCCTACGAACCACAAAGCGCCAAAACCAGACAGGCGCATATTAAAGCACATCAGACCCTGTCCCGTCTGCAGCAGAATCGTATGGAACAGGCTGAGCGGAATCGTGAAGGTCTGGTACAGGATTGGTCTGCTCAGCAGGAACCGGCTTATTTTGAAATGCCTGGCAAGGTGCTTCATCTGGATGGAGATCCGAACTATTTGAAAAAAAGTATGGATCTCTATGAGCAACTTCGTGTGCCCGCAGAGGGACAGTATGTCCATGAATCGGCAATGGCAGATACCTTATACCGTTTATTACCCAAAGTACGTCCGGATATCGTGGTCATTACGGGTCATGACGGGGTGCTAAAGACACGTCAGCCCTATGACTTATATAGTCTTGGTAGCTACAAGAACTCGCAAAATTTTGTGTCGGCCATTCAGGTGGCCAGACAATATGAACGCCATCTGGACGCACTCACTATTGTGGCAGGGGCCTGTCAGTCCCATTTTGAGGCACTGCTGCGCGCTGGAGCGAACTTTGCCAGTTCTCCAGGCAGAATTCTCATTCATGCACTTGATCCGGTCTATGTGGCAGCCAAGGCCTCTTTCACCTCTGTGCGGGATACGGTCAACATGAGTGATGTTCTGCACAATACCATCAGTGGCAGCCAGGGTGTGGGTGGTGTCGAGACAAGGGGGAGTTACCGGGTAGGTCTGCCTGGGCTGAATGACTTATCTACGTTAAAAGTGAACCCGTCGGCAGTCTGATGTAGGCCATTTAAAGTCCCAATTTGGGGCTTTTTTTGTTTGCAAAAAAATTCATTGACAACAACTTTTTGATGCTGATATAATAATTAGTTTTGATTTGACAATGACTGTAAAATCCGGTATAATGGACAAGAAAAGAGGTGGTCGTCGACAATGGCTAAAAACACGCTGTTGGATATCAAACGCAATCTCGATGCACATATTGGTCAGAAAATTATGTTGCGGGCTAATGGTGGCCGCCGTAAGACCATTGAGCGTACGGGTGTATTGGAAGAAACGTACCCTTCTGTTTTTATTGTTAAGCTTGATGAGGAGCAAGAAACCTTCAAGCGAGTATCTTATAGTTATGCGGATATACTTACGGAGTCGGTGGAAGTCATGGTTTATGACCCGGGCAGCCAGACGCATAGCTCCTATATGGAGACGTAAGTATCGATTTACAGGCGATTCGCCCCACAAGGCGGATCGCTTTTTTGTTTTTTTAAACACCAATTCGCCCTCTAACGTAACCCATACATACTCAGGAATGAGCGAGGAACGGTCGCGGCATACTATATGGACAGGTGAAAGGATAGTTTCTTAAGCAATGCAGGAAACTGAATATAGCCTGTTGGCAAGATGTCCAAAACGTGAACGAACTCATCACATTATGAAGGATACTTTGGAGGAGGATGGTTCATGAGTCGCAGAAGAAGAAGTGTCATGTCAGAGGATCTGAAGAATGAGCTCGCGAAAGACCTTGGCTTCTATGATACGGTCCAACAGGAAGGTTGGGGTGGAATTAAAGCCAAGGATGCAGGAAACATGGTGAAAAGAGCCATCCAACTTGCTGAGCAGGCTGCCCGCAAATCTTAATCCGGTTCAAGCAGACTGAAAAGCGGGGAAATCCTTCAGGAACAACCCCGCTTTTTCCCTTTAGATGCGGAATAGAAATGACTTGACAGCCCCATTTTGATATAATATGTTAAGTTGTCTTAGGGAAAAGGTGAGGACGGGTGAACGCCTTGAAAATTTACGAAAAAGCGCCTGCTAAAATTAATTTGATGCTGGACGTTTTACATAAAAGAAGCGATGGATTCCATGAAGTTGAAATGATCATGACCATGGTTGATCTGGCTGATCGGCTGGAAATGTCGGAGCTGCCGCGAGATACCATTTTCATCTCCAGTCAGGCAGGTTATATCCCGCTGGACGAGAAGAATCTGGCTTTTCAGGCAGCCAGACTCATTAAGGAGCGCTATAACGTGCGTACGGGCGTCCATATTCATCTGGATAAAAAGATTCCAGTTGCAGCCGGACTTGCCGGGGGCAGCAGTGATGCAGCAGCAGCGCTGCGTGGATTGAACCGTCTGTGGCGGTTGAATATACCGGATCACGAACTGCAGGAGCTTGGAGCTGAACTAGGTTCGGATGTTCCATTCTGTATCACAGGAGGGACTGCGCTCGCTACAGGCCGTGGAGAGAAGTTGACTCCTATTCCTAATCCGCCGCAATGCTGGGTAATTCTGGCCAAGCCTCCGATTAATGTGTCTACAGCCGATGTTTACGGACGGTTCCGCAGTGACAAGATTGTTCGTCATCCGAGTGCCGCTAAAATGGAGCAGGCCATTCGCAATCAATCATTTACGGAAGTCTGCAACCAGATGGGCAATGTGCTTGAAGAAGTAACGTTGAAGCTGTATCCGGAAGTTCAGCATCTGAAGGATGCCATGATTCGATTGGGTGCAGACGGCGTGTTAATGTCCGGTAGCGGTCCAACAGTATTTGGGCTGGTCTCCAAAGAATCCAAGGTTGCCCGGATATACAATGGTCTGCGTGGTTTCTGTAAAGAAGTGTACGCTGTACGTATGTTGACGTAAAATTCGCTTTTATAATGTACAAACACGTATAAAGGTGGTATATTTTTAAATAATTATTCGGATTTGGATGTTTCCGTGATCGTGAGGATGGATCTCTGTGAAGAAGTTAAAACGAAGCGCAAGGCTGGTTGAAATGACGCAATACTTATTGTCCAGACCGCATACGGTTATTCCGTTGACTACATTTGCCGAACGTTATGGTGCCGCGAAGTCTTCAATTAGTGAAGATTTGGCGATTATCAAGGAAGTGTTCGAAGAAGGTGGGTCAGGAGAACTGCATACACTGGCTGGAGCAGCCGGGGGAGTAAGATGGATTCCGAAGGTATCCCGAGAACTGGCACTGGCATTTGCGGAGCGGCTCTCGACCCAGCTCGCGCAACCTGATCGGATTTTGCCTGGAGAATACCTGTACATGTCCGACTTGCTTGGTCAGCCCGCATTGATGAATGAAGCCGGCAAGATTTTTGCAACGGCCTTTGGCAATATGAATATTGATGTGGTTATGACGGTAGAAACCAAAGGAATTCCACTGGCTTATGCGACCGGAGCCCAGCTCAACCTGCCTGTCGTGCTCGTACGCAGGGACCATCAGGCTACAGAAGGATCGGCCGTAAGTATCAATTATGTATCCGGGTCCCATAAAAGTCTGCATACCATGTCCCTCTCTCGTAGGGCGATGCGTGAGCATTCCAGAGTACTTATTGTGGATGACTTCATGAAGGCCGGGGGTACGGTGCAAGGAATGATCGATCTTTTGGCCGAGTTTAATGCTACAGTTGCCGGGGTAGGGGTACTGGTGGAATCTGGTTCTGTAGATTCAGAAGAACGCTTGCTAACAGATTATGTATCTCTGGCGAAATTGACAGCGGTCGATGCCAAGAGCAGACAGATTTCCGTCAAGCCTGGCAACTATTTTGACCTGTAGAAAGATGACGAATGTTATGTCGTTAAAAGGTCTTTTCCATCGACCTGGCATGAACGTTGTCGAATTGTGTATTAAATAAAAAAATTCCTGAAATTAGGAAATTTTTGTGGTTATAAAAAGAAGGAGTTCGTATATGCTGTGTGGAATTATACACCAAGTTCTGATGGAAAAAGGTGGTGAACACACACATGCAAATTACGGATGTCAGACTCCGCCGTGTTAACTCGGAGGGGAGAATGAAGGCTATCGCATCCATTACCATCGATAACGAATTCGTCGTTCATGACATTCGTGTCATTGATGGTAACAACGGAATGTTTGTTGCTATGCCGAGCAAGCGTACTCCTGATGGAGAGTTCCGTGATATCGCCCACCCGATCTCTTCCGGTACGCGTGAGAAGATTCAGGCAGCAGTTTTGACTGAATACGATCGTGCGGCAACTGAGGAAGAAGTCATTGAAGAAGGTGCCTGAGAACATTATTGGGGTTCGAAGGAAAAGAGAGCCATGTCTTATGGCTCTCTTTTCTTTTTGACCGGAATAAGATATATTCAGTATTGAGTTTATTAGCAGAGAACAAAAAGCGCATCGTGCGCTTGGTGGCAGGGCGGCATCTTAGGAATCATTGGGATTCGGTTAAGCTCGCAGGTACACGGCGTATACATATAGGTCACGATTCGTTGGTGTCCGCGTTGTTACGTGTGATTACAGAGACAGCAGGCGATGAACAGGACCGGCTTGAAGCCGGCTGAACGATACTCATTGGATATAGATCAGCAAGCATTTCAATGGGATTTTCAGAACAGGAGGTCGTTAATTTTGAAACGAATGGCAATCGTTCTTGCCGCAGGGCAAGGAAAACGAATGAAATCAAAATTGTACAAAGTACTGCATCCCGTATGCGGTAAACCTATGGTTGGACATGTGCTGGATGCAGCACTCAGCGCAGGCGTTGAACGCAGTGTAGTTGTAGTCGGTCATGGTGCCGAAGCGGTGCAGTCATTTTTGGGTTCCAGAGCGGAGTATGCACTCCAGGCAGAACAATTGGGTACAGGTCATGCAGTGAAGCAGGTTAAATCTTTGCTTGGCGGCGAAACAGGCTCTACAATTGTGGTCTGTGGGGATACACCGCTTGTGACCAGTGAGACGTTGGAAGGTCTGATGAAGCTCCATGAGAGCAGCGGAGCAGCAGCCACAGTTCTTACGGCTCAGTTGGACAATCCCAAAGGTTATGGCCGCGTTATTCGTGGAGAAGATGGATCTGTACAACGGATTGTGGAACAAAAGGATTGCACAGAGCAGGAAGATGCTGTGAATGAGATTAACACGGGCACATACTGTTTCGATAATGCAAAATTGTTCGCTGCCCTGGAAAAAGTGACGAACCAGAACGCTCAGGGAGAGTATTATCTCACAGACGTCGTTGGCATTTTCCGCAATGATGGAGAAGTGGTCGAGGCTTACATGTCGGATGACATCGCAGAATCCATCGGGGTTAATGACCGACTCGCACTTTCGCAAGCCGAAGCCTTCATGCGTGAACGTTTGGCAGTACGCCATATGTTGAACGGTGTAACAATCATTGATCCGTCATCGACATATATCGGAGCGGATGTTACGATTGGAGCAGATACAGTACTGTACCCGGGGACGATCCTCAAAGGCACAACTTCCATTGGTGAAGCATGTCATATTGGTCCTCAGGCAGATGTGGAAGACAGCGTTATTCAGGACGGAGTTACGATTAAACATTCGGTAGTATCCAATGCCGAAGTGGGTTCTGATGCAACGGTTGGTCCATATGCTAATTTACGTCCAGGTACTAAACTGGGCCGCAACGTAAAAATTGGTGACTTTGTTGAAGTGAAAAATGCTACAATTGACGAAGGTTCCAAAGTATCTCATCTCAGCTATATTGGAGATGCCAAAGTAGGGAAAAACGTAAATGTTGGATGCGGGGCAATAACTGTCAATTATGATGGTTATAATAAAGCTGTGACAACGATTGAAGATAATGCTTTTGTAGGAAGCAACGTCAATCTGATTGCACCGATTACGGTAGGAAAAGGCGCTTATGTCGTTGCTGGCTCCACCGTTACCCATTCCGTTCCCGAGAATGATCTGGCCATTGCTCGTCCACGTCAGGAGAATAAACCTGGTTATGCGGAGAAGATTCGCGGACGTGCCAAAGCCAAGAAACAAAATGCCAAACCCCAATAAGGGGTTTTGATAACAAGATTGCCTCCCGAAGATCCGGGAGGTGCCGACATGTCGCAGACGCTTATAGATTCCAATGAACCAGCACGGAGGGTTTTTATTTTATGACTTATTTTGATTCGAAATTAAAAATATTTACTTGCAATTCTAACCCCAAGCTTGCCCATCAAATTGCTGATTATATCGGGATCCCTATGGGTGAATCTCACACAACCAGCTTTAGTGATGGCGAGATTCAAGTGAAACTCTCCGAGAGTGTTCGGGGTTGTCACGTTTACATCGTGCAGTCCACTTGCTTGCCGGTTAATGATAACCTGATGGAAATGCTCGTTATGATTGACGCACTCAAACGGGCATCTGCCAAGACGATTAACGTCGTTATTCCTTACTATGGCTATGCAAGACAGGATCGCAAGGCACGTTCGCGTGACCCGATTACAGCGAAACTGGTTGCTAACCTGATTGAAAAAGCGGGTGCAACCCGTGTCATCGCGATGGACTTGCATGCAATGCAGATCCAGGGATTCTTCGACATTCCGGTCGACCATTTGCTTGGCGTGCCAATTCTGGCTCAATATTTCCGGTCGAAACAGATCGAAAATCCGGTTGTTGTGTCGCCTGACCACGGTGGCGTAGTGCGCGCACGTAAACTGGCTGATTTCCTGAATGCACCCCTGGCGATTATCGATAAACGTCGTCCTGAGCCGAATGTGAGCGAAGTGATGAACATTATCGGTAACATCGAGGGTAAAACAGCCATCCTGATCGATGACATTATTGACACGGCGGGAACGATTGTACTGGGAGCGAATGCTCTGATGGAAGGCGGCGTAAAAGAAGTATACGCGTGCTGTACTCACCCGGTATTGTCCGGACCTGCGATGGAACGTTTGGAGAATGCACCATTGAAGGAAGTCATCGTAACGGATACGATTCCAATTACGCATGCTAATCCGACAAGCAAACTCAAAGTGTTGTCTGTAGCGCCTTTGCTCGGAGAAGCGATTATCCGGGTTCATGAGGAATTGTCAATCAGCAAGCTGTTTGAAATTGAATAAGGATGTCTGCATAAAGTAGTAGAGGGGTTACGTTTTCCGGTTCAATGGAAAATGTAACCCCTGTCGGCGTGCCGTTTTATTAAAAGTGAAACAGACGCTGGTCAGTCCATATAATTTGAACTACTAATTTACACAATAACGGAGAGGGCAGAAAAGATCTGAAGAAGTGAAGTTAAAAGCTTTCTGAAAGAAAAATGCTTCGGAAGCATATGGTTCGACTTAACAGCGATCGGAAGATTTTTCTGCACGCGCAGTGATCCAGTGTAAAATGGTTCGTTCATCTTATATGGTTAATACCCGGGGCGGGAGATAAATCGGAAACGACGCCGATGAAAAAGCGTGTCGGCAATTTCGACGAATTGATTATCGAAACGTGTGATTAGACCAATCTCAATATGGGTGTCGCGGTCGTATACCTGTACAGGTACGTGATATTCGAGATGATAGATAAAATCGCTATGTTGAGTCAGTTGTCCGTTGTCTTCGCGCAAAACCCGCTCACCTTCCTGGGTCGATAAAATATGAACTGTGAACACTACAGTAAATCGATCTTTACTTTCTTGATATTATATGAAATATAAGATTCGAAGTCTATGCCTCACATCAGGCTAATCCGAAGGAGGGAACAAGATGAAGTGGATTGTCGGACTCGGAAATCCAGGCTCGAACTATGCCAAAACTCGTCATAATATCGGTTTTATGGCACTGGATCGGTTGGCGGATCGTCATAATATCTCCATTACACAGAATAAATGTAAAGCGCTGATTGGAGAAGGCAATATTGGCGGTGTGAAAACCGTGCTGATCAAACCAATGACCTATATGAACTTGTCTGGTGAATCGGTTCGAGCATATATGGATTTTTATAAAGTTAGTCTTGAAGATCTGATTGTTGTGTACGATGACATGGATACAGAGATTGGCAAAGTCAGATTGCGTTACCAAGGTAGTGCAGGTGGACATAATGGAATTAAGTCCATTATTCAGCATACCGGTGCACAGCAGTTTAACCGGGTACGCATGGGAATATCCCGGCCTGAACCAGGACATGCCATTGTTGATTATGTACTCTCGACATTCATGAAGAAAGAAAAGGAAGCCCTGGATCAGACCATTGAACAAACATGTGATGCCCTAGAGCATAGCTTAACCCATACGTTTGAACAAACGATGGCAAAGTTTAACGGTTAATTTTGTAAGAGATACTGGTAAAATGATCATACAAAGACGGGTTCGATTCAGCCATACTGGACATACTGGATGTATAAACCATGTTCAGGAGGCATAAACATGTCAGTGAATTACGTATGTAGGCATTGCCGTACCTTTATTGGACGAATCGATTCTGCCCGGATAACGGAAGTAGAGCTCGGCTTTCATTTCTTGACCCCCGACGAGCGGAGGGATATAATAGCGTATAATTCCGGTGGTGACATTACCGTTCGGATTACATGTGATTACTGTAAGGAAGCCCTGGAGCACAATCCGGAGCTTAGCCTGCTCGCGAGTCCGCTTCAGTAGACATCGCCTGTAACAGGATCGAATGACAGTTGAGGACGGTTGCGTAATAACGCTCCACCTTTTATAGCCTTGGCAGCCTGCTGAGGCTTCTTTTCAGTTGGCATGAAAGCCATCGCTATCTCGAAATCAGGCTCAGCCGCATCAACAGATGTGGCAATGTTGCGAGTAATCCGATATGATGAAACAGGACAAAAAGGAATTTGTATCCATTTTAATAGTGATGCTACGCGTATGCGTGAGATAATCAAGTAAGTTATAAGAGAGGTGCCCCTTTTGTTACAAGCACTTATACAGGCTTTTTCCAAAGATCCGGACTTCGGGTCCATTACAGCCGGAATCAAGTCCGGCATGAAGGAACAATTGGTTTCGGGTCTATCCGGTTCGGCGCGTCAGATTATGCTGGCTGCTCTGCATCAGGAAATGAACCGACCATTGCTCGTAGTAACGCACAATATGTTTTCAGCCCAAAAAATTGCAGAAGATTTACAGGAAGCGCTTTCACCTGATCAGGTGTTGATCTATCCTGCCAACGAACTTGTCGCTGCTGAAGCTGCTGTTTCCAGCCCGGAAACATTGGGTCAGCGTATTGATGTGTTGGTCCGCTGCGCCCAGGGATTCCGGGGCGTTGTTGTTATTCCGTTTTCCGGGGTAAGACGTTATGTTCCGCTTCCGGAAGTGATGGCTAATGCTCGAATTTTGATTAAACAGGGCAACACACTTCAACTGGACTCCTTCCTGCTGGAGATGGTAAAGCTCGGATATGAGCGTGTGGAGCGCGTGGAATCTCGTGGTGAGATGAGTGTACGCGGAGGTATCATCGATTTCTATCCGGTTACTTCATCGATCGCATATCGGGTGGAGTTATTTGATGATGAGATCGACTCCATTCGGACATTTGATCCAGCGGATCAGCGTTCAATTGAACGGATTGAAGAAATTACGGTTCTGCCATGCAAGGAGTTAATCGCAGACCGTGAACGGATGGAAAAGGCTGCCGATGCGGCTGCCCTTTTGCTGGAGCAACAGCTGGAGAAAATGACGGACCGGCAGGCGAAGCTGCGTCTTCGTGAAGAAATTCACCGGGAGATCGAGCTTTTGCGGGAGCACGTGTATTTCTCCGAAATGTATAAATATATTTCTCCGCTCTATCCGGAGAACAAAACGATCTACGACTATATGCCAGAAGATACCCTGCTGGTCCTAGATGAGCCTGCCAGACTATCGGAGACATCAAAACAGCTGGACCGTGATGAATCGGAGTGGAATCTGCATTTGATGCAAAACGGAAAAACACTTCCGGATCTTCCATTATCCGCAGACGGTGATGAACTCTTGTATGAGCGTCCATTCCAGACGCTGTTTATGTCGATCTTTTTGCGCCAAGTTCCACACACTCAACCACAAAACATTCTGAACTTCATAAGTCGTGGCATGCAGGATTTCCATGGACAGATGAACGTACTGAAGGCAGAGATGGAGCGTTGGCAGAAGGCCGGAGTCCAAGTGCTCATGCTGGCGAACGGTGAGGAGCGACTCGAGCGGATGCGCCGGGTACTGATGGACTATGATATTCCAGAGCCAGAGATGATGATCGGTAATTTGCAAACGGGATTTGAAATGCCGTCCATTCATTTGGCTGTCGTGACCGAGGGCGAGATGTTCTCGCAAAAACAGCGTAAAGTACGCAAACCAATTCGGAATGTAGACAATGCTGAACGGATCAAATCCTATAGCGAGCTAAAAGTGGGCGATTATGTCGTTCACCAGAACCACGGGATTGGTAAGTACCTGGGGATCGGCACCCTCGAGGTTGGCGGTATTCATAAGGACTACATGCATATTCTCTATGCGGGTGGAGACAAACTGTCTGTACCTATTGAGCAGATCGATCTGATTCAGAAATATGTTGGCTCCGAAGAGAAAGAACCGAAAATATACAAGCTGGGCGGCAATGAGTGGACACGGGTTAAAAATAAAGTCCGCACATCCGTACAGGATATTGCTGATGATCTGATCAAGCTGTATGCCGAGCGTCAGACCTCCAAAGGGTTTGGATTCGACAAGGATTCTGCGGAGCAGCAGGAGTTTGAGGACATGTTCCCTTACGATGAGACACGTGATCAGGTGCGTGCGATCGAAGAAATCAAGAAGGACATGGAACAAAACCGTCCAATGGACCGTTTATTGTGTGGGGATGTTGGTTACGGCAAAACCGAGGTCGCTATTCGGGCTGCATTTAAAGCAGCTATTGAAGGCAAACAGGTGGCGGTACTCGTCCCAACAACGATTTTGGCACAGCAGCATTTTGAGACGTTCCGTGAGCGGTTCTCCGGTTATCCGTTCAACATTCATGTGCTTAGCCGATTCCGCTCCCGTAAAGAGCAGAATGAAACAGCCAAAGGCATCAAGGCAGGCACAGTGGATATTGTCATCGGGACGCATCGATTGTTGTCGCAGGATCTGGTGTTCAAGGACCTGGGACTGCTCATTGTTGATGAAGAACAGCGCTTCGGTGTAACCCATAAGGAAAAACTGAAGAAGCTGAAAACCAATGTGGACGTGCTGACTCTGACGGCAACGCCGATTCCGCGTACGCTTCATATGTCAATGTTGGGTGTTCGTGATCTGTCCGTTATTGAGACTCCACCAGAGAATCGTTTCCCGGTGCAGACCTATGTGGTTGAACACAGCCAGGCGCTTGTACGTGAAGCCATTGAGCGTGAGCTTGCCCGTGGTGGGCAAGTGTATTACCTCTACAACCGTGTTCAGGGAATTCAGGAGATGGCTGCCGAAATTTCTGAACTTGTCCCTGAAGCCAAGGTTGGTGTGGGACATGGTCAGATGTCGGAAACAGAGCTGGAGAAAACGATTCTGGACTTCCTGGATGGTGAATATGACGTGCTTGTGAGCACAAGTATCATCGAGACCGGGGTAGATATTCCGAACGTAAATACACTGATCGTACATGATGCGGATAAAATGGGACTCTCCCAGCTGTATCAGCTGCGCGGACGTGTGGGTCGTTCCAACCGTATTGCGTATGCCTATTTTACGTACCAACGGGATAAAGTGCTTACTGAAGTTGCTGAGAAACGTCTGCAATCGATCAAAGAATTTACCGAACTGGGTTCAGGATTCAAAATTGCCATGCGTGACTTGTCGATTCGTGGTGCGGGAAATCTGCTAGGAGCGGAGCAGCATGGCTTTATCGCTTCCGTCGGGTTTGATTTGTATTCCCAGATGCTTGCGGAGGAGATCAACAAACGCAAAGTTACGATGCTTGGCGAAGAGCCGGTACCTTCAGACCAGTGGAACACAACCCTGGATCTCAGTATCGATGCCTACTTGCCGTCCGATTATATCTATGACAGTATTCAGAAGATTGAGATCTACAAAAAAGTGGCGGTTATTGCATCCTTCGAAGATGCGATGGAGTTGGAAGACGAATTGGTTGACCGATTCGGTGATCTTCCGGAAGCCGTCATCAACCTGCTGGCTGTTGCGCGGATGAAAGTATACGGCAAAATCTACGGTATTGAGTCCATTTCCCAACGTGGTGAGGACATTACCGTGAAGTTTTATGAAGGGCGTGAACATGCCTTTGAACTCTCGAAAATCGCGCACATTGGAAATCAGTTCGAAAGACGTGTACAATTTGAACAAGGACCCCATATGCTGATTCACGCTAAAGGCAAGGGGCTTGGGGATAAGCAACTGATGGAGCTGGTAGAGAAAATTCTGGAGTCCATGAAAACTGCTTTTAAATCAAAGGGGGAACTAAAAGATGTTACCAAAGTATAAAAAAGTAGGAAAAGTACTGTCTGTGAGCATGGTCGCAGTACTATCCTTATCGCTGCTTGCTGCATGTGGCAAGAAGGAAGAAGCAAAAACACCGGAAACGACGGATACAAGTGCTGTAGTCGCTACGTATGATGGTGGTACCATTACAGCCAATGAATTCGACATGGAGCAACGTGTCATGAAATTCCTCTATCCGGAGTATGCACAAATGATGGATATGGACGATTTCAAAGAGTATTTGGTGAAACAGGAAGTTGCTTATGAATATCTGAGTGGCAAAGCAACGGAAGAAGCCAAAACAGCGGGTGCCAAGGCGGCAACTGAGCAATTCGATAAAATGAAAGCTTCTGTTCAGGCAGATCAATGGACAGAAATGCTCAAAGCTCAGAACCTGACAGACGATAACATTAAAGACTACATGACTCGGATCATGACAGTAATCAAAGACAAAGAAACAGGCGTTACGGACGATGCAATCAAGGCTGAGTTTGAGAAAAACAAAGATCAATTCACAACCGCTTCGGTTCGTCACGTGCTGATTAACTTCACAGATCCAAAAACACAAAAAGAGCGTAAAAAAGAAGATGCACTTAAAATTGCAAAAGAAGTAAAAGCCAAGTTGGATGGCGGAGCTGATTTTGCTGAAATTGCAAAAAAATATTCAGAAGATCCAGGTTCTGCTGAAAAGGGCGGACTGTATGAAAATACACCAGTATCCACTTGGGTAGATGCATTCAAGGAAGCTGCAAAAACATTGCCACTGAACAAAATCAGTGATCCGGTTGAGACGGAGTACGGTTACCACATCATGAAAGTGGAAGCTCGTACTGAAGCCGACTTCACCAAATTGACGGCTGAGCAAAAAGAAAGTCTGAAGAGCCAATTGGCAGCTGCTGAGATCGATACGTTCATGCAAAATGAATTGGACAAAATCGTAAAAGAAGTGAAGTTGCCAAAAACAGAAAAAGCTGAAGAAGGCACAACTGAAGGTACAACGGGTACAGGAACTGAAGGAGAGAAAACAACCGAACCAAAAACGGATGGCTCCACAGGTACGGATACCAAGACTGACCAAGGTACGACTGGAACAGACAAAGATGCAACTACAGATGAAGGTACAAGCAGTAAGTAAGCTGGTAAAATTGCTGTGTTAGCATACGTTCAGGGTTAAATCCGCCCGAATGAATGCCTTGTACTACGTAAATATGGACAACCATGCAGAGAAGCAAGGGGAGGACTTAGGACCTCCTCCTTGCTTCTTCTTGTATATATTCAAGCCGTATGGGTACATGGTCGCCTTCTTCAAAAGTTACACAACTATATTCTCCGAAGCATGTATAAGGAAATGGGAACAGATGAATACTATGGTCAAGATATCACACTAAACGTTCTGGGACTTTCCTCTACCCATTAAGGAACAGTAGTTGAAAAATCTTCTCGAGAAAGTGGGGCAACATGTGAAATGAAAGCTACTGGTATTGTCCGCCGTATAGATGACCTTGGTCGTGTGGTCATTCCAAAAGAAATCCGTCGTACGTTACGTATTCGTGAAGGTGATCCACTGGAAATTTTCGTGGATCGTGATGGAGAAGTTATCCTTAAAAAATATTCGCCAATTGGCGAACTTGGTGATTTTGCCAAAGAATATGCAGAATCCCTGTATGAGAGTACAGGACATGTAACAATGATTTCTGACCGGGATACCATTATCACGGTGGCAGGCGGCTCCAAGAAAGAATATTTGGACAAGCAGGTAGGTCAACTGTTAGAGGGATGTATGGAAAACAGGAAGACCATTTTGGAAACAAACAACGGTTCTTATGAACTTAGCAAAGATCATGACGAGACGTTATCCTCTTTTGTTATTGCGCCGATTATTTCAGGTGGTGACCCCATCGGAACGGTGATCCTGTTCAATAAGGATGAATCGGTGAAGATGTCTCAGATGGAAGTGAAGATGTCCGAGACAGCTGCTGGTTTCCTTGGCAAGCAAATGGAACAATAGACCGCAGATCAACTCCTGGTGCCCTGAATTGGGCATACGGGAGTTTTTGCATTTTAAGGGACAAGGAGTTGATCCAGACGGGTGTCATGGTTCAGAGTTAGTCTGTGTGCCTTCAGGCAGTTATAATAGCAAGGTATGCTTAGAAGGATTAGAACGCAGGGACATACGCGGGAGGGAATTATGAAACAACCGTCTACAGGCTCAAGGCTGCTACAGGGTGCATTTGTACTTGGGCTTGCTGCCATTATCTCTAAAATTATTGGTGCTTTTCAGAAGATTCCGTTGCAGAATCTGGGGGGAGACGGTGTTTTTGGCATTTACAATACGGTATATCCGTTATATATGCTTATTGTTACGCTTGCTGCTGCAGGGCTGCCTCTGGCCGTATCCAAATTCGTAGCAGAGCAGAATGCACTTGGAAGACCGGACGAGAGCAGAAGGATTATCCGGTTATCTTCCGTGCTGCTTGGAGGAATTGGACTTATTATGGCGCTCTTGATGTATGCAGGTGCGCCGCTGATCGCTGACATGATTGGCAATCGCAATGTGGTTCCATCGATTCGTGCAGCTTCATGGGCGTTATTGTTCGTACCGGTGATGACAGGGCTGCGTGGATATTTTCAGGGATTACAGCAGATGGTTCCAACAGCAGTATCGCAAGTGGTGGAGCAGACGATACGTGTCACTGTCATGATTGTTCTGCTTCTGTGGTTGATGAGACGGGACGCTTCGCTTGAGACTATTGCTGCTGGTGCCATGATGGGCTCCGTTGCTGGTGGAATGGTTGGGCTGTTAACCATGTTAGGGTACATGGTCCGTCATCGGCGGAAAGGCAAGGAAGAGCGAACCGGGCAATTGGATTCGGAATGGAGCAGTAAAGGTGGAGAGGTTGGATCAGATCGATTAAGATCCAATGGGGAGTGGATCAGGACGCTGCTCATGTATGCCATTCCCGTCTGTCTTGGGTCGCTGGCCGTACCACTGATGAATCTGGTGGATACCTTCACTGTGCCCCGATTGTTGCGGGGAGAAGGACTGGATGAGATTCAGTCAATGGTTTCCTTCGGCATCTATAACCGTGGATTGCCGCTGGTTCAACTGGTGACGATGCTGGCTACGTCACTGTCTGTGCTGTTTATTCCGGCGATGGCGGAAGCCCGGTTAAAGGGCGGGCCAGAAGCCGTCCGGCAGCAAGCAGGCCCCGCGCTGCGCTGGTTCTGGTTGATCGGCCTGGCGGCATCTGCGGGTCTCGCGGTGCTGGCGGAGCCGATTAACCGCATGCTGTACGGAGATGCCGTAGGCACCGAAGCACTGCGGTACATGGCGCTGACGGCTGCGGGCAGCACCGTCAGCATAATTGCGGCGGCGCTGCTGCAAGGCCTCGGCGCCGTACGCGCACCCGCGTTCAGCATGCTGGCCGCCGCAGGCGTCAAGGCGCTGCTGAACGTTATGCTTGTGCCGGCGCTGGGCATCAGCGGCGCGGCCCTGGCAGGCGCAGTCGCCTACATGCTGGCGGCTGGCCTGAATGTGGCGCTGCTGGCGCGACTTGTCGCCCTGCGCCCTGCCCCTGGCGCCGTCCTGGCGAAGCCGGCGCTGGTGATCGCCGCCATGAGTCTGGCGGCGGTAGGCATGGCCTGGGCTGCCGAAGCGTTACTCGGCGGCATGGGTATCGCGGCCGACCGCAGGCTGGCCGCAATGGGCGTGAGCCTGCTGGGCATTGCCGCAGGCTCGGCCGTGTTCTTGCTGGCGGCCGCCCGGACAGGGCTACTGACCGCCGCGGAGCTGGCGGCTGTGCCCAAGTTGGGGCCTCGCCTTGCCAAGCTGCTGCGCAGACTGCGTGTGCTGCACTAGCTCCATGCTCACGGTGCTTCTGCATCCAGCACAGCTAATATGCAATTATAGGATATCGAATGATTCTGTTATAATACGTGTAATTAGTCCTGTTCAGCACGATAATTGTAAGCTTGCAACAGGATAGTCCGGATGGAGGTTTACGTAATGAGTGCAGCTTTAACCGTAGTGGGTCTTGGATCTGGAGATGCAGACCAACTGACCGTAGGTATTATCAAAAAAATGAAACATGCAGCTACGCTATATGTACGTACCCTGGATCATCCCGTATTGAATGATCTGAAGCAAGAGGGGCTAGAGATGACATCATTTGATGCTATCTATGAGGCGAAGTCCTCCTTCCCCGAAGTATATGATGAGATCGCGAATCAACTCATAGAAGCCGCTCGCAAGGGTGAGGCTGGAACCGAGATTGTGTATGCCGTACCTGGTCATCCGATGGTGGCAGAAGCAAGTGTGCGCCTGCTCAAAGAGCGTTGTCCGCAGATGGGTATTTCACTGCGTGTCATGGGCGGAGAGAGCTTCCTGGACGAAGCCTTTATCCGGCTTGGATTCGACCCGATTGAAGGCTTTCAACTGCTGGATGCCAGCAGCCTGAACACAGAACTGGTACAACCACAGCTACATACGTTGATCGGACAAGTCTACGATGTGTTCACTGCTTCGGACGTGAAGCTGTGCCTGATGGATGTTTACCCGGATGATTATCCCGTATTTGTCGGTCATGCACTGGGTGTACAGGGCCAGGAGGTCATTTACAAAATTCCGCTACACGAACTGGATCGGATCGAAGGGTACGGCAATCTGTCACTGATCTATGTACCGAAGAACATGGATGATGCCTTGCGTCGCCGATCCTTCGCACGTTTGCATGAGATCGTGAATATTCTTCGCAGCCCGGGTGGCTGTCCATGGGACCAAGAGCAGACGCATCAGTCCATTCGCAAAAACCTGATTGAAGAGACTTATGAAGTCATTGAGACAATTGATGAGGATGACCCTGATCATATGAAAGAAGAGCTGGGTGATCTGCTGCTGCAGATTTTATTGCATTCCCAGATGGAAGAAGAAGTGGGCACATTTAATGTGTATGATGTCATCGAAGGGTTGAATGATAAGCTGATCTTCCGCCATCCACATGTTTTTGGTGAACATCATGCAGAAGATGCGAATGAAGCTCTTCAGAACTGGGAACAGATGAAAGCAGAGGAGAAGAAGCGTAAGGGCCAGGATCAGCAGAACGTTTCCGTGCTGGACGGTATACCGCGTGACTTGCCTGCATTGATGAAGGGATACAAGTTACAGAAGAAAGCAGCTAAAGTTGGCTTTGACTGGGATGATGTTGAAGGTGTGTTTGCCAAGATCGAGGAAGAACTGGCGGAGTTGAAGGAAGCGGTGCAACAAGGCCAGTCTGCGGAAGAACGGAAGCTCGAACTGGGTGATTTATTATTCGCAGCAGCGAACGTTGCAAGATTCATCGATACGGACCCGGAAGAGGCACTTGCTGCGACGAACCGCAAATTCATTGGGCGTTTCCAGTACATTGAGGACCGTCTTCGTGAACAGGGAAGAAAACCAGCAGATAGCAATGTAGAAGAGATGGAGCAATTCTGGCAGGATGCGAAGAAGGCAGGATTATAACGGGTTCAATTTTCTGGAAAATACCAACAAACCTTATTCCATCATGTTATGCAGTGTGTTATGATATACGAACATGTGTTCAGCTGTGTTGACTGGAGTTGGTGTTTAGCAACGGATGGTTTCGGGTACTGGTCTTAGACTGTTGCCTGCGGATCATCGACAAAAAGCTAAAAAAAGTCGCGGACCAAGGCAGGATTTCAGATGCCAAGCCAGAATACATGTGTAGTGACCTAACGCGAATCAGCGGCAATCATGTATTGTCAGGGATCGCAGATACTTTTTTTTCAATTTGGGAGGCTTTTAAAAATGAACAAAACAGATCTGATTAACAACATTTCAACCAAAAGTGGTTTGACTAAAAAAGACGTTGAGTCCGTATTGAACGGCTTTTTGGGAGAAATTACAGATGCACTTGCCAGCGGAGACAAAGTACAATTGATCGGCTTTGGCACTTTTGAGACCCGCAAACGTTCCGGTCGTACCGGACGTAACCCACAAACAGGGAATGAAATCGTGATTCCTGAGTCCACTGTTCCTGCATTCAAAGCAGGCAACAAACTTAAAGAAGCCGTAAAATAATGCGTCTTGATAAATTCCTGAAGGTCTCCCGGCTAATCAAACGCCGCACTGTGGCCAAGGACGTCTCTGAACAGGGACGTGTTCTGGTGAACGGACGTGAAGCGAAGCCCAGCGCCGCTGTCAAAGTGGGCGATGAGCTGACGGTTCAGTTCGGTCAGAAACTGGTCACCGTGAGGGTGGAACGAATTGCCGAGAGTACCAAGAAGGATGAGGCGAGCAGCCTCTACACCTTGGTGAAGGAAGAGCCGATCGCCAAGGATAACGGGATGAACTGGTAACAGTACATCTGGTATTGAATATTATTCAATGCAAGTTGAATCGAAACGTCCTCCTGTAACAGGGAAGGGCGTTTTTGTTTTTACTGGATGCCGCGTTATTTGTTCAACAACGCTGGTTCTATTCCAACCTCCACATCCATAAGCTAGGTGTAAGAAGGAGGGGTACATGCCATGGTTGAGCACGGTAAGGCCAAACAGCATCATCTGAGCATGCAGAATCGGAAACTGCTGGATCTGACGGGTGTCTCCAACGTGGAGAGCTTCGACAGTGAGGAATTTTTGCTGCAGACTGAACTTGGGCATCTGACCATCCGGGGGCACAATTTACATATCAAAAACCTGAGCCTGGAGGAAGGTCTGTTATCCATTGAAGGCACAGTCAGTTCGCTCCAATATCTGGACCCCGGTTCCCAGTCCAAAAATGGTAAAGGCCTGTTTGGCAAGATGTTCCGATGAGTCCGGATACTCAATGGATCACATTGATGTGGATGCTTACTTCGGGGGTCGTGATGGGAATGGCCTACGACAGTTACCGGGTACTGTCCGGACAGCTGCGGTTTCCGAGATGGAGTATTCACACGCTCGATCTGTTGTACTGGGTTGCTTCCGCGCTGTTCGTTTTTCGGATGCTATACGCCGGAAACCACGGACAGTTGCGGTTTTATGTCTTTTTGGGGCTGATTATAGGGGTTTGCTTCTATTTTTGGCTTTTAAGTGTTACAACCCAGCGTTTTGTGGTAATGTTAATTAAACTCGCAAGAACGCTGATTCATTGGTGTGGACATATCCTTAACATCCTGATCGTTATGCCGGCTAAAGGAATTTATAAGTTAATTCGCGTATTATTCGGTTTTGTAATTGCGATACTATTATTCCTGGGCAGGCTGGTGCTGCAGTGTTTGGTACCTTTCGGCAAGTTGTTCCGCTGGATGTTTAGGCCGCTCCTGAGATATTGGGTAACGCCACGCTTCATGATCCGTGTGGGTACAAGAATTGCAGCGATGTGGAAACGCTGGTTTTAAGGAGGTCCGTAATGGGTAAAACACCTGTGGGCAGATCAAAGGCTCCAACTAACCAAGGAAAATCTGCCGGTGCAAAAAGGCGCCTCATGCTTTGGATGACGTTTATGATTGTATTTGTAATATGGGCAGGATATACATTCCTTGTGCAGACTGCACAAATTTCGGACAAGAGTTCTCATCTGGCCACTCAGCAAGCTTCAAAGGAAGATACGTTGAAGAAGCTGGAACAGTTGAAGTACGAAGTCAGCCGGTTGAATGACCCTGAATACATAGGACAGCTGGCACGGAAAAAAGGATATTATCTTCCTGAGGAAACGCCGATCCAGGTTGAAGAGTCAGGGAACTGATGGAATTCGGTCCATTACCGAGCTAGGTTTGTTATCCGTGTGTCTGAAGCCGTTAAACCGGAAAAAATAGGCTCTCTGATGGGGTAGTGTTCAGTTGACCTTGGTTTACGGCATAAGGTATAATTACATTAGCGCAGCATTGATTTTGGCATTCAAAAAATCGGGTTGTATATTTTTAAGGGAGGATCATTTTATTCTATGGCAATTGAAGTGGGCACCAAGTTAGAGGGCAAGGTGACAGGAATCACGCATTTTGGAGCATTTGTGGATCTGTCAGGAGGTGTCACGGGTCTCGTTCACATCTCGGAAATCGCCGACAATTACGTCAAAGATGTCAACGACCACCTGAAGCTGAATGACCTCGTTACAGTGAAGGTTATCAACGTTGACAAGGATGGCAAGATCGGACTTTCCATTAAGCAAGCTGTTGACAAACCGGTTGAGCAACAAACCCAATCTAGACCCCCGAGAGCTCCTAGACCGGAACGCAGTGGAGGAGATCGCGAACGATTCAGCGGCGGAGGCCCAAGTGGTGGCCAAGGTCGTGGTGGTGGCGGCGGTGGATTTAACCGTGGTGACCGCGGAGGCCGTTCTTTCAAGCCCGCAGCAGGCAAACCTTCATTTGAGGATAAAATGTCACGCTTCCTGAAAGATAGTGAAGAGCGGATCTCTTCGCTTAAGAAGAACACAGAAGGCAAACGCGGAGGCCGTGGAGCCAAGCGTGTGTAATCTGTCACAACCTGATCTAAACATATAAGTAAAACCGTTAGCCCATGGGCTAACGGTTTTTTTTGCGTTTCTTTCACAGATAAGTAGTTGAATAGCTTTTTTTGTAAGGTGAAGCTCCATATCCCCAGTTTTTCTGCATGACTAAATGGAACCATAAGAACATTTGTCGTCTACCATTTTTTACCGACAGGTTTCCGTGGCATTCCCCAGTTATCCTGCTCAAATGATGGCGAGACCAAACCATCTCCGGTTCAAAATCAGACATTCCGATTGTCGGAATCAAGTAGGAGAATGAATGAAACCACAATAAGGCCGGGGGTTTCGCACCACCGCGCCAAGCTCGTTTCTTTTGTCGTAAACTTTTTGGACCCTGCCCACCTATTCTGACAAACTACGTCTTCTAATCTATCTATAATCATAACCATCGAGAACGAAACACGAAAATTCAAATTAATCGAATGGGGTGCCTTGAGGATGATGGAAAAGTGGAATGTCATTCAATTTCCGGGAATGAAAGCAGGTAAAGGAGGTACGGAAGCTCGGGAGGAGCTGTCTGTACGTCTGAAACAATGGCTTGGCTCCCGCAAGGCTGTCCAGATGGTAGCTTCCCGCAAATGGGTACTGCTGCTTACGTTTATGGGATTTCTGCTCGGAAAGGCGATGATCCTGAATGAGTTATCTCCCTTTGCCATTGCTTACTTCGCTGTAATTGCTTTCATGCGCAGGGATTACATCATTCCGGTAGGTGCCGCTCTACTCGCAGGTAGTCTCTTTGCACCGTTTCCAGTACCACTCATTGTTGCATCGGAGATCGCCATCTTTTATCTGCTCTTCCGTGGGCTGGAGTCATATGATCGTGCTGAATTATCTTATGCACCAACGATGGTGTTTACGACTACATTTATGGTCAAATTATTCGCGGTCGTGATCGGGCCATCCTTCAGCTGGTACGCGATGCTGATGCTCACCATGGATTCCGTACTAAGCTTTGTGCTCACCCTAGTTTTTATACAAGCCATACCGATTTTCACTTACCGCAAAAAAAAGTTCAGCCTAAAGAACGAGGAGATCCTCTGCCTGATTATATTGCTCGCTTCCGTTATGACGGGAGCCGTAGGGTGGACCATTCAATCCTTATCCGTCGAGCATATGCTCTCCCGTTATCTCATATTAATCTTTGCGCTGGTGGGCGGAGCCCCCCTCGGAGCCTCAGTTGGGGTCATTACCGGCTTGATTCTGAGTCTGGCTGACATGTCAGCGGTGTATCAGATGAGCCTGCTTGCTTTTGCCGGGATGCTGGCGGGTATGCTTCGAGAGGGCAAACGTGCGGCGGTTGCACTGGGTATGCTGCTGGGTTCGTCCATTCTATCCATATATCTGGGCGGACCGGGCGATGTAATGAACTCATTATGGGAGACGTGTGCAGCCATCGTATTATTCATGTTAACACCTAAAAGCCTGATGACGGCGATATCCAAATATGTACCGGGTACGCAGGATCATACGAAATCCCAGCATGAGTATGCCAAACGGATACGGGATATCACGGCAGAACGGGTAACCCGGTTCTCGCAGGTATTCCGTCAATTGTCACGCAGCTTTGATCAGATGTCCGGTGCGGGGGAGCCGGTACAGAAAGAAGGTGGAATGGACCATTTCATGAATGCGGTTGCCGAGGGCACATGTGCAAGCTGCTTCAAGCGTACACAATGCTGGGATGCGAAGTTTATTCAAACCTACAAATATATGACGGACGTGATGAGTACGATTGAAGGAAACCCGGAGATCTCAGGCAAGCAGATTCCAGTGGACTGGAACAGGGTATGTGCGAAACCGGAAGAGGTCCTTGAAGTTATGCGTGCCCAGTATGGGTTGCATCAACATAACATGCAATGGAAGCGCCAAATTATCGATAGTCGGCAGCTGGTTGCAGAGCAATTGTCTGGTGTATCCCAGGTCATGGAGGACCTGGCCAAAGAAATTCAGCGGGAAAGTGAGGAGATGGTGCAGCAGGAGGAACAGATTCGGGATGCACTGGAGTCACTGGGTCTATCCATTCACTCCATTGAGATCATCAATCTGGAAGCGGGCAATGTAGAGATTGAGATTGTTCATGCATATACACGTGGATTCGATGAGTGCCGGAAAATGATAGCTCCGCTGATCTCGGATGTATTGGACGAGCATATCGCCGTCTTGCATGAGACCATGACGGACTCTCGTCAGGGACTGGCGACCGTTACGTTTGGTTCGGCCAAAACCTTCGAGGTAACCACGGGTGTTGCTGCCGCCGCAAAAGGGGGAGATGTGATGTCAGGCGACAGCTTCAGTACAGTTGAGTTAGGCAACGGTACATTCGCGGTGGCGCTCAGTGATGGAATGGGCAATGGAGAACGGGCACGCATGGAGAGCAGTGCGGCGCTGAACATACTGGAACAGTTGCTACAGTCCGGCATGGACGAGAAACTGGCGATCAAATCCGTGAACTCCGTTCTGATGCTGCGCTCCCCTGAAGAGATGTATGCCACAGTAGATATGGCGCTGATTGATGAATATACGGCAGAGACCACGTTTATGAAAATCGGATCGACGCCAAGTTTTATCAAACGTGGACAGGAGGTTATTCAAGTTTCAGCCAGCAATTTGCCGATCGGTATTATTAAGGATATTGAAGTGGATCTGGTGACGGTACAGCTACAACCAGGGGATATCCTCATTATGATGACGGATGGCATCTATGATGCACCGGGGTATGCGGTGAACAAAGAGTTATGGATGAAACGGCTCATTCAAGAGATTGATACGGATGATCCGCAAGATTTGGCCGATTGCCTGCTTGAAAGTGTCATAAGATATCAGCAGCATGAGATATTGGATGATATGACCGTCGTTGTTGGAAAAGTAGAGCATTTCCGCCCTGAATGGGCCACACTGCGTGTGCCTGGCATCAACCGGATGGAGCGTCCACGGACCGTCAGCTAATTGCATATTCTTCTGTTTGAAGTCTCTTCATTCTGGCAATGCTAGTCATAGAGTTGGAGAGTAACGAATAACGGAGGGATATCGGATGAAGCAAATCTTATTGATCACCGACGGTTGTTCCAATGTAGGACCAAGTCCGGTGCTGGCAGCGGCCGAAGCACAGGAAGAGGGGATTACGGTTAATGTGGTTGGCGTGATTGATTATGGAACCATTGGTGAGCTGGGTAGCCGGGAGATTGAGGATATTGCCAGAGCCGGAGGTGGAATCAGCCAAATTGTAGGTACACGTCAGCTTGCCCATACGATGCAGATGATGACAAGGAAAACGGTGGTTCAGACCATTCAGCAGGCGGTTAATAGAGAGTTAACACAAATTTTGGGAGAGAAGGAGCCCAAAACGGTAACCGATCTGGAGCCTGCACAACGCGCCCGGGTCGTGGAAGTGATGGATGATATGGCTGAAACTACTGCCTTACAGGTTATATTGCTAATAGACGTCAGTGCCAGCATGAAGCCCAAACTGGCTGCGGTAGAAGAAGGCATTCGTGATTTAATGTTAAGTTTGCAGGCGCGTATAGGTCAGAGCAAGCTTTCCGTATTTCATTTTCCGGGACGACACAGTGGAGAAGATGCGGTAATGGATATTGACTGGACAACGGATCCAGGCCGTGTTCGGTCCCTGTTTGGAAGGTTGCAGATGAAGGGTGCAACGCCGACAGGTCCTGCAATTCAGAAGGTGATTGATTTTTACCGTTATGGTACACTGGAGGAACAGCAGGAAATAGAAGGGAACTATCGCATTGAAAGAGAAGGGATGCTCGGTGACAACGTTGTCTGACGCCTCTTTCCCGCCAGGAACAGTGGTTACAGGGAAATGGAATCGCAGTCGTTACACGATTCGGAAGCTACTGGGCAAAGGAGCCAATGGCATCGTTTTTCTTGTCCAACGGGGTGAAAATGGCAAACACTACGCGCTAAAAATGGGATTTGACCCGGTAGATCTGCAATCGGAAGTCAATGTGCTCAAATCTTTTCAACTACAGCGTAATCATGAAGCCCTTCGGCAGAGCGGCATTCCTTCCTATCTTAAAGATGTGGATGATTATGCCGTTCGTGGCCGGGATATTCCCTTTTATGTGATGCGTTACGTTCGAGGTGAGGCTCTTCATCATTTCATTCGGCGTCAGGGGACAGACTGGACACTTCTGGTTGGACTTAGACTCTTGCAGAAGCTGGCACAATTGCATCAGGCGGGATGGGTGTTTGGTGATCTCAAACCTCAGAATGTGCTGGTATCCGATTATGGGCAGGTGGAATTGATCGACTACGGCGGAGTTACGTCTATTGGTCGAAGCGTCAAACAATTCACCGAATGGTATGATCGGGGCTTCTGGAATGCAGGCAGCCGTACAGCAGATGGTACCTATGATGTATTTGCATTTGCATTATTGTTGATTCATGTACTAGAAGCAGACGCACTCAAGGCACTGGCAGCAGAAGGATTACCGCAACTGCGAAGTGTGAATCAGCTCGTAGCGCTGGTGGAGCGCAGTGAGCGACTGGGTCCTTTTCGGAATTGGACAATCCAGGCTTTACGAGGTCAGTTTCGTGATGCAGGTCATGCGGCACAAGGGTGGAAGGAAATGATGGCACGCCCCACGCCTCTTCGCCGTCGTTCCAAAAGTACAACACCGCGCTGGCTTAAGAATGCATTTGCTGTATCTGTGATATTACTTATTGGAGTGCTCATCTATGCACTACGTTTCTGACTGTGAGAGTGCATATACATAACGCAAGGAATGAGGAACAGGTATGGAGGCTTTACGCTGGAACATGCTGGTGAATAACGTGCTGGATGCAGCGGAAGAGCATCAGTTATGGGTTCCCGGGGATCGGATTGTCGTCGCAGTATCGGGCGGACCGGACTCGGTAGCTTTTTTGCATATCATGCACGAGATCAGCAAGCGGCATGTGCCACTTGAATTGATCTGTGCCCATGTGCATCATGGTTTCCGGACCGAATCTGATGATGAAGCGGAGAAAATGATGGAACTGGCACAGCAGCTTGGTATTACATTTGAATGGACCAAGGCCGATGTACCTTTATATATGGAGATGACGGGTCAAGGACCACAGGAAGCGGCACGCAACAAGCGATATGCCTTTCTGCATGAAGTAGCAACCAAATATAATGCGGCAAGCATCGCTTTGGCACATCATGCGGATGATCAGGCGGAGACGGTCATGCTTCATTTGCTTCGTGGAACCGGCTTGTCGGGACTCTCTGGAATGAAGTTTAAAAGGCGAGAAAAAAATGTGGAACTTATTCGTCCATGCCTTCGTATAAACAAGACAGACCTTGTAGAAGCTTGTAATACCCAGGGTTTTATGTATTTCAATGATGAGAGCAACGCCCTGCGTAAATATCGGCGTAATGCCATTCGCTTGGATGTGCTTCCTTTTTTGGGGCAGTATAATGGACAACTCACGCCGTCATTGAATCGGCTTGCCGAAATTGTGGGTGATGAAGACGATTTCATGGAGCAGAGTGCATATGACACATACAGGTGTCTAGTGCAGGTGAACGGCGGAAGGCAAACCTTTGAGGTGCCTTCCTTCTTGAAGTTACATGTCGCTTTACAACGAAGGTTGATTAAACTAATATTGAATTATCTGCCTTTGGACAGTGATTTTGTCGACTTTACCCGTATAGAAACCATTCGGCACAAGGTCATGGAGACCCATGTGACGACCTGGAGCCTGGATATAGGACAGACACTCGCCTGCACTCGGGAGTATAATCTGATTTCTTTTGGCATACGGACGGACGTACAGGATCAATCTTACGAGTATCGTCTTGCGCAATGGAGTGGAACTTATGAGCTTTCACTCACCCCAATTAACCGGTATATTCGGTTGATGACGGTGAGTCCCGAGGACTATCATGTACCGGAATCGGCGGATCAAGCCGCGTTTGATGCGGATCAACTGCTTATGCCGCTGGTTGTGCGTTCACGGTTACCTGGAGATACCATGAAAGTAATGGGATTAAACGGAAGCAAAAAGGTGAAAAATATTTTCATCGATGAGAAAATCCCCCCATCTGTCCGTCCACGTATTCCTGTGGTATGTGATGGAGCAGGTCATATCATCTGGTTACCGGGTGTTCGACGGTCCAATATGGCCCCTGTCAGGGAGGGCACTTCCACAATCCTGTACATGACTGTAGGCGATTCAGCGATTCAGGGGTAGTGGTTATGGTTCAGGTAAGGCTTTCATAGTATAACTTAGGAGGTTCGCACAGTTGCAGAACGACATTCAGGAAGTATTGATCAGTGAAGAAGAAATTCAGAGTAAAATCAAGGAATTAGGCGCAACACTAAGTGCCGAATATGCAAACCGCAATCCTTTGGTCATTTGTGTGCTCAAGGGTGCGTTTATATTTATGGCTGATTTGGTTAAAAACATAACGGTACCTGTTGAAATGGATTTTATGGCGGTATCCAGTTACGGCGCTTCCACCAAGTCATCAGGTGTTGTCAAAATCATTAAGGATCTGGATGTATCCGTTGAAGGACGGGAAGTTCTGATTGTCGAAGATATTATCGACAGCGGACTTACACTCAGCTATCTGATTGAACTGTTAGAAAACCGCGGTGCTGAATCGGTGCGTGTGGTTACGCTGTTCGACAAGCCTTCAGGCCGTAAAGTTGAGTTGGAAGCTCATTACACAGGCTTTGACATTCCTGACGCGTTCATCGTTGGTTACGGTTTGGATTTTGCGGAGAAGTACCGGAACCTGCCCTATATCGGGATTTTGAAGCCGGAAGTCTATAGTAGCTAATATCCTGCCCGACCCAAGCCTTGAGCTGTTCTTGGCTTCTGTTGAGAAGCCATGTCGGGCTATGTTAAAATAATTAAAGTGTCTCGAGAGGAGGTAGGGGATGAATCGGTTCATCCGGAATTCTGGTTTTTATTTGATTCTTTTTTTAGTTGTGGTGGGGATAGTCCAGTTCGTCAGCAATGGCGGCGAAGCCACCGATAATCCTAGATATGATCAGTTGCGTGCAGCGATCAAAGCCAACAATGTCTCTGAATTGACGGTTCAATTCAACGGTCAGACGTATCTCGTGACCGGTCAATACAAGAAGGCACCTGATGGCGCCAAATCAGAAAATTTCTCAACGTATATTCCTCCTACGGATGAGGCAATTAGTGAGCTTGTAGCTGCAAGTGAAACTAACAATTTCCAATATCATCAGGAGCCAATGAAAGGTGACAGCATCTGGTTGACGTTGCTGACTTCCTTTATTCCTTTGATCATTATGTTCCTGCTGTTCTTCTTCCTGTTTAATCAGGCTCAAGGCGGCGGCGGTAAAGTAATGAACTTTGGTAAAAGCCGTGCTCGTCTCTACAACGAAGAGAAGAAGCGGGTTACATTTGAAGATGTTGCGGGTGCTGACGAAGAGAAACAGGAACTTGTTGAAGTTGTAGACTTCCTCAAGGACCCTCGTAAATTCGCAGCAGTAGGTGCACGGATTCCTAAGGGCGTATTGCTCGTAGGTCCTCCAGGTACCGGTAAAACATTGCTCGCTCGTGCCGTAGCCGGTGAAGCGGGTGTACCATTCTTTACTATTTCAGGTTCCGACTTCGTGGAAATGTTTGTCGGTGTCGGTGCATCACGTGTACGTGATTTGTTTGAAAATGCGAAGAAAAATGCCCCATGTATCATCTTTATCGATGAGATTGATGCTGTAGGACGTCAGCGTGGTGCTGGTCTCGGTGGTGGTCACGATGAACGTGAACAGACACTCAACCAGTTGCTCGTTGAGATGGACGGATTCGGAGTTAACGAAGGTATTATCATCATTGCCGCAACGAACCGTGCAGATATTTTGGACCCTGCCTTGCTGCGTCCAGGCCGTTTTGACCGTCAAATTACGGTTGACCGCCCTGACGTAAGAGGTCGTGAAGCTGTTTTGAAAGTACATTCCCGTAATAAACCACTGACCAAAGATGTGAAGATGGATATCATCGCGAAGCGTACAACAGGTTTCTCTGGTGCGGATTTGGAAAATCTCTTGAACGAAGCGGCATTGCTTGCAGCGCGCCGTAACCGTAAAGATATTTCCATGAAGGAAGTTGACGAAGCGATTGACCGTGTAATCGTTGGTACGGAGAAGAAAAGCCGTGTCATCAGTGATCGTGAGAAACGAATCGTTGCTTATCACGAAGCAGGTCATACCATTGTAGGATACTTCCTCGAACATGCTGATATGGTACATAAAGTGACCATTATTCCGCGCGGACGTGCGGGTGGATATGTAATCATGTTGCCAAAAGAAGACCGTATGCTGGTTACCAAGCAGGAATTGCTGGATAAAGTAACCGGACTTCTCGGGGGTCGTGTAGCTGAAGAATTGTTCATCGGAGAAATTGGTACTGGTGCATACAGTGACTTCCAGCAAGCGACAGGTATTGTTCGCAGCATGGTTATGGAATACGGTATGAGTGAGAAATTGGGACCTATGCAATTCGGAAGTTCACAAGGACAGGTATTCCTTGGTCGGGATATCGGTCATGAACAGAATTACTCGGATTCCATTGCCTACGAGATCGATCAGGAAATGCAACGCTTTATCAATGATTGTTACGAGAAATGTAAGGACTTGCTCGTTAAACATTCCAAAGAGATGCATCTGATCGCTCAAACTTTGCTTGAGGTAGAGACTTTGGAAATGGATCAGATCAAGCAATTGATCGAAACAGGTTCTTTGACTCCAAAAGCAGAGAATGACAATGATGGTGAAGGCACACCAACTGAAAGCGGAGAGCCAATCATCGACAACATCGGTGATGTGCGTGTCCGTATTCAAGGTAAAGATGAAACGCCTGAGCCACCAGCCGGAGATATTCCAAACGAAGCTCCGAATCTGGAAAAGGGTAATAACAATAACCCGGATGATGGCGGAACAAAGCCAACGTCTTAATGCATAATACATCTGACTATGACAGCAGGTGAAATCAAGAGAGCCCTCGGGCTCTCTTTTTTTTGTCCATTATTTTAAAAGAGGATAGATAAAGATAAACGGGAGTTAGATGGCGAACCAGTTAGCAAACAGGTGGTTACAGCGCTGTACCGAGCCTTTTTCATTTATTGACAGAGTCGTGAACGTTGTGTAAATTAGTTGTTAAACCGCTTGTGATTCGTTTCTCAAGCGAAGATAACGACTTAGGTTAGCCCTACGAAACAGCGCATGACGCTGTCCCGATAAAGGAGAGGATCACAGGTGGAAGCTCTGGCTTTAGAGCGCAAGGCTGAGATGAACCGTGAGCTGCGTGAGCGGCTTATGGAGTTGAAGAAGGAACGTAATGCCATTATTCTTGCCCATTATTATCAACGTGACGAAGTACAGGAGGTTGCCGACTTCCGTGGAGATTCGTTTCTGTTAGCCCAGAAGGCAGCACAAACAGATGCGGATGTGATCGTTTTCTGTGGTGTTCATTTTATGGGTGAAAGCGCTAAAATTCTTGCGCCAAATAAAACAGTTATTATCCCGGACGAACGTGCGGGCTGCCCAATGGCAGATATGGTGAATGTGGATGGACTACGCAAATTGAAAGCACAACACCCTAATGCCAAGGTAGTTACTTATATCAATTCCTCGGCTGAGATCAAAGCAGAGACTGACATCTGTTGTACATCGGCGAATGCAGTCCGGGTTATTCAATCGGTGGATTCCGACGAAATTATCTGGGTACCGGATAAAAACCTGGGACATTATGTGCAGCAGCATACAGACAAGAAAATGATTATCTGGGAAGGTTACTGCAACACTCACGATATGCTTACAGTCAAAGATGTGGTGGAGATGAGAGCCAAACATCCGAATGCAGAGTTTGTTGTCCATCCAGAGTGTCGCCCTGAGGTTGTAGAAATGGGTGATTTTGTAGGCAGCACAACAGCTATTCTGGAGTATTGCAAAAATTCATCAGCGAAGGAATTTATCGTAGGTACCGAAGATGGTACAGGATATCAGCTCCGTCTGGATAGTCCGGATAAACAGTTCCATTTTGCTACCAAGTTCCTCGTATGTCCCAACATGAAGGTGAACAACTTGAAGAAACTGGTGAAATGCCTGGAAACGATGAAGCCGCAAATCTACGTGCCACCGGCCGTTGCCGACAAAGCCAGAGAATCACTAGAGCGCATGTTGTTGGTAAAGTAGGATGCGCTACTCTTGCTCCAAGACAGGTGAATAACATGATACCGCAATATTTAGTTGATTTTGATCTGTCTGCGCTACCCATGGTAGAGACGGATGTACTGGTTATAGGCTCAGGGATTGCTGGTTTGTTTACTGCCATTAAGGCAAGTGAACAACAACGTGTATTAATGATCACGAAGAAGTCATTACTTGAAAGTAACACCAGATATGCGCAGGGAGGCATCGCTGCGGTTATTGCTGAGGATGATTCACCTGCTTACCACTTGCAGGATACACTTGTAGCAGGAGCGGGCTTATGCCGCTCCGAAGCGGTAGAGGTATTGGTGAATGAGGGTCCGGACGGAGTGAAGGAACTGATTCGTTTGGGTACTTTATTTGATCTGGAGAACGGCGAGTTGGCGTTGACGCAGGAAGGTGCGCATAGCCACCGCCGTATTTTGCATGCCAACGGAGATGCAACAGGATATGAGATTGTACGTGCGCTTGCTGTTGAAGTGAATGAACATCCCGGGATTGAAGTATGGGATGAGCATTTTGTTGTTGACCTGATTACAGATCGAGATCGAGGGGAATGCATTGGCGCTCTGGTTCAGAAGGATGACGGATCGCAAGTGTTCGTGAAGGCACAGGCCACCGTTCTTTGCTCTGGTGGGGCAGGACAACTGTACCGATACACGACGAATCCGGATGTAGCTACTGCCGATGGTGTAGCCATGGCCTATCGGGCTGGGGCTATTGTTCGTGACATGGAATTTATCCAATTCCATCCTACCTCTCTTTGTTACCCAGGGGCACCGCGATTCCTTGTGTCAGAAGCCGTACGCGGTGAAGGCGCATATTTGCGCAATGTGAAGGGCGAACGCTTCATGGATCGATATCATGCCCAGCTTGAACTGGCCCCACGCGATATCGTGGCACGAGCGATTGTTAGTGAGATGGAGTCCACCAACAGTACCTTTGTGTATTTGGATATTACGCATGAACAGCCAGAGATGATCAAGCATCGGTTCCCTACCATATATGAGACTTGTATGCGTTATGGATTGGACATGACAACGGACTGGATTCCCGTTGCACCTGCTGCCCATTACATGATGGGTGGAGTGAAAACGGATTTAAGTGGAGAGAGTAGCATCTCCCGGTTATTCGCTTGTGGTGAGGTGTCTTCTACAGGAGTGCACGGAGCTAACCGCCTGGCAAGTAATTCTTTATCAGAAGCGATTGTATTTGGACGGAGAATTGTTGATCGTATTCAATCTCTTCCTCCGCTTGGTTTATTACAAGGGGCTGCGCCTTCATCTGTGGACATGAATAACAAGATTAACAAGATCATGAACGAGCAAAAGCCGGTATCCGAAAGACGCTTACGGTTACAGAAAATGATGGTTCGTCAGGTAGGCTTGCGCCGGAATGGGGAGGACCTGCAGAAGGCCATGGACAAGCTGCAACAGGAATTGCAATTTTTTGATCAGACACTCACTCATAAGGAAGAGTTGGAGTATGCCAACCTTCTGACCTGTGCCTGGTTAGTTACCAGCGGAGCATTACACCGCGAGGAGAGTCGGGGGGCTCACTATCGTGAGGATTTCCCGGCACGTGATGATATCGTGTGGCAGAAGCATAGTCTGCAGCAGCGAGAACAAGCGATTGTGGAGGAATTGATGTCATGATACTGAACGGATATAATGAAGGGCTTATCGAATCAATCAAAAACTGGCTTCGTGAAGATGTTGGTGCAGGTGACGTTACAACAAGTGTGACGATCCCGGCAGGCAACCAATCCAAGGCTATTATACACGCCAAAGACAATGGTATTATTGCAGGTATGACCGTAGCTGAACTTGTATTTCAGGTCGTTGATCCTGATCTTGTATTTACACCGAAGGTAACAGACGGAGACAAGGTTACCCATGGCACGATTTTGGCCGAGGTAGAGGGAAGTACACATTCACTGCTTACAGGGGAACGACTGGCACTTAACTTGCTGCAACGTATGTCCGGAATAGCTACGCGTACGCGTGCCTACGTGGATGTGCTGGATGGTCTTGAGACCAGGCTTGTGGATACACGTAAGACAACGCCGGGCCATCGATTACTTGAGAAATATGCAGTGCGCGTGGGTGGCGGAGCGAATCATCGATTTGGACTGTACGATGCCGTTATGATTAAGGATAACCACATCAAGGGTGCAGGCGGAATCACCGAGGCGGTACAGCGTGCGCGAACCGTTATCCCACATACGATGACGATTGAAGTGGAGACTGAAAATCTGGAGCAGGTGAGAGAAGCCTTGCAAGCCGGGGCAGATATCATTATGCTGGATAACATGCATCCAGAGCGGATGCGTGAAGCGGTTGAACTTATTCGTGAACAGGCTCCTCATGTGAAGGTTGAGGCATCCGGTAACGTGTCTCTTCAGACCATTCGTGGTATTGCAGAGAGTGGTGTGGATGTAATTTCGGTTGGCAGGTTAACCTATTCCTTTGAGAGCCTGGATATTAGTCTAGATTTAAATGAAAAGAAAGAGGGGTGAACCTCTTTGATTCTAGTTGTAGACGTGGGGAACAGCAATATGGTGCTCGGCGTATATCAAGGCCGGGAATTGCTGCACCACTTTCGTCTGAGTACATCACGTCAGTCAACAGTGGATGAATACGGCGTATTGATTTATAATTTATTTCATATGTCCGGCATCAGGGCAAGTGACATCGAAGGTGTCATCATCTCATCTGTGGTTCCGCCACTGGTGAATGTAATCGAAGCGATGTGTGAGAAGTATGTAGGCAAAAAAGCTTTGCTCGTTGGGCCTGGTATCAAAACTGGCTTGAATCTGCGATACGAGAACCCTCGTGAAGTGGGTGCAGATCGTATTGTTAATGCAGTGGCAGCCGTTGAGAAGTATGGCGGCCCTCTCGTCGTGGTCGATTTCGGTACTGCAACGACCTTTGACTGTATTGACGAGAAAGGTCACTACCTGGGGGGAGCTATTGTACCTGGCATTCAGATCGCCACTGAAGCGCTCTATGAGCGGGCATCCAAGTTGCCTCGTATAGAGCTGGAGAAACCTAAAAAGGTCATTGGCCGTAATACTATTCATGCCATGCAAGCGGGTATTATATTTGGCTATGCAGGGCAGGTAGATGGTATTGTAGAACGTATTCGCGAGGAGATGGGAGCGAAGCCCCGAGTTATCGCGACGGGTGGTCTCGCTACACTTATCGCAGAAGAAACCCGTAGTATAGAGGAAGTTGATCCGCTGCTTACGCTTGAAGGGCTGCGTATTATATATGAGCGGAACCGGGAAAGGTGAGCATAGTGACGGCATACAGCGGGCTGAGATTACAGCTTAAGTGTTGTGCCGTTTTTTCTGTGTTACGACTATTATGGCGATACGCCAAAGGAGGCTGAATGACTTGGAAAACAACAACAAGCATGACCGGTTAATTCGTGGTACAGCAATGAATGGAAAGGTAAGAGCCTTTGCTATCCAGACTACGGAACTGGTTGACGAACTACGCAGAAGACACGATACGTTTCCCACGGCTACAGCTGCCATGGGGCGTACGGTTACAACAGCAGCCATTATGGGTGCAATGCTCAAAGGTGAAGAGAAGTTAACGGTACAAGTCAACGGTGATGGGCCCATTGGACAGATTGTAGCTGATGCCAATGCGAAAGGCGAAGTACGAGGATATGTTTCTAATCCGCATGTACATTTGCCAAGCAATAGTGTGGGTAAACTGGACGTTGCAGGTGCGGTTGGAACGGAAGGTTTCATCAACATAACGAAGGATTTGGGACTGAAAGAACCATATCGTGGCAGTGTGCCTATTATTTCAGGAGAACTGGGCGAAGACTTCACGTACTACTTTGCGCAATCGGAGCAAACACCTTCTGCTGTAGGCGTTGGTGTGCTCGTTGATACGGATAATTCCGTTATTGTCTCAGGTGGATTCATTATGCAACTGTTGCCGGGATTGACAGATCCAGAGATCACGGCGATCGAAAACGCCATTAGTACGTTGCCGCCAGTGACGACGTTGCTGGAGCAGGGACTTGAATTGGAAGAATTGCTTCGCCGATTGTTGCCAGATGTACAAGTGATGGAAGGATTGGATATTCATTTTAGCTGTGAGTGTTCACGTGAGCGAGTAGAGAAGACACTAATCAGCCTGGGCCAAACGGAGATGGAGCAATTAATTGAAGAAGAGGGCCAGGCTGAAGTGGTCTGCCAATTCTGTAATGAAGCCTATGACTTTAACAAAGAACAACTTGAGACCATCCTAGAGCAAGCCAAGAACTGATCTATGCGGGGACGGGATGCGGAATGACAAGACAGGAAAAAGGGTTGTGGACGGCTGTAATTGTCTTGACGCTAGGCATGCTGGTCATGGGTAGTGTGATGGCTATGCATGGTCTCAGACAGGGCAAAGACGAGGCAGATGCGTCTCATGATGCCAATACGGAAGAAGGAAGCACCGTAGCGACGATCAACGGAGAAGTCATCACGGACAAAGAGTGGACCGATGCGCTGAAAAGACGTTACGGCAGTGAGTTATTACTCCAGATGTTAAACCGTAAAGCCGTATATGCCGAAGCAATTGAACGCAAGCTGATCGTCACTCCCCAAGAGATTGCAAGAGAACTTGCGACCGCGATGGATGGGTACGATTCAGAGAAATCATATTTTGACGAAATGAAGTCCCAGTTGGGTCTGTCGAAACAGGAGCTTGAGTTGGAAGCCGGCTACAGGCTGCTGCTTGAGAAAATCGCAACGATCGGCATACAGATCAAGGATGCAGATATTGAGCATTACTGGACTGAACACCGTGAGGATTACGTTTCCCCCGAGAAATATGACTTGTCCATCATCGTAGTGAAGGAAGAAGAGGAAGCCGATTCCTTACTGGATGCGTTGGAGAAGGGGGAAGACTTTGAAGAAGCTGCTCGCAAGCAATCGACGGACAGCTTCTCTCGTGATGCTGGTGGGAGGCTGGGATGGATTGAGCAGAATGATCCATTCCAGTCAGAAGAAATCCTTCAACTTGCTGCCGGGCTGGATGTAGGCGATATTGCCGGACCGGTTCGAGTGGAAGAAGGTTATGTTATTATCAGACTTAATGATAAAGAAGAACGCCAGGTACAGTCGGCCGAAGAGGTCCGTGAGGAGATTCGAATGCAACTGGCTCTGAGTCAGGCTGATCCGTTGCCGCAGGTAGAGCAAATGCTGCGTAACAAGTATGAAGCCGTAATCCTGTCCGAGATTCCTGCCTCCTGAATTCAATGGAGAAGATTGTATAGTACTGCTGCATCTTGATAAAAATACTCTGTCTGCGGTCTTAGGGCCAAAGGCAGAGTATTTTTTTTGAGTACTCATATTGACAATAAGGGTTAACGTTGATAAGATGAAAATAATAAATACCTACTCGTTTACTCGGATATAAAAGATTTATTTATTAACAAAGAAACTTTCGGAAACCTCCGCCCTGTCTAGAAATCTTAGCAGTAAGGGATAGGATCAACAGGATTTCCGCAGTTCTTCTATAACAGCTAGAGGCTACCGGCCGCACAGTATAGGTTAACAGGACTCAAGTTTTATTCATCCACTAAGGAGGGCATTCATATGGCTAAAGTAGTTAATAACGTAACAGAACTCATCGGAGGTACTCCGCTTGTTCGTCTGAACCGTATCGTACCTGAAGGCAGTGCTGAAGTATTCGTGAAGCTGGAGTACCAGAATCCAGGTTCAAGCGTGAAAGACCGTATCGCAATTAGCATTGTGGAAGAAGCGGAAAAAGAAGGCAAGCTAAAACCAGGTGATACCATTATTGAAGCAACAAGTGGTAACACGGGAATTGGACTCGCGATGGTGGCTGCAGCCAAAGGCTACAAGTCCGTTATTGTAATGCCTGAGACGATGAGCTTGGAGCGTCGTAACTTGCTTCGTGCGTATGGTGCCGAGCTTGTGCTTACACCTGGAGCTGAAGGTATGAATGGTGCTGTTAAAAAAGCCGAAGAACTGCTGAAAGAAAACCCTTCTTATTTCATGGCTGAGCAATTTAAAAATAAAGCCAACGTGAAGATCCACCGTGAAACGACTGGCCCTGAGATTGTTGAAGCAATTCAATCTGTAGGCGGTACGTTGGATGCTTTCGTTGCGGGAATCGGTACAGGTGGAACAATTACAGGTACAGGCGAAGTGCTGAAAGAAGCTTTCGCTGGTATTAAAATTGTTGCAGTTGAGCCAGCAGCTTCGCCAATTCTGGCGGGCGGCAAACCAGGACCACATAAGATCCAGGGGATTGGTGCCAACTTTATCCCTGAGATTCTGGATCAGGAAATCTATGATGAGATCATTCACATTGAGAATGATGATGCATTCGAGACGGCTCGTCAGGTAGCGAAGGAAGAGGGCATTCTGTCTGGGATTTCTTCCGGTGCGGCGATCCGTGCAGGTCTTCAGGTAGCGAAACAGTTGGGTGAAGGCAAGCGCGTTGTCGTAATCGTGCCAAGTAACGGCGAACGTTACCTCAGCACACCTCTTTACAACTTCGAAGGCTAAGTCTACAAATGACAAAACCAATCCTCCTTGCCCGTATAACGGGTATGGAGGATTTTTGGCGTAATGCTTTTAAAAGGGGCGACGCTTTAGTATACTATCAGACAATAGAACTAGCGACAGATGGAGGGCGGCACACCGCAATGACACACCTGATGACAACATACGCCGACTGGATGGAGTGGGCTGAACAAGGCTGGACCATGATGCCCTATATCACGAAGTCGGATGAGGGACCGTATCATGGCGGTTTACCGTTATCGTGGGAGGCAGCCTGGGAGCAGGCGTCACCATACGCAATTGTGCTGGAGAATGGAAAAGGCGGGAGATATACATTTCTGGGGTTAGACCCCGTATCCGTAATTTCAGGTAAAGGTCAAGAAGCGGTTATTCATGATGTGACGCAAGGAACCGCCTCGACGGACAGCGGCAAGCCGCTTGATGTATTGAAGAGATGGACTGCCCCGTATCGTGCACCCAAGGTTAATGGGGCTCCAGACTTTGGGGGCGGATACGCAGGTTATCTCAGCTACGATGTAGCAAGATCATTGGAGAAGCTCCCAGACTTGGCTGAGGATAACCCGGCTCTGCCGGATTATTGGTGGATGCGCTTTGAAGAAATATGGGCGTATGACCATGAGCAGCAGGCGCTTTTCTGCATGGTTCATCTGGCTATAGAGCCTAATCGGAACGAAACTGATATCCGTAGTCTATATGCAACGGCCGAAGCACGAGCGACAGCGATGCAGCAAAGATGGCTTCATATTATGGGGGCTGCACAGGCCGAGGAACAGCAACAGGCACTGGAACGCCGCAACAAGCAGGTGAATCGTACACCGCAGCCTGAAGATGCGGAAAGAGAATCGGAAGGATGGGAGACCTCCTTTCCCCAGGAGAACTTTGAACAAGCTGTGCGTACGGTGCAGGAA
Source organism: Paenibacillus sp. ClWae2A (assembly GCF_032452295.1). Lineage (NCBI taxonomy): Bacteria > Bacillati > Bacillota > Bacilli > Caryophanales > Paenibacillaceae > Paenibacillus > Paenibacillus sp. ClWae2A. Next base: position 57,693 of record NZ_JAULSQ010000020.1, read on the forward strand.
TATATCAGGCAGGGCGATGTGTTCCAGGTGAATCTGTCCTTAAGACAGGAGAAGCGGCTTCATTCGAGCGCTGAGCATATTTATGAATGGCTGCGCCTTGTGAATCCATCACCGTATATGGGTATGCTGCGTAGTCCAGACTTCCAACTGGTAAGCGGATCTCCCGAACTTCTGGTCAAAGTGGAGAATGGCAAAGTCAGTGCACGTCCCATCGCAGGGACCCGAAGAAGGGGCCGCGATGAAGCAGAGGACAAAGCTATGGCGGATGAACTGCTCAGCAGTGAGAAGGAACGGGCGGAGCATATTATGCTCGTTGATCTGGAACGTAATGATATCGGACGGATTGCAGCCTACGGTTCGGTTCATGTGCCTGAATTGATGACCATCGAGAAGTATTCCCATGTCATGCATCTCGTTTCCCAGGTGGAAGGCAGGCTGGCAGAAGGGTTATCCGTATTTGAAGTGATCGCTGCGACATTCCCGGGTGGAACGATTACCGGGGCGCCGAAAGTCCGCACCATGGAGATTATCGAGGAACTTGAGCCTGTACGGCGTGGGCCTTATACGGGTTCCATCGGGTGGATGGATTACAGTGGGAATATGGAATTGAACATCGTCATTCGTACACTTGCCATTAAGGATGGTATTGGTTATGTACAGGCCGGTGCAGGAATTGTCATTGATTCCGATCCATATCAGGAATACAAGGAATGCCGCAACAAGGCAAGAGCCATGATGAGAGCTGTGAATTACAGTGAAGAGGCTGAAGCAAGCAGAGCTATTGAACAAGAACAAGCGGAGCGAACAGAAGCTGTTAAACTAAAATAAAACGAAGCAACCGTCACTTGCATTGACGGAAGATGAGGAGGAGCAGGCATATGATACTGGTTATCGATAATTACGATTCCTTCACGTACAACCTGGTTCAATATCTGGGTGAACTGGGTGAGACGGTGGAAGTTCGCCGCAACGACGAGATTGATCTGGCAGGCATAGAGGCACTTGCACCTGATCATATTCTGATCTCTCCGGGCCCGTGTACACCGAATGAAGCAGGTATTAGCTTGGCAGTCATTAATCATTTCAAGGGAAGCATTCCGATCTTTGGTGTTTGTCTGGGGCATCAGTCCATTGGACAAGCGTTTGGCGGCAATGTCATTCGTGCGGAGCGCATGATGCACGGCAAAACATCCGAGATGCACCACAATGGAACATCGGTATTTGCCGGATTGCCATCTCCATTCACAGCTACCCGTTACCACTCCCTGATTGTCGAGCGCAGCAGCTTGCCTGACTGCCTGGAGATTACAGCGGAGACAGCTGAAGGTGAGATTATGGGTCTGCGCCACAAAGAATATGCGATTGAAGGTGTTCAGTTCCACCCGGAATCCATTATTACAGACCACGGACATCAGATGCTTCGTAACTTTTTGTCCCAACAAGTGAAGGTATAACATGCAATATGCCGCGATAAATGGAGAGTTGGTCAATATGGCGGCGGCCGTGGTTCCTGTAACGGATCACGGCTTTTTGTACGGACTTGGACTGTTTGAGACGTTCCGGACGTATCGAGGTGTCCCATATCTTTTGGAACGGCATCTGGAGCGCATGGCCTCGGGGTGTAAGGAGCTTGGCATTCCTGTTACAACGACCGCGGCAGAGGTGACAGATTGGATTCAACGTTTGATGGATGCGAACGGACTTCGGGATGCGTATGTGCGATACACTGTATCAGCCGGTGAAGCACCGCTAGGCTTACCTTCTGGTGATTATTCAAAGCCAAATCATATTTTACTGGCAAAAGCATTACCTGAACCTTCTCCCTCTTTATATGAAAGCGGCAAAATGCTCCAACGGTTGTCTACACCTCGCAACACGCCCGAAGGAGCAGTTCGGTTCAAGTCACTACATTACATGAACAGCATTCTGGCGAAACGGGAGCTTAATGGATACGGGCAGCATTTGCAGGGTGCGGAAGGGTTACAATTAACCCGGGATGGTCATATAGCGGAAGGGATCGTCAGCAATGTGTTTTGGGTACGGAAAAATGTTCTCTACACGCCGGCACTCTCAACCGGCATTCTGCCGGGTATCACGAGAGCTGTGGCACTTGAGATCGCCACGCGACAAGGAATTCCCTGCATAGAAACGTTAGCTGCCTGGGAGGATCTCCTGCAAGCAGATGAAATATTTCTAACAGGCTCGGTGGCCGAACTGGTTCCGGTGACAACTCTACGGGATCAGGAGGGAGCCGAAACAATAATCAGCAACGGACATATAGGCCCGGTTACAGCAGTCCTTCTGGGTATGTACCGGCAGAAAGCGGGGTATACTTCATGACACTTACACCTGTCATCTATGAACGGAACTATGCATGGGGGCCAGCTGAATTGAAGCTGGGTACAAGAACACAGATTATGGGCATTCTTAACGTCACCCCTGACTCGTTCTCGGATGGTGGACGTTATACCAACGTGGAGCGGGCGGTTGCTCATGCCAAGAAGATGATGGAGGACGGGGCGGACCTGATTGATATCGGCGGGGAGTCCACCCGGCCAGGTTCAGATGTCGTGGGCGCCGATGAAGAGCTTAGCCGGATTATTCCGGTTATTGAGGCATTGCATCAGCAAGCCCCACACATTCCGATATCGGTAGACACGTATAAAGCCGATGTTGCGCGTCAGGCTATTCTGGCTGGTGCCCATATCATTAATGATGTGTGGGGAGCAAAGGTAGATCCAGATATGGCCCGCACGGCAGCAGAGCTGGGGTGTCCTATCATACTCATGCATAATCGGCAGGAGCGAAACTATACCGATTATCTGAGTGATGTCGTGAGTGATTTGCAGGAGAGTATACAGATTGCGCTGGGAGCCGGCGTGAAAGCAGATCAGATTATCCTGGACCCGGGCATTGGTTTTGTGAAGGATCTCGGAGAAAATCTGAAGCTCATGTCATCGCTCGGTTTGCTCAATGAAATGGGATATCCCGTTCTACTAGCCACCTCACGTAAAAGATTCATCCAGAACACCCTGGATGTTGGTGCGGATGATGCGCTGGAAGGAACGGCTGCGACCGTTGCATTTGGCATTGCCCAAGGCTGCCAGATGGTTCGGGTTCATGATGTGAAGCCGATTCGGCGGACGGCAGACATGTGTGATGCCATGTTGTATGCTTCTCCGGGTATACGGAGGAAATAATGCTGGCGGGTCCCTGGTGACCCGTCCAGTGGAAGCGCAGCGTTTTTCAAAGGCAAAACAAAGGGATAACTTCAAATAGAGAACTATTTCAATATATATAGAGGGCAGGCGGATCACATGGATAGAATGGTATTGCATCGTATGGAGTATTACGGATATCATGGCGTTTTTGCAGAAGAACGGAAGCTGGGAGCGCGTTATTATATTGATCTGGAGATTGATATGGACCTGGGTGAGGCTGGACGTAACGATGATCTGACCAAAACGATTAATTATGCGGAGATCCATGAGCTGGTAAAACAGATTGTTGAGAATAAATCATTCCAGTTAATTGAAGCTTTGGGCGAACATATTGCATCTTCTTTACTAGACACTTATACTATTATCAATGCATTGACAGTCAAGGTGACGAAGCCACATCCGCCATTCGATATTCATTTTGAGGGCGTAACGGTAGAGCTTCGCCGCACAAGAAAGTGAGAACCGATCATGATTGCACATTCGACCTCTGAATCTTCAGAGGCTTATATTGCTTTAGGGGCCAATTTGGGTGACCGGGAACAGACGCTGCTTGAAGCATTGTCTTTGCTGGATGAACACCCTCATATATCCGTTCTGCGCTGTTCTGCACTATATGAGACGGAGCCTGTAGGATATGTAGATCAGCCTGCGTTTCTGAATATGGCAGTCGCCGTACGGGTGATGCTGACACCAGAGCAGTTGCTCACGGAATTACTGGATATCGAGAACCGGCTTGGACGTGTTCGTGATATTCGCTGGGGACCGCGCACCGTTGATCTGGATCTGCTCTGGATGCAAGGTGAGACGCGAGATACCGAATTGCTTCAATTGCCTCATCCCCGTATGGGAGAACGGGCTTTTGTGCTGGTGCCACTGTCGGATATCGTACCGGAGGGCGAGATTTCAGGTTTGTATACCTTTGTACACTCATCGTTGTCTGTACTGGATGGAAAGGATGGAATACAGCTTTGGAAAACATGCAATTGGCCAATCGAATCCGGGCATTCCGGAAGCTGAAAGGTTTAACACAACATGAACTTGCTGCCGAGACCGGCATCTCGCTGGCCATTCTGGGAACCATTGAGCGGGGGAACCGTAAGGTAACACAGCAAGAGCTGGATCGAATTGCTGGTGTGCTGGCAATCAGTATCGAGGAGTTACAGGGCAAGTAGGACCGTTTCGTTTTCGTCAAACAACAAAGATATCGAACTTAATATCGTGATATATACAGAATTTAAAAAGGAGTGGAACGACTACCGTGCTTAACATTGGTGGCATTGAAATGAAAAACCAGGTCGTACTTGCGCCGATGGCTGGCGTATGTAATCCGGCTTTTCGTTTGATCGCAAAAGAATTCGGAACAGGCCTCGTATGCGCGGAGATGGTGAGTGGCAAAGCCATTGTCCATGGCAACCAGCGTACACGCGAGATGTTGTTTGTAGATGAGCGTGAGAAACCGCTGAGCCTTCAGATTTTTGGGGGAGATCGTGATTCCCTTGTAGAAGCAGCCAAAATCGTGGACAAAGAAACGAATGCAGACATCATCGACATTAACATGGGATGCCCTGTACCAAAGGTAACGAAATGTGATGCAGGTGCACGTTGGTTGCTTGATCCGAACAAAATCTATGAGATGGTATCCGCTGTCGTGGACGCGGTTGAGAAGCCAGTGACCGTCAAGATGCGTATCGGCTGGGATAACGAGCATATCTTCGCGGTTGAGAATGCGCTCGCGGTTGAACGTGCGGGCGGACAGGCGGTAAGTGTGCACGGCCGTACGCGTGAGCAACTCTATACAGGCACAGCTGACTGGTCACACATCAAAGATGTAAAAGAAGCTGTCTCAATTCCAGTGATCGGCAATGGTGATGTCCATACACCAGAGGATGCACGCCGTATGTTGGATGAAACGGGTTGTGACGGAGTTATGATTGGTCGTGCCGCCCTGGGTAACCCATGGATGCTGTATCGTACCATTCAATACTTAAGCACGGGGGAATTGCTTCCTGACCCGAATGGCGAAGAGAAGATCCGTGTTGCCATCCTGCATATGGATCGCCTGATCGCATTGAAGAATGAGACGGTTGCCGTACGCGAGATGCGTAAACATCTGGCTTGGTATTTGAAAGGCTTGAAAGGATCTGCCCGGATCAAGGATGTTATTATGGAAGGAACCAAGCGGGACGAGATGGTACAGATTCTCGAGAACTTTGTGGGTCAGCTGAAAAGCGAAGGTAATTTGGAGTCAGAACCGGTAATTGCCGGAAGTGCATCGTAATGAAGGCTGTAAAACGTTTACAGCTATAGAGGACGTAACATTGACTTTTCGAGATCGTTCCCCTATACTTTCACAGTATAAATTCGCCATGTGCGTTAATTAAAGGCTAGTCATCAGGAGGAATATTCTATTTCTCTGGAGAACTTCATATAGTTTTGAAGATGTATGCGGGCGGAGCTATGTAATTGGCACTGATTCCGTTGCCGTACAATCAAATTATTCCCATGACAGGAGAATCGGTTGAGATGAGCGACAAGGAAGTTATCCTTACACCAGAGGGACTTAAGAAGCTGGAAGAAGAACTGGAAACATTGAAATCAGTGAAGCGCCGCGAAGTGGCTGAACGGATTAAGGTAGCCATCGGGTATGGAGATATCAGTGAGAACTCTGAATACGAAGATGCCAAGAACGAACAGGCTTTCATTGAAGGTCGTATTATTACTTTGGAGAAAATGCTTCGGAACGCACGCATTATTAACAGTGATGAGATTGACACCGATGTCGTGAGTGTAGGTGCAACAGTTACTGTGGAAGATTTGGAATTCGGTGATATCACAGAATATACAATTGTAGGTTCTGCTGAATCTAACCCGCTTCAGAACAAGATCTCAAACGAAAGCCCTGTCGGTAAAGCGATCCTGGGCAAGAAAAATGGTACAGTTGTTGATGTAAGTGTGCCTGCTGGCGTAATTCAATATAAAATTGTAGATATTAAAAAGCTATAGTAACGAAGCAGTTGGGCACGGTAAACAAAAGCTTCCCTAGGGAAGCTTTTTCAACATTTGAGGAAGAGTGTCCTCACGGGATGCCTGCATTGTAAATAAGGAGATGAATACAGATCATGACGGATGAAGTCTTGAATCAGGAAACCGAACTTAGCGAGCTTTTACAAATTCGCCGTGACAAATTGGACGAGCTCCGCAAATTGGGAATCGACCCTTTTGGCCAAAAATACGTACGTACCGAAGAAGCCGGCTCCATTCTGAAGAAGTATGAAGAACTGACCAAGGAAGAGCTGGAAGAGAAGCACATCGAAGTCAGTATTGCCGGACGGATTATGGCGAAGCGGGGAATGGGTAAAGCAAGCTTCGCACATATTCAGGACCTGAGCGGCAGAATCCAGATCTATGTTCGTCAGGATACCGTGCCTGAAGACAAGTATGCAGCATTCACCCTTCTAGACCTTGGCGATATCGTTGGGGTAACTGGCGTGATCTTTAAGACCAAAACAGGTGAAACTTCTGTCAAAGTTACAGATCTTGAAGTGCTGTCCAAATCGCTCTATCCGCTTCCGGATAAATTCCATGGTCTCACCGACGTAGAGCTGCGTTACCGCCAGCGTTATGTTGATCTGATTATGAGCCCGGACGTACAACAGACCTTTATCGCACGTTCCAAAATCATTCAATCGATGCGTCGTTACCTGGATTCCCTGGGATATCTGGAAGTGGAAACACCTACGTTGCACACCATCGCAGGAGGAGCGGCAGCACGTCCGTTCATCACACATCACAATGCGCTGGATATGGAACTGTACATGCGAATTGCGATTGAACTTCACCTGAAACGTCTGATTGTTGGCGGACTGGAGAAGGTATATGAGATCGGCCGTGTCTATCGGAATGAAGGTATGTCCACACGTCACAATCCGGAGTTCACAATGATTGAATTGTATGAGGCATATGCCGACTACAAGGATATTATGCAATTGACGGAGAACCTGGTTGCTCATATTGCACAGGAAGTACTGGGTACGCAAGTGATCCAGTATGGAGATTATGAAGTAGATCTTACACCGCAGTGGCGCCGTGTTACGATGGTGGATGCAGTTAAGGAAGTTGTGGGCGTAGACTTCTCCGTACATATGACGGATGAGGAAGCACATAACTTGGCGAAGGAACATAAGGTTCCGGTTGAAAAACATATGACATTTGGTCATATTCTGAATGCGTTCTTTGAAGAATTCGTGGAAGAAACGTTGATTCAACCGACATTCATCATGGGACATCCTCTTGAAATCTCACCACTGGCGAAGAAAAATGATGTAGACCCGCGCTTCACGGATCGCTTCGAATTGTTCATCGTTGGGCGCGAGCATGCTAATGCCTTCACAGAGCTGAATGATCCAATCGATCAGCGTCAGCGCTTTGAAGCACAGATGCTGGAGAAAGAACATGGGAACGACGAAGCTCATGAGATGGATGACGACTTCATCCGTGCGCTCGAATATGGTATGCCACCAACAGGCGGATTGGGGATCGGGGTTGATCGTCTGATCATGCTGCTTACCAACTCCCCGTCGATTCGTGACGTACTGCTCTTCCCGCACATGCGTCCTCGTACGCAAGATTAAATAAGGAACGTACGATACGTTCATAATAGAAGAGGAACCTGCCGTTCAGTATCATGCTGGGGCAAGTTCCTCTTTAGGTTTACATAGACGCTAGAAATAAAGTTTGTCAGAACGCCCTGTTCGTATTTTGTTAAAAGAGGTGCCCTTCATGAAGTTCAGGCTTCACTTTGCCAAATTCTTATCTCCTCCGTTAATTCTGGTCGGTGGTTTTCTGCTTATCATTGCGATTGGAACGGTGCTTCTCATGTTGCCAATCTCCAACCAAAGTGGTGTGCATTTGGCGTTTATTGACGCGCTCTTTACATCAACCTCTGCCGCATGTGTGACTGGACTTGTCGTTGTGGATGTAGGAACGACGTTTAATTTGTTTGGTCAGATCGTCATTATGGTATTAATGCAGCTCGGTGGACTCGGCTTCATGACTATGGCTACCCTCTTTGCGCTTGTATTGGGTAAGCGAATCTCACTCAAGGACAGGCTATTACTCAAAGAAGCCATTAATGCAGACAGTATGGAAGGGATTGTACGCATTATCCGCAAGGTGTTGATTTTCTCCTTTACCATTGAAGGGGTGGCTGCTGTCATACTGGCGCTGCGCTGGGCAACGGAGATGCCATTGGGTCAGGCTGTATACTATGGAATATTTCATTCCGTTTCATTGTTTAATAATGGCGGATTTGATTTGTTCGGCAACAGCTTTCAATACTACACCGGAGACTGGATATTCAATGTGACTGCTTCCGTGCTCGTTATCTCTGGTGGACTAGGTTTTGTTGTGTTAAATGATCTGTTTGAGTATCGCAAACGTCGACGCCTATCCCTACAGTCCAAACTGGTGCTGTCTGTATCGGGAGCGCTGATTGGTATAGGAGCGATTGTGTTGTTTGTTTTCGAATTTACCAATGGACATACATTGGCTTCACTCACCTGGAGCGAGAAGATCTATGCGTCCTTCTTCCAGTCTGTCTCTACACGTTCGTCTGGAACAAGCACAATCGATATCACGGAGATGAGGCAGGCTACCCAATTTTTCTTCATTCTGCTGATGTTTATCGGGGCTTCCCCGGGATCAACCGGGGGCGGGATCAAGACGACTACATTCCTGATTATGATTGGTGCAGTGTATGCCATGATTCGGGGAAATAAGGATATTGTGTTTTTCCGCCAGCGTGTTCCGAAAGAACTGTTGATGAGGGCGTTGACCATTATTATGGTTTCTCTGATCATATTCATGATCGTGGTGATGCTTCTGCTTACGACAGAGGATGCGCCATTCCTTTCTCTGATGTTTGAAGCTGCATCCGCAATTGGTACCGTGGGTCTTTCTGTGGGAGTGACTGATGAGTTGACCAATTGGGGAAAAATCATTATTACCTTTACCATGTTTGTAGGTCGGATTGGGCCATTAACCATCGCGTATGCCCTTCGTCCGCGCAAAGAGAAGAAACTGTATCGTCATCCGGAGGGCCGGATCATTATCGGATAAAAAGAAAAACCGTCAGACATTCAGAACTAACTCCTGTTATCGTAACAGGTCTTAGTGAAACGAATGTGCTGCGGTTTTTTTTGGTTTAACGGCACAAGGAAGCAAGATGCAAAGTGAGAACATCGTCCATGAGCTTGGCATTCATCTGATCCGGTCTAAGCACGGTATGTATGCCTAAGCCATCCACGAGTGCATACAATCTTTCGATCTCAAGTTCTTTGTCCAGATCGGGTCTGGAGAGGTCGAGCTTTATCAGGTAGGTGATAACAGAGCCTACAGCTTGTCTGAGTTCATCGTATACTGTATCGGCAAGTTCTTTGAGCGTAGAATCGGTTTTGGATCTGGCTGTAAAAGCGTACCACACCTCCATTTCGGCCAGTTTTTCATCTGTGTTTGGTAATAACTCGAGTAATAAGCATTTCATATTATCCAAGGGAGACCCGGTGAAGGACATTTGTTGAATTCTATGGGATACCCGTTCGGATACGAGTCTCATGGCATATCGTAGTAGTTCTGACTGAGTAGAAAAGTAGTGACGCATCGAACCAACCGAAATTCCAGCTTCTTCAGCAATATTCCGAACAGAGGCCTGTTCCATGCCATCTCTTCGTATAATACGCCAAGCTGCCTCGGCCACGAGCACACGTTGTTTATCATGATCAACAATTTTAGGCATAGGCATATTATATCACTGTTGATTATTATAGTACACACGTGCTAGATTATATTTAATACATTTGTATCATAAAAAGGAGAGGTTAATATGATTGGTTATTTCATTATAGGTTGTGAGATTGCCTTTTGGGTGTTTGTTTTTGCGGGTCTGAGTGTCAGGTATCTTCTTGGCATGAAGCGGTTAGGTATCGTTTTGTTAATGGCGACGCCGGTTGTCGATCTGTTATTGCTGGTAGCTACAGTTATGGATCTACAGCGAGGAGCTACCGCAGGTATGATCCATGGTATAGCTGCGGTGTATATAGGAGTAAGCATTGCTTATGGTCATCAGATGATCGCTTGGGCAGATCGATATTTCCTATATTGGTTCAAGGGTGGAGAAAATCCTCGCAGCAACAAGTTATATGGCAGAGAACATGCGAGTCGTGAGCGTAGTGGATGGTTTAGACATCTATTGGCTTGGGCTATAGGAAGTGCTTTTCTATTCGCTATGATATGGTGGATTGGAGATGCTGAACGTACAGCTGTCTTCAATAATCTGATCAGAGTGTGGGGAATGATACTCGGTATCGATTTTCTGATAAGCTTTAGCTATAGTTTATGGCCCAAAAAGGTTCCTGCTAGGAATGTTAAACATTAAAATGAAAATGGACGTGCGTACGAACTTGCTAAGTTGGGAGAATAACATATGTACGTTCAGAACGTATCATTTTATTGGTCATTATAAAAGCAAAAAAAGACTTGCATAAAAAATCTCTACATGGTATATTCTAAGTCCGGCCAAGAAAACACGGTTTACACGGTGCGGCAAGCGATTGAAATAAGCTTCGAAAGAAACTTAAAAAAGAACTTGCAAAGTTGGTTCGGATGTGATAAGATATAAAAGTTGCTGAAGAGAACGACATTCGGTAACAAAACAAGTTTGATCTTTGAAAACTGAACAACGAGTGAGTAAACATTCTGCTTGCAGAATGAACGCGAAAGTTTGAGACAAGCCTTGGCTTGGATCGAC
>NZ_JAULSQ010000021.1:0-63470 GCF_032452295.1 Paenibacillus sp. ClWae2A
TTTCTTTTTCTCACCGCTTCTGGCGGTTGAAATCGGATGCCAAACTCGCTCCTGCGGCTCCTTCCTCCCCCTCACTGCTTGTGCACCTTGGCGCAGCAGCTCGCTCTTACCGCGCTCGCTGGGTTACAACCTCACTTCGAGCCTTTTTGTTGGCTCGGTCTTATGGGGTTGACCGCTTCGCAGGGTCAACTCTCCCCATATTTAGTGCATGATTGGCCTCAGACATAGGCCAACTTTGTCATGCACAGCGGACGTTCGGGGGTGGCAGGGCCTTGGCGCTCTCTTGTCCTCCGTTTTCTTTTTCCCACCGCTCTTGGCGGTTGAAATCGGATGCCAAACTCGCTCCTGCGGCTCCTTCCTCCCCCTCACTGCTTGTGCACCTTGGCGCAGCAGCTCGCTCTTACCACGCTCGCTGCTCACCCCCTTACTCCTCTGCTGTGCTGATCTGCTTGCCCCAGACCGCCACGCCGTGGTCATTGAGGCCTGTCACCACCAGCGCAGATTGGCTTCGCTCCCAGTCCCAAGACGGGAGCAGCTTCAGCTCTTCCGTGGATGCTCCGCCCCATGGGCTTTCCTTCCACTTCAACGTCAGTGTTTGTTTGCCATCAAATGTCCAGGTTCCTGAATCTTTTTCGCTTTTAATTTTACCGTTGCTTGTTAGGGTATAAGCCACGGCTTGAATCTGCCCGTCCACGGACGGATCAAGCGCCATGCCTTCCCACTCCCCGGCAATCATGGACTTAGGAATATCCTGTGTAGTCTCACCTGCGTAACGTTCAGGTGAAACGACAGGCCAGCCGTCCTTGGTCCATAACATTTTGCGTACATGCAGATAGGGCCAGTTTTTATCCGTCTCACCCCGTGCATGATGCACGATGTAATAATTGTCTCCGTCCTTCAGAACGGAGTTATGTCCGGGCGCAACCCAGCCCTCGCCTTCTGTGAAGCGATAACCCCCGAGAATTTTGGTGCCGATCTCATATTGCGGCAGATACTCCGTATCCAGCATGTTCATGCCATTCATGTCCGTATACGGTCCTGTGATGGAATCAGCACGCGCAACCCGCACGTTATAATCTTCGAACAAGGAATCATAGGAGACGAACAGATAATACTTTTTGAACTCCGGGTTATACACAATGTATGGACCTTCGACTGCACCTTCTTCAGTTGCACGATCCCGAGCGGCAATGCGAGTACCATAACCCGCGTCCTTGAATTTCCCGGTGTCGGGATCAAGTGGCGCAATGTAGATGCCGTCAAAGAATGAACCATATACCATCCACGAATTGCCCTCGGCATCCACAATGGGATTGGCATCAATGGCATTTAATTTGTCCTTTTCATTCGCAGAGGTTTTCACAACGAGTCCTTCATCTGTCCATGGACCTTCTGGAGATGAGGATGTCTGAAGACCAATAGCCGACTGGGTACTGCCAAAAGAAGAAGCCGAATAATACATCCGATAGGTATCACCAGCCTGAATCACATCCGGTGCCCACAGATTGACCGCACCTGTCCAGTCCAGCGCTTCTTGAGGAATACCCGGCAGAGCTTGACCTACCCACTTCCAGTGGATCAGATCATCTGACTTGCGTACCATGACGCCGGGTTTCGCTTCTCCTGCTACACGAACGTCTGTGGAATAGACGTAGTATCCCTGGTCTGTTTTGATAATGGCCGGATCATGCGCATTGTTCACCGTCCAGCGTGATTCATCGTCCAAAATGGAAGTGTCATACAACTGAGTATCTTGAGGAGCTTCAGGAAAGATGGGACGAGACACCGTTTCTCCTGCTCCTTCTCCGGAACAACCCGTAGCTCCAACAATCAGCATCAGCAACATGGAAGCAACCACCCCTCTCTTCGAAAATGTCCATCCTCGGAATTTCTTCCGCTGGTTCATCCCTTCACTCCCGAAATCGCAACCGACTCAATAATCTGTTTCTGGAAGATCAGGAAGATGATTAATACCGGTAACAGGGCTACAATCGACGCCGCCATAATAAGCGGGTAATCGGTTTGAATCGCATACGTGGCATTAAAGTTCGCTATAACGAGCTGTAACGTCTGCTTCTCCGGTGAATTCAGATAAATAATCGGTGCCAGATAATCGTTCCAGATGCCCATAAACCAGAGAATCAGCTGTGCAGCAATCGCCGGTTTGATGAGCGGAAACGTAATACTGGAGTACAACCGGAAGTAGGAACTTCCATCGATTTTGGCCGCCTCAATAATTGCATCAGGCACACTAAGCAGGTATTGGCGCAGGAAGAAGATCATGATTACGTTACCGAACAGGCCAGGAACAATCAGTGGTAACAGCGTATCCACCCAGCCCAACTTCGCAAACATGATGAATTGCGGGATCATGACTGTCGGATAAGGAATCATCATGGATGCCAGCAACGCGAGAAACAGTTTGTTTTTGTGCGGGAATCTTAATTTGGCAAAGGCAAAGGCCGCGATACTGGACGTAAACGTACCCACCACCGTTACACTCACCGCAACGATGAGGCTGTTTTTGATCCCGCTGAGCAGCGGACCAGCTTCCCAGATTTCTTTATACTTTCCAAATTGGAATACTTCAGGTATCCACACAGGCGGAAGCGCGAACACATCCTGCTTCTCCTTCAATGACGTGGACAACATCCAGATCAGTGGTGCAATCATCGCAATTGCCCCAATCGCGAGTACGATAAAAATGATCGAGTTGGTTAATTTCCTCTTTTGACTGTAAGACATCTCCGGTTCACTCCTTTCCTTGACAATCAATCTCCATCATAGGCTGATTTTTCGTTCATTTTGAATTGCACCAGGGTAATGACAAAAATGAAAATACCAAGAATCATGGCCATTGCTGAGGCATAACCCATCTGCAAGTTACTGAAGGCCTTCTGCCAGATGTAGAAAACGATCGATGCCGAAGAATATTCAGGACCACCCGTCGGTGTCATAATGTTCATCTCGGTGAAGATCTGGGAACCGCCAATGATATTTGTAACAATGAGGAAAAAGGTAACCGGCTTCACCATAGGCCAGGTGATATTGCGGAAGATCTGGAACCCGTTCGCTCCGTCCAGCTCAGCCGCCTCGTAGTATGTACGTGATACACTTTGCAGTGCCGCCAAGTACAATAACATCGTGTATCCCAAACCTTTCCACACCGTCATAATAATCAGAGCCGGTTTGACCGTGTCTTTGTTCGCGAGCCAGTTAGGCCCTTTAATCCCAAACAGGTCAAGGAACTGGTTCACCAGACCGTAATCTCCGTTGTACGCCCAGTTCCACATAATGGACACCGCAGCGAGGGAAGAAATGACCGGTATGTAATAGATCACACGGAATGTCGTGGTGCCGGGGATTTTACGATTCAGGCCCATTGCCAGTAACAATGCGAGCAACAATCCAATCGGAATACCGAGCATCAGGAAAAATGTATTAAACATCGCTTTGTAAAAGAGGTCATCCGTGAGCAGATCCTTGAAGTTGGCCAAACCGATAAAGTTCATCTGTCCCAGTCCGTCCCAATCCGTAAAGGAACCATAGAGGGAGTAGAGGAACGGGAACATGACAAAGATCAGCAATCCAAGAATCGGAGGTAAAATAAACAGATATCCGTACAGCATCTCTTTGCGATACAAACTCGATTTCGTAATCACGGCGTTCACCCCTGTTTCTAGTATCAGCATGTGGCATTCTTCGATTGAACCTTGCCGATCAACGAATGCCACATGCCCGTATGGAATCCAATAAGTCCCAATACGAATGATGCCAGCAGCATGATTGCAGGCTGCCGGCATCGCCCTTTCCTATCTACTATTTCTGAGATTTCTTTTCTTGTTCAACCGCTTTGTCGAGCAGTTTTTGCATTTTCGGCTGTTGCTGCTTCACATAGTCTGCGGCTGTAACCTTGCCATCCAATACCGGCTGGATGTCCGTGAAGAACAGGTCATACCATTCCGCATTGTACGTGTAGTTACCTGGCAGAGCCCGGCCGTAATCCTCAACGATGTCAATGAATTCCTGTTTGTTGGCTGGTTTCGTGGATGTATCTTTGGCCCACTCGTCTGCCATATCAAGCAAGTTTGGAATCTGTACCTTAGCATCCACCAGTTGCTGCATGCCTTCCTTCGAAGCTGTAAGGTAATTCACCAATGCAGCAGCTTCTTCTGGATGTTTCGTTTTCGCAGATACTCCAATTCCCAGAGATCCGATCCACGTTGCCGATTTGCCAGTAGATCCCGCAGGGAAAGGCAGCAAATCATAATCGAAAGGCAATTTCTCAAATGTACTCATATCCCATGGGCCTACAGGGAAGAAAGCCATTTCACCTTTCATCCAGCGTTGATACGTATCCAATGTTTGCGCTTCCTCAATAGAAGGTGTGATTTTGTATTTGTTTTGCATATCCGCGAAGAACTGCAGTGCTTCCGCGAATTTTGGATCATCAATCGTTACCTTTGTTTTGGTCTCATCCAACCAATCCCCACCATTGCTCCATACAAAGGATTGCAGTGCCCATTGTACGTTGAATCCGGTACCGTATACATCCGGTTTACCATCTCCATTGGTATCCTTGGTCGCTTGCTGGTTCACCTTGATGAACTCTTCCCATGTGTATGGTTTATCCTTGTCAGGGAATGGAATGCCCTCTTTTTCAAACAACGTTTTGTTGTAGCCCAGTGCAAATGGCCCCAGATCCTTCGGCATACCGTAGATATCGCCCTGTCCTGCCATTTTTCCATCATAACGATACAGGTCCACGCCGTATTTCCAGATATTATCGAGATCAACATCCGGATTGTTTTCAATATACGAAGTGAGGTTCATCAGCACATTGCTGTTCACATACGCTTTCACGTCGCCCGGATTGATATAAAATACGTCAGGCAAACTGTTGCCTGTAATTGCCGCTCTTAACTTGGTTGCATATTGATCCGCAGCCGTTACGATAATTTTGACTTTCACACCCGGATGATCTTCTTCGAATTTCTTGACCACCGCTTGGTATGCTTTCTGCTCGTCTGTACCGCCGCGGAACATAAACGTTAACTCCTTGTCCCCACTTGCACCGCTGCTTCCTCCGCATCCCGCGAGTACCAGCGCACTTACCAGCATAAGAAGCATAAATGTGACCCAACTCTTTTTCTTTACCATCTGAACCCCTCCTGATCTGGACTTGTAACCGTATTCAATTGGATGAAATAAGATTTCTGTTGTTAAATTTATCAAATCCAGATCACTTTAGTCAATACTTTTATAAAACATTTTATATTTATATAAAATAAATCAGTATTTCGGCCATCCATTCGCGTCCCAAAGCAAGTCATTAATCAGCAATTTCGGATTGCCATTATCCTCTGCATCATAAGCATGTCTTGCGATGACATTACCGTTGTACACGTCCTGACCACCTGGGCCTTTCCATTTCACATTGCCTGTATCCAATATCGTTCCGCCACCATTCAGCATATTAACTCCGTTTTTGTCCACATAAGGGCCTGTTATACTGGTCGAACGTCCATAGACCATTTTGTAGGTACTGTTCACCCCTTGGCAGCAAGAATCGATGGAAGCAAACAGGTAATAGTAGCCGCCACGATATACAACACTTGGTCCCTCAATAGCACCACCGTTATTCGGGCGCGCAGCAATTGAAGTTATACTTCCCGTCGGTTTCATCGTATTTTTGTCCAGCTTGACAATCTTCAGACCGCTCCAGAAAGAACCGAAGGCCAGCCATGGATTGCCTGAAGCATCAATGACCAGATTCGGATCAATGGCATTATAATTATTGCCGGTCGTGGTTTGAAGCACCAACCCTTCGTCCTTCCACTGTCCTGCTCCAATGCTGTTCGCAGACGCAAGACCAATTGCAGACCGATTGGAGCCAAAGGTAGAGATCGAATAATAGAGCCATACTTTTCCGTTATACTGCTCCACATCCGGTGCCCATACATCCAATCCGCTTTGTCCCGGAACGGCAGAAGCCCACCAAGATGGCTTAGTCAAGAAGATTTGTGGAACACGATACCAGGAAGATCCATTATCGGATTTCAATACTTGAATGCCCGGGCCGGTTGAAAAGGTGTACCAGGAACTGCCCTCTTTGATAATCGACGGATCATGAACTGCGGTATCTCCGGTTAGATTCCAGAACGCCGCCAAAGCTTTTGACTGACCTGCCAGCAGTAATACCATCGCAAGTAATGCCGGTAACGCCAACTGTTTCCACTTAAACCTCTTCACAGTGCTTAACTTTTCCAAACCGAACTCCACCTTTCCTGATCAAATGGTTAATTAGGTTCATGAAGTAATGAATCAATTTAGGTATAATAGGATTATAAAAGCGGTTACATTACATTTCAATGGTATATTTCAAATATATGTGAACTGATTAACACTTATTTTAACCGGAATAGTGAACAAAATGTAGATTATATTTTCGTATTTACGCTATATACAAGGGTTTTGGCTTCTATTTCTCCGCCCTTCCCTTCCATGAGGGAATGATTTATAATTATCTGAAATAAAACATATAAATGTGCAAATGTCTGTGTCGAAGACTTTGTTCAGAACGGGGAAAGGAAATCCACCTATGATTTATATTAAAGATCTGATGTCGGGTGTGAATATCTTCAAAGCGCTCAGTTCGGAAATCCGGATTCAGATCATTGAGCTGCTGGCCAAGAATCAAAGTCTTAATCTCAATGATCTTGCAACCAAGCTGGGACTGAGCAATGGTGCCATCACAATGCATATCAAGAAACTTGAAGAGAGCGGATTGATCGAGATCAACACCGCTGTTGGCAAACATGGAATTCAGAAGATATGTTATCTCAATGAGGAAAAATTGATGGTAGATCTGCGTTCACAGGAGATTAACAATCGTTATGAGGTGGAAATTCAGGTCGGTCATTACAGCGATTATCAGGCCGCACCTACATGTGGTCTCGCTACCCGGGACAGCATTGTTGGAGAGTTCGATGATCCGCGTTACTTTGCTGATCCACTGCGAATTGATGCGGAGATGATCTGGCTGGCTGAAGGTTATCTGGAGTATCGGATTCCCAACTATCTCAAGCCTAATCAGTCGTTTAGCGAAATTCAGTTGTCGATGGAACTGGGATCGGAGGCCCCTGGCTTTTGTGACAATTACCCTTCGGATATCTATTTCTACATCAACGGTATTGAGATTGGCTGCTGGACGAGTCCGGGGGATTTTGGCAATACACGCGGTACCTTCAACCCGGAATGGTGGCCTCCGCACTTGAATCAGTACGGCATGCTGAAGCTGATCCGAATTACACAGGAAGGCAGCTATATCGACGGATGCCGTATCTCCGACGTAACGCTGGACCAGATTGGGCTGGATTACAAAAGCGATATTCATTTCCGCATTGCGGTTACGGATGGACCTTTGAACAAACGGGGCTTAACGATCTTTGGTAAAAACTTCGGAAACTATGGACAGAATCTGCTCGCTCGGGTTCTCTATAACGTGCAAGAAGAGTAGAGCCAGCTCTGGCTATTCACTCGATATGAAGTTCGACCAATCTGCTAACGTAACTGTTCAACAGAGCAACAATCATGTTTCTTAGAAAGGGTGCTATCCAGCACTCTTTTTTTGTTTCATTTCATCTAAGAACTTGTCCAATTATGTTGGAACAAAACTTACTGCATGATATGACTTCTATAGCCCCTCTGTAATCCTCCATGTTGTTCACCATGTCGTGATATAATAATGGCCTGTAATGACAAAATGGAATAACGGGCGGGGATACCTTTTGAAATTGGAGCGATTAATCTCAATCATATACAAACTGCTGAACCACGAAGTGTTGTCTGCTTCCACCTTGGCGGAAGAGTTTCAGGTGTCCCCAAGAACGATCTATCGGGATATTGATGTGATCTGTGCCGCCGGCTTCCCCGTCGTCTCCCATCAGGGACTCAAAGGCGGCTACGGCATGATGGACGGATACAAGATGGATAAAAGCTTGCTCGGTTCTTATGATGTGGATTCCCTGATCACGGTCCTGAGCAGTCTATCCACAGTATTCGAAGATGCACGTGCACAAGGCACGATTGAACGACTGCAAACGATTGGACCGGAGCATCAAACCTCAAGTCTATCGGTGGATCTGGAGACACGCCGAACAGAACCTGATGCCCTTCCTCATCTGCGTAAAGGTATTACGGATCATCAGGTTGTCCGCTTTGACTACATCAATACGAAAAATGAACATACCCCACGCCATCTGGAACCGGTAAAACTACATTTTAAATATCGTAATTGGTACGTTTATGGATTTTGCCAGACACGGCAGGATTATCGCGAGTTCCGACTGTCCCGAATGATGAACGTGCAACTGACATCGGAACACTTCCAACCCCACCTTGAGCTTCCCCAAGAGACGGTTGTGTCAGATCCGTCATGGCAAGATCAGGTAAGTGATGTGGTATTTCGGGTGAACCCGGAAGCGCTCGCGGAAGCCATGGATCATTTTCAACAGGCAGATAAGCAATTTCACGAGGATGGAAGTATGACAATGCGTATCCAGGTTCCTCAACCGTTACAAGCCAAGTGGTTATGGTCGTTTCTGCTTAGTTTGGGTAGTGGCGCTGAGGTGCTTGAACCGATTGAATTACGAGACATTCTGAAAGAACAACTTCGAAACGCACTTAAGCTCTATGAAGAAGTATGACACGCTGTTGTCATACTTCTTTTTTTATAATCATCTCAGTAAGTTAACCCAATCTATCGCCACATTAAAGGAGACGATCATCAATGAATCATCCGGAACAAATGTATAACTACCACGCATGGGCCAACCAAACGATCCTGGGCAGAATCAAGGAATTGCCCTCTTCTGTACTGAGTCAGGAAGTGAACAGTTCGTTTCCAACCATTGCTCACGCACTCAGCCATATCTACGCAGTAGATAAAATGTGGTACGAGGTATTGAATGGCACCGGTATGCCCGAGGCACTGGAAGCATGTATACTGCTTAATGGTGAGATTCACGGTTCTGTGGATGAGTACATCAAACGTTTTACCGACCTGTCGGCACAATACAGTGAGTGGTTACGAGGCCAAGCTGATCTGGAGCAAACCATTCTACTCGATAATCCATTTGCCGGAGTTCGCAAAACCAGCTTATCGGAAATCGTATTCCATGCGGTTAACCACGGCACCTATCATCGAGGTAATGTTTCTACCATGCTGCGTCAATTGGGGCATGCCTCCATCATGAATGACTATTTTCTCTATTGGTATCAGGAACTGGCTCAAGCATAGTTGATAATCGGATGGAAAATCTACATTGTATACCCGTGACGTCAAGGGATGAATTGAGAAATTGGTTGCGAGAGCATGGAAAAGTCGAGAAATCTTGCTGGGTAATTATAAGTTTGAAACCATTACCGAATACCCTGCTGTATTTGGACGTGGTTGAGGAGGCACTGTGCTTTGGCTGGATCGATGGATTCAAAAAGAAAATATCCGAGACTCAATTAGCACAGAGATTGTCGCCTAGAAGGAAACGTAGCTCATGGACTGAATTGAACAAGGAACGTGTCCGTCGTCTTGAAAGGTTGGGCTTCATGCATGACGAGGGGAGAAAAGTTCTTCCTGTTATGGAGCAGAATGCTTTCATTATTGATGGTGTGATCGAACAAAGGCTGAAAGAAGACCATCAGGTTTATGCAAATTTCATGGCATTTCCTACCCTGTATCAGAACGTTCGGATCGATACGATCCAAAGTGTTAAGAATCAGCCAGCATTATTCCAGAGCAGATTGAATAAGTTCATAACCAACACAAAGGAAAATAAAATGTACGGTCAGTGGCATGACAACGGACGTCTATTGGACTATTGAATTTTCCCTGAAACAGCAGACAGGACCTCCCTATGAGGAGGCCCTGTTTTGGTTTTTTATATTCGGTCTGGTGCTAATGATTCTGCCTGTATGTTTTGGGAGACTTGCCAAAGGCTTTCTTAAACTGGCGGGTGAAATAATTACTGTCGTTAAATCCACATTCATACGAAATTTCCGTGATGGACAGATTCCCGTTTTTCAACAAATGACATGCCTTCTCCAGACGCAACTTTTGCAGATAAGAGATCGGGGTCATCTGATAATAGGATCGAAAAATCCGATTCAGATGCCTTATTGAGATATTCGACTTCCCCGCAATATCCTCCAACGACAGCGGCTCAAGATAATGATCTTCAATAAATGAAATGGCATTTGCCAGATGCATCAGATTATTACCTTCAATCCCTTTCTCCTGCGTATCATATTGCCTCGACAAATAAACAACCATCTCCGTAAGACGTGAGATCAACATCGTCTGATACCCTTGCTGTTTACTCTGATACTCGTCAATCATGAACGATATCAGCGATTCTACATACTCCAGACTGGAAATGGATAACGCCAATTTACTCGGAAAGGAGTGAATATTACGATAAAACGGTTCCAAAACAAACAGCGCCTGGAAGCCGTTAGATTTTCTCAGATCAGGCCCAGCCGAAGCAAGCATCTCGGGACTGAACATAATGTTACAGATCCTAAAATCATGAGGGTCTTTATACGCGTGATGGGTGTCGCCATTAATCACAAATGCGTTCCCTTTTTTAATAAAAAATTCCTCGGTGTTCACCACATGGGTTGCATGACCACTCAGAACAATAACAAGCTCCGTAAAGTCCACATGATTATGAAGTTCCATGTCTTGGTCGTGTCCACCATACTGAATGAAAAATGGAAACTGTTGATCTGAAGTAAACCATCTCAAATATGCATTACTCAAAAGCATTCCCCTCCGCAAACCATGTTGGGTTGAATGTCTATATCATGCTATTCGAGGACCGAAAAATCAAGGTTGGAAATGATTGAAGACGATATAATTCCCCTTATAGCAAGGATACATCTCATACGTTCAGATCCATATTAAACTCTCGAAATGAATAGGAGCATAACATGATGAAATATACCAATCCGGTGATTCCGGGGTTTTATCCAGATCCGAGTATCTGCCGTATAGATGAAGACTATTATCTGGTAACCAGTACCTTTGAATATTTCCCTGGTGTGCCTATCTTCCACAGCAAAGACCTTGTGAACTGGCGACAGATCGGCCATGTCCTTACAACAACTGAGCAACTCCCTCTAGCGAATGCGGGCAGCTCTGGCGGTATTTTTGCCCCAACACTCCGGTACCATGATGGCTGGTTCTATATGACAACAACCAATGTCAGCGGCGGCGGAAATTTTTATGTACGTAGTACCCAGCCCGAGGGGCCATGGTCTGCTCCGATTTTTGTTGATCAGGGCGGCATTGATCCCTCTTTTCTCTTCGATGAAGATGGACGTGTGTATTTTCAAACGGCCTGTAACGGCGATGAGGGCGAGGGCATCTATCAGTGCGAGATAGACCTTAAGACCGGAACGAGACTGACGGATAGCCGATTAATCTGGACCGGAACCGGAGGAGCAGCCCCCGAAGCTCCCCACATGTATAAAATAAACGGCCTCTACTATCTGATGATCGCCGAAGGTGGAACGGAGTATGGTCATATGGAAACCATTGCTCGGAGCACAGAGCCATACGGACCATTTGATCCGTGTCCTCATAATCCGATTCTGTCCAATCGGAGCATGAAATCCAGCATCCACGCAACCGGTCATGCAGACCTTGTCCAGATCCAGGATGGAAGCTGGTGGGCTGTATCTCTTGGCATTCGTCCAGCAGGTTACCCCATGCGACACCATCTGGGACGTGAAACGTTCCTGGCACCCGTCACTTGGACCGATAAAGGTTGGCCGATGATCGGTGTGGACGGACATATCGAGCAGGAGATGACCGGACCTTTGTTGACTGAGCACCTTTGGTCGCCTGAGCCTATCCGGGATGATTTTGACGAAGCATCATTAGACTTGAACTGGATCTTCTTACGTAACCCGGCTCCGGGTAGTTGGACGCTCACTGAAAATCCCGGGCAGCTCATCCTTCGTGGTCATTCGGTTTCACTCGATGATGGTAGAAACCCAGCCTTTGTTGGGCGTCGATTAACCCATTTCTTATGCAATATGGCAACCGAGCTGCGTTATGAGCCACATGCGAGCGGTGAGGAAGCTGGATTAACCTTATTTATGAATGATAAATATCATTACGATTTGGCTGTAACACAGGTCGATGGGCAGAAGAAAATCATACTACGGCGAACCGTCGGCTCTCTGCGAACCGAACAGGTGCTTAACTGTGACAAGGGGCCGGTTGTATTACAAATCAAGGCTGACCGTAATCACTTCACGTTCCTCTACCAGCAAGGTTCATCCGATGCCAACGAAGTGGGTTCAGGAGAAACACATCTGTTATCTACCGAAGTAGCAAGTGGTTTCACAGGTGTGATGATAGCCATGTACGCCTTCGCCCCATCGGGGGAGTGTACGCCTGCAAGTTTCGATTGGTTTGACTATGAACCTCTGGATGAGCAATCAAACCGCTAGATCCAATACCTTTCGATCAGGTTCGTAACTATGTAACCTCTCAATAATTTACCTTTCTCAGAAGTAACGTGAATCTGTAACTCTAACGAACTCGGAACACGTTATTCGACGCTATTTCACTGATTGGGATTTTTAACGAATCGTAGACGCGTTATTCCTGCTTTTTATATGCTTTCTCTGTTGTTTCCAGTCTTATTTGCGGGAATAACGCGTCTCAAGTTCATTAGAATTGCATAACCACTATAAACGTCCAAATAAGGTGCACTGAGTTCATTAGCACATCTCACCTTGCATTAGTTGAATGTTGGTGATTGGTGTCTCCCCTCCAGCAACTTAAAACCCCACCCTCCATGTACGCATGAAGGGTGGGGTTTTAAGTTAAGCTATACTCTGTTCATTAACGTTGTGCTTAGCACAAGTTCGATATCTCAAAGAATAATTTACTTGCCAGAAGGTTGAGCTTCTGCTGTATAGCCTGTTGGGATATCCGTTTCTGCAGTCACATTTGTGATAACCATCGGATACATCATGTCCGGATCAGGTTGAATAATGGAATAGAGCACGATGGCGCGTCCATCCTTCTCCAATTTCACATCATCAATCTTCAATCCATAACCAGGGTGTGGCATTTCAGCACTGAGTTTAACTTTGGTGGTTTTGTCATCAACCTTGGTCGTTGTTACTTCAGGTACAATCGCTTGTTGGCCTTCACCTGGAGTAGTTGGAGTTGGCTCTGCCGAGCCGCCATTGCCGTGTTTATCCACAAATTCAAGTGCATTGAAGATCATGCTTGCAGCCTCCATACGGGTAAGCGACTGATCTGGACGGAAGTTACCGTCCTTATCCAGTTCAATGATGTTCATGTTCAGCAGGTTCTGGACTGCAGATATGGCGTCCTTACCGATTTTATTTTCGTCCTTAACAAGATTATACTTCATGATGACCGGATAATTCCCGGTTGTGTTAATCCCTTCATGCAGCAAAATAACAAACTGCTCGCGTGTCATCTTGCCCTGCGGGTTCACTTCAACCGGAATGGACAGTCCATTCTGAGTAGCGGCTTGAACAGCGTCAGCATACCAAGTGTCCGGACTGATTTTATTCTGAGCGGATGCTTCCGCAAATTCATTTTTCAGACCAAATGCATTCACAATCAGTTGAACACCCTGTGGCTCGGACAATGCAAGATCTGGACGGAACAGATCCGCTGTTACTCCGTTAACAATGCCTTTTGATTTCAATGAATCCACAACCGACTTCTGACCTTCATCCTTCACATCTGTGAAAGCAAATACCGATGCACCTCCTGCTGTCAAAGAAACGCAGAGCGCAAGTGTTGCAGCCAATCCTTTTTTATGTTTCATTTCCTGGCACCTCCATATGATTAGTAAAGCCTATTTTTCAACTCTTCATTCCTACAGACGGGGCATCCCTAGAAAATGTTTCAGTAATTTCGACATCTGGTGAATACAACACGAGAACACGGCATAGAACTCTTCTCCGCGTTCACTAGTCCAAGCCACCAGCTTTTGCTAACTGGCTTCGTTGACATTGATTCGGATTAGCGCAAAAATAAGAATAGAGAAATCTATCGGATGACGGATAAACAACGAACTAGATCGCATACAGTAAGAGGGCACGACGCGCTAATAACAGGTGTCGGCCCTTTTCTTGACTCCACCTGCCTGAACTGACTTCACCTATAACAAAAGGAGAACAACGCTTATGTCCAAGAAAGGATTACTTCGCGGTTATGTTGTGTCGAACTGGCCTGTTTACCTGGTTGCTGTTCTTCTGATTATTGCCTCCAATGTCGGGCAAGCATCCTTGCCCCGCATACTCGGCAGCTTCACGGATCAGTTGATGCAGAACTCTCTTCAGATGCAGACGGTCGTAAGGTACAGCCTGTCCCTTCTGGCTATTGCCATCGGGTATAATCTGCTGTTCGGTACCGGGCAATTCATGATTATGAAGCTCGGTCGACGCTTCGAATTCATGACGCGTGAGCGTATATTCAGTAAGTTCTCCGAACTTAGCGAACATTATTTCTCCAAACAGGGGAACGGAAAACTGCTCAGTTATGTCATGAATGACGTTACTTCCGTACGTGAAGCGATATCCAATGGCGTGACGCTCATGACCAATGCCACCTTCTTGCTGTTGTCCTGCATTGTCATGATGCTGCTTAGCGGGATTCCGTTGACGCTCATTTTAATCAGTGTTGTTCCTTTGCTGGCGATTCCATTTCTGGTCGTGTTTTTTGGTCCGCGGATTCGCAAGTGCTCTCGCGACGTGCAGGAAGCTCTTGCAACCATGACGGAATCGGCGGAAGAGCAGTTGGGTGGCATTCGCGTAACCAAGACGTTTGCCATCGAAGACAGTGCTCGTGCACGCTTTGGAACTACCGTCGATGCAATTAAGAGCAAACAGCTTCGACTGGTTCGTCTGTCTTCCTTGTTTCAAGCCTTGCTCCCGCTGCTGGGAGCTATCTCATTGGTCGTTTCTATGCTTGTCGGAGGTATTATGACCATGCAGAATTCTATTACACTCGGGAGTTTTGTGGCCTTAACCTTATATCTGCGCATGATCATGGGACCGCTTCAACAGATCGGCAATGTTATTAATACCGTTCAGCGCTCAGGCGCATCACTGGAGCGGGTGAATGATCTGCTCAGCGAAGTAGCGGATGTGCGTGAACTTCCTGAAGCGACAGCTCTCCAAACCGTACAAGATATCACCATGGAGAATCTCACCTTCTCCTATCCTGGCAGTTCATCTCCTGCTCTCAAAAACATTCAACTCAATATCCGTGCCGGGCGAACGGTCGGTATTGTAGGCAAGACCGGCTCAGGTAAAAGTACCCTCGTTAAGTTATTGCTGCGTACATATGAACCACCTGAAGGAACAATCCGCATCAATGGTACCGATATTCGGCAGCTGTCGCTGGAAAGTCTAAGATCACGCATCGCCTATGTCCCTCAGGATGGATTCCTGTTTAGTACCACGATCCGGGATAACATCGCATTCAGCGACCGGGAAGTATCGCTGGATACAGTGGAACATAGTGCAAGGCAAGCCATGATCTATGACAATA
This sequence comes from Paenibacillus sp. ClWae2A, assembly GCF_032452295.1. Classification (NCBI taxonomy): domain Bacteria; kingdom Bacillati; phylum Bacillota; class Bacilli; order Caryophanales; family Paenibacillaceae; genus Paenibacillus; species Paenibacillus sp. ClWae2A. Next base: position 15,614 of record NZ_JAULSQ010000021.1, read on the forward strand.
TTGTCCGTTTTCCTGATCGCTTCGATACACTGCTTGGCGAACGTGGACTCACCCTGTCTGGTGGACAACGTCAGCGAACCAGCCTTGCAAGAGGACTGATCAAGCAAGCACAGTTACTTATTCTGGATGACAGTATGAGCGCGGTTGATGCGGTCACCGAGAGTGGTATTCTGCGCAGTTTGCGCGAGATCGGCAAGGGCAAGACTACATTAATCATCTCTCACCGCATCAGCGCGGTCCGTCATGCGGACGATATTATTGTTCTGGATGAAGGGCGAGTCGCTGAACAGGGAACACATGCGCAGTTGATGGCTGCCAAGGGGTTATATGCGGCCACCTACCGTTTGCAGGAGGAGGGATTACATCATGTCTAACGATAACGCTGAACTTCACCCAGACGCAGATGACGATCAGAGTAAACGAACTTCGTTTAAAGCGATGATGGCATACGCCAAACCTCATAAATGGGCTTTTGCCGGTATCTTCTTCTGCTCACTGCTTGGCATATCGGCAGATCTGTTACAACCCTATCTGGTGAAGATCGCCATCGATGATCATCTGGCCGTGGGCCAGACCAGTGTGGGCTTTCTCGTTCAACTCGCAGCCATCTTTCTTGGGCTGGCTGTCATCAGTTTTATTTTTACCTATATCCAGAATAATCTGTTGCAGCATGTGGGTCAGAACATTGTATCCCGGATCAGAAAGGACCTGTTCAAACATATCTCCAAGATGTCCATGTCCTTCTTTGACCGTTTTCATATCGGCAGTCTGGTCACAAACGTATCCAGTGATACGGAGACCATCAGCAGCTTTTTCACTCAAGTACTGCTCAGTCTGATTCGGGATGGTATGATGCTGGTGCTCATTATCGTCTTTATGTTCCAACTTGATCCTGTGCTGGCGACATACTCCCTGATCGTTCTGCCTGTCATTGCGGTGGTTGCGGTATTATTCCGTAGTCGACTGCGAAAAGCTTATCAAAATGCCCGTACGCGTCTTTCCCGTCTGATCGCATTTACGGCGGAGAACTTGTCCGGCATGTTCCTGATTCAAGCTTTTCACCAGGAGGAAGAACAGAAGAAACGTTTCTCGGAACAGAACGCACTTCACTTGAAAGCTAATATTGCTCAAGCCCGCTCCAATGTCATCTTCAACCGGACGTTTGATATCCTTGGCAATGCGGCACTGGTCATGATGGTCTGGCTTGGAGGTCGCGCCGTACTGGGTGAGTCCCTGCAAGTCGGGGTATTGTATGCGTTTATCAGCTATATCCGCCAGTTCTTTCAACCGATTAACCAGATTACGATGCAATGGAATACATTCCAGTCCACGACCGTATCGATGGATCGCATCTGGAACATTCTGAATACACGGCCTGAAGTTGCTGATCCCAAACCCGGGATGGCCTCCTCGCTTGAACCACAAAATGTGATGGGCCAGATTGATTTTAATGATGTGTCGTTTGGTTATCGAGCAGACCGGCCCTTGATCCAGCAGATGAACCTGCACCTCTATCCGGGTGAAATGGTAGGTATCGTGGGCACAACGGGCGCTGGCAAAAGCACCCTGATCTCCCTGCTCAATCGCTTCTATGATGTAGACAAGGGCAGTATCGAGATTGATGGTACAGATATTCGGCATCTGCCGCAGGCTAAGCTTCATCGTATCGTGGGTTTGATTCAACAGGAACCATTTCTGTTCTCGGGTTCCATCATTGATAATGTGAGAATGTTTCGTGAGGATATTACGCGAGAGCAGGCAATTGAAGCCTGCCGGTTTGTCGGAGCACATGCCATGATTTCACGTTTGCCACAAGGATATGATACACATCTGTCAGAACGCGGAAGCGGACTATCCGCCGGGGAGCGGCAGTTGATTTCATTTGCCCGGATTGTGGTGTTCCAGCCTCGAGTGCTCATCCTGGATGAGGCAACCGCTAATCTGGATTCACACACCGAACAGCTCGTGCAGCAGGCGCTGGAATCGGTATCCCAGGGACGCACCACCATTGTCATTGCTCATCGTCTGTCCACGGTGATGCATGCCGATCGAATTCTGGTGATGGAGAATGGGGAGATTGTGGAGGAAGGGCCGCACCAGGAACTAATCGCAGCCAAAGGCGTGTATGCAGACTTGTACACCCATGCGCGTGATGCAGGTAAAAATTCAGCTATATCAGGGTAATGAACCTGAGTTATAGTAAATACAGAACGTTGAACATGCCGCTCTGCTCATGCAGGCGGCACGTTTGGCATATCGATCAGCATTGTTAATTAGGAGGAGCATCTATGCAACAACCTGAAACACCCAAGCGTGACCATCAGCAGATTCATTACCGACGCAGCACAGCTCTATGGAAGGGAAGTCTATGCTTCCTTTTCCTTCTGTTGTGCGTGAGCCTATTATGGATTATCGTGGATGGACAAGCCGAAAGACTGGAGACGATATACTATGCCATCGCAGCCGTGCTGGGTATGTGGTTGATCGGACCGCTATTCTTCATGTTTGTCTCACGACTAACCAGAACCCCTGCCGTGTTGTTATCCTGGGATAATGATGCGTTGAGCACGGGCAAACGGAAGATTCTATGGAGCCGGATTCGCAAAGTCGAACTCGCCTCACCTGCCCGCAGCAAGTGGCTCCTGTCTGCTTCACCCATGTTCGTCCTGTACTTGAAGGACGGCACACGGTCTCATATTCAGACAGATCATCTGCTGAGCAAAAAAGAGCTGAATCAGGCTGTGACTTTGCTTCAGGAGACTTTGCAAGAACAGAAGCAGGATCGTTGAGTACCGGCACAGATGAAGAGGCTTGGGCATTCTGACTTCAAGTGAAGTGAAGGCGAAGGAAGTCACAATACGTTAAGAAAAATAAACGGTGTTCCGTGCGAGGATGTGCACTACACGGGAACAAGCTGCCTTCCCATCCCTGAGTTATTGTGATTTCTCTACACCTATGGACAGGCTGACTTTGTAATTGCCGTAAGGTAGCAATGCTTCAAGCAGTTGGCCAAGCTGCTCTGTGGTGCTGGTCTGCACCCGCATCAGATAACAGCCTTCTCCGCTGACGCGATGGACTTCAACGATGTCCTTACGATCAGCGATGAATGTACGAAAGGCAACATGTCTGTCGCCGGAGTTCAAGAAAACCGTGACAAATGCCTGTAGGCCTAGGCCAAGGCGTTCCGGGTTCCATTTTACCGTATACCCTTCAATCACACCCAGATCTTGCAGCTTGCGCACTCTTGCACCAACGGCCTGTCCCGTGAGATGAACCTCTTCACCGATCTCTTTGTGAGAACGTTTGGCATCTTGAATCAGAATCTGCAAAATACGTATATCTGTGTCATCTACCATTTCAATCATCTTGCTTCAGCAATCCTTTCACGGTGAAATTAGTGTGGCCTAATTCCATTCATCATGTTATGTACGCCGTTAAACGGGTTGTATACCATATAGGGTAATACTATTAAACAACTCGAAGGAGTGCAAATATAATGAAAATTCAATTGATTCGCAATGCTACACTGTGGCTGGAATACGGAGGGCTGAACATTCTCGTTGATCCGATGCTGATGGACGCCGAAGTCATGCCTGCATTCCCGAACACACCCAATGAATTACGTAATCCAAGAGTGAACTTGCCCGAAACCGAAACGGATTATCTGAATCCGGATCTGTTGATTGTGACACACACCCATCTGGACCACTGGGATGAAGCAGCGGCGAAACAACTTGGCAAAGACATTCCTTTGATCTGCCAGCCTGGGGATGAGAATGTATTTCTGGGTGCCGGATTCACGAATGTAACAGCTGTAGATGAAAAACATGAGCATCACTCTGTCCGATTCGCCCGTACATCCGGGCATCATGGCACAGGTGAAATCGGTGAACGTATGGGCGACGTATCCGGTTTTGTACTTGAGGCAGATGGAGAACCTGTCACCTATATCGCCGGGGATACCATCTGGTGTGAAGAACCTGCTGAGGCCATCCGCCAATATACGCCTGAAGTTATTGTCGTGAATGCCGGAGGTGCACGCTTCGTGGAGGGTGATCCCATTACGATGGACGGGCCTGATGTTGTTGCCGTGAAGCGCCATGCGCCGTCTGCTCATGTCATCGCTGTGCACATGGATGCGATTAACCATTGTGTGATGTCTCGTACGGATCTTGCGACTTATCTGGCATCCGAGCAGTTGGATGGTCAGGTGCTCATTCCACGTGACGGCGAAAGTTTTGAGTTTTAAATTTTGAAGCGGAAGCTAAGCTGAAGAGAAATAAAACAATATAGACCAAACAGACCACAATCTCTTCGAAGAGGTTGCGGTCTGTTTCGTTTAATTTCATTGCATTTGTAATTTCCTGATCTCCTGAATAACAATGATCAGATCAAACCAGACTTCTTGAGTAGCCGCGATATCATCTGGGTCACTTCAGCACGGGTGATGAACTCGCCGGATGCCAGATCTCCACTCGTTCGACCGGATACAATCCCTGCCTGAATCGACTGGGCAACACCCTTTATCGCCCAGGAGGATACACTCGCCCCAGAAGCATATGACCGAAGGATTCCCTCCGCTTTCTGATCGGATATCGGGCTAGATAATGATGTGAGATCCATCGCTCTTGCAAGCATTAATATAGCTTCTTCTCGTGTAATCTCTTCGTTCGGTTGGAATGTTCCGTTCGTATAACCATTGATCAGGTTATAATCACGAGCTGTTCCTATTGCAGCAGAATACCACATATCTGATGACACATCGGTAAACCCACTATTCGAAGCTCTCGGTGCGACACCTAATGCCCTGGTTACGATGGCAGCAAACTCAGCACGGGTAATGTTCTGATCTGGACTGAAGCTGCCATTCCCCGTTCCTTCAATAATCATGCGGGAGCCCATATCGTCCACCGCATCCTGCGCCCAGTGACCAACTACATCTCCGAATTTAAGTGGATGTAAAATGAGCGCATATGTGCTGTTGCTAAGGCTATTGATCACGGCTTCATAGCGACCTTCCCTAAGTACAACCCGGGTAGGAACGTGACGAACCGTCCCGTCTGCATTCACAACAACACCCGTGGTAATACCGGAATTGCTTACACCTTCTTCAAGGATCATTGTCCGTTCAACATAATCAGTGAATTGGGTAATTTCCACCGAATTGTCTTCATAAAGGCCTCTCACGGTAAAATCAACCGGTGTACCCTGAACAACAAAATTATTCTGTTGCGTTGCCCGTCTCACTGCTTGGGTCGCTGCTTGTGTCAGCTTGGCAATCTCTACCTGGACCTTCATATCTTGCAGACCAGAGACATCTCCAAGATCCTTGGCAAGTGAGAACAACTGAATCTGATTCAAAGGCAGTGTATATGTTGCCTGTTCGGTCTCCAGCTTCAACACTGCCTGAGCTGCCTGCATCTCTTGTACCATTTGGCCATCCAGTTCACCGATCAGAACATCCGCGCCGGAAGGCACACGAATGGATACAACTGCTCCTGTTCCCTCGGCAGCCAGTTTCTGTTTTAACTTTTCCGAATCAATGCCTACCGTACTCACCAATTGTCCATTTCTAGTCGTTTTAATCAAATTACCGATCTGTTCCGAAACACCATTAATAAGTACATTGATACCATCGGCAGAAACAGGTTGTGGTGAGGAAGATCCGACGGAAGAGCCCCAATTACCAGAACTGTCGCCACTGGAAGGTACAGAAGGAGTCACAGCATTGGAAGGAACGGACACCACACTGCTGCCCACGGCATTGATTGCTTTGAGCGTAAAGGTATAGCTTATGCCATTGGTTAATCCTGTCACAGTGATTGGACTGGAGTTACCAGTAACCTTGATATTACCTGGTGTAGAAGTTACTTCATAACCTGTTATTACACTTCCTCCATCTTTCCCGGGAACATTAAATGTAATCGTTGCTTGGCCATTTCCGGCTGTCGCTTTTACATTTGTTGGGGCATAAGGTACGGAAGGAATCATCAACCATGGTGTAGCTTCACTAATAACACCATTGATGCTTTGCACCACATAATATTCGCCCCCTGCTGGCAAATCAGCAAAGCGAAGCGTGCCATCCAGTTGGGGCAACGGAGTACTGGATACAAAAGTTCCGTTCGTCAAGTATAAGGTTACTGTTGCTCCCTCATAGACTTGCCCGACATCCAGATAGCCAATGCCAACACTCCCCTCGGGTTTGCGCAAGTTGACCCCAACGAAGTCAGAGTTCTCACTTTGCTCACCGTTCACAGTCTGGGTAACATAGTACTCCCTGGAATCCGGCACAACGTTCTCAAATACGTACGTACTGCCCACTACAGGGTCAGAAGTAGCTTTCAGGGTGCCACCCACCAGATACAACTTCAAGATCGCACCAGGTGTGACGCCGCTCACTTCAATACTTTCCATACCAGCTACAGCCACCGGCCGTGCAGGATACACCGGAGATACCTCGACCGTATCCGAGATCGCACTTGTTACGCCATTGATCGTTTGTTGAGCGTAATACCTAGTCCGATTGGCAAGGCTTTCGAAGATCACTGTCCCATCCGACTGGACGTTTGGCGTATCTGATACAAAGTCCCCGTTCAACTTGTACATCGTAACCGTCGCTCCCGGATACACATTACTCACAGTTACCGACGTCGAATCAGCACTTGCCTCCGGTTTCCGAAGAATCGAATTGACAAATTCCGAGTTAGGGCTATCTTCGCCATTTACCGTCTGTATCACGTAATACAATTCCGATCTAGGCACGACGGATTCAAATAGATACGTACTGTCTGTTACAGAAATAGCGGTGGCCTCCAGCGTGCCCCCCACCCGATATAGCTTCAAGTTCGCACCAGAAGTGAACCCCCTCACTTCGATACTTTCCACACCAGCTACAGCCACAGGCTGTGCAGGATACACGGGAGATACCTCGACCGTGTCGGAGATGGCACTTGTTACGCCATTAATCGTTTGTTGAGCGTAATACGCAGTCCGATTGGCAAGGCTTTCGAAGATAACCGTTCCATCCGGCTGAACGTTTGGCGTATCTGATACAAAATCCCCGTTCAACTTGTACAGCGTAACCGTCGCTCCCGGATACACATTACTCACGGTTACCGACGTCGAATCAGCACTTGCCTCCGGTTTCCGAAGAATCGAATTGACAAATTCCGAGTTAGGGCTTTCTTCCCCATTTACCGTCTGCTTCACGTAATATAGGTCCGATCTAGGCACAACAGATTCAAATAGATACGTACTGTCCGTTACAGAGAGAGAGGTGGCCTCCAGTGTGCCATCCACCCGATATAGCTTCAAGATCGCACCAGAAGTGAACCCGCTCACTTCAATACTTTCGAGCTTCCCCTGAGCGATGGGCTTGCCTGGAATATTGGGAGATACATCTACCCAGTTAGACACACTGACTACTCCATTGATCGTTTGCTCGACGTAATACGTCGCTCGACTTGTCACATTTTTGAAAAGAACGGTGTTATCCGGTTGAGTTTCTGGCGTGCTATTAAAAATAGTTCCATCCAGATTGTGCAGGGTTACTGTTGCACCCGGATACACATTGCTGACAGATACTTGCTCGATTCCGCCGGTCACTTGAGGTGTCCGGAGACTGGCATTGGTAAAGGTAGAATTCTGACTTTCTTCATTGTTTACGGTCTGTGTCACAAAATACCCCTGGTCGTCAGGTACGACATCTTCAAACAAATATACCCCTGCTATTGTCTGTACGTCTGACGTGTCTTTTAGAACACCAGGTACAGTATACAGCTTCAACACCGCCCCAGCCTCAAAGCCCGAGACCTCAATACTTTCCACCTTGGACACAACTGTAGGGGCAGCAGGAGCCGCCAACACGACTGGGGTTTTCCCCCATAGTGTCATGACCAGACTTACAATCATCATGATTGCAGTAAACCTAGAAACCAACCTTCGATCCATAGCATCGCTCTCCCTTTTTGGTATATTTAACCTCTCCCGAACTCATTACATCCCAGATCGTAATATCAGGGATTAGCACGGTAAACATCTGTAAATGGTGTTGTATTATCACAGAAAGATTGACCGCATATGATATTTATCGACTTTTTTCGTCATTTTTTTATACAGTTTAATCTGCATTATTATCAAAATTTAACGGACTTTTCCCGTCGATTGATTACTCTTATCATTCGGACTACGCAAAAAAACTGGATACGAATTAATCGCATCCAGCCTTCTATTAAAGGAACTACGCAACGGCCGATACTTCTGCTATCGAGACCGTGTCACCCTATTCCTTTTTTCTTAATCCATTACTGCACTTTCAAACGGATTACGTTCCATGATGCTTTCGCCAAGCTCGCCGTAATCAGGGTATCAGATACAACTGCACCCCCACGATTATGAGGAGCAACACGGTTTGGTTGTGCCGCCGTATTAGCTGCTTTGAGATCATCACTTTCCAGCACGATATGCTCGATCACGGTACACTTCCCGAAGCTACGCAGGTCCACTTCGAGCGGAAGGGATTCTTCCAGATGACGGTTAACTGCGAATACAGTCACTTCACCCTGCTCTTCGTTATGAACCGCAATAGCTTCCAGATAAGGAACATCTGTGATTTCTTTTGTATCGTATTTTGGAGACTGGATCAATGGCACCAATGCTGTTCCACGCCCGAAGAGGGAAGTATGCATGAATGGATAGAAGATCGTCTGTCTCCATGAACCACCACCCGTATCTGTCATGATTGGTGCAATTACGTTAACGAGTTGTGCCAGACATGCCATTTTAACCCGATCCGCATGTTTGAGCATACTGATCAACATACATCCAACAAGCAGTGCATCCTCATGATTGTAGATATCCTCCAGCTGTGGCGGAGCAATCTGCCATGGGTCCATCTTCGAATCATTTTCATTGGAGTGATACCATACGTTCCACTCATCAAAGGACAGATACATCGTCTTTTTGCTGCGTTTCTTCGCTTTGATATAATCACAAGTCGCCTTTACGGTATCGATAAAACGATCCATTTCAAGCGAGCGTGCCAGGAACGTTGGCGTATCTTGCTCCTGATTACCATAGTACTGATGGAGAGACAAATACTCCACATGATCATACGTATGATCCAGCACCGTTGCTTCCCATTCCGGGAATGATGGCATATTCAGGTTTGAACTTCCGCAAGCTACCAGTTCAATTGTCGGGTCCGTCCACTTCATGACTTTTGCCGCTTCAACAGCTGCACGTCCATACTCTTCTGCCGTTTTGTGACCAATCTGCCAAGGACCATCCATCTCGTTGCCCAGACACCATGTTTTGATCGCATGTGGCTGCTTGTATCCATGCTTAATACGAAGATCACTATAATACGAACCTTCTGGATGGTTGCTGTACTCTACAATGTTGCGTGCTGCATCGGCGCCCCGTGTTCCCAGATTGACGGCCATCATGACTTCAGAATTCGCCTGTTTTGCCCAGTCCACGAATTCGTTGAATCCAAATTCATTGGTCTCAATTGTTCTCCAGGCCAGTTCCAGTCTGCGATTACGTTCTGACACAGGCCCAACCGAATCTTCCCAATTGTAACCGGATACAAAATTACCTCCTGGATAACGTACAATCGGTACGTGCAACTCCTTGACCATCTCCAGCACATCCGTGCGGAAACCCTGTTCATTCGCTGATGGATGCCCTGGCTCATAAATCCCGCCATATACGGCACGTCCGAGATGCTCAATAAATGATCCGTACAAGCGCTTATCCACTACACCAATAGTAAAATCTTTATCTACCGTCATTTTTGCTTTTTCCATAATGAATTTCAACTCCCTAAGATTAATATAAAAATTAATTGATATTCTATGGATCAACGTTCATATTTATATTAAAATCGATTATAGTCTTAATTTCAACCTGAATTTTGCAAAATGTTATTCTTTTTACTGAATTTATGTTTAACTTAATTCTATACAGATAAAATGGAGGAACAACTGTGATCAGAGCAAATACCGATGCCGAATGGCTCCCCCTATATGAAGCACTTGCCAGTGAAGTCCGTCTACAGATCATCCGCCTTGTTGCAGAGACACCCATGAATGTGAAAGACCTCGCTGCTTCACTGGGTCTGAGTAGTGCCATCGTGACCATGCATGTCCGCAAACTTCAGGATGTAGGCATTATTCAGTCCAAAATGATACGTAAAGACGGCGGCACACATAAAATGAACAGCCTTGCTGTAGACTGGATTGGCATCTCCATGCCGCAGGAAAGCGGGACAGCCCGCAAGCTGCACGAGGTTTCTGTACCTGTTGGACACTACACCCACTTTGACGTCTATCCGACATGTGGTCTGGCTACGTCCAATCATGTTATCGGACAGTATGATGACCCTCGTTATTTTCTAGACCCCGAGCGGATGCATGCCCATATTCTGTGGTTTGGCCGTGGATTTGTGGAATACAAAATTCCAAACTATATCTTATCCGGACAGCAGATCAATGCCATTGAATTGTCTCTCGAGATCGGATCAGAAGCACCTTCGGTTAATCCGAATTGGCCCTCGGATATTACATTCATGCTTAATGGCATCCGATTAGGGGAATGGACAAGCCCTGGAGATTCAGGCAACGGACGTGGCATGTTCACCCCGGAATGGTGGAGTGACAGTGTCAATCAATATGGCATGCTCAAGGTACTTCGAATTACCAATGAAGGTACGTTTATTGATGGACAACATCTATCCGAAATTACACTCGCAGATATCCCCGTGGAACGCAACCAATGGACCCTTCGTCTTTCGGTGGAGGAAGATGCTCAACATGTGGGCGGCCTTACCTTATATGGTGAGGGATTTGGAAACTACAACCAGGATATCCTGTTCCGACTGTACTATCAGGATTGAGTTTTTCTGAATAATAAATAACACAAAAACACCTTCCATTCGCCCGTTAAAGGCAGAATGGAAGGTGTTTTGTATTCATAATTCATAATTCATATGAACATGCGCGAAATATCGAAGGTTCTTGTTCTATACTACAGCGCACTGCCACCAAACAGGAAACGATACTCCCAGTGTTTGCCGGAGATATCACTAGTAGTTACACCACCGCCAGCGTTGGAATATGTATGTAATACTTTTCCGTCGCCCAGGTAAATTCCTGTGTGAGTAATCGTTGCGGTAGATTTATTCACGCCCGAATACGATGATGCAGAGCTGCCTTTATACGACATGAAATACATCAGATCGCCGCGTTTCAGGTTTTTCCAGTTCGTCTGAACTGTACCCTTGGCTTTTACATAGGCTCCCTGTTTGCGGGAATCCGCTGGAAGCTTGATGCCAAGTGCATCAATGAAGGCTTGACGTACAAAGCTGGAACAGTCAAAAGTAGCTGTGCTGTTACGACTGGCTCCGAACTCATAAGGTGTTCCCAAATATTTCATTCCCGCCGCAATCACTTTTTCTACAGATGCATTGCCGGTCACCGATGTACCACTATTCGAACCCGATCCGCTTGTGCCGCCACTAATCGCTTGTGTGTATTTGGATGAAGAAGATATGTAGCCTGTCCGGTTAGCAGAATCCTTAATCTTATACCAATCCGAACCGGATTGCTGAAGCACCGTTACCGTTTCCCCTTTAGCGACCAAGCGAACAATCTTCGCAGAAGAAGAAGGTGTTGTGCGTAGGTTTACGCCCCAAATTACTTTTACTTGTGAATTGTCAACAGCAGCTGCGGATACCTGTGCCGTTAGTGCTCCTGTCGTCAGACTTCCCATCAGCATCGTTGCTGTGACACTTGCCGTAATAATTGTTTTCTTCCAGTTCATGATGTCGAGTTCCCCCTGATGTTACAGAATTTTAACCTGGCTTGGTTCTCCCGGGCTTGCCCCATTGTAAACGGGCTATCCATAACGTTCATCAGTCAAAAGTCCTGTATTGATATAGGCACATTTGAGCACTAAGTATCAGGGTCTGTCCATGATCTACTGGAAAAATTCACTGCTGATCCCTTCATTTTGAAAGGTTAAATTATTGTAACTATTTGATATGCTTGATTTTCCCGCGATACAAGAGCTAGGTCATTTCTCATTCAGGGCATATGCCATATGACCTAGATTTTAATGTTTAAAATCGTAAATATGGTAAACATTACTATGATTCATTTACCGATTACCGTTCCCCGAATTCACATTTTTGCCTCCAGCATCAATACAGCTCGATTTATCAGCAGTGTCCGTTAGATTATTTCATATTTCATTTTTGCTTTTCCATAAAAAAAAGAAAAGCCAGGGATTTCTCCCCGGCTTAACCTGTATGATGAGTAACATCACTCTACAATACTCTACAACTGGTTGAGCAACTGTGTACTGTTTAAGGTTCAATTCCCCATACCTTGGCACCATCCTGATAAGCTGTCACTTTTGTCCAGGCACTGAAGGCCGTTTGGGTGGAATCAAAGGAATAATCATTCGTTTGATCAAAATTCGTCCAGTTGTTTTTCGAGAAACGTCCCTGGATGATTCCGGTCTCGGCACCCGCGGCCAAACTGCCAGCACCCGATTTGAATCCAATCTCCAGATACGTATCTGCCGTGCCCTTGACCGGATCTATCGAAACAAAATGCCCTTCCACGTTACCACTGCCAATCTGCGCATAATCACACCAGAAACTCAGATCAGCGGCACTATCCTTGGTGAAATAATACCGGACCTTCACTTTGCTCAAGTCCACAGCAGTTGTACCTGTATTCTTCACATTAAATTGTGGAGTAATCGCATTGACCGAAGTTCCTGAACTACCATTACGGTATTGTACTTCAAGCGTTCCCGTTGTAACTGGAGGGGCCAATGGGGTCAACACCAATACATTTGAATTCGTCTGACCACTCGTATTAATCGCCACGACTCTGTAATTATAAGCTGTACCATTCACCGCCGTTGCGTCGGTATACGTCAGTGCGGTCAAACCTGTTGCCAGATCAGCGTATGCCCCAGTGCCTACCGAACGTTGTACCTTATAACTTGATGCTCCAGTCGATGCTGTCCATGTCAGTACCGCCTGGGCATCGCCAGCCGTTCCAGTAAGGTTGAATACGCCTGGCACAACGGTACCTGCGAGTGGTGTTGCAGATGCTTGTGTCGACGGTGCAGACTCACCTACAGCGTTCACCGCAGTGATGACATAATAATACGTTGTGCCGTTGGTCAAACCTGTATCCGTGAATGTCGATCCTGTGACCCCTGTTGCTACAGACGTATAAGGACCACCATTCACCTCTGCACGTTTCACGGTATACGAGGCTGCACCAGCGGCTGCGTTCCAATTCAGTACCACTTGCTCGCTTCCTCCCGTTGCTGTTACGCCAGCAGGAGCAGCGGGTACTTCCACTTCCGGACTATCAGAATCTCCGAGGAGACGATCATACTCGCCGTACGCTGTAGCCATATCCACTTGTGACCAGAACCGGTGATACGTAAAGGTAGGTGCACCGTTTTCCCACTGCTTTGTGGTCGGGTTATACGACGTTTTGTACAGGTTATCCAGGTAAACCCATGCCGGATCTTGCTTGATGGCCGGACGCAGATCGGAGTATCCAATGTATACGCCATTGCCGCCTTTCGCCGGATCGGAAGGTACACCTGCTGTACCTGGAATCGTGTTGCCTTGACCAAAGGTTCCTGACCAGTTCGCCGGGATATAGATCTCTTTGGCAAAGAAGCGGAAGTAGTCTTTACGCTCTTCTTCCGTAACAATCCCCACACCATCATTGTAATCCCAAGCTGTATCCAGCAGAGCCTCGGCCAAATCCTTGGCTTCTTGGCCTTCCGCGCTAAGTGTGCCGTTCTCTGCCTGTGTTCCCGCTGCGAAGAAGGTCAGAGCTTTAACGTAACTTCCCAGAACGCCTGTGTCCTGCACTGGATCTTTGGTCGTTACACGGAAGTTCGGATTTTCCGTAAACGAACTGAATCCATTCCACTTGTCCGGTTGACCCTGCCATTCCTGACCACCCGGAATCCAGAACTCTCCCGGAGCCGGCGTTGTTGCTACCTGAACATTAGTTCCACCCAAAATGCGCTGTCCAGCCGCATTCAGATAATAACCTTGCGCATCCGTCACCGGACGCTCACCTACAAATACATAATCCTTACTCCAGTCGATCCACTTCGTGATTACTTTTTTGGCCATCTGGAAGTTCTCAGAGGTCAAATCACCGCTCTCCGCAAGAATATAGTACATCTCGGCTACACGCTCCAGCGGCCATGCCTGGAATCCAAACCAGGTGTTGGAATCTGGGTCACGATACACTGGTGCTTCTTGATAGGCCATGTCATAGAATGTACTTACGCCTGCCGGATAGGCTTTGTATGAACCATCCAGACTGTTCGTTGCTCCCCCGCCGATCGCTCCTTCATGGGATTGTAGCCAAGTGTAGAATTCCAACTGACGTTTCAGCGTAGCATTCCAATCTGCCTTCGCTGTTGCTGATTTCGGAATCAAACCGCCAGCCGGATCAGACAAAGCATACGCTGCAACCGGGTTTTGATAAGCCTGATGGGTATGGCTCGCTCCAATGCGCCAAGCCCAATCCCCACCTTGACCCAAGCCACCACCCCAAGACGTATACCAAGCCATGAGATACATGTTGGAATCCTTGCCTGTACCCGGAGTCGGTGTACCGCTCTTTGCACTTCCGATTTTCTGGAAGTATTTATCATACATACCATAGCGCAGATAGTCCCCCATCTTCTTAGCTTTATCCAGATATTCCGGATTGTTGTATCCCATCTCCTTCGCCCAATACAGCACCTGTACAGCACGTGCATCGGCATCCGTTGCGTTTGTGTAACGCCATTGCGCTGACGGTACCTGATTTTCCTTTGTAAACAAGCTCATGAAGCCTTCGTTAGCCTTACCAAAAGATTTATCATCCTGGGATGGATGCGGAATGGCTTCCCACACAGACTCCTGCTCCCCACGCTGGAACGTGTTCACATAGGTAGCCGTATGTGATGGATTCAACAAGTTGCCATATCCATACCAGTCATCCACATCGACCAGCCAGTGCATGAGATAGGTCTGATTGTCGCCATAGGTCGCCTTAAGTTCGGCATCAATCGGATCTTTACCCGCTGCATATTGACCATTAAGTTGCGATGGATATTGATCTGGAAAAGGTTTTTCCGCTGCGTACGTGGCAGGGCTATTCGGATTGTAAAAACTCATGGTAGGCTGCTCTTCTTTGCCATCGCCTTCATTGACCGGGATAATGTATTTTTCCATACTGTCCCATGCTGCTTCCAATTGGGACCAATCTCCCGTGTAGTGACCATACATGGTCTCCAACCACAGCCAGTAACTGTACGCCTCGGACGTCGTCATATGACCATAATCCGGTGCCTCACTCAGCAGGGTCTCAATGGAATGATAAGGTAGACCCTCTGGTGAAAAATATCCGTTCGCCGGATCTTTCAACTGATCGTACAATTGCAAAAACCGGGCTTCATTAATGCTGTCTGCCTGAATCTCGATGGCCTGATCTGCGGCATGTGCTGTTTGCGGCCCTGCCCAGAGTCCGGTGTATCCGGTCAACATGACGGTTCCCGCCAGCATGGCTGTTAAACTTTTTTTCGCAGCTGATTTCAACATTAATATATACCTCCCTGAAATAGTGGAAATTGCATATAAGCGCGTGTTCAAAAAGAGCGGTTTTCAGTACCGAGAAGATGGGATGAAGCTAGAAATGGAGTAGCGCAGCGTAGGGAAAACTACGTGAGCAACTACGATGTTTCCTCAGGAAACATACTTCGTAAGCCTCCCGCTTATTTCGGCTGAATTCCATATTCGATGCTGATGATGCCACTAGGCATCCTTCGTAATCAAAAGCGAACTTTTTGAACAACCTCTATAAGTGCTGTTGGTCTGCCCATGCTGCACTTCTGCTTATGATCTTGAGCCAGTTACGGCTCCAAGCCCCATACTTTGGTGTTTCCCTGATACCCGGTTACCTTGTTCCACGCGGCAAAAGCCGTCTTGGAAGCATCATAGGAATAATCATTACTTTGATCGAAATTGCTCCAGTTATTTTTGGAAAAGCGTGTCTGGATTACGCCGGTCTCTGCTCCAGCGGCCAAACTGCCTGCTCCGGACTTGAAGCTGATCTCCAGATACGTATCTGCGGTACCCTTTGCCGGATTCACTGCGACAAATGTCCCTTCAACATTGGCTGTGCCCATCTGGGCATAATCACACCAGAAAGTCATTTGATCCGCACCATCCTTGGTAAAATAATATCGGACCTTCACCGTGCTGAGATCAATCGCCTCCGTTCCTGTATTCTTCACGTTGAACTGCGGAGTCACCGCATTACTTGAATTCCCGGACCCTCCGCTGCGGTACAGCACTTCGAGCGTACCGGTCGTCACCGGAGGTGCAGAAGGCGTCAGTGCCAGGACATTGGACAGTGTCTGTCCGTTCGCATTCACGGCTGCAATCCGGTAATTGTACGTGGTGCCATTCAGCGCTGTTGTATCGGTGTAAGTCAACACGGACAATCCAGTTGCCACATCTGCATATGTCCCGCCTGCCACCGAACGTTGTACCTTATAGCTAGTAGCGCCCGAGGCTGCTGTCCAAGTCAGGACCGACTGCGCATTACCAGCTGTCCCACTTAAAGTCAGTGCTCCCGGCACCGTCGAAGCTGCTTGCGGGGTAGCCGACACCTGTACAGAACCCGATGATTCACCTGCTGAATTCACAGCAGTCACTACATAATAATAAGCTGTCCCGTTGGTCAGTCCCGTGTTTGTGTAGGTCAATCCATTAACCCCTGTCGCAACAGTTGTATAGGGTCCTCCACTCACCTCGGAACGCTTCACCGTATACGATTCGGCCCCGGATACAGCGGCCCATGTCAAGTTAACCTGACTGCTTCCCGCTACAGCCTGCACGCCAGCAGGTGCGCCAGGAACCGTGACTGGTGTAACACCAGGCTCCTGCCCATACAACTTCACCCCTGCATCATAGACTGGAAGGTATATGCTCTTCACAGGAGTGCCCGTGGTCAGCGTCTGGAACGAATGATCATTGCTGGCATTCCATGCACCCTGTGGGCCTGTAATGCGGAACTGTACTTCTTTACGATAATTTCCTTCCCCACCTGGATAGATCTTCGTATTACCGAAGTTCGCCGTGATGGCATAGATATGCTGAGCTGCATTCACCACAACGGGTTGGGATACCGTCGCCCCCTCCGTATAGGAGGCTGTCACTTGCACGTCCGATACAGTACGTCCAGCAGCATACACTTCACTCAAATCCAGGAAATACTTAAAAGACAGTTGATCTCCCATTCGGGCAGGCCAAGCGGATCGATTATTAAGCTGTGCCCGGATTTCCGTATAATTGGCACCTGATGATTTAATCGCAGCCTCCACAAAGAACTCATCACCCTTCACCTCAGGTGTAGGGAAGTTTGCAAGGGGCTGATGATTCTGACCAAATAGCAAATTCATCTTTGCCAGTGCGCCGGTAAAACCAGCATTGTAATCGGTTGCCACCTCATTACTCACGTAATCCCCGATATCATCGGTATATCCATCGGATGCATCCGGGCCACCGACCATAGCGCCGTACAGAATGTGGCGATGGTTAGCCGGGATATCTTCGTTATTCAGCCATGAACTGTGAGCGGTCCGATGATGCGGATGTTGAGGTGCATTTTGCCCATATCCGACCACATAACTGCTCTGGCGCGGATTATCGCCCAGAATATAATTCATCTGTGAGACAGCGAAATCCTGATATCTTGATTTTTTCACAGGATCACTGACCCAGTCGGAGTATACAAAAGAAATAAAGGATGCATTCGCTGCATATCGGAGCGAGCCCCACTGATCCAGCCACGCCAGACCTCCTGGCGTATACTTGACTCGTGTCCCATTGACTCCAACCGTCCAATAATCCAGATTGCGCTCAGTCGACTGAATAAATCTCGTCGCCTCCGGCATGTTCAAACTGGACGTAATCCGGGCAAGCAGGATCTGGGCACCATAATTTTTGTTATCCCAGCCCTGTGTCCATGTATAGGGCCAGTTTGCAGAACCACCGCTGGCAGACCACCGATCTGAAGCCGCAATGGCTTTGGACAAGTAAGCGCTATCATTAGTAGCTAAATAAAGCCATGCTCCGCCCCATGCCAATTCATCCTCGTATCCTGACCACGAGTTATAAAACGCCGCAGCATCAGTGATACAATCGGTGTATTTCCCCCGATATGTATCTGCGAAGTTATACAGCTCTTTTGCATGTTGGAGCAGTCTGGCCGAATATGCCGGATCATCATCTGCAAATACAATCGATGACGCTGCCAGCGCTGCGGCCGTTTCTGCCGCCAGATCGCTGCCCGGGCATGAAGCATCAATCTTGAACGACGGACGGTTCATCTGCATGACTTCTGCGGGTCCCCACCAGGCATGGTCGGTATTGCCGGCCCCGACTTGTCCCCATAATTCATTAGGTTTAGTATGCGCTTTCATGAAATAGTCGGTCGCCCATCGGATATTATCCTTGATCTCCTCCAGTTGTCCGGCCTGTTCATATCCGTCGCTGTATTCCACGACAGACCAGGCAAGCATCGTAGCGGAAGCAGCCATCGGAAAACCAAACTTTACGTGATCTCCGGCATCATACCATCCTCCGGTCAGATCAACACCTACATCAGCACCATCCTGCATCCCCGAATTACCACGCCATTCGACCCGATTACTCGCTGGCAACGGGCCCGAACGCTGTGCTTCATAGAAGTAAATGGCCTTTTGCAGCGCTTCAGCATAGTTCTGATTTCCGGCGGCCGCATCCGCCTTACGAATTCCTGTGCCCATCGATAAACTCCCTGCCAGTAGTCCTGCCGATAACGCGATCATAGCGACTCGTCTCCACCAGCTCCCCTTCATGTTCAACTATTCATCTCCTCTTCATCAATATTCCGTATGCATTACTCTGGACTACAAGTTTATATCGCTCCTCCCCATGGTGTATTTCAGTGTAAGTTACACCATTAATTACCATTATAGCTGTTTGTTTCACTAGCTATATAAGCGTTGGTGACTTCTGAAATAACATTGTTGTGACCTGCTCTGCGTCATGCGACAAAAAAAGCTGTTTCTCTAACGCATATACGCGTTAGAGAAACAGCTTCTCGCTTTTGCTGTAATCAGCACCACAGATTAAATGGTATTTCTGACCATCCGGTCTGTATGTTCCTCTACACTTTAGGTATCAGAACATCTCAGAACATCTGAATGGTTACACTTTGAACTTGTTAATCTGCTCCTGCAGTTCTTCGGCCATTTTGGATAATGAACCTGCGGATGATGCAATCTCTTCCATGGAAGCCAACTGCTCCTGAGTTGCGGCAGATACATTATGAACCCCGCCCGCTGCTTCTCCGGCAATGTTGGAGATTTGACTTACATATCCTACAACCTCAGTTGTACTCGCCGACATTTCCTCTGAACCTGCAGATACTTCCTGGATTTCACCCGCTACTTTGTTGACCGCATCCGAGATCTGCTCGAACGCTTGTCCTGCCGCAGTAACCATCTCGATTCCTGATTCCGTCTCACTGCTGTTCACTTTAACTGCCTGAACAGCATGATCCGTATCTTTCTGAATCAATTGAACGAGATCCGTAATTCTTTGCGCAGATGTGGAAGATTCCTCTGCCAGCTTACGCACTTCTCCCGCAACTACGGCGAAACCACGTCCATGCTCTCCTGCTCGTGCGGCTTCAATGGCTGCATTCAGTGCAAGCAGATTGGTCTGCCGGGCGATGTTGTTGATTACCTCGGTAATGGTTCCAATCTCTGCTGAACGTTCCCCAAGCCCTGTAACCAATTCAGTAAGTGAAGCAATGGAATTTCGAACAGAACCCATCTGTTCAACTGCTTGCTGAATAATCATGTTTCCTTCGGAAGATTGATTCGCCGCATCCACAGCAGATACGGATACACTCTGAGCAAGCTCGGCAATCTGCTCCGATCCCAGAGCCATCTCATTCATCGCCTGTGAAGAGCGCTTCACAATATCAACTTGATCAGACGTACCTACAGCCAGTTCCTCGACCGTCTGGGAAATCTGTTCCGAAGCTTGGGTATTCTGCTCCGCACTTGCAAGAAGCTCCTCCGATGAAGCGGCTACCTGTTCGGAAGTCATCGATACCGATTCAATCATCTCGCGCAGATTACCCGTCATGGTATTAAAGGAATTAGCCAACGTTCCTAATTCATCCTTATTCTTGAGCACAATTTTCTCACCTGTCAGATCACCACTTGCTATTGCCATGGCAGCTGAATTCATCTTTTGGATTGGGCGTGAGATAATGCTAGCAATGAAGAATGCAATGAATATCGCGACCAGGAATGCAAATATTGTCACTACCAAAATCACATTAAATGTATTCCCTGCCAATGCAACAGAATCACCCGTTGCGGCTTCCGATCCTTCATTGCCCAACGTAATTAACTTGACAAGTGCGTCGTTTGCCGTATACCACATCGGATAAGCCTCAGTATGAAGTCTGCTTGCCCCCGCATAATCGTTGTCCAGACCCAAGTCGATGAATCCAGGCATTTTTGCGAGATAGGCTTCATAATTCGTACTGAAATCCTCATTATACAGCTTAAGTGCTGCTTCGTTGCCTGCAAAATACGTTTGCAATTGTTTGCGCTCATCTTCAATCTTGGTAAGCAGCAGTTGTAACGCTTCATTCAGCTTAGCTGATTCGTCTTCGTTCTGTTCAACGATAACTGCAAGCGCCAAACGCTCTACATCCGAAACATCGCCATTCATCTTACCCAGCAGGCTTACACTCGGCATCCAGGTCTGATCCACTTCATTCGCCTTGCCAGACATAACATGAATCTGGACTAACGAATAGACGCTTACAAAAACCAGCAGAATCACGACTGCCAGAAAACCAGCCAGTAACTTGCCTCGAATCGTTAACTTCAATTTCCCCAACATATTCCCCCGTGTGTCTTCCATGTGTCCCACTCCTCAAAATAATACATATTTATAATATATCGTCACCTATCGCCATGAATTGTAGATGTTAGAATTCAATTTCTATAAATTTCATGTAACTTCGAACATAACACAAAAGAAGTCTCCCATCTTTGGCAGAACCAGAGATAAGAGACTTCTTGAATTGAGCATGCCCAGAAGGAATCCACCCAGGATATCTCCCGGATAATGTACACCTTCATATACACGCGATACCCCTGTCAACACAGCAAGTAATAGCATCCATAACCCAAGACCACAAACAAGATTTTTTACACAATAAATTTATACTAACTATTTGTCATGCAATTCTAACATTGACCGAAGTTACGAAATCAAAGAGGACATTTTACTTTCTTTTTGTTAAACTAGTTTGAGTTACATATCAGTTCAATCATAGAAAGGTGAAGATTATGCTTAAAAAATGGTTATGGGGTACAGCCCTGACCCTGGCACTTGCGATTACAAGTGTCGTTGTATATTACGGATATTCGATTGTTCATTTTGCCAATAGCATCTCCACGGCTTCCGGGACTTCATCCAACTCGTCCTCTTCCGGCACAGACAGCGATTCAGACACACCAACGACAACGATTCCCAGATGGGAGGGCCAGGAACGGGTGAACATTCTGCTGCTTGGCGGGGACTCCAGAGGCGATGATGCAGGACGCTCAGACTCGGTCATGGTCGCTTCCATTGATCCGGTCACCAAGAAAGCCCATCTATTCTCCGTACTGCGAGATACCTATGTAGCCATTCCAGGGCATGGCAAAAGCAGACTTAATGCAGCCTTTTCCTACGGGGGTGCGGAGCTGACCAAACAAACCGTCAGTGACCTGCTTGGTATTCCCATTCAGCATTATGTCTACACAGACTTTACGGGCTTCATGGCACTCGTTGATGCGGTAGGCGGTATTGAGATCGATGTGGAGAAAGACATGTATTACACCAGTAAAGCAGATAAACATATGTACGACATTGACTTAAAAAAAGGATTGCAGCATATGGATGGCAAGACCGCCCTGCAATATGTTCGGTTCCGGCATGATGCCACATCCGATTTTACGCGCACCGAACGGCAGCGAATCTTCATGACTGAACTGGCCAAGAAGATGCAGAGCACCACTTCGCTCTTCAAAATCCCGGATATCCTGGAAGCTATCGCACCCTATATAGAGACAGACCTCAGTCCAACCCAGATGTTAAAACTCGCATCACTTGGCTTCGATATCCATGTGAACGATATTGACCAGCAGCAGATTCCACCGAACAAACTCCTCACCAACGAACTGGTCGGCTCAGCTCAGGTGCTGGGTGTTGATGTAATCAAACTCCAGTCCTACATTCAGAAACTGTTTGAAGAAGATGCCGCATCTTCGCAGCCCCAATCATCAGACGAATAGAACTAAAACAACCATGAGTTACACCAACAGAAAAGACGGCCGAAGCCGTCTTTTTTAGTACCTATTTTCTCCATTTAATGCAGCCTTAATGTTTAACAGGTACCCTTATATGAAGAACTCCGGTTCCTGGAGGGAGGATTACAATGTGAAAAAACCGCGAATAGCGGAATGGACCGAGCTGCGGGGCATTGCCTTTCTGGCGATTGTCATGCAGCATAGTATCGCTGAGTATATCTATCGCGCCGATATTGAACAACCGGATTCCATTATGCTGACCATGATTTATCATCTGACCCGATTTGGTACGCCAACGTTTGTATTTCTATCGGGTGTAATGTTGTTTTACCATCACCGTAACACCAAACCGGATTATCCTCGCTTCATTCGAAAGCGATTTGGCGATATCTATATGCCGTTTGTGGTATGGACACTCATCTATTGGCTTGCTGTCCGTATATTCACCCCCGCGTTCTGGCTTGCAGGCATACCGGATATGCGCAGTCTTGTTCGTGAACTGTTTGTTCCACAGACGGGATATCATCTCTGGTTTGTCATTATGGTGTTTCAGTTCTATATTCTGTTCCCCCTGTTTTGGACAGGAGCAAAAGCCATTCAGAGACGTGTCCAAAATGTCATGCGTTTCACGCCCATGCAAGTTATTGTGGCACTAATTCTCTTTGCAGCTGCATTCTACGCCCTGCTTATGAAATGGTCCTACTATAATATGGGCGGATGGACAGAATCCATGTCTGAGCCATGGTCAACGTTGCTGCAATATCGCTCCTATTCATGGGTGATGTACTGGTTCTACTTTTTACTGGGTGCCGTATGTGCCTGGTCAGTGGATAACTGGAGGAGTTGGACCACGAAGGTACTGCCATGGACAATCTGTCTGTTTGTAGGGATGTATATATGGCTTGGTTACGATGTGCTGCGTGGGTCCGGGGATGTTGTTAATCTGAATATCTCCACCTATCTGAAACCAACCACATTCCTGATCATTATGGCTCAGATGTTTATGATGTATGGTTTCCTCGTACTGATGCGGGGCAAAGATACACGGTTTCAGCGTCTGTTAGCATGGATTGGCCGCTATTCATTTGGTGGATATCTGGTTCATGCACTGGTGATCTACGCGATCGCTTATGTTACCAGACCGCTTCAACTCAGTGGATGGCATCTGCCTGTAACGTTGCTATCGTTCCTTGTAACGGTTGGCATTGCTCTTGCAATCAGTTGGACACTATCCAAGCTTCCTGGCTCACGTTTCACCGTAGGGTTAATGCGCAAACCACGTTTAACCCCCAATCCATCAGCTGCTGTGGACAAAAGAAATTCACCTGAGCGAACTCGGTCACCCGGCCCAACTCGCAGTACAGGAACGAGTGAGCCGTTTTAGAATAAAGAAGAGCGTCCCCTCACGGAGACGCTCTTCTTTATTTTACTTCGCTCGAAGTTGATCGTCCAGGAACAGGTTCCTGGGGACCCGGGGCTGGATGCACGTTGCCCTTCTGATTCACAAATCTCTTCAGATCACCCGTTAATTGTTCCTTCAGCTTGTCCACCAACTGCGTTTCACTAATGCCTTTTGCCTGAGCAATCTCAGCCAGGGATTTCCCTCCCTGAAGCTGCTCGTGCAGTTGAGCAGGGGTGACTCCGATAAACCGGGCAATTTCACCCTTATCTACCATGGAACGTTTGCCATGGTGGGCAAACTCACGCCGCAAATCGCGCAGCGGGGTATTGATGACCTTTTTCAACTTGGTATCCATGTCCGCCTTCGTGGCTGCAGCTTGTTCTTTGGTGAGACAACCTTCTTCTACAGCTTGATCCAGACGCTGTGCAAGTGTAGGCTTCAACTTCTGCAATAACTGTTCCTCACTAAGTCCCTTACGCTCTTTGGCAATCTGGGACAACGTCTTGCCAAGTTCCATCTGTTCTTTCAGATCCCGAAGTCCAATCCCAAGCAAGTCCGCCGTTTCACCAATCATGAACAGACCGTGCCCTGCCTGCATGCATGGCTTCGCTGGTTTGCCGGAGGAAGAAGCTTTTGACGCATCGTTATGTTCCTCAGCCCGAACCGTTGAGTCAGCGAATGCCACATGTCCTGTTGCTGCTGTTATGACTACGGCTGCCAATCCGGCTGCCATCCATGTTTTCCATTTCAAATTCATTTTTCTGCCGCCTTTCCGATGTCGAAATCCTGTGCCTTCCTAGTTTGAGCCTAAAATCCACTTTTTTATGCCATAAAATACAAAAAGTCATCATTTTTCTCACAATTGATCACAAAAAATCCTATTTTTTTCAGTTTATTTCCGCTATACTGAATGTAACTTCATGATCAAGTCGAACAGTCCTTAGTCACCTTATCGCAGGAAGGACGATATGTAACGATGCGAAGAGATTGGTTAGATCCGTTTAGCACCGATCTGGAGGTCGTGTTTGCTTCAGCGGAACAACTCGTACGGAAATATCCCGAACCCTTGTCAGGACATGCATTGGAGCAACTTCATTCGGTTAATCCCCTGTTACGAGATTCGGGGCACAGTTATATCGGATATATCATCCCACTTTGGATGCAACACTCACACAAACTCCCTCAAGAGAAAGCACACCAATTAAGTACAGCTTGTCTCATTCACATGTTATATTTTCTGAATCAGGACGACGTGATGGATGAACAACCGGAGAATGCCACACTGAAGTTATCCTTGGGCAATCTATATTATATGGATGCACTTCAATCTTACTCGGTATTATTCACTCCTTCCTCCACGTTCTGGATCTATTTCAGACAATATGTAGTGGATTGGGCCGTGAGTGTTACGGGTGAGCATTCCATTGATTATTTTCAACAGAATCCCTTGTTGATTGCGCAAAAGGCTGCCCCTCTGCTCATTGGAGCTACTGGTGCACTCGTTCTGCTGAATCAGTCCAACCGGATCATCCCGGTGTGTTCTGACATCAACATCACACTCATGACACTCCAAATGACCGATGACTTCACAGACACGCAACAAGATGCTGTGCATGGAAACTACAACAGCTACCTCTCCCACATATCCGCAGCACTGAATCACAACTATCCAGTTCATCCTCTAAGCGAACGTATACATGACAATGTATACAATACACAACTCATGAACTCTTACGTAGACATTGCTTTTCACTATAAACGTACATTAACATCGTCTAACTTAGGAATATCGCATCTTGAGGCGTTTGATTCTTATTTATGCAGCACTTTAGTACAAGCTGTTCAGGACATTACACAACGGAAGAAACGGCTCCTCCAAGGCGGGTTTCATCACTGGATCAGCGAGCAACAGTTGGAATTCTGAACATAAGGATGAAGCTGAGTCAGTTTAATTTTAAATATGAAGGGAATGTTGACGATGATGGTATCAGAGAAAACGTTGCATGAGGATATTATTGAAAAGGCTTGGACTGACGAGCACTTCAGACAACAATTGAACTCCAATCCGAAGCAGGCGCTTCGTGAAGCTTTCGGTATCATAATCCCGGAGCACATTCAGGTGCGTACCGTTGAGGAGCAGCAGAATGACTATGTGCTTGTCATACCTCCCAATCCTTCCAAAGTAAATTATGATGTGAATTGCGGACCTTGGAGAAGTTAAACCGGGTGAGTTATTGGTAATGTAAGAAATCAGGGGTAGGAACAAAAAAAGCCGCTGTATCCTTCTGTGAGTTCGTCAATCGACGAACTCGGCAAAAGATACAACCGCTTCTGTTCCTACCCCTTTGGTGCTTGTAAAGCTGATCTGTCCTTGCATCGCTTCAACAATTCGGAATGTCACCATCATGCCCAATCCTGTGCCTTTGATTTTATTGGAGAAATATGGCTCGCCCAACCGGGAGAGTGCTTCCTCGTCCATTCCTTCTCCGTTATCCCTGACATGCACCTTAATCATTCCATCCTGCTTGTACGCCCAGATA
This sequence comes from Paenibacillus sp. ClWae2A, assembly GCF_032452295.1. NCBI lineage: Bacteria > Bacillati > Bacillota > Bacilli > Caryophanales > Paenibacillaceae > Paenibacillus > Paenibacillus sp. ClWae2A. Next base: position 42,035 of record NZ_JAULSQ010000021.1, read on the forward strand.
TCAATCTGGCCTTGTCCCTGCAGAGCTTCAATACTGTTCTTGATAATATTGATAAAAGCCTGCTTGAACTTCGAGGAATTGCCCCGAATATATAGATCTGGCGGAATGTCGGTGGTAATTTTTCCACCTTCCAGATTAGCCATCGGTACAAGAATGCCTTCAATATGATTGAACTCATCCGAGATATTGAGCGAGATAATATGGTCAAACTCAGGTTTGGCAAAGGTAAGAAAGTCCGTTATTATACCTGAAGCCCGATCGAGTTCTTCCAGTGCAATTCGCACGTACCCCTTATTTTTGTTGTCTTCCTGTTCCGTCATAAGTTGCAGGAACCCTCTTGTCACCTGAAGTGGATTACGTACTTCATGGGCAACGGAAGCAGCTAGCTCGCTAATAATCTCCATCTTTTCGGATCGCTGCAACTCATTGTTGAACAGCTCCAGTTCCTTGGAATACTCTAGAACTTTGGTATGCTTTTCGGCAAAACGACTTCCGAGAATGGCAATCAACGAGATCACAAATGCAACCATGGACCATTTCCACCATAACAGATGATACGTCCCACTCCGTTGATAATACCACAACAGTTCAGCAACACTGATCAAGGCAAATGTACCGAATCCTGTCGCAAGCAGCATAGCTTCCCGATTTCGTTGCAGCGCTTTGGCGATGGTACCAACCAACAGGATTGTCAGCAGAATGACCAGCACAATGCCAACCACACGCTGTACGAGCAGATTGTAGAGGATTTCCCATTGCCCACCTGAAGTAACATAGATAAATAGAGAGAACACAGCGATAACTGAATATATGAATAGTATTTTTCGCAGTTTGGTGAAGATTCCATGCAGTCCTGGCCCGATAATCTGTTCAAAAAAATAACATAGCGCTGGCATACCCAGCAGCATCGCCAGATCAAAGACTACGGAATACAGGTCACCATATACCTGATAGAACGTATACAAAAATTGCGAGTACGTGATGATCATCGTGCCGATGGAACCCATCACGATGCACAGTGAGATCCATAATCCCTTATGGAATTTGCCAAGGAAGAACGTACAACTCAGCATCGTAATCGCTGTGAAAACAAAGGTCGCGCCCAAAATTACATCAATAAGTCCGTTATGAATATATTTCTCCTGTAACGCGGCATAAGGTCCAACCTGAACAGTACCTTGTATCCCCAGACGGCCTTTTTCATTTTGCGACCATACATAGAGCGTGTCACCTGAATTTTCGCTGGATAAGGGCAGCAACACAGCATTATTATCATAATTGTAATGGTAGTTCTCGTAGACCTTGCGGTCTTCCAGATAAACAACAATATGATTGCCTTTAATGTTCTCAAATCGGATGGCTGAACTTTCCTCACTCAACTCAGGAATGGTCAGGCGAGTCCATAAAGAATTTGAGCGATCCGTATTGCTATACTCTAACTTATCGCTGCCCTGCTTTTCCCATATCTCGTCTGCTCCCTTAACCTCACTGATGAACCCTTGATCGTCAACGTTCCCCCATTTTACATCCCATCCTGTAATGGATACAGGTTGCTGAACCGCTCCTGTAGTTGCAAAGACTATCCCATGTGGCATACCTAGAATAATCAATACACTCATCCATAAGATGACGATAGCTTTGGGCACATTTTTCATTCACAGCACCTCAAAGTTCTAATTTTCCCTAGCTTAGATTCTCTCATTTATCATTCGCCACCATTTGTCACGTCACCTTCTTGAGATAAAATGAAATTTCACATTTAAGTCGATTTATAGTCTTATTTCCATTTTATTGTTAAAGTCAATCCGGTTAATCACGCAAGTCTTCGAACTGGTTCACTATCATTTCCCGTTCTTTCTGTTCAACTTGAGTGCGGAATTCAAGCCACTGCTCTGTCTCCTCATCATCATAGATGGTCCATATGTCGGAAAAAAGGAAATCCCGCAACTGGACAACTTGTCCGGACCATATACCGCCTACCCAAAACAAACCATCCGGACGACGGATGACGGTACGGGAGAAGCCGGGTGTGGACGCCTTTTGTCCGATACGGATGCGTGTGATCATATTCCCCAGTGTATACCAGTCCACATGAATCCCTCCCTTACATATTCAAGCTTCATCATAACATAGGCAAAACAGGAAAAGCTGTAAAAACGGTGGCTGAGATTCAATCCTTTGCTCCGGGTGTAATGGTTTCTCAAAGCAAACAAACACGCTAAGGAGATGAGTACAATGAATGAGCCACATCGTACGGTTGAGGTGGAACATAAGGATGTTCAGCATAAATCGGATTCAAGTATGGTTGCTTCCACATTTATTAAATATGCCGCATATATCATTATCTTTTTCGGATTCTTATACTTCTTGGTGAAGTATGTATTCCCCAAATTCTAAGGCATTCATATCGTAGTGAACACCCGGAGATAATAACCTGTGCAAGATTACAACACTAGCGCTTTGGGTAACTACGGGGTAAGAAGCATTTGGACAACCGACAATGAAAGGAAGTGTTACTCATGTCTGACAAACCAATTAGTAACGAAGAGAGCGACCGCTATTATGACCGTTATCAGAGGTCCCGCGATATTCCACCAGAGACGGAAGTCCCGGAAGGCGATATGGATACCTTTGATGAAGTTTCCGGCAGACGGATTGTTACGGAAGATTCGGATCTGGCACCCGTAGCCGCAACCGCTGTGGATGAGCCGGAATTGGATTCACGTTTGGCTGAGACCCCGCTGGAATCTGTACCGGATGCAGATCTTCTGCAACCGAACAGTCCGGTTGATCCTGCTGCACCCGATCCAGATGCGCTGCATGGTACCGATCTGCTTAATGGTGCTGGTGCGGATGCCAAACCAGAGAACGACATTCCACCACGCCATTAACGGCTGTTATGACATCCTGAATGAGGAGGTGCATACACGATGAAGGAAGATCGCCAAAAGCATGTGCATGAACCGGATAATCTCGTGACCGAACGAGATATTGACCCGGACTTCGGACTGTTCACTGAGGACTCCTTCCCCGAAGCACTTGAGGATGAGGATCAACGTGATGCGGTCGAACATGCCATTCCCAAAGAGAAGGCTTCTCGTAAGCCCTCTTCAGATGACTAACTTATATAGATCCGTAGTAGACTTAAAAAAGATGACGTCTGTAATTTCACAGCGTCATCTTTTTTGTTACCTGTAAGTTCACTTACACTTAGTGATTTAGCTTCACCGCTTAGGGGAAACCTTACTTGCCACGGGTAGTTTGTGATCCAATCCTGACCACTTCGCTACAATCGCAGTGATGATCAATGCCACTCCATTAATAATAAATATCCAGCGTATCGGCAGCCAGCCCCCAAGTACACCACCAATGATCGGTCCCGCCATCGTCCCGATCTGGGCAGCGGATTGATTCAGACTAAAAGCCCTGCCCCGGAAATTCGATGCGGTAGCCTGCACAATCATGGCATTAATTGCCGGAAATACAGCCGCAAAGAATAAACCATACACAAATCGTAAAATGCCGAATGCGATATAACCTGTTGTAAAGAACTGCAGAAGATTCCCTACAGCCCCACCAACAAGTCCAATGATCAACACTTTACCGTATCCAATCCTTGAACCAATCTTGCCCCACCGCGGCGCCATAATAACTGTTGCTACCCCCACCGCTGAGAAAATAATACCCGAGCTGAGTGAGGCACGATCCGGCTGAACGCCCATCTCCATCACATAGACCGTCAATAGTGGCTCCAGAATCATGACGGAGAATGTACATATGCCCATCATGCCAAGCACCGTCATAAACAAACGATTCGCTCTTGCTTCACGAATGTCATCCATGACGTGGGAACGCGCTTTGTTCCGGTTGAAGTTCTCTTCTTTTACCCAGAAGGTTGCAATGATTGCTGAGACTAACACAACAATAGCCGAAAACAAAAATGCATTCCGGTTGCCATAATAATGACTCACCACGCCACCAATTAATGGTCCGATAATACCACCAGTGGCTCCTGCAGTGGACATAATACCAAGTGCATAACCAGTCTTCTCTTCAGGTGTATTCGTACCTACCAGGGCAATCGCTGCTGGAACAAACCCTGCAAGCAGACCCTGAAACAATCGAACAACAATCAGCGAGTATGGGTCCTGCACGAAATAATTGATTAAATACAAGACGGCAAGGCTGTATCCCGACCGGATCAGCATGGGCTTGCGCCCGTATTTGTCAGCCAGTGATCCCCAGAACGGAGACACGAGTGCACTCGCGAGAAACGTAATGCCGAAGGCCAGTCCGGACCATAGTTCCAGGTGATCACGAACGCCCAAGTCAGCACTTAGAAACAGGGGCAGAAATGGAATCGAGATTGAATACGCCGTGCTGCAAAAAAATACACCAATCCACAATATGACCAGATTTCGCTTCCACGAGAAGTTCATATACCCGCACGCCCTTTCCGTTACTGACGCCGGGACTGCCGTGTATTGGAGCCGACGGAACAGACCCGTACGTCCCCGATGCGGAAGCATTTTCCTTATTTTACACCCATCATTCCATGAAGGCCAACCCTTGTTCACCATAAACACATGTATTACATTGCCATCCTGTCCACAAAAACGGTATGATAGTTGGGTAAATATCCAAATATGATTTGGAGAAAATATATAATGCAGAGATGCAAGGAGGAACGTTTTCATGTCTTTACGGTGGAAAAAAAACACAGTAGTTTCGCTAGTAATCGCGATGCTGCTTATCGTCATTAGTGGTTGCGGACGCCCTTCAAGTGGCGCTACAGAAACACCAGCTCCAGTTGAACCAACGGGCCCCAATCCGGTAGCTACCATTGAAATGGCGGATGGACAGAAAATTGTCATTGAACTATATCCGGAAATTGCGCCCAATACAGTGAACAACTTTATCTCCCTTGCGAATAAAGGGTTCTATGACGGTCTGATCTTTCACCGGGTCATTCCGGGCTTCATGATTCAGGGTGGAGATCCAAATGGCAACGGTTCAGGCGGCCCAGGTTACACGATTAAGGGCGAATTTACATCTAACGGTCACAAAAACCACCTGAATCATACGCGTGGGGTTATCTCCATGGCGCGCGGAGATAATCTGGATTCTGCTGGTTCCCAGTTTTTCATTATGTTAGCAGATGCTGATCATCTTGATAATGCCTATGCTTCCTTTGGTAAAGTAACCGAAGGTTTAGAAGTCGTTGATGGTATTGCAGCTCAGAAAATAAGCAAAATCAAGGACAAACCCGATACCGATCAGGTCATGAAAAAAGTTACGGTAGACACCCACGGTCTGGAATATCCAGAGCCGGTAAAAATGCCTTAATGAACGTCCTTGCCAAACGGATGATAATCCATGGTTATGACTTGGTTATGAACGCTAAACAAACAAAAGCTCTGTCCTGTGCGAATGTCGCAAGGCAGAGCTTTATTTATTGATTTTAATGATAACGGTTACATATATGACTTTATAAAAAATGACCTCTTCCGGCATCATCCTCAATACATCCATCCCATCAAACGTAACCAGCCGATAATCGCAATCCATAACGGGCAGCTAAAGGCAACGCCCCATGCAAGCCCTTTCAGTAAACCACGGTTTACTTCCACGAACAACGACTCCTTTCTCCAGGGAATAGTCGCAGTATCGGTAATAGTATATGATTTTATACCCGATTTCATTCGTCACGCAACCCTCGTTTTCCTGCTTTTGTTCCGCAGTTTCATGGAATGAATTCCGGGAACCTGATATACTATGACTACTGTACGATAAATGGAACCTGATTCATGTTTGGAAAGGAGATTTTCCTATGGCAAAATCCAAAAAACGCCCCCCTGCTCCCAAAGCAGTAGCACAGGATAAACCCACAACACTGAGGGATCTACTGAGCAGTGATGTGCTGGAGAAACTGAAAGCTCAGGCGGATGAGGCAAAGGCTGCCGAGGCGGCACTTAAAGAGCAGGAACGTCAGCAAGCAGAAGAAGCTCGCCAAGCGGAGCAGAAGCGCCGGGATAACGACTTCGAATATCTGCTCAATAACAGCGCTATGGACTGGAAGAAACATAAGTAAGTCAGGGCATGACCTGAGGGTTTCTCCTACCTTCCACATGCCAAAATAATATTACAAGCAGACAGATTCATGAAGCTGATCTGCTCACAGAACAGGGCCGCGTTGCGGTCCTGTTCTTTTTGATATAGACACATATGATTCACCAGTCTTGAGCCGGGTATGTAGAAATAGAGCTTACAACGATAATCTATACCATACGGAGGGATCAGAGATGACTGAACAACGTTTGGAAGGCAAAGTCGCGATTGTAACCGGAGGTGGATCGGGTATTGGTCAGGCTACCGCTATTCGTTTCGCCGAGCATGGAGCCAAAGTATACATGCTGGATCGCACACCCGAAAATGCGGAGGAAACAAAACAAACGATTGAAAAAGCTGGCGGAGAAGCGTATGTGATCGAATGTGATATCTCCAAACCGGATAATGTGCAAAAGGCGATCAATCAAGCCGCGGCTGAAGCAGGTAAACTGGATATCATATTTGCGAATGCTGGCATCAACGGAACGATGGCCCCGATTGAAACGATGGAAATTGAGGACTGGGACCAAACGATGGAGATCAATATGCGCGGAACATTCGCAACCGTCAAATATGCCATCCCTCATCTGAAAGAACATGGCGGCAGCATCATTATCACCAGTTCCATCAACGGTAACCGGGTCTTCTCAGGGATTGGTTTCTCTGCATACGCTTCCAGCAAAGCGGGACAAACTGCGTTTACGAAGATGGCTGCACTGGAGCTGGCTCGGTATAAGATCCGTGTTAACGCCGTCTGCCCAGGAGCCATCGATACCAACATCGATGATAACACCTATCCGTCGGATGATCTGAAAGATGTACAGATTCCTGTTGAATTCCCTGAGGGTCATGAACATCCGCTCAAGGGCGAACCTGGAACGTCGAAGCAAGTGGCGAACCTCGTTCTGTTCCTCGCTTCCGATGAAGCCTCTCATGTTACAGGTACACGAATCTATGTGGATGGTGCGGAATCTCTTCTCCGTGGATAAAATATAAATAGGCCCCCTTTCAGGGACAACGCCCAAACATCCCGCAAGCGATCTGATCCAGTCAGGTTACTGCGGGATGTTTTATTCATAAGAGTTTATAATCCTGCGCAGTTGCAACTACAAGGATTATCACTACACCGCGGAGCTTTTACCTTTTTTCACACGATGCTTCAACCGATCTGGGATGGCAAAGAGCAAAATGTACATTAGCGAGAACAAGACTAGCGCAAGTATCTCTTCCCCAAGGATGTACATGGGATACGGACCTAACATATCCAGCACCGAGGGTGTACTCGGCTTGTGTCTCAAAAACATGTAATTCGCGTCAAGCATGACATCTACAACGTATACGATTAATGCTGCCACATTTACAAATATCATCGAACCTGCTACAGATCTCCAGCTAGGTCGCAGCTGCTCCACCCAGGTCATGTAGAGTAAAGCCAGAATGATACAGGCATGAGCAACGAAAAATTGAATGAATCGAAAATGTGCATAACCATAACCCAGATTAGGAGTCAGGATCGCCATAAGGGCTCCAGCAATTCCTGCAAATAACAGTGCAGAATGTAACAGTCGACTGCGTGTCAGTAGTAACAACGCCGATAATAGCAGAGACAGACTGCATAATTCGAGTGGTAGTGACGTCTGCAGGCTCCATATCCCTCCGTACACATACCAGAGTTGCAGCACGATTTCGCAGGCAAACATGATACAGGCCAGAACAATCCGCAGGGTGCGGCGTGCCCTCTCTGACCATGATCGAAGATGGTGTCGAAGCAAAAACAGCAGTACAATCAATGCTGTAATTACGCTAATGGAAACGATATGTGAAGTGGAGAACAGAATAAACGGCTCTGCGTCATAAGGGTCCAGCCATGGTGGATACGCCATGCATCTCTTCTCTCCTTTGCAAGGATCTCACCAACATTATCTCTCTTTAATGTTAACTTTTTCATTTTGCCATTGAATGAAAGTGCTGTCCAGTTGGAATTCTAAATAAGCATTGTAATTTAAATATCTTTATGTTAAGATAAATTCAGAACCAAAACAAACTAAAAGTTAGTAACTTTCTTAAACGAAATGAAATATAACGTACTCAACACCTAACTAGGAGGAATTATTATGCAAATCAAAGGACTTCACCACGTATCAGCTCTAACAGCACATGCCGATCAGAACTATCGCTTCTACACCAACATCATGGGTCTGCGCCTCATTAAAAAAACGGTCAACCAGGATGACGTGTCCGTCTACCATCTCTTCTACGGTGATGAGAAAGGCAATCCGGGTACCGAACTTACCTTCTTCGAGATTCCGATGGCTGGACAGACTCGTGAAGGCGTGAACAGCATATCTGGAACGTCACTGCGCGTTCCAAGTGATGCGGCACTTACGTACTGGCAGCAACGCTTTGACGAATTCGAAGTCCCACATGGAGAGATTGTTGAACGGGGTGGTCGTGCCACGCTTTCGTTCACAGACTTTGAAGGACAACGTCTGATTCTAGTCTCGGATGAAAACAACACAGGTGTCGCTGGTGGCAAACCATGGGATCAGAGCCCTGTGCCTGCCGAGTATGGCATTGTAGGTCTTGGCCCTATCCATCTTACGGTAAAAGACGCTTCCCTTACCGCTCCGGTTCTTACCGAACTGCTTGGTTTCAGAGCCAAAGGAAGTTACCCTGCCTTTACTCCAGGTCAACCTGATGTACTCGTATTTGAATCAGGCGAAGGTGGCAGCGGCTCCGAAGTACATGTTGAGGAACGGAATGACCTTGCCCAAGAACGTCCTGGACGTGGCAGCGTACACCATGTTGCGTTCCGTGTGGATAATGAGGAAGAGCTGAAACAATGGGTGGAACGAGTTCATAACTTCCAATTCCCTAACTCCGGTTTTGTAGATCGCTTCTACTTCCGCTCCCTGTATTTCCGTGAAGCAAACGGTATTCTGTTCGAGCTTGCAACCGATGGTCCGGGATTTGATACAGATGAAGAAATGGAGCATCTGGGAGAATCACTGGCACTGCCTCCGTTTCTAGAAGGACGCCGCGCTGAGATTGAAGCGAACCTGAAACCACTGGATACCATGATCCGCTAATATTCGTAACTGGCGTGTAATTCTCAAAAAGATTTCAATTCAAAACGAAAATAAAAACGATGTTCATCAGGCAACTCTGAATACCGGATACGGTTCAGGAATTGCCTAGTGAATCATCGTTTTTTTATGTTTATGCTTGCCTTGCCCCTTCTGTAAGATGGCAAACTTGCAGATTGTGTTTTACTTCGTCAGATACGATGTTGTGAGCGGTACAAACAGAGCCGAACCCGGATCTTCAGATACAATCTCGACATAGACAGCGTCTGTACCTTTAACATCCACATCTAGACTCATCATACCGCTTTCTGGAGTGATATCGAACTTTTTGAGTGTCGCGAGATCCTGATCATAGGTATGAATCTCCTGATTTCCTTTCAGCGCGGCAAGTTCCAAATGCAGAGAAGAATACTTTTTACCCGTATTAATCTGGATATCATCCCCCTGTTTCGTAGGATCATTATGCAGATAAACATCCTTGTAATCCTTGCCTTTATATGTGGTATCCTTAGGATCTTTGGTGTGCCAAGCGGTAGATCCCAGTACGGATGTTCCAAGTGCACTCAGCGTTACTTTTCCGTTGGTTACGGGCGCAGATCCATTCGTTCCGCCAATCAGGACGGATGAAGTTGCACTGTCATAAGTGATCTCTGTCCCAAGCAAGGATCCCACAGCACGCACAGGCAAATAAGTTGTTCCGTTGTAAGTGATGGGCAACACCGTTTTACCATTGGCATCTTTGGCTGTCACCGTGGCACCATCCATTTTTAGCGTAATCTTGCTGTTTAGATAGGCTTTAATCTGCTCCAACCCTGTTGCTGCGAGCGCACCAGTACCGATCCCAAGCGTTAGTGTGCCTACCATCAAACCCAGTACAACCTTCTTCTTCATCAAAATCCCTCCTGAACGTTAAAATAATTTGTCCTTTATACATTTAAACGACTAAAGTGATAATGTCAATTGTTTACTGCATTTTTAGTACAATATTCCTATCTGTAGGCAGCACAAAACGAGGCTGTATGTCCCGATTTTTTTCAGCCTCGTCCTGTTCCTTACTGCCCGTCAAGGGAGAAAGGCAGATATTCTTTGCACATGCATATCTGGCAGATCCTCACTCAAACCACGAGAACTGCCAACCCTCGCCATACCAATGTCTACACGACGTTATCAATCAAAAGATTCATAATATTCTTCTTCATATTCTTCCATACTGTACTTCAAATCTACGGCCTTCCACTCGCCATCTTGATACGCATAAGCAAATGTCAGATCACCAGCATATAAAGCCGCACCGTAAGATCCTGCTGCTGATACGACAAGTTGGCCATTCTCCACACTGTAATAGGTTACACCACCGAATCCCAACTCTTCGTTATATACGCCGCCACTCGTATCTTCCTCGATCCTTAAAGGTTCTGCTTGAACGCCATCAACGGAGACATCCACATCCACGCGGTCTGATCTAACGGTAACTTTCGACTTCACATGCTGTTTCGCAATCTCGTCCAGAGATTGCATCTTCATCTCTTCCAGCGTTACCGGATTAATGATACGTGCTTGTCCTAAATAAATACCTGTTCCGTGACCTTCCGTGTACAAAACAATAATTTCTTTCTGACCGTCTCCATTCAGATCCAGCTCGTGCACTTCGGGTTTGTAAGACCCGCCTTCTCCCTGCCAATCACTAAATTCTCTTGTCTTGCCGTCCACTTCCAAAATCATTCCGTTATATATATATCCTGAACCCTCGACTTTCATAGGGTATAATCTGACGTTCTCATTCTCTGGAGCCACCGAAACGTATTCCTCTTTCACGGGGATGGATTCCTGTGTTGTCTTCGCTGTGTCATGCAGTTTATCTATATTGGAAGCCTCGACCACTGCGGTCTGGCTGGATTGATCATCTATATTAAGCTGTTTTTGCGATTCATTCATGGTTCTGGCAGCCGAAGTTGTACTAATCGTAGCTACCGCCAAAATAATCATCAGCAGGATACCTGTCCAAGTTTTCAATATACTGGGCTCCTTTATCTGTTGTGATAATCCTATTATATCTTCATTTATCGCCCGCAAGTTGCGAATTTGTTAATCTTTCATAAAATAATCTTTACAAATTTCCATTTTCACGAAAGAACGTTCGGCTTTAACCAGAATAATCAAATTCTCATGCCAAAACTGTTCTCCAAAAGCAAAAAAAATCCCGAACACAGCCTAAGGCTGCATCCGGAATGCTTTGGTTTTGTCCAATAACCGATCGGTTAATTGTCTCAGTTCTTCAGCCGAGGATGAAATCTCCTCCATGATGGCTGTCTCTTCGTGTGCGGCATCCATAATTCGTCTCGCCTCATCCGAGAATGATCCGGCTTTCCCCTGGATCTTCTTCACATGACCGTGCGTTTGCTCCACGCGACCAGTCTGTTCTGCAATCTTGGAACCGATATCATGCGCACCCTTCATAAATACTTCCACCGTGCCTGTCAGTTCATGCAACGTCTGATCCACAGAGATGGTCCGCTCCGATTCATTAACCACGAGACCATGCTGCTCATGAGACAGTTGGGCTGTCTCCCTGATCCGCTGTTGCACACGACTAATCAGCTCATTAATCCGATGTACCGATTCCTTACTCTCATCTGCCAGCTTGCGGATCTGCTGCGCCACGACTGCAAAACCAGAACCTTCTTCGCCAGCTCTTGCAGCCTCAATGGAAGCATTAAGGGCAAGTAACCCTGTTTCCTCAGCAATATTTTTGACAGACTGGGTAATTACCTCAATATCGGAGGCTTCTTTCTCCAACAACAGCATAATGTCGCGGGAACGATTGTGCGACTCGGCCAGCTCGTCCATCCCTTTCATCAACGATGAGAAAGTCTGTTTTGTATGATCCACCGATCGTTCCATCTGCCCGGACATCTCTGTCATGTCCATGGACTGGCTATGCATACGCTGGAAATCATTCAGCATCTCATCCGCAGTGATCAGAGATTGATGGGAAGTAACCTTCTGTTCTTCTACGCCTACTGCAATATGATCCACCGCATCCGACATCATCTCGATCTGTTCGGCGGCCTGGGTAATCGCTTCACTCAGAGACTGTGCGTTCTGTGAAGTCGTTCTTGTACTGTCTGCAATATCATTTACAATACTTCGAAGGTTAGAAACCATTGCGCGAAAAGCATCATATAATACCGTAAGTTCATCCTGCGTGCGTCGCTGCGGAATTTCGGTTGTCAGATCACCTGCTGACACCTGCTGTGCAGCCCGGGACAGGTGAACGATTGGACGAGTCAGCCAGCGTGAGGCAAACCATCCCAGAATCCCGTTCCAACATACTCCCATGATCAGGATAATCGATATGTATACCCAATTCGGAATATCTAACGTAACCCAGTCTTTGACAAAAAATATAAAAAAGCCGCTAGTTCCGTAGGTAATAATCGAAATCAGTACCAGACCTGCGACAGTCTTTGCTCCTAAAGTCCATTTCATGTGCACACCCCGTAGTCCTTTTTTCCTATTTTACCAATCAAGTACCAAATTTCATGTGATATACATCACTGAAAACGTTCTATTTCCCCCATATTTGCCGTTCATGCATGACTTCTCTACCATAAAGCGCATAATGTATAAGACAAGCTTGGCTACCCCTCCCCTTCTTAAAAATTGAATAATATTCCATTTGATATCCCTAATTTTATTTATTATCGGCACAAGAGGCCAAATGATTTAGATTGGCATCCATTTTGCTTAAATGATATACTGAGTGCGCTTCAGCAACGCTGGAGCCGAACTATTTTTATTGATGCCACTGGAGGCGAACGAGATGTCTACTATGTCCACAAGGACGGAGAAAGATTTTATCGGTGAAAAAGAAATCCCGGCTTATGCTTATTACGGAATTCAGACGGTGCGGGCCGTGGAAAACTTCCCGATTACCGGCGTTCCGGTACACCGGGAGCTGATCACGGCTCTGGCTGCGGTTAAGAAGGCAGCAGCGATTACCAACATGGAGTTGAAGATGCTGCCGAGCAAGATTGGCGATGTGATCGTCATGGCGGCTGAAGAAATGATGAAAGGCCATCATCTGGATCATTTTATTGTAGACTCCATTCAGGGGGGTGCAGGCACCTCCATGAATATGAATATGAACGAAATTTTGGCCAACCGCGGGCTGGAACTGTTAACTAAAAGCAAGGGAGACTACTTCCATTGCAATCCCAATAATCATGTGAACATGTCCCAGTCCACCAATGACGTGGTACCTACAGCACTGCGCATTGCGGCGTACCAACTGTCGGAGACGTTACTCGCTACCATGAAAAGACTACAGGATGCGTTCCGTAAAAAAGAAGTGGAATTCAACGATGTGGTCAAGGTTGGCCGTACCCATCTTCAGGATGCCGTGCCTATTCGCCTTGGACAAGAATTCGGAGCTTATGCCCGCGTCATCGGACGGGATATTGAGCGTCTTGAATTCGCCAATCGCCGCTTGCTTACCATTAACATGGGTGCAACTGCGGTAGGTACAGGACTCAATGCCAAACCCGAATATATCGTCAAAGTTACAGAGCACCTGTCTGATGTTACCGGACTACCACTACAAACAGCTGAGCATCTCGTGGATGCGACGCAGAACACAGATGCCTATCTGGAACTTTCAGCGGCGCTGAAGGTATGTGCAGTCAGCCTGTCCAAAATCTGTAATGATATTCGCATGATGGCTTCAGGTCCGCGTGCAGGATTCAATGAACTTCGCCTGCCACCACGTCAGCCAGGTTCATCCATTATGCCGGGCAAAGTCAACCCCGTTATGGCGGAAGTTATTAACCAGGTATCCTTCCAGGTGATGGGGAACGACCATACGATCTGTATGGCGTGTGAAGCCGGTCAATTCGAGCTGAATGTCATGGGCCCGGTTATTGCGTTCAACTTGCTGCAATCGCTGAAAATTATGAATAACGGCATCGATGTGTTCACACGTTATGCAGTGGAAGAGATGGAAGCTAACCGTGAACGCTGCGAATTAATCATGAAACAAAGTTTCAGTGTGGTTACGGCGTTGAACCCGCACTTAGGTTATAATGTGGCAGCCTCCATCGTGAAAGAAGCGCTCAAGACTGGACTTTCCTTACAGGAGATTATCCTGGAACGCGGACTGCTAACACCGGAAGAACTGGAAGAGATTCTTCATCCGGAACAGATGACTACACCAGGAATTGCCGGAGAACACTTCCTGCGTAATATGGAACGCTTGTAGGTAATCAGGAAAACTGATGCAGCAACCTAAACACGAATAGTTAACAAGAACCCCCGCAGACCATTGATCCGGTTTGCGAGGGTTCTTTGTACAGAGAGAGGACAATACACTAGCTACTTCGTTAAGCCCACCGTTTACGCTCAAGGGAAGGAAGAATCTGAAGTTCCTCCCTGTACTTGGCAACCGTTCTGCGGGAGATGATAATTCCCTCCTCGGCGAGCAGTGTAGCCAAATGACTATCCGAGTATGGACGCTGAGTCTGTTCCGTACGAATGATTTCTTTTAATCTACGTTTCACCGCTGATGCTGATGTTTTATCCCCTGACGTTGTACTGATTCCCGAGGCAAAAAAAGCCCTGAGTTCATATACACCATGTGGGGTCTCAATGTATTTACCGTTCACCGCACGACTTACCGTTGATTCATGCATGCCAATCCTCTCTGCAATAACAGCCAGATTAAGTGGTTTTAGCGCGGATGGGCCTTTGACCAAAAAGTGCTTCTGCTCTTCCATCACAGCCGCCAGCACACGCACTAAAGTTCTGCGCCGCAAGTGTACACTCCGAATGATAGCCCTCGCCTCTGCCACGCGGGTAGACCAGATTGCGTCAGGCGCCTCTTCCCTGATCCAGCGGAAGCACGCTTCATTCATCGATACACGAGGGTTACCTGCTGCATGCAAACTATAATGGACCTCACCGTTACGCAACCCAACAATGGCATCCGGAATAATGTAATGTGGCCGTTCTGTACATCCGATCGATCGACAGGGCTTGGGATCGAGACGTGTAATATAGTCATAGGCAACCTGAGCTTCCCGTGAAGTTATGCCTAATCGACTCCCTGTTCTACCTGGGTGAAAAGGAACCAGTGCTTCCAATCCGGCTTCCACCATACGTTCAGCGTACTGAACAGCCAATGGATCACGTCTAATCTGGAGCAACAGACATTCTTGCAGATTCCGCGCCCCTACACCTGCGGGGTCCAGCGATTGGAGAAGCTCTAGTCCCGCTGCAATCTTGCTCATCGGAAGCTCAAGAACTGCTTGCACCTCTGCCAGTTCCACCGTCAGATAACCATAATCATTGACGCATCCTGCCAAATATACCGCCATATTTTCCAATTCGTCTGGAAGTGTCATCACTCGAATTTGCGCAATTAGCAATTGTTCCAATGTAGGTTCTGCACCTTTCACCTGAAGCAGCGGATCGTAGGAATCATACCTGCGCTGATCCATTCGCCGTGGCATCCGGGCGAGGGGAGCAGCTTGTTCTTCCAGTTCAAGCACCGGATTTTCCTCCGCCGCATCCAGCAAGTAACGGGTCAGATCCTGGCCAGACATGGTCAGCAAATGAAAGGATTGTTTCATCTCCGGCGTGATGGACAGCCGAATACGTTGTCCCTGTACCAACTGAACACCTAACATCCGTTTCCCTCCTTATGCCTTGTGGCAATAAGCATCGATGTTTCTTATACGAACAAAAGGATTTGCAGGGATAATAGCATACTATTCAAGCGAATGTAAGAAGTTTTTTAGTCGGATCATGCGTTGTTGTCTTAGTATTTCTCCGATACCAGCTTTGCCTGTGTAAACAACAGCAGATAGTCTCTTCCACCCGCCTTGGAATCCGTGCCTGACATGTTAAATCCGCCAAATGGATGCGTGCCTACCAGTGCCCCGGTACATTTCCGGTTAAAGTACAAATTACCCGCAAAGTATTCGCGTCTTGCCTGTTTCAGATGTTCACGATTACGCGAGATTACCGCGCCCGTCAGACCATAGTCGGTATTATTGGCGATATCCAATGCATCCTGGAAGGACTCTGCTTTGATGAACGCAAGCACAGGTCCAAAAATCTCATCCTGAGCAATCCGGGCTTTCGGGTCCACATCTGCAATTATGGTTGGTTCAATGAAATAACCTTCAACGTTCCCTGTACCGCCCCCGTGCACAAGACGCCCCTCACCCTTGCCGATTTCAATATATTCCGTGATCTTTGCATATGCCTTGTCATCGATAACCGGCCCAACCTGACTGCCAACTTCAAGCGGACTACCCATCGTCAGTTTCTGTGTCCGTTCAATCACTTTTTGCAGTACTTCATCATATACATCCTTATGAATAATGGCACGGGAACACGCCGAACATTTCTGTCCTGAGAACCCAAATGCCGAAGCGGTAATGGACTCTGCCGCGAGTTCCAGATCACTGTCACTGTCTACAACGATAGAATCCTTACCACCCATTTCTGCAATAACCCGTTTGATCCACTTCTGACCCGGAGCTGTTCGTGCTGCACGTTCATTAATTCGCAGTCCTACATCTCTAGAACCAGTGAAACTGATAAACCGGGTGAGCGCATGATCCACGAGATAATCGCCCACTTCACTGCCTGGTCCTGGTAAAAAGTTCACGACGCCATCCGGCAGACCAACTTCTGCGAGCAGCTCCATAAACTTCGCGGCAATCACTGGAGTTGTGCTGGCGGGCTTTAATACTACCGTGTTGCCGGATACCAGTGCAGCAGAGGTCATGCCTGCCATAATCGCCAACGGGAAGTTCCAAGGTGGTATAACAACACCCACGCCCAGCGGTATATAACTCAGTTCATTATCTTCCCCTGCAATCCGCACGAGGGGCTGCGGTTCACTCAGTCGCTGCATATCCCGTGCATAAAATTCCATAAAATCAATGGCTTCCGCTGTATCCGCATCGGCTTCAGGCCAAGTCTTGCCAGCTTCATAAACCATCCATGCGGAGAACTCATGCTTGCGACGGCGCATAATGGCAGCTGCTTTGTATAGATAACGGGCCCGTTCATTCGGGTCAGTATGTTTCCATGTCTGGAATGTCTCCGCCGCTGTCTGAATGGCCTTTTCGGCCAATTCCTGATCTGCCTGATGGATCGTTCCGACAACTTGATTCTTGGCTGCGGGGTTCACGGAAGTTAACGTGCGGCTGCTTGTTATTTTTTGCCCACCAATAATAATCGGGTATTCCTGCCCAAGTTGAGCTTCTACCTGACGAAGTGCGTCTTCAAATGCTTCCTGGTTTGCCTGGACTGCAAATGGTGTGAATGGTTCGTTAACAAAAGGGATATTCATCAATGATTCCTCCTTCAGGATGTGGGGTTCGCTGGCTGCTCGCCTGAATTATTTTGCATGTGACTCATCACCAAATATATGTAGCAAAATCCGTGCCAACTCCAGTTGAGATTGAAATATTTATCTCGTTAAATTCAACTACTGAAAATTCACACGGGCCACTCCGATGACAGAATAACCTTCCGATCGCTGTTATCCCCAGATTTTTTTGATTCCTTTTTATAGAGGGAAAATCCGAGGATAAAGGCGAGCGCGATAATTTTCATGAAAAATAGTAGACCATCGCTAAATCTGGCACGTTTCTTGCTTGAATTAAGGATGCACAATGCTGAAGGAGGAAACGAAAATGAGTGTGGGAACGGAAATATATCGCAAAACCTTATTAACCGTGGCAGGCAACAAAGCTGTAGAGAACCTGTCCATCAGATATGGTAAGAAGCTGGCAGGCAAGTTTATTGCAGGAAACACCTTGGAAGAAGCTCTCGAAGAGATCCGCATACTCAATAACAAAGGCATTATGGCTACGCTCGATCATCTGGGGGAAGGCATCACCCGTCTGAGCGAAGCGGCATTATACAGGGATGAGTATGTACGACTGGTAGAAGGCATTGCACGTGAACGAGCAGACTCCAACGTCTCGTTGAAACCAACCCAGATGGGCATCGCACTGGACCCGGAAGAGGGCTATCGAAATATCCGTACCGTTGCCACACAAGCCAAATTGCATGATCTATTTGTCCGAATTGATATGGAGGATAGTCCATTTACTCAAGCAACGCTGGATATTGTTCGAAGACTGCACTCGGAAGGACTGCATAATACAGGCACAGTGTTGCAAGCCTACCTTCATCGAACCGAAGAAGATACGCGCGATATGATTCGGGAAGGTATCCGGCTTCGTTTGGTTAAAGGTGCATACAAAGAACCCGGATCAGTCGCCTATCAGAATACTTCTGAAGTCATTCATCAATTCAAAACGATGATTCGTAATCACCTCGATCAGGGTGTGTACACTGCGGTTGCCTCGCATGATGATCACATCATTAATTGGACCAAGCAATATGCCAAGGATCGGGGAATTTCGCCGGATGCCTTTGAATTTCAGATGTTATATGGTCTACGCATGAGCGAACAGGAACGTCTTGCCAAAGAAGGCTATCGTATTCGCTGTTACGTACCTTATGGCACCATGTGGTATCCGTACTATACCCGCCGTTTGGCCGAAAAACCGGCTAATCTCTGGATGGTCGTTAAGAATATGTTCCGATAGTTATTTTCCAGCTGATCAATATATAAATGAAAAACAACAAAAATAAAACCATGCTGCCTCTTTCTCTCTGGGCACATGGTTTTTTCTGCAAGAATGACACTTTACCAGAAGAACATCCAACTTTCCTTTTCTCCGGTTCTTCTCTGGATGTCTAAAAAATTAGCATCCTCAATTTTAATGTCTACTTTTCTGGACACACCCACTTATTAATCAAAATTACAAGATCATTACGGATTTATTCCTATACCCAATGGTCCGGAGTTTACGGTAATTGTAGATGTAACAGTATTGATATTTCCATCAATTACGGAGATGTTACCACCTGTATTGTTCGCGACGTAAACTCCATTAGTTAATGGATCCACTCCTACACCGGATGGTGCAGATCCTACTGGTATGGTTGTAGCAACTGTATTCGTATTTCCGTCAATGACAGAGACACTATTGCTGCTATTGTTTGAGACATAGACAAAGTTGGTGTTTGCATTTACCCCTATCCCAAAAGCCCCTGTCCCTACTGGAACGGTAGTTATAATGGTATCTGACAATCCACTAATAACCGAAACTGTGTTATCTCCGTTATTCGCCACATATATACGGTTATTTGTTGGATTCACAGTTACACCCAACGGCTGTGCGCCTACATTAATCGTATCTACAACGGTACTGGTATCTCCATCAATGACAGAAACTGTGCTGTCCCCTACATTAGTAACATAGATAAAGTTTGTGATTGAATTAACCTCTACACCGAATGGTTCAGTGCCCACTGGAATGGTTGCAACGACCGTATTCGTATTTCCGTTAATGACGGAAACTGTATTGTCGCTAAAATTATTTACATAAATGAAGTTTGTGTTTAGATTCACAGCTATCCCCTCTGGCTGAACACCCACCGGAATGGTTGTGACAATAGCGTTGGTATTTCCGTCAATGACCGAAACCGTATCGTCCCCAAAATTAGTCACATAAATGAGGTTCGTGATTGAATTCACTGCTATAAATTGAGGCTCGCTGCCTACGGGGATCGTGGTCACAATGGCATTGGTATTTCCGTTAATCACACTGACATTATTACTTCCAGAATTAGCTACGTAAATTAAATTCACTGAAGTAGGTATGGTTACACCAGTTGCTCCTGTTGCTCCGGTAATCCCGGTAGCTCCTGTCAGTCCTGTCGCTCCTGTTACCCCGGTAAGTCCAGTAACGCCCGTTGCTCCTGTTGCTCCGGTAATCCCGGTAGCTCCTGTCAGTCCTGTCGCCCCTGTTACCCCGGTACTTCCAGTAACACCCGTTGCTCCTGTTGCTCCGGTAATCCCGGTAGCTCCTGTCAGTCCTGTCGCCCCTGTTACCCCGGTACTTCCAGTAACCCCCGTTGCTCCGGTAGCTCCCGTGGCTCCCGTAACACCTGTTATACCCAGAGATTCACCCAACAACTCCTGTGACACCAACCGATGAGCCGTCACCAACTCATCTTGGGCATCTTTGCCCCACACAGAAATTTGTGCTTCTGGAGCAGCTGTGTCTGCAGTAGAAAATATAAACTCGAAAGCATCAAAATTAGCCACAAAGTCTTTGGTTACGACCTGATTGGGCAATACATTAAATAACTCTTCAACATATAACGTCCGAACTCCATCTAAGAAATAACCTAACAGAAGTACATTAAACACATCAGTCAAATTCCGGTTATCAATTTTAACGGTAATAAATTGAGTGGGGCGGGTACCCGTTACACCTGAAATATTATTTTCTATAGGCCCAGTTGATAAATTGGCCATTCAGTAACCCCCTTTGTAATTTGATTTTAGTTCCTTCATTTAGCTCAATTGTTGAATAAGGATAGAGGCATTGGCATTGATCTGCGATCCGCCCGCTAGTGTTTGCAGATCAACAGCCGTAGCACTGGAATGATTTCGTAACGTCAGCACATCACCAGGAGCAGCGGTTATAATGACCATGCCTGGATTCGGTTGAGTGCCAGATCCTGAACCATAGACACTACCACCTACAGGGGCTCCGTTTTGATAAAGGGTGAATTGGTTTGCCTGCACACCTGCAACGATAAAGAACACCGCATAGTCCCCAGCATTAGCAATAATAATCGCAGCGGTATTGGGCGTGTGAGTAATATTATTAAGATTTTGGTTGCTATCAAAGGTTATGTCTGTTTCGGTAGCTACAGTCTGGGCTGAAGTATTAAAAATATAAGCAAATGAGGATAAACCCTGTCCCGTTGCTCCCGTGACGCCTGTTGCTCCGGTAACTCCTGTGGCCCCTGTCACACCCGTAACTCCCGTTGCTCCTGTTGCTCCGGTAACTCCTGTCGTCCCTGTCACACCTGTAACTCCCGTGACGCCCGTTGCTCCGGTAACTCCTGTCGTCCCTGTAACACCCGTAACTCCTGTAATGCCTGTTGCTCCGGTAACTCCTGTCGTCCCTGTCACACCTGTAACTCCCGTGACGCCTGTTGCTCCGGTAACTCCTGTGGTTCCTGTCACACCCGTAACTCCTGTAATGCCTGTTGCTCCGGTAACTCCTGTCGTCCCTGTCACACCTGTAACTCCCGTGACGCCTGTTGCTCCGGTAACTCCTGTGGTTCCTGTCACA
>NZ_JAULSQ010000022.1:0-63444 GCF_032452295.1 Paenibacillus sp. ClWae2A
AAATCTCATTTGTGCTCCAGTCGATCCAAGCCAAGGCTTGTCTCAAACTTTCGCGTTCATTCTGCAAGCAGAATGTTTACTCACTCGTTGTTCAGTTTTCAAAGATCAAACATTCAATTTGGTGCTGTTTTTCAAGTTGTCGTCGTTTCAGCGGCGACTTTTATAATATATCATGTTGAAGTTCTCTTTGCAAGCATTATTTTTTCGATTGTTTTCAATCGCTTTATTTTCATGCTTGTTTCGGTGAACCGCTCCTAAAAAAGGAACGAAAATTAATTTACCATATGAAATTAGAAAGGTCAACCCTTTTTCGACAAAAAGTATGAACCCCCTTAACAATTTCACATTCTCATGGTTCAGAGGTACAGCACCCGCTAACAAGAGCCGCACCTCACTTCCATTACTGTAAAGCGAATATATGACCAGCTTCAGCATTACGGCTTCGACTTTTTCAGCTTCCCACCTCTTGCATACTTGGACAACTCTTTTGGCGGGGCAAAGCGTGCATACATGCGGAACACAGTCTTATATCGGCTCGCGATAGCATATTTGATCTCTTGGTCAAGACGATTATCACTTAGATCGAAAAGCATCTCATCTAATTCTTTACGCAGCACATAGTCTAGTTCCTTACATTCCTTCTCGTTAAACAACATACCCAGCATTAGAGTTCTCCTTTTTGTGCATAGCCTCTTTATCACACTTACACAAGTTTCATGCAACACCCCGTGCAATCGCTTTTTGCGGGTGCTGCTGGAACCCGTTTTATTGTTATGGTCAACTTTCTGAAAATTTATGAATGCCAACCATCACAAAATTTTATCCTCTCACCAGAGTGTACGTAAGTGTGCTTTCGATGATTGCTGCAACAAGAAGCAAGATGACAACCCAGAAGGATGCCGTTAACGTCCCATTCATGAATGCTCTCCACCGGGTACCCATCGTATTTCGCTTGTCACTTCCAAGTTGTGCAAGGCTTTTGATAACCAGACCACCAAACTTCAGTCCGAAGGCACAAGCAATAATAATAACCGGTATCTCAATAATGCCATGCGGAAGTAAACCTTTAACCACAATATCATAGAAGCTTGCTCCATAATTCATCGTGGTGTGTACTACAAATCCAAGGACCATCCCATTGATCAGCAGGAAGATGACAGGCAGAATACCGAAGAATATACCGGCATAGATCACAAGCACACTTTTGATGGCATTATTGAAAAAGATAAACAGGAAGAAGTTCCATTGCACATTGCCCCCCTGCTCCAGCCGTTCACTGACTTCACGTAATCCTCCAATTTGATTCAACAACAGTTCTTCCAGTGGCCCTGTACTCACCCATCCTGCCCCTATTCCAACAGCAAACAAAACTACTGACCAGATTAATGCACTGCGGATGGCACCAAGATCTCTAAGAAATGTACTGAATTTTAACATAATAACCTCCTGTAGAATCTAAAATGATGGACAAACAAGGATCAGTGACGAATAACTGGGCAGTACGAGCATACATTGGAGAGTAAACAAGCATTTCTTATGGGAGAGGGGCGCTTATTGAAATGAACTCGTTCTATGTATTTAGCGGCAAAAAGATTAAACGGTACCTGATTGTCCTCGTTGCTGCCATCTTTGCGATCGGTATTATCTATCTGGAGAGAGGCAATGTCTCCGTATTCTCGGAGGAAGCACCATCAGCCGTCTACAGCGTTCCAACCGAGAAGAAGGTACTCGCACTTACCTTTGACATTAGCTGGGGGGATAAACGGACAGAGCCGATTCTGAAAGTTCTTCAGAAGAATAAAGTGCAGAAGGCAACCTTTTTCCTTTCCTCCCCCTGGAGCAAGACACACCCCGAAATTGTTACTGCCATCAAAGAGGCAGGATATGAAATTGGCAGCCATGGTCACAGACATGAGAACTACAGCAGCCTGACTGAAGAAGAAATTCGCAAAGAAATTTCGACAGCTCATAGCATTTTAACCGATTTAACGGGAAAAGAACCGAAATTACTGCGTCTGCCCAACGGGGACTTTGACAAGCGAGTGCTTCAGGTAGCCAATAGTCTGAATTATCAGGTTGTGCAGTGGGATACTGACTCCTTGGATTGGAAAAACCCTGGTGTACAGACCATTGTTGATCGCGTAGTAAGCAAAGCACATCCAGGGGACATCGTGCTGCTGCACGCAAGCGATTCCTCTAAACAGACTCATGAGGCACTCCCTGTCATTATCGACAAATTAAAAAACCAGGGTTATGAATTCGTAACCGTGTCTGAGTTGCTTAACCATTCCAGTGTGGAAGGTAAGGAAGTTCGTGATCAAGCCAGTGGTCAATAAGTGGTTGAATGCTGGTGCTACAGCTCGAATACGAGTGTAAAAGTTGAAAAGAGCTAACCGGGTTAGCTCTTTTTGGTATGTTTTTTTATGCAAAATGATTTCTATGCTCTGCTTTCTTTCAACTGTTCTGCCTTTCCACTTACGCTGCGTTTCGTCGATACATCCACCAGCCTGTGCAATATCAGCATTTGGTATGCATTACATAAGAGCAAGGGAACCACAATAAATATGGTTGCAGCATTCACATCAATACGTAATACGCCGATCGTCTCCACTATGGTGACGGCAATCATGAAAAAAAGTGTAGGCACAAGCGCGGAGACATGAGTCAGCTTTACTTTAACGTAAGCGGTAACAATTGCAGCTGCCAAAATAATGATACCTAACACAATATCCGATATCCGCTCCCGGTCTCCCCCAACAAACAGACGTAAAAACATCACGTCAAACAGGGCTAACACCGTTAATACAATCTGCACGATCTGCCAACCGCGCTTTGGAAATACACCTTTACCCATATAATTCAATATCAGATATGCAAAGAAACCCATTTGTGAATACACGCTGATCATAACCCCTGATCCAAATAGGATCAAAAGATACAGAAGAAAATCATTCAATCCATTTGTTTTCTCCCCGTTCACCAGCATCATAATCAATCCTGTACCTAATGCTCCCGCTGCCCCAATAAGCAAGGCTGTCCAAAACAGGAAAAACCATTTACGTAAATTCAAATGTTTTCCACCCCCGAGTGTTTATTTTACCAACCTTCTCAGCAAAAAACCATCATTGCTCAACATATTTCCCCCTTTCCCATCACATACTACAACCAGTATCTAATCAAGGAGGGATCGTACACATGAAACGGCCTTTGTGGCAGCTATGCTGTGTCGTACTGGGGCTATCCGTCATGCTTGCCGGCTGCGGTTCAGATCAGAGTTCTTCGCCTCCTCAGGGCAGTTATAAAGAGATGAAAACAATGGTTGTAGATATTTTGAAAAGTGACGAAGGCAAGAAAGCGGTGGAGGAGGCTCTTACAGGGCAAAGCTCATCTAGCGGAAGCAGCGGTTCTGAAGAAGGTGGCGGTTCAGGTGGTGCTTCGGGATCCATTGGTATGAAAATGTTAATGCCTGTGCAATCTTCGGAACAAATACGTATTGCAGTAAAAGATACCATCACAGCTCCCGAGTATAAGAAGGAATTTGAAAAGATCATGACCGATCCGCAGTTTGCGGGTGAATTTGCCAAAGTGATCAACGCACAAAGTAAACAACTTCATATGCAATTGATTAAAGATCCCACATATCAAAAGTCTGTTGAGGACATCATGAAGTCACCTGAGGTATCCAAGATGTTCATGGATATGACGAAGACTCCGGATTATCGTAAACAGACGATGACTGTCATGCAGGAAGTGATGCAAAACCCGTTGTTCCGCATGGAAGTACTCACTTTGCTCAAGAAGGTAGTGCAGGAGGAATTGCAACCCAAAGTAGAAAGTGGCGGACAACAAGGGCAAGAGCAAGGCGGACAGCAAGACGGTCAAGGCCAAGGTGGTAGTGATGGCGGAGATGGTGGAAGCAGTGGAGATTCAGGCGGCGGAGGATCATAAACAGCAGGTATTAATACACACCACAGATACTGAAAAGCCTGCATCCAAGTGGACGCAGGCTTTATTAGTATTATAACACTCATCCCATTAGAATTTGGATTCAATGGACCGGGCAACTTCATCGTAGATAGCCCCTATACGGGAATCTGCTTTGTAAACCGAAGGTGAGAAATCAGGCTCGGATGGATGATTATCCGGCGTGCCTAATGGAATCTGGGCAAGCAAGCTTGTATGCAGACTTTCCGCAAGTCTTCCCCCGCCTCCACGACCAAAGACATAATCCTTCTCTCCGCAACTGCCACACTCATAATAAGCCATGTTCTCAACCACACCAAGTAACTCATGATCGGTCTGAATGGCCATCGCCCCCGCACGTGCTGCGACAAAAGCTGCTGTTGCATGCGGTGTGGTAACGATGATTTCCTTGCTCTGTGGCAACATCTGGTGCACATCCAAAGCGACATCTCCCGTACCAGGTGGCAAATCCAGTAACATATAATCCAACTCGCCCCACTGGACATCCGTAAAGAATTGACGCAGCATCCGACCTAGCATAGGTCCACGCCAGATTACCGGGTTGTTCTCCCGAATAAAGAAGCCCATCGACATAACTTTGACGCCAAAACGTTCAACCGGTTGAATAACGCCATCTTCAACGACCGGATATTCTTCAATCCCCATCATGTCGGGTACACTGAAGCCATAGATATCCGCATCAATTAAGCCCACTTTCTTGCCTTGACGTGCCAAGGCTGCAGCGAGATTAACGGTTACCGTTGATTTACCAACGCCACCTTTACCACTGGCCACAGCAATAAAACGAACACCTGATTCAGGACTTAACAGCTCATGTCCATCCAGACCCGCTGCGTGACCTTTTACGAGCACTTCGTCCCGATCTGGCTCATTATCGGGTTGTCCCATATTCAGGCTCTCACGATCATGCTCAGAAGCCGCACGTACACGAATATGTACATCCTTCAGCCCGTGCTGGGACAACAGATTACGCGCTGCATCACTCAAGGCTGTTGTATCCTCAGGTCGATTTTCCAGTGTCACTATGGTCAGAGCCACATGATTTTCTTTCACCATAATATCTCGAACCCATTCCAGTTCGGTCAGACTTACTCCCAATTGTGGTTCTTGTAATGGCTGTAATAGTTCAAGTATCTGTTCTTTTGATAACATCAGACAGCACCTCAGCTTTATCTATTGGCATGTAATTAGGTATGCTGATCCAATTATATCATTACCTTTCTTGTTCTGACTAACTTTTAGGCCGTTCTCCTGAGGAATATCTGAGAATCCCATTATAGATCGAAGCAGCTACTTTGCGTTGATAAGCTTCGTCGGCAAGCATACGTGCCTCTTCCGGATGAGAAAGGAAACCCACTTCTACCAGCGCTGAAGGGATCTTCAGAGCCTGTAACAGATAAACCGTATTCACCGTTTTGGCGATTCGATCTGTATTCTCCAGATTACGGACCATCTCTTGTTGAAGCAGATTAGCCAAACCTTCGTTATCCGGATGGTTAGGTGTATAGAAAACCTGCGCTCCACTCCATCGGTTGGATGGGACACTGTTCATGTGAATACTAATAAAGAGATCTGCTTGCTTATCCTCTATCCGCCGTACTCTTTGTTTCAGATCCTCCGTCTTGCGTTTAGAATACCCCTTGGTGTCCGATTCCGCCAAATCGGTGTCTATTTCTCGTGTCATCACCACTAAGGCACCTGCCTGCTGCAAATAATCTCTCACATACAGGGCGATAGACAGATTGATATCTTTTTCAATAACCCCCTGTTTACTTACAGCTCCTCCATCTGGACCTCCGTGTCCTGCATCAATGGCAATGACCTTACCCGCCATCGGCAAACTCCAATAACCTGACGTCTTTGCGGAAGGCAGTTCATAGGACATTACTGCCACTAACATGGCCAGCAGACAGAGGCTCAGCATGACCCTTTTGATTGTTTTTAACCTGATCCAGACTACAAAGTGTTTCCCCATATTTTTACGCATAAAAAAACCACCTCGTCCCTATAAATGACTCTAATCATCTATATGGGACAAGATGGACAAATATACCGCTAGGACCGGACTTGCTCCGCCATTCCTTCAATCAGCACCTCAGCTACCTCAGGACGTGTAAATTCAGGTGGAGGGCACTGGCCGTCACGGAGCAACCCGCGTACTTTGGTGCCGGAAAGCGCCATATGATGTTCTTTATCATGTGGGCAAGTTTTGCTGGATGCCATGTTTCCACATTTGGTACAGAAGAAACTATGTTCGAAGAACAACGGAGTGATCCCCAGTTCCTCTGCTGTAAAGTTAGTAAAGATCTCCTGTGCTTCATATGTTCCATAATAATCACCCACACCCGCATGGTCACGACCAACAATAAAGTGGGTACACCCGTAATTTTTGCGAACCATCGCATGGAAAATAGCTTCTCGTGGGCCGGCATACCGCATCGCTGCGGGGAACACACCAAGGAACGCACGATCAGCCGGGTAATAGTTCTCCAGTAATACCAGATAACTCTTCATCCGAACATCTGCGGGAACATCGTCTGACTTCGTCTCTCCAACAAGCGGATTCAGGAAGAGTGCGTCTACAATCTCCATAGCGCTCTTCTGGATGTACTCATGAGCCCGATGGACCGGATTACGTGTCTGAAAACCAACTACCGTCTTCCAACCCTTCTCCTGAAAAATCTTCCGGGTATCTGCAGGATCATAATAGAACTCTTCGAATTTCGAAGGTTTTGGACGGTTCAACACTTGGATTGGACCTCCTACGTATGTTGCAGGACGTTCCAACAGTTTTTTAACACCCGGGTGCTCGGGATCATCTGTTTTGAATATACGCCGAGCTTCTTCACCCTGATCCACCTGGTATATACTTTGGACTTCGAGCAGTCCATAAGTTACTCCATCTTGATCACCAACAAGTTTCACAAGTTCACCAATCTGGAGGGATGCGGCTTGTTTATCGTCAACAGCAAGAGTAATCGGTATACTCCAGACTGTTCCATCCGCGAGACGCATGCGAGACACCACCGAAAGGTAATCCTCCTCATTCAAGAAACCTTGAAGTGGTGAGAACGCACCCACGCCAATCAGATCCAAATCCGATATCGTCCAGGTATTAATAAGCAATGAGGATAAGTTTTTACTGTTTTGCAACAATTGCTCCCGTTCTTCTCCTTGTACGATACGCTGAACCAACGTACCTCCATGAGGCAGAATCGATGTCATCTTGTCAGCTCCTTGTATATCTATTATTTATGAAGGCCACATTCCGTTTTATCATTACCAGACCAACGTCCAGCACGAGGGTCCTCACCAGGCATAACCTGACGTGTGCAATGCTCACAACCAATACTTGGGTAGTTCTGATCATGAAGAGGGTTATATACAACGTTATTGTCACGAATATATTGCCATACATCCTCAGTCGTCCAGTGCGCAATTGGATTAAACTTCATCAGGCCAAACTTGGAATCATATTCAACCTTCTTCGAGTTTGCACGAGTTGGTGCTTGATCTCTACGAATACCTGTAATCCATGCATCATACTGAGAAAGAATACGTGTTAACGGTTCAACTTTGCGAATGTTACAGCATCCATTAGGATCAGACTTCCACAACTCGTCACCGTGTTGAGCTGCCTGCTCTTCCGGAGTAATCTTAGGTGACACGCGAACAAATTCAAGGTTGTAATTCTCCTGCATCTTATCACGTGTTTCGTATGTTTCTTTAAAGTGAAAATCTGTATCCAGATAAAAAATATCTGTGGATGGGCTGATCTTCTGCAACATATCTACAAGTACAACATCTTCTGCACCAAAGCTACATGCAAAAGTGATATTTGGGAATGTTTCAATAGCATACCGAATAATATCCTCTGGACTGGCGTGTTCCAGTTCCTCTGCCTTCGTCCGTGCCAAATCTTCTTTCTCCAACAAGTTCATCTGTGAATTTCCCCCATTCTGCATTTCAATACATCTTAAAGCCGACTAATCTAATATGAATTATGTTTAGTATAAATCTTTCATTGGGGATGTCAATGCCTGCCATATGGTAAAATAAATCAGTTTTTGTCCATTTTTGATCATCGCTCTCTCACAATATTTTGGTTCAATTTATCCATTTCTTTGTTAACGAGATAAAAACAATGATGTTGGCCCACGTCATTAGGTAGGTAAAAATACATCTCTTAGCCTGGGAAACCTTTGCTGCTGCTGGGTTTGGACAGTTCATGTCGCCAAGAACAGCATCAAAAAATCACTGGGCGATTGAAAGTGAAGGACAAAAAACAGAAGATTTAATTAGAGCAGCGTTGCGACATTTAGCGGTTGATATGTAAGGGACTTTTATCGTTTCCATAAGAAATACTGATAAGGTTTGCACTAAAGAATCAAGTACGCAAACAATTAGCGAGTGCATTCAAGAAATCTGGCTTGAGCGCTAATAGATAATTTTATAAGGAGGTGTTATAGATGTGTGGTGAACGATGGGTAAGAGCAAATCGAATGTTTTAAAATGATTAGAGAGGTTCAGTAAGATGTATTAACGCATATATTATAGGACTGTACTGAGGGAGATTATGAGTACATTGAAAAGTGCATTGAAAAGTGCATTGAAAGGAAAATACAGAAGCATGGGGAGAGACATCAAAGATATGAGAGCTATTGCAAAACATATATAGTAAAAGGCTGAATCGTCATGAACATATAAAAAAGCCTTTGACCGAGGCCAAAGGCTTTTAATATTAACGTTTGGAGAACTGAGGTGCGCGACGAGCCGCTTTAAGACCGTATTTTTTACGCTCTTTCATACGTGGGTCACGAGTCAGGAATCCTGCTTTTTTCAGGGATGCACGGTATTCCGGATCTGCTTTGAGCAGAGCGCGGGAGATACCATGACGGATTGCGCCGGCTTGACCGGAGATTCCGCCACCATGAGCAATAACAAGAACGTCATAGTTGTTGAGCGTTTCTGTCAAGTTCAGTGGTTGTTTTACGATCAGTTTGAGTGTTTCCAAACCGAAGTATTCATTAATATCACGTTTATTGATGACAATGCGTCCTTCACCCGGTACAAGGCGAACACGTGCTACCGAATGTTTACGACGACCTGTCCCATAGTATTGTACTTGTGCCATGAAACTGTCCTCCTTTTAATTAACCGCGAAGTTCGTAAACTTCTGGTTTTTGTGCTGCATGTGGATGCTCAGTGCCTCTGTACGCTTTAAGTCTCAACTTCATTTTCTCGCCCATGCGAGTTTTAGGAAGCATACCGCGAACAGCCAATTCCAACATACGCTCAGGTTTGTTTTTAACCATCTCTTCAGCAGTAGTTACTTTCAAACCACCTGGGTGCATTGAGTGACGGTAGTATTTTTTACCTTGCATTTTCTTACCAGTCAATACGATTTTCTCAGCATTGATGATAACAACGAAATCGCCAGTGTCCACATGTGGAGTGAATTGTGGCTTGTGTTTGCCGCGAATCAAAGCAGCTGCTTCGCTCGCCAAACGTCCGAGGGTTTTGCCTTCAGCATCAATGATGTGCCATTGGCGCTCAACTTCGTTAGGCTTCGCCATGTACGTAGTACGCATGAAAAGTTCCTCCTTAAAATGTTCAAAATCATCATTTTCATTTATCTTCGTTCGTTAAGTTATAACTTTAGGTGTTGATGGATTGTAAATTTGATGTGAACCTCTTAATTGGGGCTGTGGGAAAGCCATTAAGAAAACACAACTTTTATATTACATGATAGGCGATTAAATCGCAAGTGTTAATTAAGCTTTTCACTCACCAAATTTAATCTTTTTTGTATTCAAGATCCCAGAGCATTAAACCGCAGCTAACTGCAGTAGGTCCTGCAGCAGATCGATTACATGCAGCAATCATATTTGGTACATCAGAGGCTTTCCGTTTGCCCTCTCCAATCTCCAGCAGTGTCCCTACAATGATACGAACCATATGCTGCAAAAAGCCGTTACCACTCACATAAATGTGAATGACACCCTGATCGCGCGGATGGTCTCTGCACATTGATCGGTCCACTTCCATCCATGCTTCGTACACCGAACGGATATGATTCTCTTTCTGAGACTTGCGTGAAGCAAAAGAGGTAAAATCATACGTCCCTATGAAATGTCGTAAGCCCTCCTGCATTGCCATAATATCAAGCTTCGCATGATGATGATATTGCAGTCTTCTGTTGAATACATCCGGAAATTGATTCGCATTGACTGTATAACGATACGTTTTCTTTTTCGCTGCATAGCGAGAATGAAAATCAGCCGAAACTTCAATCGCATCAATAACGACAATATCGGAGGGTAATCTGGAGTTGAGTGCAATACACCAGCGTTCAATCGGGATCTGGGACTCCGTAGGAAAATTAAAGATTTGTCTGCGGGCGTGAACACCTGCATCTGTTCGGCCTGAACCTGTAATTTTAACCTTCTCACCGGTTAAAGCACGAATCGCATCTTCAAGATGATCCTGAATGGTATTCCCACCCGGCTGTACTTGGAAGCCGTAATAGGCAGTGCCATCATAAGTTAACGTCATACATAAGTTCCGCATTATTAACACACCTTTGTTCCATACTATACATATCCCTATCCCGAACAGCAAAAGAAGCCCCTTACGGAGCTTCTATTACAGCACGAATTCCGAAATGAAGAGAAAAAAAGGGTTAATCCAGAATCGTTGATTCTGTCCCCTTTCCTCATCTCATCTGTTTTACGCGCGGTCTACCAGTTCCAAGTAAACCATTGGCGCTGCGTCACCACGACGAGGTCCCAGTTTCAAGATACGAGTGTATCCACCTGGACGCTCAGCGTAACGACCGGACAATTCGCTAAACAGTTTTTGGATTGCATCTTGCTCACCATCGATAGTTTCGCGGCGAACATAAGCTGCCACTTGGCGACGGGCATGAAGATCTCCCTTTTTCGCTTTAGTGATCAGTTTTTCAGCAATAGAGCGAACCTCTTTTGCTTTCGCTTCAGTTGTCTGAATGCGTTCGTATAAGAACAGGTCGGTTACCAGGTCACGGAACAAAGCTTTACGTGCGCTGGAATTACGGCCCAACTTTTGGTATGCCATTGTTTTCCCTCCTTCACTTCAAGCACTCGGCTGTCTATTCTTCTGTACGGAGTCCCAAACCAAGTTCCTCAAGCTTCTCTTGAACTTCTTCCAAAGACTTGCGTCCGAGGTTACGGACTTTCATCATGTCTTCTTCCGTTTTCGTAGTCAGCTCTTGCACGGTATTAATACCGGCACGTTTGAGGCAGTTGTAGGAACGAACAGAGAGATCTAGCTCTTCGATCGTCATTTCGAGTACTTTTTCTTTTTTGTCTTCTTCTTTTTCGACCATGATCTCTGCATCTTTCGCTTCGTCTGTAAGACCCACGAAGAGCATCAAATGCTCAGTCAAAATTTTAGCGCCGAGGCTTACAGCCTCTTCAGGACGAATACTTCCATCAGTCCAAACTTCCAACGTGAGCTTGTCATAGTTGGTCACTTGACCGACACGCGTATTTTCCACAGCGTAGTTAACGCGACTGATCGGGGTGAAGATGGAATCGACTGGGATGACGCCGATCGGCTGGTCATCGCGTTTATTCCGATCTGCCTGGACGTAGCCGCGACCGCGATTGGCAAAAATACGCATGTGAAGTCTCGAACCTGGTCCGAGCGTAGCAATGTGTAAATCCGGGTTAAGGATTTCCACATCGGAGTCAGCACGGATATCTCCAGCCGTAATTGCTCCTTCGCCTTCAGCATCAATCTCGAGCACTTTCTCCTCATCCGAATGAATCTTAAGCGACAAAGCTTTCAGGTTAAGAATAACCTCCGTAACATCTTCCATTACGCCAGGAACTGTAGCAAATTCATGCAGAACGCCATCGATTTGAACCGAAGACACTGCCGCACCCGGCAGTGACGAGAGCAAGATTCGGCGAAGCGAGTTTCCAAGCGTCGTACCGTATCCGCGCTCAAGCGGTTCTACTACGAATTTCCCATAGGTGCCATCATCGTTGACGTCTACCGTCTCAATTTTCGGCTTTTCGATTTCAATCACTGCAATACCCCTCCTTCAAAACGTCGGTCCTCTATGAAACATTTACCTTCTCTTGCGAAAACATGTAGTAGTATGCCTAAACAACCATTATTAGCAGATTGTGCCGGAAATATACCACACGCAGGGGCAAATCTCATTAGACACGACGACGTTTTGGAGGACGGCATCCGTTATGCGGGACTGGAGTTACGTCTTTGATCAGGTTAACTTCAAGACCAGCAGCTTGCAAAGAGCGGATCGCTGCTTCACGGCCTGCGCCTGGTCCTTTAACCATAACCTCAACGGCTTTCATCCCATGTTCCATTGCAGCTTTGGCAGCAGTCTCAGCAGCCATTTGTGCAGCAAACGGAGTCGATTTACGGGAACCTCTGAATCCGAGGCCGCCGGAGCTTGCCCACGAAATTGCATTTCCGTGAGGATCCGTAATAGTAACGATAGTGTTATTGAAAGTGGAACGGATATGCGCCACGCCAGATTCAATATTCTTACGGTCACGACGTTTAGTACGTACGACTTTTTTCGGTTTAGCCATTTTCTCTTATCCCCCCTTATTATTTCTTCTTGTTCGCTACTGTACGACGAGGACCTTTACGAGTACGAGCATTCGTTTTCGTACGTTGTCCACGAACAGGCAGACCACGACGATGACGAACTCCACGGTAACAACCGATCTCCGTCAAACGTTTAATATTCAAAGAGATTTCTCGACGCAGGTCACCTTCTACTTTGACCTCTTTATCGATACTTTCACGCAATTTGCTGACTTCATCTTCCGTCAAATCACGAACACGAGTGTCCGGATTGATGCCTGTTGTGCTCAGAATTTTCTGGGAAGTCGTTTTACCGATTCCGAAAATATAAGTCAAGGCGATCTCAACGCGCTTATCACGTGGCAAATCCACACCAGCTATACGTGCCATTTTACGCTACACCCCCTTCTTTAACCTTGTTTTTGTTTGTGTTTCGGATTTTCACAGATAACCATAACATTCCCTTTGCGGCGAATGACTTTGCATTTTTCGCAAATCGGCTTGACCGAAGGTCTTACCTTCATGTGAATTACCTCCTCAAAGTTTTGCTAAGCAAAACCCTCTTCGTAAGCATTGACCTTGTTCTACTATTGTAAAACCGGCTTCGAAGCTTTCGCAAGTTTTGCCGGGCAAAACCCGCTTCATAAGCTTCACAGTTCATTGCAACTGTCTACTACTATTTACGGTAAGTTATGCGACCTTTTGTTAAATCATAAGGCGACAACTGAACAACTACTTTGTCTCCAGTCAGGATACGAATAAAGTGCATCCGTAGTTTTCCGGAAACGTGAGCGAGAATTTGATGACCGTTCTCAAGCTCAACCTTGAATGTTGCATTCGGTAGCGGTTCAAGAACCGTACCTTCCACTTCAATGACATCTTCCTTGGCCATTAGTCAGTCTCCTTTCTCTTCAGCTTGAATGTTGGTGGATTCCAGAAATGAATGAACCGCATAACGGAGCTTTCCATTTGTCACCCGACCACTCTCGTTTAAACTGTTCACAACCTCGCTGCTAATCATGGGCTGGAGTTCAAGATGAAGAAGATTCTTCTTCTTGGGTTGATCAAACTTACGTTTGTCTCCATCCGCAATATATACGAACTTACTGTCCGCTATAGCAACAATTACTGCGGCTTGGTCCGCATTGCGGCCTTTACGGATCTTCACAAGTTGACCGAGCTGCGGATTAGACTGACTGTTCATGCCTCATCACCTACGCATTCAGTTTCGTGAAAATTTCCATACCATCTGGTGTAACTGCTACGGTGTGTTCAAAGTGGGCACATAACTTTCCATCAACTGTGACGACAGTCCAGTTATCTTCCAACGTTTTCACATACCGTCTACCTACGTTAACCATCGGCTCTATGGCCAGCACCATGCCCGCTTTAAGCCGTGGTCCCCGATCGGGAAGACCATAGTTCGGAATCTGTGGTTCTTCGTGCAGATCTGCGCCTATGCCGTGACCGACATATTCACGAACTACGGAGAACCCTTCATCTTCAATATATTTCTGAATCGCATGAGATATTGTAAACAAGCGAACGTCCGGTTTTACCAGCGCCAGACCTGCGTATAACGAAGCCTCGGTAACGTCCAGAAGACGACGGGCTTCTTCGGAAATACGGCCGACCGGATAAGTCCAGGCGGAATCTCCATGATACCCCTGGTACTGCGCGCCAATGTCAAACGTAACGATATCGCCCTCGTTCAACTTGCGTTTGCCGGGAAATCCATGTACCAACTCTTCATTGACTGAAGCGCACACACTGGCAGGGAAACCGTTATAACCTTTGAAAGACGGCACAGCTCCTTGACTGCGGATATATTGATCGGCCATATGGTCAAGTTCTCCAGTCGTAATACCGGGAGCGATATGCTCTGCCAAGAGACGATGCGTTTCCGCAACAATTCTCCCTGCTTCCCTCATCAAGCCCAGTTCCGTTTCGGACTTACCAATGATCATCAATTAACCTCTCAGTAAGGACACGATTTCTTGAGAAACTTGATCGATATCCTGTTCTCCGTTCATTTGACGAAGAAGACCTTTATTCTCATAGAACGTGAGGAGTGGTGCTGTTTTGTTGATATACTCGTCCAGTCGTGTACCTACACTCTCTTCATTATCATCAGAGCGTTGATACAACTCACCAGCGCATTTATCACAAATACCTTCCTGCTTAGGCGGATTGAATACCACATGATAAGTAGAACCACAGTTTTTACAAATTCGACGACCCGTCAGACGAGCGAGCAATTTGTTGCGATCCACTTTCAGGTTGATTACATGATCGAGACCTGAGTTCAATCGATCCAGAATGCCATCGAGCGCTTCTGCTTGCGAAAGGGTTCTTGGAAATCCGTCCAAGAGGAACCCTTCTCTGCAGTCAGGCTGCTGCAAACGTTCTTCAACGATGCCAATGGTTACATCATCTGGTACAAGCAATCCTTGATCCATATATTCCTTGGCTTTCATGCCAATGGGAGTTCCCTGTTTGATCGCGAGACGAAATGCATCGCCTGTTGAAATATGGGGAATACCGAACTCTTTCACGATGACGTCTGCTTGCGTTCCTTTTCCTGCCCCCGGAGGGCCCATGAATAGGATGTTCACGTTATGTCACTCCCTCCAAGACTACCCTACATCAACAAACAGCACAATAGGTGCCGGCAAGTAAATCTTCACTCGACCGGTACCTATTGCCTATTTATTGATAAAACCTTTGTAGTGGCGTTTGATCAATTGGCTTTCGATTTGCTTCATCGTATCCAGCGCAACACCGATAACGATCAGGAGGGATGTTCCTCCAATTTGCGCAGATTGAGGCAAACCAGAAAGTGCCCCTAAGAATACAGGCAGAACGGAAATGACTGCCAAGAAGATGGCTCCGGCCATTGTCAAACGAGTCATGACACGGGTCAGATATTTCTCGGTTGCTTTACCCGGGCGAATGCCTGGGATGTAACCGCCGTTCTTTTTCATATTATCAGCCATCTGCTGTGGATTCATCTGTACAAAAGTATAGAAGAATGTGAAACCGAAGATCATCACGACATACAGCAACATACCAAGAGGTTTGTGTGTTGTCAGATTCTGTCCGATCCACTGTGCCCAGAGGCGATCTGCCCAGAAGTTGGCGATGATCGTTGGGAACATCAACAGCGATGAAGCAAAGATGACAGGGATAACACCTGCTGCATTAATTTTCAGCGGGATATGTGTATTCTGTCCACCGTACATTTTGTTACCTACGACACGTTTAGCGTACTGTACCGGAATCTTTCGAATCGCCTGCTGAATGTAAATGACCCCTATGATGATCAACACAATAACAATTGCGATGATAACACCTTTAAGAATATTCATAAACAGTTGGTCAGGTTGAATGAAGTCAGATTCGATCGTTTGCTTGATAATGTTAGGCACCGTAGATAGGATACCCGCAAAGATCAAGATCGAAATCCCGTTTCCTATGCCCTTCTCGGTGATCTGCTCACCAAGCCACATCAGGAATGAAGTACCGGCCGTAAGTACAATCGCGATCAAGATATAATCTGCAAATGTAGCGTTAGGCACCATCTCTGTATTGTACAAGCGGTTGAATCCGATCGACGTACCAAACGCTTGAATCAATGCCAGTCCGATGGTTAAATAACGGGTCAACTGTGCAGATTTCTTCTTACCTTGTTCACCTTGCTTTGCCCACTCCGCTAATTTAGGAATAACGTCCATGGAAAGCAACTGTACTATGATAGACGCAGTGATGTAAGGCACGATCCCGAGCGCAAATATCGAGAACTGGAAGAGCGCTCCACCCGAGAACGTATTGAGAAGTCCAAAAACTTCTTTACCCGCAGAATTTGTCGCTTCGAACACATCTTTGTTAACTCCCGGCACGGGGACAAAGGAGCCGATGCGGTAAATGATCAGTACAAAAAGGGTAAATAATACCCTTTTGCGCAGATCTTCAACCCGCCAGATATTCTTTAGGGTCTTGAACATTAAATCACCTCAGTTGTACCGCCAGCAGCTTCAATTTTCTCAATAGCAGATTGAGAAAACTTGTTAGCTTTAACAGTCAGCTTCACAGTGACATCACCGTTACCCAGGATTTTGATTCCGGATTTAGCGTTTTTAACTACGCCATTCGTCATCAAGAATTCTGGAGTTACTTCAGTACCCGCAGCAAAACTGTTCAGGTCTTCAGTATTCACAACTGCATATTCTTTGCGAGTTGGGTTTACAAAACCACGTTTTGGCAAGCGACGATACAATGGATTTTGTCCACCTTCGAAGCCTGGACGAACTCCACCGCCAGAACGAGAATTTTGTCCTTTGTGACCGCGACCTGATGTTTTACCTGTACCACTACTTGGACCGCGACCAAGACGTTTACGTTCTTTGCGGGATCCAGGAGATGGTGAAAGCTCATGTAACTTCATCGTTCGTTGCACCTCCTTAAAGATTTGTGGGATTAACCCGTTATTAAGCTTCTACTTCTTTAACAGCAACCAAGTGGCTTACTTTGTTAATCATACCACGGATGGCAGGATTATCGTTTTGTACCACTTTGCTATTGATTTTGCGCAAACCCAATGTTTTCACAGTTGTTCTTTGCGTCTCCGGACGTCCGATCAAGCTGCGGACGAGGGTAATTTCTAATTTAGCCATGAGAATTCCCTCCTTAACCCAGAAGCTCTTCGACGGATTTTCCGCGCAGTTTAGCCACGTCTTCAGCACGCTTCAAACGGGACAAACCTTCCAAAGTCGCATTGACCATGTTCATGGAATTCGAAGAACCCAGAGATTTTGTCAAAATGTCACCTACACCAGCAAGTTCGAGAACCGCACGTACAGGACCACCAGCGATAACACCAGTACCTTCAGATGCTGGTTTCAACAGCACGCGTCCTGCGCCGAACTTACCTGTTACCAAGTGAGGAATCGATGTTCCTACGAGTGGAACGTGTACAAGGTTTTTCTTAGCGTCTTCAATACCTTTGCGAATTGCATCAGGTACTTCGCCCGCTTTACCGATACCAGCTCCAACCCAGCCGTTGCCGTCGCCGACTACAACCAGTGCGCTAAAGCTGAAACGGCGTCCGCCTTTTACTACTTTAGCTACGCGATTAATATTTACAACTCTTTCAGTCAGTTCCAAAGTATTCGGATCTACACGCAAGTCGTTAACCTCCTTTTGAAAAATATCTTAAAACTCAAGTCCTGCTTCACGAGCCGCTTCAGCCAATGCTGCGATACGACCATGGTACAGATAACCGCTACGGTCAAATACGATATTGGAAACACCTTTGTCTTTAGCACGTTTAGCAACGAGTTCGCCAACTTTACGAGCTGATTCAACAGATGCACCATTTTTGATGTCAGTGCTCAATTCTTTGTCTACGGTAGACGCGGAAGCGATTGTTACACCAGCAACATCATCGATGATTTGAGCATACATATGTTTACCAGAACGGAATACGTTCAAACGAGGACGTGCTGCCGTTCCTTGGATTTTCTTACGAACACGAAGGTGTCTTTTCAGACGAGCCTTATTTTTATCTGGTTTCGTAATCATCTCAAAGATTCACTCCTTTCAGGTTACCTCGCTGGCTTCAAAGCAGAAGCCACGGGGTATATTAGAAACACACGAAGCAAGCAAGCCGAAAGCCGCGCAAAGGCGGTAAGAGAAATCTTATTTCTTCTTACCGGCTTTACCTTCCTTACGGATGATACGCTCGCCTTCATATTTAATACCTTTACCTTTGTACGGCTCAGGTTCACGTACGGAACGGATTTTAGCAGCGTAAGCACCTACACGCTCTTTGTCGATTCCGCGAACGATGATTTTTGTATTCGAAGGTACTTCGAATTCGATTCCCGCTTCCGGTGTAATTTCAACCGGGTGAGAGTAACCAACGTTCAGAACGATTTTATCTCCGGATTTGCTTGCACGATATCCGACCCCAACCAATTCCAGAGATTTTGCGAATCCTTCAGTAACGCCGCTCACCATATTGTTTACAACGCTACGCGTTGTGCCGTGCAAAGAACGGTGAGTTTTGTTATCGGAAGGACGCACAACTGTGATTTCGTTATTTTCAACTGTAACCTTCATGTCTTTATGAAGCTCACGAGTCAAAGTTCCTTTAGGTCCTTTTACCGTAATAACGGTGTTGTCCAGGGTGATGTCTACACCACTTGGTACTGTGATTGGTTTGCGACCAATACGAGACATATGTTGCACCTCCTATCTTGTGACGTTATATTACCAAACGTAGCAAACGACTTCTCCGCCGGATTTCGATTGACGAGCTTCTTTGTCCGTCATGATACCTTTAGATGTCGAGATGATCGCGATTCCCAGGCCACCAAGTACACGAGGTACTTCGTTGCTTTTCGTGTAAACACGAAGACCAGGTTTACTGATTCTTTTCAGACCAGTGATAACGCGCTCGTTATTTTGACCGTATTTCAGGAAAACACGGATAATCCCTTGTTTGTTATCATCGATAACTTCAGCGTCACGGATGAAACCTTCACGCTTCAGGATATCGGCGATTTGTTTTTTCATTGTCGAAGCAGGCATTTCTACCGTTTCGTGACGAACAGTGTTCGCGTTACGAATACGAGTAAGCATATCTGCAATTGGATCAGACATAGTCATTGTGAGTTAACCTCCTTCCCGTTCAGGACTTTTTACCAGCTTGCTTTTTTCACGCCAGGGATCTGGCCTTTATAAGCTAATTCACGGAAACAAATTCTGCAAATTTTGAACTTTTGCAGGACCGAATGTGGACGTCCGCAACGCTCACAGCGTGTATATGCACGTACTTTAAACTTAGGTGTACGTTGTTGTTTAACTTTCATCGAAGTTTTTGCCACTTAGCCTGACACCTCCTAAATAATTTCGGAGAAAAGGGAGTCTTTCCAGACACCCGGAAACGTTATGCCAACATTACTTAACGAAAGGCATTCCCATTTGCGTGAGCAATTCGCGGGACTCTTCGTCTGTTTTCGCCGTTGTTACGATGACAATATCCATACCGCGGACTTTATCAACTTTATCATACTCGATCTCTGGGAAGATCAGTTGCTCTTTCAGACCCAGTGTATAGTTACCACGTCCATCGAAAGCTTTACTCGATACACCGCGGAAGTCGCGGACACGAGGAAGCGTTACGTTGAGCAATTTATCTAGGAAGTAGTACATACGCTCACCGCGTAATGTTACTTTCACACCGATAGGCATATTCTCACGCAGTTTGAATCCTGCGATAGATTTTTTAGCACGAGTGATTACAGGTTTTTGACCTGCGATCAGTTGCAAATCGTTTACTGCGGAATCCAACACTTTAGAGTTTTGGACAGCGTCGCCCACACCCATGTTGATAACGATTTTCTCGATTTTCGGCACTTGCATTACCGTTGTATAGTTAAACTTCTGCATCAAAGCAGGAGCGATTTCTTGCAGGTAACGTTCTTTCATTCTTGATGCCATGAATCATAGCCCTCCTTTCTCATTCGGTTCAATTAGTCGATAATTTCTCCGGAACGTTTAGCAACGCGCACTTTCTTTCCGTTATCCAAAACTTTGTAACCTACACGGGTTACTTTTCCGCTCTTCGGATCGATGTGCATTACGTTGGAAACGTGAATCGGAGCTTCCTTCTCGATAATGCCGCCTTGCGGATTTTGCTGGTTAGGCTTCTGGTGTTTTTTCACCATGTTAACACCTTCCACAAGGACGCGGTTCTCACGAGGATAAGCAGCGATGACACGGCCTTTTTTACCTTTGTCTTTACCGCTGATCACCATAACCGTATCTTCCTTTTTAACGTGAAGTTTGTTGTTATGGGATTCCAGAACTTTTTTCACTCTTGGCATTTCGTACACCTCCTGTTTCTAACATCACGAGATTAAGCTTTAGATAACTTCTGGAGCCAAGGAAACGATTTTCATGAAGTCTTTATCGCGAAGTTCGCGAGCAACTGGTCCGAAAATACGTGTTCCACGTGGGCTTCTGTCGTCTTTTACAACAACCGCTGCATTTTCATCAAAACCGATGTAGGAACCGTCTTTACGACGTACAGAACGTTTCGTACGAACGACAACCGCTCTAACTACATCACCTTTTTTGACAACGCCGCCTGGTGTTGCTTGTTTAACAGAACAAACGATCAGATCACCGATTTGAGCTGTACGACGTCCCGTACCGCCGAGTACGCGGATACACATCAGTTCCTTCGCACCGGAGTTGTCAGCCACAGTCAAACGTGTAAATGGTTGAATCATTTAGTATTCCTCCTTTCAGCAGTGCTGCTGAGCATTAGATGATAACCGCTTTTTCTACGATTTCAGTAAGTCTCCAGCGTTTATCTTTCGAAAGCGGACGAGTCTCCATGATTTTCACCGTGTCACCGATTTTCGCAGTGTTTTCTTCGTCATGTGCTTTGAATTTTTTAGTAACCTTAATGCGTTTATGGTACAAGTTGTGTTTTTTGTAAGTTTCTACAGCAACAACAATTGTTTTGTCCATTTTATCGCTGACCACTTTACCAGTTTGCACTTTACGTGCGTTACGTTCTTCGCTCATTGTTGGCCTCCTTCCTGATTACGGACGGATTGTCCATCCTATCCCTAATTAACCGATTCCCAATTCTCTCTCACGGATAATGGTTTTAGCACGAGCTATTTCTTTCCGCACATCACGGATGCGAGTCGGGTTATCCAGCTGACCGGTAGCTAATTGAAAGCGGAGGTTAAAGAGTTCTTCTTTAAATCCGGCAATCTTTTGCTCGATTTCAGCAGAGGTTAGGTTGCGAAATTCACTAGCTTTCATTTGCTTCACCACCCAATTCTTCACGTTTCACGAACTTCGTTTTGATTGGCAGTTTGTGAGCGGCAAGACGCATTGCTTCGCGTGCAATTTCCTCCGGTACACCAGCAAGTTCAAACATGATCTTACCTGGTTTCACTACTGCAACCCATTTTTCTACGTTACCTTTACCGCTACCCATCCGAACCTCTAGAGGCTTTTGAGTGATTGGTTTGTCTGGGAAAATTTTTATCCAAACTTTACCACCACGTTTGATGTAACGAGTCATCGCAATACGAGCCGCTTCGATCTGACGGTTCGTAATCCAAGCCGGTTCCGTAGCTTGCAGACCGTATTCGCCAAAGTTCAGAGTCGTTCCGCCTTTAGCTTGGCCTTTCATATGTCCACGTTGTTGCTTACGGTGTTTTACGCGTTTTGGTACCAACATGATTAGTTGCCTCCTTCCTTAGCAGCTTGTTTCTTAGCCGTAGGAAGAACCTCTCCACGATAGATCCATACTTTTACGCCGATACGTCCGTAAGTAGTATGAGCCTCTGCTGTACCATAGTCAATGTCAGCACGCAGTGTGTGCAGTGGAACAGTTCCTTCGCTGTAGCCCTCAGAACGTGCGATCTCAGCACCGCCAAGACGTCCGCCTACTTGAGTTTTGATACCTTTAGCACCGGAGCGCATAGTTCTTTGAATTGCTTGTTTCAGAGCACGACGGAAAGAAACACGACGTTCCAATTGTTGTGCAATGCTTTCAGCTACAAGAACAGCGTCCAAGTCTTGGTTCTTAATTTCAGAAATGTTGATGTGTACTTTTTTACCGCCAGCAATTTTCGTAATTTGGTTACGAAGATTTTCAACTTCTGAACCACCCTTACCAATAACCATACCTGGTTTAGCAGTGTGAATCGTTACGTTTACGCGGTTAGCCGCTCTCTCAATTTCTACACGAGATAAAGCGGAGTCTTTCAATTTATTTTTCAGGAATTCACGAATTCTCACGTCTTCCATCAAAAGATCACCGAAGTCTTTGCCTGCATACCACTTAGATTCCCAGTCACGGATAATTCCGACACGGAGTCCGACTGGATTTACCTTTTGGCCCACACATTTCCCCTCCTTCTACTTCTCAGATACCACCAAAGTAATGTGGCTAGTACGTTTGTTAATACGACTTGCACGTCCCATTGCACGAGGGCGGAAACGTTTCATTGTCGGTCCTTGGTTCACGTAAGCTTGCGAGATAACCAAGTTGTTAACATCCAAAGAATAGTTATGTTCCGCATTCGCAATAGCGGAGTTAAGCAACTTCTCAACGATTGGAGAAGCGGATTTCGGAGTGTGACGGAGAATGGCAACCGCCTCACCTACTTGCTTGCCGCGAATCAAGTCAACAACGAGTTGAACTTTACGAGGAGCAATCCGGATAAACTTAGCATGTGCTTTTGCTTCCATTGTGTAACCTCCTCTCAAACATTAAAGATGTTCATTTATCTTCTTGTTTTCTTATCATCATCAGTATGGCCTTTGTACGTACGGGTTGGAGCGAACTCACCCAGTTTGTGTCCGACCATGTCCTCAGTTACATACACTGGCACGTGTTTACGACCATCGTAAACGCCAAATGTGTGTCCGATGAATTGCGGGAAAATTGTAGAACGACGGGACCAGGTTTTGATTACGTTTTTCTTACCTGAAGCTTCCATCTCTTCTACCTTTTTGAGCATGTAGCCATCAATGAATGGCCCTTTTTTCAAACTGCGACCCATGTGGAGATCCTCCCTTCAAACGTAGCTATTATGCATCCGCAGATGCCTCACGAAGTTATGCACAGTGTGTATTACTTCGTGCGGCGGCGAATGATGTATTTATCAGAAGCTTTATTTTTCTTACGCGTTTTGTAACCAAGAGTAGGTTTACCCCATGGTGACATTGGCGATTTACGTCCGATTGGAGCACGACCTTCACCAC
The DNA here is from genome assembly GCF_032452295.1 of Paenibacillus sp. ClWae2A. Lineage (NCBI taxonomy): Bacteria > Bacillati > Bacillota > Bacilli > Caryophanales > Paenibacillaceae > Paenibacillus > Paenibacillus sp. ClWae2A. The sequence continues at coordinate 23,389 of NZ_JAULSQ010000022.1, forward strand.
CACCGTGTGGGTGATCGTTAGGGTTCATTACTACACCACGAACCTCAGGACGTTTACCCAACCAACGGCTACGACCGGCTTTACCGATTTTGATGAGCTCGTGGTCTTGGTTACCAACAGATCCGATTGTCGCGCGGCAAACTTTCAAAATACGACGAACTTCTCCGGAAGAGAGACGAACGGAAACGTATTTTTCTTCTTTACCAAGCAATTGAGCTTCTGTACCAGCAGCACGAACCAATTGTCCGCCTTTACCTGGTTTCAACTCGATGTTGTGGATAACGGTACCTACTGGAATGTTTTCGAGTGGCAGTGCGTTACCGATTTTGATGTCTGATTCAGGTCCGGAGAACACTTGATCTCCAACTTTCAAACCTTTAGGAGCGATGATATAACGTTTCTCACCATCAGCATAGTGAATCAGAGCGATGTTGGATGTACGGTTCGGGTCATACTCAATCGTAGCAACGCGGCCCGGTATTCCATCTTTAGTACGTTTGAAGTCAATGATACGGTATTTACGTTTGTGTCCACCACCATGGTGACGAACTGTAATTTTACCTTGGTTGTTGCGGCCTGCTTGTTTGCTCAACGGGGCCAACAACGATTTCTCCGGCTGATTTGTGGTGATTTCCTCAAATGTAGAAACGGACATGTTCCGTCTTGCCGGGGATGTTGGTTTATACTTTTTGATTGGCACTGGGTTTCCCTCCTTACTTCAAAAATTCAATTATACAGTTTCAAAGAACTCAAGCGTTTTGCTGTCTTTTGTCAGCGTTACAAACGCTTTTTTCCATTCGCTTGTATATCCGGAATAACGTCCGTACCGTTTTGGCTTAGCTGGAACACGAAGCGTGTTCACGTTTTTCACTTTTACGTTGAAAATAGCTTCTACGGCCTTTTTGATCTCGGTTTTGTTTGCACGGATATCGACTTCAAATACATATTTCAAGTCATTCATCATGTCAGCAGTACGTTCCGTAATAATCGGACGTTTTACAATATCACGAGGATCCTTCATTACGCGAGCACCTCCTCTACCTTCTGAACTGCTTCTTTCGTAATGATCAATTTGTCGTGCGAAAGCACGTCAAGAACATTAATACCGTCAGCAGCTACGAATTTCACGCCTGGAATATTCCGTGCGGAAAGAGCTACATTATCATCATAGCTAGGAGCTACAATCAAAGCTTTACGTCCCACTTTGAGGTTACTCAAGATGGCAGCAAATTCTTTAGTTTTAGGTGTGCTCAACGTGAGAGCGTCCAAAACGATAATGTCATTGTCAAGCACTTTGGATGAAAGGGCTGATTTAATCGCCAAGCGGCGAACTTTCTTAGGCAGTTTATACGCATAGCTCCGTGGTGTTGGACCAAATACGATACCGCCGCCTTTCCATTGTGGTGAACGAATTGAACCTTGACGAGCGCGACCTGTACCTTTTTGTTTCCAAGGCTTACGTCCACCGCCACGTACTTCAGAACGTCCTTTTACTTTGTGGGTACCTTGACGAAGGGAAGCGCGTTGCATAAGAACTGCATCGTACAGAACGTGTTGGTTCGGCTCAATTCCGAAAACCGCATCGTTCAATTCAACTTCGCCTACTTGGCTACCATCTACATTGTAAACTGATACTTTTGGCATTTTGTGTTCCTCCTTTCTTCAGTGGTTATTTTTTCACCGTTTCTTTAACTCTGATGAGACTGTTTTTCGGTCCAGGAATGGAACCTTTCACGAGCAACACGTTACGCTCAGCGTCTACTTTAACTACTTCAAGACGTTGGATTGTAATAGTATCATGTCCCATGTGTCCTGGCAGGCGTTTGCCTTTAGGAACGCGGTTAGCTTGGATCGAACCCATTGAACCAGGGCCACGGTGGTAACGCGAACCGTGTGACATAGGTCCAGTGCTTTGTCCCCAACGTTTGATAACGCCGGCAAAACCTTTACCTTTAGAAATACCCGTTACGTCAACGAATTCGCCTTCAGCGAAAATGTCAGCTTTCAGTTCTTGGCCAACTTCATATTCTGCGATGTTGATACCGCGAACTTCACGAACGTAGCGCTTAGGGGCAGTGTTCGCTTTTTTAGCGTGACCTGCTTCTGGCTTGTTAGCATTTTTCTCTTTCTTATCGGAGTAACCGATTTGAATTGCTTCGTAGCCATCGTTCTCAATGTCTTTCTTTTGCAAAACAACACAAGGGCCTGCTTCGATAACCGTTACTGGAACGACGTTACCTTCAGGAGTAAATACTTGAGTCATTCCGAGTTTTTTTCCTAAGATTGCTTTCATGTTGACACCTCTTTTCCTTTATACATGGTCTTTGTTGTAGCTTGTATTACAATTTAATTTCGATATCTACACCGGACGGCAGATCCAAGCGCATCAAGGCATCCACAGTTTGTGGAGTCGGGTTAACGATGTCGATCAAACGTTTATGTGTACGTTGTTCGAATTGTTCCCGAGAATCCTTGTACTTGTGCACCGCACGAAGAATAGTAATGATTTGTTTTTCAGTAGGAAGCGGAATCGGACCGGATACACCAGCACCCGAACGTTTTGCTGTTTCAACAATTTTCTCCGCGGATTGATCAAGAATTCTGTGGTCGTAAGCTTTCAAACGAATACGAATTTTTTGCTTTGCCATTTTAGTCCCTCCTTCTATCGCCCAATTTTTTATCGGACATACTCCGTGAAAATTTTCTAGCCACTCTCCCATGGCAAAGGGGCCGGGTGTGCCAGTAACCTCTCACATCATCGCAACGTCACAGAACAACATTCATTATTATATAGAAAAGATGGGCGTATTGCAAGCATATTTAAGAAAAACATTTAAACTTATCTTTTCTGATGAAATGACTTCGTTTATTGCAATGTTAATCTTCGATATCCAGGCTGCCTTGCCAATCCTTCTAAACTCGTAAATGATGTTCATTTCGTATGACGCAGGTTCCGAACTTTAAACATAATAAAAGAGTTCTCTATCCGATGTCGGATAAAGAACTCTTCCGAAGCTTCGTTACAATACAATGTTACTCGTTCCAGTACACTGTTGCATATGCTTTATTCAGCGTTAAGCCGAATTATTTTTGGATAGATGCTACGGAACCGGCACCTACTGTACGTCCGCCTTCACGAATGGAGAATTTAGTTCCTTCTTCAATCGCGATTGGGGAGATCAGGGAAACAGTAACAGTGATGTTATCACCAGGCATTACCATTTCAGTACCTTCAGGCAAGTTGATGATGCCTGTTACGTCAGTTGTACGGAAGTAGAACTGTGGACGGTAACCAGTGAAGAATGGTTTGTGACGTCCGCCCTCTTCTTTAGTCAGAACATAGATTTGAGCTGTGAATTCTGTGTGTGGCTTAACAGAACCTGGTTTTGCAAGTACTTGACCACGCTCGATTTGAGTACGGTCAACACCACGCAACAATGCACCGATGTTGTCACCCGCTTGAGCGGAATCCAACAATTTACGGAACATCTCAACGCCTGTTACAACAGATTTCTTAGTTTCTTCAGTGATACCAACGATTTCGATCTCTTCGCCGACTTTAACAGTACCACGCTCTACACGGCCAGTAGCAACAGTACCACGACCAGTGATGGAGAATACGTCCTCGACAGGCATCAAGAAAGGCTTGTCAGTTTGACGCTCAGGCAGTGGGATGTAAGTGTCGATCTCTTTGAACATCTCAACGATTTTTTGAGCCCATTCGCCATCTGGGTTTGCCAGAGCTTCACGAGCGGATCCACGAGTGATTGGAGTATCGTCACCTGGGAACTCATATTCGTTAAGAAGGTCGCGAACTTCCATCTCAACCAATTCCAACAACTCTTCGTCTTCAACCATGTCACATTTGTTCAAGAATACAACAATGTATGGTACGCCTACTTGACGGGAGAGCAAGATGTGCTCACGAGTTTGTGGCATTGGGCCGTCTGCTGCGGATACTACCAAGATAGCTCCATCCATTTGAGCCGCGCCAGTGATCATGTTTTTAACATAGTCGGCGTGACCTGGGCAGTCAACGTGAGCGTAGTGACGAGTGTCAGTTTCGTACTCAACGTGTGATGTGGAGATTGTGATACCGCGTTCGCGCTCTTCTGGAGCTTTGTCGATTTGGTCGAATGCAATTGCAGCACCACCGTAAGTTTTGGACAATACAGTTGTGATTGCAGCAGTCAGAGTTGTTTTACCGTGATCGACGTGACCAATAGTACCGATGTTAACGTGGGGTTTATTACGTTCGTATTTAGCCTTTGCCATTTGAACGTGGCCTCCTTAAAATTATAATTTTATGTTTTCACTGAATGAAGTGCTCCGAATTGAATTCTTATGCACTTGCATCCAGTGTGAGAAAACTACTCGGTGCCTTTTGTTTTGGCAACGATTTCTTCAGCGATGCTCTTAGGAACTTCTTCATAGTGAGAGAGTTCCATGGAGAATACGCCGCGTCCTTGAGTACCGGAACGAAGAGTTGTAGAGTAACCAAACATTTCAGACAGAGGTACCTTAGCACGGATGATTTGAGCTCCACTACGGGAATCCATACCTTCAATGCGGCCACGACGGGAGTTCAACATACCCATTACGTCACCCATGTACTCTTCTGGAACAGTTACTTCTACTTTCATGATAGGCTCAAGCAGAACTGGTTTACACTTGTCTTTAGCCGCTTTAAGCGCCATAGATCCGGCAATTTTAAATGCCATCTCATTGGAATCGACATCATGGTAAGATCCGTCTACGATTGTAGCCTTAACGTCAACAAGCGGGAAGCCTGCAATAACGCCGTTTTTCATTTGCTCTTCAATCCCTGACAGTGCAGGTTGAATGTATTCTCTTGGTACGGAACCACCGACAACCTTACTTTCGAACTGGCTGCCTGTACCCGGCTCGAGAGGTTCGAATTCAACCCATACGTGACCGTATTGACCACGACCACCGGATTGACGTACGAATTTACCTTCAACGCGCGCTGGAGCACGGAATGTTTCACGGTAAGCTACTTGTGGTTTACCCACAGTAGTTTCAACCTTGAACTCACGACGCATACGGTCGATGATGATATCAAGGTGAAGCTCACCCATACCTGCCAAGATTGTTTGACCTGTTTCTTCATCAGTATGAGCACGAAGAGTTGGATCCTCTTCAGTCAACTTACCGAGAGCAACACCCATTTTATCTTGGTCAGCTTTGGTTTTAGGTTCAACGGCGATTTCGATAACCGGATCAGGGAAGTTCATTGACTCCAGGATAACCGGATTTTTCTCATCACATAGTGTATCACCTGTACCTGTATCTTTCAAACCTACGGCAGCTGCAATATCACCGGAGTAAACTACAGTGATTTCTTGACGGCTGTTCGCATGCATTTGAAGGATACGACCGATACGCTCACGTTTGTTTTTAGTGGCATTCAATACATATGATCCGGATTGAAGAACACCAGAGTATACGCGGAAGAATGTCAATTTACCAACGTAAGGGTCTGTCATGATTTTGAATGCCAATGCGGAGAAAGGCTCTTCATCGGATGACTGACGGACTGCTTCAGTTCCATCTTCAAGATGTCCAGTGATCGATGGAACATCTGTTGGAGCTGGCAAGTAATCGATAACAGCATCCAACATCAGTTGAACACCTTTGTTACGATACGAGGATCCACAGATAACCGGGAAGATCTTAACATCTACAACACCTTTACGGAGTACGGCTTTGATCTCATCAATTGTGATTTCTTCGCCTTCCAGGTATTTCATTGTCAAATCTTCATCCAGTTCAGCAACGCGCTCAATCAACTCGTTGCGAAGTTCTTCAACTTGATCTGCAAATTCTGCAGGAATGTCGGTTTCTTCGATATCTTGACCAAGGTCATCTTTGTACATATGAGCTCTTTGTGCAACGATATCGATGATACCAGTGAAATCATTTTCAGCGCCAATCGGAAGTTGAATCGCAACAGCATTCGCTTGAAGGCGATCACGCATGTCAGATACAACGTTCAGGAAGTCAGCACCGATGATATCCATTTTATTTACATATGCGATACGAGGTACGCCGTACTTGTCAGCCTGTCTCCATACGGTTTCGGACTGAGGCTCAACGCCTTCTTTCGCACTGAATACACCAACTGCTCCGTCCAATACACGAAGGGAACGTTCAACTTCAACAGTGAAGTCAACGTGTCCCGGGGTATCAATAATATTAACGCGGTGGCCTTTCCAAGCAGCGGTAGTTGCAGCGGAAGTAATCGTAATTCCGCGCTCCTGTTCCTGTTCCATCCAGTCCATTGTCGCAGCGCCTTCGTGTACTTCACCGATTTTGTGCGTACGTCCTGTGTAAAACAGGATCCGCTCAGTTGTCGTGGTTTTACCCGCATCAATATGAGCCATGATCCCGATATTACGTGTATTTTTCAAGGAGAACTCTCTAGCCATGAAATGGGTCTCCCTTCAAAATTGAAGTTTTTTTATTGTGAACTGAATCCTACCAACGGTAGTGAGCAAACGCTTTGTTTGCTTCAGCCATTTTGTGCGTATCTTCACGTTTTTTAACGGAAGCGCCTGTGTTGTTGGAAGCGTCGATGATCTCAGCCGCCAAACGCTCTTCCATTGTTTTCTCACCGCGGTTGCGGGAGTAGTTCACGAGCCAACGTAATCCCAGAGCAGTACGTCTCTCTGGTTTCACCTCGATTGGTACTTGGTAGTTGGCACCGCCGACACGGCGAGCTTTAACTTCCAGGACTGGCATGATGTTCTTGATTGCTGCTTCAAATACTTCCATAGGGTCATTACCCGTACGTTCTTGAATCAACTTGAACGCATTATACAGAATGCTTTGAGCAACACCGCGTTTTCCGCCGATCATGATGCGGTTGATTAAGCGAGTAACCAACTTGCTGTTGTATAACGGATCAGGCAACACGTCTCTTTTCGTAACTGGACCTTTGCGTGGCATGGATATCCCCCTTTCTTTCTTGTTCAGCAGACCCTGTACCTTCCAAACCTAAGTCAGAAGGCTTTCAGGTTCTCTGCTTATAATGGTTTAGGCTTTTTTAGCTTTTGGACGTTTTGCACCGTATTTCGAACGAGCTTGCATACGGTTGTTTACGCCTGCAGTATCGAGAGCTCCACGAACGATGTGATAACGAACTCCTGCAAGGTCTTTAACTTTACCTCCGCGGATCAATACCACACTGTGCTCTTGAAGGTTATGTCCGATTCCCGGGATATAAGCAGTAACCTCGAGACGGTTCGTCAAACGAACACGGGCATACTTACGAAGTGCAGAGTTTGGTTTACGTGGAGTCATTGTACCTACACGAGTGCAGACACCACGTTTTTGTGGGGCACTGATGTTAGTAGATTCACGTTTCAAAGCGTTGAATCCTTTTTGCAAAGCTGGAGATTTTGACTTCTCAACTTTTGCTTGACGTCCTTTACGAACCAGTTGATTAATAGTTGGCATGTGATTGCCACCCCCTTCCTCAAATATTCATGTTTCTTTATAAACCTCTTTTCGCTAAGTCCACAGACCCAGGCGGTTCATAAAAAGACAAATGAAAAGTTTTTGCCTTGGAGAATCCTTAAAAGTTCTCGGACAAAAACGTTCCTTACACTATCATTTTACGACAGCAGCCATAGCTGCTCCCACTCCAATCCCGCAAGCTTTGCCGAGATTTTTCATTGTATCCACTTTCGTGTACTTCACATTGTGTTGTTCACACAAAGCAATGATTTTGGAAGTGAGCTGCGGATCACTATCTTCTGCGACATAGACTTCAGAAGCCATACCTGTCTGCACCATCCGCATGGTCTGTTTGGTACCTATTTTGACATGAGCATCTTGCAAGGCTTTTTCATTAGACATTGTGTATTCCTCCGAATAGAACCATGTACAATCAGCTGCCCACGCACCTTTGATATATTAGCATCTAGCGCAAGCATTGTCAATGCTAATCCTAAAACATTTTTTAAAAGTTTACGCACATCAGGATTCGTCCGCCTACATTATACAAGCGTCCGCCTCCTGACGCACAAAACTTTCATTCCCCTCTAAATGAGGAGGAATCTATTTAATCAACCGAAACTGGCTCAAGTTCTTCTACTGAAGATTGGCCGTCTTCTGGCTCAGCAAATTTGATGCTGCGGTAACGGTGCATACCTGTACCAGCAGGGATCAATTTACCGATGATTACATTTTCCTTCAGACCGAGCAACTGATCGACTTTACCTTTGATCGCTGCATCTGTCAATACACGTGTAGTTTCTTGGAACGAAGCCGCCGAGAGGAAGGAGTCTGTTTCCAGGGATGCTTTCGTAATACCGAGCAGGATTGGTTTAGCAACCGCCGGCTCTTTATCACTAAGAATCGCAATTTTGTTGGCTCTTTCGTACTCATGCATATCCACGAACGATCCTGGCAACAGCGTTGTATCTCCTGCATCTACGATACGGATTTTACGCAACATTTGACGGATCATAACTTCAACGTGCTTATCGTTAATTTCTACGCCTTGGTTACGATATACGCGTTGTACTTCCTGCAGAATGTAGTTTTGTACACCACGTATGCCTTTAATCCGTAACATCTCTTTTGGATCAATGGAACCGTCTGTCAACTCGTCACCCGCTTCAACTTCCGCGCCTTCGCTTACGCGCACACGGGAACCGTAGGTAACGGCGTATACTTTGGATTCCGCTTCACCTTGAATTTCGATTTCACGACGATCTTTCGCTTCGCGAATCTCTTTAACCACACCATCGATTTCACTGATCGTTGCTTGACCCTTAGGATTACGAGCTTCGAACAACTCCTGGATACGTGGCAAACCTTGCGTAATATCGTCTCCGGCTACACCGCCGGTATGGAACGTACGCATTGTAAGCTGTGTTCCTGGCTCACCAATGGACTGTGCTGCGATAATACCAACTGCTTCACCAATCTCCACATGTTTACCAGTTGCGAGGTTGCGACCATAACACTTCTTGCAGACACCATGACTTGCACGGCAGCTGAGGACGGAGCGGATTTGCAATTTAGTAATACCTGCTTTGATAATCGCTTCTGCTTTATCGGAGTCAATCAATTCATTGCGACCTACAATGATTTCTTTCGTTTCCGGATGACGAAGAGTCTCGAAACAGTATCTGCCTTCAATACGGTCGTAGAGATCTTCGATAACCTCTTTACCATCCTGGATACGACTTACCGTAAAGCCTTTATCTGTACCACAATCATCATCACGCACGATTACGTCTTGGGCTACGTCTACGAGACGACGAGTCAGGTAACCTGAATCGGCTGTACGCAGGGCTGTATCCGCCAAACCTTTACGCGCTCCGTGAGTGGAGATAAAGTACTCGAGTACCGTCAAACCTTCACGGAAGTTAGATTTGATTGGGAGTTCGATAATTCGACCGGATGGGTTGGCCATCAGACCACGCATACCGCCCAATTGGGTGATTTGCGATTTGTTACCCCGTGCTTTGGAGTCTACCATCATCATGATCGAGTTGTAACGATCCATGGACTTCATTAGAATCTCAGTGATATCATCTTTGGATTTTGACCAGATATCAATGATACGATCATAGCGCTCTTCATTCGTAATCAGACCACGACGGTACTGATTCGTAACGATTTGTGCTTTTTCCTCAGATTGTCTAAGAATTTCAAACTTCTCAGGCGGAACGATAACATCAGATACCGCAACCGTAATACCGGCACGTGTAGAGTATGTGAATCCAAGTTGTTTGATTTTATCCAAAATAACGGCTGTTTCCGTTGTGTGATAAATTTCAAAACAACGTGCAATGATGGAGCCGAGGTATTCTTTACCGACACCGCCAGCCAGAGGAGCATTCATAATAGCTTCTCTGAGATCAGCACCTTTTTCATATACAAATGAGTGATCTGCAGTACCTTGGTAAAGGTTAGCACGAGTCGCATCATTGATATACGGGAAGCTTGCCGGGAAAATTTCATTGAAGATAATTTTACCGATAGTTGTCAGCAACATTCCTTCTTGCTGTTCTTCCGTGAAGCTTGTTTTACCAAGCGCCTTAACCGGAATAGCTACACGCGCATGCAGACCAGCAGTACCACGTTGGTATGCCGATACAGCTTCGTTAACTGTACGCAAGATCATACCTGTGCCCTTTTCTTCCTTGTTATCCATAGTGAGGTAGTAAGAACCAAGCACCATATCCTGGGAAGGAGTAACAACCGGTTTACCGTCTTTCGGGTTCAAAATGTTACCAGATGCAAGCATCAGGATACGTGCTTCCGCTTGAGCTTCAGCGGACAACGGAACGTGCACGGCCATTTGGTCACCGTCAAAGTCGGCATTGTATGCCGTACATACGAGCGGGTGAAGACGAATTGCTTTACCTTCAACGAGAATCGGTTCAAATGCTTGAATACCGAGTCTGTGAAGCGTAGGGGCACGGTTCAACAGAACCGGATGCTCCTTGATTACTTCTTCAAGAACATCCCATACTTCAGGACTTACACGCTCAACTTTACGTTTTGCGCTTTTGATGTTGTGGGCAAGCCCTTTATTTACAAGCTCTTTCATAACAAAAGGCTTGAACAATTCAAGTGCCATATCTTTTGGCAGACCACACTGATACATTTTCAGGTAAGGTCCAACAACGATAACGGAACGACCAGAATAGTCAACCCGTTTACCGAGCAAGTTTTGACGGAAACGTCCTTGTTTACCTTTCAGCATGTGGCTGAGAGATTTCAATGGACGGTTACCAGGACCCGTTACCGGGCGTCCACGACGTCCATTATCGATCAATGCGTCAACAGCTTCCTGCAACATCCGTTTTTCATTTTGCACGATAATATCTGGCGCGCCCAGATCAAGCAGACGTTTCAGACGGTTGTTCCGGTTGATTACACGGCGATACAAGTCATTCAGGTCAGACGTTGCAAAACGTCCACCATCCAACTGTACCATTGGACGAAGTTCCGGCGGGATAACAGGAAGTACATCCATGATCATCCACTCTGGCTTATTGCCCGAGTTGCGGAATGCTTCGATAACTTCCAGACGTTTGATTGCACGATTACGACGTTGTCCTTGCGCAGTCCGGAGCTCTTCTTTCAGGAACTCGAGCTCTTTGTCTATGTCAAGGTCTTGAAGCAATTTTTTTACCGCTTCTGCGCCCATGCCAGCATGGAAACCATAGCCGTATTTTTCACGGTAGCTGCGGTATTCTTTCTCGGACAACAGCTGTTTTTTCTCCAGTGGAGTTTCTCCTGGATCAGTTACAACATATGATGCAAAATAAATAATCTCTTCAAGAGATCTTGGAGACATATCCAGAGCAAGACCCATACGGCTCGGAATACCTTTGAAGTACCAGATATGCGATACCGGAGCAGCGAGCTCAATATGGCCCATCCGTTCGCGGCGTACTTTCGCACGTGTTACTTCAACGCCACAACGATCACAGACAACGCCTTTATAACGGACGCGTTTGTATTTACCGCAATGACATTCCCAGTCTTTTGTAGGGCCAAAAATCTTTTCGCAGAACAGCCCTTCTTTTTCCGGTTTCAACGTACGATAGTTGATCGTTTCCGGTTTTTTCACTTCTCCGCGGGACCAAGAACGAATTTTCTCTGGGGAAGCAAGCCCGATCTTCATGTATTCGAAATTGTTGACGTCCAACAAGGAGCAACCCTCCTTAACCAATTCCTGTAATCTAGGTTACGCCCACTCCGGCCGAAGCCGGAGCAAGACGTGAGCCTGATGAAAAACGCCGGTCATCATGCGCTCGAAGCGGTTTATTCCGCTCCGACCTCTGTACCCTCAAGGTTGAGGCTGAGCTTATCGCTCGCAGCGTCATCTTCATCGTCCATTTCTCTCATTTCAATCTCTTGCTCATCTTCGCTCAAAATCTTAACGTCCATACCCAAGCTTTGCAGCTCTTTGATCAATACTTTGAATGATTCAGGAACACCTGGTTCTGGAACATTCTCACCTTTGACAATGGATTCATACGTTTTAACCCGACCAACAACGTCATCGGATTTAACAGTCAAGATTTCTTGCAGTGTATAAGCAGCACCGTATGCCTCAAGCGCCCATACTTCCATCTCCCCGAAACGCTGTCCACCAAATTGGGCTTTACCACCCAATGGCTGTTGCGTAACAAGTGAGTAAGGACCCGTGGAACGGGCATGGATTTTATCATCAACCATGTGTGCCAATTTGATCATGTGCATGACACCTACGGTAACTTCACGTTCAAACTCTTCACCTGTACGACCATCATACAGGACAGTTTTACCATTACGTTGCATACCTGCTTCTTCCATCGTATCGAAGACGTCATACTCCTTCGCTCCGTCGAATACAGGAGTTGCTACGTGAATACCCAGTTGCATCGCCGCCATACCCAAGTGAACCTCGAGTACTTGACCGATATTCATCCGGGAAGGTACGCCCAGTGGGTTAAGAACGATCTGAACCGGTGTACCGTCTGGCAGGAAAGGCATATCTTCTTCCGGCAAGATGCGGGCCACGACCCCTTTGTTACCGTGACGTCCGGCCATTTTATCACCCTCGGAAATTTTCCGTTTTTGAGCGATATATACACGAACGAGTTGGTTAACGCCTGGAGGCAGCTCATCACCGTTTTCACGGGTAAATACTTTCACGTCTACTACGATACCGTCAGTACCATGTGGTACACGCAAGGAAGTATCACGTACTTCACGTGCTTTCTCACCAAAGATCGCATGCAAGAGACGTTCTTCTGCTGTCAGCTCTGTTACACCCTTAGGTGTTACTTTACCAACCAGAATGTCGCCAGCACTGATCTCGGCACCGATGCGGATAATACCGCGCTCATCCAAGTTACGCAACGCTTCTTCCCCAACGTTAGGGATATCACGTGTGATCTCTTCAGGTCCGAGCTTGGTATCACGTGCTTCTGACTCATACTCCTCGATGTGGATGGATGTGTATACATCTTCCTTAACGAGTTTTTCACTGAGCAAGATGGCATCCTCGTAGTTGTAACCTTCCCAAGTCATGAAGGCAACAACAACGTTACGTCCCAGAGCCAATTCACCCATTTCCGTTGAAGGACCATCAGCGAGGATATCACCAGCTTTGACAGCGGCACCTCTTTTGACAATCGGACGCTGGTTAATGCATGTTCCTTGGTTCGAACGCATAAATTTGTGTAATTTATATTTAACGATATCGCCTTTAACTTCCTGACCATCCACTTCTTCGACACGACGGACCCAAATCTCGTTCGCAGAAGAACGTTCAATAATTCCGTCATAATCGGAGACAATACATACACCAGAATCTTTTGCAGCTTTGTGCTCCATACCTGTTCCTACAAGTGGTGCTTTAGGAATCAAGAGTGGAACCGCCTGCCGCTGCATGTTGGATCCCATGAGTGCACGGTTGGAGTCATCGTTCTCAAGGAACGGGATCAGCGCTGTAGCGACGGATACAACCTGTTTAGGAGATACGTCCATGTAGTCAACTCGCTCACTCGGCATCGTAAGGATGTTATCCGACTGTTTGTTGTAACGTACAATGATCGCTTCTTCTTCAAATGTACCGTCTTCGTTCAACTTCGCATTCGCTTGCGCGATAACATAGTTGTCCTCTTCGTCCGCTGTCAGGTAATCAATTTGCTCGGTCACAATACCTGTCTTCGGATCAACCCAACGATATGGAGCTTCAATGAAGCCATATTCATTCACACGAGCGAATGTAGACAAGGAGTTGATCAAACCAATGTTTGGTCCCTCTGGAGTCTCGATTGGACACATACGGCCATAGTGGGATGGATGGACGTCACGCACTTCCATACCTGCGCGCTCACGCGTCAAACCACCGGGTCCGAGTGCGGACAAACGACGTTTATGTGTCAACTCACCCAGCGGGTTCGTTTGATCCATAAACTGTGACAACTGAGAGCTACCAAAGAACTCTTTAATGGATGCAATAACAGGACGTATGTTAATCAAAGCCTGTGGTGTAATTACGTTAGCATCCTGAATGGACATTCTCTCACGAACCACACGCTCCATACGGGACAAACCGATACGGAACTGGTTCTGCAGGAGTTCACCCACCGAACGCAAACGACGGTTACCCAGATGATCGATATCATCCGTGCTACCAATTCCCTGCAGAAGGTTAAGGAAATAACTGATGGACGAAATGATATCCGCCGGTGTCACGTTTTTAACGGACTTGTCAATGTTTGCATTGGCAATCAGTTTGACCACTTTACCATCTTCAGTTGGTGAGAACACATCAATCGTTTGCATAGGGATATCATTGGCATCCAAAACGCCGTTACCCACGTGATACGTGCGGAATCCAACGCTCTTCTCCAGATACGGCATGATTTCATCCAACAAACGACGATCAACCATTTGACCTGCTTCAGCAATGATTTCACCTGTTTCAGCGTCAACAAGTGACTCAGCCAAGCGTTGGTTAAACAAACGGTTTTTGATGTGAAGTTTTTTATTCATTTTGTAACGACCTACATTAGCCAGGTCATAACGTTTTGGATCAAAGAAACGTGCTACGAGCAAGCTTTTCGCATTATCCAACGTTGGAGGCTCGCCCGGACGAAGACGCTCATAGATCTCAATGAGTGCTTTCTCCGTGGAATCCGTGTTGTCTTTGTCCAGTGTGTTGCGGATATATTCGTCATTACCGAGCAGATCCAGAATCTCAGCATCTGTGCCAAAACCAAGTGAACGCAAGAGAACCGTAACCGGTATTTTACGTGTACGGTCGATCCGGACATAAACAACATCCTTCGCGTCCATCTCCAGTTCCAACCAAGCGCCGCGGTTAGGAATAACTGTAGCGGTATACGTTTTTTTGGCGTTTTTATCTACTTTGGTACTGAAGTAAACGCTAGGAGAGCGAACCAACTGGCTGACAATAACCCGTTCCGCACCATTAATAATAAATGTGCCCGTGTTGGTCATCAGCGGGAAATCTCCCATGAATACTTCCTGCTCTTTGACTTCGCCGGTTTCCTTATTAATGAGCCGGACTTTGACCCGAAGCGGTGCTGCATACGTAACGTCACGCTCTTTCGCGTCGTCTACTGTATACTTCGGTTCACCGAGACTGTAATCGATAAATTCCAAAATCAAGTTACCTGTAAAATCCTGGATCGGCGAGATATCCTGGAACATTTCGCGCAACCCTTCCTCCAAAAACCAATCATAGGATTTTTGTTGGATTTCAATCAGGTTAGGAACTTCGAGTATCTCGTTAATTCGTGCATAACTGCGCCGAGTGCGTCGACCATATTGAACAAGATGTCCTGCCAACTTAAACTCACCCCTCAATGTCTACTCACTTTAAAAATTTCGTTGCGAACCTCTGTTTGTAACCTTATAATGGTACACATACAGAGCAAAGCAATGCATCCACAAATAAAGAAAAGCCCTTACTCGAAATGTCGTTCGAAAAAAGAGCAACTTTGATCGGCGGATGTCTTTCCAAATCATTCTTATCCCCAGTTTGCCCAAAATGTACATATTATACGCCAAACGTAGGCATAATAAGCCCGTTCGGCGTAAAAAAAGGTTGACATTTTTAGTTAGCTAAAGCCAAGTAGGGCATCTTAATACTGACATTTTACAACTATACCACGACCTGAATTTCAAGTCAATAGTCCTATTGCAAAAAAAATGATCCCCTGCTTACTTTACAAACTCGGATTCAGCTTTTAGTAGATACCTCTTCCGATTTCACCGCTTTGAAAATCCGATAGCCTTTATCCTTCGTCACTTCTTCCACTCTTCCAAACAAAGATTCCAATTTCGCTTTCGCTGACGGGGCTCCTTGTTTCTTCTGAATGACAATCCACAACGAACCGCCTACCTTCAGATGGCGATGTGCCTGTTCGAAAATAGTATGAACCGTCTCTTTCCCAGCCCGTATAGGCGGGTTGGTTAGGATAACGTCAAAATCTTGCTTTTTCACTTCAGCCAGTAGATTACTTTGCAATACCGTAACATTGTTAATTCCGTTTGCTTTTGCATTTTCCCTGGAAAGTTCAACGGCTCTCTCGTTGATATCGATCATGGTGACATGTCCATCCGGTACAAGTTTGGCTGCTGTAAGACCCATCGGCCCGTATCCACAACCCACATCGAGAACATGAGCCCCTGATGGCAACTCTATCGCATCAATCAATACTCTGCTGCCATAATCGATTCCGTTTTTGGAAAACACACCGGCGTCCGTCACGAATCGCAGACTGAATCCGCGAAGAACCGCTTCAGTTGCTCTGCGATCATGCGCTACTTGCGGTTTGTCCGAATAATAATGATTGGACATGCCCTCACTCACTTTCCATTTACAATTACAGCAACAAACCCCTTGATATAAGTCAAGGGGTTTGTTGTTTTGTTCATCTAGCTTATAAAAGCTAAATTATTTAACTTCGATTGTAGCGCCAGCTTCTTCAAGCTTAGCTTTAACCGCTTCTGCTTCTTCTTTAGCAACTTTTTCTTTCAATGCTTTTGGAGCGTTGTCAACCAGTTCTTTTGCTTCTTTCAGGCCAAGACCTGTGATTTCGCGAACTGCTTTGATAACGTTGATTTTGGAAGCACCAGCGTTAGTCAAGATTACGTCGAACTCGGATTGCTCAGCTTCAGCAGAAGCTACTGCACCTGCAGCAGCTACTGGAGCTGCAGCAGTTACGCCGAATTCTTCTTCGATTGCTTTAACAAGATCGTTCAATTCCAGTACAGTCATGCCTTTGATTGCTTCCAAGATTTGCTCTTTACTCATGAGTGAACCTCCATATATAATATTATTTTTTTAATTCATTTGCCGCCTAAGCAGCATTCAGATCAAGTTGCTTACGCGCCTTGTTCTTCTTTTTCTGCAACTGCTTTAACCGCAAGCGCGAAGTTGCGCACTGGCGCTTGAAGCACGCTGAGGAGCATGGAGAGGAGTCCATCGCGGGATGGCAGTTCTGCCAATGCCTTAACTTCTTCTACTCCGATTACGCGACCTTCTACGACTGCACCTTTCAATTCCAGTGCATCGTTCTTTTTCGCGAAGTCGTTCAGAATTTTAGCTGGAGCCACAACGTCATCTACGCTGAATGCAATTGCAGTAGGACCTGTAAGAACACTATCGAGTTCTGTCAGTTCTGCTGCTGCAGCTGCACGGCGAAGCAACGAGTTTTTCAGCACTTGGAATTCGATCCCTGCTTCACGAAGTTGCTTACGCAACTCAGTTACTTGGGCAACGTTCAATCCGCGATAGTCAACAACAACAGTTGTAACGCTCTCGCGCAATTTTGCTGTTACTGCATCAACGGACTCTTGTTTTGCTTGAATCACTTTTGCGTTTGCCAATCTGTACACCTCCTGATCAAATTTATCCCATTAAGAAAAGCCTCCGTAGAATCACGAAGGCTTGATATATACTCATCATCGATTTGCATCGTTCTAAGTTCTATAATCACACCTCGGCAGGAAATTAAGCCAAATGGCACCTACTGTCTACGGCAAGCATATTCAAATGTCAACGGTCAGTCACTCGGACTCACAACTTTTATATCTTATCAAAAACAGGACAAGCCTGTCAAGAGATATTATCTAAAAGCTGCTGCGTTCACGCGTGCGCCAGGGCCCATCGTGGAAGAAAGACTAACATTCTTCAGATAAACACCTTTTGCTGCCGCTGGTTTAGCACGATTCAGAGCTTCCATGAGAGCTTTGAAGTTCTCATTAAGTTGCTCAGAAGAGAAAGAAGCTTTACCAATCGGTGCATGAATTTGACCTGCACGATCCAGACGATATTCGATTTTACCGGCTTTAATTTCTTGAACAGCCTTAGTTACATCGAAAGTTACCGTTCCGGCTTTAGGGTTAGGCATCAGACCTTTACCGCCGAGCAGTCGGCCCAATTTACCTACTTCACTCATCATATCTGGTGTCGCTACGCAGACGTCGAATTCGAACCAGCCTTGTTGGATTTTGTTGATCATGTCTGCATCACCAACATAGTCCGCGCCAGCCGCTTCCGCTTCTTTCGCTTTGTCACCTTTTGCAAATACCAATACGCGTTGTGTTTTACCTGTGCCGTGTGGCAAGACAACAACACCACGTACAGCCTGGTCTTGCTTACGAGGGTCTACGCCCAAACGAACTGCTGCTTCGATTGTTTCATCGAATTTTGCAGTAGCTGCCTTTTTCACAAGCTCTACAGCTTCTGAAGGCTCGTAAGTTGCTTCGCTGTCAATCAGCTTAGCAGCTTCCAGGTATTTTTTACCGTGTTTAGCCATGTTTTATTCCTCCTTTGTGGTGTTAGCGGATATACCTCCCACATCAACCGGTCGCGAATCGACCGGTTTTACGAAGCCATGTTTCTTATGAAAATTAGTCTTCGATGGTGATACCCATGCTGCGGGCAGTACCTTCGACCATACGCATAGCGGACTCAACGTCTGCTGCATTCAGGTCAGGCATTTTTGTTTCTGCGATTTGACGAACCGCATCACGTTTAACAGTAGCAACTTTTTTCTTGTTCGGTTCGCCGGATCCTTTTTCAACTTTAGCTGCCACTTTCAACAGAACTGCTGCTGGTGGAGTTTTAGTGATGAAAGTAAAGGAACGGTCCTCGAATACAGAAATTTCAACTGGAATAATCAATCCCGCTTGATCAGCTGTACGAGCGTTGAATTCTTTACAGAATGCCATGATGTTGACACCTGCTTGACCCAAAGCTGGACCTACTGGTGGTGCTGGGTTTGCTTTACCTGCTGGAATCTGCAGTTTTACCATTTTAATAACTTTTTTCGCCATGATTGACACCTCCTTGCAAAATAGTGGTTAACGGGTTTTCCAACCCTCCCACAAGAAACTTGAAGAGACTATATCTTCTCCACTTGCGTATATTCCAACTCAAGCGGTGTTTCCCGTCCAAACATGTTCACGTGCACTTTCAACTTGCTCTTGTCTACCAAAATTTCTTCCACGGAGCCTACGAAATTCGCAAAAGGACCGACTTTAATACGTACGGATTCCTTAATATCGAACTCAATTTTCGGCTTAGGTTCAACCATACCCATGTGCTTCAGAATTTGTTCCACTTCTTCAGGCAACAATGCAGTTGGTTTGGACCCAGAACCTGTCGAACCGACAAATCCTGTAACACCTGGTGTGTTGCGAACAACATACCAAGAATCATCCGTCTGTACCATTTCCACCAAGACATAACCGGGGTAAACTTTACGCATAACGGTTTTTTTCTTACCGTCCTTGTTTACCACTTCTTCTTCCATAGGAACAAGAACGCGGAATATCTTGTCTTCCATGCCCATAGACTCGACGCGTTTTTCCAAATTGGCCTTGACCTTGTTCTCATACCCTGAATAGGTATGAACGACGTACCATCTTTTTTCCATATCAAGCCACCGGAACCCTTCTTAAATAATCGCTTCGATCACAAAGGAGATGCCAATGTCAATGACCCAAAAAAACAGCGTCATAACCACAACAGTACCAAGTACGATCAATGTGTAGTTGGTCAGCTCTTTACGATTAGGCCAGCGAACTTTTTTAAGTTCAGCCCAGCTTTCTGAGAAAAAGGAAATCAGAGATTTGAAACTTCGTTTCACGCCGACACCTCCAAAAACTATCTGGTTTCGCGATGAGAAGTCTGCTCGTTACAAAACTTGCAAAATTTCTTCATCTCCATGCGGTCGGGGTGATTACGCTTGTTTTTTGTCGTAGTGTAATTTCTTTGTTTGCAGTTAGTACAAGCCAAAGTAATAATTACCCGCATGATGTACACCTCCCGAAGACTTCCACATTCAAGCAGAGTCTCTAAATTGATCCTGAAAAAAAGCCATAAATTTAGGCCTACCTAAAACACTTTATCACAAGGGTATAACCATGTCAATGAAAGAATAGCCTTTCATTCATTGGGTATTACTTCCGTACAACGTACATTCGTTTCTCATCTCTGTTTTTCTCTTCTCCTGCATGGACCGAGCGATTACTAGTATAAACATTCTTAGATTTTATAAACTTGAGACACTAAAAAAAGACTCAAACACCGAGCCTTTTCCGTCAACGACAACATGTGTTTAATTATCTCGAACTTCCAGGTACTTTTCAAGTTTGCGCTTGACGCGCTGAAGTGCATTATCAATGGACTTTACATGTCTGTCCAAATCTACTGCAATCTCTTGATAAGATCTCCCGTCCAGATACAACATCAATACTTTACGTTCCAGATCACTCAGAATCTCGGACATTTTATCTTCCAGGCCCACAAACTCTTCCTGATTGATGATCAATTCTTCCGGATCACTGACCTGGGTTCCACAAATCACATCGAGTAACGTACGATCAGACTCTTCGTCATAAATAGGCTTGTCCAGAGATACATAAGAATTAAGTGGAATATGCTTCTGACGTGTTGCTGTCTTAATCGCCGTGATGATCTGTCTTGTAATACACAGTTCGGCAAAAGCCTTGAACGAAGCCAGCTTGTCCCCTTTGAAATCTCGAATGGATTTGTAGAGGCCAATCATTCCTTCTTGAATAATATCTTCCCGGTCTGCCCCAATCAGAAAATAAGATCTTGCCTTGGCGCGTACAAAGTTACGATATTTGTTAATCAAAAACTCTAACGCTTCGCTTTCGCCTTCACGGAAAGCTTCGACAATGTCTTCGTCACTTTGGTAATCATACTTAGATAACATGATATCTTTGAGGTCGACACTCACAGACAATCCCTCCGGCTGCAACGCAAGGTACCCCGTTACTCTACTCTATGAAATATAGGATCAGTATATATGATGGTACCTTACACCGTCAACCACGCTCTGCCTAAAAAAGAACATCAATAACATAAATGTCAAGAGTTTCAATATTCTAAATTTTGTAAAAACGCACTGTTATTCCCGGCGCCATCGCTCAAACTCTTTTAATACATCCGGACTCAACTTGCCCCCGAGTGTGTTACGCGTGGTCTTCGCCTGATCTTCTTCCAGTCGTTTTTTTAATTCTTTTTCGTTCTGCTCAACTTCAATTAGCAACTCCCTTGCAGATACACGTAGCGCTCCCTGTCCAAAAATGACATGTTGCTCTACCATATCGCTCGTAGCCACATAGATTTGGCGTCTTCGCATGCTTAGTTCCCGAACGAGTCTCTCAATGCATTCGTCTGCCGTCTCTTTTTCCTTTGTAAAATAGATCTGCACTTTGCTCTGAGTAAAGGATTTACCGAGTCCAGGCACGAGGTAGGCGTCAAACACAACAATGACTCGCCGGCCGGAGAAAGCCTGGTAGTCTGCAAGACGAAAGAGAAGCCTGTTACGTGCCTCTTCGAGCCCACTTTCCGCCAGTTTGGTTAATTCCGGCCAGTCGCCAATCATGTTGTACCCGTCTACAAGAAGCACATCACGGGAATCAGCCATACCTTCTATTCCTGCGCTTGACGCGAGCGGAGCACTTCGTACATGACAACCCCGGCTGCCACGGAAGCATTCAGGGAATTAATCTGACCTTGCATTGGTAGTTTGATCAGCACATCACATTTTTCACGAATAAGTCGTCCCATTCCCTTGTTCTCATTTCCGATTACCAATGCCACAGGGCCAGTAAAGACTCCATTACCAAAGACACCTTCATGAGCCGTGACATCTGTCCCTACAACCCATACACCTTCCTCTTTGAGGCGATCGATGGTCTGGCCAAGATTACTTACACGAGCCACTGGCACGTACTCCACGGCGCCTGCTGATGTTTTGGATACCGTCACGGTTACCGCTGCAGAGCGACGTTTGGGTACAATGACGCCATGCGCACCTGTACAGTCCGCTGTCCGCAAAATCGACCCCAGGTTATGAGGATCTTCAATCTCATCCAGCAGAATCAGGAAAGGATGCTCATTCTTCGCTTTTGCTGCGGCAAGAATGTCTTCTACCTCCACATAAGCGTAAGGTGCCGCCTGAGCAACTACCCCCTGATGCTGAATGCCTGGTACCGTTTGATCCAACTTACGCTTGTCCACGTGTTGAATGACAATACCAAGTTTTTTAGCTTCCGAGATAACAGGTTGAGTCAGATGTTTCTGTGCTGTATCGGCAATCCATATTTTATTAATGGTCCGGCCTGAACGCAGCGCCTCCGTTACGGAGTGTTTACCGGCGATCCATTCTTCTTCCATCGTTGTTCGATCCTCTCTGTAATGCGTTGTTTTGTTGAAATTTCTATTTTTTTGTCGGCAATGGCGATTGTTGTTCCGCGTGCTCAATGCCAAGCCCGATCAGTTCAATCATGCGATCATGATGACCACTGCTATAGAGGTAACCAATGAGACATTCAAAAGCCGTGGCATGTCTGTACTCCAACACATCTGCATTTTTGGGTACACTACCCGACTTGGCATTCCGCCCTTGCCGGACGATATCACGTTCTTCTTCTGTCAGTTCAGCCTCAATCGTTGTAAGTATGCGGCTCTGTGCCTTCGCTGATACCAATCCGGTTGCACTACGGTGCAAATGATTGGGACGCATGTTAGCCTTCGACAACAGATATTGACGAACAGCTACCTCATATACCGCATCACCAATATAGGCCAGTGCAATAGGTGGAATCAACCTCGCAGGTCTGGAAGGAGGATACGGGAACCATCCTCCCTCTGTGACCTGCTCCTGTTGTTTTGGTGTATTTGGATGTCCTTCGCTCATTTGCGCCGCCATCTCATGCCCTGTGCCGTATCTTCAAGCAGAATGCCACGTGCAGACAATTCATCGCGAATTTCATCCGCTCTTGCCCAGTTTTTGGACTTGCGCGCTTCTACACGCTCTTCAATCAGACGTTCTACTTCCTCATCCAGAAGTTCTGGCTCTGCGTCAGTATAGATGCGCAGCACAGCATTCAGTTCATTGAACAATTCGAGGAGCGCACGAATGTCAGCCGCATTAACTACTTCTTGCTGCAGCAGTTGGTTGGCTTCCCCTGCCCACTCAAACATAGCTGTAATCGCATCAGGAGTATTGAAATCATCCTGCATCTTCTCGTGATACTGCTGACGAATTTGGTCGAGTCTTGCCGCAAACTCTGCTGTGATATCCTGATCAACAGTTACTGCATTCAGACGATGGTTCAGGTTACCTACCGCATTTGCAATGCGGTCCACACTGTTCTGTGCCTGCTCCATCGTATCATCCGTGAAGTTCAATGGGTTGCGATAATGGGTAGACAACATGAAATAACGAATCGCTTCGCGTTTATATTGATTCCGCAAGTCTTTAACAAGAACACCATTACCGAGTGATTTTGACATCTTCTCGTTATCAATCCGGATGAATCCATTATGCATCCAGTAGTTCGCAAGTGGTTTACCTGTTAATACCTCGGATTGGGCGCATTCGCACTCATGGTGCGGGAATTGTAGATCCTGTCCACCCCCGTGAATGTCCAGTGTATCCCCAAGGTACTCCCTAGCCATGGCGGAGCACTCAATATGCCAACCTGGTCGACCATCGCCCCAAGGACTGGACCAATAGATCTCACCGGGTTTGGCAGCCTTCCAGAGCACAAAATCTTCGGGATGCTCTTTGCGCTCATCCACACCCACACGGATTCCGAATTGCAGTTCCTGCAGGTTTTGTTTCGAAAGTTTGCCATATTCGCTGAATTTGCCTGTACGATAATAGACGTCACCGCCATTTTCATACGCAAATCCTTTTTCAACGAGCTCACGGATAAAATCAATGATCAGCGGCATGTTTTCCGTTACTCTCGGGTTGCTGCTTGCCTTAGGAATACCCAATCCCTCAAGGTCTTCATAGTAAGCCGCAATAAACTTCTCCGCGACATGAGGGACGTCTGTTCCAAGTTGTTCTGCTTTGCGAATCAGCTTATCGTCCACATCCGTGAAGTTCACCACATAGTTCACATCATGTCCTGTCTGTTCCAGGTATCCACGAACCGTGTCGAAAAAGATAACCGGGCGTGCATTCCCGATGTGAATGTAGTCATATACCGTTGGTCCGCAGACATACATTTTTACTTTCCCTGGTTCTTGGGGAACAAACTCCTCTTTGGTACGACTCATCGTATTATAAATCTGAAGCGTCATGGTCACTTATCCTTTCATCCTATACTGCCTTTATTTATTGTATCACGTATCACGCACAGTCTCATTTTCACGGGCATTCTGCAGTGTACGTACTTCTTCCTGCAATCGTTCGAGTTCTTTTTGCATACCGCGCAAGGAGTCAACGACCGGATCGGGCAATTGTTGACTGAGGCGATCTACCCGTCGACCATCCTGTTTAACAATTCTGCCCGGTATACCTACCACGGTACTATTGGAAGGGACCTCCTTAAGCACAACGGAGTTCGCACCAATGTTGCATTGATCCCCCACGCTAAATGAACCCAGCACCTTTGCTCCGGATGAGATAACCACATTATTACCAATGGTCGGATGTCTCTTTCCTTTTTCTTTCCCTGTTCCGCCCAGGGTAACCCCCTGATAGATAACGACATCATCGCCAATCTCACATGTTTCCCCAATAACGACGCCCATTCCATGGTCAATAAACAACCGATTTCCGATCGTAGCTCCAGGATGTATCTCGATTCCTGTCATAAATCGACTAACCTGCGAAATGAACCGGGCAACCGAGAACCATCTTCGCTTGTATAAAAAATGAGCGATCCGGTGTGCCCATATCGCATGCAGCCCTGAGTAGGTGAATACCACTTCAAACCAACCTCGGGCCGCCGGATCGTTTTCAAACACCGCCTGGATATCTGATCTGATCTTCTTGAACATGCTCGTTCCCCTCTTGTTCAGGTTCCCGTCCTCCGGCTTACCGGACGGCGCGTTCCTTGGTAGTGTACTGCACACTCGCCTAAACAAAAAAACGCCCCTGCAGCATTTAGCTGCAGAGGCGTTTATCGCGGTCCCACTCTGCTCGGTCCATTCTTAAATAGAATGAGCCCTCAAGCGGTTTGGTAACGGAAACCAATCGTCACAACCTATCCTAACGTTTTCCCATGTCATGATTGACAAAGGCGGGGCTGGATTCGGCTGTGCAGCTCACGGGCGCATTTCGACTGATGGACAGTGGATGGTTCACAGCCACCGCTACCAAAGAAATCTTTCTTTGCTGCGGGACCATCCTCTCTGAATCTGTCCGGGTCAGTCTACTCCTCCCGATCTTTGCTGTTCTATTAGATAAATCATATCAATTATTCGTTGTGTTGTTATTATAGCGAAAAGGCCTCAGACTGACAACAGCCTCCTACGTAATCCATCCATCATAAGACTGTGTTCGGATTCCAAATAAACGGAATGTCCTTGAATAAGCTTATTTTACTTGCGCAAGCAAACGTTCGATCACCGTATCACGACCTAGAAGCACGATCGTTTGGTTCAGATCCCGTCCATGTGTCTGTCCAGTCAAGGCTACACGAATTGGCATAAAGAGCTGTTTGCCCTTAAAGCCGGTTTCTTTCTGTACTTCCTTGATTAATGCAGCCATTTTGCTTGGAGTAAACTCTTCGCTCGCCTGTACTTTATCGGCAAATGCCTTCAGCACGGTTGGCACCTGCTCCTCCGCAAGCACTACTTCTCCTTCGCTTTCCAGCTCCAGATTGGAACGGAAGAACACTTCGGACAATTCCACAATATCGGAGGCAGAATTCATCTGCTCCTGGTACAGGTGTACCAGAGTATAAGCCCATTCTTTTTGTTCAGCAGACAGCTCGGATGAGATACGTCCAGCCTTTTGCAGATGCGGAATGGCCATTTCAGCAATACGTTCAGGGTCAGCATGTTTGATATAGTGGTTGTTCAAGTGAGCCAGCTTGTGCGTATCAAATACCGCCGGGCTCTTGGACAGACGTTTCGTATCAAAAATGGAGATCAGCTGCTCTTGCGAGAAGATCTCTTCCTCCCCTTCCGGCGACCAGCCAAGCAGGGAAATGAAGTTAAACATCGCTTCAGGCAGATAGCCAAGCTGATCATACTGCTCAATAAACTGAATAACGGATTCATCCCGTTTACTCAGCTTCTTGTGATTTTCATTCACAATCAGCGTCATATGACCGAATTGCGGCGGCTCCCAGCCAAGCGCTTCATAGATCATCAGTTGACGCGGCGTGTTCGAGATGTGATCTTCCCCACGCAGGACGTGGGAGATCTTCATCAAGTGATCATCCACAGCAACGGCATAGTTGTATGTGGGAATGCCGTCTTTTTTCACAATGACGAAGTCACCGGATTCCTTGCTGTTGAACGAGATTGTGCCTTTAACCATATCATCAAACGTATATATGCGCTCTTCCGGCACACGGAAACGAATACTCGCTACACGGCCTTCCGCTTCAAACGCACTAATTTGCTCTGGAGTCAGGTCACGGTGTTTGCCAGAATAACGCGGTGTTTCTCCACGTGCGGACTGTTCCTCGCGCTCTTGCTCCAATTCTTCTTCCGTGCAGAAGCAACGGTAAGCCAGACCTTTATCCAGCAATTCTTGCGTATATTTACGATAGAGGTCCAGACGTTCCGTTTGACGGTATGGTCCATATTCTCCGCCCACGTCAATACTTTCGTCCCACTCAATTCCGAGCCATTTCAAGTATTTCAGTTGGCTTTCTTCACCACCGGCAATATTCCGTTTCACGTCCGTATCTTCAATACGAATAATGAATTTACCGTTATTATGTTTGGCATATAGATAGTTAAACAACGCCGTACGGGCATTCCCGATATGCAGGTGTCCCGTTGGACTCGGCGCGTAACGCACACGAATTTCCGTGCTCATATGATCCCCTCCGTCACTAATTGATTGATGATATCACACACGTACAAGGCAAACAACGGATTGAGCGGCAATGCCCTCTCCCCGTCCCGGGAACCCCAGTTGCTCTGTCGTTGTTGCTTTCACGTTCACCTGCGTTACATCCGCTTCCAGTGCCTTGGCAATAACCTCAGCCATCTGTGGGACATAAGGAGCCATCTTTGGCTTCTGGGCAATAATCGTTGAGTCGATATTCCCTAGCTTATACCCGCGATCCTTCACAAGCTGCCATACATGCTCCAGCAATTTCAGGCTGTCGGCATCTTTGAATTCCGGATCGGTATCCGGGAAGTGCTTGCCAATATCCCCAAGTGCCAACGCACCCAAAATGGCATCACTAATCGCGTGCAACAGCACGTCTGCGTCCGAGTGGCCCAGCAGTCCTTTTTCATAAGGAATCGATACTCCGCCAATAATACACGGGCGTCCCTCTACCAGCTGATGTACATCAAATCCCTGTCCTACACGTATCATCGCTTCTTCTCTCCCCCCAGCAAAAACGCAGCGTATTGCAAATCTTCCGGCGTTGTTAATTTGATATTGGTATAATTGCCTTCCACAACCTTGACCGACATTCCCTGACGTTCAGCCAGCATGGCGTCATCTGTCCCCAGAAATCCGTCCTGCTCGGCTGATTCGTAGGCGGAGAGCAGGGAAGAAAGACGAAAAGCCTGCGGGGTTTGAATGCTCCACAGACTGCTGCGGTCTGGCGTCGCCGTAACGACTCCTTCCGCATTCACTTGTTTGATCGTATCCTTCACGGGAACCGCCAGTACAGCTGCTCCACCACCGGATATGGCGGCCGCCATGCATCCCTTGATCTGCTCATGGTTCACAAAAGGACGTACCCCGTCGTGAACGAGAACCCAATCCGTCCCAAGTGCCTCAAGGCCTTTATGGACAGAATGTTGTCTCTCTTTCCCTCCGGGGATAACACGGACACGTGAATCCAGTTGGTATTCTTTTACCCAATCCTGGCAGCGTTCAACATCTGCAGCTCCTGTGACCAGCACCATCTCGCGGATCTCGTCCAGCGCAGCAAATACCTCAAGCGTATGTATGAAAACGGGCTTGTCCTGCAGCAACAGAAACTGTTTGCTCTCGGTCGTCCCCATCCGGGTTCCGCGACCTGCTGCCACAATGACAACGCCCCACCCTTTATCCATGCCGCAATCCCTGCCTTGTCTGTCAGTTTATCGTCCAAAGATATACAATATCATTCAACGATACACTACCCATCATACCGCTTTATTGGGCTTTTTCCAACAGTTTAGGCTTGGCAAAAATCATTCGTCCCGCTGAAGTCTGCAGCACACTGGTCACGAGCACTTCCATCATCATGCCGATATACTCGCGTCCGCCTTCTACAACGATCATTGTGCCATCATCCAGATAGGCTACACCCTGACCATGCTCCTTGCCATCCTTGATGATCTGCACCATGATCTCCTCACCTGGCAGAACAACCGGCTTAACCGCATTGGCGAGATCATTAATGTTCAACACAGATACACCCTGGAGTTCGCACACTTTGTTCAGGTTAAAGTCATTGGTGACCACTTTGCCCTGGAGCACTTTAGCCAGTTTAACCAGCTTGCTGTCCACCTCGGAGATTTCCTCGAAGTCCCCTTCGTAGATCAAGACTTTTACATCGAGTTCCTTCTGGATTTTGTTCAAAATGTCCAGTCCACGCCGTCCTCTGTTCCGCTTGAGCAGATCCGATGAATCGGCAATATGCTGTAACTCCTCCAGAACAAATTCCGGAATTACGATTGTGCCCTCAATAAACCCGGTTTTACATATATCAGCGATACGCCCATCGATAATTACACTAGTATCCAGAATTTTATGTTCTTCCATGCGTCTATCCTCGTCCACCTCGGGATGACCCCATCGCCCAGACATCCAGAAGGCCCCCAGATCGTCTTTCTTTGCCATGGCAAGGGTGTAGCCGGAATAAGCACTAATCACCGTCAGCGCCACTTGCAGCACTTCTCCTGCCGTCCCCATCCATCCCACAACAGGGTAAAGCAACAAGGCCACCAGCAACCCAGCAACGGTACCTGCGGCACCTGCCGCCAGTTCGTTCATAGGTACTTTTGCCAATGAATTGATTACACTATGCAGCCTATCTGCCATCAATGTTCCACCAATATTACATACGCCCATAAATATTACAGCCCCCAGCAGCGTCGATATACCAGCTCCCAGTAATCCTGCTGACTGAATCCACTCCGCCATCCATGGGACCGATTTTCCTGCCAGATGATATGCCGTGTAGCCGAACCATGCACCGCACAATCCTGTAAAAGTTAAAATGCCTTTTTTCCACATTAGTCCCTGCACCTCCTTCAATGTATCTTGATCTTTATATCCAGTATGATCCAATTCCTGAAATGCTAATCCCATCCGCAAGAACTTTTTGGAAATGTTGCAATCGTCAGTTGAAAGTAGGTAAATTATTGGCATATAATGAATTCAATTCATATCCCGAGGTGAGTGGCAAAATGAGTACGCTAAGTTTACAGGCTTTCCAGGATCAAGTTTCTGAACTGTTGTTGCGTCATCGCAGCCTGATTGATGTACTGTCCAAAACGGGACAAGCCGGAGCGTCTGTTAACCGTGCCGTGTCCAAAGCCATTACCGAATGCGGCTGCATCGAGCTGCACGCCACCAAGCAGAAATATGCCCCCGAGAGCGATATCGCTCAAACCAAGGGCCTGCTGGAAACGCATGTGGAAGGTGAGTTGTGTGAGAACTGCAGAGAGGTCATCAGCTCTGAACTAGGGCGGAACCTGTTCTACATGTCGGCTCTCTGTAATCTGCTGGACATTAACATGGAAGAGGTCGTAAATCACGAATCACAGAAGTGTTCAACATTAGGGATGTTTAATCTGTCGTAAGAAGATATGTATATCGTTCGCAAGGGTTTCTTTTACCGTAAATAGATCTGAATAAACAAAAAGCACGCATTCTCCAGTTCAGGAGAGTACGTGCTTTCTTTGTATAGTGTCTGTCCCCAAGGTTACTTAACGATCGGAAGGACGGGAAGATTTCTCATCCTTTCTCTTTTTCGCCCGACTACGTGAGGCCGCTGTTCGCACATTATGCTTCATTCCATACAAGGCGTATAACACCAGCGGAATAAAGATCAATTTGGATAACTGCTCCGGGAAAATAACGGCTACGGCTATGGCAAATAACACGACCCATGGTGCAATCCAGATTGCCTTGCGTGGCAAACCGACCTTTTTAAAATTGGGGTATTTAAGCGAACTCACCATCAGGTATGATAACAGCAACGTAGCAATCATCATGCTGATCGGGCCGATATCCTTGTTGAACAAGGACAGTGTAGCCAGCACTCCGCCGGCTGCCGGAATCGGCAGACCTGTGAAGTACCCGGGAATTCCGGGACGAACATTAAACCGAGCCAGACGAATGGCTCCACAGATCGGAAAAGCCGCTGTTGCGATCCAGGCGAGCATCGGCATCGAATCTTGAAATGACACCATAAATATGATCAGGGCTGGTGCTGCACCAAAGGAAACCATGTCAGACAAGGAATCCAGTTCCTTGCCGAATTCGCTTTGGGCATTGAGTGCACGTGCCACTCGGCCATCCAGACCATCCAGCAGCATCGCTACAATGACCATAATGGCAGCCAAACTGTAATTTCCATCAATCGCAAGCAAAATTGCCATCATTCCAAGAAACAGATTACCCAGGGTAAAGAGATTCGGAATGAATCTGGTTAGCATCGTTGTTTCACCTCATCCATTTCAAGCCTTTATATAGGCAAACCCTTACATCTGTCTGTCGATAAACATCTGCTCCTGCAAACGTTTGAGGCCTTCCTTAATGGTCCGGGCACGAACTTCACCAATACCATCCACTTCATCCAGTTCTTCAATTGTAGCCATAATAACATGAGGTAATTGTTCGAATTGATCCACCAGGTTATGGATAATGACATTGGGCAGGCGGGGGATCTTATTTAATACCCGGAATCCACGAGGGGCAACCGAATCCTCAGAAGTAGCCGCTGATGAAGGATAGCCGAGAAGACGGACAATATGATGTGCATCCAGCAACTCATCGTCCGACAATCTTTTCAGTCCCACGATAATTTCACGGATTTTGTCATCACTGTCGTCACGGGCATAGTCCTTATACAATAACCAGGCTTCTTCTTCCGTTGTACCCACGAGTTCTTCCATTTGCATTGAAATGAGTCTTCCCTCATTCCCGAGTTCATGAATGTATCGTTTGATTTCCGTTTTGATCCGCATCACCATTTCAGTACGCTGAATCACATTAACCACTTCAGGAATCGTCACCAGCTCCTCAAATTCAGAGGCACTCAGATTCGTAAGGGACTGTGTTAATACCGCTTTGTATTTCTCCAGGGTTTGAATCGCTTGATTCGCTTTGGTCAAAATAACCCCGATTTCCTTGAGGGAATAACGAAGTGTTCCCTGATACAAGGTAATGATATTCCGGCGCTGTGATATGGATACGACCAATTTACCCGTTTGCTTCGCTACACGCTCTGCCGTCCGGTGACGAATCCCCGTCTCTGATGAAGAGATCGAAGAATCCGGGATTAACTGGGTATTGGCGTAAAGAATACGCTTCAAATCCTCGCTAAGAATAATGGCTCCATCCATCTTGGCGAGTTCGTACAGATAGTTCGGGGAGAAATCACAGTTAATCGAGAATCCCCCATCCACCACTTCCATTACTTCAGGGCTGTATCCTACAACAAGCAGTGCGCCCGTCTTGGCGCGCAGCACATTTTCCAGACCTTCGCGGAAAGGTGTACCTGGTGCGATCAGCCTTAACAATTCATTCATTTTATCCAGTTGGCTCGAATCTTTCATCTTGTTATGCCCCCTAATCTAAAGCAACCGCTAGTGCATCTGCCACGGTATTCACACCGATCAGTTGTATCCCGCGAGGATGTTTCCAGCCCTTTAAGCTTTTTTCCGGTAAAATGACTCGCTTGAAGCCCAGCTTCGCGGCTTCCTTCACTCGTTGTTCGGCCCGTGATACGGCTCGAACCTCACCTGTCAGACCAATCTCGCCAAAGATGACGTCATCCGGTTTGGTCGGTACATCTCTCAAACTGGATGCAATGCTGACAGCAACCGCCAAATCTACAGCGGGCTCATCCAGCCTTACTCCACCAGCCACGTTCAGATACGCATCCTGGGTCTGTAAAAACATGCCCATTCGTTTCTCCAGCACTGCAATGATCAGATTTAATCGATGCAGATCTACCCCTGTTGCCATACGGCGAGGAGAAGGGAAATGGGTGGTCGAGATCAACGCCTGCAATTCCACGAGCAGAGGACGTGTCCCCTCCATACTGGCAACTACCGTTGAACCTGCTACACCCAGTGGACGTTCCGACAAAAAGAGTTCGGACGGATTGCCTACCTCACGAAGTCCATCCTCACCCATTTCAAAAATGCCAATCTCATTGGTGGAACCAAAACGGTTCTTCACCGCACGCAGCAGGCGATACGTGTGATGCCGTTCTCCTTCAAAATAAAGCACGCAATCCACCATATGTTCTAACATACGTGGACCGGCAATGGCACCTTCTTTGGTAACATGCCCCACAAGAACCGTTGCAATGCCTCTGCCTTTGGCAATCCGCATGAACCTTGACGTACATTCCCTTACCTGTGCTACACTACCAGGCGCACTGGTAACTTCGGGAAGATATACTGTCTGAATGGAGTCGATGACAAGAAAATGCGGCTGGATCTGATCCACCGCTTCCTCTACACGTTCCATATTGGTTTCACACAGTACATACAACTCGGCAGAGAGTGCCCCGAGACGGTCTGCCCGCAATTTGGTTTGCTTGACTGATTCCTCACCGGAAACATATAACACACGCAAACCCGAATGCGTCAAAGCATGGGACGTCTGCAACATCAACGTTGATTTACCGATACCTGGATCTCCACCCACCAGAACGAGTGAGCCTGGAACGATTCCGCCACCCAATACCCGGTTCAACTCTCCGATTCCAGTCTGTACGCGCGGTTCCTGACCGCTATCTATATCTATGATAGGAAGCGGTTTATCTTTACTGTCAAACAGAGGAGAATTTCTTCCTTGTGTTTTGACTACCGTCTCTGTCTCTTCCACCATTGAATTCCATGACTGACAACCCGGACACTTACCGTACCACTTGGGGGCTTCATAGCCGCATTCCGTACATTGAAACTTGGTTTTAACTTTGGCCACTTCAGCACTCCTATAATTTAGTTTTATAACAACATTTTGCATTATTCGACGAATTTCACCCAAACTCCCTGACGTGCAGGGTTACTAAAAGTTTACCATTGTTTGAGATTTTTCGTAAAGGATTATCGCAAACTTTACACATGTTCCTGACATAATCATGTCCGTCTTCTGTCCAAAGTGCAAAAAATCCTCCCCGGCCGAAGCCGAGAAGGATTAAGGATCAATACAAGCTGAAGTTTAACTCCAAAGCTTGCTGTATATTATTTGGTTTCAATTTCCTCATTCGAAGGAACAACTACGTCTTTTTTCGTTACAGACAGTGCACCGTTCTCTTCGTCGATGAGTAATGAATCCCCTTTGGTTACGTTACCTGTGAGCAACTCTTCAGACAATTTGTCCTCGATATGCTTCTGGATTGCCCGACGAAGCGGACGCGCACCGTAAGCTGGATCGAAGCCGGCTTTGGCAAGGAAATCCTTGGCATTGTCGGTGAGTTCGAAGTCAACCTCGTATTCACGCAGCCGTTTGCGAAGCTCCTCACTCATGAGGGTAACAATCTCAGCAATATGTTTCTGTTCCAGAGAGTGGAATACGATAATTTCATCAATCCGGTTAAGGAACTCTGGACGGAAGCTTTTCTTCAGCTCATCCATGACTTTACCCTTCATGTTATCATAATCCGCACCTGCATCCACAACCGCTGTGAAACCAAGTGTAGAGTTACGTTTGATCGCTTCGGCACCCACGTTGGATGTCAGGATAATCAGCGTATTCCGGAAGTCAACAACGCGACCTTTGGAATCCGTCAGACGACCATCCTCAAGTACTTGCAGCAAGATATTGAATACTTCCGGGTGTGCTTTCTCGATCTCATCGAGCAGGACTACGGAGTATGGTTTGCGACGAACTTTCTCTGTCAGCTGACCACCTTCTTCGTATCCAACATATCCCGGAGGCGCTCCGACGAGTCGGGAAGTCGAATGTTTCTCGCCATACTCGGACATATCAATACGGATTACTGCATTTTCATCACCGAACATCGCTTCAGCCAGAGCACGAGCAAGTTCTGTTTTACCTACCCCAGTAGGACCGAGGAAGATGAATGAACCCATCGGACGTTTTGGATCTTTAAGTCCCGCACGAGCACGACGCACCGCACGACTGACCGATTTCACAGCCTCATCCTGGCCGATGACACGTTCATGCAGAATCGATTCCAGATTCATCAGACGCTGTGTTTCTTCTTCTTTCAGCTTGTTCACCGGAATTCCTGTCCAGTTGGCTACCACTTGTGCGATATCCTCAGGTGTTACTTCGGAATCCGTGCGACCTTGTTTTTCTTTCCATTGGTTCTTCGTTACATCCAGCTCTTCACGGATTTTTTGTTCCGTATCACGCAGAGCGGCTGCTTTTTCGAACTCCTGACTTTGAACTGCTGCGTCTTTTTCCTTACGGATATCTTCCAGACGGCTTTCCAGTTGTTTCAGGTTTGGTGGGATCGTGTAAGAGTTCAATCTTACTTTGGAACCCGCCTCATCAATCAGGTCAATCGCTTTGTCTGGCAGGAAACGGTCTGTAATGTAACGGTCAGACAGTTTAACCGCCTGCACAATCGCTTCGTCCGTAATTTTCACGCGGTGATGCGCCTCATAACGGTCACGCAAGCCGTGCAAGATTTGAATCGCTTCTTCCGGAGAAGGCTGATCTACAGTAATCGGTTGGAAACGACGCTCAAGCGCTGCATCCTTCTCGATGTATTTACGATATTCATCCAGTGTTGTCGCACCGATACATTGCAATTCTCCACGGGCCAGAGCCGGTTTCAAAATGTTAGAAGCATCGATGGCACCTTCAGCTCCGCCTGCGCCAATCAAGGTATGCAATTCATCGATAAACAGGACAATGTTACCTGCTTGGCGAATCTCATCCATGATTTTTTTCAGACGATCTTCGAACTCACCACGATATTTGGTTCCAGCGACTACTGAACCCATATCCAGGGTCATTACACGTTTGTCGCGCAATGTTTCAGGAATCTCATTTGCAATGATTTTTTGTGCAAGGCCTTCAGCAATCGCTGTTTTACCTACACCTGGCTCACCGATCAATACCGGGTTGTTCTTGGTACGACGGCTGAGCACCTGGATGACACGTTCAATTTCTTTACTACGTCCAATGACGGGGTCAAGGTTATTCTCTCTCGCATAAGCCGTGAGGTCACGTGCCAGACTGTCCAGCGTTGGTGTGCTGACATTGGCAGGTGTTCCATTATGACTGGATACAGCTTCACTGCTGCCAAGCAATTGCAGCACTTGTTGACGTGCTTTGTTCAGGCTAATACCCAGGTTATTGAGCACACGTGCTGCAACACCCTCGCCTTCACGAATCAATCCGAGCAGGATATGCTCTGTGCCTACATAGGTGTGGCCCAATTTACGAGCTTCATCCATAGACAGTTCAATTACTTTTTTCGCACGTGGCGTATATGCAATGTTGGTAGGTTGCTCTTGGCCGCGGCCAATCAGCGTTTCTACTTCATCCTGAATTTTTTCCAATCCGAGTCCCAGGCCGATCAGTGCTTTGGCTGCGATGCCTTCGCCTTCACGAATGAGGCCGAGCAAAATATGCTCAGTACCGATGTTATTATGACCGAGACGGACAGCTTCTTCCTGCGCGAGTGCGAGCACCTTTTGGGCCCGTTCCGTAAATCTTCCAAACATCATATCTCCTGCACCTCCATGGTTTTGGATAAAACGAGGTCATGTAATGAAATAACCGTCGTATTCTTCATATCATTTTTGTTTGCAGCCGTGCTGCGAATAAAGTCATTCGGCATTTGTACATGCCTTATTATATAAAAGCCGCAATGCGGCATGAAACCATAATTCAATACAATATCAGGCTAAGCTAGGACTGCTTCGCTGCATTGATCGTATCACGAATCAACTGAGCACGGTAGATGTCACGCTCATCTGTGCGCATATCTTCCCCGAATGTTTTCTGCAAAAATCCCGGCTGTGTCATCACATTCAACTCATTCATTACCGTGATGGACAGTCCATCCAACAAGCCGAGATCCACGCCAAGGCGTACATCCGATAAGCGCTGTGCAGCTTCCTTGGAATCAACAATAGCTGCATGAGACAATATGCCGTAAGAACGCATGACACGATCCGTAATCCGAAGTCTGGAGTCCGTAATTAACCGTTCTCTGGCTGTACGTTCATGACCAATCATCTGTAACACAACACCATGCAGGTTCTCGATGACTTCCTGTTCGGTCTGTCCCAGTGTAATCTGGTTCGAAATCTGGAACAGGTTACCCATCGCCTCACTGCCCTCACCGTATATCCCCCTTACAGTTAATCCCACTTGGGAAACTGCGGTTAAAATACGGCCAATCTGCTGTGTCATCACCAGGGCAGGCAAGTGCATCATAACCGATGCTCTGACACCTGTACCTACATTGGTAGGACAGCTGGTTAAATATCCTCTGCGATCATCAAAAGCATAATCCACGTGCGCTTCAAAAGCATCATCTATTGCGGAAGCTTTCTCCCAGGCTTCTTTCACCTGGAACCCCGGATAGAGGCACTGGATACGAAGATGATCCTCTTCATTAATCATAATACTGACAGACTCATCCTCACTGAGAATAACCGCACCATTCCTGGATTCATTCGCAAGACTTGGACTGATGAGATGTTTCTCCACCAGCACCCGTTTGTCGAGTTCGTCAATATCGATCAGATCCAACGTATGAAAATCCCCAAAGGCATGAACGTCATCGTATTGAAGTACTTCGCTCAGCTTATTCAGCACCTCTTCCGATTGCTCATTGGAAGCCAGCATCGGAAACGGAACATGCTGAAGGTTGCGTGCAATCCGGACACGGCTGCTAATGACGATTTCAGAATCAGCCGCATCACTGCGCATCCAGTCGCTGAGCGCCTTCTCTGTAAAGCGCAGATTAGGCATTACGCATCCCTCCTACTCATGACAAACTTTACTCCTGAGCTATTCCTTTTTCAAGTCCTCTAATCTGGTCACGGATCTGAGCCGCCTCTTCAAATTCCTCTTGTGCGATGCTCTCCTGGAGCTCACGCTTCAGATCAGCAATTTGCCGTTTCACCTTGATGCGACCACCAGCTCGTGCAGGCACTTTGCCTACATGGGACGTATTACCATGAACCCGCTTGAACAAAGGATCCAGACGACTGTCAAAATATTTATAACATGAACTACAGCCGAAGCGTCCTACCTTACTAAATTGTGCGTACGTCATACCACATTCTTCACATTGAAGAGCTTTTGCAGGTGGTGTTCCTGCCGATCCACTTTTGCTGGCTGGATCAAAATCAAGCAAGCCGGACAACAAGTTGTGAATGGAAAACCCACCTGCTGTTCCAGGGATCATTTCCCCTTTTTCACGGGCACATGACTCACAAATATGGAATTCCGTCTTCTCTCCATTAACGATCTTCGTAAAATGAAGTGTTGCCGGACGTTTATTGCATTCTTGGCACAGCATATTGATGTACCTCCTTTGACCCCGATAGTTTTCATTTACCGAGCAAAGATATTAACATCGCCTTCAACATTCTGGCACGAATTTGATCCCGGTAAGGAAGTTTGACTAATATAACCTCTCTAGATACAGCAGATCGCATCAACCCGGCTTCACGCTTGCTCAAGAAGCGTGCTTCTTCCAGCTGATAGATCAGACCTTCGGCAGCTGTCTGCCCGATCTCTTCACCAATACTATGGTGCAAATGATTATGCAGAGCTGATTGGGCCGGTAATTCAATGCGCTGTATGCGAACATAACCACCGCCGCCACGTTTACTCTCTACCAGGTATCCCTTCTCGAGTGTAAAACGTGTGCTGATGACATAATTGATCTGGGAAGGTACACATGAGAATTGATCTGCCAGATCATTACGCTGAATTTCAACCATTCCTTCGGGACTTTCATGCAAAATACTCTTCAGATATCGTTCGATAATATCAGAGATATTACGCATCCAATCATCCTCCACTGTCTGAAACGTTAAGTCAATAAGGACCCACACGCCCCCACAGAGTACACCTTCTCTACCCATTTAACCAATCAGGGAAACAGCGAATCTTGCTTCCACAGGTGTCAACAGGAGAGCGAAGGAAGCACGAAGGTCCTTTAATATTCCCTTGATCCTCTGATGAAATGAATCCCGTATATTGGCGATCAAACATCAGATTGTAGAAAGAAAGCTACTTAAGTATTAAACCTTTAGTTGACTTTGACTTTCTTTGACTTTATATACATTATAGCATATTTTGTGGGTTTGCCAAGTGGGGTCACTATTCATTTTTTACGATTTTACACGAAATATTCCCCAGACACAAAAAAACCTCTCCAAAATTGCTGGAGAAGTCCATTTGTCTTTCAATCACGCCGTATTTCTATATAAGCTAATCAAGTTAAATGGAGCAGTGGGAATAGTCATCAAAAGAAATCGAGTAAATAGGTTTCCCGTTCAGGAATCGCTTGTTCCAAAGCCTTGATTGCTGTGTTCGGTCCATGAATTCTTCCGATTCGTGCCATTTCCGTTGGTCTGCGATATCCCATCAGCACCGCGGTAAGGGATTGAATATCCACCTTAATGGTCTGATCATCAGTAATTGGCTCCGAAGTTTTCCATATGGACGCTGTTCCATTCATCGCTACGTTTAATTGCCATACTCCTTCATTCCACGGGGCGTAAGTATCCTCTACCTGTAGAACAATCTGCACCGGTGAGTCCTGGCTCGCAAATGGATACTGGGATATAAACTGCTCTACACTAACGATACGCGCCATAAAATAAGGTACGATCTCCTGCTGAATCCGTGGGTTATCCAATTGGAAGGCAAGTGTATCACTGGCAGGCGCCTGCAACGTAACTTCCTGGATCATGGAATCATGGTTGGCAATGAAGGTCCACAGTCCTTGCCTAGCCTCTTCATTCAGATAGATGATCTCTTTAATGGTAAACTTATTTTCCTTAACCTCATATAAAAGATAACCTTGTGCTGCATCAGCTTCATTGTAATATACAGCCTTCTGGCTGGTCCCATTAACAAGAACTGAATTTTCCCACCTTGCATCATCCCGAACCAGAGTTCCGTTATAACGCTCAGCATAAGCACTGTATACTTCTTTTAATATGCTGAGGCCCGGATCCCCACGCCGAATTGTTCCAGGTGTCGCTTTTTTCATAGGCAAATGAGCTGTGGGTACTTTATAACGTTTAAATTCAACATAAGTCTCCCATCCATACTTCCGATAGAAACCAAAAGAGAATGGATGCAAGAACGATATACTTTGTTTGTTACGATTCATTTCTTCCAACGCATGCTTCAGCAGACCCGCTACCCAGCCTTTGCGTCTATACTCTGGCCAGGTGGCTACACCCGCAATACCGCCCATCTCGAACGATCTGCCATGAATATAGGTTTGAAAAGGGATAATGTGAAGTTTGGCTCCTAGCTGCCCATCCTCATATACACCCCATATATCCTGTGACGAAAATTGGCTCCGTCGCTTTTCTTTTTGTTCATCACTCATTACCACTTGAAAAGCATATTCGGAGAGTGTCATCGCCGGTTCAAAATCATCTACCGTCAATTTCTGAATTTCCATGTCGTCCTACACCCCATTCGCTAGAGTTATTATCAATCCAATTCATGGCCTGATATCTGATATATGTACCCCTTAGAGTGTGTCAGAGGATTCTTACAAAGTCAAATAAGAGATGCTTTCGCATCCCCTAAAATAAACAAATAAAAACCACCACCGAATAACATCGGCAGTGGTTCTTCGCTTGGCGGCGTCCTACTCTCCCAGGACCCTGCGGTCCAAGTACCATCGGCGCTAGAGGGCTTA
>NZ_JAULSQ010000023.1:0-49714 GCF_032452295.1 Paenibacillus sp. ClWae2A
CGATGGCGGAGGGGTTCCACACGTACCCATCCCGAACACGACCGTTAAGCCCTCTAGCGCCGATGGTACTTGGACCGCAGGGTCCTGGGAGAGTAGGACGCCGCCAAG
Source organism: Paenibacillus sp. ClWae2A (assembly GCF_032452295.1). Taxonomy (NCBI): domain Bacteria; kingdom Bacillati; phylum Bacillota; class Bacilli; order Caryophanales; family Paenibacillaceae; genus Paenibacillus; species Paenibacillus sp. ClWae2A. The sequence goes on from NZ_JAULSQ010000023.1 coordinate 109, forward strand.
CAAAGAACCACTGCCGATGTTATTCGGTGGTGGTTTTTATTATATAGTTTTATTATGCAGTATGGGATTAAAATACAGATTGGATGTATTGATTTATCAGCACTATAGGTTGTATACATGTAACGTTATTCGATACGAATTGACGTTTTTTTGTGTAATAACTAGACTTGTCCGCTCTGGAAAAACAGTTGTGTTCATCAGGCAATACACCTGATATAACCAAGTACTTTTCCTTGACAGTCTAAATATCGCTTTGCTAAGATGGCAATAATAAATTTTTCAGAAAACGTATTTTCGGCGTAAAATACAGCCTGGAATCTTCGGGTTTTGGACCGTAAAGCTGAGCAAACATAAGGAGGAACACTTGCGTGTGGGAAGATAAATTTGGTAAGGAAGGCCTCACCTTTGATGATGTATTGCTAGTGCCACGGAAATCCGAGACACTGCCTAAAGAAGTAGATGTATCTATTCGTTTGAGCGATAATGTAAAGCTAAATATTCCTTTGATTAGTGCGGGTATGGATACGGTAACTGAAGCGACATTGGCTATTGCCATTGCACGTGAAGGCGGTATCGGTATTATTCATAAAAATATGTCGGTTGAACAACAGGCAGAAGAAGTAGATCGTGTTAAGCGTTCGGAGAGTGGTGTTATTACGAATCCATTCTCACTGACGGCAGATCATCTGGTATCTGATGCGGAAGCAGTAATGGCGAAATATCGGATCTCCGGTGTACCTATTATTGAAGGAGATCAGAAGCTGGTTGGTATTTTGACTAACCGCGATTTGCGTTTTATCCATGATTACGGCATCAAAATTAGCGAGGTCATGACTCGTGAGAATCTGGTTACCGCTCCTGTAGGCACTACACTGCAAGAAGCTGAGGGTATCCTTCAGAAGCACAAGATTGAAAAACTTCCATTAGTTGATGAGACAAACACATTGAAAGGTCTTATCACGATTAAAGATATTGAGAAAGCCATTCAATTCCCTCATGCAGCCAAAGACGCTCAAGGGCGTCTGTTGGTTGGTGCAGCGATTGGTATTTCCAAAGATACATTTGAACGTGCTGATGCTTTGGTACAAGCTGGTGTTGACCTGATTACGGTAGACTCGGCTCACGGACATCACATCAATATCATTGAAGCTGTACGTCAGCTTCGTGAACGTTTCCCTAGTCTGACCATCGTTGCAGGTAACGTCGCTACTGGCGCAGCCACTCGTGATCTGATCGAAGCAGGGGCTTCGGTAGTCAAAGTGGGTATTGGTCCAGGTTCGATTTGTACAACACGTGTTATCGCTGGTATTGGTGTACCTCAAGTAACTGCAGTCTACGATTGTGCAACGGTGGCACGTGAATATGGAGTTCCGATTATCGCGGATGGCGGAATTAAATATTCTGGTGAAATTACGAAGGCACTGGCTGCAGGCGCACACGCGGTGATGCTGGGAAGTTTGTTTGCCGGCACAGCAGAAAGCCCGGGAGAAACTGAAATCTTCCAAGGACGTAGCTACAAAGTATACCGCGGTATGGGTTCAATGGCTGCAATGAAACAAGGTAGTAAAGATCGTTACTTCCAAGATGATGACAAGAAACTGGTTCCGGAAGGAATCGAAGGTCGTGTCGCTTACAAAGGACCATTGTCTGATACGATCCACCAACTGATTGGTGGTCTGCGTTCGGGTATGGGATACTGTGGTACAAGTAACTTGGAGCAACTTCGTAACGATACAGGCTTTATCCGAATTACAGGTGCGGGACTGCGCGAAAGTCATCCGCATGATGTACAGATCACAAAAGAAGCACCTAACTACTCGTTGTAATCTGAAGAGAGTTAATCATTTCCAGGACAGACCCGGTGAATTTCACCGGGTCTGTCTTTTTTTGCAGATACCCCTGTGATAGAATAGAACAAGCGGTGACGATCCATGGATGGATTAAGGCGTTGCGGCGACTATTTGACGTGAATCTATGAATATGGTTTGAAAAGCAAATGCAGTGCCAGAAATGGCTGCCAGTTAAACAGAAGCGCGGACGTCCTTTTACATAAGCATTCGCAAAATGCGGACTAAGTGACAATCGATAACGAACTTTGGGAGCAATAATATTGCTCGTTCGATACAGCGCATATAGCACACATCTCACACATTAAACATGCAGGTTAGGGAAACAAGAAAATCGCAGCATAAGCTGCACTGAAGCAAATAACAATGCTTTGGATCGAAGGGAGTATTCATCAATTGAAAGCCAAACACATGAATAAAAAGAAACGCCAAATGCTCAAAAAGAGCGTAGCCTCGGTAATGCTAATTAACATGCTTTGCATGTCTGCAGTGATGCCGGTCATGGCTGCTGCGGATAACTCCGGACAGGTTCTGACTGCTGCGGCAACAACAAAGACGGAGAAAGCCGTGCAGGTTCCTGGGGTAGACTCACTTGGGCTTGAAGTTAGATCTGCGGTACTTATGGAAGCCTCAACGGGACAGATTCTACTAAATGTCGATGCGGATAAAGCGATGCCACCTGCAAGTATGACCAAAATGATGACAGAGTATATTGTCGCTGAACAAGTCAAACAAGGTAAATTCGGTTGGGACGATATTGTAACTGTTAAAAAGAACGCTGCACAAAGTATCGGGTCGCGAATTTTCCTGGCGGAAGGTGACCAGCACACAGTTAAGGATCTCTATATTGCTATGGCTGTTGGCTCTGCCAATGATGCTACGGTTGCTTTGGCTGAACATGTTGCAGGTTCGGAAGAAGCTTTCGTGAAAATGATGAATGATGAAGCGAAGCGTATGGGCATGAAGGATACGTTCTTCATTAACTCTTCCGGTCTTGATCGAGCAGATATGCCTGCCGACTTCCGTCCATCTGAAGACAAGGAAACAGTGATGTCCGCAATGGATGCTGCGATTCTGTGCAGATATATCATCATGGATCACCCGGACTACAAAGATTTTACAACTATTCAATCCTATAAGTTCCGTCCAAATGATAAAGCTCCAATTATCAATTACAACTGGATGCTGGAAGCGAATAAAAATATAACCAACTTCAAAAGCTATGCCTATGAAGGTCTGGATGGAATGAAAACAGGCCATACCACGAACGCAGGTAATAACTTTACAGGTACAGCAGAACGTAACGGTATGCGTCTAATTAGTGTTGTTATGGGCACAGATTCGGAATCGGCACGTTTCAGAGAAACTAAAAAGGTATTGGACTATGGATTTAACAACTTTGAAGTGAAGCAGGCTGTCGCAGGCAAGACCAAAGTGACGGGCTGGGAAGCTGTGCCTGTGAAAAAAGGTAAAGAAACAACCGTTCCTGTCGTAACAGATAATGCGGTAAGTTTCGTTGTACCCAAAGGTACTCAGAACCTGGATGTGACGTTCAAAGCCAACGTAACTGAGGCTGACAAGCTAGTAGCACCAATCAAAGCAGGTACGAAGGTTGGTACAGTAACGTACACGTATAAAGCAGATGGAATTGAGCCTCAGGAAAAAACAGTGAACTTGATCACTGCTGAAGAGGCTGAAAAAGGCGGATGGTTCCGTTTGTTCTTCCGTGCTGTAAAGGATTTCTTCGTGGATCTCTTTGACGGAATCAAAAACCTGTTCTAAGCCTTAGAAAACTTCATGAAAAGAGTATGATCATGATTTTGATGTATATGTGATCATATCATTGACAAAATACAAGTTATTCCGACCGGATGGATTGTATATTTACAATTTTTCCGGTAAAATATCAAGTTAGAATTCATGTAGGATCTTGGAGCAGCGATGAAAGGCATTGAGATTTTCAAACTTGTACCTTCCGAGCGTATGCAAGATCGTGGCTGATAAGAGAAGGGGAATGAGCGTATGAAGATCGGCGTTTTAGCACTTCAAGGAGCTGTCACAGAGCATATTCGGAGCATTGAACGTGCTGGAGCAGAAGGTGTAGCTATCAAACAGGTTCAGCAATTGGAGGACTTGGATGGTCTTATCCTTCCTGGCGGGGAAAGCACAACGATCGGTAAACTGATGCGCAAGTATGGGTTTATGGATGCCATTCGCGCGTTTGCTGCTGAGGGCAAACCGGTATTTGGTACCTGTGCTGGCTTGATCGTTATGGCTAAACACATTGCAGGGCAAGAGGAAGCTCATTTGGAGCTAATGGATATGACTGTATCCCGAAATGCATTTGGACGGCAGAGAGAAAGTTTTGAGACGGATTTGCCAGTCAAAGGCATTGAGGAAACGGTAAGGGCGGTGTTTATACGGGCGCCCTTGATCGAGAGTGTCGGAGACCAGGTCGAGGTTCTCTCCACATACAAGGATGAGATTGTTACTGCTCGTCAAGGGCATTTGCTGGCTTGTTCATACCATCCGGAGTTGACGGATGACTATCGTCTGCATACTTATTTTGTAGACATGGCCAGATCCTATAAACACTCGTCAGACGCTAACTAATGCATGATGTACAACCTATGATCTCCCGGTCATCCGATCACTTCCCCAGAAGCCTTGTAAGGCCGCTGAATGGCAGTTGCATCTGAACGGATGCCTGATGTTGCCTGTATCTGCTTCAAAGCGGGAATCGCAGCGGAGGGTGACACCGGGGATATAGGTTGTTTTTTGGGTTACAGGTTCCGATAAGTATATAGTAAGGTATATACAGTAGAGTTTTGAGAATGGATTTAATATAAAGCTTCACGTTGTGAGGTTATTTAGGAGGGGTATATCGTGCTTGATGTGAAAATATTGCGGAATGAGTATGCGCGTGTAGAAGAAGCATTGACTAAACGTGGCAAATCGCTGGATCTTATCGCTGGATTTACCGAGATGGATGCCAAGCGTCGGGAATTGCTTCAAGAGAGTGAAACGCTGAAGAGTCGTCGGAATACGGTATCCGCGGAAGTTGCTAGACTGAAGAAGAATCGTGAGAATGCGGATGATCTGATTGTGGAGATGCGCGAAGTGTCTGATCGAATCAAAGCCATGGACGAAGAAGTTCGGGAACTGGAAGTGAAGATCAATGATCTCACAATGGCGATTCCTAACATTCCTAACGAAAGTGTACCTATTGGAGCTTCTGAAGACGACAATGTTGAGATTCGTCGTTGGGAAGAGCCCAAGTCATTTACTTTTGCACCAAAAGCCCACTGGGAAATTGCACAGGATCTCGATATTCTTGATTTTGAAGCGGCTGCCAAAGTAACAGGTTCCCGTTTTACCTTTTATAAAGGTCTGGGTGCGCGTCTGGAACGTGCATTGATTAACTTCATGATGGATCTGCACAGCGATCAACATGGATATGAAGAGATTCTGCCTCCTTACATCGTTAATCGGGATAGCTTGTTTGGAACAGGTCAACTGCCTAAGTTCGAAGAAGATCTGTTTAAGTTGAAAGATACTGAATATTATCTGATTCCTACTGCTGAAGTTCCGGTAACGAACTACCATCGCGAAGAGATTCTGAATGTAGATCAATTGCCTAAACATTTTGTGGCATACAGCTCTTGTTTCCGTTCTGAAGCGGGTTCGGCTGGACGGGATACACGCGGCTTGATTCGTCAGCATCAATTCAACAAAGTAGAGCTGCTCAAACTCTCTACTCCGGAGACTTCGTATGAAGAGCTGGAGCAAATGACTCAAAATGCGGAGCGTGTGCTTCAATTATTGGGCTTGCCATATCGCGTACTGACATTGTGTACCGCAGATATGGGCTTCACTTCAGCTAAAACGTATGATATTGAAGTATGGTTACCTGAGAGTAACACCTATCGTGAGATTTCTTCATGCTCCAACTGTGAGGACTTCCAGGCACGTCGTGCCAATATTCGTTTCCGCAGAGAGCCAAAAGCAAAACCGGAATTTGTTCATACATTGAACGGATCAGGATTGGCCGTTGGACGGACGGTAGCCGCTATCCTGGAGAACTATCAACAGGAAGATGGTACGGTTGTTATTCCTGAAGCATTGCGTCCTTATATGGGCGGCACAAGTGTGATTGTACGTCGCTCTTAAGAATTAGCTAACCATCCTCATCAAGAGGGATACAAATTCAATCCGTCATTTCGGAATGGCGGATTGGAGTGTTTTGTATAACGGAGGCAGTTGTCTGATACGGGATTATCAATTTTAATATAAAAAGGTTGCATTATAATGTCGAGATGTGGTATGATAATTTTCGTGGCAAGTTTATAAAAGTTAATTCCCTGGAGAGGTACCGAAGCGGTCATAACGGGGCGGTCTTGAAAACCGTTAGGGGGCAACTCCACGTGGGTTCGAATCCCACCCTCTCCGCCATACTACACTTATAACAAGGATTCGAGCGATCTCGCTCGGGTCCTTTTTTGCGTTGTGAGTTTATTCAGCGTAATGAGCATACAGGTTGGTGACCGATGAATAGGTTGCATAGTACAACGTTATATTTTGAATAAAGCTCATATGTATAAAAACATCTTCATCGCCGCACTTTATAGGAGTGGAGGTGGTAAGATGAACCGCGAGTTAAACATCGATCAGACAGAGCTTGTAGGGGCTTGGCAAGAACGTTTGCCTCAAGTCCTGAATGTTGGAGACCAGGCTCAGGTAATGGCCGATGAAGCCGATCAGCAGGCGATTCGGATACACATTGCTACAGCAGGACACGAGATGTACTCTTTTGATTTCAAATGTGCTTATGTCGATTCCCGTGAAGTCAGCGTACAGCTGATTGATGTGGAACGGGCTGGACGAACGACTGATGAGCGTACAGAACCGATTCAGGAACTGGCTCACGATTATACACGGCACATTCATGAATGCGCCCAGTCGTTACAATCCCAGACGAGATAATAGCCTGAAATCTGAAGGAGTGAACTCAATTGACTAAAGCCAAAGCGGGAGTTGACAAAAACCTGCAAAATGTAGTCGATGATCTGGAGCAGCCAGCCGTAAACAGTCATCATGCCCAGCAAATTCAGCAAGATATTAATGATCGCCGTCATCAGGATGCACTGAATCATGACAAAACGGAAGATAGGGACCCATCCCATTCCTAACAATGATGAGGGGGCAATAATATGAGCAAACCAAAAACAATTCCCGTACCGGAAGCACAAGCATCCGAACAGCATCGTCATTCATCCAAACGCTCTTCCATGCAGGAGCCATTATCCGGTTCCAAAAAAGTAAAAAATCAAAATCATGTGGATCATCTGAATCCCCAAAGTTAATAGAAGAAACAGATTCACGCAAAAGTCCCTTGTTACCTAACAGGGGGCTTTTGCGTATTCATACATATATAAAGACAGGCACATGGTTATTCCCAAAGCTGACATAGGTCTTTGTAGCCATTTTAAAGAGGAAAGATCACATTTTTCCCAAATTAGGTTTCGGTATCTGGTGATATGGTATATCATTGATATTGAATTACTTTTTTTGGGGTTATCACGAGAGGAGAGAAACAAATGACTAAACGTATGGGAGCGCTTCTTCTTACGTTGCTGTTAACCGTATCTATGGCCTTGACAGCATGTAGCAGCAAGCAGGAACCAAAAGAGGCATTGAAGACGGCTGCGGCCAATGCTTCCAAACTGACTTCGTATGAAATGAGTTCCAACTTCACTATTAATGAATTGAGCTATAAACCTGGAGATGCTTCACAAACTGATCCGACCATGACTCAGTTTATGAGCATGCTGAAGGACGCTCAGTTGAATGTAACAGGTGTATACCAAAGTGAGCCAATGCAGACAGAGATGACTCTTGGCATCGAGCTTAAAGGCGACATGGGTATGACCTTTACCATTCCAATGGTGATGACGGCAGAGAAACTCTATGTGAAAGTGCCGAATATTCCGTTCTTCCCGATTCCGGAGAACGTTGTAGGCAAATTCCTGGAACTTGACCTGAAAGAACTGGCTGAGCAAGAGGGTACGGAATGGAACCCGGATGCTATGGACGCAGCCAAAACTCAAAAGCTGAGCAACGAAGTCATGGACGCAGTGCTGAGCGAATACGATCAAGCTAAATTCTTCAAAAATCTAGACACCAAAGATGCACAACTTCCTGAAGGTGTAGATGCGAAGCAGGTTGTACAATTCTCGGTGAATAATGACAATGTTAAAGAAGCAGTTACTGTACTGGTAACAAAAGCTATGCCTAAAGTATTGGATATTCTGTCCAAAGAGGAATATCGTGAAATGCTGCAAATGGATCAGGCTGATATCGACAAAGCTAAAGAAGATTTGAAAATCACTGAAGCAGATCAGGCTGAAATGGCTAAAGACTTGGATAAATTGAAAGATGTTCTTACAATTAACCAATTCAACATCGATTTCGCATTGGACAAAAACGACTTCCCTGTATATCAAAAGATGGTCGCTGATGTGCTGATCAAGCCAGAAGATACAAAAGACGAAGTGAAATTGGCATTTACCGGTTCCAATACGTACACCAAGATTAACGAAAAAGCAGCATTCAAAATCAACATCCCTACTGGCGATGACGTAATTACTATGCAAGAGTTCGAAGAACTGATGAACGCTTCATACGGGTACTAATCTCGCTGAGTTCAAACCGTCTGTGATTCAAGTGAAGGATAATCTCCTTCCGCTTGGGTACAGGCGGTTTTTTGTTACACTGCGTAAGAGGGGATATCCGCAAAATAATTGATCTTTGACTTTGAATCGTGGCTGGTGATCTATACAAATAAAACCGCACTCTCTCCTACATAACTAGGGTAGTGCGGTTTGAATATTAAATTTGTATATTGTTGAATTGGAAATACAGACAGCTTTGTGTGGGAACTTCTAAATTAATTAATTAGCAAGTTCATCCAAGTCTTCAGCAAGTACAGCATAGATCTGATGATCCTGATATTTGCCGTTGATCTTGAGGTATTTGCGAGCAATACCTTCAAACTGGAATCCATTCTTCTCCAATACGCGCTGAGAACCTTTGTTGGAGGGTAAAACGGCAGCCTGAACCCGATTTAACTTCAGCGCACGGAAGCCATAAGCTACGGCCAGTTTAACCGCTGCTGTCATTCGTCCGCCGCCCTGATAATCTGGATGGATAAAGTAACCCATATCAGCATAATTGGCAACGCCCAATACGACATTATTAAGACTTACTTGTCCAATCAGCAGGCTGTCTTTAATGGTATAGATTCCAAATTGATATCCTGTACCTTCTTCTGCTGCCTTGACCCGATCCTTAATCCGCCGAGTCTGAGCATCCAGTGTATAGAATTCATCGTCTCGCATGGGTTCTACAGCCTGGTATGGGGCGCGTGTGACCTGAATCAGGTCCAGATAGGACTGTGTATCCTGGGGTGTGAGCAACCGAAGGCTTATGCCATTGGCTGTATCATAGAGTGTTAGTGCCATTACAGCACACTTCCTTTCTAATTGGGATGTTTGTAGTCGGTGACTACTTTAACCTTTGGCGCAGACTTCTGAAAAATTGAGTTAGCATCGTGGAGCATTCAGGCTGGAGGATATCCGAGATCACCTCGGTGCGATGGTTAAAACGAGGCTCCTGTAGCAGGTTCATCAGTGTACCTGCACAGCCTGCCTTGGGATCAGCCGTACCAAAGATGACGCGGGGGACCCTGGATTGTACAATTGCACCTGCACACATTGGACAAGGTTCCAATGTGACGTACAGAGAACAATCCAACAAACGCCAAGCTCCAATGGTCTCGCTGGCCTGACGAATAGCCACCATCTCTGCATGGGCGGTGGAGTCCAGTGTAGTTTCACGCAGATTATATCCTCGGCCAATAATTTGGTTATGTTGTACGATAACAGCTCCAATCGGCACTTCCCCAAGAGCCTCAGCTTTGTAGGCCTCGGCAATGGCCTCCCGCATCCAGTGCTCATGCTGAGCTTCCTCAGATAAATGCGCAAGATCGGTCTGAAGAAAATGATCAGTCATTACTATATAACTCCTTCCAAAATCGTATATTCAGCGAACAAGTATTCGGGTTGTTAACATGTTGTGTATAGAATTGTGGATAACCGTGTAGTTGCTCACATAGTTATAAACAAACTATCCACAAGCCTGTGGGTATGTGGATAAATATAGTGATTAATTTCATTGTAGAGTTCGAAAATGCAAAAAACAACGAATTTCGAGCTTTTCAGTCATTCGGTAACTTTTGGACACAGGTCAATTATCCTTTTCAAAAAGACATACAAGCGTTATGATGGAGATAGGTTTTGCCATATATCGCCAGAGGGTACAAGCCGAGAGGTGAACTTAAAAACTTGTCTATTAAAACGAAATTATCCATGATTATGTCGTGCTCAGTGCTCGTTATTTTAGTGTTGAATATCGCACTGAGTTATTATACTACAGAAGAGAATCTGAGGCAGGACAGTGAAACCAAGATGGTGCTCACTGCAAAGCAGATTGCAATTGCTGTCGAACAGAATCAATACAGTTCGGATTATGTAAAACGGCAGATTGGAAACAATCTGTGGCTTGCTGCTGTCATGGCGGCGGAAGAATTGGACCCGGATATTAATAATATCACAAATGAAGAACTTGTACGCTTGAGCCAAAAGGTCGGCGTCTCACATATTTCGTTAATGGAGCAGACGGATGATGACATCATTGTTAGCCGCTCTTCGGATCCGAGAGAAATCGGGCTGTCCACCAAATCCATGACCTATTGGTATCAGGCCTTTAAGCAGTTGTTTGAAAAACAACAGGTGACGATTCCCCAAGGGCAGAAGTTGGAGCATTTCTGGTCAGATGGATTCGAATATTCTACATCCAGTCCTTCGGATATTGATATCTGGGGTTACTACCATGATGGAAAGAGAAACTACATAATCAATCCCTTCTATAATAATACGGAAGTTGATGACTATGTGAAAATCTCTAGTCCGGATGAGATTTTAAATAAAATTCGTGAGGTCAATCCCTCCATTCTGGAGATTACAGGCATCAATCCGTTGACTTTTGGCAGCCCGAACATGGGTGATGACGGAAGAGATTCAAACTTTAGCAAGTTGAATAACAGGCCGATTCGTTTTGGTACATACCAGTATGGTTCTACGGATGAGGATCATCGTGCTGTGGTGCGCGCCATTCGAACAGGGCAAAATGTATCTTTTGTCAGTGAAACGCACGAACAGAAGGTACTGAAGAGTTTTATTCCCATTTTCACACCCAATCAGTCTTCCTATGTGATCAGTATTGTCATGGACTATAAGCAAATATCCTCCATGGTATCTGAGCAGTTGGTGAGCCATGCCTCCATATCGTTGGTTTTGCTGGAGATCGTGATCTTTGGCAGCTATCTGCTCGCAGGGTATATTACGCGTCCGATCCAATCCATACTGGGCAAAGTGAATGATGTAGCGGATGGGCACTTTGATTTCCGTCTGAAAGTACGGAGGAAGGATGAACTTGGCCAACTGGCCAATCGTATTAATGCCATGATTCGTAATCTGGGCCATTATACGAGCCGTCTGAAACAGATGTATGAAGAGAATCGGGCGGTGAAAGAGCATCTGGAGTCCATTATCAATCAGACAGCGGATGCCATTCACATTACGGATCTTGAAGGAAAAGTGCTGCGGGTTAACCGGGCATTTGAACAATTATATGGCTTTCGAAGTCGTGAGGTGGAAGGTCGTAATCTGAAGATCATCCCGCCAGAGGCAGAAGAAGAAATGAAACGTCAGCATGCCCAACTCGTTGAGGGGATGTCCATTACGTCCAACGAAACCACCTGGATGAAGAAAGACGGGACCAGAGTAGAAGTCAGTGTCAGTACGGCTCCGGTACGAGACGAGGCTGGAGAGATTACCGCGCTGATTAGTGTCTCCAGGGACATTACAAGCCGTAATCGGATGGAAGAGCTGCTCAGACGCTCTGAGAAGCTGACAACCGTAGGCCAGCTTGCAGCAGGTGTAGCACATGAGATTCGTAATCCACTGACCACGCTGCGCGGATTCCTGCAGTTACAGCAAGAGAGCAACAAGCTGAATCATCGTCATCTGGATCTGATGTTATCGGAACTGGATCGCATCAACCTTATTGTTGGTGAATTTCTGATTCTGGCCAAACCGCAGGCGGTTCATTTTCAGAATCGGGATATTCGTTTTATTCTTGGCGATGTCATCTCGTTACTGGATAGTCAGGCGCATCTGCATGGTGTAGAATTTGTACTGCGTGCCTCATCCGATTCGGCTATGGTACACTGTGAAGAGAACCAGTTGAAGCAGGTATTCATCAATTTGTTGAAAAATGGTATGGAGGCCATGCCAAATGGAGGAAGCATCCACATCAAGCTCAAGCATGACGAGCAGTCGAAACGCGTCAGAATTGAGATCAGGGATGAAGGCATTGGTATCCCGGAAGAGATGATGCCCAAGCTTGGGGAGCCTTTCTTTACGAATAAGGAGTCTGGGACAGGGCTTGGTCTGATGGTCAGTCAGCGAATTATTCAATCACATAAGGGCATGATGGATATTAAAAGCGTCATGAACAAGGGAACAACGGTTATCATTGAACTGCCTGCATCCGAGCAACAACCGGAAGTTATTGAGGCAGATCAGGTAACGGATGAACCAATTACAGATGAAGAGAACTAGATGAGGTGAGATTACCTTTTGCGTATTAATAAATTTATTAGTGAAACAGGTTATTGCTCCCGGCGTGAAGCCGACAAGTTGGTGGATAGTGGTCAAGTAACCATTAATGGAGTTAAGGCTGAGCTGGGCAGTCAGGCAGAAGAAGGCGACGATGTACGAATTAATGGCAAGCCGATCAAGGAAAAGAGAAAACACGTATATATTGCGCTGAATAAACCGATCGGGATCACAAGCACAACCGAGCAGCATATTCAGGGCAATATTGTTGATTTTGTCGGGCACGCTGAACGTATCTTTCCTATTGGACGCTTGGATAAGGACTCGGAAGGTTTGATCCTGATGACCAATGACGGAGATATCGTTAACCGTATTCTTAGAGCAGAAGGACGCCATGAGAAAGAGTATATCGTTACTGTTGATCGATCTGTAACCCCGAGTTTCCTTAGAGGTATGAGCACTGGGGTGAAGATCCTGGGTGAAATGACCTTGCCTTGTACCGTGACCCGGATGACGGATCGAGTATTCCGTATCATCCTGACTGAAGGAAAGAACCGTCAAATTCGGCGGATGTGTAGTGCCTTTGGCTACGAGGTTCGTAAGTTGAAGCGTATTCGGATCATGAACATCCATCTTGGAGAAATGGCGACAGGTTCTTGGAGAGAGCTTACCGCTGCTGAAAAAGCGGAGCTGGGCGGTCTGCTGGACTATTCACTGGAATAGTTGATTCGACTTTGACTAATTGTTTTAACCGATTGAAGCTCTGCTTTCCGTAATGGAGTGCAGGGCTTTTCTTTTTGGTGCAGGGTTAATGAAGGCTGCTCAATAATACCGAATAGTACGGATATATGTAGATAAACCAAGCGTAAGCCTTATATAAACCCAAAAGACCGTTCTCCTTGTACCTGGAGAACGGTCTTTGGTTAATGAATCGCTGCAGGCCTCTAGTTTCCTCCGCCAACGGCTTTTACATTTGTATTGTTACTTTGATACTTCCGAATGATAGATACCTCTACACGGCGATTCTGTGCCCGTCCGGCATTGGTGTCATTGCTGGCAATCGGGTGATACTCTCCATAACCACTTGGTGTGAATTTGGAAGGGTCCAATTGCGAGTTCAGTAACAGGATTTTCAGGAAGTTGAGCGCACGATCCGCACTCAGATCCCAGTTATCCTTATATTGGTTGTTCGAAATGGGAATATTATCGGTATGACCGGATACCACCACTTCATATTCAGGGAACTCCTGCAGCATGCTTGAGATTGCTTTGGCCAGGGATCGTGATTCAGGCTTCACATCTGCTCGGCCTGAGGAGAACAGAGCGTTATCACTGATGGTGATCTTCAATTCAGACTGATTCAACTTGGTGTTCAGCTGGTCTGAAAGTCCGTTCTTCGAGATATACTGGTCAAGCCGTTTCTTGAGCTTCTCCAGATCTTCCTGCTCTTTTTGAGCCATCTGTGCATCCGTAATCTGAGCTGGTGTTTTCTTGGTGATTTCTGTAGGTTCCTGTTTGTTCTTACCCAGATCGGCACCTGGCGTATCCGGATTCATGGACGTATGATCCAGAACACCGGAGCCTCCATTCAGTGCACTGCTTAATGCGGAAGCCATCTGCTCGAACTTGGCTGCATCGAGTGAACTCATGGAGAACAACGTGATAAACAGGGCAAGCAACAAGGTCATCAAGTCAGAATAGGGAAGCAACCAGCTCTCGTCTATATGTTCTTCATGTGGTTCGTGCTTTTTAGCCTTTTTCACCTGATGATCCCTCCTTCTCTTCCAGTTGTTTACGTTCGGAAGGTGTCAGGAATACGGATAACTTTTGGTTGATGGCAATGGTGGATACACCAGACTGTATGGATAACAATCCTTCAACCATCATCAGCTTGATCTCCATTTCTTGCTTGGACATCCGCTTCAGCTTGTTAGACATCGGGTGCCATAACACGTAACCACTAAATATACCAAGGAGTGTTGCGATAAATGCTGCCGCAATCGCATGGGAGAGTTTCTCCATGTCACTGAGATCGGCAAGTGCTGCGATGAGACCTACAACGGCCCCGAGAACCCCGAGCGTTGGCGCGTACATCCCCGCCTGAGCGAAGATCAAGGCACCGCCACGGTGGCGCTCCTCTGTAGCGTGAATATCTTCCATGAGTACATCACTTACAAATTCCTGATCGTTGCCGTCGATAATCATACGCATACCGCCACGAAGGAACTGATCGTCAATCTCTTCTACTTTTGATTCCAGTGCAAGCAAACCTTCACGACGGGTAGTGGAAGCCCAATCCATAAACGTGCCGATCAGGGATACTCGATCAATAAGTACTTGATTTTTGAAAATAATCCCGAAAAGCTTAGGGATTTTCTTAACTTCAGACATCGGAAATGCAATAAAGATGGTTCCTGCAGTACCCACAAAGATAATAACGTAGGCTGCCGGATTGTTAACCAGGTTGATTAAGGGCGCACCCTTCAGGAACATACCGAGTACAAGGGAGACCAGTCCAAAAACTAGTCCAATAATCGTTGAAATGTTCATCATACACCTCATCCATGAGATAAAATTGAATCCTTTCAAGCGGCTGTATTCGGGCTTCCGGACGAATTTTTGGCCGCAATCCGTTCAATGTTAGGCATTCCTCGCGGTTGCTAAAACAGTTCAAACGGTCATATATAGTATTTATCGACCAGAAGGCCTTTTTTTTTAAGGGCTATTTTCAGGTATAATAAGATCAAATCCGCTCCTTAGGGGCCGAATAGGAGTGAAAAGCCAATGGGCGTAAAGCATGGACGGGATTATGAAGGAATTTTGACAGATCTGACAACAGCAATCGGACGCATACCGGATCGGTATGTTTTCTTTGAAATGGACTCGGAAGAGTGGGAGAGATTAGCCGCACCTGAGCAACTCGAAGTGGATGAGGCATTGGCGGAGGATTTGTTCTATGCGCTGGGCGAGGAGTCTGTTATTCCGGTTGGAAGTGGAGTCGTCATCCATGATAAGGAACAGCATCGCATTCATATTTTGATCGGGGAAGAAGAGTTGACGTTTGTACCTTTAATTTAGTGTATTTACATGCATTTTCAGGTGTATGAATGGATCTGGAATTTTCCTCAAAGCCTTATGGTTAGTGGGTCTATGCCATGTAGTTGATTGGATTTTGAAGCTTGTCCGTGGTAAGATGTTAGTCGTGAAATGGGCCAACCGCATGGCGGTGAGCCTGGCCTTTGAGGTTGCTGTTGATAGCGCCGAAGGTGTCGGTGGTTATACGGACGTATGTCTGTAATGTACCATCCTATGGGGAGGAAGATAACGCATGGTTTTTTCGCAAGAGGAAGTCGAAGCTCATCTGGGAAGGCTGGAAGGCTGGGAACTGGAAGAGGGACGGTGGATTGTACGTAAATTCGTGTTCTCCAACTACATGAAAGGGATTGCATTTGTGGATGAGGTCGCTGCGATCTCGGAAGCATTCAATCATCATCCTTTTATTACGATTGATTATACAACGGTTACGCTGCGTCTCACGTCATGGGATGCGGGTGGTATCACATCTGTAGATATCAAGGAAGCAGGGCAATATAACGAAGCTTATGACAAAATGAGGTCGGAATAACGAGGTCGGTTATTATGGCGCGGCCAGAAGTGAGTGAACCATACATGTCAGACTATAATCAGAAACAACCTCTTATTGCTGTCGTTGGCAGCCTCAATATGGATCTCGTGGTGAAGACAGACACGATTCCGGAAGAGGGAGAGACGGTGAGCGGTGAGGAACTGCATTATCTTGCTGGTGGCAAAGGGGCGAACCAGGCTGTTGCCGCTGCGCGTCTGGGTGGACAGACTACGATGATTGGTGCGGTGGGATCGGATGGTTTTGGCGAACGTCTGCTGCACAGTCTGACGGAAAGTGGGGCAGATGCCTCGCAGGTTCGCATATTGGAAGACACGGTTACAGGGACGGCTTCCATTTGGCTCTCTCGGGGAGACAACCGGATTATCGTTATTTCTGGTGCGAATGGGCAAGTGGTGCCTGAGATGCTGGAAGAGGCGGATACGGTAAAAAGCCTGACTGCAGCCGCAGCGGTGCTGCTGCAGCTGGAGATCCCGCTGCCAGCGGTTACCCGCGCCGCCCAACTGGCGGCTGAAGGCAGCGCACTGGTGGTGCTCAACCCGGCTCCTGCGGTGCCGGGTCTGCCCCAGGAGCTCCTGCGGTGCGTCGACGTTGTCACGCCGAACCGCAGTGAGCTTGCCGTGCTTACCGGCCGGGATCATCTCCGGCCGGAAGACCTGGATGCGGCGGTCGCAGAGCTCGCCGCATCCCTCGGGGCCGCTGTCGTCACGACGCTCGGCCCCGAGGGGGCTGTGTACGCGGCAGCGCCTGGTGGCCGCGTACATGCAGGACGTGCCGGCGCTTGCCGTGCGCCCGGCTACGCCGTAAGCGCCGTCGATACGACCGGCGCTGGCGATTGCTTCAACGGCGCGCTGGCGGTAGCCCTCGCGCGCGGTGAGACTTTGGACGCGGCCGTAGGCTTCGCCATGGGTGCGGCCGCGTTATCCGTGACGAAGCTCGGCGCCCAGTCCGGGATGCCGTCCGCACGTGAAGTTGAGGCCTTTCTGGCTGAGCATGCCACAGAGGCCTAATAATTGGTATAACGAAGAGGCTCTTATTCTCCCGAAAGGGGATTAAGGGCCTCTTTGTTATGCGTGTGCAGAGATTATTTTTTCTCTGACAGCCACATGGCGATATTTGCAATCTCTTCGTCCTGCAGTTTACCCTTGAAGGAAGGCATACCACCTTTACCTTTGACAATCGTAGAATAGATCTTCTCCAGATCATCCTGGCTGCCGATGTTAGCCAGAGCAGGTCCTACGCCACCCTGAAGCTGATCCCCGTGACAGGAGATACAATTGGCTTTGACCAGTGCTTCAGCCTGTCCGGCATCCAATGTGACTTCCGGCATGGTTGGCTTGGCTTCTTCAGCCACTTCTTCTTTCCCTGGAAGCGTAAACATTAAAACAATAGCTAAAGCGCATGCTGCAAAAAATACTCCGCTCATGATCCATTTGTGCATCCCTTATGTCCCCTCCAGAATGAAAGATCATCTAACCTGAAACTATCCATATCATTATAACGGAACCTGTACTGACATCATAGCATTTTGTGGGAATTTTTTGAACTAATCACATAACAAGGGGCAAATTTGTTTTTTTCAATGGATTCTAACCGCGAGGCCCTTCATAAACCATACAGTGAAAGGGCTTCAAGCCGCTTGGGGTCTGTCGTTCGTATGTATCCTGGGTGACAAATCCACTCTTCAGATAGACTTGAATGGCACGAGCATTCCAAGTGAGTACTTCCAGATCAATCTCATTCGTGGGATTTCGGCGAATGGCTTCCTGTACAATGGCAGTGACAAAAGCTGTCCCTTGACCCTGACCACACAGCTCTGGATGCATGCCAAGGCCAATCCGGGTTACCCCTTCAAGTGGGAAGTATTGAGCAAATCCACATATACGATCGTTCTGATCCAGGACGATCGCATATTGCTCCTGCCGCAGCTGTGCATCTCCGAATTCCACTTCCAGAGCTTTCATCTGCTCCCAGGAGAGCCAACTGTAGATATTGTAAGGCGGGTCATACTGCCAACTGCAGATAAGCTCCGCATGTTCTTCTCGCATGGGTACAACGTGAAACGTCACAGGGGTTTCCTTCATACACCTGCATGCTCCTTTCCTTGAAACAGAACTCTCTTTTCACTCTACAAAAGAGATATTCATTTAGCAAGTCTTCCTTCCCAAGAAAAAAAATGAAACAAAAGTTCCGGTAATTTCGTTTATATTATAACGGGATGGGTAAAAACATCATAAGGGCACGGACGAACGAACGCAAAATGAACCTGTTGATGTCGCAGGATATGCCCCGAGTATAACTTGCAACATGAATAAGGATTGAAGCACAAAAAAACCGCCGGATACATTCCTGCGGAGAATGTACCGGGCGGTTCTGTTATGCTTCTTGCTTCGTTCCAGTATGGTTAATGGTTACAGCATCATGTTGCTCAGCTTGTCCCTAGTCAAGGGCCAGTGATTCATATGCGTCCGTGCTCATAATCCGTTTCGCGCCAACATAACGATTGGCCCAGTAGTTTTCACTCAATGCACTGATCGTAACACCTTTGGAAGAAGATGAGTGTGCGAACTTTCCATCCCCTACAAAGATTCCTACATGAGATACGCCTTTACCTGTTGTATTAAAGAATACCAGATCGCCAGCTCTCATTTCCATGCGGGATACGGAATCACCCATGTCGAATTGGGAACTGGATTGGCGAGCCAAATCAATACCCAACTTGTCGAATACATACCGTGTAAATCCGGAGCAGTCAAAGCCGTTGAGCGTTGTTCCTCCACTTTGATATGTAGTTCCCATTGCTGAATCAATTACTTTGTCCATCTTAGAATCTGCGAATGCGCTACCTGCACCAAGCGATAATGCGAATGTGATGCTAAGTACAGCTGCGGTTAATTTCTTCTTGAACAAGAGATATTCCCCTTCCAACGCCTGCGAGGTTAGCTTAAGGATTCGGTTGAAGGTCCCCTATGATCCCTCTGTAGCAAGATCAATTCACCCATAACTGGTTCCCCCGCTTCCCAGGTGCCAGGAATTTGGCTATGCTAGTTATGCACCTGCGAAATCAAGAAATGACGATTTAATTTTAAGTAGTTACAAATATGAATGTAAAGATTACAAAGTTGTTACTAAAAACTCACTGCGATTATTGTAACAGAGGAGTACGGCTTTGGCAACGTTTAGCAACAAATTTAGCAAAAAAAACCTCGACCTTTGACGGGGAAAGGTTGAGGTTTGCCTATTTATAAGTACATATTAGGCCATGAGTTTAACATGTGATGGTAACAATTTTTAAACTATCTGCTCTAACCTTTGGATGTTTTGGACTGCCATAACCGGAAATGGGCGCATATTTTCCACAGGCTCAATAGACATCTGGCAAGTGGATACGTCTGTTGTAGTATAAGTCCGGTGAGTCCTGTTAGTAACCATGAGGCTGAAGTGAATGCCCCGAAGATAAGCAGATGAATACCGCCCAGCAGCAGTGCAATGCCGATCACGGTGACGAGATGACGCAGTGCAATCCAGAGCGCTTTGAGTGTGCCGTGAGCGCCGCCTTCTCCTTCTGGTGCCGACACACCGAACTGCATGTAGAGCAGGGCATGGTGGATGATCCAACCATATACAATCCAGGCAGCAACATAAGGTATACCAGGCAAAAGTAATTGAAGGGAATGAAATCCGTCCATGAGAATCGAGTAAAGCTTCGGTATGAGCCAGTAGGCGGGCAGAAGTATCAATAAAGTACGTATGGTGTGGAGCAGCAGCATCGGTTTCCACAGATTTTTGATTCCGCGGACGAAGGGGATGCGCTCTTCTGTAGAATTAAAGTGCTGAAGTGAGTAGAGCAGTCCTGCCTGAATGAGGGGGCTGATCAACATGCGAGCCAGCAGCATGCCCCCCAGAATCCATAGATAACGATGAACCTCCGGATGGGTAGACAGGTTAAGTTGACTTTCCATTTTGAACAAAAGTGTACTCAGCTCCCCGGCATCAGCATCTGGATAGCGCAGGAGTAGTGGGATGACCGCCGATTGTACCATTCGATAGAAGAAATATCCCCAAATGAGTTGATAAAGAAATAAGAGTGCGGCAATGAACATATGCTGACGGACGAGAAACCAGCCTTCACGTATTTTCGCTTTCACCGTTTCCACCTCACCATGACAGACCTCCGAATATGGCTTCTATTAGTTTGGTTACACTCATGCTCCAGCGGGACTTCGTCTGCTCATCCAGTCCGGATTTCAGGAAATTATTCATATGGCGGTTCTCCAGCACGATCGTGTACAGGGGATCGGTCATGGCCCAGGATACGGGGGATGTGTGAGTTAATTTATAGGTGATGCGATCTTCTTTGCCATTCCATTGTTTGGTGAGGACATGCCCGTCTTCAAAAGCTATGCGAACAGGAACCGCGCTGTAATCACTGCCTTTTTTTGCGATCGTCACGGATGACTCGTACAATGTTTGACCGTCTTTCTGTACGGGTGTAACACGAATCTTCTCTACAGTAAAGTCAGCCATCCCGTTACCATAGACGTATTGGTCAAAATAATCAGACCAGGAAGTGCGGGTCACTTGTTCCACAATTTTCTGGAAATCAGCCGAAGTGGGATGTTTGAAACGGTACTTCTTCACATAGGTAGAGAGAATACGCTCCATCTTCTTAGCACCAACTTGATGTTCGATGCCGAGCAATACTAGCTTGCCGCGTGTGTAGACATTGGCTGCATACTCATCCTGTGAATCGAACTTCCAGGACTCTTGTGTTAAGGATGAAGGAGATGTAATCAGTCCCGATTGTACCGGCAGATTCGGAATCAATCCGTATTCCTGCTCCATCAGTTTGTCTTCAGCATAAGAGGTGAATCCCTCATCCAGCCAGGCTTCTTCGAATTCGTTGCTGGCAACCATGCCGTAGAAGTACTGGTGTCCGATCTCGTGGACTACGGTACGTTCCAGGTCATAACCTGGCGTAGTATCATCGGCTCCAAAGGCCGTAACTAGCGTAGGGTATTCCATACCTCCAGCACCGTTCCCCGCTTTGGGTGGAACTACGATGGATAAGGTTGCGTAAGGATATGGGCCAAACCATTTGCTATAATTGGCTAGTGCGGCCTTCGCGGCGTAGAAATAACGTTCTTTCAGATCCTGATGAGCAGGGTCCAGATATAACTTGATTCGTACACCAGGCACATTGGGTGCAGAGAATGGCTCCTCTGCGTACACAAAATCGGGTGAGGCTGCCCATGCGAAGTCATGCACATCATCGGCGTAGAATTGATAGACCTTTTCTCCGTTCTTCACCACGGCTTGCTGCGTCGGAAATCCGGTAGCAGCAACTTTGTATGTTTCAGGCACCCGAATACGTACACTATATATACCGAAGTCGGCGTAAAACTCTGAATTGCCATGGTACTGGTGCAGATTCCAGCCTTCCGTTGTTCGTCCACGCCTGCCCACAGGTTCATAGGCACTTAATTTGGGAAACCATTGACCTGCCATGACAAAATGATCAGCAGTTCCCATCCGGGCAAAAATCTTCGGCAGATTCACTTCAAATCGAGTGTGGAGCGTGATGCTTTCCCCGCCTTTGACGGGTTTGGGCAAGCGTACTTTAATGAGGGTGGTGTCCTTGATATTTCCGTCATCTGGTTGCACATACTGCATCCGGTGTAGCAGAGAGAGCCCGTCCTCCGTTTTCATTTCGGTAATGTTCATGGAGCCGTAACCATTGGTAGGCATGACATCACCCCGAAGCTTTCCACCGGATTCCTTCATAAAGGTGGTGTCAGCAGAAGAGAAGGCGTTGGGATACATATGAAAGTAAAGCTCGCTGACGGTTTTTTTACCTGGATGTGTCCAGGTAATCGTCTGAGTCCCTTCCAGTACATTCCCTTCAACCAGTTTTACATCCATGTGATATTCCACAACACGGTTGCTGTACACTTCGGCAGTAGGGGTCTGTACACTTTCTGGAGGTGCTGGCGTTGGGGCTATTGCCTTAGGCTTGCCCGATTCGGGGGCGAGTACTGGCAATTCGGAATGAGTTGAGCGATTATAACCCAGAGTGATCCATATCCCTCCGGCAAGTACACACAGGGCCAGGGATGCAGTGAGCCAGCTCTTGGCGCGTCGTGGAATCATCGTTAAATACCTCCCGTTGACAAGCATCTACAGCATGTATATGTTTGCAATGGGGCAATTATTAGTTAAAATATTTGTATCAACCCTTGGAGGTTATAAACATGGACCAAAACGAGCAAAACGGCAAAAAACAGATTGCCTTGAATATCGTTAGTGCAAAAAGCAAGCATAAAGGCTTCGGTGCAGGCTCCATTGAGCTGAATAACCTTTCCCCGGTCATTATTGATAATGGCGAAGCCAAAATCGATATCGGTGCGATGCATGCAAAGAGCAAAGTGGAACGCAATATCAAGTTCTCAACCAATCGTGAAGATGTACCCAACGGACGCCAGGTATGGCTGGTCTGGGTAGCTGTCGATCGCACGGAGGAAGGCCAACTGTATGGTGGAGCAACGGCATGTGAGATGTGGATTGATACGGAAGCAAGACGTGGATGGAAACTGTTGGCGGAACATGTGAATCGCATGGATTATGCCTTGAAGCGTCGCTTCATGCTGGATGAGCTTGGACCTGAAGCTCGAGCTGCACTTAAGACACTGCTGATCTCACACAACGAAGACTGGTGGAATGCTTCTCCAGATGTACTGAAGGAAGCACTCGCCTAAGGCAGATCTTTCAACACAGTCTGAAAGAAAAAAAGCAAAAGGGCCCTTGACCGGAAAGTTCGGTTGGGGGTCTTTTGCTTGTGCATTAATCGTATTCATTGATCTGAATAATTATGAGTTTTCATTCGAAGCGAATTTCCAATTGTTCAATATAACCAGGGGTTATAGGTGACGTAACTAAGTCATTGCGCATTTACGTCATTCTACCCACCAACGTTTGAAATCTCCCCACCATGAATGTTTCTCTTCCTGTATGCCTTGTTGATTCTGTACCTGACGTGTCTTCTCATCTTCTCCAGAATCCGAATCATCCGTCGTGCCATGGCATACCTCTGTCGGTTCAGTACCATCAATAAAAACTTCTAGCCGTTTCTCTTCACAACCGTTGCCTGCCAGCTTGCCGGATTCCGGATCAATATAAACACTTACGACATGATCAGGTACGGTGAAGATTTTGGGTGGTACGCTCGCAAGTGCCTGTTCTGTGAACTGGGCAAAGATCGGCGCTGCCCGGCGGCCATCCGAAGTCGAGATGGCTTTGCCTTGGTCGTACCCAACCCATACAGCGGTGGAGAGCTCGGGTGTGAACCCAACCAGCCAGGCATCCGTATTGGTTGTTCCCGTTTTTCCCGCTACCGGACGTTTGATCGCCTTAGACACCCGGTTGCCCGTTCCTCCATTTTCGAAGACACTTTCCATTAAACGAGTCAGTACATAAGCTGCCGCAGGTTCCACAACGGTCTCAGCCTTCGTCTGAGGCGATTCATAGAGCACACGTCCTGCGGCATCTGTTACTTGCAGAATGGCGACAGGTGGCGTTCGTTGTCCACCAGCAGCGATGACGGAAAAGGCCGACGCCATCTCCAGCGGGCTGACAGGTGACGTTCCCAGTGCAAGAGAAGGTACGGCGCTCAGATTGCTTGTAATGCCGAGGTTTTTTGCCATACTCACAACCTGCTCAGGACCGATCTGCATAATGGTGTTCACCGCATAAATATTATCTGAAGCGGCGATCGCCTGTCTTAGATCAATCTCACCCAGATACTTGTCTCCAAAGTTGCCGGGTTTATAGGTTTTGCGGTCATTGTCATAGTGAAACAGGGTAGGTTCACTGTTAAATATGGATGCACTGGTGAGTTGCTTGGACTCCAGGGCTGCCAGATACATAATGGGTTTAAACGCCGAACCTGGCTGACGCGTAGTCGCCAGTACATGGTTAATCTGATTGGTGCGGTAATTCTTGCCGCCCACCATGGCTTTGATGTAACCCGTCCGAGGGTCGATGGACACGAGGGCCGTCTCCAGCTCACTTTTGGCATCCATGCCCTTCGCTATGGCGTCTTCAGCAGCTTTTTGCACACGCAGATCCAGAGTGGTGTAGATATTCAATCCCCCATGATCCAGCATCGCTTCACTGATTCCCAGCTCTTTGATGGCCAGATTCCGGATATAGTCACGGAAATACGGGGCACTTTCCACCGTTTTACGCTCACTTTCCGGTTTGAACGAAAGCATTTTCTCATAGGCCTTATCCGCTTCGGCCTGGGTGATCTTGCCGATATCAGCCATGGCATTCAGCACAATCTTCTGTCGGTCTTTGGCATTCTTCATATGGTTATAGGGTGAATAGTAGGTAGGTCCTTTCGGGATTCCTGCCAGCATGGCACTCTCTGCAAGATCCAGCTGTTTGGCTGATTTGCCAAAATACATTCGTGAAGCCGCTTCGATTCCGTACGCACCATGCCCATAATAGATTTCGTTCAGATACATCTGCAAAATTTCATCCTTGCTGTATTTCATCTCCAATTGCGCCGTGTACATGGCTTCCTTGGCTTTGCGAGTCCATGTTTTCTCATGAGATAGATACAGGTTACGCGCCAGCTGTTGAGTCAATGTACTCGCACCTTGCGACATCTGCATATGTTCGAGGTTAACGAGCACAGCCCGTCCCATCCCTTGCACGTCGAACCCGTAGTGATTATAGAATTTGCGGTCCTCTACAGCCAGAGTGGCATTGACCAGATCTGGAGCGATATCCTCCAGTTGAACGGGTACAGAGTCTTTGCCACCTGCGGAGAAGGTAGAAATGACTTCACCCTGACTGTCCAGTAATCTGGAATTCCGGTCAGAGTCTGCGAGGGGCAGACTGGTTGCGTATAGATAGACCAACCCTGCAGCGGTAGCAAGTATAGCGAGCACGGCGAGCAGAGACAGGTTTTTAATGAATTTTCGAACAGGGAACCCGCGTTTGCGGGTCTTTTGATTTGGCTTGGTCATGGAACGGGCTCCTCTCTTTTCTTCCAGTATGGGACTTGATTGGCAGGGATATTCAATCGGGTGCATAAGCAAACAAAATGTAGCATTTCCGCCTTAAAAACCGTTTTGCAGTATAAACGTCAATCGCGTATAATGCAAAAGGGTAATGAAAAGGTAAGATTCGGCACAAGATACTAAAGCGCGTAAGGACGAACAGACGAATGGTCATTGATTCATTGATTAGTCAGACGCTCTGCACGCTCTGGTCAATTTAATCTATATAATGAAGTGAACCGCGGACCTTTCCCGCAGGCCAGCAATGATAACGCGATATGGCGCCGAACGCTGGACGTGCTTGGGCGAACCGATTATAGTGCACCGCGCTTGATCGGGTATGGCTGATCATTAACTTTACGGAAAGAAGGTAGAGATTATGGAATTGTGGTTTACGGAGAAACAGACCCCGGTATTCGGGATCACCGCGAAGATTAAGCAGACCTATGTTACAGAGAAAACGGATTTTCAAGATTTGGCCATGGTAGAGACCGAAGAATTCGGTAACATGTTGCTTCTTGATGGCATGGTGATGACGACTGTAAAAGACGAATTCGTATATCACGAAATGGCGGCACACCCTGCGCTGAACACTCACCCGAATCCGAAAAAAGTTCTGGTTGTCGGTGGCGGCGATGGCGGAGTCATTCGTGAAGTCATTAAACATGCTGCTGTAGAAAAAGCAGTTCTCGTCGAAATTGACGGTAAAGTCATTGAATACTCTAAAAAATATTTGCCTGAAATCGCCGGCAAGTTGGACGAGCCTAATGTTGAAGTGCTCGTAAACGACGGCTACATGCATATTATTGAACATAAAAATGAATACGATGTGATCATCGTAGATTCTACGGAGCCTGTAGGCCCGGCTGCGCCATTGTTTGAGCGTGGGTTCTACCAAGGCATCTACGAAGCATTGAAAGAAGACGGAATCTTCGTTGCCCAAACGGACAACCCTTGGTTCAAGGCGGATCTGATTCAGAAGGTGAACAAAGACGTCAAAGAAATCTTCCCGATCGTACATGTGTACGGCTGTAATATTCCAACCTATCCAAGTGGTTTGTGGACATTCACCATGGGTAGCAAGAAACATGACCCGCTCGAAGTGGATGAGACTCAAATCCCGGAGATGGATACCAAGTATTACTCTCCGCGTCTGCACAAAGCAGCATTTGTACTTCCTAAATTCGTGGAAGATTTAACGAAATAAAAGGGGAAATCATTAATGAAACTGGATCAAGCTTATTCAGGAAACGTATTTATTTGCAGCTCTGAGGATTATGAGAACTCCAAAGCAGTTATCTATGGCATGCCGATGGATTACACCGTCAGCTTCCGTCCGGGTTCCCGTTTCGGCCCATCTCATATCCGTCAGGCATCGGTTGGACTTGAAGAGTACAGCCCATATCTCGACAAAAGCATTGTAGACATGACATACTTTGACGCTGGAGACCTGCTCTTGCCTTTCGGTAACGCGGGACGCAGCCTTGAGGTAATTCATGAATACATCGGCAGTCTGCTCGCTGACGACAAATTCCCAGTTGGTCTCGGTGGCGAGCATCTGGTTACTTGGCCAGTCATCCAACAGATGTACAAGAAATACCCGGATCTTATTCTGATTCATATTGATGCACACGCTGACCTTCGTGAAAACTACGAAGGCGAGCCATTGTCCCACTCCACGCCAGTGCGTAAAGCGGCTGAGTTGATGGGTGGCCAAAACATCTATCAGTTCGGTATCCGTTCTGGCTCTCGTGAGGAGTTCCAGTATGGCCGCGAGAACATCAACTTCTATCCATTTGAAGTGGCAGCTCCGATGAAGGAAGCTCTTCCGAAGATGGGCAACCGTCCGGTGTATGTGACCATCGACATCGATGTGCTTGATCCTTCAGCAGCACCAGGAACAGGTACGGCAGAAGCGGGCGGCATTACGTCCAAGGAACTGCTGGAAGCCATTCATATGATCGCAGGATCTGATGTAAATGTAGTTGGTTGTGACTTGGTTGAAGTTGCACCAATCTATGATCCAACACAACAGACACAGATTGTAGCTGCCAAGCTGATCCGTGAAATGCTGCTTGGATTCGTGAAATAATCACAGAATAATCGATAAGTATAACGCTCTCTGTCTGCGCGGTTTCCAATCTGTGCAGGGGAGGGCGTTTTTTATTGCTAACGTTTATCTGCCTGTCCTCAACTATTCCAGCTTAAGGAACGGGCTGGATGATAGAGCCGAGATTATTCTGCCAAACAAAATAACGAAGTTAAATTAAGTTAAGTTAACTTAACTTAATTTAACTTTTGTACAGAGCTGTGCTATACTGACTATATAAGCATTCAGTAGTATATTAATTGATATATTACATTCGTGAAGTATATGGTGATCGGGTTCGACCATATACTAAAAAAGAGCCTTCACCGCGTCAACGGTAAAGACTCTTAGGACCCGAAAGGCTGTGGATTGCCACGGCGTGCATGAACTAAATAATGCTATTCAAGCGAAACCCACCGTCAGGCTTCCGACCTTATGAGGTGGGTTTTCGCTTGCTACGAAACTTTTTACGCAACCAACGGTAAAGCTTTCGCCCACTCAGTACAATACTGAGGATCGCAGCAATCCATCGGATTACATCAAGCAACGCCACAAGTTTGACCATCGACGTCACCCCCTTTCGGGAAGCTGCGCCGTGGTCTGGAAAACATCCACCGATATTCAAAAGTCCATAACATTAATTATAGCACGTATGTTCCCTTGTCTCTACCATTTATTTCATGTGTTAGTATAGCTCGCACATGCAGATTTCCTGCCTTGGCATGACTCCATCTTAGTATTTATGTATAATATGGAAATATAGGAAGGTGAACAAATATGCGTGTGATTCGGGCTCAATTGAGTATGTATCCCAAATGGCTAACTGCAGTTTTTATAGTGTTTGTCATCAATTTTGTATTAGCAGTGACGATATTTCTCAACTTCACGTTGATGGTGGCTGATCTGGCCATGCTTTTTGCTGCATATAGTATTCGTGAATATAAATACAACAAAATATATTTTAGTTTATGCCTTTTATTAAGTATCAGTTTTGTTATCCTTGCTGTGGTGACGTATCCCATTTAACTTAGAGTACACAACGTTTGGTGATGAACCACCCTTGCCTACATGATCCAATCATGGGTAAAGGTGGTTTTTTTTTTGCGAAATTGTCATCAGGGTTAATCAGATTGTTACGTTAGAACCATCATATTTGGGTAAAACCATAGAAGGAGGTGTTACGATGACAACCAAGAGTACAATGACATGGAAACGGATTGGTGCACTCGCATTATCGTTAACGCTGGCTTGGGGGATGGGACCGGTACATACGCTATCAGGTGCTAACGCTGCATCCCCACAGGCATGTGGAAAGGGAGATCATGGACTATCTGCTACATTGAAAAAGGGCAGCGGTGTGGAAGAGCAACACCTGCAATTTACTGACATTGATTTTCTTAATGATACAACTGGACGAGCTGGGGGTGAAGGCTTCCTGATCGGTACTTCGAATGCAGGATGTACGTGGCAGTCCATTTATAGCGGACAATGGCA
The DNA here is from genome assembly GCF_032452295.1 of Paenibacillus sp. ClWae2A. Lineage (NCBI taxonomy): Bacteria > Bacillati > Bacillota > Bacilli > Caryophanales > Paenibacillaceae > Paenibacillus > Paenibacillus sp. ClWae2A. The sequence goes on from NZ_JAULSQ010000023.1 coordinate 28,986, forward strand.
ATTCACACAGCTTGATTTTCCGAATAATGTGAACGGATATGCGCTGGCGCGAGTGAAGGATTCACCTGCAACCTATCTGATCCGTACCAATGATGGAGGATCTAACTGGACGCGGCTCAACACGCCGGGCATTCAATTCAAACGGATTGATTTTCGCAATAAAGATGTAGGTTATGGTTACACCTATAATGGGGCATATCAGACGAAGGATGGCGGGGTAACCTGGAGTAAAATGAACACGCCTGCCAACACGCGTGCAGCTGCCTTTACGACAGAGAAGCAAGGGTATGCCGTCGTGGTTGTACCTGGATCGGGATATCATTTCAAGCAAACGAGTGATGGCGGCAAAAACTGGACAACCTCTCTTCGAGTTGTCTCGGACACATGGAGCGGAGCGGATCTGTATGCACATGGCCAGCAGGTATGGGCTCTTCTGTATGGTGATGCAGGCATGTCCCAACAATCGTACTCCCTCTATGCGAGCGGTAATCAAGGCAAGAACTGGACCCAAGTATTTGCGCAATCTACAGCAGGAGGAGGACCTGCACCCGGTACAAACATTACGGGCAAAGGAACCGGACCCGCCAATCCAGGTGGTCATCCCGGAAACATGGCGTTGATTGGTAATCGGACGGCTTATCTGTCTGCAGGTTCACCCGCAGCTGGCAAAGTGGGTATTGGACGTTCTTATGATACAGGTTCCACGTGGAAAAACGTTGACTTGAAAGATCCGGGGTACAGTTCCCGTATCTCTTTCCCATCGGCCAAGACGGGGTGGCTCGTAGTAACAAGTGATAACTCCCCTGCGATCTATCAGACTAAAGATGGTGGAACGACGTGGACACAAAAAATGTTGTTGCCTTCAGAGCAGGATTAAATAGCCTGTTATTCTGAAATAACAACGGGGCAAATCCAAATTAGAAATGAATGATAATCAATTTGGTATGTCTCCGCATGGATATCTATAATGAACAAGCCCCTTCCTGGCTAATGATGCGGGAAGGGGCTTGTTTGTGTAGAAATAAAAACGGTTGAAACCTACTCTAAAACAAGTTATTGTAAGCGATAACAATACATTATATGGAGGTTGAAATAATGGTTGATGTTATTCTAAAGGCTAATTCAGATCAAGGATTAATAAATCGCAATATATATGGTCACTTTTCCGAACACTTGGGACGTTGTATTTATGAGGGGCTGTGGGTAGGAGAAGATTCGCCTATTCCGAATACAGATGGGATTCGGAATGATGTATTGACGGCTTTGCAGAAGCTTAATATTCCTGTACTTCGCTGGCCAGGCGGTTGTTTTGCCGATGAATATCACTGGAAAGATGGTGTGGGTCCGAAGAGTGAGCGTGCTCGTATGATTAATACACACTGGGGCGGTGTGGAAGAGAACAACCACTTTGGTACACATGAATTCTTGAGATTATGTGAGCTACTCGGCACGGAGCCATATATCAGTGGTAACCTGGGTAGCGGTACAGTACAAGAGATGCAGGAATGGGTGGAATACATCACGTTTGACGGCGAATCTCCGATGGCGAACTGGCGTAAGAGTAACGGTAGGGAAGAACCGTGGAAACTGAAATATTTTGGCGTGGGAAATGAGAACTGGGGATGCGGCGGCAATATGCGTCCTGAATATTATGCGGATGAATATCGCCGGTATGCTACATATGTACGTAACTATTCCGGGAACGAGATCTATAAAATCGCTTGTGGACCCAACGAAGGCAACTATGAATGGATGGAAGTCCTGATGCGAGAGGCTGCTCGCTTTATGGACGGAATCAGTCTTCATTATTACACCATCCCTACAGGAGAGTGGAATGATAAAGGTGCAGCTACAGGATTCGGCGAGGCTGAATGGTTCACCACCTTGAAGAAGACGTTATATATGGAAGAACTGCTGGTGAAACACTCCGAGATTATGGACAAATATGATCCAGAGGGCAGAGTCGGCATTATTGTGGACGAATGGGGCACGTGGTATAACGTTGAGCCGGGAACCAATCCAGGGTTCCTATATCAACAGAATACGATGCGGGACGCTGTACTTGCAGGTGTTAACCTGAATATTTTCAACCAACATAATAAACGGGTACACATGGCGAATCTTGCACAGATCGTCAATGTGCTTCAATCACTTGTGCTCACGGAAGGGGACAAAATGCTCCTGACACCTACGTATCATGTATTTGATATGTATCAGGTTCATATGGATGCGCAGCGACTGGATTTGAATTATGAAAGCCCTGGATATACCTTCGGAGAAGAAACCATTCCTCAGCTCAGCTTGTCAGCCTCCCGCAACAAGGATGGGGTCATTCATGTGACAGCTTGTAATCTGAGTCATACCGATGAGTTGGAAGTTGTGTGTCAGCTGGACGCAGCTCAAGCGGCTAAAGTATCCGGGCAGATTCTGCACCATACTGATTTTGGTGCATTCAATACCTTTGAACAGCCGAATCATGTTCAGCCTGTGGCGTGGGAAAGACTCACACTGGAGAATAACATCTTGCGTTTTGTTCTTCCTCCAGCTTCGGTTGGGGTCATCGCTGTTTAGGGTTAATGATGAAAAGGCAGGAACCTTGCAAGGGCTGCAATGATCAGTATGATGTGAAGATTAGCGATGCCAAAATGGCCAGACTTGTGGAGATTGCCTCGCGTTCGCGTCCGACGGTACAGGATGAGGAATATGAACGTCGGCTCTCCATCTGCTCTGCTTGTCCGGGATTGCAATATGGCACAACTTGTCGGCACTGTGGCTGTCTCGTACAGGTGCGAGCGAAGCTGAGTGAGTCGACATGTCCTTTTCCTTATGAATCGCAATGGACCTGATCGGATGAATGAATCTTATTATAATGAAGCAAAAGGGAGTTGCACTTTACAGGTGTGGCTCTTCTTTTTTGGCTTGATGAGGAAAAAACTCTGAATTTGGATTTGAATTGAGCGAGGGAACTGGATATAGTTATACAGTAGAGTGTAGGATAGCGAGCTATCCGGGAATATGAGCGCGTATAGCGACACAACAATACGGGAAGGGCTGTTCTCACCGGCCGTGCCTGATTTTGCGTCGCCTCGAATATAATGGAGGTTAACATTCATGTCGAACATGCGACCGGTACACATCCGGCTGCACAGCCGTTATGAAGGTGAAGATGTGCTGCAGGAAATGCAGGGTGAAGCCGTGTTAAAAGGGTCCGTTCTTTATGTTCGTTATGAAGAACCGCAGGTTGGACCTGAAGGAGGCACAACCCGTACAACAATGAAGCTGGGCGGACAATCCATCAAGATTATACGTCATGGTGAGGTGGAATCGGAGCAGACTTTTGAATTGAATCGGAAGCTTCCTGGTTTCTACCGATCGCCATACATGTCGTTTGCCCTGTCCACGCATACACAGAAGCTGGAACTTTCCATTCAGGGATTGAGCGCACGCGCAGCGTGGAGCTACGACTTTTACCGCTTTGATGAAGAATCCGGACATTTCGCGATTAGTTTGCATATACAGGAGGAACCAATTTCATGACACGTAATCCACTAGATACGATTAACGAACGGGTAAGTACGGCCATCGGCAACGCCATTGTGACGGCCGGAATTGTTACGCAGGACGAATTGCCAGCCATCACATTGGAAGTGCCGCGTGAGAAGACACACGGGGACTTGGCGACCAATGCTGCCATGCAGCTGACCAAGATTGCCAAGCGCAATCCGCGTCAGATTGCTGAAGAGATCATTGCCAATCTGAATCTGGCTGAAGCGGGAATCGAGAAGGCTGAGATTGCGGGCCCAGGATTCATTAACTTCAAATTGGACAAGAGTTACCTTTACCCAGTACTTGCGCTTGTGCAGGAGCAGGGTAAAGATTACGGAAGAATCAACATCGGAGAAGGACGCAAAGTCGAGATGGAGTTTGTCAGTGCCAACCCGACAGGCAGCCTGCATCTGGGCCATGCCCGTGGAGCAGCTGTAGGTGATGCACTATGTAACATCCTTGACTACGCAGGATATGATGTAACCCGTGAATACTACATTAATGATGCAGGTAATCAGGTGTTTAATCTGGCTCGTTCCATTGAAGCTCGTTATCTGCAAGAGCTAGGTCAGGATGCTGAGATGCCTGAAGACGGTTATCACGGTGAAGATATTAAAGGATTCGCCAAGCAACTTGTTGCTGAAAAGGGTGACGAATTGCTGTCCATGCATCCGGGTGACCGTGCGGCTTATTTCCGTGACTTTGGCCTGGAGAAGGAACTGGACAAGATCAAACGTGACTTGAATCGCTTCCGTGTTAACTTTGACATCTGGTTCAGCGAAACTTCCCTGTATGACAACGGAGAAGTTCTGCGAGTACTTGATGAATTGCGTGACCGCAATGAGATCTATGAGCAAGATGGAGCAACTTGGTTGAAAACGATGCAGTATGGTGACGACAAAGAACGTGTATTGATCAAGAACGATGGCACGTACACGTATCTGACGCCGGACATTGCTTATCACCGTGACAAATATGCGCGTGGATACGACACAATGATCAACATCTGGGGTGCCGATCACCACGGATATATTCCACGGATGAAAGCCGCGATGCAAGCACTGGGTAATGACCCTGAGAAACTGGTGGTCTTGATTGCACAGATGGTGAGCTTGTTCCAGAACGGTGAAAAAGTGAAGATGTCCAAGCGTACAGGTAAAGCTGTAACGATGGAAGACCTGATGGATGAAGTCGGCATTGATGCCATCCGTTACTTCTTCACAATGCGCAGCATGGACTCCCATCTGGACTTTGACATGGACCTTGCCATTTCGACATCCAATGAGAATCCGGTATTCTACGTACAATACGCGCATGCACGTGTATGCAGCGTATACCGTCAGGCTGAAGAACAAGGTATTGAACTGCTGCCATTGGCACAGATTGACCTGTCCAAGCTCACAACAGAGCACGAGTATGACCTTCTCCGCAAAATGGGAGAGCTGCCTGAAGAAATCTCGGCAGCGGCAACAGGATATGCGCCTCATCGTATCATCCGTTATGTATACGAGCTGGCATCCCTGTTCCACAGCTACTACCGTGCAGAACGCGTTATTACGGAAGATGCGCAGCAAACTCAAGCACGTCTGGCACTGATCGGTGCTGTGCGTACCGTTATCGCAACAGCGCTTCGTCTGGTAGGCGTAACTGCTCCAGACAAAATGTAAATTCCAGGCTCGCGGCTTGCCGTCGCTCTGCCTAAGGCAAAAAGTCTCCATGTCCACGTTGTATCTTCAACGTGGTACATGGAGACTTTTTTGTTGTGTACCGGAGCTGCAGAAAACGAAATGCCTGGTCCAAGGCACACTAGCCTGCCCTGACATCACAGCGGGCGCAACCTAGAGTCTCAGCCGCTACGTAATACTCCTCGTGCGTACTGCCTGAGCCAGGCTACTGCGTTTCGCCACGCCTCAATCAAGTTCTGCTTACGGCTGGCAGAGCTGGCTCACTCCCCGCCCTCCTGCATTAGCTTCAGGGCATCAATCTCACCACCGCGCACCTTACTTTTTGCGGTGGTGGTCTTGCGGGCGCGCAGAGGGATTGTAGCACGCTTGACGAGTGTCTTGATTTCACTGGGGGATAACCCTGGATGTTTTGAGAGCAGCAAGGCGATAGCGCCACTCACATGGGACGTCGCCATGGATGTGCCACTCATCTCGTGATGCTTGCCTTGTACCCAAGAGGAGACGATCTTATCACCGGGTGCATAGACATCCACGTATGCGCCACGATTGCTGAAGGACGCAATGCGTCTGTTTTTGTCGGTTGCCCCAACGGATATGGTCTGCGGATACCTTGCCGGATAATCAATACTGCGGCGTTTGCCGTCATTTCCTGACGAAGCAACAATGACGATTCCGGCATGATATGCACGATTGACAACGTCAAGAAGCGCCTTGCTGCGTGTTTTCATGCCAAAGCTCATATTGATGATATCGACCTTGTTGCGTACACACCAGTCGATGCCAAGTACAATGTCGGATACATAAGCCGATCCGTTGTGGTCAAATGCTTTCACCGGATAGATCAGGGAGCGTGGAGCTACACCAATCATGCCTGCGGTACTGTTGGCAGCAGCGATAGTCCCTGCAATGTGGGTGCCGTGTCCGTTATCATCATGAGGAAGCAGGCTGCGGTTTAACAGATTGATTCCGCGTGCCAGTGAATAGCGAAGATCAGGATGGTGATAATCAGCACCTGTATCAATCACACCGATTTTAATCCGGTGCCCGGTAGACACAGACCATACTTTGGGCGCCCGAATCTGCTTCACTCCCCAGGGTATGCCTTGAGCATTGCTTGGTTTGCTGTGGAGTGCGGTGGCATGAAGGGAGATGGGTACGTCTGCTTCAATCGTAATTTCATCTCCATAGCGGTGCAGGTCCTCCGGGTGTTGGACTGGAGCGATAATGGAATGAGCCAGTCGCGAGGAACGGACAGCCCCAAGATCGGTGAATTCATTCCGCATTCGAGACAATTCTACGAGGCAGGCCTCGTACTGTTGCGGTTTGGCAAATCGGATCAAATATCGCCCTCCCTGTTCTGGTTCAGGGCGTCGCATTCCGTCAATCAATTGATGCAATAAACCAGTATAGTCCATAATGGGCAGCCCCCCTCGGGATGAACATGCTGAGGTATTCTATGAATGCGCTCATCCCGCCGCATGGGGAACTTGCCCTTTTTTTACAAAAACACATTCTCTTCGTGTCAAAACGGGCGCAGGGACATATGATGGATGGAGAGCTAGAGGGCTCTTGCGGGGAACCTGGTGAGGAGTAATCCTCCAAGGGTATACAGTCAGAAGGCGGAGGGGACTCCGTCTTTTTTATTATGGAGTTGTCTCTTTGGCAAAAGAGGATATTCTTGTGGGTTCGATGTCACTTCACGTTCAATATATGGACATATTGTTGCTGCTCTCCGCATTTGCGTCACATCCGTACATAAAAACTTGCTTTTTAACGCTAAATAGGTTTTACTTAGGTTTGTTAATGGATATGTTATACGTAACAGTCCAGTTCGTAGGGGTTAAAAAGTGAATTTTGTGTGAGAGGAAGTGTCTGCAGTGAGTACCTCGCTCAATTTGAAAATTGATAAAGAAAAGGTAAAAGAGATCCCTTTGGTGGACCTTGCCTTTATGGTGCTGAAAGCGGCTAATACGCCGTATTACTATCGTGACTTGATGAATGAGGTAGCGAAGCAGCGCGGAATGACTGATGAAGAAATCAACGAGTTTATCGCCCAGCTATATACCGAGATTAATATCGATGGCCGTTTTGCTTGCGTCGGTACAAGTCTGTGGGGCTTGAAGCGCTGGTATCCGGTAGCTGGAACAGAAGATTCCATGACGGGTGCGAAGCGTCCGCGTATCATCAACGATGAAGACGATGATCTGGAAGATGAAGACTTCGGTGAAGAAGAAGACAGCTATAACAGCGATGAAGACTTCGACAGCCCGGATAAAGACGAAGAAGAAGACGAAGAAGATGAAGAAGAAGACGACATCTTTGACGAAGAAGACAGCGAAGAAGAAGTGCTGGTTGAAGATGACGATCTGGAAGATGAAGACCTCGAAGAAGACGAAGAAGAGTCCGAAAACGAGGATGAATTTGACGACGATTCTGATAATCGGTAGTCATTTTTGACGTCTATAATTTACCCGTTTCCCCGGAATAGTCAGCCTTGACAGCGGACGGGGTAACGGGTAAACTATTGCATGGGCTTATGAATGAGCGACAATATATTTATGTTTTTTATAGAAGGTGCCCCGTCCTGCGGGAGTACTTTTTTTTGTATTTTTAGAGGCATAATTTTGCAAAATGATTTCTTTTCCGTATGCTCCCGGCCAACATTTCGTGGCCCGTTTTTGTATATCAAAAACACCAAATGGAATGAAGGCTACCGGAATATTTGCACCATTTTTTGCTGTAGAACAACGTGTATTTAAACCGTCTTCGCAGAAAGAGCAGTTCGCAGATGCAGGGAATTTCTTCCATTGCTCTTTTTAACGATGATTACCTGGGAAACAGGTTACGATAACACCATATATCGCCTGAATTTCTGTACTTATATTAGGAGGGTAATAACAGTGACAAAGTATATTTTCGTGACAGGCGGAGTTGTGTCCTCCCTGGGCAAAGGGATTACGGCTGCTTCGCTGGGCAGATTGCTGAAAAACAGAGGGCTTAAAGTAACGATCCAGAAATTTGATCCATATATCAACATCGACCCGGGGACAATGAGTCCTTATCAGCACGGCGAGGTTTTTGTAACGGATGATGGCGCGGAAACGGATCTGGATCTTGGCCACTATGAACGTTTTATTGATATCAATCTCTCCAAAAACAGCAACGTCACGACTGGTAAAGTATACTCTTCCGTCATCAGCAAAGAGCGACGCGGGGAATATCTGGGCGGAACGGTACAAGTTATTCCACACATTACGAACGAGATCAAAGAGCGTGTATTCCGCGCTGGACGTGAAGCGGGTTCGGATGTGGTTATTACGGAAATTGGTGGAACAGTGGGCGACATCGAGAGTTTGCCTTTCCTGGAAGCCATTCGTCAGATCAAGAGTGATGTAGGTCGCGACAATGTGATGTACATCCACGTAACACTTATTCCTTATATCAAAGCAGCTGGTGAAGTGAAAACAAAACCAACGCAACATAGTGTTAAGGAATTACGCAGCATCGGTATTCAACCGAATGTGATTGTATGCCGTACCGAGTATGAATTGTCTAACGACATGAAAGCCAAGATTGCTCTCTTCTGCGACATTGATGAGAATGCCGTGGTTGAATGTCGTGATGCAGACACGTTGTATCAAGTACCTTTGAACCTACGTGAAGAAGGCTTGGATGAGATCGTGGTAAATCACCTGAAACTGACTACTCCTGCACCGGATATGAGCGAGTGGGAAGGGCTGGTTGACCGGATCAACAAGTTGGAGCATACAGTTGAGATCGCTATTGTTGGTAAATATGTAGCGTTGCATGATGCATACCTGAGTGTTGTTGAGTCGTTGTCTCATGCAGGATTTGCATCCAATGCTGATGTGAAAATTCGCTGGGTTCCTTCTGAAGATATTACGGATGAGAATGTAGGCGACCTGTTACATGGTATTGGCGGTATCCTTGTTCCTGGTGGATTCGGAGATCGTGGTATTGAAGGTAAAGTATCGGCAATCCGTTATGCTCGTGAGAAACAAATTCCGTTCTTCGGTATTTGCCTGGGTATGCAGGTTTCCGTTATTGAGTATGCACGTTCCATCGTTGGTTTGAATGGTGCGAACAGTTCCGAAATTAATCCGGCTACGGAATTCCCTGTGATCGATCTGTTGCCTGAGCAAAAAGATATCGAGAATCTGGGTGGCACGATGCGTCTGGGTCTGTATCCTTGTAAGCTCCAGGAAGGTTCTTTGGCGATGGCTTGTTATGATGACGAGCTGGTGTATGAGAGACACCGTCACCGGTATGAGTTCAACAATGAATATCGTGAAACGATCGAAAAAGCAGGACTGGTCATCTCGGGTACATCCCCGGATGGACGTCTGGTTGAGATCGTGGAACTTCCAGGACACCCATGGTTCCTGGCGGTACAATTCCATCCGGAATTCACTTCCCGTCCGAACCGTCCGCAACCATTGTTCCGTGAGTTTGTAAAAGCTTCTCTGGAGAATGCGCAGAAGTAATACATGGTTGTATTGTTTAACGTAATAGATATTGGGGATGTTCCTGGCAACCATAGCGGATGCCGGAACATCCTTTTTTTTTTCGTAAAAAGCAGGTGGAAATGCTTTTTGTCATTTTGTGAAGGTAGCAGGATTTTAATGGAAGAGGTAGAATACTTATCATGACGACTATGGGATAGTTATCCAGATTCGAAGATGTACATGCTTTCCTAATTCTAGGAGGTTACAGAGTGGAAGATAAAAAAGTTTTGATTGTTGATGACCAGAATGGTATTCGAATCCTGTTAATGGAAGTGTTCAGCAGTGAGGGGTATAACACGTTTCAAGCACCCAACGGCAAGGTTGCTCTGGAGATTGTGAATAATGACAAGCCTGACCTGGTATTGCTCGATATGAAGATTCCTGGGATGGATGGTCTGGAAATCCTGAAGCATATTAAAGAAATTGATCCGGGTATCAAGGTGATCATGATGACCGCTTATGGTGAACTGGACATGATTAAGGAAGCCACGGATCTCGGAGCGCTCATGCACTTTACGAAACCGTTTGATATCGACGAGATGCGAGTGGCTGTGAATATGCAACTTCGCAACGGTACTGCCAATAAATGCAGCTGAATCCTGTTGATACAGGATTTTTTTGCGTGTGGAGAACATAGAAGGTACTTGGTGGGAAAATGAGGTATTTCACTCCTTCATCCGGGGAATATTGGAAATGGGGAAGTTATAAAGCGGTGTCTATGAAAACTGTGCTGCAAAGCACAGCATTTTTGCAAATGCTTGTTTAGTATTTGACATGGGATGTGGTATAATAAGCCCGTATGTGATTTCGGCTAAAAACCATAGACACAACCCAAACCCCTAGGAGGATTGAAACCATGCCATTAGTATCTATGACAGACATGTTGAACAAAGCACTTGAAGGAAAATATGCAGTTGGTCAATACAACATCAATAACCTTGAGTGGACTCAAGCGATTCTTGGTGCTGCTGAAGAAGAGAAATCCCCAGTAATCTTGGGTGTATCCGAAGGCGCAGCACGTCACATTGGTGGCTTCTACACTGTAGTTAAAATGGTAGAAGGACTCATTCACGACATGAAAATCACTGTTCCAGTTGCAATTCACCTGGACCACGGTTCAAGCTTCGACAAGTGTAAAGAAGCGATCGACGCTGGATTCACATCCGTAATGATCGACGGTTCCCACCACTCTATCGATGAGAACATCGAAATGACTAAAAAAGTTGTTGAATATGCACACGCTAAAGGCGTTTCTGTAGAAGCTGAAGTAGGTACTGTAGGCGGACAAGAAGACGACGTTATTGGCGGTATCATGTACGCTGACCTGAACGAGTGTATCCGTATCGTTAAAGAAACAGGTATCGATACATTGGCACCAGCTCTTGGTTCCGTACACGGTCCTTACCATGGCGAGCCTAACCTGGGCTTCAAAGAAATGGAAGAAGTTCGTGACGCGGTACAAGTTCCACTCGTATTGCACGGTGGTACAGGTATCCCTAAACACGACATCGACAAAGCCATTTCCCTGGGTACGTCCAAAATTAACGTAAACACAGAGAACCAAATTGCTTTTGCAAGAGTGGTTCGCGAAGTGCTTGCAGCTAAACCAGACGCTTACGATCCACGTACATTCATCGTACCAGGCCGTGAAGCAATTAAAGAAACCGTTAAAGGTAAAATCCGCGAGTTTGGTTCTAACAACAAAGCGTAATTTATCTTTACCAGTTCCATACTGTGAAATGGAAAAACACCGCCTAGCCGGTGTCTTTCCATTTTCACACCATATTTCTACATCGGAAGCCAACAGCACGTATTGCCGTTCATCGGCTGCAAAACACGTAGGGGGACATTAAGCTTTATGGAAAAATTGATGATTAGTGGCGGACGTCCGTTACAGGGAACTGTAACTATAAGCGGCGCCAAGAACAGCGCCATTGCGCTTATTCCTGCAGCATTGCTTGCCGAGTCAGAAGTCGTGTTGGACAACCTGCCGCTTTTGAGTGACGTGGCGGTTTATGCAGAAATTTTGGAGGAACTCGGAGCACATGTGACTTGGGAAGGCAGTCAGATGAAGATTGACCCTTCTGACATCAAATCCATTCCTATGCCGAATGGTCCCGTGAAGAAGCTTCGTGCTTCGTATTATATGATGGGTGCATTGCTAGGGCGTTTCAAAGAAGCGACCATAGGTTTACCAGGGGGCTGTAATTTTGAGCCTCGTCCAATTGATCAACATATTAAAGGGTTTGAAGCGCTTGGCGCAACCGTAACAAACGAACATGGCTCCATTCATTTGCATGCCAAAGAGCTGCGCGGAGCAAAAATCTATCTTGATGTAAGCAGTGTCGGCGCAACCATTAATATCATGCTGGCGGCTACTCGTGCCAAAGGCTCTACAATTATCGAAAACGCGGCTAAAGAGCCTGAGATTATAGATGTAGCAACACTTCTGAATTCCATGGGTGCCAGCATCAAGGGTGCAGGTACCGAAACGATCCGTATTGAAGGGGTCTCGGAGCTTAAAGGCTGCCGTCATTCCATCATTCCGGACCGTATCCAAGCAGGTACGTATATGATCGCTGCAGCGGCGACGCGCGGAGATGTTCTGATTGACAATGTGATTCCCAAACATCTGGAAGCTTTAACGGCAAAGCTGCTGGAGATGGGTGTTGGCATTGAGGAATTGGATGAAAGTATACGTGTCATTGGTAAACCAAGCTATAACCACGTTGACGTGAAGGCACTTGTATATCCTGGTTTCCCAACGGATCTACAGTCACCAATGACCAGTGTTTTAACACAGGCAACCGGTGTGAGTGTCCTGAGCGACTTTGTATACAGTAATCGATTCAAGCATGTGCCTGAGTTAGTGCGGATGGGTGCAAAGATTCGAGTAGAAGGACGGTCAGCGATTATTGAAGGCAGTGCATTAAACGCGGCCAAAGTAAAAGCATCCGATCTTCGCGCTGGAGCAGCGCTGGTGATTGCAGGTCTCACCGTCAGTGAAGGTGTGACTGAAGTAACGGGGGTCGAATATATCGACCGCGGTTATGATCATCTGGTGACTAATCTGCGCCTGCTCGGTGCAGATGTATGGCGGGAAACTGATTAATAGGAAGCATGATGCATGATTCAGTCATACACATGTTTATTTTAACTGAACTGCATATCTTTTCGGTGATTAGGTAAACCTGTTTTAATAGAGTTCTCAGTCTCTCCGGCATAAGACGAAATGTTACTGTTTCCTTTACCGGAGGGTCTTTTTTTGAAATAAACTTCATATGGCTGTAAGAACATCATTTCTTATCCCCAACCCCCGGTTTTGTTTGAACTGCGCTCCATAGCCGGTCTATCCGGATTGATCGCCTCATTGCATCGTTCACTCAATAGCGGATCTTGCCGAATGTTGGCCATCCCACCCGGAAACTTACACTCAAAGACAAGTATTTGCATTATAACGGTTACATTCCGTACAATGGACAGAAGAGATTGTGGCAGACGCCGCTCTCTATAGCCGGAACATCTAGCGAAACTATCCATTTCACACGGACTTATTAATTGAATAGGTGGTTATTATATGGATCTACAAATTTCCGATTTGGAAGAAATGAAACTAACGGACCTTTACAAACTGGCCAAAAAATATCAGATACCTTACTATGGTACGTTAAAAAAGAAAGAATTAATCTTTGCCATATTACGCGCACAGGCTGAACAGAGCGGCCTGATGTTCATGCAAGGCGTACTCGAGATTTTACCTGAAGGTTACGGATTCTTAAGACCAATCAACTACTTGCCAAGTACGGAAGACATCTACATCTCAGCTTCTCAGATTCGCAAGTTTGACCTAAGAACAGGTGACCTCGTATCAGGTAAGTGTAGAACGCCTAAGGAAAACGAGAGATACTTCGGTTTGTTGCAAGTCAACGCTGTAAATGGTGAGAATCCATCGGCGGCTGCAGAGCGACTTCACTTCCCGGCACTAACCCCACTGTATCCGCAGAAAAAACTGGTTCTCGAAACATCCCCCAACCATTTGTCCACACGAATTATGGATGTGCTCGCCCCGGTAGGATTGGGACAGCGCGGATTGATCGTAGCACCTCCCAAAGCGGGTAAAACGCTTCTCCTCAAAGAAATTGCCAACAGCATCTCAACTAACAATCCTGAAATTGAACTATTTGTCCTGTTGATTGATGAACGTCCAGAGGAAGTAACGGATATGTCGCGTTCGGTAAAAGGGGAAGTTGTGGCTTCGACATTTGATGAACTGCCTGAGAATCATATTAAGGTGGCGGAATTGGTGCTTGAGCGTGCGCTTCGTCTCGTTGAGGCCAAAAAGGATGTTGTTATCCTGCTGGATAGCATTACGCGTCTTGCCCGTGCATATAACCTGGTTATTCCACCATCCGGTCGTACGCTTAGTGGTGGTATTGACCCAGCTGCATTCCATCGTCCGAAACGTTTCTTCGGTTCTGCCCGGAATGTGGAGGAAGGCGGAAGCCTGACTATTCTGGCAACTGCATTAATTGATACCGGATCACGTATGGATGACGTCATTTATGAAGAGTTTAAGGGTACAGGTAATATGGAGCTGCATCTGGACCGTCGTCTGGCAGAGCGTCGTATATTCCCGGCAATCGACATTCGTCGTTCCGGTACACGTCGTGAAGAAGTGTTGCTCAGCAAGGAAGAGTTGGATACAATCTGGGCGATTCGTAAAAACATGAATGATTCCCATGACTTTGTCGAAGGATTCCTGAAAAAACTTCGTAACAGCAAGACAAATGCAGAGTTTTTGGCGGCATTTGATTCGGCAGGTAATAGCCCGACAAGCAATTCGGGTACAACAACAACCCGTCGCTCCCCTAGACAGACAGCTACGTCAGGTACATCGACGTAAGTGTCGTTCGACTAATCACTTTATTTTTGCAGCATTGCTGTGAATGTTATAATACACTCGTCGTTAGGTTTAACCCATTAGATGTGAGGAGAACATCATGTATTTAGTATACGCAGATGAAAAAGGTAATGTATTTGATCATCCTTCCCTGTACGGGCTTGCCCGGAGTGGAGATATGATCGTTGAGATTATGGAAGATGAGTTAATTCCTTTGCCAGAGGGTGCAACGTTGGTTGGACTCCCAAGCACCCGGCCCATTGGTATGGACCCGGACACCGGTGAGATGTTGCCAATGCCAACGGACACACAGGCTGTAGGTGCCTTGCTTCCGCAAGGATTCACTCGTTTGTGTCTCCCGGGATATGTGAAGACGGATAAGGAGTATAAGTTGCCTTTGTTCGGTTATTCCGCAGTAGTCTGGAAAGATGGCGGTTTCTATGTCACCGCTTCGAAGTCGGATAGTCCTGAAAAATGGAATCCACTCAACTGTGATCGTGACGATGTGCGTTCCGGGGTTAAACGATTGACGGAGCAATACCCCGAGAACCGTCTTTACACCCATCTATCCAACTGTGCGCTTGGATATGAATGTCTAACTTCATCGAACACGTTCCTGAATCGTTGGGAAGGTGGAGTGCCAGTATCCTATTCTTGCAATGCAGGTTGTTTCGGGTGTATCTCCGAGCAACCGGATGATAGCGGCTTTGTTTCCCCGCAGACACGTATGAACTTCCGACCACGTGTGGATGAGATTGTGGAGGTTATGCTGGAACACCTGAAGACGCCGGAGTCCATTATTAGCTTTGGACAAGGTTGTGAAGGTGAGCCTTCCACGCAGGCCAAGCTGATTATTGAAGCGATTCGCGAAGTGCGTTCCGTAACGGACATGGGGTATATCAATATTAATACCAATGCCGGTCTGAATGATCACATTAGAGGTATTGTAGATGCTGGATTGGATCTGATGCGTGTAAGTACAATTAGTGCACTGGATGACCATTACAACGCCTACTATAAACCGCGTGGTTATACCTTAGCGAATGTTGAAAAGTCGATGAAATACGCAGCGCAGCAGGGTGTATACACCTCCATTAACTATTTGATCTTCCCGGGCGTAACAGATCGTGAAGAAGAGATTGAGGCGATGATTGAGTTTGCAAGAAGAACTGATCTACGCTTGATTCAGATGCGTAATCTCAATATTGATCCGGAGAGCTATCTGGAATTAATTCCTCCAGCTCAAGGTGATATCTTGGGCATGAAGCAGATGATTGAGATTTTTGAAGACGAGTTGCCTGATGTTGTGATCGGATCGTATACCCATGTTCCACCCGCTGGAATGGCACGTCCAAAACGGTTGATTACCTCTTAACAATAATGGATTGCAACAGGCACAAGGCCGTGTTATAATCTCAGAGTTGTGCCATTTACTCTGGGTCCGCTTGAGGCTCAGGGCGGAAAGAGGTGAAAGGTAATGAAAGAAGCAATTCATCCTAATTACACGATTGGTCAAGTATCTTGCGCTTGCGGGAATACTTTTGAGACAGGTTCGGTTAAAGACGGACTTCGTGTAGAGATTTGCTCCGCGTGCCACCCGTTCTTCACAGGTAAACAGAAGTTTATCGATGCTGGCGGCCGTGTTGATCGTTTCAAGAAGAAATACGGAATCTAATAGGACAATTCTTGGAGTTGTCTGCTAATTGCATCCAACGCACCCCTGCTGATCTGGCAGGGGTTTTTATATGTTATATGTAAGCATGGTTGCTTCCGAGTTCCTCTGGTTGCAATTTGGATAACCTTACGTTATACTATTTCTTACCGTGCTAGATGGGGAGGTAGCGGTGCCCTGTAACTCGCAATCCGCTATAGCGAGGTTGAATTCCTGCTAGAGGTTTTGCCGATGTGAGGTTTGGTCCCTAAACGTGGTGTTGACGGTTGGGTCCTCCGCAATGAGTACTCATGAACCTGGTCAGGTCCGGAAGGAAGCAGCCATAAGTGAGATCACTCTTGTGCCGGAGGGTTGCCTAGCCCGAGCTATTGTTCAGGGGTGCCACTTGGATCGCAAATATCGATAGCAGGTGCACGGCTTACCATTTAAATGTAGAGACCTTTGCAGTTGTATGTATGCAGGGGTCTTTTTGATATGTCTTAAAAAACCATGCATGAATGAGTCAGATAAAGTTTGGATTCACCCTGGAATATAGTATAATGGGGGAACGACAAAGGACTCGAATGCGAAGTGGAAGGAAGGTAACGCATCATGGAGCATATCGCGTTATACCGGGCTTGGCGTCCCCAGTCGTTTCAAGATATGGTGGGGCAACAGCATATTATTCAGACCTTGCAGAACGCGATTCGTGAACAGCGGACTTCCCATGCCTACTTATTTAGCGGGCCCAGAGGAACGGGAAAGACAAGTGCCGCCAAGATTTTGGCCAAAGCTGTGAACTGCGAACGTGGGCCTGCGCCTGAACCTTGTAACGAGTGTGAAGCTTGCCGCAGGATTACGACTGGCGCTGTGATGGACGTGCAGGAGATTGACGCTGCATCCAACCGGGGCGTTGAGGAAATCCGTGATCTTCGGGAAAAGGTTAAATATGCGCCAACCGAAGTCCGGCAGAAAGTCTATATTATTGATGAAGTGCACATGCTGACGACGGAGGCATTCAATGCTTTACTCAAAACATTGGAAGAGCCACCGCCACATGTGATGTTTATTTTGGCAACAACGGAACCGCACCGCCTTCCGGCTACCATTATATCGCGCTGTCAGCGATTTGATTTTCGCCGGGTATCCCTAGAAGAGCAGACAGCAAGACTTACACTGATCTGTGAACAGGAAGGCATGGAAGCTGACCAGGATGCGCTCCAATACATTGCCCGTTTATCGGACGGTGGAATGAGGGATGCACTTAGTGTGCTGGATCAGATCTCTTCATTTACGGATGGACGAGTAACGTACCAGCAGGTCATGGACATGACGGGTGGAATTGCTTCAGAGCAATTTGCCAAACTGGCTGCTTCGCTGCTCAAAGGTGATGTTGGTCATATTTTGCAGATGATTGAAGGTTTCATGCATGAAGGAAAGAGTGCAGACAAGTGCATGGAGAATTTACTGTATTATTTCCGTGATTTGCTTATGATTAAGATGGTGCCTGATGCAGATAAACTGACGGACCGCGTACTTAATCCGGAGTCTTTCCGTGATATGGCGGAGTCATTCACCAAGGAACAACTGTTCCACATGATTGACACCCTTAATCGGTACCAGAGTGAAATGAAATATGCAGTACAGCCACAGACATTATTCGAAGTTGCATTGCTTAAACTGTGTAGTATTCCTGCTCAAGGTGAGGCTTCTGTTCAGGTGGGAACTTCAGCTCATGCAGCACCTGCTGATGGGGGAGAGATCAACCGCTTGAAGCAGCAGCTTGCTGAGTTGGAGAAGAAGTTGGATCGTGCACTAAAAAGTGGGTTGTCTGGTGGAGAAGGTGCATCGAGCGCTCCATCGCGTCCGGCAACAAGAGCTCCTGTATCGAGAGGCAACTCGCCTGCGAAGCTTCCTGCACAGTTAGATCAGTATGTTGCGCGCAAGGGAGCCCCTGAGTTCGCGGAGATCAGCAAAAAATGGAGTCAGATCCTGCAACGAGTGAAGGAAGAGAGGGTTACCGTCCACGCCTGGTTTGTGGATGGTGAGCCGGTGTCGTTGCTTGAAGACAATGTGTTGGTTGCTTTCAAAAACAACATTCACCGTGAAACAACGGAGAAGCAGGCTAACCGTGAAGTCATTGAGCGGGTGTTGTCCGAACAGCTTGGGCGTCCTGCACGATTGGTGACGATGATGCTCAAAGATTGGACCGGAGCAATGGAGGGAGCTTCTGAAGCGCCAAAGGAGGACTTTAAGCTTGAACCTGAGCATGAAGACGGCGGTTCAGGCAACAAACAGCCTTGGATTGATGAAGCCATCCAGCTCTTTGGTGAAGACCTTGTAGTGATCAAAGAATAATGCGCATCGCGCGATAACCATAACAAAGGAGATGAACAATTATGAACAACATGAACCAAATGATGAAACAAGTGAAGAAAATGCAGGAGCAAATGCTGAAAGCACAAGAGGAACTGGCGGACAAAACAGTCCAAGGTACATCTGGTGGCGGTGTAGTGACGGCTGAAGTTAACGGACACAAGAAATTGCTTGCTATCACGATCAAACCTGAAGCGGTAGATCCGGAAGATGTTGAAATGTTGCAGGATCTCGTTATGACAGCTGTTAATGATGCAATGGCCAAAGCTGATGAGATTGCCAACAAGGATATGGGCAAATTCACAGGCGGCATGAATATTCCGGGATTATTTTAATTAAAAATTGATCCTGTCAAAGGAGACACAATCGATTGTATTATCCCGAACCAATAGCCAAGCTGATTGATGCCTTCACCCGGTTGCCGGGTGTGGGTCCCAAGACGGCAGCACGTTTAGCTTTTCATGTGCTTAACATGAAGGAAGATGACGTTATCGATTTTGCCAAAGCACTCGTAAGTGTAAAGCGTAATCTTCATTACTGTTCTGTATGTTGTAATATCACTGATACGGACCCGTGTCGCATCTGTCAGGATAAGTCCAGGGATGTCTCTGTAATCTGTGTAGTTCAGGATTCGAAAGATCTGGTGGCCATGGAGCGAACCAAGGAATTTGATGGATACTATCATGTGTTACAGGGCGCGATTTCACCTATGGAGGGAATTGGCCCAGACGATATTCGTTTGAAGGAACTCCTGATCCGATTAAGTGATGAACGTATAAAAGAGATCATCCTGGCGACGAACCCCAATATTGAGGGTGAGGCTACAGCGATGTACATCTCCCGCTTGGTGCGTCCGTTTGAGATCAGTGTAACCCGGATTGCGCATGGATTGCCTGTAGGTGGCGATCTTGAGTATGCGGATGAAGTGACCCTTTCGAAAGCATTGGAAGGGCGCAGGGAGATGCGTTAGTGTGTTTAATTTGTATTACGCAGTGCACTTCCTTGGAGACTTCGGATGCTAAATAAGTTTCGATGTGCAAAGAGAGCCTTAGGGCTCTCTTTTTTTTTTTTTTTTTTGTGAAGAAAATGAATGCCTGAGTTCTAAGTTTGTCCTTTCCCTGATAAGTATGAGAATATGCTGTGCTGATCAGGAGGGGAGAGTTTATGTTTTTGTGGCGAAATACACGGAACTCGGTAGAGAAACACAACAGAATGTTGAAGGAACTTGAGGCGGATCAGATCTATGCAGATATTCAGATGGCTAAGCAGGAATGGGAACGGGCTATGAGACAGTTCGAAGATGCACAGGGGCAGGATGAGATTGATTATGCCATTTATGTATTGGAGGCAGCTGAGCGGAAGTACCAAATCCATTTGAGAAGAGCAAAGCGAGCCAGAGCTAATGATGATGTTACATCACAGCGAGGGGTTAGTATGTAGAGTCACGTTTACATTAAACACGGAGGTGTAACATATGAAGAGTATCATACTGGGGAGTGTATTGGTTGTATCGTTACTGGGACTTATCGTTGTTTTATTCAGAAAGCGGATAGGGTTATCGTTTTTCACGTCATTTGGAATTCATCTGGTGCTGGCTGCAGTGGGGATATATATCGTGAATTATTCCGGCTGGATTACAGGAACCTACATCCCACTGAACCCTGCAACGATAGGGACTGTGACTGTTTTGGGGTTGCCAGGTGTGGGACTATTATTAGGATTGAAAATTTCTTTGTTCGGATAGTTGACTCCCAGGATATTTATATGGTACATTATATCTCGTTGCTTTGCTTGCTTGGTTAGATGTTTTAGATGAAATGAAGGAGTTCATTACGAACTTCGAAAAAGAATTTCAAAAAAACACTTGACCAAAACAAATGAAGTGTGATATATTATAAAAGTCGCCGCTGAGAGAAAATGGTGACAATAAAACGAGTTTGATCTTTGAAAACTGAACAACGAGTGAGTAAACATTCTGCTTGCAGAATGAACGCGAAAGTTTGAAACAAGCCTTGGCTTGAATCAACTGGAGCATAAATGAGATT
>NZ_JAULSQ010000024.1:0-44274 GCF_032452295.1 Paenibacillus sp. ClWae2A
GATGGCGGAGGGGTTCCACACGTACCCATCCCGAACACGACCGTTAAGCCCTCTAGCGCCGATGGTACTTGGACCGCAGGGTCCTGGGAGAGTAGGACGCCGCCAAGCGAACTCTTTCATCATACATAGAAAACAGGCTCTGCATGTGGACGTTGTACGATGAATTGCATTTGCACTGCAAATGCATATTATTCCCTGATAGCTCAGTTGGTAGAGCACTCGACTGTTAATCGAGTTGTCACAGGTTCGAGCCCTGTTCGGGGAGCCATTTGCTCTCATAGCTCAGTAGGTAGAGTGCATCCATGGTAAGGATGAGGTCACCGGTTCGATCCCGGTTGAGAGCTTTGGAAATGGGGCCCGTTGGTCAAGGGGTTAAGACACCTCCCTTTCACGGAGGTAACAGGGGTTCGAATCCCCTACGGGTCATATAGTTGGAGGCTTAGCTCAGCTGGGAGAGCATCTGCCTTACAAGCAGAGGGTCGGGGGTTCGATCCCCTCAGCCTCCACCATATCTTTTATTGGGGATTAGCCAAGCGGTAAGGCAACGGACTTTGACTCCGTCATGCATAGGTTCAAATCCTATATCCCCAGCCATTTTAGTATGAGTCATTAGCTCAGTTGGTAGAGCACCTGACTTTTAATCAGGGTGTCGAAGGTTCGAGCCCTTCATGACTCACCATCATATGCGCGTGTGGCGGAATTGGCAGACGCACTAGACTTAGGATCTAGCGTCTTTGACGTGGGGGTTCAAGTCCCTCCACGCGCATCCTTTATTTGCGGAAGTGGCTCAGCGGTAGAGCATCGCCTTGCCAAGGCGAGGGTCGCGGGTTCGATTCCCGTCTTCCGCTCCAATATTTTGCGCCCTTAGCTCAGCTGGATAGAGCGTTTGACTACGAATCAAAAGGCCGGGAGTTCGAATCTCTCAGGGCGCGCCATTATTTTTTTAGTATCGGGATGTAGCTCAGCTTGGTAGAGCACCTGGTTTGGGACCAGGGGGTCGCATGTTCAAATCGTGTCATCCCGATTTTGTTTATGCGGGTGTAGTTCAATGGTAGAACTTTAGCCTTCCAAGCTAATAGCGTGGGTTCGATTCCCATCACCCGCTTACAGGACATAATGAAAGTGCCTTTGCAGATGCAGAGGTTCTTTTATTTTTATTAACGCAAAAATTAGCAGTTATTTTATGTGATTTTTTATGTGAATTACAGTACAGGTTTATTTAAAAAAGAGCCAAGACCCCTTTACTATTGAAATAGGGAGGTCTCGGCTCTTCTGTTTATCTCTGTGGATGAGCTGCTTTTAAGACGTAGCACCTATTGTAACGTGACGTGAGCACAATTTAACGTTCGTTGTGATCCGTCACTGTTTTACGCATGCCAGCTAATCCAAGCAGTCCCAGCAAACCGAGCCAGCCCCAATCCATGCCGTTGTCACGGTCGGTTGTTGTGGCGTTTGCACGAACACTGTTGGTACGATAGTCACCATTGTTGCGGTAGTTTCCATCCATATTCAGGTTGGTGTTTGTGCGATCCATGTAGTTGGTGTCCTGATAAGACCGGACACGTGAGCCGGTTGTATCCATTCCTTTGTTCATATGACCATCAGCAGCAGCAGGGCTGGCCATCGCGGCTACCAGAAGCACGGAAGCAATAATTGTAGTGCCTTTCTTCAACATTTGGATTCCTCCTTTTTAGTAAGAGCTATAGATTAATCTGCCCAAAAAGCTAAGAACATTATGTAGAAATGATGTGTTAAGATATGCCTACGATTACAGTAGGTTAGGAACATACATAAGAAACTCCCCTAATAAACTCCCCTAATAAGCAGACTTGTAGTGGGAAGAAATTTATAATTACATCTTTAATTTATTGCGTCACTGTGGTAAAGTATACAAAAGCTTGCTTTGCCGGTCATGTTTCTTTGTATATTATCTGTTCTCAAATAATGAGATTATGCGGTATAACCTTACTATCAGGTATATGGATCATATCTAAAAGAACTGTATATTTATAAATTTTTAAGTATAGGTATGAGATATTTGAATTATCTAAAGTACGTGAAAAAGGTATCATGCGACAGCATATGACCATTAATTGAAGCAGAACAAGAAAATGAATAAAAAAGCGTGTTTTTGTGCTGTAAATCGGGGATAATCCCCATTTTTTCTAGTAGAAAAATAAAGATTTTCGTACCATTTTATTGTATGATGTTATGAAGGTGTCAAATTTACGTGTACGAATGGAACGATCAGATGGGAGGATAAGCATGACTGAAACTATGGTAACCGCCAGCAAAAGCCAATCCAACAACCTGCTTCGTAGAGACGTGCGGTTCCTGGGCAATATACTCGGAGAAGTTCTTGTCCATCAAGGCGGCACGGAGCTTCTAGATATCGTTGAGAAGATTCGGGAAACGAGCAAATCGTTACGTGCAGAATTTTTGCCAGAACTGTATGCAGAGTTCAAAACGATGATCCAGGAATTAGACTCGGACAATCGTCACCAGGTTATTCGGGCTTTCGCTATTTATTTTCAATTAGTTAATATTGCTGAACAAAACCATCGGATCCGGCGTAAACGGGATTATGAACGTTCTGCAGGGAACGCTGTGCAGCCAGGATCGATTGAGAAAGCAGTACAGGATCTTAAGGAACGTGGATTGTCTCATACAGAGGTGGAAGAGATTCTCGACGATTTGTCGTTGGAACTCGTTATGACAGCTCACCCAACCGAAGCCATGCGCCGGGTTATTCTGGACATTCATAAACGGATATCTGAAGATGTCATGCTTCTTGATAATCCTACGCTGACGTTGCGTGAACGTGAACAGTTGCGTGAGAAACTGCTGAATGAGGTTATTACTCTTTGGCAGACAGATGAACTTCGCGACCGCAAACCGACTGTACTCGATGAAGTGCGGAACGGGATGTACTACTTTCACGAAACGTTGTTCCACGTACTTCCGGATGTATATCAGGAGCTGGAACGCTGCCTGAACAAATTTTATCCTGACCATGACTGGCATGTGCCGACGTATTTGCGGTTCGGTTCCTGGATCGGTGGAGACCGGGATGGAAATCCTTCGGTAACTTCAGATGTAACATGGCAGACGTTGTTGATGCAACGCAAGCTCGCTTTGCGTGAATACCAACGGATTATGATTGAACTTATGGGTCATCTCAGCTTCAGCACAAACATCATTCATGTATCGGATGAGCTGGTGCAGTCGATTGAGCAGGACCGCAATTCTGTTACATTGAAAAAAGTGGATATCTGGCGGAATGAAAAAGAGCCATATCGCATCAAATTGGCCTATATGATTGCCAAGCTGAACAATGTACTGGATGAGAACAAATTAGGTCAGGCTGACCGTTATCATACCGCTCAGGATTTGATTGATGATCTGATGATTATTGATCGAAGTCTGCGCCATCATTTTGCCGATTACGTAGCGGATACGACTATTCGTAAAATGATTCGTCAAGTTGAGTTGTTTGGTTTCCATACCGCTGCATTGGATGTGCGTCAGCACAGTAAGGAACATGAAAATGCGATGTCTGAGATTTTGGCCAAAATGAACATTGTAGAAGATTATGCACGTCTGACTGAAGACGGTAAAATCGATCTGCTTGCTCGTTTGCTGGATGATCCACGTCCGCTTACTTCTCCTTATCACCAATACACAGAGGGAACCAAAGAGTGTCTGGATGTCTTCCGTACCATTAAGCGTGCCCAGAACGAATTTGGGACTGGCTGTATCACAAGTTACCTGATCAGTATGACACAGGGTGCAAGTGACTTGCTGGAGGTTATGGTATTTGCCAAGGAAGTGGGCTTATTCACCAAAGGACACAACGGTGACGTTGTAGCTACACTTCAAGCGGTACCGCTGTTTGAAACGATTGATGATCTTCATGCGGCTTCGGACATTATGCAGAAGCTGTTCAACCTTCCTGTATACCGCGCAAGCGTAAAAGGACGGAATGAACTTCATGAAATCATGCTTGGTTATTCAGACAGTAACAAGGACGGCGGAGTAGTTACTGCCAACTGGGAACTGCGTGTAGCAATGAATGCGATCACGGCTGTAGGTAATGAACACGGCGTTAAGCTGAAGTTCTTCCATGGACGTGGCGGGGCTCTTGGACGTGGGGGCATGCCGCTTAACCGCAGTATTCTTGCACAACCACCACATACCATTGGTGGGGGCATCAAGATTACAGAGCAGGGAGAGGTCATTTCTTCCCGTTACTCCCTTCAGGGGATTGCGTACCGTAGTCTGGAGCAGGCAACTTCTGCTTTGATTACAGCAGCACTGAATGGTCTTGAGCCGCAAGAATCAGAATCCGAGCGTCATTGGGACAGCATCATCAAAGAGATTTCCGAAGTATCTCTGACGAAATATCAGGATTTGATTTTCCGTGATCCGGACTTCTTCACCTTCTTCAAGGAATCCACACCGCTTCCAGAGGTGGGTGAACTGAATATTGGTTCACGTCCGTCCAAGCGGAAGGGTAGCGACAAGTTTGAAGATCTGAGAGCGATTCCTTGGGTATTTGCATGGACGCAAAGTCGTTATCTGCTTCCGGCTTGGTATGCGGCAGGAACAGGGTTGCAAAGTTACTATCAGGATAAAGAGGAAAATCTGGTTGTCCTGAAAGAAATGTATGCAAGCTTCCCATTCTTCCGCACGCTGATTGATACGGTTCAGATGGCCGTAGCCAAAGCTGACCTCGTGATTGCCAAAGAGTACTCGGCCATGACTTCCAACAAGGAAGCACGGGATCGCATTTACGGTCAGATTGAAGCCGAATTCAAGCTCACCAAAGAGCTGATCCTGAAAATTACCGGAGAAGCTGAGATTTTGGATGATGTACCGGTTATTCAGGAATCCATTCGTCTTCGTAACCCATATGTGGATCCATTGTCCTACATGCAGGTTCAACTTCTGAGCGAGCTCAGAGATATGCGTGAACGTGGTGAGGATGATACGGAACTGCTCAGAGAAGTGTTGCTGACAATCAATGGCATCGCTGCAGGGCTGCGTAATACAGGTTGATCATTGAACTGCTGCATTTGAATAATGATGTGTAACAAAGTACCCATTACTTTGTTGAATAAAAGCTCCATTCTCTGCTCTACGGAGTGAGAGATGAAACGGGACTCCTGCGGGAGTTCCCGTTTTTACTGTTTTTGGCGGATATTTGTCATACAGTCTTGATTTTTGACCAAAGTTGATTTACGATTTGATTGGTGAATTACAAGTGTGGACGGGTATCAGAAGACGGAAGACCCATCAGCATGTCTGGGGGAATAAGGGTGGACAATTTGGAGAACAGGCTTGTTAAACTGGTGCTCAAGGGTGACCAGAGAGCCTTCGCAGAAATCGTTGAACTATATAAGGACAAGCTATTTCATTTGGCATATCGGATGCTGAACAATCGTCATGAAGCTGAAGACGTTGTGCAGGAGACGTTTTTGCGTGTGTTTCGAAATATGGAGAAGTATGATCCGAACCAGAAGTTCTCAACCTGGATCTACCGGATCGCGACGAATCTGTGTATTGACCGACTGCGCAGAAAGAAACCTTCATACTCTTTGGATGCTGAACTGAATGACCAGGAAGGATCTGATGGTTATGCGATGCTCCCGAGTGATGATCGTACACCGGAGAGTGAAGCGCTCCTGTCAGAAACGCAGACACTCATTCGTGAGGCCATTGACAGTTTGCCAGCCAAGTATAAGTCCGTTATGATTCTGAGATATTTACAGGACTTGTCGCTACAGGAAATCAGTGATGTGACAGGTATGCCCGTAACAACGATCAAGACACGCGTTCATCGGGGCCGTGATTTTCTACGTAAAAAATTGGAGTATAAGTTATAAATGTTAAACGCCTTTAAATATGGGCGAAATTATTTGAAACATATCCGAAACGGATGCGTATGTAATGTATGCAAGTCTTATGCGTGCTTTTTAATGGCACATGGACTAAGTGATTTAAGAAAGGATTGGCTCTCATATGGATTGCAACTCGGCCGTCTCTTTAATGCATGAATGTTTGGATGAGTCGTTGTCCCCGGCCCAGAAGGTTGACTTGAAAAGTCACCTTGTGATCTGTCCGGATTGTCGCATGCGCTTTAAAGAGTTGGAACAGACGGAAATGCTACTCTTTGCCATGAAACACTATTCACCGTCTGCCTCTGATGAGCTGACCAATCGAATTATGAATGCTCTGCCCCAGCCCAAGAGACAGCAAGCATGGCTCAAATGGGTCAAAGGACATCCCGCGCTGACGGCGGCAGCCTTCTTTTTGGTCGTGATGCTCTTTAGCGCCTTGAATTTCTGGAATCAGAATAACGAAATGGTTGTTAAGGGAAATAATCTGGACCAGATCGTGATTCAGGGTAACACGGTTATTGTTCCTGAAGGTAAGTCAATTGCTGGCGATCTTACGATAGAAAATGGAACCGCACAAGTATATGGTGATGTGAACGGCAATCTGACGGTTATCGACGGACAACTGTTTCAGGCTTCAACGGCGCATATATCAGGTCAGGTGAAAAGTATTGATCAGGCGCTGGACTGGTTCTGGTACAAAATAACCAATATGGTAAATGAAGTGGCTTATCGCTAGAACAGGGTAAAATCTTCAATGGTATATACCAAGCAGGGTACCTCCAGATTGCATGGGGTACTCTTTTTTTATACGAAAACTTTGTAATTAATGGTAAATGTGATGTTTATGTGCAGTTTGAGACTGCCGTAACTTGCAACCTGAACGTTAACGTTATAACCTAGATACTAAAGAGAACATACTACTACATATAGATACGCATTTTGCACAAATCGAATAATGCGAAAATGCGGAGACAAAGGATTATATAAAATCCTAATGGGTTAATATGAGATCAGGGTTTACTCATCAATGGGGATAGCGGGGGCTGGCTTATGAATTATTTTGCTGACTTAACGTGGACAGAGTCCATTAAGGACGTTATCGATATATTGATCGTTACCTATATTATGTACAAACTGATTTTGCTTGTGCGGGGGACACGTGCGGTTCAGCTCTTGAAAGGAATTCTGTTCCTTGTGCTGATCTGGGCATTAAGTACGTGGCTAAACCTATATACGCTCAAATGGCTGATGAATCAGATGTTTACGTTTGGTGTCCTTGCAGTCTTTATTATCTTTCAGCCGGAGCTCCGCCGTGGACTGGAGCAATTGGGACGGGGCAAGCTGTTTGCACGCTCGGCGGCGGCTAGTGAAGAAGAATTAACGGTATTGATTGGTGAGATTATTAAGTCTGTTAATTATTTGTCACGGCGTAAAATTGGCGCTTTGGTTGTATTCGAACGGGAAACGGGTCTGAATGATTACACGGAGTCGGGCATTAAGATGCAATCTCTTGTCAGCTCGGAGCTGATGATTAATATCTTTATACCGAATACACCGCTCCATGATGGAGCCGTTATTATACAGGGAAAACAGATCTCGGCGGCAGCTTGTTATTTGCCATTATCCGAGAATCCGTTTATCAGTAAGGAATTGGGAACACGTCACCGTGCAGCAATCGGGATTACCGAAGTTGCAGATGCGATCTGTTTGGTTATCTCCGAGGAGACAGGACAAGTGTCACTGGCAATGAATGGACAGGTCGTTCGTGATATTAAGGAAGAATCGCTGATTGCCAAACTGTATGAGGAGTTGCGCCCTACATCCAATCTGAAAAAGAATGGTTGGACAACCTTCTGGAAACGGAAGGGAGGACGTAACAATGGATAAGTGGTTTAACAATAATAACTTTGCCAAAATACTTGCGCTTGCGGTGAGCCTGCTGCTCTGGTTCATGATTCATCTGGATGAAGTCCCGACAACGCCGACGATCTCTACAGGGACAACCAGCAAGGTTGTAGAGCGTACGGTGCCTGTTCAGCCTTATGGGCTTGATAGCAATTCCTATGTACTTACTTCCCTGAGCACGGACGAAGTGCGTTTGGAGATTAAAGGGCAGCGTTCCATGTTAACTTCAATATTTACTAATGATGAATATAAAGTGCTTCTTGACCTTAGTCAGGTGAAAGATGGGTCCAATACGTTACCTTTAGTAGCTGATTTGCCTTCAGGAGTTGAGGTAGTCAGCATGGAGCCATCCATGGTTACGGTCAATGTGGAAAAATTGGGCACCAAATCCTTTGACGTGAATATTGTACCCGAAGGAGAGCCATCCGCTGGATATAGTGCTGGGACGCCCGTTGTTGAACCTTCAGGTCAGGTCAAGGTAACTCTGCCCGAAGGGCAACTTGACGCTGTAGCGAAGGTTCAGGGCAGTGTGAGCGTGAAAGATGCCAAGGAAGATGTCATACAGAAAAAAGTGAAACTTCAGGCATACGATGCTGAGGGCAAGGTCCTTGAAAACGCGATTATAACGCCTCAAACGGTTGAAGTCCGTGTTCCGGTCAATCAGCCCTATACATCTGTACCCTTAAGAATCAAATATTCGGGACAGCTACCGGAAGGCCTGGTTCTCTCCACAGTAGAGCCTAGCGTGAAAGAAGTCTCGGTTTATGGATCAGAGGGTGCGCTTGCGGGTATACAGTCCTACGACCAAGTAACCCTTGATCTTACACAGTTTGATCAGTCGGGTACATCGACAGTTAACGTGGACTTGACGCCGCCTCCCGGTTTTGAGAAAATCGAGCCTAGTTCGATTCAGATCAAGGTAACCATATCACCATTTGACGAGGCAGAGGAGACAACCAAAGTCTTTCCGAACGTCCCCATCACACTTACCGGTGCGGGGAATGGACTGGAAGGGACACTGGTTACGCCTCGAAGCGGGGGTCTGAACCTTACACTCACAGGCTCACCAAGTATGCTTGAGGGTCTGAGTAGTGAAGATCTCACGTTGACAGGTGATCTTGCTGGACTTGCGGTTGGAACGCATGAGATCAAGCTTGAAGCCGACCTGCCCCGTTTTGCCAAACTGGATGAATCATCCAATGCATTGAGTGCAACGGTGAAAATTAGCGAAAAGGCTGAAGACACCACGACTACTCCTAGCGAAGATCCAACTGACGAGGGAACGGTAGCACCTGACCCTTCACCAGCCGAGGTCGAAAATGGGGAAACGGAGCCTGTTCCTGATGAAGATGAAACGGAATCGAATACGGATACTCAGGATCAGGGGCAACAGGGGAGCACAAGCAGTCGAGGTAATTTAAATAATAATAACAACGGTACTGGTAGCAAAAGTGGCGCGAATCCGTAAACGTTCTAATTTTAAAATTCTCAAAAAATAATAATAGTGCTCATATATGATGCGAATAGAAGGAGTTAAATCATGGGGAAATATTTTGGTACAGACGGTGTAAGAGGGGTTGCCAATAAAGAGTTAACGGCAGAGCTGGCTTACAGCATTGGACGTTGTGGTGGTTACGTGCTTGCAGGTGGTGTGGAAAGACCAAAAGTGGTTATCGGCATGGATACTCGTATCTCGGGATTGATGTTGGAATCCGCACTGGTTGCAGGTCTGTTGTCCATTGGCGCTGATGTGATTCGTCTGGGCGTTGTATCCACTCCGGGAGTGGCGTATATTGCACGTTTGTTGAAAGCTGACGCGGGCGTGATGATCTCGGCTTCCCACAATCCGGTTGAGGATAACGGAATCAAGTTCTTTGGCGGAGATGGCTTCAAGCTGTCTGATGAAACGGAGAACCGGATTGAAGAGCTGATGGATGCGGAGACAGATCAATTGCCACGACCAGTTGGTGGAGGGCTGGGTACCGTAACGACGGATGAAGAATCCCGTTATCGTTACCTCGACTTCCTGAAAACGACTGTAAATGAGTCGTTCTCTGGTCTTAAAATTGTTCTGGACTGTGCAAACGGAGCAGCTTATGAGCTGGCACCGAAATTGTTCAGTGAACTTGGTGCAGAAGTCATTGCCATTGGCGCTGAGCCTAACGGCCTGAATATTAATGAGCAATGTGGATCAACTCATCCAGAGAACCTGAAACAAGAAGTGCTCAAACATAAAGCGGATCTGGGTCTTGCTTTTGATGGGGATGCGGATCGTTTGATTGCTATTGATGAGACAGGCGCTGAGGTGGATGGAGACTTCATTCTGTGTATCTGTGGTGATGCGATGAATCGTGCAGGCAAGTTGAAGGACAGTACCGTTGTATCAACGGTTATGAGTAACATCGGATTCTACAAAGCAACGGAGAAACTTGCACTGAAAACAGCCAAAACAGCAGTAGGTGACCGTTATGTGATGGAGGAAATGCGTCGCGGTGGTTACAACTTGGGCGGAGAGCAATCTGGCCATGTTATTTTCCTGGATTACAATACAACCGGAGACGGTATGCTGACTGCGATTCAACTCGTGGATACGCTCAAGGCTTCCGGTAAAAAACTGAGTGAACTCAAAGCGCTAATGACCCAGTACCCACAAGTATTGGTGAATGTGCGTGTTGAAGATAAGAGCAAATACGAGGGTAATTCTGCGATCGAGCAAGCTATTGCTACAGTAGAACAACAACTCGGCGATAATGGACGTGTACTCGTTCGTGCTTCAGGTACTGAATCCCTGATCCGTGTTATGGCGGAAGGACCAGATAAAGACGAACTTGAACAATTTGTGTCTCAAATCGCAGATGTAGTGCAAAAAGAACTGGTATAGGACCGGAAAATGTAAAAATTACCTTCTGAATACGGTTTTCTTAAGGGGATTGTTGTGTGGTAAAGGGTATAATATAACATGATTCAGAACTTATGCATGGATATTCCTACGTCCCGGCCTGATGAGACCATAGGTCCGTTTATCCGGTCGGGATTGTGGGTAAATATGCTGAAATTGTCACAGGTACTTTGCTCCATTGCAAAATGGACCTGACGTGCATATAATGAGTGGAGTCGTCATTCAGACACAGAAAGTGAGGAACGTAAGGTTACAGTTACACAAGCGCCAGAGCTTGGAGTTGCGCGGGAAGATGTTGATCAGGATTTCTTCGAGGTTGAAGGAAGGCTGATGGAGATCAACGGCAATCAAGCTGACGAGGTGGAGGTGTTCGGATTGTTCGGCGGGGACCTCCCGGTGAAGCACCAGAGCCGTAAACCGGATTGCGGAAAATGGATGGGTGACTGTCCACACAACGCGCCGGTGCAGGTGCAAGAGTCAAACTAAAATTCAAATGAATGTGCGTGAAGAGTGTAAACAGTACGCGGACGGGAAAATG
The DNA here is from genome assembly GCF_032452295.1 of Paenibacillus sp. ClWae2A. NCBI lineage: Bacteria > Bacillati > Bacillota > Bacilli > Caryophanales > Paenibacillaceae > Paenibacillus > Paenibacillus sp. ClWae2A. Next base: position 11,243 of record NZ_JAULSQ010000024.1, read on the forward strand.
ATGTACATTCATGATTGCATTCATAACAGCTTATGATGACTGCGGGGCGACACGAGGTCGCTCTGATCATTGATAATTGAATAAGTAACAAGTGTTCATGAAACGCTAGGCAATCACTCATTTTTCCGATATGCCGCCTCTGCCTGTTTCTCTTCGTGACACAGTATTCATATACAAACGGAGGAAATAAACTATGTGCGGTATTGTTGGATATATTGGTAATAAGAACACTCAATCGGTATTGGTCGAAGGATTGAAGAAACTTGAGTATCGTGGTTATGATTCTGCAGGTATTGCGGTATTCACACCGGAAGGTCTGCAAATCACGAAAGCTCTTGGTCGTCTTGCGAACCTTGAAGCCAAGCTGGATGGTGCACCACTGGTAGGTAATGCCGGAATCGGACACACACGTTGGGCGACTCATGGTAAACCATCGGATGAGAACTCCCATCCACACACCGACGGAAGCCAGAAGTTCTCTGTTGTGCATAACGGTATTATTGAGAACTACCTGGATCTGAAGGACGAATTGATGGCTCAAGGCCACACATTCACTTCCGAGACAGATACTGAGGTTATCTCTCACCTGATCGCACGTGAATACAATGGTGATATCGTTAAAACAGTGCAAAAAGTGATCACGTTGTTGCGTGGTGCATTCGCATTGGGTGTATTGACAGAGCATGAGCCTGAGAAACTCGTAGCTGTGCGTCAAGCAAGCCCATTGATTATTGGTATTGGTGAAGGCGAGAACTTCATTGGTTCTGACATCCCGGCAATTCTGGAACATACACGTAACGTGTACATTCTGAATGATGGTGAAATGGCTGTATTGACACATGATGCTGTCGAATTGATGACGATTGAAGGCAATTTTATTTCTCGGGAAATGATTCGTGTCGATTGGGATGCTGTAACCGCAGAAAAAGGCGGATTCGAGCACTTCATGCTGAAAGAAATTCATGAGCAACCAAAAGCATATCGTGATACAATGCTGGGTCGCATCGATAATGAAGGTAAAAAAGTTCAACTTCCTGAGTTGAAAATGACTGAAGAACAAATTAAAAATATCCGTAACGTTCAAATCATTGCATGTGGTACAGCGTACCATGCAGGTCTGGTTGGACGTACAGTGATTGAGCAATTGGTACGTATTCCGGTTGAAACAGATGTGGCTTCCGAGTACCGTTACCGTTCCCCAATCGTGCACAAAGATACACTTGTAATCGTAGTGAGCCAATCCGGTGAAACTGCCGATACGCTTGCTGCATTGCGTGAAGCACAATCCAATGGCGCACATGTACTGGCAATCACAAACGTAGTGGGCAGCTCCATTGCACGTGATGCAGATGATGTTATCGCAACATTGGCAGGCCCTGAAATTGCAGTAGCTTCCACCAAAGCGTATACTTCACAGTTGATCGCGTTCAACTTGCTTGGTCTGTACCTTGCACAAGTTCGTGGTACTCAATCTGCTGAAGAGATTGCACACACGCTGGCAGCGATGCAAGCATTGCCTGAGCAAGTGGAATCCATGTTGGAGCAAGCGGAAGCAATCAAAGGATATGCAGAGCAAATCTCCAAACATGAACATCTCTTCTTCATCGGCCGTGGTCTTGACTACGCAGTAGCTCAAGAAGGATCGTTGAAACTGAAAGAGATCTCTTATATTCACTCTGAAGCTTATGCTGCAGGTGAGTTGAAACACGGTACGCTTGCATTGATTGAAGACGGTATCCCTGTTATTGCCTTGGCAACTCAGGAGAACGTGCTTGAGAAAACAGTGAGCAACATCAAAGAAGTGAAAGCACGTGGAGCAGATGTACTGGCAATTACGTACGAAGAGCACGTAGCACCATTGCTGAAATCCGTAGACCAAGCGTTTGCAATTCCTAAGACGCTGCCATTGCTTAGCCCGGCTCTGTCTGTAGTTGCGCTGCAATTGCTGGCATACTACGCTTCCCTGGCACTGGGTCACGATGTGGATAAACCACGTAACCTGGCGAAAAGCGTAACGGTTGAGTAAGGGATAGACTGACTTACATTAACTGTTTAAACCAATGAAAGAATCCCGATGATATTAGATCTCATCGGGATTTTTTGCGTATATATATTTTTAGTTAAAATACTCCATATTGTTCTATGAGAAAAATTATTTTATTTTGAAAAAAATGAAAATACATTATATGATAAAGTCAGCTAACAAAGGGGGTTGAATAATGGGGGTAAACTAGAATCATTTTTTTCATAGTTTGGAATGTTAGAAGATACTCAGAACAACATTGACTTAACAGTTTATTATTTATTTAAGGAGTGAAGGGTTGTATATGTCGTTCAACTATAGTTCAATTAAAATCGATTATTAGAAGAAATGAAAGTTGAGGAAAAGTAATGAAAAAGACGTTTATAAGTTTTATCACTGTTATATTCTTATTTGTAAATGTTTCTGGAATGGCTATTGCTAAAAGCTATGAAACATTACCCCAAGCCGTATGGTCTCAAAAACCTAATGCCGACTATATACCAGCTCAAGAGGACATTTTCTTTGTACCTAATAAAGACACGCTTTATCTACATATGGGAGAAGAAAGATTTTCTCAAACAAAGGTCTGGTCACCTGACACATTACGAGCAGTAGATCCAATTACGGGAAAGGTAAAATGGGTGTTCTCTTTCGCAAAGGTGGGATATGGATGGCCAAGTACTGATGATCCTTTTGTATATGCACCTGATGGTACGGTATATGCTTATTTTGCAAATGAAGGTTTGTTATACTCAGTCAGTCCAAAAGGAAAGGAAAATTGGAGTAAACAATTAGCTTTAGAAGTTGCCCCCTACAACGGAAAATTATATCGATTGGGGGATGGGACCTTAATCATAGCAGCTGAGAAATCAACCAAATTAGGGTCCGAAACGGTTCAGCTTATTTCTTTTGACAAAAATGGAAAACAAAAATCTAATAAAGTGGTCTCGGGTAAGTTGAATGTTGTGACGAAAGACCAGCTAGTGGTAGAATTTCCCTCAAAGGATAAAGAATCTAGAATAGTTCACGTATATAATTCATCTTTGAAGCAGGTTTTCCGCTATACATTCCCTCAGGGAGATTATGTTAACTTCTATACAACATTTGTATTAAATGATGGTACGATTGTTTTTTCCGTTCCTAGCACTAAATTTAATAAGCTCATTGCCTTGTCGCCAAAAGGGAAAGCGATTTGGGAGAGATCTGTTGATTCATTTGGGTTTGCTTTTCAGGCAGGCTCTGGTTATATGATCTTTAACACTCAGTCCAAAAAATTAAGTTATTATAATCAGAAAGGCTTAGTAAAAGAAAGAATAATTCCAAACTTTATCATCCCAGAGGGTGATACGCTACCAAGTGCATACGAAACGGTCGATGGAAAATTATTTGTAGATTTGATAAGCAAACAATTTGTTTTGGATAAAAAAACTTTGTCCACAATTCACGAATTTAAAAATATTAAAGGCTCTATTTTAGATTATCGAAAGAATAGTATAATGGTTTACTATCCCCAAAAGGATACGATTTCCAAGCACATATTGAAGTAAGGTTATTGAATAAAGTAGGGTTTAAATGTAATTATTCCGAAGAAGGGCCATCTGAGGAGGCCCTCTTTTTGTGATTTTGGTTTTATATGTACTATTCTCTACCGAATATTTATCGCTTCATATTGAATCAATAGAGTACAAACCATTCTGTAACGAAATGTTTCCGGTCCGTCCAGTTTCAACCTTTGCCTCAGTGGCAAATACCCCGGGTTTGCGTCCGTCCGGGAACCAGGGCATCTCTTTGTCTATTACAATAAACATGCCCTCTGCGTCACCGATCGGGGAAAATTGTTTTCCGTCTCCCGCAAAGGGTTCGAGGTGATACAGTCCATTCATTTTGCTTATGGTATCGGGTACATCATCGACAGGCAGACCAATTTCACTAATGCATAATAGATGCTTCGCTTCGAAAGCTTCATTGACTGCATTATCGAGTGAGTGGTGAGCGATGAATTCCATCAAGTTGCCACTTGGATCATAGAAATAGATGGCCGTTGCATCCCAGTAAGGAAAATAGAATTCATCTTCTCCATCTATGGAAAGTAACGGAATGTTACGGTCTTGGGCCCACCTTTTCGCATCAGCAAGTTTATTCGTTGGTATCGTAAACGCTACATGATAGTAAGGCTTCTCTTGTTCTGGCGCCTTCTTGAAAGAAAGGACCGAGTTCCCCGCACGGAATGAAACGAATGTTGTACCATCCTCCACAAGCTCCAATTCCAGTAGTTTACCGTAAAAATCCTTTATGGCCTCAATTTGATGTGTCAACAAACCAACTTCTCTTATTTTCATATCAAAATCCTCCTTTTAAACTCACCTTTGATTGAAATACTCGATTGTCTTCTCAATAAATGCCTTGGCCGATTGCGTCAGGTAACGGTCGGAGCGATGGATAATCTCAAAGTGTCGGTATGGCGGATCGTCTGTAATTCGGATGCAACGTAGCGTGGGCTCATTCATGGCTTGAATCAGAGGATAAGGCAGCAGTGTTCCTCCGACGTTGGCTTTGACCAGGCTAATGATGGAGGTTGCCGAACTGGTCTCCATGATGGTATTTAGGGTAAATCCATATTTGCGGCAATAGCCATCGACCAATTCTCTGCCCGTATATCCTTCGGGGAACATCACCGTTTGAATATCACGTAACTCCTGGATTCCAATTGTGCTTCGTTCAGCCCAATCATGATTCTCGGAAACAACAAGTACATATTCTTCACTACACAAAGGAATGCGTACAAGCCGATCATCAGGGGCAGATGTGATCTCAATGCCGATGTCGACTTCATTTTCCAACACTTGATTCACGACATAGATCGAAGAGATAACCTTCAATTGCACCTTGGGGAATCGGGCATGAAAATCAACGAGCAGTGGAGTGAGACGGTAATCCAAATCGGATGGAAGAACACCGATAACCAACCGACCTCGCTGATCATTGCGGAATTCAGCCAACGCATCTTGGGTATTCTGTAAATGCCGGATCATCTGTATACAGTGCTCAAGAAACAGGGTCCCTGCCTGGGTCATCACAATCTTTTTGCCGACACGGTCAAACAAAGGAACACCAAGTTCATCCTCCAACCCACGTATTTGTTGACTCAACGTAGGTTGAGATATGCCAAGTTTCTCAGCTGCCCGTGTAAAATGAAGCTCTTCGCAAACCGTAATAAAATTTTCCATCTGACGAATCTCTATATGGGTCACCTTCAATCATTGATTTTAGTAATCATTTTAATAGAAACAATAGTATTGTTCAATCATTATATTAAATCTATACTTAGTCATGTATCAATCCAAGGCCCTTTCATTGACCAATAAGATCTTGGAAATGCTTCGAAACTACTACCATGAGGTGATCCATAATGAAACTTTTTTATATTGTATTGGCGCTGATTCTGGCTTCACTGAACTTAAGACCACCGATTACTTCCATATCTCCTCTGATGAGCACCATACAGAATGATCTGGGTTTGAGTGGCATGACGGCCAGTCTGTTAACAACACTACCGGTACTATGTATGGGCATATTCGCTCCGTTCTCCGTAAGATTAAGTAGAAGGTGGGGGAACGAAGGTGCCATTGTGCTGGCTTTAATCCTTATTGGGATAGGTACGGGATTACGTTTGTTCGTTGGTGCAACTCCGTTGATGATGTTCACTTCTTTTCTGTCGGGTGTAGGGATTGCATTGGCAGGGCCGCTGTTGTCCAGCTTCATTAAGCAGTATTTCCCTAACCGAGTGGCAGCCATGGTAGGCATCTACTCTACAGCAATGGTGATGGGGGCTAGTATTAGTGTGGGACTATCGGTTCCGCTCCAGCATACGCTGGGTGGATCTTGGAGAGGTTCTTTGGCCACATGGGCATTACTCGCAGCCATTGCATTGCCGATCTGGTTAAAATTAGCTTGGTCTGCGCGTACAGAGCGGCAATCCGGACAAACTTCGGCTGTAGTTCATGCATCACTTCCGGTGAAGAACAGGCGTGCATGGGTGCTGACATTGTTCTTCGGACTGATGGCCGCGATCTTCTATTCATTAACCGCTTGGCTTGCGCCAGCCATTCAAAGCCATGGATATAGCCAAGAGACTGCTGGAAACATCCAAACGTTATTTACATTGATATCACTGCCCTCAACGTTATTCATTCCGATGCTTGTACACCGGTACCAAAGACGTGTCTTCTGGCTTGTCGGCTGTGCGATGTTGGAGTTAATAGGTGTTCTGATGCTGAATCTCTCTGTCAGCCCGTGGCTCGCTGCAATCCCGCTTGGTATTGGTGCAGGTGGACTGTTCCCGATCGCACTGATGCTGCCAATTGATGAGACAAACAATGCTCAGGAAGCTAGTAGCTGGTCCGCGATGACTCAATCTGGTGGCTACATTCTTGGAGCACTTGGGCCGCTGGCGATTGGTTGGCTCCGTGATTTAACAGGCAGCTTCGTGCAAGCATTTTATGGTTTGGCTATCATTATCGTGTTGCAGATTATCGTCCAATTGGCTATTGGTAATAAAAAAAGTTTAAAAGTTAGCCAGGAGCAGAGCTAAAAGGCATGTAAAGTAAATGAATATAGAAATATGATCTTTATACATGATCCAACAAATCCAGATAGTACTGCCTTAATGCTTTCTGTAAGATGACGGGCTCCATAATCTTAATCGATTTACCATAGCCCGCGAGGTATCGAGTGATGAAATCAAGCTCGTGAATTTCATATGAACCCACAAGAAGCGTTTGTGCCGATTCACTGCCCAATTCGTTGACGTGCATGATCTGCATGGATGGAAAATGTTCTTGCTGGAATAGCTCAACCCCGGCTTCATCAATCAGGCATTTGAATGGAGTTGCTTGTTCCGATGGTTCCCATAATGAATGGGTATCCTGTGCATGAAGGTTAATAACATGAGCCAAAGGTTCAATGTCGGATACTTCGGCTGAAATGATCCGGTCGCAGCGGAAGACTCGGTACGCTTGTTTATGCAGATCATAGGCCTGGCAATACCAGTAGCCTTTCCTCGCATAGAGTGCGATGGGTTGAATGGTGCGGATGCTGGTGTTGGATGTACGAGATGCTGAATTTGTTTGCTCAGAATCAGGAAGGTTCGCAGGAGATGGCCTTTGATCAGTAGTTCTCCGCTGATCAGGATACGTAATCTGAATCACTATATTCTGCACAGCAGCCATCAACAGAAACTCCAAATGCGCACTATCGCGAATCTGCTCCGTATGACGGAAGGAAACCCGGTGTTGGATGTTCTCAATATCCTGTCGTTGCTTATCGGATAACGCGCTCATAAACTTATCATGTATGGTCCGGAAAGAGACCTGAAAGGGTAAGCTGGAGAAGCTGCGGAGGGCCTGCATCGCAAAATAAAGGGCATGAAGCTCACCCGTATTAAACGAAATGGGAGGCAGTTGCATCTGCTGCAGCAGTCGATATCCGCCGTAGCGTCCATATTCGACATAGATGGGCGCACCCAACGCTTCCAATGAAGCGATATCTCTTAACGCGGTTCGTTTGGAGATCTGGAACTCCTGCATGAGATCTTGCAGGGTGAACTGTTGTTTTTGATTAATAAAGCGCAGCATCTGGTTCATGCGTTCTGATTTTTTCATATCGAACCCTCTTAATGGTGCCACAGATTGGCACCTTTCGTTGTTATAGTGATAAGTGTAATCCAATAGGAACAAGGAGGCAATATAATGAATTTTGAAGTGATACCATTTTTGTCGATGAACGGGGATGCGGCGGCAGCCATTGCTTTTTATGAGGAGTTTCTGGGCGCCAAGGTGATATTCAAGAAAAGTTATAAAGAGATGAAGGAGATGAACCCGGGCTTCGAGTATCCCGCCGGTCAAGATGAGTATATTACACATTCGGTGCTGGAGATTGGGGTTAACAAAGTCATGATTGCGGAAGAAGCAATGGACACGGAGAGAGCATGGCAGCTGGGGAACAGCACGTCACTATGTATTCAATCCAAGGATAAAGATACAATCGATCAACTGTATCATTCTCTGATGCAACATGAGGGTGTGAAGGTATTGGTGCCTTACGAGCAAAATGAATTTAGTCCAGGTTATGGTATTGTGCGGGACCCGTTTGGCATTGCGATTCAGCTGTGTGTCACTGTGCACGATTTTTAAAATGATATTAAGCCCCCGGGTACTCACTCGTTATGTACACCTATAACTAACTTAAAAACCGAAGAAAGAAGAGCCATGGATATCATGCGCTCTTCTTTCTTCGGTTTTTATACAAGGTCATCTGCACAACCATCAGGATGAGTGAGACAGCTCGATGGTTATAGCGGACCTCTTTTCGTGTAAATCATATAGGTACGGATTTCGCAGTGTACAAGCAAGTTCAATGGATAAAGGGAAGAAGGGATAACATGATTACGAGAGGAATCGACCATATTGGAATAACTGTACCGGATATGGAGCAGGCGACACTATTTCTACAACAGGCGTTTGGAGCTCAACTTGTCTATGACCATATAACGCCGAATGATCCGCCACAGGAAGGCCCTGAGGCAGAGCGTAAATTAGGACTGCGTTCAGGAGCAAAGGTTATTCATATTCGGATGTTATCGCTCGGGGAGAGTGCCAGTATAGAACTATTTCAGTACGCGAATACAGCGCAATCTGAGCCAGTTAGGGCATCGGATTACGGATTGCAGCATATGGCGTTGTATGTGGACGATATGCAAGAAGCTACACGACACTTCAAGGAAGCGGGCGGGGTGTTGCTGACAGACCCTGGCGCACTGTCCGGTCATATTGAAGGTGGGGAAGGCAATCAGTTTGTGTATGGAAGGGCACCTTGGGGGATGCTGATCGAGCTGATCTCCTACCCTGCGGGCATTCAGTATCCGAATCACAGTGAAGCGAAGCGCTGGACACCACAAAAAAATAATAAAGATAAGACCGGATAAGGAACAGGACGATGCACAACAAATCGTCCTGTTTTCTTGTATATAGGGGCTATACGGTTACTAAAAAACAGAAAAAATGTTAGAAATACAGAAGTGTATGCTTCTTTGCTTTGTGTTACGATACGTAGATACAGAGACATTTTAAGGATGGGATAAGCCATTGCCTGCGGATGAGGTGGAGCAGATTTCCCTTTAAAAAAAATAAATGACAACAGGTGATCCAAAATGCTGCAAATTGGGTATCAATAGAAGAGTCATTAGAACCTGATGGATACATATGTTGCTTTGATCGTTGTTTTGCTAGTTAAAGGCTGTCTATTATGGAATGAACTGTGGGGGTTATCAAGTGTCTATATTAGATATGGAAAAGAAAGATGTTGTCACCGATGCAATGGTCATCAAGGCGATGGAGAAAAGTCTCGCTATCATTCGATTCGATCTGGATCGGCGGGTAACCTACGTTAATGAAGTCTTCGCTCAGACGATGGGATATACGGTAGAAGAGATGTATGGCATGAAGCATCAGCAACTATGCTTCGGTCAATTTGCGAATACCCCGGAATATGATGCTTTTTGGAATGGAATATTAAATGGTGTCAGCTTCCAGGACAAGGTTGAACGTAAGGATGCAAAGGGAAATTCCGTATGGCTTGAGGCGACGTATATGCCGGTGTACGATGAGGCGAATCAGAAGGTACTGGGTGTCTCCAAAATCGCCACCAACATTACCAACCGTCAGAACAACATTTCGGTCGTCGTGAATGAGCTGAAAACGATGTCCCATGAGCTAAATGAGCAAGCAGATGTAGGTATTGAACGGAGCCAGGAATTAATGTCCAGTATCTCCTATATCTCAGAGGTGTCGGCTACTAACCGTGCAACGCTGACTCATTTGCAGGAACAGGCGGGTTCGATTCAGGGTGTGGTACGAACGATACGCGAGATTTCATCACAGACACAGTTACTTGCATTAAATGCCGCCATTGAAGCTGCGCATGCAGGGGAATACGGACGAGGATTCGATATCGTGGCTAAGGAAGTTAGGAAACTATCCATAATGGTAGAGAATTCAATTAACGAGATTCGTGATAGCGTGACTGGAATAACCAAGGAAATTGGTAATATTACAGGTGGCACCAAAAAAGTAGAGGAATACGTCGAGCGGAGCCAGAAGCAGATTGAGATCGCTTTGAATGACTTTATGGCAATTGCTGCATCGGCTCACTTGCTGGATGCCAAGGCGGAGCATGTAACCAGAATCGTATAAGAATATATAGTAATAGCGGTTCCTTATACAGGAACCGTTTTTTTTTTGTCGTTCAGTACACAAAAAAACGGGAATTATTGTGATCAAACGGGGACACAATACTTGGGAATACCTGCAGCTTTGTCATGCAGAGAAATATTGGGGTGAGGGTGATGTGGTCAAAAATCGTGTCATACATACCTGAGGGGTCTGTGTGGTTTCAAGCTTTGATGGTTGTTATTGTGCCTATCTTCATCTTTAAGGTAACCCATTGGTTTCATAATTCAGTAAAAAGAGGAAGCTTCAGTAAGAATAACCATCATAGCATGGAGAAAGCGAACAAATCATTGTCTGATACCAGTGACCAGGGTCAGCAAGCAGAAACGGGGAAATATGCCAATATTAAGCTTACTGGAAACTATGCTACGGATCTGATCAGTTCAAGAGAAACGTTTGGTAAAAATGCTGACGTACATATCCGGGAATTCACTATTCGCGGCACGAATACATCGGTTGCTATCATGTATGTTGATGGTCTTGTGGACCAGGAAATGATTGATGAACATCTGATCACACCGCTTATGTTGCGAGGCGTGCCGGAACTGCAGCAGGCTGATTTCCTGCTTCCGAAAAACGAACATCTTCTCAAGGATTATTTAATCAATCACATGTTGCCCGTTAGTCAGGTGCAGGAAACCCAGTCTCTGCAGGAGTTAGCCATAGGTGTACTTCTTGGCAAAAATGCGCTGCTGGTAGATGGTCTGCCAAGTGCTCTGTTAATCGGGACTGCCAAAGGGAAAACCCGAAGCCAGGAGGAGCCTTTGTCGGAGGGATTGCTGAGAGGCCCTCGTATTGGATTTACTGAAGAGTTAAGTGACAATACAGGTATATTACGTCGGTATGGAAGCGAACAAAGTCTGTTTATTGAGAAGTTTGAAGTAGGTGAACGGATCAAAAAGAATCTGGCGATTGCTTATATAGAGGATATTGCGAACCCTGAACTTGTGGAGGAAGTTCGGAAGCGAATTGAAGCGATGAATATGGATGCAATGCTGGAATCTGGGTATGTTGAACAATTGATCGAAGATAACACTCTGAGTCCTTTTCAGCAAGTGCTCAATACAGAAAGACCAGATCGTGTCATGGGTGCGTTATTAGAAGGAAGAGTTGCTATTCTGCTGGACGGTACACCATTTGTATTGGTTGTGCCCGTAACGTTCAGTATGCTGTTACAATCACCGGAAGATTATTATGAACGATGGATTCCAGGTACATTTTTGAGAATTCTGCGTTTTGTTTCGGCCATGCTGGCATTACTTGCACCCGCACTATATATTTCCTTCATTTCGTTTAACCCAGGGCTCATTCCCACTAAGCTGGTTTTAACGATTATTGAAACGAGAACCGGAGTGCCATTTCCTTCGATTATTGAAGTGTTAATTATGGAGTTGTCCATTGAAATTTTGCGGGAGGCAGGGATACGTTTGCCCAAGCCGATTGGTCCTGCGATGGGAATCGTTGGGGGTCTGATTATTGGACAGGCGGCGGTTCAAGCGGGGATTATAAGCCAATTTTTAGTGATCGTAGTTGCCGTTACAGCCATATCTTCTTTCACTATTCCGGTCTATAGTGCGGGACTCACGCTGCGTATTTTACGCTTTGCTGCTATGTTCAGCGCCGCAGTGCTCGGATTGTTTGGAGTGGTCATGTTCTTTCTGCTTGTCTGTACCCATGTTGCAAGACTCACCAGCTTTGGGGTGCCTTATGTTGCGCCGGCTGTCCCTTACAGTTTCAGGGAATGGAAGGATTTCGTTATTCGTGCACCTCTCAGCATGATGAGACTACGTCCGGATATGACGAAACCGATAGACGAGGACCGAAAACAAAAAGAATCCTGAAGGCATGGAGGTGAAAAGGAATGAACGGCTCCCAAGGAAAGATTAGCACCACACAGGCGGTCGTGATTATCGTTAATTATATGCTTGGCGCCGGAATACTGACCCTCCCCCGAACGACCGGTGATGCAGTCGGAACCCCTGATGTATGGATCTCGATTATTCTGTCCGGGCTGATCATCACAGGAGTCGGACTCATTATGGTCACCCTATGCCGAAGATTTCCAGAGAAAACGGTATTTGAGTTCACTCGCGAGATCACAGGAACATGGGTAGCCTACATTCTGGGCCTCGCGATCATCCTGTACTTTATGGTGATTGCTGCATTCGAAATCAGGGTCATGGCCGAAGTTACCGGGATGTATCTGCTCGAACGGACGCCCAACTGGGCAATCGTGATGGTTTTCATGTGGATTGGCATCTATCTGATCACAGGTGGATTGGCTGTCATTGTGCGAGTATTTGAGATCATTTTGCCCCTTACGTTGATTATATTTGTCATTGAAATCCTGCTAGGTAACCAACTGTTCCAGATCAATAACCTGAGACCGGTGTTGGGTGAGGGGATTATGCCGGTTCTCAAAGGACTTAAGCCTTCGCTCCTGTCGTATACGGGATATGAAGTGATGTTCATCATGACTGCCTATATGAAAAATCCGAAAAAAAGCAACAAGGCAATGATTTGGGGCATCTTCGTATCCACGATAGTCTATCTGATTACAGTTGTTATGGTTGTGGGCAGTTTGTCTCTGGATGGAATAAAAACCAGGACCTGGCCAACGCTTGATCTGGTAAGAAGCTTTGAAATTCAGGGGTTGATTTTCGAGCGTTTTGAATCCCTGTTACTGGTGATCTGGATTATGCAAATTTTCTCAACATTCACCATTACCCATTATTGCGCTTCCGTTGGAATACGTGATCTTTTTCGTACGAAGAAGATGCAGATTATTATATACAGTCTGGTACCGTTCATTTATATCGCGGCGTTGATGCCCAAAAACGTGTATGAAACTTTTGCATTGGGTGACATGTTGGGGAATGTATCCGTGTTGTTATTCGGCCTCATGCCTCTGCTGTTATTGCTGCTAAGTCTTATTCGAAAAAAAGGAGGGAGGTATGTATGAATGGGGTACGTGTCTTTATACGCATCATCATTGTCTTGTCACTTCTCCTGATCATATCCGGATGCTGGAGCAGCCGGGAAATTGAGGATCTGAGTGTTTATGTTGGTCTTGGAATTGACGTTGCCCGGGAGACACGCTTTGAGAAAGATATTGCCTCGAAGGGAGGTTCATACTCCAAGGAAAACAACGTGACAACAACGGTACAAATTGCGCCAGGCAATTCCAGCTCCCAAAAGAGTCAACAATCCGGTTCTCCTGCTTCGGGGAAGACCTCATATTCTAATGAACAGCTCACCGGAGACTCGATGCTGCAAATCTTTCGGCAGTTCGCTCTTCGACGGGACCGTCCACTCATAGGACACCATCTGAAAGTTATTGTGATCTCCAAAGAAATATCCAAAAAATATGGCCTGGATCAGTTACTTGATTTTGTGCTGCGGGATAATGACATTCGTCCCAATTGTCTTGTTCTGGTTAGTCACGATCGTGCTGAAGACGTACTGACTTCACAGGACCCCTCACAAATTCCGGCGTTTTATCTTACGGGTATCACCAAAAATTCGTACTTGACCAGCAAAATGCTGCAACCGATGACCTTGGCCAAATTGGATGCAAAAATACAATCCGGTGCCAGTTTCCTGTTACAAAATGTGTTGAGTTATGATGGAGAGGACAAATTTTCGGGTGCCAGCATTTACGATGGAAAAAAGACGAAATTTATCGGTGAGCTTAGTCAGACCGATCTGGAAGGTTTAGCCTGGGTCTTGCTCCAAAAAAGTGGGGGCGTATTGAAGACATATAACAAAAAAGGATTTACCGTTGTATATGAAATGAAGGACAAAAAAACAAAAATAATTCCTAAGGTCAAAGGTGATGAAATCTCATTCCATGTTCAAGTCGAATCCAAAGGCTGGATGATGGAGGATTGGAGTGCGCCTGAAAGAGAGGAAAAGGGAGCTTATCTCAAGGAACTGGAAAGTGATTTTTCTGATATGGCGGAACAGCAAATTCGTCAGGTTCTATACAAGTTGCAGCATACCTACAAAGTAGATGTTGGTGATTTTGCAGAGATCTTTCGAATAAAGTACCCTAGAAAGTGGAAAGAGATCGAGAAAGATTGGGATAAAATTTTTAGCACTGTGCCGATCACTTATGAGGTAAAGATCAATATCATCAATCCGGGGTCTTCCACCGAATAGCGAGTGTGCCATTTATTATTTAAATGTTGACACATTCATGATAGATCGCTATATTTATAAAAAATCATTTTCTTATCCAGAGAGGTGGAGGGACTGGCCCTTAGAAACCTCAGCAACAGATCTAAAGGATACTGTGCTAATTCCAGCGGGTGAACAGCCTGATAGATAGGAGCGTTTGTTTTTATTTGTCAGTAACGGCGCACTCTTTAGGAAGAGTGGGTCTTTTTTGTTTTTTCTGGATGAAGAAGTAGGGGAGCAGCAGGTATGGAGAACAACAACGACAAAGGGCATTTTCAGCGGAAAATGCAGGCACGGCATGTGGTCATGCTCTCTCTCGGAGGAGTCATTGGAACCGGATTATTCCTCAGCTCAGGCTACACCATTCAGCAGGCGGGACCACTGGGAACCATTCTGTCCTATCTGATCGGAGCCATAGTTGTATATCTGGTAATGCTCTGTCTTGGTGAGCTGTCTGTTCATATGCCAGAGACGGGAGCATTTCATAGTTATGCAGCCAAATATATCGGACCAGCAACGGGCTACACGGTGGCTTGGTTATACTGGTTAACCTGGACTGTTGCG
This sequence comes from Paenibacillus sp. ClWae2A, assembly GCF_032452295.1. Taxonomy (NCBI): domain Bacteria; kingdom Bacillati; phylum Bacillota; class Bacilli; order Caryophanales; family Paenibacillaceae; genus Paenibacillus; species Paenibacillus sp. ClWae2A. The sequence continues at coordinate 26,294 of NZ_JAULSQ010000024.1, forward strand.
CTTGGCTCCGAATTCACAGCCGCCGGACTGCTGATGCAGCGCTGGTTCCCATCGGTAAACGTATGGATATGGAGCGCGGTTTTTGCACTGATGATCTTTCTGTTTAACGCTTTAACGGTGAAATTATTTGCGGAATCCGAGTTCTGGTTCTCATCTGTAAAAGTAGTTACTATTGTAATCTTTATTATTATCGGCGGTGCAGCCATGTTTGGTATCATTCCCATGGCGGATTCTGAACCGGCTCCATTTCTCTCGAATATTACCGCATCCGGGTGGTTCCCTCATGGGGCTACAGCGATATTGATGACCATGCTTGCTGTAAACTTTGCATTCTCAGGCACCGAGTTAATCGGCATTGCCGCCGGTGAGACGGAGAATCCGGAAAAGACGATACCAAAAGCTATTCATACCACGCTGTGGCGTTTGGTTATTTTTTTCATCGGAACGATTATTATCTTGTCGGCCTTGCTGCCTATGTCGGATGCAAGTGTACTGGAAAGTCCATTTGTAGCGGTAATGGAGCGGGTGGGTGTACCCTATGCAGCAGACATTATGAACTTTGTTATTCTGACGGCGATTCTCTCTGCTGCCAATTCAGGCCTGTATGCATCTTCACGTATGCTCTGGTCTCTGGCTGATAAAAAAACGATCTCTCCGTGGTTTGCCAAATTGACCAAAAGCGGGGTACCGCTGAATGCACTTCTGATCAGTATGGTCGGCGGTGCGCTGGCTTTGCTGTCCAGCATCATTGCACCAGGTACGGTTTATATTACGCTGGTCTCCATTTCAGGTCTGGCTGTCGTTGCGGTATGGATGAGCATCAGCGCTTCCCAGTACATGTTCCGCAGACAGTATATGCGGGAAGGACATGCGGTCAAGGATCTGGTCTACCGCACACCACTGTATCCGGTGGTACCGATTGTTTCATTTATATTATGCCTGGCTTCATGCATAGGTATTGCCTTTGACCCGACACAGCGAATTGCGCTGTATTGTGGGGTTCCGTTTATCGCAGTGTGTTACGCTGCATATTATCTGACAGAACGTGTGAATAAGAAAAGAGGACAAGTACATGACGCAAGCACAACAGACTAACTCCATAGAACAGATCCTGAGTGAACATCCGGTCATGATTCTGGATGGAGCGCTGGCAACGGAACTCGAACAGCATGGCTGTGATCTGGATGATCCGCTATGGTCTGCTCGTGTGTTGCTTGAGAATCCGGATGTTATTGTTCAGGTCCATGCGGATTATTTTCGAGCGGGAGCCGACTGTGCGATTACATCCAGTTATCAGGCGACGGTGGATGGCTTCCGCAAGAGAGGGATTGGGGAACAGGCAGCACTGGATTTGATTCGCAAGACGGTGGAACTGGCTGCACAGGCGAGAAATGACGTGTGGGCAGAAGTGCAGAGTGGTTTAGTAGGGAAAGAAAGCTCGACAGGTCAGCTTGTAAAAACTCCTTCGGTACGTGAAGAGACGGTGGAGAATGAGGAGCATATAACAGATCTTACAGGGGATGGCGAGGGAGACTTTCTTCGTCCACGTCCAATTATTGCCGGGTCCGTTGGTCCTTACGGCGCCTATCTGGCGGATGGTTCAGAGTATGTGGGACATTACGGCGTGTCGGATGATACGTTGGCGGCATTCCATCGTCCGCGTATGGCGGCGCTGATTGAAGCGGGTGCTGATATTCTGGCGTTTGAGACGATTCCTTCGTTGCAGGAAGCACAGGTGCTGGTTGATTTACTGAAGGAGTTTCCTCATGCGTATGCCTGGTTATCTTTTTCTTTAAAAGACGGGACAAGCATCAGCGAGGGCACACAGCTTGAGTTATGTGCACAGACGTTTGGTTCCGAGCCGCAGATTGCGGCGATTGGCCTGAATTGTGCTCCGATGGAAGTGGTGACAGAAGCCGTAAGTATTCTCAGCCGTGCCAGCGACAAACCTGTTATTGTGTATCCGAACTCGGGAGAAGTATACGATGCAGCAACGAAGACGTGGAGTGGACAGGGTACATGTGGCAGTATGAGTGATGCTTCGGAGGCATGGGTTGCTGCGGGTGCAAAAATCATTGGCGGCTGTTGCCGTACTACGCCACATCAGATTGGCGAACTTGCGAAGAAGTGGCGGAATTAAAAGACTTGATGTAGAGTTGTACCCCAAAAAGCTAAAGATACAACCAAATATGAAGAAGCCCTCACGACCCATTACTGGATTGGTGAGGGCTTCTTCAGTGTGATTTAGCATTAACATCAACATGAGGACATTCCTCTTCTGATGCTTCTGATTATGCTATTTAATTAACTGAGTGCTAACTAAGGTACGACCTTCGTCACTCAGGATGTACAGACCGGTTGTGTTATTGAGAAATAGACGTTCCTTTTCAAGATCAAATTCGCCTTTCTTGTAGGTGAACAAAACCTTAAGATTGCTTGTGTCCATAATAACAAGTTCGTCATTTCCATTCTTTTTAGCTGTAAACATAAAACTTGTACCATCAACTGCCATATGAAGAGGCATCCAATAGATGTTATAGGTGGTTGGTATTGGAAGATATGCCTTCTCAGCGATTAACTTACCCGCAGATGAATATAATTTTATTCGTTTATTTTTAGCATCCACAAACAAAAAACGATCCTTCAATGCAACAATTTCTGTTGAATAATCAATATAAGGAAGTTCTTTTGTCCATCTGATTTTCCCCGCACTATTGTATGCTTTTAGCGTCATAGTTTTTTTGTGAATACTATAATGCAACAATGTATCATCAGATACACTCATAATCTGGTTATACCCTTTTCCGCCAGCAATCGTTTTTATTTTTTTTCCTGTGGTCAGGCTGCTCATGTAGAAATCGGGATGATCACTAAATTTTTTGCCGATGATCACATTTCCTGTAATCTGTTCAATTAAATATGGAACCTTGAACTTTTGGATTGAATTTCCTTTTGTATCGTAATAGTAGAGTGTACTACTTTTCGAATCGTCAGCGTGCATAACCACATACAAACTTCCATTCTCTCTTGGATAGGCTGACTCAGGTCCGTAGTATCTCAAAAAATCTTCTGGCGGCCCGGGCAGAGAAGCTGTCCAACGGATCTGACCCGTAGCTATATGCTTGGCACTCACTTGATTATCGGCAAAAATAAACATGTATCCATCATCGGAAAGCGTGTACTCGTTGTCCGTGGGAATCGACCAAAGGAGCTCCCCTGTTTTGGCATCCACACTGTCGATATAATAATCATTATTCTTGTCTACTTTAGTTACGAGAAGACTTTCATTCCCCATGGCATCTGTAACACTCTTCATTGAATATGAGCTTGTTGCACTCTGTCCACCGTTGGTAATATCATACCCCCATTGGAATTGCAGCAGATCTTTAGCCAGAGCTGGCTCGGATGGGATTGCAAGGAAGAAGCATAGGCTGGCTATAAGCCAATAGTTGATTCGCTTTAAACTCATGATTGGTAGACTCCTTATGTAATGTTCTCTGGATTATGGAAGTAACTGATACTTTCTTATCGTCTGCCCGTCGGGAGGCAGGAAAAATAATTCATTTTGCTTATTGAGGAACAATTCATCTTGATTAAACCTTACATCGTTCCAATCGTTCTGTGTCACCCGATAGAGCTCTCTCAGATTATTTGAATCTCTAATCACGAGTTCTATTCCCTGTTCCGTGTATTGGATGTACATAAAACTCTGTAAATCGATTGCCATTTTCAGAGGGCTATTTGGATCACCTTGCATGTAGAAGGGATTTTGATTGACTCCTGTCATGAATTTTCCATCCGAATTCATAAGCATGATATTGCCTGCGGTTTGTTCCAGATACAGCACACGATTATGGATGATAAATATCTGGGGAGGCCCTTTTTTAAAAGAAAAATCATACTTCCATTTCAAAGCTCCCGTAGGCGAGTACGCCCTCAACTCAAGTTCACGGTTATTGATAAACTTCCGGGTTATTAGGGTTCCATCGTCCGTAACCCTATTCCCGTAGGGCAAGGTTGTTTCATTGGTCAGCACCGTTAGCTTCTTACCTGTAGAAAGATCAAAAACATGAGTATACGGACTTTTGTTGCCCGGTTGACCTAAAATAAAATTGCCTTCTATTGTGTAGTATTGCATATAGGGGAGAACAAGCTTTTTGCTTCGATGTCCCTGTTCATCATAATAATAAAGAGTTACATATTTGTTTTTGTGATAAGTGAAAGAATAAACTGTTCCATTTTTGGCGAAATCTGAGGACTGACTTTCACGAAAGTAAGGGTTTATTGAAGACCATATCGGTTTACCAGTTGTCAGATCCGAGACCGTAATAATATCATCTAATCTATTTTCATAGTCATCAGTTTCAGCAGGTTTGAAAGTATACATGTAACCATCACTTGTTGAACCATAATCAGATTCTGGCTTGGACCATCGGATGTCCCCGGTTTCACCACTAATGTTCTCCACATATATGAGGTCCTCATTCACAACCTTTCTCACCAGAATGTTTAGGTTGCCGGACGAATCCAGTCTGAAGTAATGCGGAGTGAATCCATCCCCCCATTGGCCAGAATCGACCTGCTTGACCCATTCAAGTTGTGGCACGGTCTTGGCTTTAGCCGACGCTGAAGGTTTGTCTACTGACAACAATCCTAGACTCAGGATGCTGATCAACAAACAAAATCGAATACATAACCATTTCAAAATAAACAACTCCTTAACAAAAATCGAGGTTAAACTTAATCTGGACCTACCGTTTCATTTTTAATATCCTGCACCAACCGTATGATCTCCGCAACACCTAGTAACAATAGTCCTGCTAAAATACCGTTCATCATAACTGGAAGAGTCAAAGACCATTGAAAGCCACTGAACTCATTTTGCCCAACGAGGATGCCGGCAATAATGGATAGAATGATGCTAATCCAAGCTATCCACTTCAACAATTTACTCGTTTTATTTTTGTTGTACAAAGAAATTAACTCCTTTACCATAGTATGCCATTAAGTCTATCATATCTATCATTGCTAGGTATATAGGACTATTTCTGTGTCGGATTTAGAGTCTTGTTGAAATATATTGTCATGTGTTTTAATGTCTGTCTGCTGCTGCATGTTATTCAATAACAAGAATGCGCGGGGATGCCTGACGAATCACCTTGGATGATCTCCAGGAGCCAAAAGCTGCTGCAAGGATGCTCAGAGAAGAGAAAAGTATAATTCCCCACCAATTCAGAACCAATGGGATTTGAACAATACCGTATCCCGAGAGTACTTTTTCAAGCAACAACGGAAGAAGGTACACGCCAGCAATAACGCCAAACATTGAACCGATCAGGGATAACAATACGACTCCCAGTGTAATAGAAGACCGAATACTGCTAGATGTCATTCCAATCGACTTATAAATGCCATACGTCTTGCTCTCTTTGCGAATACTGATCCGGCAGGTGCTGAAGATAATGATAAATGTAACCAAAATGAACAGCAGACCAATGAGAGCCATGGGGTACACAAGAATGCTTGCAGCTTCTGCATAAACGGAATCCAGCAGCGTTTTTTGCGTGACGATGGAAGCAGAGTCTTTGAACCGCTCATTTAATTGGTTAGCAATGGCTCCCGCTTGTGAAGGATCGTTGACATTGATAAACGCCACATCAACATCTCCGTAATTCGGATTCACGCTTCGAACCGCTTGAGCTGTGATTCTTCCGGATACCGACAAGTCGGAGATGGCCTGATAGATGCCCGAAATCATAAACGTGCGCTTCTCTCCTGCAATGTAGAGATCAATGAGATCTCCCATATCCTTGTTTAACATCTTGGCAACACTAACCCCGATTGAAATTTCATTTTCACGTTCCGGGTTGTTTCCTCTCAACGTCTCAAAACCAAGATCTTGATAGTTTCCATCCAGTACTCTTAGATAAAGGCTGGTAGACTGGCTGACCACGTCGGTTGAATCATCTGGAAGGATAACTCCGGTGGTGTTCCCTTGCCAGCCCACATTTTTGATGCGAGGGTCTTCTTCCAATGCGCTCTGCAGCTCTGCTCTCGGAAACGTAGTTTTGTTCACAACAACTGCGGCAATGTTAGCATTGTCATAACCCCATTTGGCCGCCGTCTGATAGATTCCGGTAATGCTGGTCAGTACAACATACCCGAGGACAAGTACGGAAGCAGCCATCGTTGTTAGCAATAACATCAGAAACGAGCTTTTGCTGTTTTTGATCAGATTGCGTATGCCGATTACAAAAGAGACGGGCAATCGTCCAAACAAGGCCTGGTTTGCGAGCGGTGAATTCATTCGTCGCGCCATGCGTACATTGTCGCTCTCCGACATACCGTACCGAATGGCCTGAACAGGCTCGATCGTGCGAGCTTTTCTGGCGTATAACACGACAAATGCAATAACCAAGACGAGTAACAGCAGCCCTACAACAATAGCAGCTCCAATGCCCTTAATTGGAAGATCACCCTGGCCAGTCCGCAGGGACGATACGGAGATGTTGATGATGAATTTGGAGACGAATACGCTAAGTACCAGCCCGGGAAGAACGGCGATGATGGACAGCAGGGCATATTGAATGACGTAGGTACCAATGGTGCCCCAGGAAGTGATTCCCAGCGATTTAAGGATACCTATCGTTTTGTAGTTGGCCAGAATGGCATCGGATATGGTGAAGCCAATCGTAATGAGGGCAATAATCATCATGACGGCCCCTAAGAATATCATAATGAACCCGACGATCTGATTGATGATCAGATAAAAGGATGAGATACTTTCAAATTCCATTTTGGTTTCCAAGAATGGGGCACCCGTCTCGCTTGTATAACGATCCCAGTAGCTGGAGTTTGTACTGTAATCATCAAAATGAATGCCCATCATGTGAATATCTTTTCCTGCAAGCGTACTAAGATCATTTTGGTAATCCGTACTATTCATCCAAATTCTTGCAGTATTGGTGAACGGTGCTCCATAAGGAACATCCACAACAATAGCTGAGACTGCGAGGTCAAGTGTGGTAGATCCAGTTTTGAATTGAATGGTATCACCGACAGCGATGTTATAGCCATTCGCCATGGAAGTTGGGATCCATACGCTTCCTTGTTCAGGAGCCGAATGCTGTGTACCACTTGCAAATACAAGTTCATCTACACTCCACGGGGGAGGCGGGGTATTCATCATGTATAGATAAAGGTTAGGGATGTCAGTGCCGCCAAAAGTGATGCCCGACAAGATGCGGTAAGTAAGCAAAGGTGAGACTTGAACACCGTTCTGGGCAGCCCACCAGTCATGCACAGTTTGGGGATCATTCAGTCCTTTGTCGAACGTCAAGATCTGATGGGATCCGTTGGTCCGACTATGCATCTCCTTGAACTGGTTACCCGTATTGGCCAGGATGATGACTGATGTGGACACTAGTAGGGTAGACAGCAAAATAAGCAGGGTGATGAACAGGTTTTGTATTTTGTTCCTACTCAGATACGACAAGCTAAGTTTAAACATGACCGCCATCGTTATTCCTTCCCCGTAACCAAAGCGAAGATGATCGCTTCACGATCTTGAATTTGATGTTCGTCATAGGTATCGAACTCAAGGATTCCACCAATCTTGCCGTCCTGAATATAGATCAGGCGGTCTGCCCGGCAGGCTGCTTTTATATCATGCGTAACCATAACAACAGACTGTCCTTTCCGGTGGATATCCGTAAGGATATCGAGAACAGCTGTGCCGTGTTCCATATTCAAGCTTCCGGTCGGTTCATCTGCAAAGATGATATCCGGCGAATTAATCAAAGCCCGTGCAATCGCAGCTCGTTGCTGCTGTCCTCCAGAAGTTTGGGAGGGGAGACGGTTATGTTGTGCATCAATATCCATGGCATCCATCAGCTCAGCAGCACGAGATAGAATGTCCTTCTTTTTGTTTCCTGCAATATATCCCGGTAAAGCAATGTTTTCTTTGATGGAAAGGTCTGGGACCAGATTGATACTTTGATAGATATAACCGATCCGGCGGGTGCGGAAGTTGGACATTTCCCGTTCACTATAAGCGTCAATCCGCTGGTCTCGAAAATAAACCTCACCAGCTGTGATCTGATCCAGTCCGCTTAGCAGATATAAGAGGGTTGATTTGCCAGAGCCAGAGTTACCCATGATGACCGTGAATTCCCCTTCATAGATATCGAGATCAACATTACGGATGGCATGATGCTGATCGGTTCCGCTGTTGTACGTCTTGCACAGATTCTGTGCACGGATAATCACTTTTTTGGACAAGTCGAATCACTCCCGAGTGCAGTATAGGATTCATTCTAGAGGAGGGATGTTGAGAAAGCCTTATCAAATTATGAATAAAGTATTACAGCTGTGCAGGCTGCTCAGCAGATCGGCAGATAGAACCGGAAGGTTGTACCTTGTCCTTCTTTACTAGTAAAGGAAATATGGCCTCCGTGTGCTTCAATAATGCTTTGGCAGATGGAGAGACCGAGCCCTGTACCTTCCTGAACATGTTGTTCTGCATGACTCGCTTGACCTCTGAAGTAACGCTGGAAAACAAACGGCATGTCCTGTACACGTATTCCCTGACCCGAATCGGCAATCGTCACTTTCAAGTGTCCGGATTCCAGTTCCATATCTATACGTATCGTGTCTCCTGGAGCTGTATGCTTGAGGGCATTGGCGGCAAGATTGGAGATCACCTGTTCAATTCGAGTGGGGTCGATAGCGAGTAACACATTGGGGATGTAGTTGGGTCCTTTATAGATAAGCCCCTTTGTTAGGACAACATGTTCAATAGGTTTCAACATCGTCTTCAGTATAGGCCCACTGTACATCTCATGGGTTTCCACCGAAATTTGTCCCAATTCCTGAAGTGCATGAACCAGCAGATCCTCCACAAGTTGGGCAGTTTTATCCGTATGAGTACGCATGACTCCCATATATTCCATCAGCGTCTCCTGATCGTTGCACAGTCCTTCCTCAATAGCTTCTATGTATACTTTTATTGTGGTAATTGGTGTTTTGATGTCATGAGATATATTGGTGATGAGTTCTTTTTGTGCTTGTTCCTGCTGAATACGCTGCTCGCTCATATGTTTAATCTCCGTGCGCATGAGATCAAACATGGCATATACTTCGAGCAATTCATCGTTCCGGTTGTACTGGATTTTTTCTTCATAATTGCCTTTAAGCATGGATTCCGCATGTTGCTTCAATTGATGGATGGGAGAGAGCAGGTGTTTGTCCAGTTTTCGTTTCATCCAAAATAGAAATAAGCTCAGAATCAGTGACAGGAGCATGAGTGCGCTAATCAATATAACCGGAAAAGTCATCGATTGCTGAACCGTAACCATGGCTTGGGGGATGGAAAAGATGGCATTGCCGATCTGACTTCCCACTGGTCCGTCCATCACGGGAAACGCAATATCAAGCAAATCGTTACCGTCCGCGGCCTGCGTGGCATGATGCAGATCATAATGAAGGGCTGAACGCAGATTAACTTGCGTTCCTTCAGAGGTGGGGTCGGAGGACAGAATGACTTTTCCATCCAAGTTTAGATAGGTAAGCAGAACCCCGGTCTCTCTGGCGGTGGAACGTATGTCTTCACGAATAATTTGTTCACTGAGATGCTGATGATTTTGCTCCAAAGCGAGTAAGATCGGATTGACCTTGAGGCGAACCTGATTCAGGGACAGATTGGATTCGCCTGAATTTCGATCTTGTAACAGCATCATCGACAGTGCAAGGATACTTGAAACGATAATAATGAGAAGCCCAAGTGTTGTTAACAACCAGCGTTTGGACCAGCTGTTCAATGACATGTGGGTGCCTCCAATCTCACTTATTCGTAATTGAATTTGTAACCGACACCCCATACCGTCTTCAGAACGGTCGGATGCGAGGCATCTGCCTCAATTTTTTCACGCAGTCTGCGAATGTATACGGTTACGGTATTCTCATCACCGTAGGTTGCATACCCCCAGATGGCGTCGAGCAACTGGGCTTTGGAGAATACCTGATTCTTATGGCTTGCCAAGTAATGAAGTAGTTCAAATTCCTTGGCAGACAGAGAAACTTCCGATCCGTTTAATGTAACTTTATAGGCTTTTTTATCAATCACCAGGTTTCCAAGATGCAGCAGATCTGTTCTGTCTCCAACGGATGTCATGCTGTCATAACGCCTGAAGTGGGCATTAATTCGTGCTAACAATTCACTCAGCGAGAAGGGCTTGGTCATATAGTCGTCTGCTCCAAAGCCAAGACCAAGTACCTTATCGGTATCACTGCCTCTGGCACTTAGAATGAGGATGGGGATATTGTTGCGCCTTCTGATCTCTCGGCAGACCTCAATCCCGTCCATGTCAGGAAGCATAATATCCAGAATGATGTAGTCTGGTTGAATAAGCTCCATGATCTGAAGCCCGTCTTGTCCAGTGGCTGCGACGGCGGCTTCATATTGATTTTTGGTTAAATAATCTCGCAGAATGCGCGAAATATCTGGTTCATCCTCGATGATGAGGACTTTGCGTTTAGAGTTCATTCTGATCGCGCTCCAGTAAAAGGATAGTAAGCTATGGCCATGACTGTAATTATGTATATCCTTATTTTATGTCATTTTTAGTCATAGAGGAATCAAGTTATTGGTTTAGCTATTTATTTTGTTCAGGAAAGCATGATAACTTCTCATTAAATTAATAATACCAATGTATTGTTCCGATATTTGATAAAACATCTAATTTGGATGTCAAAATGACAAAGATCAACAAGGAAAATATGAATGATCAGAAGGGTGATCTCTTGTTCCTTAATCGGTATTGGCAGTTTCTGCAATCCATTACCGGTTTACCTTGACACAGTATATATAGCGTGACATAATACTTTTCATACTAAATTACTATGTTAAGTTGGACATCGTATTTTTTCCGTTGATAAACGAGGGGGCAGTTAAAATGAAAAAGAAATTTTTGCCAGTTGTTTTTGTATTATTGTTAGGGGTTGTCATTGCGGGTTGTGGAAACAAAAATGAGACAGGCTCAGGAGCAGAATCCGGTGCAACACCAGGCCAAAAGACGATTGTAGCTGGTACGAGCGGAGTTAGTAATCCGTTCAGTTATGATAAGGACGGCCAATTGACGGGATACGATGTTGAAGTCATGAAAGCTGTTTTTGAAGGTCTTCCTGAATATAAGTTGGAAGTACAAGCTATTGAATTTGAAGGCATTTTGACTGGCCTTGATAATGGACGTTTCCAATTGGGCGCGAATAATTTCAGCTCCAACGCAGAAAGACGCAATAAATATGATTTCTCTTTGCCTATCATTGAAAATGCGAATGTGTTCGTTGTCCGCAAGGATGATAATACACTTAAATCGATAGAAGATCTCAAGGGCTACAAAGCCGTGACTGAAGTAGGGAATTCCGGCGCTACGCTACTTGAAAATTATAATGCGGAACATGCGGATGCCAAAGCAGAAATTATGTACACCGAAGAGAACTTCGTCAAACAGTTTGAAGGTATTGAAGCAGGACGATACGATGTAAGAATCATTTCTCGCGTCTCTGCTGAAAAGGCGATCAAAGAGCATGGCTTTACCAATTTGAAAGTAGTTCCTTTCTCTACTGAAAATAGCGATCCAGGCTCCTATATCCTGTTCTCCAAATCTGCTGATAGCACTCTACGGGATGCAGTTAATAAGAGAATCAAAGAAATGTACAACGATGGAACGTTGCTGAAAATTAGCGAAGAACAACTTGGTGGCGATTATCTGCCTAAGAAAGAACTAATGGAGCAATAAGAAAAGGGTGATTGTATGAAATTTATCGTTACAGGGGATGCGTTATTTTCCAGTCGTAATGTAGATAAAACCATGGACCCGAATCTGTTGTCTCTGTTGAAGGGAGCAGATGAGGTCTTTACCAATGCGGAATTTGTCACGCCGCGAAAACATACAGCTCCGGCGGCAGGCCGGGGTTATCAGACGAGTGTACGTCCCAATACACTGGATGAATTCGGACGTTTGAACATTCGTTATGTCGGCTTTGCCAACAACCATACCGGTGACTATGGAATAGAAGGACTTACGGACACACTTGAGGAAGCGGAGCAGCGCGGGCTGATTCCTCTTGGGGTAGGCATGAGTCTGCATGATGCACGCAAGCCGGTTTTTATGGATACAGCAGATGGACGGATTGCGATTATTACGATAGGTGTGACACGAAGCGAGGTTTTTGCCGCATCCAATCCGGGGAATGGCGTTCCTGCACGTCCAGGTCTGAATCCGCTGCGGTGGTCACGCACGTACGTGGTTAACGATCAGGACTTTGAGGCTCTGAAGGGCATCAGTGAACGAATCGGTATCGCCGCCAGCATGGAAGTAGGCAAACGGATTGAGACGTTTAAGAGCAAGTCCGAGAATCATTATGAGTTCGGATCGTTGTTTGAAGGGTATCTGACCTTTGAAAAAGGCGAGAACCCTCGTGTCAAAACGACAGCGCATGAACAGGATCAACAGGACATCTTTGAGACCATTCGTGATGCTAAAGAGCGCAGTGATTTTGTTTTTGTCAACCTGCATACGCATGAGGGAGAAAATGAAGACTGGTATTCCGATTATCCTGCTGCATTTATCGAAAGTTTTGCTCGTGGAGCTGTGGATGCAGGAGCTCATTGTGTATTCGGGCATGGTGCCCACTTCACAAGAGGTGTAGAACTTTACCAGGGACAGCCGATTTTCTACAACATAGGCAGTTTGCTCATGGAATTTGAGGCCGGAGAATCCATCATTTCTCCCGAGATGTTCACCGCTTATGGTTATGACGAAAATGAATCGCCATCGACCCTGCACAAAAACAGAACGAAAGACAGTGAAGGAAACTGGCAGGGCTTCTACAGTGATCGGAAGTTCTCGGAGAACTTTGTAATCTCATTTGATCTGGATGTGGAGCAGCAGCGGTTTGATTATGAATTGATCCCGATTGATCTCCAGCTGACTCATTCAACCGTGACGAAGCGGGGGTTGCCTGTGCTCGCATCGGAAGAGGCTACAGCGTCTTTGCTTGATAGGCTGAATACAGTGAGTAAGGACAGATATAATACCGAAATTGTACGCCAAGGCGAACGTATAACCGTTAAAGAGTGGAAGTAATTCCGCTCTTGCTTTTTTTTGAAATTGAACGTGGAAGGAATGTACAACCATGGGAGAGATTTTTGATATCAACGCGGTATTCTCAGCCATTCCTCGTCTGTTAGAGGTTCTTCCTGTGAGTCTGCAAATCACTGCTATTTCAATGATCGTTGGTCTTGTTTTTGCTTTGTTATTTGCGATTATTCGCATGAAAAAAGTCCCTGTCCTGAGTCAGTTGGTCACTGTCTTTATCTCGTTTATACGGGGAACACCAATTATTGTACAGTTGTACCTGACCTATAACGGGATTCCGTTGTTATTAAAATTCATTAATCAACAGTACGGGACAGACTACAACATTAATGCTGTGCCTGCTATGCTTTTTGTTTTGGTTACTTTTGCGTTTAATGAAGCAGCCTACAATTCGGAAACGATTCGTGCTGCCCTCCAATCGGTGAATAAAGGGCAGATTGAGGCTGCTGAATCGCTGGGTATGACCTATCTTCAGGTTTTGAGAAGAGTCATCGTTCCTGAAGCACTTGTCGTTGCGATTCCACCGCTTGGAAATGCATTGATTGGTTTGTTAAAGGGAACGTCCTTGGCGTTTGTTGCCGGAGTTATTGAAATGACAGCACAAGGGAAAATTATTGCCGGAAGCACGTTTAGATTTTTTGAAGTCTATCTCGCTCTTGCCATTATCTATTGGGTCATGACGATTATCATTGAACAAATTCTTCGATATCTGGAGAAGAGATTCTCGATTCCAGACCCGGTTCAACAAACGATCAGCGGAGGCGGTTGGTTTAATTGGGGAAGGAGGGGCATCTGATGATTAAGGTAAACCATTTGTCCAAGTCCTTTCACAGCAATTTAATCCTTGACGATCTTTCAGTTGAGATTGAAAAGGGAGATGTCGTGGCTCTAATCGGTTCGTCAGGCGCGGGCAAGTCCACCTTTTTGCGTGCGTTGAACTGTCTGGAAACAGCGGAGCGAGGTACGCTGGATCTCGAAGGATTCAAAATTGATTTTAGTACGATCACTAATAAACAGCGGCTGGAGCTTCGGAAGCAAACGGCGATGGTTTTTCAGCACTTCAATCTATTTCAACATCGAACTGCGCTGGATAATGTCAAAGAAGGCTTGAAGGTCGTCAAAAAAATGAATGATCGTGAAGCTACGCAACTTGCCAAAGAGCAGTTGGAACAAGTAGGGCTTTCCGAACGGAGTCATTATTATCCGAAGCACTTATCTGGAGGCCAACAGCAACGTGTCGGTATCGCTCGTGCTCTTGCCATGAAACCTAAACTGTTGTTGCTTGACGAGCCAACCTCTGCTCTCGATCCCGAACTCGTGGGTGAGGTACTGCAAACCATCAAAAGAACAGCGGCTACGGGTCAAACGATGCTCCTTGTTTCACACGAGATGAGTTTTGTATACGAAGTAGCGAATAAGGTGCTCTTTTTGGATAAAGGGAAAATTGTTGAAGAAGGGACTCCGGATGAGGTATTCAATCACCCTAAATCGGAGCGGGCAAAAGAATTCCTTCAAAACTATTTCCGTAACAAAGGTGATAATCGCTGATGCGAGCCTTAATCTGCAAGCCATGATTGGACGCTCAAACGTTATTTGTGGATAGCGAACCAATAGGCATTCTTTAAATATAAATAACACCTTGGACAGACACGATATGCGTGTATTGACCAAGGTGTTATTTGTATCTATCGTTTCCTGGAGTGTGAGAGTATCTTAAATAGAATCCTCATACATGCTCCAGATCATCGATAGGCTCATGCTGTCTGGATTTGAGATACTCCGCCGGAGACACACCGAAATGCGCCCGGAATACCCGGTGGAAATAGGAGTAACTTGCAAAACCGCAGGATTCGGCAATATGCTCCAGTGTCATTTCACTGTATTTCATTCGTTCCAATGCCGCATTCAGACGGATTTCAATCGCATATTGAATCATGGTCTGATTGTAGTGCTCCTTGAATAAACGGACTGCACGTGACAGACTGAGCCCTGCATAACGTGCCGCTTCCTCAAGCTTGAACGTAACCGTGGCATGTTCCTCAATAAAACGCTTTAACTTCAACGCAGAGGAAACTGCCCGATCGGTCTGAATATTCTCTTTAATTGCCCGGTCGATATACAGACATAATCCGCGAAGTAAGGCATCCTTTAGCTCCGCATTTTCCTCAAGAGGCCCGCGACGTTTCTCCAGTAACATATTTCTCCACAGGCTGATGAGTTTATCATCAAGTCCAATTCGGCTCACGGTAGATCGATGCTGCCTTTTCCACCAGTTCTCGATCCAGCTGCCCTCGCAGAACAGATAATAATCTCCGCTGGACAAGCGTCCTTCCTTATGTGGTTCATCGACCACGAGATGATAGTCGTCACCAGGCTTTAAGAGCAGCAAATCCCCGCTAGTCATCCTGAATTCTTTATCCTGTACATACACTTTGCACGAGCCTTCAGTCTGCAGACGGAACAGATAGGTTTGCAGCTCGCCCTTCATATTATGAGTGAACGCTTTATAGTGGTATGAGTAGTCACAGATCAATACAGATGTCTCTAACGTATCCAAAGATAAAATCCCCCAATATGTACATCCTGCATGCATTCAAATGGGTACATTCAATAGATGCAAAATGATGGAAATAAAATTTGACCAGATAGTTCATGTTCTGACTATATTGTATATGTTCATTCTAGCCTGTTTTGCGTTAGGATGATACCAGATAGAGCAATGAAAGCAAATTTGAGAACAGAGGTGTATCCTACATGAAAAAACTTAATATTGGTTTGCAATTGTTTACACTCCGTGATGAAACTGCAGCAGATTTTCGTGGTACGTTGCGTAAGGTAGCGGCCCTTGGATATGAAGGTGTGGAGTTTGCCGGATATGGTGATATTCCAGCTGAGGAAATGAAAGCGCTACTAGATGAACTTGGACTGAAAGGATTCAGCAGCCACGTTTCACTACATGCGATGCGCGAAGACTTGCAAAAACAAATCGATTACTTGAAAACAATTGGTGCACAATATATCATTTGCCCTTACCTGATGCCAGAAGATCGTCCTGAGAATGCAGAAGGTTGGACCAAGCTATTCGCTGAGTTACAACAATATGGAGCTGAAGCAGCGAAACAAGGATTGATCTTCGGTTACCATAACCATGACTTTGAATTCCATGGCCAGGTTGGCGATGCCAATGCCTTTGATGCCATGTTCGCTCAAACATCACCGGAAGCGGTAAAAGTGGAAATGGACGTATGTTGGGTACAATTTGCGGGACAAAATCCGATCGAGTATATTAAACAATATGCGGGTCGCTTGCCGCTGCTTCATCTGAAGGACTTCAGCAAAGACGAACAGGGCCAGATGAAAACACTGGAATTGGGACAAGGTTCGGTTGACTTGCCAGCTGTTATTGAAGGCGCTACGAATGCAGGCGTGGAATGGCTGATCGTGGAACAAGACGTATGTCAGAACCCTCCGCTTGAGAGCGTATCCAACAGCTACAACTGGTTGAAAGAAAACTACCTGAATCAATTCTAATGGACCATCGAACCATGAAAAATGCTAATCTATTTGTCAAAGGAGACTTATGTACATGAGTAAAATTAAAGTTGCTGTATTCGGCTGTGGAGCCATTGCCGAGCGCAGACATATTCCAGAGTACGCTGCCAATGAGAACGTAGAACTTGTCGCTTTTGCTGATCCGATTGTGGAGCGTGCGGAGAAGATGGCCGAGACTTACGGTGGTAAAGCGTACTCCAGTTACGAAGAATTGCTTGCAAACGAAACGGTGGATGCCGTTAGTGTGTGTACACCAAACTATCTGCATGCGCCAATGGCGATTGCTGCTGCAAATGCAGGCAAGCATGTATTGGTTGAGAAACCAATGGCAGTATCCACTGAAGAAGGCGAGCAAATGATCAAAGCTGCCAAGAAAAATGGCGTGTATTTGATGGTTGGACACAACCAGCGTCTGATGCCTCCTCACGTGAAAGCAAAAGAAATTCTCGAATCCGGCAAACTCGGTAAAGTCCTGAATTTCCGTACATCATTTGGTCACCCGGGTCCGGAAGGATGGAGTGTGGACGGAGCTGAAAGCTGGTTCTTCCGTAAAGAAGAAGCTGTTATGGGCGCTATGGGCGACCTGGGCGTGCACAAATCAGACTTCATCCGTTATTTGCTGAATGATGAAGTATCTGAAGTAGCTGGTTTCATCAGCACACTGCACAAGGAAGGCACTAAAGTTGACGATAACGCAACTTGTTTGCTGCGTATGAAGAGCGGAGCAATCGGAACGCTCGTAGCGAGCTGGACACAATACAGAGCTGGAGACAACAGTACAGTGCTGTGGTGCGAGAATGGTGTTATGAAGATCGGAACAGTGGAAGGCGATGAAGTTATCGTTGAGCTGACCAATGGCACAGTTGAGACGTACAAAGTTGGTGCCATGGCTACCAACGAGAAACAAGTACCGAGTGGTGTAATTGACGCATTTGTAGAGTCGATTGTAACCAAAACACCTCCAGCGATTTCCGGGGAAGAGGGTTTGCGTTCCCTGCAAGTGATCTTGGCAGCATTCGAATCCGAGAAAACAGGTCAGATCGTTAAACTGTAATCCAACCGAATGACAGTGCAATTTCTAACATTCTATATGGCTTAATCTATGATATAAGGGACTTATCTTCAGAGAAGTGTTCTAAAATGTACCCCTTGTACAGCACAAATTAAAAAAGGTTAGGCTGCTTCAAGCTGCTGTCTGTATCGCGCAGGCGGCAGCTTGTTTAAGTTCCATTGACCTCGATAATGATTGTAATAGATCATGTAGCTTTT
>NZ_JAULSQ010000025.1:0-31363 GCF_032452295.1 Paenibacillus sp. ClWae2A
CCGCAATTAAACTTTCCTTTGAGAAAGTACTATGGAACCGTGGTGTAGTTGGCCTAACATGCCTGCCTGTCACGCAGGAGATCGCGGGTTCGAATCCCGTCGGTTCCGCCACTTTTTGATTTAGTAAGGCTCGGTAGCTCAGTCGGTAGAGCAGAGGACTGAAAATCCTCGTGTCGGCGGTTCGATTCCGTCCCGAGCCACCATATATAACACCTTTAATACGCCGGTGTAGCTCAACTGGTAGAGCAACTGACTTGTAATCAGTAGGTTGGGGGTTCAAGTCCTCTCGCCGGCACCATGTAATCCTGGAGGATTAGCGAAGCGGCCAAACGCATCAGACTGTAAATCTGCTCCCGTACGGGTTCGGTGGTTCGAATCCATCATCCTCCACCAGTTTTTCTATGAGTCATTAGCTCAGTTGGTAGAGCACCTGACTTTTAATCAGGGTGTCGAAGGTTCGAGCCCTTCATGACTCACCATTATATGCGCGTGTGGCGGAATTGGCAGACGCACTAGACTTAGGATCTAGCGTCTTTGACGTGGGGGTTCAAGTCCCTCCACGCGCATCCTTTATTTGCGGAAGTGGCTCAGCGGTAGAGCATCGCCTTGCCAAGGCGAGGGTCGCGGGTTCGATTCCCGTCTTCCGCTCCAATATTTTGCGCCCTTAGCTCAGCTGGATAGAGCGTTTGACTACGAATCAAAAGGCCGGGAGTTCGAATCTCTCAGGGCGCGCCATTATAACTTCATATTTTGCCGGCGTGGCGGAATGGCAGACGCGCTCGACTCAAAATCGAGTGGGAAACCGTGGAGGTTCGAGTCCTCTCGCCGGTATAGATAACGGGATGTAGCTCAGCTTGGTAGAGCACCTGGTTTGGGACCAGGGGGTCGCATGTTCAAATCGTGTCATCCCGATTGTTGTTATGCGGGTGTAGTTCAATGGTAGAACTTTAGCCTTCCAAGCTAATAGCGTGGGTTCGATTCCCATCACCCGCTTACATATTGAAAAAGAAAGAGATGGTACTCACCGTCTCTTTCTTTTTTTGCATTCATAGGTTTATTGGTAATTTAGTACGTGGTGCTCTCAGAGAGTATATGGCTCTTTATCATGTACCAGGATGTATCCCGCGCTTGCATAAATTTCCCCACCTTAAATTTGTCCTTGTTAATTGTGGACGCTATTCAAATGGAACAGATCTAAAGCACCGTATAACGCCTGGATATACTCTTCTTTACCACTTTTATAAAAACGCTTACAAAAATAGCTTGCGTAAATCATTAACCTGTAATACCATATCAATTAAGCGCTTAACCTTTAGGGGTAAGGCGCTTAAACTTAACGTAGATTAAGCGCTTAACCCGTAAAGGAAAGGACGGCGATCAATTCATGAAAACAATTCGATTAACGATGGCTCAGGCACTGCTTCGATACCTGGATCAGCAATATATCTCGGTTGACGGAGTGGAAACCAAGTTTGTGAAGGGCATCATCGGTATTTTTGGACATGGCAACGTAACAGGCATTGGAGAAGCGTTGGAGCGCAGTCCGGGAAGCCTGACGTATATGCAAGGCAAGAACGAACAAGGTATGGTACATACGGCAGCGGCTTATGCCAAGCAGAAGAACCGCAGACAGATCTATGCATGTACAACATCCATTGGACCTGGTGCTTTGAATATGATTACGGCGGCAGCTACTGCAACGGTGAACCGAATTCCGGTTTTATTGCTTCCTGGAGACAACTTTGCTACACGGGAACCGGACCCGGTACTTCAACAGTTGGAAGTGAGCAGTGATTATACGATCTCAGCCACTGATCCATTCAAAGCCGTCAGTAAGTACTGGGATCGCATTGTTCGTCCCGAACAGTTGATAATTGCTGCTACGCAGGCCATGCGTGTACTAACCGATCCAGCAGAGACGGGAGCGGTAACGCTTGCACTGCCGCAGGATGTGCAGGCAGAAGCGTACGATTACCCGGAATCATTCTTTGCCCGCAAAGTACATTATCTGGATCGTCGCCCCCCGGTACAGGCAGCTATTGAGCGGGCAACGGAGCAGATTGCCCGAGGCAGAAAGCCGATGCTCGTTGCAGGCGGCGGTGTGTTGTACTCTGAGGCGTCCGTTCAACTCGTGGAGTTCGCCGAAGCATTTGGCATTCCGATCGCCGAGACGCAGGCGGGCAAGAGCGCAGTCTCTTGGGACCACCCACTGAATGTGGGGGCCATCGGGGTTACCGGCTCTCTGGCAGCCAATAGGCTGGCGAGAGAAGCAGACGTTGTGATCGGCGTCGGTACGCGGTTCTCGGATTTCACGACGGCGTCCCGCTCTGCTTTTCAGCATCCGGAAGTGTCATTCATCAACATCAACCTGAACGGCATGGATGCCGCCAAGTTAGGCGGAGAAGCTATTCTGGCAGATGCGCGCGAAGGATTGCAGGCTTTGCAGAAGGAATTGCAGCAAAGACAATACCGCAGTGCATATGGTGCATCCGAAATCGCTGATCTCCGCGCTGAGTGGAATGCAGAAGTGGATCGGCTGTATGCAGCTCAACATGAAGCAGGGCTGGCACAGACAACGGCAGTCGGCATAGTTAATCGGACGATTGATCCATCCTCCGTTATTGTGTGTGCGGCAGGCAGTCTGCCAGGAGACCTGCATCGTCTGTGGCGTGCGGCTGAACCAAAGACGTATCACATGGAGTATGGATTCTCCTGTATGGGGTACGAGGTAAGCGGAGCGTTCGGAGCAGCACTTGCTGAGCCGGATCGTGAAGTGTACGCCATGGTGGGGGATGGCAGTTATCTGATGCTGCATTCGGAGTTTGTGACCAGTTTGCAGGAACAGAAGAAGATGACCGTTCTATTATTCAACAACAATGGATTCCAGTGTATTCATAATTTGCAGCGGGAACATGGTAGTGACGGGTTCGGCAATGAGTTCCGTTATCGGGAATCCGAGAGTGGACGACTGACCGGGGATTACATGCCAATGGACTTTGCTGCACACGCACGAAGCATGGGAGCCAAATCCTATAGAGCGGAGACAGCAGAACAGCTGGAACAAGCACTCCGAGATGCGAAGAACGAAACAGTGAGTACGCTGATTGAGATTCCGGTCGTGCCTGGAACCAACGCAGGTGGATACGAGTCGTGGTGGAATGTAGGTGTACCAGAAGTATCTGCCGAGGAAAAGGTAGTTCATGCCCATCAAACCATGCAAGCCAACCGCGCTAAAGCAAGACTTATTTAATCCGGTTTAATATAGTGAACCACAATGTTGAACGACAAAGGAGACGTGGAGCAATGAGCAAGCTGCCATTCCAGCTTGGGATTCATCCGATCAATTGGGTCGGTGAAGATGTGAAGGAGCATGGTGATGCGACAACATGTGCGCAGATTCTGGATGACATTCAGCGTCTTGGGCTGACAGGTACAGAGATGGGACGTAAATATCCAACTGATCCTGCTATATTGCGTGAGGAATTGAGCAAAAGGAATATCAAGCTTGTCTCCCAGTGGAAATCGGTGCTGTTCTCCGATCCGGCGTATCGTCAGTCGGAGCTGGACAGTTATCGCAGACATGCGGAATTTCTGCAATCCATGGGCAGTAAGGTGATCAGTACGGCGGAGGTAGGCGGGTCACTTCATTTTGATCCAAGACGGACACCGAATGAAAAAGAAGTGCTTAGACTCAGCGAATCTGAATGGCATATTCTCGCTGAAGGGTTGAACGAAGCTGGAGCTATTGCCCGCGAACATGGGTTGAAGCTTACGTACCATCATCATGGAGGCACAGTGGTAGAGCAACCGGATGAGATTGATCGACTGATGGAGCTGACAGACCCTTCTCTCGTGTATCTGCTCTATGATACTGGTCATGCCTATTATGGCGGAGCCAATCCGCTTGAACTGCTGCGCAAACATTATGATCGGATCGCCTATATCCATCTGAAAGACATTCGCCCTCATGTGCTGGATGAAGCACGCGCGGAGCAGTCTGATTTTGTCGGTTGTATTCGTAGAGGCGTGTTCACCGTACCAGGAGATGGATGCATTGATTTTGCACCAATTCTGCAAGAACTGATCACACGAGGGTACGATGGTTGGGCGATGCTTGAAGGAGAGCAGGACCCTGCGATTCATAACCCTTATGAGTATGCGAAGCGATCTTTGAGCTATATGGAATCGTTATACCAACACAGCTGATTCGTTCAGTATTGCAGCGGTCAGAGGCCACACCTATGAAGTGAAAAAGGAAGAAGGCCAGCAAGAGTATAACGTTACGATTGGAAAATAAAACTGACCTACTCTAGCCGTTTACGAGTCCTTACGATGGAATGAGTAACTAGTCTAGATATTGATATACAACATGTAAAATCCCACCACAGAAAGGGGCTCACATGCAATGACTTACGTATCCTTTCCGGTATCCAGGAAGAAGGATTTCACCGCGATTGGTCGCTTGTGCATCGACTTGAATGCCAATGAGATCAATCGCCCGATGGAAGAGACGATGACGTTCACGAAGTATGTAGGGGGCTCTCCGGCCAATATTACGATTGGCATGTCCAGACTGGGTATGGAGACGGCTTTTATCGGTAAGATCGCGGGCGACCAGATGGGCAGATTCATCCAGAGTTATTTGGAGAAGAACGGCATCGACACATCAAATGTAGTTACAGATGACACCGGAGCCGTGACAGGGCTTGCTTTTACCGAAATCAAGAGCCCAACGGATTGCAGTATTCTGATGTACCGGGACAATGTAGCGGATTTGTTATTACAGGCGCAAGAGGTGCAGGAGCAGTTGATTGCTGACTCCAAAGTGCTGTTAATCTCAGGCACAGCCCTCGCGCAGAGCCCATCCCGTGAAGCTGTATTACAGGCACTAACGTATGCGAAAAAACATGGCACAGTTATTGTGTTTGATCTGGACTATCGCCCATACACATGGACATCAGACGAAGAGACAGCGGTCTATTATAACCTCGCAGCCGAGAAATGCGATATCATCCTGGGCACACGTGAAGAGTTCGACATGATGGAGACATTCGATCACAATCCGGATCATAGTGATCAGGTAACTGCACAGAAATGGTTTGATTTCTCAGCCAACATCGTTGTAATCAAACACGGCAAGGAAGGGTCCATTGCTTATACGCGTGAAGGGCTTTCTCACCGTGCAGACAGCTATCCGGCAAAAGTGGTCAAAACGTTCGGTGCAGGCGACTCCTACGCAGCCGGGTTCCTGTATGGATTGATGCAGGGCTGGACGATTGAGCGAAGTATGGCGTATGGCAGTGGCGCAGCAAGTATCGTCATTTCGAGCCACAGTTGTTCGGATGCGATGCCAACGGTGGAACAGGTGAATGACTACATCGAACGTTGCAATCGGGGCGAGATCACCGTGTCTTGAATCTCGTTGCAATACTTTGAATAACGTACTCATACAGATCAACATCAATGATATAAGTTGAACATACGGGATCACACATAAGTGAAGGGAGACAGGGCTATGGGAAAAGGAATTTCTGAAGCGTCTGCAACAGCAACAATGGTACAAAACTGGATCGGAGGTGCCTGGGTAACCCCAGTGGCAACTCGTACGGAGCCGGTTGTGAATCCGGCGACGGAAGAAGTTATTGCACATGTGCCACTGTCCGAACAAGCGGACGTGGATCTGGCGGTTCAGACAGCACGAGAAGCGTTCAAGTCATGGAGCAGCACACCGGTTCCACGCCGTGCACGTATTCTGTTCCGCTACCAGCAGCTGCTGGTGGAACATTGGGAAGAACTCGCTCGCCTGGTGACGCTGGAGAACGGTAAAAGTTATGCCGAAGCGTACGGCGAGGTATTGCGTGGCATTGAATGCGTCGAGTTCGCGGCAGGTGCCCCGAATCTGATGATGGGCAAACAACTGCCTGATATCGCGACAGGACTGGAGTCGGGCATGTACCGCTACCCGATCGGTGTTATTGGGGGAATTACCCCATTCAATTTCCCGATGATGGTACCGTGCTGGATGTTCCCGCTGGCTATTGCGTGTGGTAACACCTTTGTCCTGAAGCCGTCCGAGCGCACACCGCTACTGGCAGGCCGCCTGGCAGAGCTGTTCAAGGAAGCGGGGCTTCCGGACGGCGTGCTCAACATCGTTCACGGTGCGCATGATGTCGTGAACGGTTTGCTGGAACATAAGGATGTTCAAGCGATCTCCTTTGTCGGATCACAACCTGTAGCTGAATACGTCTACACCACTGCATCCAAGCATGGCAAACGGGTACAGGCACTGGCTGGTGCCAAAAACCACTCCATCGTTATGCCGGACGCCGATCTGGATCTAACCGTGAAAGAGATTACCAGTGCAGCCTTTGGCTCAGCAGGGGAACGCTGCATGGCATGTGCGGTTGTTGTGGCTGTGGGTGATGTGGCTGACGAACTGGTACAAAAGCTGGTGGAAGCGGCAGACCGCATTACCATTGGTAACGGCATGGATGAGGGCGTGTTCCTAGGTCCTGTCATCCGTGGACCACATAAAGAGCGTACACTCAGTTACATTGAAGCCGGAGAGCAGGAAGGCGCGGCATTGATTCGGGATGGACGTAAGGATCAGGCGACAGGTGAATCCGGTTATTTTGTAGGGCCAACGGTATTCGACCAAGTTGATAGCAATATGAAAATCTGGCAGGATGAGATCTTTGCTCCAGTACTCTCGGTGGCAAGAGTGTCTACGCTGGAGGAAGCCGTTGAGCTGGCGAACCGTTCCGATTTTGCCAACGGGGCGTGTCTGTTCACCCGCAGCGGGGCGAGTATGCGTCAATTCCGTGAAACGATTGATGCGGGCATGTTGGGTATTAACCTGGGCGTACCTGCACCAATGGCATTTTTCCCGTTTTCCGGTTGGAAAAAGTCCTTCTATGGTGATCTGCATGCCAATGGCACGGATGGTGTTGAATTCTACACTCGCAAGAAGATGGTAACGGCGCGCTGGTAACAACCAGAGCATCACTCGGGCTAAGGGGAACGCCCAGCCCATATGGACGCACATAGGGAGGATAACGGAATGGGCAAGGACAAAGTGAGAATTGGCATCATCGGTGCTGGACGGATCGGCAAAATTCATGCAGACAATCTCCTGCGCAACCCGCATGCCGAGATTGTGGGAATCAGTGACTTGTTTGCAGGTCCTGAATTGGAGGCTTGGGCCTCCAGCCGTGGCATCCCTGTTGTAACAAAGGATAGCAGCGAGTTGATCTCGATGCCTAATGTAGACGCAGTGTTGATCTGTTCTTCAACAGATACACATGTTCCACTGATCGAACAGGCTGCCAAGGCAGGCAAACATATCTTCTGCGAGAAGCCGGTCAGCATGGATCTGGCACAGACCCAAGCAGCTGTAGCAGCGGTTCAGAAGGCTGGCGTGAAGCTGCAAATCGGATTTAACCGCCGCTTTGATCATAACTTCAGACGGATACGTGCACATGTGCAGGATGGTACGATTGGTGATCCGCATATTATCAAAATCACGTCTCGCGACCCGAGTCCACCGCCTGCAGAGTATATCCGGGTGTCTGGCGGGATCTTCATGGACATGATGATCCACGATTTTGACATGGCCCGTTATCTGTCCGGTAGTGAAGTGGAAGAAGTATACGCCCAGGGCAACGTACTGATCAATCCGGTTTTTGCGGAACATGGTGACGTGGATACAGCGATTGTAACGATGACATTTGCCAACGGGGCGATTGGTGTTATTGATAACAGTCGTCAGGCTGTATACGGGTATGACCAGCGTGTTGAAGTATTTGGCTCAATGGGCAGCGCCGCAGCGGCGAATGATCATCCGAATACGGCTGAGATCAGTACAGCGGCCGGGCTCATGCGTGACAAACCGTTACACTTTTTCCTGGAACGCTACAATGAGGCGTATGTACAGGAGACAGCCCTCTTTATCGATGCAATCATTCATGATACAGCGGTTATCGTAGATGGCCACGATGCAGTACAGGCAGAACGAATTGCTCTGGCAGCAAAAATGTCCATGGAGCGGGGAAGACCTGTGAAGCTGAGTGAAGTCCCCGGGATGTCACTGGAATCGCAAACGGCAACGCCATAGGTGGATGATTAAAGTCACTTTTTCTAAATAGAGGGCATGAATAGTCCAAGTTTTTGTTTTTATAAGTATCAGGTTGTTGTGGACGAGTACAGAAAGGAGTGGATGGCAAGATGTCAGAACGTATTGTGAAACCCGTGGTCAACCCGGAGGGAGACGGTACACTTATAAACGTAACACCGGAGTCGGCCGGGTGGGAATATGTTGGATTTCAGGTAGCGAAGTTGGCAGAAGGGGAGACGCTGACCCGCGAGAGCGGTGATCAGGAACTCTGTGTGGTGCTCCTCAGCGGTTTCGCCAATGTAAGTACCCGGGAGCACACATGGGATAATATCGGGAAAAGAATGAGTGTTTTCGAGAAAATTCCGCCGTATTCAGTCTACGTCTCAACTTCCGATCAAGTGCAGATCACAGCACGTACCGAACTGGAAGTCGCTATATGTGTTGCACCCGGTAAAGGCACGTACCCGGCTCGTCTCATTGCACCCGAAGATGTAGGGGTAGAGGCGAGAGGGTATGGCAATCTGGAACGCCAGATTCACAACATTTTGCCGGAACAGAAGGAAGCGGACAGTTTGCTCGTTGTTGAGGTGTTCACGCCAGATGGGCATTGGTCCAGTTACCCGCCACATAAGCATGATCGGGACGCACTCCCGGATGAATCTTTGCTGGAAGAAACGTATTATTTCCGTGTGCAGCCTGAGCAGGGGTTTGCTATTCAGCGCATATACACGGATGATCGTTCTGTGGACGAGACGCTTGCAGTGAAGAACGGTGAAGTGGTGCTTGTTCCGGACGGATATCATCCAGTAGGTGCTCCTCCGGGGTATGAAGTCTACTATTTGAACGTGATGGCTGGCCCAACTCGGACATGGAAATTCCATAACGACCCTGACCATGAGTGGTTGATGAAAAAGTAAAACAATTCCTGCTACGCACATTGTGCTGGCTTCAAGTTGCGTATGCAGACTTCCCCCTGCATAATGAGAAGAGAACAATTATCTATGTATATTATATATAGCACAAATGGGGAAAAAACAATGAAAGCAACCATATACGATATAGCACGCGAGGCGGGTGTATCCATTGCAACTGTCTCGCAGGTCATTAATGGCAAAGGTAAGATCAGTGAGAAGCGGCGCGCCGAGATTATGGAGATTATGGAACGCCTTCACTATCAACCCAGCGCGATCGCAGCTGCACTTACAGGGAAGCAGACGTACACATTGGGGCTGCTCGTACCGGACATTTCGAACCCGTATTTCGCAGAACTCGCCAGAGCCGTGGAAGATCGAAGCCGTCAACTGGGTTACAGCGTGGTCATTTGCAGTACGGATAATAAGGACGAGCGGGTAGAGCGTTACCTGAATCTGCTTCAGCAAAAAAGAGTCGATGGCATGATGATCGGAACCGGGATCGATAATGCCGAAATTTTGTCACCCCTCTTGCAGCAGTCTATACCTGTTGCTCTGATTGCCCGTCATATGCCATCGCTGTCGGTACATACGGTCACCATTGACGACATACTCGGCGGAGCACTCGCAGCGGAGCATCTGCTTGAACTTGGGCACATCCGTGTAGCGGTATTGTCGGAACCGTCCAAAGTCAGCAGCAGTCAGGAACGTGTACGTGGATTCCGTGAAACACTGATTAAGGCAGGTCATACGCTGGAACCGACTCAGATCCGAGAATCCGCAGCTGACCTGAGCTCGGCCAAAAAAGAGGCGCTACTGCTGCTTGGTGAGAACAATCACCCAACAGGCTTGTTCTGTTGTAATGACATTCAGGCCATCGGTGCTCTTCAGGCAGCCAAAGAGCTGGGGCTAAGCGTGCCAGAGGATGTGTCGATTATCGGGTTTGATAATACCATTCTGGCTTCGGTAACCAGTCCACCACTTACAACCGTTGCCCAGCCAATAGAAGAACTGGGACATCGCGCTGTAGATCTGCTGATTGAAGAGTTAAAGGATGAGCGTAAAGAACCGCAGAAGATTGTCCTGAAGCCCGAGCTGGTTATCCGAGAATCTGCAGGCCGTGTATTGCGCTAAAAAATAAGGTTTCGGAAGTAACCTGACCAGTCGTGAGTCCAAGCCCACGTGTATCATATTCATGGCTAGGGTAAGGGGGGGGTCTTACCTCGTTCTGAATAGGTAATATAACAAAGTAACAAACAAGCCGCGAACGCGGCTTGTTTATTTAAATTTTCATTTGAATCTTCAATTTTAGGGTAGCCCAAAACGTATCGTAATTGAGGGACCAGAGATAAGAAATAACATTGGAACAGAAGGAGTGAGATGTTATACTGGAATATATCAATAATTACCAATTTATATGTTTTATGTAGATCTAGAGAGGGGATTGGGATGACTAAACGAATCAAGATGATTATGGGTATCGCCATGATTATTGTTTTTTTAGCTATTGCAGTGCGTATGTATACCTCTGGTCAATATACTATGTATATCCCCAGCAAACATACGACGTTTCGAGCAGAGGTTACCGATCATATGACGATGCTGGATACATTGGATCGACTGACGATTAGGAAAATTTCCAACAATGAACCGTATAATGAAGATGATGAAATAACGATTACAGATCCCAAAGAGATTAGAGACATGCTGAAGCTATTAAAGGATGTTGATCTTAAAAGAGTAGGGGAATTCGACGTTTCCGAAAGGAATCCGCATTACTATGAGTGGCGACTTACTATTAATAAAGAAGGTCGCTTTACTGAAGATTTCGGAATCACGTTTTATAATGAACAATCTATCTCCATCTATAGCGGCGCGAAAACAAGAGACAAATTTCAGGACTACGAGGTTACCGATGAGTTTAATCTGAATGAGATGGACCGCCTTTTTGAAAAGCTGAAGGAGGAGTAAACATGACTATCATAACCAACTATTATGTACGCCCTATTGAAGAACAGGATATCCCTTTCCTGTGGGAGATGTTATACGCATCCCTGCATAGAAGAGAAGGTGATGAACCTTTTCCAATCGAAAGTATTCATACTCCCGGACTGTCCAAATACGTTGAAGACTGGGGGAGAGAAGGGGATTTCGGGTATGTTGCAGTTGACCAGCAGGGCAAGAGACTGGGTTCAATAACATTAAGATTCTATACGGATCAGAATGCGGGATACGGTTATGTGAATGCAGCTACGCCAGAGATGGGGATGGCTGTAACGGAAGATGCACGTGGAAAAGGAGTAGGGACCTTACTGCTTCAGACCGCATTAGATGAGGTTGAACGGCGGGGAATTGCAGCAGTCTCGCTCAGTGTTGACCCGGATAACCAAGCGATTCGTTTATATAAGCGGTTAGGATTCGTGGAGGAGTCCCTAAATGGTACATCGGTAACGATGGTGCGTGTAAGTAAACTTGAATCTTAAATGATGAGCGTTCGGATCACTGGCAAAACTGAGTAAGCCACGTAGAACTGCAAAAGAAAAAGGCGCTTCCTCATGGGGAACGCCTCTTTCTGTGTGCCATGTACTGCATAGGTGGATATCTATATACTTACGCCGTATCACTTCAATTTTATTTCAACAAAAATGCCAAAGCCTCGTCATACGTTTCCCATTGGAATTCAGTCTGGTGCGCCGATTCTTTGGAAATCCGATTCAATTGCATTTTGGCGATTGCACCACCTACCGCTACACTGGCTCGTTTCATACCCCAATGTGTCAGTAATTTCTGGTGTTCCACAATTTTTTCTTTGGTATCCTGAGGGAAAGCCTTCATGTTCCGCATATCTACTAGCACATCAAACGAATTCCCCAATTGTTCCGCTATTCTCTGGATTTCTGTATTCGTTTGTTCGACATGTTCAGGAGAAACAATACCTTCCTAGATAATTTCAATAATAGGTTTAGTTGAATCCAAACGTCTAACAGACATGTAGGCAACTCCTCGATAATAAAATAATATGTAATATATGAGACTATAAGCCTATTAATTATACCGTTTTATAACGATAATGAAAACTGAATTCACAATATAGTGGTTCTTATGGACTACTTTTTCCTAGGGGAGTTAAATTCAGGGATTGTTATCATATCTTCATTGGGAGGAAGGTTAAATAGCTAAAAGCCGCCCAGAGGTTGAACTCCAGACGGCTTCTACAACGGTGACACGATAAAGTAAAAATCCTACGTAAGTTAAAAGCCAATCTTCAAACTGTTACCTTCCGATGCTACACCTTTGGAAAGGGAAATGCTCAGCTTTTGTTCTGCCGAGAAACCAAGTGTTTCCCCATCATGCAGTGTGACGTCGTTCTCAACCACATACGTTGTGGTCATGAACATCATCTCAAATACATCGCTTAAGGATTCAGACGATTGCATAATCTCCATCTCTTCTTTTCCAAAGTTACGTAGTCCGTAAGTGTAAGCTGAAGCGCCTTCGGCATTTTGGAATAATCCGATGAAAATCCAGAGCGAGACTGGCAACTCATCATGTTTGATCCCACGGCTGGTTTCGACATATTGACTGGCTTCAACGACAAGTGGGGCCATGTATATGGCCAGCGCGTGATCCAACTGTAACAAGGCACTCGCTGTTTGAGTGAACAGAACATGTCCCTCAATAGCATCTGTTGCGTTCAGAACAGAGACAATAATCTGAGACTGGTGCCGTGAGGTAACTTGTTCCGCTTCTCGCCAAAGGATGTTTAGCTTAGCATTCTCCTCAACTTCACGGTCGGGTACAGGCGCAGCAATGTGAGCACATACCACCTGCATCCCATTCACTTCGAAAAAGAGATTGCCCTCCTCTGGGTGTTCTTCAATCTCGATATCCCATTCGTTCTTCATGTTCCTGATGAAAAGGTCAAAATCACAATCGTCACGCTCCAGCAGGACAAAACCCACGATGGTTTCACTGTAATTCGTCGATTCGACAGCACCACCTGCAGGTACTTTCTCCTTTTTGCGCCGCCGAAGCTTGTCAAACAATCCCATGACATGTTCTCCTTCCAATTCCAGAACGATTCTGGTCATTGTACACTGCTATCTATTCACTACCTTACCATAAAGGAGTTAACATGAATCGAGGCAATGCACCATTCGACAGAAATTACAGGAACAGAACTAGCAATAACGCAATGATCGCAGGCAAACCTTGTTTGATAATGATCGACCGTGAGGAAGTTGCTCCTCCATAAAGAGCCGCAATAATCACACACGCCAGGAAGAAAATCTGAATATGCTGTCCAACGGCAGCATCCGGATATACGAGTCCCCAGATCAGACCTGCCGCAAGAAACCCATTGTAAAGACCTTGATTGGCCGCGAGGGATTTGGTGGATTTGGCGAATTCCGGCGTGAGATTAAAGGTTTTCATTGTGCGTGGACGAGTCCACATAAACATCTCCATTACCATGATATAGAAGTGTTCGACAGCTACAAGAGCTACAAAAATAATACTAATCAAAGGAAACACCTTGCTTTCTGATATGTAATTTATTTACTTGTCCATCCTAGTATAAATGTTTGCAACAAGAACGGAAAGAGCAAATTTAATTTATAACAATTTAATTGCGTATTATTAAAATTGTTTATCGTTTTCCAGTTGAGTTATGATCTTGAAATTAAAAAATGGTTACAAAGGTAAGCATACGCCGATTGTCGACAATCCATTCATTGGGTAATAATGAACAATAAAGAAGTAATATTGCTTAGGAAAGGGAGGAGATTATTATGGGAACAGTTCAATTCGTCTTGTTGGCTGATGATCCATCCACATTTTTGACCCGAATTGTACCTTTTATCGACATTGAGCTTGCAGGAATTCCGGGTGACCGTCATTATGGTCTGCTTCGTCCAGCGGACTCGCGTCAGAAAATCTACAAGCGTGGTACACCGATTGCGAATCGCCGCCAGATCAGTATTGTTTCTGAGGAAGAATGTGCTCTTATTGCTGAGAAAATGAACATTCCTGAAGTGCGTCCAGAGTGGCTTGGTGCCAATATACTGGTCCGTGGCATTGATCGATTGACGGAACTGCCTGCTGGAACGCGGCTCCTATTTCCGAACGGGACAGGGTTAATATGTGAAGGGGAGAACCTTCCCTGTGTACATCCGGGGAAAATGATTGAACAATTCTACGAACAGGACGGTTTGCGCAAAAAATTCGTGCCTGCGGCTCGGAAAAAACGTGGAATTGTGTGCTCGGTTGAACGGGAAGGTGTAATCCATACGGGGGATACCATAGAAGTCATTCGCCTGTCCTGATTTTCAGGACAGGTATCTTAATTGATCAGCCCTCGGCACTCACCATTCGGATGTCTAGAGTGTAAGTACTCCTCTGGTGTACTGCCAATAATAGACTTGAAATCTCGGATGAAATGGGATTGATCATGATATCCAAGGTCCTGAGATAGCTTAATCAGGTCACATTGAAGACCGCGGTCCATCATTTCTGCAGCATTTTGCAGACGATACAACTTAATTACTGTTTTGGGTCCAATGCCCACATACTGATTGAACAGGCGCTGAAGCTTTCGGGTATGCATACTCCAATAGGAAGATAGATCATCGACTCTCAGCATCTCCCGGTTCTGTTCAATCTGTTGCACAATATCGTTAACCATTCTAGCTTGAGCATCTTCAGCAGGAAGGTGTGCACATAATAGCTGGTCGATGTAACTGGTTTTATCCGCATCATCCCCCGCCCCAAGAAGACGGTCTTCCAAGGACTTCGCTGTGACGTCAAGAATATTAGATACATTCATCGGCTGTCCGTACAATGAAGAGACAGGAACCCGGAGGAAGGGATAAAACCCTCCTGGTTTGAACTTCACGCCAAATACACGCCCTTTCCCGCTCACAAGATAGGAGAATTTACGTCCCGATGGTCCGAAGAAAAACGTATTGTTCCGTTCCACAACCAGATTGACACAGGGGTTAGGCACGACATGTTGGGGATACGGTTCAAGTCCAGTCAGATCCCATGATACGATCCAGTAATGTTTAACAAAAGGGCGAAGTGCTTCGGAAGGAGCATGGCGTGTCAGTTGATATTTATGATCACCTTCATTCAGATTCAGCAGGCCCATACTTGGTCTGTCTCCTTGTTCTACCTGTTTCATCCGAATCATCCCTCCTGCTCAGCTCACATTATTTAGGTTCTCTGAACAACAATGCCCGCACAGCAAAGCGGGGTAAAATGAGTTGCCTGCGCCATCTCGAAGGTTGACTGAGGAGGCGATAGAGCCATTCCAGGTTAAGCTTCTGCCATATCGCAGGGGCACGTTTGGTTTTGCCGGCCACGATATCGAGACTACCTCCAACACCTATGGCTACACGAGCGTTCAACTGGTGGCGATACTTGTTAATCCAGTGTTCCGCATGGGGTGCGCCAAGAGCCACGATAAGAAAGTCTGGTTGAGCAGTACGAATCTCTTCCACAATCTGTTGTTCCTCATCTGCCTGGAAATAACCATGGTGTCTACCTTTTACGATAACTCCAGGGTAACGTTGCGCAATAACTTTCACAGCCTGTTCACTGACGCTTTCCTCTGCTCCCAGCATGTAGAATGACCAGTGTTTTTGATCGCCTTCCTCCAATAAACGAAACAGCAGATCACAACCGGTTACCCGTTCAGTCAATTGTCCGCCCCGAAAACGGGATACCATCACAATGCCGGCACCGTCAGCTGTGACCAACCCGGCTTGATCAACAACTTTGCGAAGAGAGGCATTCTTTTGACAGGACATAACAATCTCGGGATTGCCTGTGATGACATGGAATAGTTCAGTACTTTCCTGATCTACGACTTCACCAAGGATTGCAACAGTTTGATTCATCGTTACATTGGGAAAAGGGATGCCCATAATATTCGTTGATTGGCTCATATCTCATTTCCTTTCTGATTCCGTCCCATGAGTGAATGGGGAACAAGCTTATGCATGTGAAGTTCATGTATCATACTGTCAATCAGATTATCGAATGCATGTACGTTTGGATCATAGTCGTGTAACAGATACAGTTTGCCCGAACGGCCAATGGCTGTGACTGCGGAATAGTAGTATCCGGTTAATCCAAGACAATAACAATCTTCATTAGCGTATTTCAAGATCGAATGCATCTCTGTGGAACAACGTAGTGTCTCTTCAGCATTCGGAATAAAATGAAATTCATATTCATGCCAGGGGCTTTCAGCCAGCACTTCCCCGGAGATGTGGCTATAGTATTTAAAATATATAATTTCATCTATTCCCCAAAACTCTTCTAGAAACGATCGGGCAGCCGGAAATAAATCTGCGGATGTAGGGCACTGCTCTATGTATGCCGAGATGTCAACGCATCGGTTCTCATACCAACCCGCCTTCTGCAGCAACTGAATCATTTGTTGATAGGGTAACAATGAGGATTGTGACGTTCCAGTCATATTGAACAACTCCTGTTATTTCATTCCAGTTTAGTATATCTGATCTTCTGGGAAAGCACTATATGGGCGCAACCCGTTTAGATCAGGGTATAACATTCCTGAAAACATAAAGAGCTTATATTTTACCTGTTGTCGCGTTTTTACAATACGGCCTTTGGGGTATAACGATAGGATAGGAGTGCGAGGTTGGCAGATCGCGTGTCCAATACATAAAGGGAGTGAGTCCATGGAACTGAAATATGAATTCTATATCAATGCAGGACTGGAAGAGGTGTGGAATGCTCTAATATCACCAGACGGCACACGGAACAGCTTTTTCGGTAGTGAACTTCGCACCAATTTCCAACCAGGTCAGCCATTTGCTTATGTAGGGCCAGGTAATGATGGTGCGGAGACTGTCCATGTGTACGGAGATATATTGGAATTTGAACCGTTGTCCAGGCTTAGTTATCAGGAGCATCCCGGACCGTCATACCATGCCAATCATGCCGAGCTTCAATCCAGAGTGGTCTTCCAGTTGGAGACTGTGGGGGAGTGTACGAAGCTGACACTGATTAATGATCAATTTACAGATAACCATCCTTCCTTTGCGAATGCACAGAGCAGCTGGTGGATGATCCTAAGCAGCATCAAAACTTGGGTGGAGACGGGGAAAACACTGAATTTTGGCTGGTAGCCGGTAAGAGGCAGTTATTTAAGATTTATTATTATAAAAAATAAAGGCATTTAATATAAGAACCAGTGCTAATTTAGCGCTGGTTCTTGTTTTTATACAAAATTAAGACCATTACTCTACATTTAGTGTCTGATAATGTCGAAATATATATCATATGACCTAAGAGGAGAAATGAACATGTTTCGTAAACGTACTGAACCGACCAAACACCTTCGTATAGATGCACATCAAAAGTTACTGGAGTATAGTCGTAAACTGGTAGCAAATGCAGAAAAGGGCGACTATGACGCATGGATTGAAGATGGCATTGAATTTCAGGATACCGATGAAATAGCTAGTAACATCCAAAAAGCAGTACATATGATGAAAGCACAAAACGAAGGCGTGGAAATGCGCCTTAGAATGTTGAATCAGGCGATGAATGTGGGATTATGGGAATCTGAAATTGTTGCCGGTGATCCACTGGATAGCAATAATATCGTCACATTTTCGAAGGAATTCCGCCAAATGTTAGGATTCCATAATGCCAAGGAGTATCCCGATTCATTTGCAAGCTGGGCCAAATCGATATATCCGGATGACAGACCTCAGCTGGTGCAGGAGATTATGAAACATGTGAATGACACTGGAGCAACGACTGCTTATAACGTCATCAGTCGTATGATTACCAAAAGTGGAGAAATCCGCTGGTTCCGATGCCTTGGACAAGTCATCCGAAATCAGGCTGGAGTTCCGGTCAAACTTCTGGGTATCATGTTTGATATTCATGAGGAGAAGAGCAAGTCTGATGAGCTAGAAGCACTCGTCACCCGATATGATCTGGTTAACCGCGCCTTGGTGGAGGCACCGTGGGATATGACCGTTGTAGCTGGAGATGTGGTTAATCCGAATAACGAGTTTTGGTGGTCACCTCAGTTCCGTAGAGAACTAGGGTTTAAAGACGAGCAGGATTTCCCGAATGTGTTCAGCAGTTGGAGCAGCCGACTGCATCCGGAAGACCATGATCGGACGATCAACGAATTTGCCAGACATATGAACGATTACAGTGGTCGTACACCGTACGATCTGGATTATCGTCTGCAGCGCAAAGACGGGGAGTATCGGTGGTATCACGCGGGTGGGGAGACCATTCGGGATCAGGATGGAGTACCGCTCCGTGTAGCTGGAACCATTCGAGATGTCACCCATGAGAAGAATAAGGAACAGATCGTAGAAGCCATGAATCTGAAAACCAAACAATTGTCGGAGTCCATTGGCGAGATGGTACGTGGAATCAACTCGATCACCGATCAGGCACAGGATCTGGTTACTGCACAGGAGTTATCTGCCGATGCAGCCATTCAAGTGAAGAGCAGTGCAGATGATACGAAGAATATCACCGTGTTTATTCGAGAGATTGCCAGTCAGACGAATCTGCTGGGGTTGAATGCAGCAATTGAAGCTGCACGTGCGGGAGAGCTGGGATTGGGATTTGGCGTCGTTGCGGGTGAAGTGCGGAAACTGGCTGATCACAGTTCAGAGGCCACGGTAAATATCGAAGATAGCATGCAGAAGATGAAAACACTTATTGATCAGATTCTTGAACATATCGGTAATATGTCCACGTTAACGCAAAATCAGGCTGCCCTGACACAGCAGGTGAATGCTTCAATGGATGAGATCAACACCATGTCACAGGATCTGGTTGATTACTCGCGGAATCTATAATTTCGAATTCGTTTGTTGTCACATCAAGATCATTGGCACACATCATCAACAAAAAATCCACCGGGATGCATTTCTGCTCTCGGTGGATTTTTGTATTTATATTTATAGCTAAGATCTGTAGCTACAGTTTCAGCTATTGAATTAGACTTGTTGAACTTTGATCAGGTTTGTATTACCGGATTGACCGATTGGAACACCAGCGGACAATACAATGATGTCACCTTTTTCGATGTAACCTGTTTTGATTGCGTTACGCGTAGCCGATTCGAACATTTCATCCGTAGTGGTTACTTTGTCGCCCATAACCGGAATGACACCGGAGAGCAGGCAGATTTTCGCCAATACTTCTTCATGTTGTGTAACTGCAATGATTGGCGCTTTTGGACGATACTTGGAGATCATGCGTGCTGTGAATCCACTCTCAGTCGAAGTGATGATTGCTTTTGCATTCAGTACGAGGGAAGAACTTACAGCGCCCTGACTGATAACTTCAGTAATATCAGCGATCTGTTGAGCCGATTTTTGTGCGAATTGCTCTTTGTAATCGATCATGGTTTCAGCACGGCGAGCAACGGCAGCCATCGTGCGCACGGATTGTACTGGATATTTACCAGCAGCTGATTCACCGGACAACATCACAACGTCAGCACCTTGAAGTACAGCGTTTGCCACGTCACTAACTTCGGAACGAGTAGGGCGTGGGTTCACTTGCATGGACTCCAGCATGTGTGTAGCTACGATAACCGGTTTACCAGCGCGGTTACATTTATCGATCATTTCTTTTTGCATCATTGGCACGTCTTCGATCGGTACTTCAACCCCGAGATCTCCACGAGCTACCATGATACCATCAGATGCTTCAATAATATCGTCCAGGTTGGTCATACCTTCCTGGTTTTCGATTTTGGAGATGATCTGTACGTGGTCTACACCGCGTTCTTTCAAAATGCTGCGGATTTCACGGATGTCGTCGCCTTTACGAACAAAGGATGCTGCGATAATTTCGATATCGTTTTCGATCCCAAATCCGATGTGCATAACGTCACGCTCGGTTACACCTGGCAATGTCGTTTTGATTCCTGGCAAGTTAACCCCTTTGCGTGGTTTCAGAATGCCGCCACTGATGATTTTACAATGGATATCGGATCCTTCTACAGACAGTACAGTCAGATCCACAAGGCCATCATCGATGAGGATACGATCGCCAGGTTTCACAACGAGGTTCAGTTCTGGATAGTTTACCGAGATACGCTCAGCGTCACCGAGAATTTCTTCAGTAGTCAGGATCAGCTCTTTACCAGCTTGCAGATGGCAGGATGCTTCTTTCAGTTTACCGATACGTACTTCTGGCCCTTTGATGTCCATCATGATCGGTACATAGGTGTTCAGTTCGGAAGCTGCTTTGCGGATATTGTTAATCCGTGTAACGTGATCTTCCAGTTCGCCATGAGCCATGTTCAGACGAGCAACAGTCATGCCTTCCTGAATCATTACTTTTAACAATTCGATTGAGTCACAAGCAGGTCCCATGGTACAAATAATTTTTGTTTTTAACATGCTAATTTCCTCCTCATATTTAAGCTTATATGTGTATTGTAGCGTTTTCTGTCGAATCAGGGTATGAACTATAGTACAATGATTAGAGTATAGTCCGATAATGAGGTGTGTTATGGTCACTCCACTTGAAGTACGACATATTAATGGTGTTGGTTGGTACGAAGAAGCTGTGCAATCTCAAGAAACTTGGCGGCTTAGCTTGGTTACATATGGAAAATGTGTATATTGGGTGAACGGTGATAAACAGATCATGGAAAAGGGTGAATTGCTCCTCATTCCAGGTGGTGTCCCATATTACGGCAAGAGTATTCCTACAGTAACGCACACACAGATTGTAATTCAATTGCAACGCGACCATACGGAAACTTTGCCTGCACTGGAACGGTACGAGGCATTGCGGCATAAACCTGGATGTTACGAGTTGATCCATCAACGCATGACTGCTATTTATCAACAATGGCAGGAGCGTCCGTCTTATTATGTCATGATGAGCCAAGCCTTATTGATGGAAGTGTTGATTTATATGAACAGGGAGCTTGATCGTGGAGTCATCCCGCCGGAGAGGCATAATCATGTTGAACGGATG
Source organism: Paenibacillus sp. ClWae2A (assembly GCF_032452295.1). Taxonomy (NCBI): domain Bacteria; kingdom Bacillati; phylum Bacillota; class Bacilli; order Caryophanales; family Paenibacillaceae; genus Paenibacillus; species Paenibacillus sp. ClWae2A. The sequence goes on from NZ_JAULSQ010000025.1 coordinate 21,034, forward strand.
AAGCGATATATTGAGCGGCATTATCGGGAGAAAGTGACGAAGGAAGAACTCGGGGACGAGATCAATAAGACTCCCAATTATGCTGCTGCATTATTCAAAAGCATGACAAATCAGACCATCAGTCAATATGTCCATGATCAACGGATGAAACGAGCCATATACCTGCTCACCGAGTCACAACTCTCCATCCAGGAAATTGCCGAATTTCTCGGCTACCGGGATCTGTCTTATTTTTACCGCATATTCAAACGTATAACCGGAAGTCCACCGTCCGATCTACTCCATGAACGTCCACCTATAGTATGAATTGTGTAGTCCAACCCTAATAAGTTCTTCCATATAAGTAGGTTTAATTAAATGAGTACAAAAAAAAGAGGGCCTAGGCCCTCTTTTGCTGTATAGCAGGATCATCATCTCACCTGTTACATATATAAATGTCGTTATACATGACTGCTTGGATTAGATGCTGTGAGTGGCTGCTTGCCTTTTTTTCGTGCCTGCCCAAGACGAAGAGCAAAGACATGTACAGTCCAATACGCGGCCTCTGCAAACAAAATGCCGCCGGCGATGTCCAGCAAGGAATGCTGTTTTACAAACACCGTTGAAGCAATAATCAACCATAGCCATACCGACCAAGAAATTCGTGCCAAAGGTTTAAAGTTCAAGTGTCTGTTAATCACAATAAACAGCAAATAGCTGGTCAGAACATGAACACTTGGGAAACAGTTGAAGGGCGCATCATTCGTATAGATAAACTGTACTAACACGCTGCTCAGATCAGTTCCGCCGATCTCCGGGCGTGGGACATGAGTAGGGAACACCGCAAAACAGACATTGGCAGCCATGACACCAACATTATAGGTAATCAACGTACGCCAGAATAGCGACTTGTTCGTCAGACCCAAATAGAGAAAACCAAGATACAGAATGGGCATCCAGCTAATGTACGGATATATAAATTCTTTGAGAAAAGGAATCTGTGTGTCAATCCAAGCATAATTGTAGAACACATCACTTCCGGTGTTACTGCCTAGAAATACGTAAATGGAGCCTTGGAGCGGTATGCACAGAATAGCCAGTAAATGCCCCCAGCGTTGAAAGAATGCTTTCATAGTATCCCCCTGATTTCATTATGCATTTTGAAACTATCGTTTTGGTACTTCATAGATATATGACGTTGAAGAGTCGCCGCACCCCTGCAGCATTGAACTCTTGTAATACTATATTGGACAGATAAAGGTATAAGCCATACCTGATTTTAGGGGAAAAGCAGTCAGAATAAGTCTCTTTTTTGTTACTTTTATAGTTTTATCCATAATAGGGATATTCAATATACGGATGATGTGATACAACTATATTGGCATATAAGTTCATATGACAACGGAATACATAAATGAAACGAGGTGGGTAAATGTATGATTAATCCGCAATCCAAGCCAAAACATTCCTTTTCCGAGCGCAAACCTGTGCTCACCGTTGTAATTATTGAACTGCTTCTCCTGTTAGCCGTATTTGCTGCAGGGGCCATTGCGACGATAAAACAACTGGACTACACTTCCCCTGTACTCATCTCCTTTACACCCATTGCAATTGTGCTGATGATCTATCTGACGTTAAGGCGCAAGTGGGGAGAGACTGGATTCCGATCTTTGCGAAGTATCCCGGCTAGCCACGCAAAGTATTATATTCCACTACTCCTTGTACTGGGTACACTTGCCCTGAAAGGATTTGGGGAACTGAGCTTGTCACGTGTAGCCTTTTTCGTTTTCTTCACCTTGCTCGTGGCGTTTGTTGAGGAAACGATCTATCGGGGGCTTATTTTCAAAATATTGCTTCGAAAAAGTGCAGTGGCCGCAGTTGTGACCTCCAGCATCTTGTTCTCAATTACACATCTCCTGAACGCATTGTCTGGTCAGCATATGACAGATACGATCATGCAATTGATATATGCACTGCTTCTGGGAGCAGCACTGGCGTTATTAATGCTGAAGAACGGAAATATCGTACCGCTTATTTTGTTTCATTTCATACATAATCTGATTCAATTTCTAGGGAATGACCTGGAGGACACAGGTACACTGCCTTACGATCTGTTTATACTGGCAATACTGGTTGCTTACTGTGCATGGTTAGTGTGGAGCAATCGAACAAATTCGTCCATTCCTTCCAAAGGGAGTGAGCAAGCCAATACGGTTGTTCATTAAGGGTATTGCTTGGAAGTAGTTATCATACAGTTTCCCGTCAGCAGTTGGATCATGGTATACTTCAGTCTGGCGGGAAGACAGATATGTTCATAATTCGAGGTCTGCCTATCCGTACATTATGTTCAGACAGTAGGTGATATAGTGGAGAAGACAGCACAAGGCGTAGCAGAATGGATGGTTCAGGAGATTAAATTCACAGGAACACTTCATCAGGAAGCTGCCATAGAATATGTGAAGACCCATTTTGGCGAAGAGTTTGTTTTTGTGAACGAGAACGGCAATACATCATTGTCCAAGGAAGTGAAGAAAGCTTTCCGGAAGCTTCATCGTGGGCAGATCGCCTGGGATCGGGATGCATTTATGTGGGCATGGACATAGTGTGTTAAACTGGAGTAAGACGATTCATTGGTTGTGTTGGATATGCATGTCAGAATATTATATAAAAAATGTATAAGATGGATTAGATCTGCATATCCTTTCATAAGACCGCTCACAAGCGACTAGGCACATAAGCGTGATAAACCCTGTCCCCACGCGTGTTAATAACATGTATTTCCAAAGCTGTTTGAAAAGAAAATACAAAGATTTGCTTTTTAGCTGAATTGGAGTTATAATAAAAACAAGTTGTAGAGAGTGGAAAACCTAATTCATATATTGTAAAGGGCGATCACTTATAGGTTTATGACTGGTACCTTTTTCAATGTGTGAATTTTTATTTGCTTGCTGCAAAGAACAAAGGAACATGTTAATCTTTATTTGGAGGTGTAATTCACATGCAAAACGGAACAGTAAAATGGTTCAACGCTGATAAAGGCTTCGGTTTCATCGAAGTTGAAGGCGGAGAAGATGTATTCGTACACTTCAGCGCTATTACAGGCGAAGGCTTCAAAACGCTGGACGAAGGTCAACGCGTGCAATTTAAAATTGTACAAGGAAACCGTGGTCCTCAAGCAGAAGAAGTTGTAAAACTGTAATTAAAGCATAGCTGCCTTTAACATGTTATAATGGTAAAGGCAGCTTCTTTTTTTTGATTAGTTATATAAAAGTCGGCCCATTAGTTGTCGAGGCAGGAGTTCGGTGGGATGTAAAACTTCCGCTAAGTGTAGGCTTCTGTGAAATAACGTCGGTTAGATGTTTTTCCATAACAAAGGGGGTAGAAGTCATGTATAATCGCAAAAAACCGTTGGAAGAGATTCCACAAGCTGATGCGGCAATCTGGGAATGTACGAGTGATACGTGCAAAGGATGGATGCGGGACAATTTTGCGTTTGATAACGTACCTACTTGTCCGATATGTGCTTCTGAGATGGTCAGCACGACTAGGATGCTACCATTGCTTGAGAATTCGAATAGTAATCTGAAAACGATGCCTAAAGGAAATCGGATTTAACATAGCTTACCCGCCTCTAACGAGGTGTTTTTTTTTAAGATTAAACAGACACCCTGTGCGAAGGTAAGGGTATTAAATATGAAGTTCCCGGCATTCGTTTTAGCGAATGCCTTTTTTTGTATCATTTTTTTACAGAAAATATATTGAAATTGCCATGCATCGTATGAAAAAGACAAAGACCCTTTTTGCTTATAGCGAAAAGGGTCTTTGTTAGGGCTACAATTTTACACGATCAGATATGAGTTTAGATGAATAGGAATGGCAGCAGGAACAGTGTTGCTACCAGAGCTAGTTCGATCCCTGCTCCATAGCCGTAACCCCGACCGTATCCATATCGACCGTAGGCGGAAGATTTAACTTTTTTTGTTGCAACAGCGTTTTTCTTGCTGCTTTTTACCAGCTGCTGTTTGGATTTGACTGAACACAGCCGTGGTCCCTCGAAACACCCGTTCAAATAAATTTTGCCATCACGACATTGACTAAGCGTACCATACATATGCTTACCGTCGTTCATAACGAGACAAACGGAACGTCCAACGTGCGGAGAAACCGTTTCTTCACATACCCGATTAATTCTGTACATGCAAATCCTCCTCATTAGATGCGGTTGCCGTTTGAATTCAACGGTTTGTATATCATAGTAAAAAGAAGACCAATTGGTATGGACGAGTACCCGAAAAATCGAATGGGGAGGAGCCGTTTTTGAGTCTGCTCCATACACTGGGAGGAGTGAGGAGGGGATGTCGCGTGGATTATCATGACATGCTGGCTCGGTTAGGGGAGGGAAGTGCCCATCCTGGAGGATTTTTGGCAACGCTGAAGTTGCTGGATAGCTTATCTCTGCCTGTGGGTGGTCATATCCTTGAGATAGGGTGTGGCACTGGGAGGACCGCGTGTTACCTGGCTAAAAGTGGATATCGGGTAACAGCGATTGATCTTCATCGTAATATGCTGGATAAGGCAGTTCGGCGAGCGAGACAAGAACGGGTGGATGTTCGATTTGTTCAGGCCGATGTAGCAGCGTTGCCTTTTCCGGAAAATCATTTTAATGTGGTGTTCGTGGAGTCGGTTACGATCTTCACCCCATGGCGGAGTGCGCTTGCTGAATATAGAAGAGTGTTGAAGCCCGCTGGACTTTTGGTGGATCGGGAGATGGTTCTGTCAGGCAGTAAGACCGAATTAATGAGCCGCAGATTAAAGCAATTTTACGGTATACGAACCCTGGCAACGGCCACAGCATGGAAAAAACGCCTAAAACAGTGTGGTTTCACCAAGGTAGAGGTCAAAGAACATTCGCGATCTATGGGAAAATGGGGCGTTGATCATGATCCACATCGCGAGATGGATATGAATTGGTTTGAGGACGAAGGTATGCAGCGTATGAGTCGGACCAATGATCGCTTGCTTGCGAAATACGGCAAAAAATTGGGATATGCTGTTTTTGCGGCTAGGACACCATTGGAAGTCAAAAAGGAAAGATAGGAAAAAGGCAACTCACAATAGCGTGGGTTGCCTTTGGTTTGTTTTGGCAGAACGTACTACAGCATATCGTTGTCGATAATCCGCCAGTGGTGTTTGAGCAGGGCTTCCAGCTGGTTCTTATCCTTGGCTCGAAAAGCACTTAAAATTTGTCGGTGCTCTTCATTAACTTCGAGCAGTACCTCAGATAGCTTTGGCTTATTATCACTAACATACGACTGCCGGATGAAGCTGTTCTTCAATGTGTTTAACATTTCAATGACTGTGGCGTTACCACATCGCTGAATGTACAGATTATGGAACTGATATTGGTTCTTGTTGTAGGCAACAAGATCAAGCTGGCTGATATCTTCGTCCATTCGGACAACCAGAGTTTCCATCTCCAAAAGTTCAGATGGTCTGAGATGGTCTGCAGCAAGTGTGGCAGCCAGTGCCTCTAGTACACCGATCGCTTGGGAGAACTCCAGTTTTTTGCCTGCATCAAAAGGAGTGACAATAAATCCCCTGCGTGGGATGTATTGCAGCAGATTGTCCGAAGCCAGCTGGAAAAGGGCCTCCCGAGTAGGCGTACGACTGATGTCCAGCTTTTTGCATATTTCGGCCTCGTTGATTTTCTGGTTGGGAAGTAGCGTCCCATCCTGAATCTTCTGGGCAATGTAATCGTATACGTGATCTTTCAAGGACCGGTATTTGGGTACCTCCATACCGAATCCTCCTTTCTATGTATAGTGAATGATTAGATGGGTGTGAGGCCGTACTGTGCGCGCCGTTCAGGAGTTTCAAGTTTTTATCATCTTAACACCGAGGGGGAAGTTGGGCAAGCAAACTTCATGTTTCAGCTGATGTGAATGCCGTGTTATATATAGCACATTTTATGGAATTAGAGCGTATAAATGTTTAAATAATGATTGTGATATACCGGATTATTTGTTAGTATTACTTACATATAAGTCCATATATTGTCTTATGTATATTGTATACAAATTATTATGCTACTCATTCAAAAAAAGAATAGGGGTATGCTGTGTGAAAAAAGTGCTTTTGCCAATGATGCTGTTGTTAGTCGTTGTATTCATGTCCGCATGTGGTCAGGAAAAAACAACTGGGACCGGATCAGACTCTACTTCGTCTTCGGGAAGTAGTCCTGCGGAAAAGGAAGTAATTGTACTTGGAACAAGTGCGGACTATGCACCCTATGAATTTCATAAGAAAATCGATGGTAAAGATACTATCGTAGGTTTTGACATCGAGATTGCCAAAGCAATTGCGGCTGATCTGGGAGCCGAGCTGAAGATTGAGGACATGGACTTTGATGGCCTTCTTATGGCTCTCGGTACAGATAAGGTTGATTTTGTAATATCAGGCTTAACCCCTACCGAGGAACGAAAGAAGAACGTTGATTTTACGGATATCTACTATTATGCAGAGCAGGCCGTACTTGTTAGAGAAGGGGAAGGTGTGGCATTAAAGTCCGTGAATGATCTATCAGGCAAGCAGGTTGGCGTACAAAAGAGTTCCATTCAGGAGGGGATCGCTCAGGAAATAGAGGGAGCAAAGCTGACTTCTCTGGCTAAAATACCTGAACTGATTCTGGAGTTGCAGACGGGGCGCGTAGACGCACTCATCCTGGAAAAGCCGGTGGCTGAACAGTATGTGAAGAACCAAGAGGGGCTGGTTGTTGCGGATGTAGAGATTGAACAGGCTGAAGATGAGGGTGGTTCGGCCATCGCGGTGAAGAAAGGTAATCAGAAGCTGCTCGATCAGATCAACACTACATTGGAAAAGCTCAAAACGAATGGGGATATTGAACGGTTCGTCGTTGAAGCAAATGAGATGCTCGGTGAATAAACCGGACGAGTGAGGGATATGCCGTGAATTTAGATTTTTCCTTTCTATTAGAACATTGGCAGGATTATGCACGAAGTGCGTGGGTCACGCTTGAACTATCCTTCTTCGGCGTATTGTTTGGTACGTTACTTGGTGTAATCATGGCATTAATGCGAATATCCCGAATATGGCCAATTAAATTTGTGGCCTCGGCGTATATTGAACTCATTCGAGGAACACCAATGCTGGTGCAGATTCTTATTATTCATTATGGTCTGACGGTTGTAGGTGTGAACTTGCCGGCATTTATGTCGGGGGTGGTCGCTCTGACGATGAATAGCTCGGCTTATATGGCGGAGGTGTTCAGGGCCGGGATTCAAGCGATTGATAAAGGACAGACCGAAGCTTCGCGCTCCCTTGGTATGACGCATGGGTTGACACTTCGCTATATTATACTGCCACAGGCTTTTCGTAACATGCTTCCAGCTATCGGTAATGAATTCATTATTATCATTAAAGATTCTTCGCTTGTCTCCATGATCGGCATAGCTGAGATTATATACACGGCCAGAACGATTCAGGGTGTTACGTTCCAGCCGCTTGCTCCGCTGCTTGTTGCCGCCGGCCTCTATTTTATAATCACATTTACACTGGCTAATTTACTCTCTTGGTTGGAACGTAGACTGTCTACTTCTCGCTAAGGAAGTGGTTTTGGAAGAGTGCCAGAGTAGGCTGGAGTGGAAAAATAGAGATGTAGTCGTAAATGACGATGGTATCGCATACATTGATATTGTATTTTGTATACAATATTTTGGAAAGGTGTTGGGTTTGTATGTCAGATTCCAAAATGTTAATTGATTGGTCAGAGCGTTATGCTGCACCTAATTATCATCCACTCCCTATTGTTATTGAACAGGCGGAAGGGGTATGGGTGGAAGACCCTGAAGGCCGCCGTTATATGGATATGTTAAGTGCATACTCTGCATTGAATCATGGTCACAGACATCCTGTGATCATACAGGCACTCAAGGATCAGGCAGATCAGGTTACGCTGACATCACGGGCATTCCACAGCAGCTCAGCTTCTCTTTTTTATCAGAAACTCTCACAATTCACTGGGAAATCCAAGATTCTCGCTATGAATACAGGAGCGGAAGCGGTGGAGACTGCGGTGAAGGCGGTGCGTAGATGGGCTTATCGTTGCAAAGGTGTACCGGAGAATCAAGCCGAAATTATCGTATGCTCTGGTAACTTTCATGGAAGAACTCTGACGGTTACGTCCTTTTCTTCTTCAGTGGAGTATAAAAAAGATTTTGGACCGTTCACACCTGGATTCCGGATTATTCCCTATGGAGATATTGAAGCACTGAAGCAGGCCATTACACCGAATACGGCTGGTTTTCTTGTAGAACCTATTCAGGGCGAAGCTGGAATCGTTATCCCGCCTGATGGATATTTGGCTGAAGCTTTTGCTCTGTGTAAGAGCCAGCGGGTGTTGACTGTAGCTGATGAGATCCAGACCGGATTTGGAAGAACGGGTCGCCGTTTTGCCTCCGACTGGGAAGGGGTCGAACCAGACATCTGGATTATGGGCAAAGCGCTGGGGGGAGGAGTCATGCCAATCTCGGCTATCGCTGCTGATGCGGAGATACTGGATTTGTTTGAGCCGGGGTCTCATGGTTCAACTTTTGGGGGTAACCCACTCGCCTGCGCCGTGGCTATAGCAGCTCTGAAAGTTCTTGAAGATGAGAAACTTGCCGAGCGATCGGAGCGTCTGGGGAACTATTTTATGAAGAGACTTCGAGATATTCGCAGTTCAGCCATACGGGATACTCGGGGGAAAGGTTTATTTATTGGTGTTGAACTGCATGAACCTGCCCGTCCTTATTGTGAGCGTTTGATGTCTGCTGGACTGCTGTGTAAAGAAACCCATGAGACAACCATTCGATTTGCTCCACCACTGACGATTAAAGAGTCCGAGATTGACTGGGCACTGGAGAGAATTGAGCAGGTTTTGATCAACAATGAGGGAGCTGACCTACATGAAAAATGATGATGATGTACATGGTGGAACAAAAGACACTTCTATTGATACAAGTCAAACATCTGTGCGGCGTAATATTGCTATTATTAAGGTTCCTTTTGGACTCGGTGGAGCAAGAGGTGGAGCGGAGTTGGGGCCGGATGAATTGATTACAGCTGGACTGAAGCGGGAGATCGCGAGTCTTGGGCTAGTGCTCTCCAAAGAAGTGCGGATAGATTGTCCTTCTGAACCTGCTGCCCCCATTGAGCGGAATCGTGTAAAACACTTCAATGAGGTACGTCAGGTCAGTGAGAAGGTGTGTAGGGAAGTATCGGCTGCGGTAGAGGAGGGGGCTTTTCCACTTGTGCTTGGGGGAGATCATAGTGTAGCGATTGGTACTTTTGCCGGGCTAACCGCGCACTATTCGAATTTGGGTGTGATCTGGTTTGATGCGCATGCAGACTTGAATACGGAAGAACGCAGCTTGTCTGGTAATATGCATGGGATGAGTGTGGCTGCATCATTGGGGCATACTGCATACAATCTGTCACACATTGCTGGAGCAGGCGCGTTTATTGATCCGTCCAACTTGGTCTATATTGGTCTGCGTGATCTGGATGAGTATGAGAAAGAGCAGATTAAGGGACTGGGAATCCGAGCATTCACGATGCATGATATTGACCGTATGGGAATACAGCAAGTTATTGAGCAAGCAATAGCTATAGCGGGAAAAGGGACAGATGGTATTCATGTCAGCTTCGACATGGATTGTCTGGATCCGCGGGAAGCTCCGGGTGTAGGCACCCCGGTACCCGGTGGTTTGAATTACCGAGAGGCACATTACGCATTGGAGATACTTGCTTCCACAAATCAAGTTACGTCCATGGAACTGGTTGAGGTGAATCCGTTGTTTGATCACAATAGACATACGGCACGACTTGGTGTGGAACTGATCGCTTCTCTACTTGGTAAGCGCATATTGTAAGTACTGAGAAGTGAAGTGGAGTGTGTAAGTTGCGCCTGAGAAATGAATTTCTTATTTATATAGAAGTATAGATAACTGAGACCTCCGAAAACCAGGGCTAATCACAATCAATTGTTCACTGCAATCGCAGTGGAAGTGGCTTCCCTGGTTATGTTTAATGGATAAGTATATTAGAAGCGCCGTAATAAGGATGCTGAGAGTTATTTCTATGTACAGGAGCGTTAGATTACATATTGTGCTGATGATACGGTTTGATTATCATTTATTAAAAAAAGACTTGCAATGTAAATCTGTACATGGTATATTCTAAGTCCGGCCAAGAAAACACGGTTTACACGGTGCGGCAAGCAAATGAAATAAGCTTCGAAAGAAACTTAAAAAAAGAGCTTGCAAAGTTGGTTCGGACATGATATTATATAAGA
>NZ_JAULSQ010000026.1:0-30763 GCF_032452295.1 Paenibacillus sp. ClWae2A
ATGGCGGAGGGGTTCCACACGTACCCATCCCGAACACGACCGTTAAGCCCTCTAGCGCCGATGGTACTTGGACCGCAGGGTCCTGGGAGAGTAGGACGCCGCCAAGCAATATAAAGACACACTTGAATGATTTCGAGTGTGTCTTTTTTGTGTTACTATTTTCTGCCGAGAAACAACTAACATAGATAAGACAGCATCAATATTTTCACTTATATGAAGACTCTCAGTATTAATGCTGGTATACATACTTCCATATGATCGACTTCTGATTCTTAGCTCCTTCAGCAACCTTTCAGTTGAATTTAACGTACGTTTCAGTGGGATAGGGTATAGTGAAGCCAAGTAAAGAGGAGGAGAACCATAATGAATATATCTTCTACAGCCAGTTCCACAACATCATACATATCGTCATCTTCGAGTTCGGACAATTCAAGTAGCTTGGAGAAACAAAAGACAAAGCTTGAGGCTCAATTGGAGAAAGTGCAATCCAGCAAGGACGATGAGAAGACCAAGGAGACAAAGACCAAACAGCTTGAACAGCAGATCAAGCAGATTGAGGGACAGATTGCACAGCAAAGCTCTCAAGGAGCCGGTACAACTGCTACGAAGGAGGCACCACCTGCCCAACCTCCATCCAATGGAAAGGGCGTAGCTACCCCTAAGGAAATTGCGAACGCAACAACAGATAGCAATGGTCGATTTGATATACGTATCTAATTACTTACCAACTAATGTTGGATAAAACAAAACCCTGACCGATCTAAATTGATCGTGCAGGGCTTTATTTGTTTATTAGATTATTATGAGGTCTACCTGCATTTTATCTACGTTCCATTGATCTTCTATCTGTTGCCGTTATATTATCTGTAAACGTTATTCAGACTGCAGCGCGTTTATTCGATCCGTAAGGGATCGTTTTCTATAGTACACGGCTATAGTTGCGAGAACCAGCATTTCGGACAGCGGTACGGCAAGCCACACACCCGTGACACCAAAGAATGAAGGCAGGGCTGCAATCAACGCAATCATGATGATCATTTCACGCGCAGCTGTGATCCAAATGGCCATTTTGGCATTGCCTACAGATTGGAAATAGGTGCTCATGACAAAGTTAACACCCATAAACACATAGGCAAATGTAAATATACGTAATCCGTAAACGGCATTATCCGTTACGCTACTACTGAAGTTTCCAAAGATTTGCACGAAATAAGGTGCACCGATTTGAACAATAAGCAGTAACAGTAGACCGCATGCGAGAGCTGTTTTGGTGGCTAAACGTATCGTTTGTTGTACCCGTTTAATCTGATTGGCACCGTGATAATAGCTTATCAGAGGTTGGGCAGCGGATGCGAGACCCAGGAAAGCCAACAATACAACACCATGAATATAGTTCAACACGGTAAATGATGCTACGCCATCCGTGCCCGCAATACGGTCCATGGAGATGTTATGGGAGACAGAGAAGACCGACATGCCAAGTTCAGCCAGAAAGCTGGGGAAACCAATGAGTAGAAGGGAAGCCAGCAGTTTGTTGTTCCACTTGAAGCGGGTGAATGTGAGATTATTCGTTTTTTTGAAAAAGTGAGTGAGCAGGACAAGTAGCGCAAGAGACGCTGATACAATTGTACCGATGGCCACACCGCGTACACCCCATTCGAGTACATAAAGTGTTATATAATTGATGATGATATTGGCCACAGCAAACGTAATCTGAGCGTACATGGATGTGTTGGGATTCCCATCGTTTCGTACAAAAACAGAGAGCGCATTCTCAATGGTGAAGACAAACCCAAACAATAACATGATATTCATATAGTCCGAAGCAAACGGGAAGGTCTCGGCGTTAGCACCGAGGGAGTATACCAGCTTGTCTTTGAACGTAAATGCAGTATATCCAATGGCAATCGTAACGAGCATTATCAGCATGATTGATTTGGTGAAAATTTGTTTGGCTGATGTGATATCTTTTCTACCCATAGCGTTGGAGTACAAGGTTGCCCCGCCCATACCAATCCACAGCGACATGGCAACAAAAAGCGTATAGACAGGTGAGGCAATGCCGATCCCGGCCATTGCTGTAGAACCCAGTTTGTGACCAACCATAATGCCGTCGATAATAAAATTAAAAGCAACTACCAGCATCCCCAATACGGAAGGCACAAGGTAACTTATAAAAGCTTTACCTACAGATTGCCCTTCCAGTGGATGCGTCCATTTCGTATTCATATTGACCTCCGTTAGTAAACTGAATGTTCATTCTGTGTTTAATAATACTGAACGTTCGTTCTGTATGATAACACGCCATGAATTTGCTTGGCAACTTTTACGTTTAAATAACGTCTGTGTGGTAGAGTAGATTGATATTTATTAGGCGGGAGGAATCTCTTGATGAAACAAAATAAATACGATGAAGCTGAGTTTTTCAATAACTACAGTAAGATGGCTCGTTCCGTTCAAGGGCTGGATGCAGCTGGGGAGTGGCATGAACTGCAGACTCTTTTGCCTGATTTGAAGGACAAGCGTGTGCTGGATTTGGGATGTGGTTTTGGCTGGCATTGCCGGTATGCGCGTGAACTACAAGCGAGTTCAGTGATCGGTGTAGATTTGTCTGAAAATATGCTTCAGCGTGCTCGTGAAATGACGGACGATCCGCAGATCCAGTACGAGCAGCTGGCGATTGAAGATATTAATTTTGCACCGGGACAATTTGATGTTGTGATCAGTTCACTTGCTTTGCATTATATTGAACGGTTAGACACGGTGTATGCTAAGATCAATGATTGTCTCGTAGAAGGGGGCACATTTGTACTATCCTCCGAACATCCCATCTTCACCGCTCGCGCTGCGCAGGATTGGCATTACGGACCCACAGGTGAGATTCTTCACTGGCCCGTGGATGATTACCACGATGAAGGGAAGCGTGTGGCGAACTTTCTGAATCAGGATGTGGTTAAATATCATCGTACACTGGCAACACATCTAAATGAACTCATTAAGGCCGGGTTTACCGTTCAAAAAGTGGCTGAGTCCAAACCATCACCGGAGATGATTGAACAGGTTCCTGGCATGCGAGACGAGAATCGGAGACCGATGTTTCTGATGATTGCTGCGGTTAAAGTATAACGATGAAAATGATACGTTAGACCAGAGGGCAGAAAGAAACTGAGGAAGTGGAGCGTTCGCCTAAAAGCTTTCTGATAGAGATTTCTAAATAAGCAAACTTATAGGAATCAGCGTGTTCAGTGATATTGAACATGCTGTTTTTTATTTTGCTACAATAATAAGAAATAATGTCCAAAACAGGGAACCAAACCACAGTAGATTCAGTCATATTAAGTGAGGTGAACAACAGTTGGATGATCAATTACTGGCACAGGCTCAGACCATCGACAATTACACACTTAGCAGCATAATGGATGACTACGGAAATGACGTGTGGAATTACGCTTATTTTCTGACCAAAAGTGCCGAACAGGCAGATGAATTGTCACAGGAGGTATTTATTCGGGCGTACTCGGGGATCGCTCATTATCGTGGAGATTGCTCACTGAAAACGTGGCTGTTGACGATTACTAGAAACACCACTTTTACATATCGAAAATCCAGATTCTTTCGTAGTAGCCTGTGGGGAGAGACGTTACCCATTGAGACAGAGCGTGGGGGTTCGGGCCAAAGAGTCATGATTGCAGAGCAGCCTGCACATCCTTCGGCCGAGATGGAAGTAATGCGTAAGGAGAATATCCATGAAATCTGGGATATTGTTCTGGCGTTGCCGAGGAAATTCCGGGAGATTCTTTTGCTGAATCTGAAGTATGAGCTTACGACGAGTGAGATTGCTGAGATGTTGAAAATCAGCTCAGGCACAGTAAAGTCCAGACTATCCCGAGGTAAGGATAAGGTACGGAAACAATGGGAGGAGCGAAGCGAATGATACATAAGGATGAGCAATGGGAAAAGGAAATCCGGAAGGGACCGTTTGCGTCGTCTCCTTTTACAGAGGATCACAAGCGGAAGGTGCTTCAACAGGTGGAGTGGATGAAGAAGTCGGAAGAGGGAAGCAAGGGAGATAGGTCAGAGGACAGTTCCAGGTTGTCCAGACCGTTTAGACCGCAAGTAGGCAACGCTTCACACAAACGTCGCACTAGAAGAGGGCCTCTTGTTGCAGGCATGGGTGCGTTGGTTATTGCTGCGGGATTGTTCCTATGGATCTGGGATGATGGACAGCTGGTGAAACCCGTAATCGAGCAGGTCTATCCGACAGCAGCGTTGCAGTTATCCGATGATTTGAACACAAATCTGCTAACCGACAAAATGAAAAGAAATGTTGCGACCACGATGCGAGACGATCTGGGTAAACAGCTGAAGATTACAAAAGTGGAAGACTTGCCTGTGTCCGGCAGAATATATGTAGAGGCTGGAAAAGAAAGTGAGAAGGAGTACGTGCAGATATGGCTTGATGCGGCAACAGGCAATCTGCGGGAAGTACAGATGAGAGGTGAGATGCTGGCGAGCGATTTGGAGCATCGCTATCTGCGTCAGGTTTCATCACTTTTACAAAGTATAGGTAGTACTCCTACGCTTAAACCTGTATCAGTTCAACGTTATGTGAGTATGAAGCAAGGGGAATTGGAACCGATATCGTATACGACAGTAGCGTTAGAGAATGAGACTGGTTATGGGGAGATTGTATGGCAACAGGACAAGGCTATATCGATCACAGGCGAGATGAGACCTGATCAAATACCCCAGGCGGCGCTGGCGGATGCCAGAAAAGCGATTGAGGCTTTATCTGGTAAAGCCAATCTAGATCTAGTAAGAGCAAGTCGAAGCAAAGATAATGAACTCGGCAAGGATACAGTCTTCTTTTCCTTTAAAGATAACTACTTTGTACAGATGACCGAAGGAAAAGAGGGCTTGGGCTATACCGTAGGGGATGCTAATTATTATGAGCAACAAGAAATAGGCAACATCGAAGAGATGGAGGCTTATCATGAAAAATTATATAATATTGATGAGTCTCTTCTTAGGGAAAAAGTGGGGCCAATAGTTAAGAAGATATTTAACATTGATTTTGACGCCTATAAACTACACAGAAATGCTGAGCAATTGGGAGTCGTCACATTTGAACTGGAGTCGAGCAAGGATGTTTTTCAGGTTGAATACAGGGAAGATGGTCGGATCAAGATGATCACCAGAGGCGAGTTATAGGGCTTGATCTTATATGTTACAATTTACTTCATAGATGGAATGAGTATTAAGGAGATAACGATGAAATATTTGGTGAGTTCATGTCTGGCGGGGGTAGCCTGCCGTTACAATGGAACAGCGAGCCTGGATGAGAAAATTCAGGAGCTTGTGGAGCAGGAGCAGGCCAAGATGGTGTGTCCGGAGCTGCTTGGGGGATTTTCCACTCCACGGGAACCGGCTGAAATTATCGGTGGCACGGGCAAGGACGTACTGGCAGGCACTGCAAAAGTGATTGAGAAAAGTGGCAAGGATGTCACAGAGCTATATATCAAGGGAGCATACCAGACATTGGAATGGGCCAAAAAATTGGATGTATCGTGTGTGGTATTGAAGGAATTCAGTCCGTCCTGTGGTACAAAGATGATCTATGATGGGAATTTCGCCAACCGCAAGGTAACTGGAGAAGGTGTCACCTCAGCATTGCTGCGACAAGAAGGATATACCGTCATTTCTGAAAATGAGTGGATGGAGCAACTATAGGTCGCACAGATATCGTTTCATATTCACAGAAAAGCCGCTGGATTATATCCTGGCGGCTTTTCTGTTGTCTCCCATTACTTTTCTCATTAAATGAATAAAGTCGATTTTCTTGAAATGCTAACAAACAATATGGATACATACGATATAGATATAAGATATATAAGGCTATCTACTATTTAAAGTGGGGGAATAATCATGTCAATTCAGTCTAAGCCAAAATATAAGAAAGGAAATAACTCAAAAATATGAAATTAACAACAACGATGATCATCATGACTGTGATTAGTCTAATCGGCTTGTTTACTGTCTTTCTGATTGGGATTTTTGGAATGAACGAAGCAAAAATGGGACAAGGTATCCTCTACAATGACCGCTTCCAGCATCAAACCAATGTTCTTGAATTGAAAAGTAATTTCTATAATATGCGCGCCAATTATACAAAGGTTCTTGATAATGCAGAGTATACCGACAAACAGTACGATCAGGTTCAGAAAGGTGAGAAGAGTATCACGGATGGCTTGAATGAGTTTTCGGCAAGAACATTGGATACCAAAGAAAAAGAGATATTTGCAGATTTGGTAGCAAAGATGGATACATATTATCAGGATATTGAGCAAATCATGGATACCAAGAAGATGTCGGGCACCTATGATAGTGAAGAGAGAGGAAGAATTAACAAAAGCAGTACAGCGATTGTGGAGACGATCACCCTTTTGAGTGCGCATAATGAAGAAGAGTCAGCCAAGCTCTATGCGGATACACAGGAAGTAATTCAGCAGCGAGCATTGGTGCTCGGTTCGGTTCTTTTGCTTTCACTTGCAGCACTCATTCTTATTTCATTTGTAGTGATTCGCAGTATACGTCAACGAATGAAAGCTATCACCCGTTATTGTGAAGAAATAACACAAGGTAACTTAACGGCATCCTTAGATCCACATCTAACACAGGGAAATAATGAGATAAGTGTCATCGCACGAGCTATTCGTACAATGAGCGATTCCACAACAAATGTCATTCGTGGTGTAGTTCAGGAATCACATCATATCAACCAGGTTAGCGATCTTACCAACCAGAACATGGCTGGTCTGAATGAACGAATTCGTGAAGTATCAGCTACAGTTGAAGAGCTCTCGGCTGCAATGGAAGAGGCTTCAGCCCATACGGAAAATATGAATCATTCGGCTGCTGAGATGCAACAGGGAGCTGAATATATATCGGAACGGACATCTAAACAAGCAGAGTCCGCCTATGTGACCAGCACGAAGGCTGAAAAGTTGAAGCAGGAAGCCCGCGAATCGAGTCGAGCAGCCATAGACATGTATGATCATACGAGTAAGAAGATGTCAGAAGCACTGGAACGTGCAACTGCTGTAGATCAGATTGGTATATTATCTCAGTCTATTTTGGATGTTACGGCACAGACTAATCTGCTTGCACTTAATGCATCCATTGAAGCTGCAAGGGCTGGAGAAGCAGGCAGAGGTTTTGCGGTTGTTGCAAGCGAGATTCGAAAGTTGGCTGATGATTCCAGGCAGGCTGCTGATCAAATCCAGCAGGTCACGGAAGAAGTTATGCAGTCTGTAACCAATCTGTCCTCGAATGCCAAAGAGTTGCTATCCTTTATGTTCAATCAGGTTGGCAAAGATTATAAATTATTGGAGGATACAGCTGAACAGTATTATGTCGATTCCCTTGATCATGCCAATGCAGTTAAAGATCTCAATGCAACCTCACAACAAGTGACTGCGAATATCAAAATACTAGTGGGCTCCATTCACGAGATTGCATCAGCCAGTGAACAATCAGCCGCATCCAGTCAGGAAATCGCAGGACACATGGTCGCTTCTGCTGCGCAATCTGTGGAAGTAGTTAAACAATCTGATCAAGTGAAAGATAGTGCATTGAATCTGAATAAGCTGGTTCAAAATTTCAAGATTTAAAAGGAAAAGAGTCGTAGATAATCCACTAGGCCATGTAAGTGCCCAGTGGATTATTGCTGTCTTTCTCCAATACTTACTTTTATAAACCAAGAAACAATAATGTGCGTACTTTTAATTTATATGCATAGGTCCTAAACTAATACTTGAGATGAAACCACTTAAACATTATTGTTCAACATAAAAAATATTTAAAAAGGACGTGGAGCTACATGGAAGTTACAGCAAAGTCAAAAACAAAGGAAGACATCTTAAAGGCGTATCATTTCCGGCATGCAACAAAGATATTTGATGATACCCGCAAAATCTCGGATGAGGATTTCCAATTTATATTGGAAACAGGCAGATTATCTCCAAGTTCCATTGGTCTTGAACCGTGGAAGTTTCTGATTGTACAAAATCCAAACCTGCGTAAGCGTCTGTCCGAAGTCTCTTCCGGCGCTCAAAAGCAATTGGCTACAGCAAGCCATTTTGTTGTTATTTTGGCCCGGTCAGATGCCAGTTATAATTCTCCCTATGCGGAGTACATGCTGAAGGAAACAAAGGGAATGCCAGATGACATATTTGAGCTAACAAGTGAGGCTTATGGAAAGTTCCAAAATAACCAGAAAATTCTGGATAATCCACGATCATTATTTGACTGGGCATCTAAACAGACGTATATTGCACTCGGCAACATGATGACGGCGGCATCTCAGATCGAGATTGATTCTTGTCCAATCGAAGGTTTCAGCCGTGAGGATGTCCATCGGATTATGGAAGAAGAGGGCTTGCTGGAGGATGGCGCATGGGGCGTATCTATGATGGCAGCCTTCGGTTATCGGGCAGAGGAGCCCCAGCGTGAGAAGTCCCGACAATCCGTTGAGAAAATCACGCAATGGATTAACTGAATTCAGCATGAATCCAACATGAATTCAAAAAACGATTAGCTAAGATCTAACATTATAGATCAGGATCAGAGTAGAATCGAAACAGCCCGATATTTTCCAGATGTTAGCAGGATGGAAAGGGCTGTTTTTCTTTTTATAAAAAAGAACTTGAAAATGCATAGATGTCTATGTATAATGGGGTCATGCCTAAATACAACGCTATTGCACTGATTGCAAGAATCAGGGATCATGTCAACAAACGGATTGTACACGAATTGGAACAGCATGAGGTAACAGGGATTGTTCCTTCTCATGGGGATGTATTGATGTTCTTGTACCGGGAAGAGACGCTGTCGATCAAGATGTTGGCTGAACGTGTTCAACGCACACAACCAACGGTAACTGTACTGGTCAACAAGCTGGAGAAGCTTGGATATGTTGAACGCAGCAAGAGTGCCGAAGATAGCCGAGTGACGATGATTCGCCTAACCGAACAGGGGAAGCGACTCGAACCGATCTTTCATCAGGTATCAGAGCAGATTAATGACATCATCTATAGTGGCTTGTCCGATGAACAGTCGGAGCAATTGGAGAGCTTGTTATCCATTATTGTCCGAAAGTTATAATGAATGAACTCTTCTGTCTGCAACCCTTCCAGATTTGAATGGGGTGGAGGCAGAGGAGCCCAAATATTTTTTTACCCATATACATAGATATCTATGTATACGGGAACGTATCAATGTAACCCCATTTTCGCAACCTAACTCAAACCAAACCTGGAGGGATTCACACTATGAAACACCTTATCGTATATGCTCACCCGCGCACAGACAGCTTGAATAACGCAATCCTCAATACTGCTGTAGAAGCTCTCGAAGCTCAAGGCCATGAAGTGGTTGTTCGTGACTTGTATAAGCTTGGATTCCAACCCGTACTGACTGAAGCTGATACAGCTTCCATGCGCGCAGGACAGACACCACAGGATATCGCTACAGAGCAACAGTTTGTTACAGATGCAGAAGTTATCACATTCATCTATCCGATCTGGTGGACAGGTCTTCCTGCCATTATGAAAGGATATGTTGACCGTGTATTCGCCTATGGTTTTGCATATGCAGCCGGTGAAGCAGGAATCGAGAAATTGCTGACAGGCAAAAAAGGACTCGTCATCAATACACATGGTACACCAAGTGAAATTTATGATCAGATTGGCATGACTGCTGGACTGAAATTAACTTCAGACGTAGGTATCTTCGATTTTGTAGGTATTGAAGCCGTAGATCATCTGCTCTTCGGTAGTATTGGATACCTGGATGCACCAGCATATCAATCCATGTTGGATCAGGTTAAACAGACGATTACAACCAATTTCTAATATGGATGTTGAATCCAGATACGGATTCCATATGATTCCAGACCGACTCGATCATGAGTCGGTTTGTTTGTTCATGTGTTTGCAAAATGGATGAAAGGGGGTATAATCGTACCCATGGAACCTATACTTATATTCAAAGCATTATCGAACGAGACACGTAGACAAATCTTGTTGTGGCTCAAAAACCCGGAGCAACACTTCCCACCGCTGGAACTATCTCAGCATCCGGATGGTGGCAAGAACGGAATCTGTGTTGGCACGATTCAAGTGAAGGCTGGACTGGCTCAGTCGGTTATATCCAGTTATCTGCTGACTATGCTCAAGGCAGGGTTGCTGCTCTCCGAGCGAAGAGGACAATGGACGTATTATCGGCGCAACGAGGAGACGATCCGTCAGTTTGCCGAGTACGTGCAGAACGAGTTATAAGCCGGATGCCGGAACGGAAGCTAGGATGCATATGCAGGCAGGGATTCCGTCCGGATGTAAACGGCTAGTTTATGAACACATCACCATATCCAGTTGCGATTTAATTAATCTATATATCTGGATATACAAAAATATAATCATCGAGGAGATTAAACGATAATGACTACAGAAAATACGGCTTCATCCCATAAAGAACACATCAATGACGTTAAGCTTTCCATCCTGGATCTGGCTCCTGTCGTAGTGGGTGCAACACCTTCTGATGCGTTGCGCAACAGCCTGGATCTGGCACAGCATGCTGAGCGTTGGGGATATCACCGTTACTGGGTAGCTGAACATCACAACATGCCGGGTATTGCTTCTTCCGCAACTTCGGTCGTTATTGGATATCTGGCTGGTGGAACCAAAACGATTCGTCTGGGTTCAGGAGGCATCATGTTGCCCAACCATGCACCGCTTGTCATTGCTGAGCAGTTTGGTACTCTGGAATCCCTGTATCCTGGCAGAATTGACCTGGGACTGGGTCGCGCACCAGGTAGTGACCGCCGTACATCTCTTGCGCTACGCAAAGATCTGAACAGTGGGGAAGATTTCCCTGAGCTTTTGGCAGAACTTAGAGCATACTTTGATGCTTCGGCGACGTCTTATCACGCGCCTGTTCGCGCTGTACCGGGAGAAGGATTGAATATTCCAATTTACCTCCTGGGGTCCAGTGATTTCAGTGCACGTCTGGCAGGTCAGCTGGGATTGCCGTTTGCTTTTGCCAGCCACTTCTCGCCCGATTACACCCGTATTGCACTAGAGACGTATCGAAACAACTTCCAACCATCTGATAGTTTGAAGGAGCCACATGTGATTGTTGGTGTTAACGCAGTTGTTGCGGATACAGACGAGGAAGCAGCATGGCTGGGCACAACGATGCAACAGCAGTTCCTGAACATTATTCGCGGCACAACGGGATTGGTACAGCCTCCGGCAGAGATGGAAGGCAAATGGACGGACCGTGAGAAAGCTGGTGTGGAGCAGACGCTCAAGGCAGCTGTTAATGGTTCACCAGAAACTGTACGTGGACAGCTGGAATCCTTCATTCGGCAGACGCAGGCAGATGAGCTGATTATTACGTCGATGATCTATGATCATAAGGCACGTCTGCATTCCTATGAGTTAATCGCACAATTGGCGGGAAAAGCTTAATCTTCATTTTCAGCGTAAAAGCTGGCTTATGGTAGCCTATAGCTATAAATTTACGGTTCGTCTCCCAGTGAGGCGAGCCGTTTTTGAATAGGGAGAATTTGCAAATGATTCGTGTGGGGCAGAAGACTCATTTTGGGGTAAAATGACTTTACCGGTTTAATTTGAAACGGTTAAACAGCACCATACGTATAAATCCAGAGTGTTATACATATGTTGGCTTGTACAAGGTGTTTTTTTTCGTGTGTGGGCATTTATTTAGCTTTATAGTTTAGTTTTGATTAAGGGTCATAAGAGAGGACGACACGCCTATGGAGCAACCTGAGCAACCCCGCGTTTGGCCGGAGCGGTTCAAGCGATTTTTTCTTAACAACAAGTTTGTCCTATTTCTGCTAATTCTGCTGTTGGTGGGACTGAACGTGATGGTTCTGACCAAAGTATCCTTTGTTCTTCATCCGCTCGCAGTACTCATCAAAACCATTGTGCTACCTATTATTCTGTCAGGCATACTCTATTATCTGCTAAATCCGATTGTGGATGTGATGGAAAGGTGGAAAATCAAGCGTGGCTGGTCCATTCTGATCCTGTATCTTGCGATTGGAGGCATTCTGACAGTTGTTGTGCTGGCAGTCATTCCGGTTGTGCGTAACCAGATTGTGGGGCTGATTGAAAATTTCCCAACGTACAGTGAGACGGTAAAACAGCAGTTTGAGGAGCTTACGGGCAGTAAATTGTTCGGTCAGTTCCAGGAGACGGTGAATCTGAATTCGCAGGACTGGTGGGGAACAATCTCCCAAAAGGCTACGGAAATTCTGAACTCGACCTGGACCAAATTGGGCGGATTCCTTGGAGCTTTCACGGAGACCGTGCTGTCCATCGTAACGGTTCCGTTTATCCTGTTCTATCTGCTGAAAGACGGCAAGAAGCTGCCGGCGAAAATTCTGTCCTTCCTGCCGATCAAGAGCCGTACGGGCGCAATGCATGTGCTGGAAGACATCAATCACCAGATCAGTTCATTCATTCGTGGACAGATTATCGTCAGCTTCTGCATCGGTATTCTGCTCTATATCGGTTATATGGTCATTGGTCTGGATTATGCACTGATTCTTGCGATTATCGCATCGTTCACGAGTGTTGTTCCGTATCTGGGACCAGCAATTGCGATTACACCTGCGTTGATCGTGGCCCTGGTTACTTCACCGGTGATGCTGCTGAAGATGGTTGCCGTATGGACAATCGTGCAGTTAATCGAGGGTAAATTCATCTCGCCGCAGATCATGGGCAAAACGCTGAAGATTCATCCGATCACGATTATCTTTGTCATTCTGACTTCGGGTAATCTGTTTGGAGTAGTAGGCATTCTGCTCGCTGTTCCAGGATACGCGGTGCTGAAAGTATGTGTATCACATATCTTCAACTGGTTTAAGGACAGATCGGGCCTGTACGACCCGAAAAAGAACAATCTTTTATAACCGAAGTGGCAGCAAGCTCCAAGAGATAGTTAATCAGAAGATTTAGTCACTTTGTATCCTGTATAAAACGGTACCCTTACCTAGAAGAACCCCCGTCCATCGGCATATAGCCGAGAGGCGGGGGTTCTTCTTCATGAACCAGCTTGGCTGCTGCCTAGCTGTGTTTAATATGCTGGAGCGTTTGCAGGAAAATCTGCTCAATATGAGTATCATCCAGAGAGTAGTACACGGTCTTGCCTTCCTTGCGCCGCTTGACGATCCGCATGTTGCGGAGTGAACGCAGCTGGTGTGAAATGGCCGACTGTCCCATGTCGAGCAGAACCGTCAGGTCATGAACACATAATTCCTTCTGTAACAGCGCATCAATAATACGTAGACGGGTTGGGTCGCTGAATGCCTTGAACCAATCTGCCATCTCGGAAGAGGTCTCCCGATCTATGAGTGAAGTGCGAATCTTCTCTACATCCGCTTCAGTACCTGAGCAGGCTGCATCACATTCGCTTGGTGCTTTAACCGGTTGTTCCATTTCCTATCACCGCCTATGTTAACAACTGTAGTTCTATTATATCCAAAAAACGTCTAAAGCGAAATAATTACTATTAGCATAGTCTGTATAAAAAATCAACAACGATTGTTGACACTCATGTTTAGGCGTGCATATAATAGGGGTATCTAAACATATGAATGAATGCTCATATATTGAATGTAGTTGGGTTATAACATTGTTTTTGGACTGCAAAGGGGAGAATTCACATGGGAACCGGACAGGAACAGGTGAAAAGGGAACTTCTGCTTGATGGACTGGATTGTGCGAACTGTGCATTGAAGATTGAGAATGGCGTCAAAAAAATTAAGGGCATTAACGAATGCTCTGTCAATTTTGTTACCAAAACATTATCGCTACACACCACTTCCGATATGGATGAACAGGTAGTGGAAGAAGCGAAGCGCAAAGTGCTTCGGCTGGAGCCGCATATTCGCATTTCGGAAAAAGGAAAACAGGTGAACGGACATGTGCATACCCACACAGGGAGTGCAGCTGGTGCAAATAACCACAGTCATGACCATACTGGACATGATCATGGACATTCACATTCACATGGCAAACACTCGCATACTCATGATCACGGAGACTCAGAGGGACACACACATGGTCATGTGCATGAGCACGGAAGTCATGCTGGACATGATCACAGCCATACGCATGATGATGCCCATGCAGGCCACTCGCATGAACATGGTGCAGGACAGACAAAAGTATTGCTAACTCGTCTTGCTGCAGGTTCTGTGCTGCTCGCAGCTGCGATCTGGTCGCCGCTGGAGGGCTGGGCACAGCTTACTCTATATGCGCTCGCTTATCTGATTGCCGGGGGAGACATCGTGCTCCAGGCGTCCAAAAACATCATCCGCGGTCAGGTGTTCGATGAATACTTCCTGATGTCCGTCGCTACCTTGGGTGCCTTTGCTATTGGTGAGTATCCGGAAGGGGTAGCGGTCATGCTCTTTTATCAGCTCGGGGAGCTGTTTCAGGGCATGGCGGTTAATCGGTCACGCAAGTCGATTCAGTCACTGATGGACATTCGCCCGGACTACGCGAATATCCTGACGGGTTCGGGTGACGAGACCCGTCGTGTATCTCCAGAAGACGTACGGATTGGTGATCGTATTGTCGTGAAAGCAGGAGAGCGAGTACCGCTGGATGGTATCGTTAGAGCTGGGCGTTCCATGGTGGACACTTCTGCTCTGACAGGTGAATCCGTACCTCGTGAGCTGGAGTCCGGAAGTGACGTACTGAGTGGATTTGTGAACAAAAATGGTATGTTGACGATTGAAGTGACCAAAACGTTTGGTGAATCAACGGTATCCAAAATTTTGGACCTGGTACAGAACGCGAGCAGCCGGAAAGCGAAAACAGAGCATTTTATTAGTAAATTCGCCCGATATTACACACCAGTTG
The DNA here is from genome assembly GCF_032452295.1 of Paenibacillus sp. ClWae2A. Taxonomy (NCBI): domain Bacteria; kingdom Bacillati; phylum Bacillota; class Bacilli; order Caryophanales; family Paenibacillaceae; genus Paenibacillus; species Paenibacillus sp. ClWae2A. The sequence continues at coordinate 14,958 of NZ_JAULSQ010000026.1, forward strand.
TTGTTATCCTTGCAGCCGTGATTGCATTTGTTCCGCCGTTGATACTTAGTGGTGCAACATTTGCCGATTGGATCTATCGTGCATTGGTCTTCCTGGTTATCTCATGTCCTTGTGCGCTGGTGGTCTCTATTCCACTTGGATTCTTTGGAGGTATCGGAGCGGCTTCACGTAACGGGATTCTCGTTAAAGGCAGTAACTACCTTGAAGCGTTGAACGATGTGAAAGTTGTTGTTTTTGATAAAACGGGTACACTAACCAAAGGTGTATTTAAAGTAACAGCCATTCGTCCCGAAGGTGGACGTACGGAAGATGAACTGATGAAGCTGGCAACTATTGCGGAAGCCAATTCCAATCATCCAATTGCTGAATCCATTCGCGCAGCTTGGGCCAAAGCCATTCCCACGCAAGGTGTGGAAGGTTATGACGAAGTTGCCGGACATGGGATTAAGGTGAGTGTAGATGGTCGGGAAGTGTTGGCAGGCAACGCCAAATTAATGGAGCAGGCGGGTATATCCTATACCACACCAGAGACGGCCGGAACGATAGTCCACGTGGCTGAAGCTGGCACGTATGTTGGTCATCTGATCATTGCCGATGAAGTGAAGGACGATGCAGCTGCTGCTATTCAGGCGCTGAAGAAGCTCGGCATCCGCAAAACGGTCATGCTGACAGGTGATGCCAAAGCCGTAGGTGAAGCGGTAGGAAGTGAGCTGGGTGTGGATGAGGTCTACGCTGAATTGTTGCCACAGGATAAAGTCAAACGACTGGAGCAACTGGAAGCTGCCAAATCTCCGAAGGAAAAAATGGTGTTTGTCGGTGACGGCATCAACGATACACCTGTACTGGCGCGCGCCGATGTGGGCGTGGCCATGGGTGGGCTCGGCTCGGATGCCGCGATTGAAGCGGCAGATGTGGTCATCATGACCGATGAACCGTCGAAACTTGCGAGCGCGATCCGCATTGCAAAGCGTACACGAATGATTGTATGGCAAAATATCGCGTTTGCTCTGGGTGTTAAGGCGATCTTCCTGTTACTCGGTGTGTTCGGCATAGCTACCATGTGGGAAGCGGTATTCTCGGATGTCGGTGTCACGGTGCTGGCTGTTCTGAACGCCATGCGTGTACTTCGTGTGAAGAATATCTAAGTTTACGAAACGATCCAGGCGGCTCTTCGTATATACGTAGAGCCGTTTTTATATTTTTATATAGATAAGTCTAACTAGACATTTACACGAGAACGGAGAGGACAGAAATAACCTGAAGAAGTGAAACTTCATCGGCAAGTTATTCTGTCACCGGAGTGTCAGTGTAAGCAGGTCTATGGAAGACAACAGTGAAGGGGAGAACATTTTGGCAGGAGCAGTAGTAGGGATCATCATCGGAGTGTGTTATTTCATTCTGGGGTTAATGGTGTTCAAAAAACCACCGAAAATGATTAACGGCATATATGGTTATCGGACCCCGCGTGCAATGAGTAATCCCGAGTTGTGGGACGAAGCGCAAAGTTATAGCGCCAATTTGATGATGCAATTTGGAGTGATTATTACGATATTCGGCATTATTGGTTTCTGGCTTACAGATGTACGAGCTTTGGTGCTGAGTCTGGTTGCTACAGGGTTCTATACGTTCAGACTATTTACCAGAGTTGAAGGCCGGTTGAAGCAAATGCAGCGTGCTCAACAGCAACAGCAACAGAATGAGCAGAACGTTTAAGGTAAAATGAATGAATAGTGTAGAGAGGAAGACTCGCGTTTGAAGCGGGTCTTTTTTTGTCGAAGATAGAGAAGCGAAGAGGCTGTTAAACTCGCTAAGACTTCATACATAAAATCTAACGTTGACGTTAACGTTAATATTATATATAATTATATACATAACATTATAGACATATAGAAGAGGTGAGGGAAATGAGTATATATAAAATCGACGACGTAGCCAAGGAATGCGGTTTGACCAAGCGAACCATCCGGTATTATGAAGAGATTGGGGTCATGCCTTCACCTCAGCGGACAGATGGCGGGACGCGGTTGTACACTCGGGAGGATATTGATTATCTGAAGAAGGTGGTTCGCGCCAAAGAGGTACTTGGATTCTCCCTTCAGGAGCTACATACCTATGTGGCAACGGCAGATGCCTTGAACGAACAACGTTTTGACTACCAGCAGACGACCGAAGTAAGAGAACGGATCGAGAAGCTTACCGCGATGGAAACAACGCTGGATGGTCAGTTGCAACTGATTGAGCAGAAACTTCAGAGCATACATGCCGTACAGACGGAACTGGAAGAGCTTCGTGAACGCGTTCGGAGCGGTATTCAGAAGTTACAGGCACATGATCCGCAGAGTGATGAAGACGGCTAACCGAATTAACATTTAATGTTTAATAAACAAAACTGTATACACATAATCGCTACATGGAGTGAGCACCATAGTACCTTTGGCGATCCTGTACAAACACCGGATGTTCCGGTGTCATTTGTGCCGTTTTGTTGCCTTTAATTCTGAAAATGTATAGAAATTTTCATTGTTTTCACAGTCGTTTTCAAATGTAAAGTTTCACCACATAAATTATTCACAGGAGGAATTACGTATGAAAAGAGAGCCATCATTACCGGACGAATTGCCGTCATCACGTGGGGGCTTACTGTCTCAACCGAGAGCGGTATGGGCGGTCGCCTTTGCATGTATCATATCCTTTATGGGTCTGGGTCTGGTTGATCCAATCCTGCCTGCGATTGCAGACCAGTTGCATGCTTCAAAAAGCCAGGTGTCGCTGCTATTTACCAGTTATAACGCTGTGACCGGGGTAGCAATGCTGATTACAGGTGTCGTATCCAGCCGGATTGGTGTGAAGTGGACGCTACTCAGTGGGATATTGTTAATAATTATCTTCTCATTCCTCGGCGGTACCTCAGACACTGTAGGTGCACTGGTGGGTTACCGTGGTGGTTGGGGACTAGGAAATGCCTTGTTCATCGCAACGGCGTTATCTGCTATTGTGGGACTGTCCACGTCAGGGACAGCCAAAGCGATTATTTTGTACGAAGCAGCGCTTGGTCTCGGGATTGCGGTTGGTCCGCTGCTTGGTGGTGAGCTGGGTTCCATCTCTTGGCGTGGCCCGTTCTATGGGGTGGCTGTGCTGATGGCGATTGCCTTTATCAGCATTACATTTATGCTGCCCAAGATGGCCAAACCGAAAACACGCAGTTCTTTGTCTGATCCGTTCAAAGCATTAAGTTATCCTTCATTGAAAACATTGGCGATTACCGCCTTCCTTTATAACTTTGGTTTCTTTACCTTGATGGCTTATTCACCATATGTCATGAATCTGGATGAGCACGGCTTGGGTTATGTATTCTTTGGCTGGGGACTGATGCTGGCGATTACGTCTGTATTCGTCGCACCAAGATTACAACGCCGATTCGGATCGGTTCCGTCCATGAGTGTCATGCTTACATTGTTCGCGATTGATCTGGTTGTTATGGCAGTAGGTACAGTGATGGGTTCACCAACTACCGTTATTGTGGCAGTCATTGTAGCGGGGATTTTCCTTGGGATTAACAACACATTGATTACAACGGCTGTTATGGAAGCTGCACCTGTGGAGCGTTCTGTTGCTTCTGCTGCATACAGCTTTGTTCGTTTCCTGGGTGGTGCACTTGCTCCATGGCTTGCAGGTAAATTATCCGAGTGGTTCCTGCCGGAAACGCCGTTTTATTTTGGCGCATTAATGGTTCTGATTGGTGTTGTGGTACTGCTGGTACGTCGTCATCATCTGCGGGATATCGATTCCGCCATTACATCTCATTAATTCACAGGAGGAATTGGAATGCTGAAACGTATATTGGTTGCTGTTGATGGATCGGAACATGCGCATAAGGCTTTGGAGCAAGCACTAATTCTGGCTGAAGATATGAAACAACCCGCAAGTCTGTTGATCGTGCATGTTAATCCGGCCATCTCCATTAATGAACCTGCATTGGGTGTTGATCTGGAAGCTCGGATTGCCGAAGAAGGGCAACATATTATAGAACCGGTGACCAGACAGTTGTCTGGACGAGACGTCGCATATGAGACACTGCTGATTGCGGGTGATCCCGTTAATGAGATCTGCCGTGTAACGCGAGAACGAGATTGTGGGATGATCGTGATGGGCGCGGCTGGGAAAGGCATGCTCGCAGAGATGATCGTGGGCAGTGTCAGCCATGGCGTGTTAAAATATGCAGAGTGCCCCGTCCTGACGGTTAAATAGGTTGTGAAATCCTTTATAATGCAATAGCTCAAGATCGCCACAATGGCTCATCAGGTACGTTACAAGCTATGATTGCCGAACACTGTAGTGGGTTGATGGCACGGAAATAGTGTATAAATAGATTATATAAATTGAACTGAACTTTTACATGAGACAGCAATTTTATGGTTGTTCCGTCATCGGAGTGGCAGTGTATATTCTTTAGTTCAATAGGTTCTAAAAGGATGGAGGATGCAGCATATGAAAAAACAACATCTGTTTATCGGTGGCAAACCGACCGAATCCGTAGATTACAAAACACTTCAAGCACCATACTCCGGGGAAACGCTGGCAGAAGTCTCGTCGGCTTCAGCCGAGGAAGCGGAGGCTGCTGTTGCAGCTGCCGTTCAGGCTGGGAAGACAATGCGCCAGATGCCTGCACATCAGCGTGCAGATATTCTGTACAAGTTGTCCGCCATGCTTGAAGAACGCAAAGAAGAAGCAGCGCGAATCATAGCGCTTGAAGCGGCGAAGCCAATTACCGCAGCACTGGCCGAGGTTGACCGTACGGTGGAAACGTATCGTTTTGCCGCCGAAGAAGCCAAGCGGCTGACCGGAGAGACGGTTCCGATGGATGCAGCCAAAGGTGGAGAAGGACGTATCGGCTATACGATGCGGCAACCTCTAGGCGTCATCGGTGCGATTACGCCGTTTAATTTTCCAATGAATCTGGTAGCCCATAAGGTAGGCCCAGCGCTGGCAGCAGGCAATACGATTGTTCTCAAACCTGCGGAGCAGACGCCTCTATCTTCCTATTACATCGCTAATCTGCTGCAGGAAGCCGGAGCCGGATGGTGCACTGAACGTGGTGAGCGGTGATGGCAAAACCATTGGTGATGTGCTTGTTGAGCACCCCCGTGTTGCTCACATTACGTTTACAGGCAGTCCAGCGGTAGGCACGGGCATTCGTAGCAAAGCAGGACTCAAACGCGTGACACTGGAGCTTGGGTCGAATGCAGCGGTCATTGTGGATAAGGACGCAGATCTGGACAAAGTGGTTCCTCGATGTGTGACCGGTGCTTTCACGTATCAGGGACAGGTATGTATCTCGCTACAGCGAATCTACGTACATCGTGACATCTCGGAAGAATTCATCCAGCGTTTCGCTGAAGCGGCCAAACAAGTAGTGGTCGGAGACCCGCTGAGCCCGGATACGGTGGTCTCTGCGCTGATTACCTCCAAGGATGTACAGCGTACACTCGACTGGATTGAAGAAGCCAAACAGGCCGGGGCTGAAGTGGCAGCAGGCGGTCAAGCTGAAGGAGGCGTTCTGCGTCCAACGGTACTGATTAACGTTCCGCGTGATGCAAAGGTATCCTGTCAGGAAGTGTTTGCACCCATCGTTGTGATCAATACGGTAGATTCCGTTGAAGAGGGTATTGAACATGTTAACGATTCGATATACGGGCTTCAGGCAGGCGTATTTACAAACGATATTCATACCGCCTTCCATGCTGTCGATCAGATCGAAGCAGGCGGAGTTATGATTAATGATATTCCCACGTTCCGAGTGGATCACATGCCCTATGGTGGGGTGAAACAAAGTGGGATTGGACGTGAAGGTGTTAAATATGCGGTAGAGGAAATGACGGAATTGAAGTTTGTCATGTTTAACAAAGGATGATTTTTTTCGTTTCCCGTGCTCTATATTCCGTATGCCAATGAAAACATAATCATATGATTCCTGTGCCACGATAATGGCACAGGATTTTTCCCTTTAAAAAGGGAATCAAAAAAATCTGGGGATAACAGTGATCGGAAGGTTATTCTGTCATCGAGTGACCAGTGTAAATATGATTTGGTTGAACTTATATAACAAAAAAATACATACGAATTCTTCACTGACTGCGGGTTCACATCTGATGAGACGGGTATAACATAGTTAACATACCGCAACATAACTGACCAAACGCCGCTCATATCACCGAAGCATGATGTACCCATCCAGAGCACGAGCGGAATGAAGCGGTACAGCATTGCCGAAAGTCTTATATTCTCTCATTATTCAAATACAATGCAGTATGAATTAAGCCTGAACTCTGAAGTTGCAGGACAGGCAGGAGGTGTATTCAAATGGCGTATTCCATGGTTGACGTATCGGGAATGTCAGGCGTAAGTCTGAACGAACTGAGCCAGTATGCAGAGACAGGTCTTCTGAATCCGGCCTTTGGGGATGTAGATGAGGACATCTATTATGAAAAGCAGGAATTGTTGAGACTCCAGCAAATCCTTTTCTGTAAGGAAGTAGGTATGAAGGAGAATGAGATTGGACCGATGCTCCGGGACAATCCTCAGGATGTCATACGCATCATGAAGCAGCATCGCATTGACATTCTGGAGAAGGCACTCCGTCTGCATGGATTGATTCAGACACTGGACAAAACGATCTCTCATTTGCAAGGTGAAAAGGAAATTGATGAACATGAGCTTTATTTCGGTTTTGTAAATAAGGGGCGTCACCAGTTGCTGAATGAATCGGGTTCTGACCCTGTAGTCACTAATGATATGAGCCATGTGCAGACAGACGGTGCTCAGAGGTCCGACATCCAATCTTCCAATTCATCCACATTGCCTGAAAATCAGGAGTTGAAGTCAAAAGAAGATTATCTGGATTCCCAGGCGAAAATTGATCAAGTTCATCTGGACTTGCAACAGGCCATTGAGGATGGCTTGGAACCCGGTAGTGCAAAAGTACAACGGATTATTGGCAGGCATCTTGAATGGATTAAAGGTTATTATACACCCACCGCTGAGATCTATCGGGATTTGGCCAATCTGTATGTAGAGCATAAAAATTTCCGTCAGATGTATGATGGTTACCACCCGAGGCTGGCTGAATTCCTGCGGGATGGGATGATGATTAAAGCGGAACATGATTTATCCTAGATGCATAAAGTAACATGGGCGAGCAAGAACATGGGTGTGAATCATAATGGATAACAAAGAGCGCAGACCTCTAAGAAGAGGACTGCGCTCTTTGTTATTACGGGTTTTTTATCATCGTGTGTGATGAGGCTCCGATCATCTTGTTCATCATTTCCTAAAGGGGTATGGTTGCCTCCAACTGCTCTGTGAGCAGGCTTACGGCTTTCTCCAGGAAGACGCGGTCTTCGTCGTCAAAACGGTTTTTGATCGGGCTGTCGATATCCAGCACCCCGTACAGTTCGCCGTTTTTGATAATAGGTACGACAATCTCACTGTTCGATGCTGCATCACAGGCAATGTGGCCTGGGAAGGCATGAACATCGTCAACGACCAGGGTACGTTTTTCCGCAGCAGATGTGCCGCATACACCACGTCCCAGTGGAATTCGGATACAAGCAGGCAGTCCTTGGAATGGACCGAGGACGAGTTCTTTTCCATCATACAGATAGAAGCCGACCCAATTGGTGTCGGTCATAAATACATTGAGCAGCGCAGCAGCGTTCGCCAGATTGGCAATCGCACTAGGTTCATCGCGGATCAGAGCACTTAACTGTCCCAGGACGGCGGTGTGCTGCTCACTTCGTGTTCCTTCATAGGAAACAGCTTGAAACATGGTAAATCACCCTCCCGAGCAAAATGGTACTTATTTTCAAGATAGTGCAGAGGATGCGGTTAGTCAAGCGGAGGATTTCGGAAAGGGAAGGGAATACCTGAAGAATCCTCCTGTTTCTCAGCTTCTTGCGTGGGGTAATTACTTAGCAACCACGGAGGGCTACAACCCGGGAAGGAGCTTGGCTTATGCATGCAGAGGTACAGAATCTTTTTGTACGGATTCATCTACTACATTTCGCGCAAAATCAGGATTTAAACGTTAGCGAGGCGCTGCCCCTATTGGAAGAACGGGGATATCGCGTTGGAGAGCGGGAGATCAAGCAGGAGCTTGAACACCTGACACAGGAGAACTTCCTGACCGCCCACGGGGACCAATGGAGCCTAACCGGGACTGGTATTGAAGAATTCAAGGAAATCACCACCGTACTTGGTCGAGTTAGCGATGAATTACTGGGGAAGGGCAAGAAAACGTCCAAAGCTTAAAATTTATTTGGACAAGCCATGATTCCGTAATTCACTCAAACTTGAATGGATCCATACGTACAACAAGACCGGGAGCGACATTGGCCCGGTTTTTTGACGTGTGTCCATGACTGAATAGTTGCCATTCGGCGCAGGTTATGATTAGATGACTAGTGAATCTTATGGTCTGCGGAGATAGATCGGATCGGAGTGTCTTAATATGTATAAATGCAAAGGAAGAATTCCCGAAATGGAGACTGCGCGGCTTCGTCTGCGTAAAATGCGTCGCCGGGATGCGGCCCAGATGTTCGCATGCTGGTCAGATCGCGAGGTGACCCGTTACATGAATCTTGCACCCATGATTGGGACAAGCGAAGCGGCGGACATGATCGCACTGCTCAACCAAATGGCAGGAGAAGAGGATGCGATCCGGTGGGGGATTGAACTCAAAGAAACAGGCAAGCTCATCGGCAGTTGTGGCTTCAATACATGGCAGCTTGAAGGCGCATTCCGGGGTGAGATTGGTTATGAGCTGGGACGTGATTATTGGCGCCACGGTTATATGACGGAGGCTTTCTCGGCATTGCTGCCCTTCGGGTATGAGACCATGGGTCTTAATCGAATCGAAGCGCTGGTTGACCCGCGTAATCTGGCTTCCGGCGAGTTCCTGATTAACCGCGGCTTCACGCGAGAAGGGCTGCTGCGACAAGTACAACATACGTCCACCGGATACAAGGATATGGTGATGTATTCTATGCTGTATGATGAGTTCCTTCGCAAGCGAGGTAAATAAAAGAGAGAAACAAAGAGAGAAGGGTTTGTGTGAATGCAACTGGAGGTTTGAAGCGCAGTTTTATCTTGACGGGGCTGTTGCTCGCGACATTTCTGTCAGCGATTGAAGGCACCGTAATTGGTCCGGCAGGGCCGACCATTGTCAGTGAGCTGGGGAGTGTACAGCTGCTGAGCTGGATTTTCACCGCATACCTGCTGACAATGGCTGTGAGTACGCCCATTTTCGGTAAAATCAGTGACTTGTATGGACGAAAGCCTGTATTTCTGATTGGCTGTGCCTTATTTTTACTGGGTTCACTCTTGTGCTGTCTGTCGCAGAATATGGAGCAGTTGATTATTTTCCGTGCTATACAGGGGATTGGTGCGGGTGCGGTAGTTCCTGTTACATTTACGATTATCGGGGACATCTACGCGATTGAAGAACGTGGTAAAATCCAGGGCTGGATTAGCTCCGTGTGGGGTATTTCCTCTCTGGCGGGACCGCTGCTTGGCGGTTATTTTGTAGATAATCTCGGCTGGCAGTGGATATTTGGTTTTAATGTGCCGTTTGGTCTGCTCGCGATGTGGTTTGTATTTCGTTATCTGAAGGAAGATATCTCTCCGCGTACAGCCAAAATTGACTATGTCGGTGCGCTGACCTTCACGGTGGGCATTACTGCATTGTTATTTGTCCTGTCGGCGGGGGGGCAGTATTATGCATGGAGTTCTCCGTTGATTGTAGGACTGAGTGTGGTTGCTGCTCTGTTTATTATTTTATTTTTTGTGGTGGAAAAAAGAGCTCAGGCCCCAATGGTTCCACTACATCTGTTCCGAATTCGGGACATCCGTGTGGCGAATATCGCCGGACTGTTAACCAGTACTCTGATGATCGGTCTGACCAGTTATTTACCGCTCTGGGTGCAGGGGGTTCGGGGAGGAAATGCGACGGAATCCGGGCTGCTGCTCGCGCCGATGTCGGTGGGTTGGCTCATTGGTAGTGTGTTGGCAGGCCGCCTGTTGATGAAAATTGGATCACGTATGACCGCATTGATTGGATTAACCGGAATTGCGATCGGGTCGGGTGGACTCTTTCTGGTGGGCGGGACATCCCCGCAGGCTGTGCTATTTATACTGACCTTTATTTATGGTCTCGGCTTCGGGTTTGCATTCACGATCTTCACCATTATTGCGCAGTCTTCCGTAGGATATAAGGAACGTGGTTCCTCTACGGCACTGCACACGTTCATGCGTACGTTGGGACAGACGATTGGTGCAGCGGCTTTTGGTACCTGGTTGAACTATCGGATTTCCACGTTATCCAGTGAACAGAATCTGGCGGAGGCCGGAATTTCGGAGAGTGATCTGAACGAACTGCTTGCACCACATACGGATGCAGCGCTATCTGATGATAAATGGGCGCTACTACGGAGCGTGCTGGAAGGAAGCTTGCATTCCCTGTTTGTCATTATGTTTGTCATCGCACTGGTCTCGTGGGTAACCACACTTGCTCTACGCAAACGTTTAATTGTACCCGAAGATGCAGATGCTCCACCGCAACCACAAGGCTCGAAGTAAAAGTGGATATATACGAAAAACATATGAAAAACCGGATTCGCCGATGTCAGGCAAATCCGGTTATTTTTGTTGGCCCATGTGCAGTGGATTAGAGTGCTTCTTCAAACTCAGGCAAGTGATACGTTGGGGGATGTCCGGGTCTAAAGCATTTTGAAGTACAGTCTGGATGATCTTGGTGAACATCCAGACGAATTTCTAAGGAACTGAGGACGTCTTATTTAACCTTCTGCTCCACTTTATAAATTGTAAGGAACATGAGACACGTTATTTCCCGAAATCACCTGAAAAACACGTTGTAAACGGCTGTTTATTCAAAGATAGCGTGTGTCAGATTCCTTAAAATGCTGCGAGCGCTTCAAACCCCTGAATAAGACGCCACAAGTTCGTTAGAGCTCCCGCTCCATATCTGCTCCAGAACATTCAGTTACGCTCCGGCTTTCGTCAGGTTTGAAGATAAGCTCTAGCTATTCGCTGATAAACGGTCTGCAGAATGTGCAAGCCTTCCCAAGAGTTCGGACAGCAATTCCTTCTCTTCCTCACTCAGTCCACTTACAGCCCGATCAATCTTCAACGCATAGCCTGGATAGATGTCATCCATGGTGCGCTTTCCTTCTTCGGTCAGTTCCACAAAGATGATACGTCTGTCTTGCGGACAATGTTTGCGGTGTAACAATCCTTTTTGCTCCAGCTTATCGATCACATAGGTCACATTACCACTTTGCAGCAGAAGTTGTGCGCCAACCTGTTGAATCGGCTGAGCTCCTTTCATATATAACACTTCGAGCACCCCGTATGCGGTGGGGTTGAAACCATGCACTTTGCTTCCGGATACAGCGTGTTCATTCACGCTCTTGAATGTCTGGGCCAAGGTGCGGTACAGATGAAGTGAACGTTCGGTTCCGATTTCTTGTAATTCCAGCATGCTGATCCCGCCTTTTCAGATTAGTTTTATAAGTTGAAAATGATGAAGTTACAACCTACCACTACGAGGACAGAACAACCTTCCAATCACTGTTATCGCCAGATTTTTTGAAATATTCTTCAAAGGTAAAATCCGGTGATAGCGTATGCTTCCGATGGAGCTTTTTTTCAAAAAGCTTTTAGGTGAACGCTTCGCTTTTTCAGGTTATTTCTGTCCTCTCCGTTATGCTGTTCATGTAAAAGAGTATTTCAACTTATATGAGTTGGTTAGTGATGTTTGACGATACAGGTTGTCGCCATGGTTTAATTGTAAACTTCTATTTCTATGAAAAACATGCGATATGTCACAAGATTTGCATTTTTAGCATTTAAAATTTGATCATTCATCATGCTGAAAAATCATCCTTCAGATGTCGCTTTTTCTCCGCCTCTGGCAGGAGGTTGAGTCAAGGGCTGCTCTATATAATGAGTTCATACTATGAATTGGAATATAATGGAGGAGAAGAAGGATGACAAGTGATTTAACGTTTGAAGGACATCGACCGCTGAAGAATAACCGATCTTTTGTAACATTGATGGTGGCACAGGCCATTTCCAATCTGGGTGATTGGCTGCATCTGCTCGCAATCCTGACTCTCGTGGGTATCCGCTGGAATGCAACGCCATGGGAGATTACATTTGTCACACTTTCCGCCGCACTGCCCATTCTGTTGACAGGGCCATTCGCAGGCACGCTTGCAGATCGCCTGAACCGAAAATGGCTGATGATTGTAGCTGATGGTGCACGGATCATCATTGTGGGTGCGTTAATTTTTGCTGACCAGATCTGGCACGTTTACATACTGCTTGTCCTCAAATCCCTGTTCGATGTAATCTTCTCTCCGGCCAAAAACGGAAAGCTGAAGGAAATTGTACCTCGGGAACAGCTTGCGCAAGCTGTATCCATCAGCTCGGTGATCGAACAGATGTCCAAAATTATTGGTCCAGCGCTTGGCGGACTTTTGGTAGCCGCCTTTGGAATTACCTGGTGTTTTGTTCTCGATTCAGCATCTTTTCTGATCTCCGGCATCATTTTATTGTGGATTCCTGGAACTCGGGTGATCCAATCTGCAATTCATAACGTAACAGAAGTAGAGGAAGAGACAGCTGGGGGTGTTCGTAACCGCTCAAAAGGCTCTTTTTGGAAAGAAACACTGGAGGGTATTCGCATGCTCGCATCTCTCCCTCATGTAGGAACGTCTCTGATTTTGCTTGCTTCAGCCATACTTTTTCTGCAATTTGCCGATTCACAGACTGTGGTGTTATTCAGACAACTTCCCGGAATTTCAAGTGATCAGCTGGGATGGTGCGTGGCAGCAAGTGGCGCAGGTACATTAATTGCAGCGATGAGTGTACGGAAGTGGAAGCATGCAGGGCATGTTTTGAAAATGGGTCTGGGTACCATACTCATGGGTCTGGTTATCGGCGGAGCCGGAGTTATTGTTGGGATATGGCCGCACGCCGGGCTAGGTGCCAATCTGTTGTTAGTATCCCTCTTTGCCCTGGCAGGTGTCGGAATAGGGTTTGCGATTGTGCCCTTTCAGATCCTGTTGCAGGAACAGACACCTGAGGCGATGACAGGCAGGGTATTTGGAACGGTAGGCAGCGTGATGACAGCCAGTAATATTATGGGCCCGGTGGTAGGCGGATTTATGGTTACCTCATTTGGTGTAGTGCCGGCTTTTGTCTGTTCAGGCATTTTGCTGACCCTGCTTGGGTTGATTTATTTGATGAAACGTAGCGGGGAAAAAGCCGATCTAAATGGCTCCATTGCAGCCAAGACCATGATTGCAGGCGACTGAAAACAGGCCGAATCTGCTCAGGTTAGAACAGTTGAAATGAAGGTTTGAATTTATTTCAAATTTTAAGTTTATGATTAAAAAGCGTTTGAGCAAACGCCTTCACGTTTAATGAGGAACAGGCAGAAATCCCTGTATTCAAATTAATCCTAGGGGAAAACTCATATGCCTTGTCCCACCAACGCATTAGCGGAAAGGGGGTGAAGCAACTTGAATGTAAAGTTACCAAAATCGATTGTGCGTCTTGGAAGCATACCACTGGCTATACTTGCAGGGACTTTGCTTCTGGGAGTTGGATCGTCACATGTATACGCCGATGATGCTCAGGTATCTTCTGAAAAACATTCCAGCGGATTGTCGCTAAATTTGTTTTCACGCGATTCGGATGGCGGGTTGAACCTGACTCCGTCGGTATCGGTATCCACACCACTACTGGATGTTGAAGTTCCGTCGATCAAAGCGAATGAATCCACAGGTAAGCTGAGTGTATCTGAGCTGAAAGTAGATACACCGCTTGGATCGGCCGGAACATCAGAGATTGGGATTGATGCCAAGAAGGGAACCGTCGAACTGCCGTCTGTAAAGGCGGATACACCGGTGATCAAAGCCGAAGTATCAAGCAGTCAGGTAAACCTGAACGAAGGGACAGCTTCCTTGCCTGGCGTTACCGCAGAGGTACCGGAGGTGATCAAGGCAGAGACGTCTGCTGTGAAAACAGACCTTCGGCAGGGCAAGGTTGAATTACCTTCCGTTAAGGTGGATGTGCCTGAGGTTACTTCCGTCAATATCTCTTCATCCCGTGTGGATCTGAGTAAGGGAAATGTCCAGCTTCCTTCTGTGAGAGCAGAGATTCCAGTTGTAGACGTATCCGCTGAACTCAATCCTGATCAGGAAAAGGTGGAGATTCCAAGTGTGAAGCCGGAACCGCCGTTAGTCACTCCGGAAAAGCCGACGGTCGTCAAAACACCGAATGTCGAAACTTCCAATACGAGTGCACTCGCAGATCCTGTTTTACCACAGAACAACGAGGAAGGACAGGACCCAGTACAGGTTACGGGCAAAGTGATGGAGGTCACCCCGGAACCAGAAGTACGTCCAGAACAACCTGTTGTCCCGCAGGCATTGCCTGTGGAAGGAACTGATCTGACGCAGGATTCCGATGATAATGCAGGTTTGCCCGATAACGAGTTATTCCTCGTAGATCAGCCATCTGCTAAACCAGCTGTCACTGAACAAGTGCAGAGTAACCAGGAAGCCAATCTGAAACAAGATGATGTCGATGCAACATCTCCATTGCAGTCTCGCACAGAACGACCAGCCAGTTGGCCTGTTGCAGCAACTTCTCCCGGAGCAGCTAATGCTTCCGCTGGGACAAGCTCCGGTTCGTCCGGTGTAACTGGAGGTGGAGCAACCGCTCCAGCCGGTGCACCTCCGGGAGCAACAACGGGTCTGGTTACGCCAGATTACGATTTTGCTTTCCGAATGGAACGGCTCGATGGATTCAGTCAATGGTCACAGGCACCGCCTGGGCGGCCGCCGCAATATACCTCTTTCTCTCTACAACAATGGCGTTAATTCAACCAAAATTGAGAAGGAGTGTATATAATCATGAAAAAAGTGAATCGTTGGGTAAAATTGTCGGTATTGTCGGGTACGTTGGTGGCTGGATTGCTGGGGGCTTCGCAGGCAACTTACGCAGATAGCTATAGCAATAACAGCAGTGGTAATCTGGAGCTAAATGCAGGTTTGCGCCTGGAGCTGGGATCTCTTCTGTCTGGACACCGTGACACAGGTTACGGTAACCATGGTAGCTACGGAGGTTCATCCAGTGCAACTGGAGCATTGAATCTGGATCTTGGACTCAATGCCGACTTATCCTCAGAGAGCACGAACCGATACAATGATCGTTCTTCTGACCACACTGCTGAGCGTAGCAGTGCTGGCAAGCTGGGCCTTGGCCTGAATGCCAATGTGTCGGGAGAAGGTACAACGATGAGCGACTATTCACGAGGCGGCGATGAGCGTAACGTAAACAGCAGCTACGCGAGCGAAAGCCGCGGAGCCTTGGATCTGGGTCTGAACGCGAAAGCAGAAGGAGAGAGTGCAACGTGGACTCAATCTGAACGCAGCAATAGCGTGAATGACCGTGAGCGTAACGTAAACAGCAGCTATGCGAGCGAAAGCCGTGGAGCACTGGATCTGGGTCTGAACGTGAAAGCAGAAGGAGAGAGTGCAACGATGGCTCAATCTGAACGCAACAACAGCGTGAAAGACAGCCAGCGTAACGTAAACAGCAGCTATGCAAGCGAAAGCCGCGGAGCCTTGGATCTGGGTCTGAACGCGAAAGCAGAAGGAGAGAGTGCAACGTGGACTCAATCTGAACGCAGCAATAGCGTGAATGACCGTGAGCGTAAC